>JBKBNI010000034.1:0-504 GCA_046295455.1 Thermaurantimonas sp. | reverse complement strand
TTAATCCTTCTCAAGTTGAAATTCACATTTCGGCAGAAATAATCTATTGTAAACATATTTCCCGATAGTGGATCGACAATCAACATAGCAATCGGAGCCACTGGTGGGATTAACAAGTTTGCAAAATACCATCCGTCTATGTGAAATGTAACTGACATTTGCATACTCTCATATTCCTGATCGTTGACCAGCACCGTATAACGCTGGCGGATGAATGGCAAGTAGGAGGCCGGGAGCATGATGACCTGAGGTGTAACTCCTGTAATTATTCGGTTTTGAAAGCGGTCAAATACTTCAAATTGGGCATTTTTTGGATTGGAATTGACCGTGACAGAATACACTGAAGACGAAAACAATGTGGCGCATCCGGATAAGCTGACCACCAAGAAGAATAGTGTAGATAAAAACACAAAATTTTTCATACGTTCATTAATGCTTCTTTCTTCTCATATTTAGGCCAAATGAAATGGAAAGTCGAGCCCTCCGAAGGCGCAGATTCAACCC
>JBKBNI010000033.1:0-514 GCA_046295455.1 Thermaurantimonas sp. | reverse complement strand
TCTATCACCATTTGTGCTTAACTGCCAGTTTTGTGCTCCAGACGCTGCGGTCTGGACAAGTCCGAAATCCGCCACTGCGCCAGTGCGCCAACCGTTATGGCTAATGCTAAAAATACAGACACCGAAAAACAAAGAGAAATGAAAACAACAATTCTACTTTCAATTCTATTACTTCCCACAATTCTTTTGGGCCAAGTAATTAATCATTTTGACAACTTAGATTCAAAATGGAATGTTGCAAAAACCTATCCTGCCGCAAATCAACAAAATCCTAACTTTGTGGCTACAACGACAACTGTTTACGGCTTTCAAGGCGACACGTTAATAAATAGCGAACAATGGTTTAAGCTCTATTCAACGACAGACTCATTGTTTCAAAGTAATCTTTCATATCGTGGTTTATTAAGAGAAGAAAACAATAAAGTATTCTATCTTGACACATTAAACCAGCTTGATACCTTGTATGACTTCTCTTTGAATGTTGGCGACAGCGTTCTGTTTAATTTATATGGAA
>JBKBNI010000032.1:0-517 GCA_046295455.1 Thermaurantimonas sp. | reverse complement strand
GAAGGGTTACCGCTTGTGCTTCTGGAATCAATGGCTTATGGTAATCCATTCGTTGCTACTAATGTAGGCGCTATAGAAGCTTTAGCCGAGAATAATCCTGATGTAATAATCGTTGACAATAATGAAGATGCCATCAAAAAAGGTATTTTATTAATGATTGATAGACTTAGAAATAATAATATTGACCGGGTACGACTTCAAAAATATTACAGCAATAATTTTGGACAGGATAATATTGTAAAAAAATGGCGGGAGACTTTTAATATTTGATTATGAAAAAGTTTAATAAACTTCTCTTTATCACCACATCCAGCCTAAGCACCAACCCAAGGTTGGTAAAAGAATTAAGTTTAGCTTCAAATTTAAAAGACATAAAAGTTATTGCTTTTAAAATTGGAGGGTGGGCTCATGAAGAGGATAATAAAATAATTAATAAACTTAGTGTAGCTTCGATAAAATTAATTACAGCAACAAGAAATCCTTTATTGCCCTGGTTTTTCTCTACTGTTATTCAGCA
>JBKBNI010000031.1:0-530 GCA_046295455.1 Thermaurantimonas sp. | reverse complement strand
CACAAATGGTATTTAAAAATGATTGTAGTTTAATGAAATATAATTCAATACATAATTTTCGAGCTGTAATTGTATGAAGTTTTTTGAAAAACTAAATGATTATATTGTAAAAAAGAAAAGCAAAAAAAGCGTATTCATGTTAATTTGAAAATATAGATTAAAAGTTATGTTTTAAGTTGATTTTGGAGAGATTTTTAAAAAAATCAAATTAGCATACATAAACAAATTAAAATGAATTTAATACAAAGAAAAATCAATCTTAACTTGTTTCTTCTTTTTATTTTACTCACTCCATCTATTTTTACAAAAGTCTTCGGCCAGAATCAAAATTTAAAGCCAAACGTTCAATTTGGTTTTGAAATTTCTGAATTGTCACAGAATAATTTTAGTCATTTGGGAACCAGAAATTTCACTTTCTTTTTTGGCCAGGAGTTTTGGTTTAATGAATTACAGAACTTTGGTTATCGTGTTTTAATCATAAATGTTGACCTATCGTCGGAACATCTAAAGGAAAATGTTTTTATCAAAGG
>JBKBNI010000030.1:0-532 GCA_046295455.1 Thermaurantimonas sp. | reverse complement strand
CTACCTTACTTGCAAAACTCTATATCCTTTCAGAGAAAATGCCCTTTGAAAACAACAAGGGAATTTGCGTTTTAACACATACTAATGTAGCCATTGACATCATAAAAAATAAACTTGGAGATAAAGCAAATCAATTACTTAGCTACCCTAACTTTTTTGGAACCATTCAATCTTTTGTAGATAAATATCTGGCTATACCAGCTTATATTAAGTGTTTTGGGTATAGATTAAAATATATTGATAATGATTTTTTTTATACAAAGCTAAAGAAATATGAAATAAGAATTTCAAATAATAGCTGGATAAATAACAATAAAGGGAGTTATGAAAATAATGTAGATTTTGTTGCAGATATAGATATTAATTTCACATCCTTAGGTAAAAATGCTTTTGTGTTAGAATGTGGATTAAAAAATAAGAGTTCAGATACTTACAAATCGATAGAAAATATATTTGGCAAAATTTTTACTGATGGATACATAAGATATAAAGACGCTTATGAACTCGGCAAATTATACATTTACAATATTCC
>JBKBNI010000029.1:0-563 GCA_046295455.1 Thermaurantimonas sp. | reverse complement strand
CGAATGTGAAAAATGCAAACAAGTTCTAAAACCAAAACAAGGCGACTGCTGTGTTTATTGTAGCTACGGAAGTGTTGCTTGTCCACCAATTCAGGAGGACAAAAAATGTTGCTGACAGACGGAAAACAAAGAAGCCCAGCCACTAACAGCGGTTTGGCAAAAGTGGCGGTTCAGTGCTTCGTATGACAGTTTTTCGTAAATTTGAAGTGTGTGCTTCGTATGAACATTTGTGGTTAAATCGCCACCATCGCCAAGCCGCAAAACGTTAGCAGTAATTGTATGAAGACACTCGAAAAGAAATATAGCGTTGCAGCTTTTGTAGACATTCTTGGTTACAAGGATTTAATTCAAAACGACTCAATAGAAAGAGAAATTGAATTATTTAATGACCTAAAAAACACCATTGACATTGCATTGGCTGGGACAGTAGAATCTGCTAAATCAATGTTTAACTTCCTTGACAGTAAATATGAAAGTTCTGAAAAAATATCAGACCGATTAAAAGTTAAGCAGTTTTCAGACAATATATATTTTTCATTCGACTATGAAGAGCAGAACGACTT
>JBKBNI010000028.1:0-575 GCA_046295455.1 Thermaurantimonas sp. | reverse complement strand
TCTTGAGCACAAAAATGTCAACCCAGCACTAAATTTGATATGAAGCACAAAGCTTCAAATTTGCACGTCAGCCCGCCTGACGCAATACCCATGTTAGCTGTGGTTTTTCTTTCTTTTTCCAATGTCATTAATAAACTGTTTCACCCATTTTTCGATTAGTTCGTCTGTTGTCAAAAAGTCTTTTCCTGTTTTGTGGTCTGACCAGCCATTATTTCCAATTAAATCTCTGTCAAAACGATAATTTGCTTGCTTAAGAACGTGTTCCTTATAGACAATATATTGGTGTCCGCTTTTCTCATAAAGTGATACTTTCAAAATACCACTTTCAATGTCGTATTGATATGGTGTGCTATTGTTGAAGCAGAGATAATAACCATTGTAACCAAACTCATACATAGGAGGATTTGGTCGTTCGGAAGTTCCTAAATGTAGATAAGTTGAAGGGTCTTCAATGATTGGTTTTAAGTCTTTAAGTTTTGTGATAATCTTGTTAAGCTCGTTATTAGCTTCTCTAATAGCTTCTTGGCTCCTTAAGAAATCTTCTCTCTCTTTTTCTGCTATTCGAAATCTCTTTA
>JBKBNI010000027.1:0-761 GCA_046295455.1 Thermaurantimonas sp. | reverse complement strand
TCCGGCATGCGCGGCGGTAAGGCCATTCCACTGAAAGCCAATGTCGATGAAGCACTGAAACTGGCGGGTACAGACTCGATTCAAAATGTAATGGTGGTACACCGCACCGGTAACCCAATTGAAATGCAGGAAGGACGTGATCTGTGGTATCACACGGAAATTATGTCAGTGAATGACATCTGTCCACCCGAACCGATGAATGCCGAAGATCCGCTGTTTATCCTGTATACCTCAGGTTCCACCGGCAAGCCCAAGGGCGTGATGCATACCACTGGCGGTTATCTGACCTATGTGAATTGCACCTTCCGTGAAGCATTTGATATCAAGCAGGATGATGTATTCTGGTGTACCGCAGATGTGGGCTGGATCACCGGGCATTCCTATGTACTGTATGGGCCACTTTCGAATGGTACCACCACCGTGATGTTTGAAGGTGTGCCGCAATATCCAAGCTGGGCGCGTACTGGACATATTGTTGATAAGCATAACGTGACCATTCTCTATACTGCACCGACCGCGATCCGCGCCATGATGCGTGAGGGCGATGCTTTTGTACGGGAAAGTGACCGTAGCAGCCTGAGAATTTTAGGATCGGTCGGTGAGCCAATTAATCCGGAAGCCTGGAACTGGTACTACACTGTGGTCGGTGAAAGCCGCTGTCCCGTCATCGATACTTGGTGGCAAACCGAAACTGGCGGTTTTATGATTACGCCATTGCCGGGTGCGACTGATTTAAAACCAGGTTCTGCGACACGGCCTTT
>JBKBNI010000026.1:0-837 GCA_046295455.1 Thermaurantimonas sp. | reverse complement strand
GGGAGCTACGGAAATATTGGAATATTTGTTTTCGAAATACACGCTTGCCATTATTACCAATGGATTTACCGAAGTACAAATGACTAAACTTAAATCCACAGGTCTCAATAAATATTTTAAGACATTGGTAACCAGTGAAATGGCAAAAGCCAATAAACCTGATGCAAAAATTTTCGTCACGGCGCTAAGGACAGCCCAATGCCGGAGAAATGAAGCCATAATGATAGGTGATCATCCGGAAGCGGATATTGCTGGTGCGCGCAATGTAGGCATTGATCAAGTTTGGTATAATCACGGTAGGCAGAAGGCCGATATCAGGCCAACATACGAAATCTACGCTTTTTCGGAGCTCACAAATATCCTTTGATGACTTCGGACGCACGCATGCATTACAGGGACAATTTTCGTCTGGCCTGGCCGGTAATGATTGGTCAACTCGGACAAATTACGGTGGCTGTAGCGGACAATGTGATGGTCGGACGCATAGGAGTAGAGCCATTGGCTGCCGCCTCTCTTGTAAATGGAATTTTTACCGTTGTACTTGTTTTTGGAATCGGGATCGCCTATGGACTGACTCCACTGATTGCCAATGCTCACGGTGCAGGACACCATCGCATATTACCTGATTTACTCAATGCTTCTTTTTGGCTAAATTTATTTTTTGGAATATTTCTTTTTGTGATTTTGATGGCTTTTGTTCCGCTGCTTAGCTACATGCGACAGGACGAAGGGGTAATCACACTTGCGAGACCTTACATGAAGATTGTAGGTTTATCAATTGTTCCCATTCTAGGGTTTTATGCTTTCAAGCAGTTTGCCGAAGGCCTTGGACACACC
>JBKBNI010000025.1:0-858 GCA_046295455.1 Thermaurantimonas sp. | reverse complement strand
CCTTTCAAATAGAGGCTGTTAACAGCTTCGAAAGTGAAAATATAAACGCCAGCGTTGTTGTAATTACCTTTCAAATAGAGGCTGTTAACAGCAACGTTCGTACAAGTAACGCATTTTTATAGGTTGTAATTACCTTTCAAATAGAGGCTGTTAACAGCTTAACTGGGTTGATCACTCCTGGGCAGTAGGTTGTAATTACCTTTCAAATAGAGGCTGTTAACAGCTTAAAAATGTTGGCGACGAATTACTATCTGTTGTAATTACCTTTCAAATAGAGGCTGTTAACAGCCGAGGCCACGCCGACGCCGGCACCGATGCCGTTGTAATTACCTTTCAAATAGAGGCTGTTAACAGCGTGCGCGCCCCGCAACCCGCGAGCGCCGCCGTTGTAATTACCTTTCAAATAGAGGCTGTTAACAGCAAGGAGGCTGTGCTCATGCATAGGCTGACCGTTGTAATTACCTTTCAAATAGAGGCTGTTAACAGCACCTCACCGGTAGAGAGAATGTCGCGTAACGTTGTAATTACCTTTCAAATAGAGGCTGTTAACAGCCTCCGTTTGTTAAGTGTGTAAGTGCTTTTTGTTGTAATTACCTTTCAAATAGAGGCTGTTAACAGCCATCCCACGACGGCCTCCTTCCAGTGGACAGTTGTAATTACCTTTCAAATAGAGGCTGTTAACAGCCCACTCGCTGGTGATCATCGAGCACAACCTGTTGTAATTACCTTTCAAATAGAGGCTGTTAACAGCGCGAATGGATCCTGCGCCGCACGGCGGAGAGTTGTAATTACCTTTCAAATAGAGGCTGTTAACAGCATATAATACCTTAAACTATTTAATATCAATTAATTAAACGA
>JBKBNI010000024.1:0-950 GCA_046295455.1 Thermaurantimonas sp. | reverse complement strand
GGGGTTCGTTGACCTGTCTGGATATTATTTTAAGAGATCAATCGCCTTATCCAGTTGATTGTCACTTCCGTTATTATTCAGCGCTTGTACATCCAGCGGAAGAATTACTTCAGGGGTATATCCTATTCCTTCCAAAACCTTTCCACTAATGGGGCGAAATACTTCGACTGCAAGTTGTATTCTCCAACTGTTGGGAAGTAAAAAAGATCGACTTCCGCTAATCATCAGGCTTGTGTTTCCAAATATCAGTGGTCCATGTGCACCAAATGTGGTAGTACCTACTGTAGTTACTTTCGGAAGGACAGACATGGCCATGGTGAAAGCTTCAGCCATGCTGATAGATAATTCATCGCATAAAATAACAATCGGAAGTCCATTAAACTTAGGACGTGGTTTCACCTCTACAGGCAGCCAAGGGCCATAGTCAAACCGACCGGAACTGACTTTTTGACGAGAATGACCTATCAGCGTCTTGTTTTGCACGAAAGTTCCCACCAAAAGTTGTAAATCTGCTGCCAATCCTCCTCCATTGTGCCTTACATCGAATATGATTCCCTTATGATTGGGCTTAGGATTATCAATAAAATCAATCAATCCTTGATATTTAGGGTCTTCCAGATTCAACGAAATATCAAATCCCGGTAATCTTACATATTGAATATTGTTATTGATAGTGCCGTAAACATATCCGTTAAACTTCTGCCTATCACCAGGATCCAATTTGTTATACACAGCAAATTCAAAATAACCATTTTCAAAGACATCGACTATTTTATTTAAGTTTTCTTCCACATTTTGAGATACGATTGTCTTGTAAATCCCGTTAATATTGGCAAAAATTCCGTAATGATGGTCGATGAGATTTCTGATCATTTTTTTTAAAAATACTGGCTAACTCCTCATCTGTTGTGCTGTCTGTGATCTGATCCAAATATTCTAGTTTTTGATCC
>JBKBNI010000023.1:0-961 GCA_046295455.1 Thermaurantimonas sp. | reverse complement strand
TCGACATAATACATTGTAAATGAAACAAATATTAGCATAATGATGATGAAGAAAAGAGCAAAAAACAACTCCTGAAATTTTGCTCTGAAAACTCTTCCCAAAAGCTGGAGCGCAGTAAAGTATCTGAATAGTTTAAACAACCTAAACAAGCGAAAAACCAGTAAAAAATAGTAATTCAGACCGAATAAGTAATTCAAATAAAATGGCATAACGGCCAATAAATCTATAATCCCATAGAAGCTGATAATGAAGCGCAACCGCGGTTTTTTAAATACCGAATATTTCTCAGTGACCGGAGCGATCCAGATTCGAAGAAGGTATTCCGCAGAAAAAATTATGACTGTAAAAATTTCAAAAAATAAAAAATTTTCTTTATAGAAAAACGGGATATCTGGCACCGTATCTAAAATCAAGGCTGTGATATTCAATAAAATAATAGTAGTAATAAAGATATCAACTGCTTTGGCCAATCCCGAATCAGCTGTGTCGGGCTCAAGGAGATGGGCGAAATACCGCTGAATTTTCTTATACTTCTCTTTCATGTGAAATCATTAAAGCATACAAAAGTACTATCGATAATAAAATGGCCGTTTCTTTCACACTTTGCCTTTTTCTTTGTATAAATATGATTTGTTTCCAATGAAGTCTTTAATTTTTCACCCGTTTCAATTTGTTACAATAATTCTTGCAGCGGTGAATTCACTAGCCGCACAACCTGTCAATAGCTTTGGTGTTGAAGAAATCGCATCCTTTCATCATATATCTTCAGAAGCTGTGAGTAAGAATGGTCAATTGATGGCATGGCTGACTGCTCCCGTAGAAGGCGATGGTCATATGACCCTTCTCAATAATTATACGAATGATACCATTACATTACTAAGAGTTCATAAAGTGTTTTTTAATGACAACAGTACTTATGCCTTGGCTCTTGTGAAGCCGCCCTTACAGGAAATCAGAGCAT
>JBKBNI010000022.1:0-1307 GCA_046295455.1 Thermaurantimonas sp. | reverse complement strand
GTAATTACAACGGCCAAGCACTTGCTACAATTTATGAAAGAGCTGTTAACAGCCTCTATTTGAAAGGTAATTACAACCTACTGCCATGGATTGATCAACCCAGTTGTGCTGTTAACAGCCTCTATTTGAAAGGTAATTACAACAGAGGCATAAGTGATATTGTAAGTTCTCAAGCTGTTAACAGCCTCTATTTGAAAGGTAATTACAACAATTCGCGGTGTGCGTCAAAGATGATATCAGCTGTTAACAGCCTCTATTTGAAAGGTAATTACAACTCAACAAATACAATGAGTCAATAAACGAATAGCTGTTAACAGCCTCTATTTGAAAGGTAATTACAACCCAATTGTATTTAACCGGATCAAAATGCTCGCTGTTAACAGCCTCTATTTGAAAGGTAATTACAACTCGGGCCAGGCGCGGCTGACCGCGGCCGGCGCTGTTAACAGCCTCTATTTGAAAGGTAATTACAACCGTTTCGGCCTGTCTGGTCTTGATCTGTTAGCTGTTAACAGCCTCTATTTGAAAGGTAATTACAACGAAAAATTCATAAGGCGGATTAGTCTTTGCGCTGTTAACAGCCTCTATTTGAAAGGTAATTACAACGGAGAAAGGGCACTGAACGCTAACCTGAGAGCTGTTAACAGTCTCTATTTGAAAGGTAATTACAACGTGTAGCTTTAAATGTTGTATTTAGTAGTAGCTGTTAACAGCCTCTATTTGAAAGGTAATTACAACTCAAAGTGCTGAGGGCAGAACTGAGCTACTGCTGTTAACAGCCTCTATTTGAAAGGTAATTACAACTTCGTCCCTCACACTTACTATTTGCGGTGCGCTGTTAACAGCCTCTATTTGAAAGGTAATTACAACTTTTGAATCTCCCATGCAATAAGATCAACAGCTGTTAACAGCCTCTATTTGAAAGGTAATTACAACTGAAAGTTGTTCTATATTTTCAGGCAAATTGCTGTTAACAGCCTCTATTTGAAAGGTAATTACAACTCGTTCCATTTTTCCTGAATTAAAGGAAGTGCTGTTAACAGCCTCTATTTGAAAGGTAATTACAACTTCTGGGTCAAAAAGATACGGGCAATATTTGCTGTTAACAGCCTCTATTTGAAAGGTAATTACAACTTTTGCACGTTTATTAGTGCGGATAATACAGCTGTTAACAGCCTCTATTTGAAAGGTAATTACAACTTTAAAGCATAGGTTTTAACTCCTTTATAAGCTGTTAACAGCCTCTATTTGAAAGGTAATTACAACCTCAGTGTTACCTGTGATCCCACTGTAAATGCTGTTAACAG
>JBKBNI010000021.1:0-1368 GCA_046295455.1 Thermaurantimonas sp. | reverse complement strand
GTAATTACAACGGCCAAGCACTTGCTACAATTTATGAAAGAGCTGTTAACAGCCTCTATTTGAAAGGTAATTACAACGGGCTCACCTGGGAGGAGTTGCCGGGCGAGGCTGTTAACAGCCTCTATTTGAAAGGTAATTACAACAACCACGGCGAGAGGTGTTTCCCCGCGGGGGCTGTTAACAGCCTCTATTTGAAAGGTAATTACAACCAACAGCCCATGAGTGATCAACCCAGTTGTGCTGTTAACAGCCTCTATTTGAAAGGTAATTACAACCAACAGCCCATGAATCTTTTTCCCAGTTGTGCTGTTAACAGCCTCTATTTGAAAGGTAATTACAACGTTACAACCCTGTTTCTCATTTTTTTAGAGCTGTTAACAGCCTCTATTTGAAAGGTAATTACAACACGACAGTATGGATACCCAAAACAGCCACTGCTGTTAACAGCCTCTATTTGAAAGGTAATTACAACATTCTCCCTTATCTCCCTCTCCATTACCTCGCTGTTAACAGCCTCTATTTGAAAGGTAATTACAACACTTTTATAGAAAAAGCATCAGCATAGGCTGCTGTTAACAGCCTCTATTTGAAAGGTAATTACAACACGAATTCACATTCAAAGGTTATATTACCGCTGTTAACAGCCTCTATTTGAAAGGTAATTACAACCCATATTGGATATAAACGTCATGGCTTTGAGCTGTTAACAGCCTCTATTTGAAAGGTAATTACAACAGCAACTGCCCAGGAGTGGTTACGCCAGTTGCTGTTAACAGCCTCTATTTGAAAGGTAATTACAACCAAAAATTTATACATTCCAAATTTTCTGCAGCTGTTAACAGCCTCTATTTGAAAGGTAATTACAACTTAGATTTTTTTATGGTTATTATTACGCTGGCTGTTAACAGCCTCTATTTGAAAGGTAATTACAACACTCCTGCGGTGAACAACAACAAGTTTTCGCTGTTAACAGCCTCTATTTGAAAGGTAATTACAACACGCAAGTTCATCATGCGCAAATGCTTTTGCTGTTAACAGCCTCTATTTGAAAGGTAATTACAACGCTACTGCCCAGGAATCTTTTTCCCAGTTAAGCTGTTAACAGCCTCTATTTGAAAGGTAATTACAACACCTATGAAGTCAGCTGTATCGTAAGTAAAGCTGTTAACAGCCTCTATTTGAAAGGTAATTACAACTTAATATCATCTTTGAAAAAATTATAAGGCGCTGTTAACAGCCTCTATTTGAAAGGTAATTACAACTAACCCATCCTTGTATCCCTTTACTCCATCGCTGTTAACAGCCTCTATTTGAAAGGTAATTACAACTCCGCTTTCACTTTATCCACAATAGCTTTTGCTGTTAACA
>JBKBNI010000020.1:0-1717 GCA_046295455.1 Thermaurantimonas sp. | reverse complement strand
GTTGTAATTACCTTTCAAATAGAGGCTGTTAACAGCATAACTGGGAAAAAGATTCAGCGGCAGTTGGTTGTAATTACCTTTCAAATAGAGGCTGTTAACAGCAGAAATCGACGGACTGTTGCTGTGCTATCAGTTGTAATTACCTTTCAAATAGAGGCTGTTAACAGCTTTACTCCGATTTCCGATAAAGCCTGTCTGTTGTAATTACTTTTCAAATAGAGGCTGTTAACAGCTTCGAAAGTGAAAATATAAACGCCAGCGTTGTTGTAATTACCTTTCAAATAAAGGCTGTTAACAGCAATACACATCGGTGTATCCCTCGTTTTGCTGTTGTAATTACCTTTCAAATAGAGGCTGTTAACAGCTTAGGTTATTTTACGGTGTAAAAATACAACGTTGTAATTACCTTTCAAATAGAGGCTGTTAACAGCCGATGTAATGGCATTGATTTCTTCTTCTGAGTTGTAATTACCTTTCAAATAGAGGCTGTTAACAGCGAACGTCGGGTTGTGGATCGAATTGAGAAAGTTGTAATTACCTTTCAAATAGAGGCTGTTAACAGCTAACTGGGAAAAAGATTCATGGGCAGTTGGTTGTAATTACCTTTCAAATAGAGGCTGTTAACAGCAGAAAAAATGGAAGTGTTAAAACTGTTTGCGTTGTAATTACCTTTCAAATAGAGGCTGTTAACAGCTGTGGGCAGGAGTGATGGGTGATGGGGTAAGTTGTAATTACCTTTCAAATAGAGGCTGTTAACAGCGAATAATGGTTTCTGGATATCATTGAGAAAGTTGTAATTACCTTTCAAATAGAGGCTGTTAACAGCTTATGTTTTTCGACACAGCAGAGGAGGCATGTTGTAATTACCTTTCAAATAGAGGCTGTTAACAGCTTGACCTTAATGTTACCTGTGCTCCTACTGTTGTAATTACCTTTCAAATAGAGGCTGTTAACAGCTTATAGCCATTCTAATAGGTTCAGGCACCAAGTTGTAATTACCTTTCAAATAGAGGCTGTTAACAGCTCGCGATCGCCTACTATGCGGTGAGCCTGCGTTGTAATTACCTTTCAAATAGAGGCTGTTAACAGCGAAAGTCTGTGGTGCAGGTGAGTCCGCATCGTTGTAATTACCTTTCAAATAGAGGCTGTTAACAGCTACATCTACCTTTCTTTGAATGCCTATATTGTTGTAATTACCTTTCAAATAGAGGCTGTTAACAGCCTATGGCTCTGTCGTACATGTCCGCTCCCTGTTGTAATTACCTTTCAAATAGAGGCTGTTAACAGCAACTGGAAAAAAGATTCCTGGGCAATCGCTGTTGTAATTACCTTTCAAATAGAGGCTGTTAACAGCATATAATACCTTAAACTATTTAATATCAATTAATTAAACGATTTTTAGGAGTGTTAAAATTGCTCGTATTTCAAAGAACGTTCTATCATATCTTTTATTTTTTTATTTATAAAGTAATATGGATTATCGTCATCCTTTATTTTTAATAGTTCCTTTAGTTTGTTAAAGAAACCATCGATTTCAAGAGGAGCTATCCTTTTGACTATTTCCTCCTTCGTTACTGCATTAAAATCGTGAGCAGCTATGCTTTTGTTGCGTAAGTTCGATAGGTTTCTAATAGAAGTAAGCAGCTTAAAATTTTCTGCTTCGTACTTTTGGTTTTTAGTATAGTATTCCAGTATTTTAAGAAGTGTAAGGGTGCTT
>JBKBNI010000019.1:0-1767 GCA_046295455.1 Thermaurantimonas sp. | reverse complement strand
GTAATTACAACCAACTGCCGCTGAATCTTTTTCCCAGTTATGCTGTTAACAGCCTCTATTTGAAAGGTAATTACAACTGATAAATAATTTTACCGTTTTTGTCGACCGCTGTTAACAGCCTCTATTTGAAAGGTAATTACAACGTAGGCCACCACACGCAGCTCGCCCCGCACGCTGTTAACAGCCTCTATTTGAAAGGTAATTACAACGGTTTGTATTTGGCACAATAATTTGAATTAGCTGTTAACAGCCTCTATTTGAAAGGTAATTACAACCTTTATCTATAATTGCTTTTTTCCTTAAAAGCTGTTAACAGCCTCTATTTGAAAGGTAATTACAACTGATTGTTATTATTCATTTGTTCCTGTTGGGCTGTTAACAGCCTCTATTTGAAAGGTAATTACAACCACCGCAAATAGTAAGTGTGAGGGACGAAAGCTGTTAACAGCCTCTATTTGAAAGGTAATTACAACGCTATTATAGATAACAATGACAACAAGATAGCTGTTAACAGCCTCTATTTGAAAGGTAATTACAACCTGTCGTCGATGAAGGGCTACGCCCCCACCGCTGTTAACAGCCTCTATTTGAAAGGTAATTACAACTGGCTAACTCTTCGATATTATCCGGTACATGCTGTTAACAGCCTCTATTTGAAAGGTAATTACAACGTTTATAAGGATGATTAACGGTTGCGTGTAGCTGTTAACAGCCTCTATTTGAAAGGTAATTACAACGGTTAGTAACACCGAAGGGCCCGCAGACCAGCTGTTAACAGCCTCTATTTGAAAGGTAATTACAACTCCTCAAATTTTTTTATCACCAATTCAATTGCTGTTAACAGCCTCTATTTGAAAGGTAATTACAACGAATAATGGTTTGTGGATATCAATCAGAAAGCTGTTAACAGCCTCTATTTGAAAGGTAATTACAACCGACTGCCATGGAGTGATCAACCCAGTTGTGCTGTTAACAGCCTCTATTTGAAAGGTAATTACAACTTTCTAAAGTTCTCATGTTTGTTTGTTTTTGCTGTTAACAGCCTCTATTTGAAAGGTAATTACAACTGTATCCTCGCATACGTCTACCGCGGCTTTGCTGTTAACAGCCTCTATTTGAAAGGTAATTACAACATCCCACTTTTTGGCAATTCCGTGTGGATAGCTGTTAACAGCCTCTATTTGAAAGGTAATTACAACCCGCACCACAGGAGGGTCTTGCTTGCGAGAGCTGTTAACAGCCTCTATTTGAAAGGTAATTACAACGGCGCAATAGTGTGAATTTTCGTACCAATCGCTGTTAACAGCCTCTATTTGAAAGGTAATTACAACAAGTTCCCCATCCTGGTCGAAAACGCAAACGCTGTTAACAGCCTCTATTTGAAAGGTAATTACAACTACTGCCCATGAGTGATCAACCCAGTTATAGCTGTTAACAGCCTCTATTTGAAAGGTAATTACAACTGGGCGCGGTGGGTGCCCCCACCCCCGACCGCTGTTAACAGCCTCTATTTGAAAGGTAATTACAACGTTTTTTCCATGCGGCAACGTTAACCGTCTGCTGTTAACAGCCTCTATTTGAAAGGTAATTACAACTGTAGTGAACAAAGACAACGAAATGATCTTGCTGTTAACAGCCTCTATTTGAAAGGTAATTACAACGGCGCGCTCGAGGCGCTGGATCAAATCGGCGCTGTTAACAGCCTCTATTTGAAAGGTAATTACAACTCCGCTTTCACTTTATCCACAATAGCTTTTGCTGTTAACA
>JBKBNI010000018.1:0-3996 GCA_046295455.1 Thermaurantimonas sp. | reverse complement strand
AACATGAAACGAGATTTTAATACCTTCAATCAAATTTATGCAGAATATTTTAAAGAGAATCAACCATGTCGCACCACTGTGGAGGTAAATGCTTTACCAACACCAATTGCGATTGAACTGAAATGCATTGCCACAATCTGAGCCATGTCTCTTATCGTGCTAAAATAATCAATGAGCTCAGTTCACTGAAATATTTGATATAAATAAAAATCCCGGGATAAGACCCGGGATTGTAAGTGGCTTAAAGCGATTAACACAAAATTTACCCAAATGAAAAAAGCGCACTTATAATGAAAAGAACGTATGAAAATGTAGCCAATCATTGTGCCAAAAATCAGAATTACATGTGATGTAATATTAAAAATACTTTAAAAACCATCAAACATTGAATCGAAAGTGTATCACATCACCGTCTTTGACGATGTACTCTTTGCCTTCTATACGCAGTCTTCCCGCTTCGCGCACGGCTGCTTCCGAGCCATAAATTATGAAATCGTCATAGGAAATCACCTCCGCCCTGATAAATCCTTTTTCGAAATCAGAGTGAATCACTCCGGCAGCCTTGGGAGCAGTATCTCCCTTGCGGATCGTCCATGCTCTAACTTCCTTCTCGCCAGCAGTAAAGAATGTTTGAAGATTCAGAAGGTCATAAGCCGCCCGAATCAGACGATTTACACCGGCTTCCTCTAAGCCAAGTTCTTCCAAAAACAGCATCCTTTCATCATAGGATTCGAGCTCTGCAATTTCGCTTTCAATTTTTGCGGCCAGTGTTAAAACAGCGGCATTTTCTGTCTTGGCTATATTTTTTATTTTCTCAACCCAATGATTACCAGTAGCTGCGGATGCTTCATCTACATTGCATACGTATAACACGGGTTTGGTCGTAAGAAGCTGTAGTTTTTTGATAATTTCCTCTTCATCGTCATTTTGAGGCGTATAGACACGTGCATTTTTCCCTTCAAGAATAAGATTGTGAATCTTGGAAAGCACTTGAAATTCTTTAAGGGATGTTTTATCTCCCGTTTTAGCAGCTTTTTCAATTCGTGATATGCGTTTTTCTAATGTTTCCAGGTCTTTGAGTTGAAGTTCTGTATCAATTACTTCCTTATCTCTCACTGGATTTACAGAACCATCCACATGTATAACATTAGGATCGTCAAAACAACGAAGTACATGAAGTATTGCATTGGTCTCACGAATATTTCCTAAAAATTGGTTACCAAGACCCTCACCCTTTGATGCACCTTTTACAAGACCGGCAATATCTACGATTTCGACTGTCGCGGGGATTACTTTTTGAGGCTGAACAAGACTTGCCAACTTCTCCAACCTAGGATCCGGTACATTTACCATGCCGATATTTGGCTCAATGGTACAAAACGGAAAATTAGCGCTTTGAGCTTTAGCGCTTGATAAACAATTAAATAAAGTAGATTTACCTACATTAGGAAGGCCTACTATTCCACATTTCATGAGATGAAAATAAAGGCGCCAAAAGTAATTTTTAATACAATTCTGGGAATTGAATTTTTATCAGAAAATCAGGAAATGCAGAAATTTTGGCATTTTAATGTTTATGATATGTTTTTATTTGCAATTAAAATTGCCTTAAAAAATGATGTTCTTAGTTCAAAAAATAGCATTTACACTTCCACTTAAAAATCCGGTTCTTATCTTTTCAGTTATACTATTCATCATATTATTCGCACCATTATTATTAAATAAGCTTAAAATACCACACCTTATCGGGTTGATCATAGCTGGAGCGATCATAGGGCCTAATGGATTACATGTAATGGACCGAGATAGCAGCATCATTCTGTTTGGAAATGCCGGTTTGCTCTACATAATGTTTTTAGCCGGGTTAGAAATTGATTTGGCAGACTTTAAAAAAAACAGCGGAAAGAGCATTGTATTTGGTCTAACGACCTTTTCCATTCCTATGTTGCTTGGAATAGCCTCCGCTATTTATATATTAGGTTTTGGCCTTATGACTGCAGTATTGCTTTCAAGTATGTATGCATCTCACACGTTGCTAACATATCCTCTGATAGGAAAATTTGGTATTACAAAAAACAGAGCTGTTAACATTACAGTAGGTGGCACTGTGATCACGGACACACTTGCTCTTTTGGTATTAGCAGTCATCGCAGGTATGGCTACCGGTACTGTAGATCAATATTTTTGGTATAGGCTGATCATATCAGTAATTATTTTCGGTGCAGTTGTTTTGTTAGGATTTCCTGTAATTGGTAGGTGGTTTTTTAAGAATTACGATGACAATATATCTCAATACATATTTGTTCTGGCGATGCTTTTTCTTGGGGCATTTTTTGCAGAAGTCGCCGGAGTAGAGTCTATTATAGGAGCATTTCTGGTAGGTCTGGCATTGAATAGGCTCATTCCTCATACCTCACCATTGATGAATCGGATTGAATTTGTCGGGAATGCCCTTTTTATCCCCTTTTTCTTAATCGGTGTTGGAATGCTCATTGATTACAAAGTCTTTTTTCGCGGTTATGAAAGTCTTCTTGTGGCTGGCGTTATGATTGTAATCGCTATATTTTCAAAATATTTAGCTGCATATATTACTCAGAAAATATACAAGTTTAATTCTGCAGAAAGACTCGTTATATTCGGATTGAGTAGCGCCCAAGCGGCTGCTACGCTTGCAGCCGTTTTGGTGGGTTACAACATTATATTGAACAAAAAGGAAATACAAGCTGCTGAAGCACTTGGGGAAGTAATAGAGCCGATCAGACTTCTAAATGACAGTATCCTTAATGGTACCATTTTAATGATCCTTGTAACGTGCACGATTGCCTCTTTCGCTGCTCAGAAAGGCGCACAGAAGTTGGCGCTAGATGAGTTAGAAGAAAATGATAAAGAATCTGAAAGCTCAGGTGAAGAAGATAAAATACTAATAGCTACTCATCAAGAAAACCAGGTCGAGGAACTTGTCCAACTCGCCTTGCTAATGAAGTCAAATAAAAATAAAACAATACTACATGCTTTGACAGTAGTAGACGAAGAAAAAAATGAATTGAACGACAAGATTGCCAAAAAAGTTCTTGAAAAAGCGGTACTTACAGCTTCAGGAGCAGATGTGAGACTTATAGACATACTGCGATATGATGTGAATGTAATGAATGCTGTTACAGGAACTATAAAAGAAAAGAAGATTAATGGATTGATTTTGGGATTAAATTCTACTAAAGGGCTATCTAAAAACTTCCTTGGAAATCTTGCAGAAGGAATATTAGCCAAAAACAATGTAACAACTTTCATATACAAGTCTATTCAGCCACTATCAACAATCAAACGACATTTGGTAATCATTCCAGATAAGGCAGAAAAAGAATTAGGTTTTCTATTCTATTTATTTAAAGTGTGGAATATTTCAAAAAATTCAGGTGCAAAAATTATATTTTACTCAAGTGAAATCACACTTCGCTACATTCGTCAAATCAATGAAAAGCAACCAATAAATTGTGACTTCCAAGTTTTTGAAGATTGGGATGATTTTCTCATACTTTCCCGCGATGTGCGGTCGGATGACAACATTATCATTCAGCTCAGCAGACCTCATAAACCCTCGTTTCATCCGAATATGAACAAAGTCCCCCACTACTTAAATAAGTATTTTACACAAAACAACTTTCTCATAGTATATCCGGTGCAAATCGGTGTCGAAACGGAAGTAAACTTTGACCTTAAAAATCCATCAATGCCAGAATCCTTGGAAAAACTTGATGACCTCGGTAAAGCAATTGCTAATATATTCAGATTCAAATAGGCTCATTTGACGGCTGAAGAAGAAGGCAATTTGTCAAGAAGGCTAAATAATAAAAAAAAGTCAATACCAACAATATTTTATAAAAATATTTTCGGGCAATGTTGCGAGACTGAAATATATGTTATTACATTTGCAGCCCGTTTTGGAAACGGGGAGATCTTTGATAGAAGAGGGATAAGCGAGGTCATAGTTCTAAAAAA
>JBKBNI010000017.1:0-4070 GCA_046295455.1 Thermaurantimonas sp. | reverse complement strand
GCAAGACCGTATTGAGCTCGCAGGACAACGCGCAGACGTGGATGATTTTTACCGTCGTGCCAAAATATTTGCCTTTACCTCCTCTTCAGAAGGTTTCCCCAATGTGATTGGTGAAGCCATGTCGGCAGGTTTGCCTGTGGTTGCTTACGACTGTGTAGCCGGTCCTTCTGAAATGATAGAGCACGGTACTACCGGCTATTTGGTCCAGCTCCATGATGAGGAAAATTTTAAAACTTGCCTGATGAAACTCATGATGGATGAAAAACTCAGGCAAACGATGGGTGAAAATGGAAAACGAAAAATTCAGGTTTTTTCCGTTGAACACATAGCCCAAAAGTTCGAAAAAATCTTACTGGATGAAAGTCCTTCAAATTAACGCTGTAGTCAACACCGGCTCCACAGGTCGTATCGCTGAAGAGATTGGCAATGTCCTGATAGACCACGGCCATGAAAGCTATATTGCGTATGGCCGCGGAAGGGCGCAGAGTGCCTCTCACTTAATCAAAATCGGTACGAATTGGGACGTCTATCTGCATGGAGCTTACACATTGCTTACCGACAGACACGGTTTTGCCTCTCGTAAGGCTACTGAAAATCTTATTGAACAAATAGAATCGCTAAAACCGGATTTAATTGCACTACATAATCTGCATGGGTATTATATAAATATTGAAGTTTTATTTAAATTTTTAAAAAATTCCAAAATTCCTTTGGTATGGACTTTTCATGATTGTTGGCCATTTACAGGTCATTGTACTCATTTTGAACATGAGGGTTGTTTTAAATGGCGCCAGCATTGCGAAAGATGTCCTAAAACAACATATTATCCCAAAAGCCTTGTAATCGATAATTCGAAAAGAAATTTCAGCGACAAAAAAGAATTGTTCTATGAATTACCCTTTCTAAACATCATTACTCCTTCTCGTTGGCTTGCGAAGTATGTTGAAGAGTCGTTTTTGGGTCATTACCCGACTCATACCATTCATAATGGGATAAATTTAGATAAATTCAAACCTTCAGAAAATTCAATATCTCCTATTGTCGATACTAAATATATTCTGGGGATAGCCAATATTTGGTCATCCAGAAAGGGCTTACTTGATTTTGTAAAAATCAGAGAACATTTGGAAGCTGACGTTAAAATAGTGCTGGTTGGCTTATCTGAAAAGGAGATGTCAAAGCTTCCAAAAGAGGGTTTTCTGGGTATTCGAAGAACAGAATCCGTCGAACAATTGGCTGCACTTTACACCAATGCGCTTTGCTATGTCAATCCCACGTACCAGGACAATTTTCCCACGACCAATCTCGAAGCCCTGGCGTGTGGTACGCCTGTGATCACGTACAACACCGGAGGTAGTCCGGAAGCCATTGATGAGCATACTGGCTTTGTGGTAGAGAAAGGGGATGTGGATGGTATCATTGAAAAGATTAAGATATTGGAAACCTGGGATTGCCAAAAAACTGCCAAGGCCTGCCGAAAAAGAGCCGAAGAACATTTTGAAAAAAACAAACAATACCTGAAGTATCTGAAAATTTTTGAAGATTTAATTAAGGAAACGAAATCAGGCCACTCAATTGTAAATGAACATCCTCACTTTTAAAGAGAACATTCGTACCCATCTTTCCAATAGTTTTGGTAAGACACTACGCAGGAAAATTGTCGTCATCGAATCCGACGACTGGGGTAGCATCCGCACAGCCAGTAAAGAGGCTTACCAAGCGATGCGTCAATTCGGGCTCAAGTTAGAGACAAACCACTATGGTTTTGATAGTCTGGAAAGCAATGAAGATCTGGAGCTATTGTTTAATGTTTTGCTGGACTTTAAAGACGCTACCGGTCGCCCTCCTGTCTTTACCCCTTTTTGCAATATGGCCAACCCCGACTTTGAAACCATTGAAAGTACAAATTTTTCAGACTACGCATTCGAATCCATCGATAAAACCATTGCCAGATATCCAAATCATGACAAATTACTGCACTATTGGCAGGAGGGTGAACGCCGGCGTTTGTTTTGTCCTCAGTTGCACGGCCGCGAACATATCCATGTGGGGCGATGGTGGAAACTCATTGCGCAGGAAAAAGATGAGGGAATGCTGGAAGCCTTCCGATGGCGATCTGTAGGTGCATCCCGCTGGAATGGCAAAGAGTATCCCAACTATCTGGGAGCCTTACATCCGGAGAAAAAAAGTGAAATACCCGGTCTGCATAAGATGCTTGAAGATGCCGGCAGATTGTATGAACAATATATGGGGCATAAGCCGACTTGCTTTGTGGCGCCCAATGCCGAAGAGCCTGCCGAATTGGAAACCACCCTGAAAAAAATAGGTGTAAAAACAATAACCCGGGCCAAACGTCGGATATATCCACTGGGTGATGGACAATTTAAGAAAGAATGGAACTGGCCGGGAAAGATCAATGCACACGGACAGGTTATTCTTGTGCGTAATGCCTTCTTCGAACCGGTATGCTTCGGCGAACCCGACAAAGCCCACATCACCGACTGGGTAGATCGCTGCCTGAAGCAGATTTCCATTGCTTTCTTCTGGAATAAGCCGGCGGTAATATCCAGTCATCGGGTCAACTATATAGGATTTATCGAACCCAAAAACCGCGATAAAGGCATACGCGAATTGAGAAGATTGCTCAAAGCCATTATAAAAAAATGGCCGGAGGTAGAGTTTATGACTTCAGCAGAATTGGGTGAGCTATTGATGAATAAAGCTTAGGAGCCTTCTGAAACAAATGAAAATTTTTGTAATTTAATAATTGTGAAGAAAATTTTGATTGTTAATCAAAATGCCGGATATTTAACTACAGACGTTGCTAATGCTTTCTGTTCGGTTTATGACGAAGTTGTTCTTATGTATGGCAGGTACAGGGCAAATGAACGTAAGCTAAACCCTAAAGTTAGAATACAAAACACAATAGCTTATAAAAGAGTAAACTACATAAGTCGCATTCTGACGTGGTCATTATGCACCATGCATTTGAGTTTCCTGCTTTTATTTAAATACAGAAAATATACAGTTTTATATTATACAAATCCGCCATTCAGCTATTTTAACGCACTCATATTTTCAAATCCATTCAGTGTTGTTGTATTTGATGTTTACCCTGATATTTTGAATCTCGCAGGTATAAGCAGGCGATCATGGGTATTTAAATTATGGTCTCACATCAACAGACGTGTTTTCGCCAGAGCTGAGCGAGTAATTACTCTTAGCGAAGGAATGAAAAAAACCATATCTGCATATGTGCAACCCGACAAAATAAAAGTTGTACCCATATGGAGC
Organism: Thermaurantimonas sp.; assembly: GCA_046295455.1. GTDB lineage: Bacteria > Bacteroidota > Bacteroidia > Flavobacteriales > Schleiferiaceae > Thermaurantimonas. The sequence goes on along the minus strand of JBKBNI010000017.1, from coordinate 776 downwards.
GCATCCCAAAAATTCAAGCCGGTTGATAAAAAGGACAATCCATTTTTACGTGAACGAGGGTGGCAGGACAGGTTCATTATATTGTATTCCGGAAATATGGGTTTAGGTCACCAGCTTGAAGTACTTATTGAGGTTGCTAAAGAATTATCATCCATTCCTGATATTTTATTTTTATTAATTGGGGATGGTGCTAAAAGAAAAATACTTGAGAAGCAAGCAGAGAGTCATCATATTCACAATGTTATCTTCCTGCCCTATCAGACTTCAGAAGTCCTTCCTTACTCACTGGCTTCGGCTGACCTGGCAGTAGTCGCTTTAGAACCTCAGGCAACCCAGGCCAGTGTTCCGAGCAAAACAATGAATTATCTTGCAGTAGGTGCTCCCATACTTGGCATTGGTAATCAAGGTTCTGCACTTGAAGAGTTAATACATCAATATCAGGTGGGTTTTTATTTCTGCGGTCAGTACCCCAAAGCGATGGTCGAATTAATACTCAGAGTGCACAGAGATAGAGAGCAATTAGCTAAAATTTCTTCAAATTGCGTTTCTGTGGCCGCTCATTTTAGCTATCATCTGGCAAATGAATATGTATTTTATTAATAAACAACTTTTATTAATGAAATTGGAAAAAATATTTTGTGATGAATAAAAAGTTTGGTAATTATTTGTATTAAACTACAGACCTTCTAAAATCTGATAATATAACATATCTAAAATATTTTACATCTTTTTTACTCAACATGCTCTACAGGAAATATTTCAAAAGAATTTTTGAC
>JBKBNI010000016.1:0-9483 GCA_046295455.1 Thermaurantimonas sp. | reverse complement strand
TTCTGGTATTTAAATTATTTTCCATTCTTTCTTAAAACTTCCTCAATTATCCATCCATACGGATCAATGGGTACATCGTGCCAATTGAGGTTTTCGTCCCAATATCCAGGGCAGGGATCATAACCCTCAGGAGAAAATCCATAGCTTATTGCTACAATTTGACCCCTCTGAAACAAAATCTTTAAAGTCATCTCTTTAATTCTAACATGCTTCAAATGCCTAACAAAATATTAATGCATTACCTTTAGTAGTTTGTCATCCATTTTTTGTACCACATCTGAAACATTAATAGTTTCCAAATAAATGGTTTGTAATGTAATTGATCAGAAACGAACAAATCCACCTGCTTTTTCAGAAAATCAACCCGAAATAATCCTGATTCTTTTAATGAATCTTCGCATAAAAATTCATCTATTAAATATCTCAAGTCCCCTTTGAGCCAACTGTAGATGGGAAGGCTAAAACCTGCCTTTGGACGATCCATCATGGATTTGGGAACATATTCATGAACGATGTCCTTTAATATCTTTTTTTGCGTTTTACCATCAAACTTAAATGAAAGTGGCAATCGGGCCACAAATTCTATTATTCGATGATCTAAAAGAGGTTCTCGCCCTTCGAGGGATACCGACATGGTTGCCCTGTCCACTTTGGTTAGAATATCATTTTGTAAGTACATTTGATAATCTATCGCCAGCGCGATGTCTATGGGATCATGAAAACCCACAACATCCATTTCGGATGGTGTTGCATGCGGCGTAACCCGGTCAGTAAATAATCGGGAAAAATATGAATTTGGCAAACTGTTCATTAGCCTAAACAATACTGCTGCCTGAGTGAAAGTATCAGGATGCATTGCTTCTGCTACACCAAACAACTTGTGTTTGAAGGCTGGATAGCGTGTTGGAACCCATTTTTCAAATCCTTTGGCAAGATTGCTAACCGGAATTTTCAACCCATTTGGTATTAGGTCTAAAAGTTGTAGCTTCTTATGCAAAGATGAATAGCTGTCATAACCGGCAAAGACTTCGTCGCCCGCATCGGCTGACAAGGCCACTGTGACGGATTGGCGTGCAATACGGCTTACCAACATCGTAGGTATTGCAGAACTATCTGCAAATGGCTCGTCGTAATAGTAGGGAAGTGTAGGTATGATCTCCTGTGCTTCTTTCGATGTGCAGAGATACTCCGTGTGATCCGTACCTAAATAATCAGCCGTAGCACGAGCATACGGTGCTTCATTATTGCCTTCTCTAAAACCTATTGTAAATGTTTTAAGTCGTTCTGCGCGATTGTGTTGTAAGATTGCTGTTACAGCTGTACTGTCGTAACCACCACTTAAAAAAACACCTACTGGTACATCTGCCACCATGCGATAGCTACATGCTGATAACAAGATGTCTTTTACCGCTTGTTTCGCCTCAGAATAGTCGATGGATAACTTAGGCATCCGGTAGAAATCCGTTACTTGCCAGTATGGTTTCACCTGACAGGTTTTGTTATCGATCGAATATATCAAAGAATGACCCGGCATTAATTTATAGGTATGGGAAAAAATGGAGTGTGGTGCAGGTATGTATCCATAATGGAAGTATAGGGCTAACGCAGCTGTGTCGATTTCTTTTTTAAACAGAGGAAAAGAATGAAATGCCTTCAATTCTGAAGCAAATACGAATGTGCCTTCGAAAAAATAATAATAAAAAGGTTTTACTCCGGCGCGGTCGCGGCAGGCCCATAACATGTCCGACCTTCTGTCGTAAATTACAAAGGCAAACATGCCAATCATATATTCTACGCAAGCCTGACCCCATTCGTCATAAGCGTGCAGAATTACTTCTGTGTCTGACTGGGAAACAAATGAATGCCCCAGCTTTTGGAGTTTGGTTCTGATTTCTACATAATTGTAAATTTCCCCATTGAAGACAATGCTGTAAGGCCCGAAATGCATGGGTTGATGCCCGGCTTCAGAAAGATCAATGATGGACAACCTCACCTGTCCTAGTGCTATGGTGCATCCATTATGTATAAACAGTTCTGCCCCTTTATCATCAGGCCCTCGGTGTGATAATGTACCAATCATCTTCTCCAAAACCTTTTCCTGGTTTGGTAATTTTTCGGTGACAAAACCTGCAATCCCGCACATAATTTTATCGATTCATCATCATACGGCCCAACTCAGCCGTGTTCATAAATTCCACGTCGGGCCACAATTGAAGGATCTTTTTCAGTAAATCCTGAAAAAGTTTTAAATTTTTTGACCTGTTATCGGCATGAATACTTCCAATGAAATTGACACGGTGCATGGATACTACGGCCGGTTTTTTACACGCAAAGGCTAATTTAATTTCCTTAAGCGCTGCATCGACCCAATCTTTGTCCGGGTTTTCAGACGGCTCAAAGATTACATTCCTGACTGTATAGATTTGATGAAATTGATTTCTCTGCCCGGTGTAGTGTCGAATGTGTTTGTAGCCTTCACGACCAATCTTTGGCGCTTTCTGTACACGGCCTGATTGTATAATAGTGACACCCTTTTCATGCAAATATTTTTCAATCAACGGATGCCAAGTATAACAGGTAGCAATAAAAGACTCAGATTCAAAACCAAAATTTTTTTTAAATGTCTGTAATCCTTCCGAAACAGAATCCTCAATTGAAACCAGTTGGTCCGATGTATGTGTTCCAAAACTGTCTAAATATTCTTTTCTGCATGAAGTATTATTCAAATAATGTACTGTAAACATCTCATAATCAAAAATTTCGCGAGCTATTTTATCTCCCTTTTGCAAAGCATTCAACCAGGTATAAATATTCACATGTTCGCGCCCATGGAATTGAGGGTAAAAGATATTGCTGGTTATACCACTCAAGTAATAAGACAAGACCTTATCACTATCGGGATATTTTGAGAGGGTTTCCGAAAATGTTTCATGATAATATTGGTAAAAATTCGATTGTCTGATTTTTTCAAAATCGGGATTACACATGATGGTATTTGCGGTGATAACCGGATGTCTGCCCATGTGGTCTTTGAAATGCAGAAGAAGCTCAAAAAGAAGTTCAAGATCCTTATTTGACTCCAGCCGGTCATTTCTGTTGTAATGGCAGGCATCCACGGCATAACCTTTAGCCAGGAGTTTTAAGTAGACCTCTCTGGATGGCATACGAATACTGCCCCAATCGTCGCTTTCGATGACGATGATTTTGCGATGGGTATGCCAGCCGGGGAGGTTATTTGCGACTGTTTTTAAATAATTTAACACTTAGTTATAGTAATTTTTTTATATAATCAATGATTGGTGTACTTTCACTCACCAAGGAAGTTATGATGGGATTTCCAAAGAGAGTTAATATGCCGGAATAATCCAAACCTATGCGAATACTAAAAATTATCCAGAAAGCCAAAGGGATGGAAATAAAATTTTTCAAGTGAACGAATGCATTCTTTCTATATTGAGAAGCCATGAACAGAAAAAAGCATGCGAATAGAATAGAGTTTGACAAAACCAAAAATCTACCACCTGAAGGGATATGTGCACTGATATTTGCCCAACTTCCCATGAAAAGGCCAAATAAAAATAGCCTTCTTAATATAGAATGGCTATTATTGTTTTTATTTAATGAAATAAACAAAATAAAAACAAATGAATAGACTACTATTGATAATGAATATTGTGCAAGCTTTACATGCCAGTGTAGCATTTCGATATTTTCCTTAATCGATTCAGCATATTCCAGATTGGTATACCCTCTTACCCTGGGTTGAAAGACCTCAGGCAAAATACTCAGTCTATCCTGGACGAATTCTAAATTGAGCTCTTTGATAAAAGAAGTTAATAAAAAAACTATAAAAAAAACAATTATGCTTTTAGGTAGTATTAAATATATGAAAAATAACCCTAATGGAAAAAGAAAAGAAAAATGAAATAAAGGAGTACAGGCTATCCATAAAATTCCTTTGCGTTTTTGATTTTTTAGAAAATACAAAAACAGACCGTAGATAAAAATTTGAGCTGCCGTCCACATTCTGACTCCATTAATATTCCATATGGGGTTGCTCAAAGCAAATGCCAGAAGCATGCCGGAGGCAATCAGACTCCAACGATTTATTTTGTAAAAATCAAGTAAAATCCAGATATTTCTCGAATAGAAATAGCCGAATACAAGGGCAAATAAGGCAAAAAGCCATTGAGGTTTATCTGTAAATATTCCGAGCAACCACGTAACTAAAGGTTGATATATATCAACATATCCCCCTTCGCTGTATATTTGATTAAAAAGCTTGTTGATATCTATTGAACCCGAATGAAAATATTGCAACTGTTCAGTATATCTCTGTGCATCATTGCTTCGTGAAGTTTGATCACCGACTACAAAAGACAAACCAAAATAAATACAAAATAACCAAAACAAATTTTTTGCCCAGGGTTGTCGAAAGTTTTTAATCGCCTGTATCAGGACACCCAAAGGCCATACTAAGAATAAAAGGATAGATTGCGCAGGAATCCTTCCATTATTCGTCTTATTATACGCAGCAGGTAATTGAATTATTTTGTGTGCTTCATGCGTTACTTGCATAAATCAAGAAATTTTTGGCAAATGTTTTCAATTCTGTATTGATCGGGATTTTCAATTACATATCTCCCTGTATAATCTCCATTTAGAAAAGCCAGAATATTATTTTTATCTAACTTTTCCATCTCAATATTTAAAATGGGTAAGTTAAGGATTGAGTAGTCAATAAGTTTACTGGGCCTTTGAGTTTTTGAATCCATAAAATTTACAACAAAATTAAAACGTGACAACTTCCTTAATAATTCAATTCTATCTATTGGTTTATGTAAAATGATTCTCTTATCTATATAAATGTAAGGCTCAAGGAGGTGAACACTATTTGTAAAAATATGAAATTCAAATTTAAAATTATCATCAAGCTGTAAAAGAAATTCAAGAAATTTTCGTGGATCGCGTTTAAGGTAAATCAGGCTCCCGGCAAAGCCAAATCTAATGATTCCATCATTAACAATTTCATCTCTTTGAACATCTTCAAATTTAAATCCTTGCGGAATAATTTTAATTTTAGAATGAAATTCAGGAAAAACGTTCTTTTTCAAAAATTCAGCCGGAATGCTTACAAAGTCGGCTTTTCGCATGAACCACTTTTCTACATACTTGAAATAATAAGGTTTTCTGAAACTATCGTTTTCGTCTAAGTAGTATGGGTCTCCGCAGTCAGCTACCCATATATCTGCGATTTTTGATTTGGTATTCCAAGTACTCGCCACTCCCCAATGGATTGGATAAGGCACTGCGACAGAGATCAGGAGATCGTATTTTTTTTTCTCATTTTTTAAGGCTTTTCTGACTTTAAAAAACAATTCCAACATCGGGTATTCAAACAAAAGGGGAAGAAGTCGATTGACTGCTTTATTGTAAAGCCTACCGGCTAAACCAAATTTTTTAAAATTGAATATCTTCCACGTTAAAACACCCAAACTTTTGAATTCAAAAGGATATTCTTTGATTAATTCATCAATTCCAATCCGATATGGAGCCATCACGGTTACTTCATGGCCTTGCCGATAAAATTCTTTTGCAAGCTCCGTCGCTCTGAACGAACGAGGACTTAGCTCCGGGTAAAAGCCATGTGTAATGATTAAAATTTTCTTTTTCACAAAATTTCTTTCAAAATGAATACAATTCTTTCAGCTGCTTTACCATCCCACAACCTAGGTATTTCTCCTTTTTTCCAGCCCCCGGCGAAAAGCTTATCCAGGGCTGGTTTAATGGAAGCTTGATCGGTTCCGATCAATTCATTGGTTCCAATTATATTGTTTCGGGACGCTCCGTATTATCGCGCAGTATAATGCAAGGAGTCCCCATCACGGTGATTTCTTCGGTAATCCCTCCTGAATCGGTGATTACTGCTTTAGCATTTTCAACTAAATAGTTAAATTCAAGATATCCCATTGGCTCTACGATCTTAAGATTAGAAGCTGCAATGCCTTACTCATTAAAATTTTTTTTTGTACGCGGATGGATGGGAAAGCTTATTGGTAAATAGTGTGCATGAGAAACGATCTCGTGCATTAAATGTTTCAATTTACTGCCATCACCACATTCGCCGATCTATGAAGAGTCAGAACAAAATAATTGCTTTTTTTTAAACCCCAATCGTCGTAAAAAGAAGGCTTCTTGAACCTGTGTCGATTGGCTAGGAGGGTGTCAATCATTACGTTGCCCACAAAAAATATCCTATCATCCGGGATACCGGCTTTGCGCAGGTTTTCACCGGCCAGTTCAGTAGTTGTGAAAAAATAATCTGTAAGGCAATCCGTCACCATTCGATTAACCTCTTCTGGCATGGTTAAATCCCATGAGCGGATACCGGCCTCGACATGAGCAACCTTGGTATTCAGTTTCTTGGCAACTATTGAGCAGGCCATCGTACTGGTAACATCTCCTACTACCATCACCAAATCAGAAGGATTTGCCAACAGTTCTTTTTCAAAAGCTACCATAATTGCAGCCGTTTGTTCGGCCTGAGTCTCACCACCACAATTTAGGTTTATATCAGGCTCCGGTATGTTGAGCTCCTTAAAAAAAGTATCGCTCATCTTATGGTCATAGTGCTGGCCGGTAAGTATCAAACGATAATTGATATTTTCTCAAAATTACCTTTAGCATGATCTTTTTGAATGGCGTGAATAATCGGCGCTATTTTCATAAAGTTGGGGCGGGCACCGGCGATGAGGGTCAGGTTCATTTTAAAGTGAGGAGTATTCTTTTATCAATTTAGATGTAATTTTTTTCACATCGTGCACTTCCTCTACAAACTTTCTACTCTTTGCTCCTAATTCAATGAGGTGTTCTTTATTTCGCAAAATCATTTTTAGGGTTTCATATATCGTATCAGGATTTGCGTTGATTATTGGAATTTTATGGCCATAATCAATATATTGGAAATATTCTTCTCTCAAAAAGCAAATAGTTGGTCGTCCGATAGCCATTGCTTCAATAGAAGCTGTTCCATACCACCCACTTATAATTTGATCAATAAATAAATGACACTTTTCATATTCCATATGGAGTTTATCGTGGGAGATATTCTGAACCCTTTTATAAGTAATTTTTTCTCCTTCATTGATAAGTTTTTCGATTGCTGATTCAATAAATGGTGTTCCTTTATTTCCTGTACTTGTCGGAGCATGTATAATAACTAAATAACCAGATTCTAGCTTTAGTGGTTGAAATTTAAATTTTTCTAAATCAATACCAAGTGGCAAGACTTTTGAAGTCGGCAAAAATTCAGACAGATATGGGGCACATACAAGCTGTTTATCTGTGAATTTACTTTCAAAATTTAATCTTCGTATTTTTAATTTATCTCCTTTTATTGCCTCTGTTTCATTCTTGTAGTATTTTGCATTGGTGTACTTATATTTTTTGACTGAATATTCATATAATTGAAGATCCCAACCAAGGTATTCCATTACTATTTTCTTGCCATAAAAATTTAAGATTGGAAGATCTAATTGGTAAGGCAATAATGTAGTACCATAGTAAAAATGAAAAATATCATATTTAAACATACATTTTATTCTAAATAAATAATTCCATGTATGTTTAATAACCTTTTGAAGAAGATTTCCCCCGTGCTTTAATTCGACATCGGTCATTCTTTTAAAAGCGTCTGGATAAGTTACGGAAATGGCTTCAAATCCCTGATTTCTTAACTCACGTGCAAAAAGTCCCGCTTGCGTTCCATAATTGACCAACCCATGAAAAACTTTTAGTTTTCTGTTTTTTTTGAACTTCATTAAATTCTGTTTTTAATAGAAACTATTAGAGATTTTATGTCGATTCGTTTATCCAATTCCTTATATGCATAGAAGGATGAAACAGAGATCAGAACCAGGCCTAATACATACGAGTAGGGTTTTTCTATCCATTTGACCACAGCCAGGCATACAACTGCAAATGTGGTATGCAAACCAAAAATTTGATAAAATGCAGAAGTAAACCGAAATGAATAACGAACCCTGGCTATCCAAAATACCTGGGTCAGATAAAGTCCATATGCTACCAAAAATGAAATTCCCAAACCTGTCAGACCCAAAAAATGATAACCGAGAACATTGAGCGCCAAAGTATATAGATTAGTCGCCAGCTCACTCCAAAAAAAAAGTTTATTAGCCCCTTGGGCAAGGAAGATAAAAGCAATAGCCCAGGATGCAGCCTTAAAAAACATTCCGAGTGCTGCATATAGCATCATGTCACTTATGGGAAGAAACCTGTAGGAATACAACATAATCACTGCCCAGTTGATAAACACCAGGAAAGTCATGATCAAAGGCGAAAGAATCAACAGCGCGATCTCAGCCTGCTGGTTGATGACATTTCTGCTTCTCTCGTTGTCAGAAGCGACTGAAGATAAGCGGGGATAATAGTCGGTGCCCATAGCTGAAAAGAGAAGCCCTACATAGGTGTTTATCATTGCAAATCCGGCATTAAATAGACCAACGTCCTCCACGCCTCCTGTCCGGCTGATGTAAATCCGGACTGCATAGGATACTCCCATCGTTATCAACCCATTAAGGCTTATCAAAAAACCGAGCTGAATCATATTTCTCCCTTCATTCAGAATTTCCCTAACAGAAACAGTCACAGGCATTATTTGTACTTTGTTTGCAAAGTACAGATAGACTATATAGCCGAAAATTGACATCAGAATCATCCCTGGCACGATTCCGCGGATGCCCAGAAAGTAATAAAAAGGAACTGTGACAAATAAACCCATCAGACTTCCAATCACACCTGCCCGGGCTAAATACCGGATTTGCCGCGTGCCCTGAAGCAATATGCTCTTTCCAACACTTAGCTGATTGAACAATAAAGTGACTGATAGCCACATAAAAGCCCAGGTGTACTCCCGGTTGCCAAAAGTGAGTTGGCTCAGCAATGGTGCCAAGACCAGCGTAATCAATGCACCCAATAAACCAGTAAACCAAACCAGCCGATTGATTACTGCGGCTATTTTGGCTGTCCTTTTTTGATCATCACTCCCGTATGCAACTGAAATATCTTTTACTGCGCTGGTACGGAGGCCAAGATTTGAGAGCTGGGCAATCAGTCCGGTGGTTGAATCCAGCAGTCCTGCTATTCCCATCCCTGCAGGGCCGAGCAAAACAGCCACAAATTTCGTCCTTATAATACCGATGATAATCTGAAATACCTGAACTCCACCAAAAATGGAGGTGGCTTTCATAATCTGGCGGTAGGATGAGCGATCTTTATCCGCCTGAGCTTTGATTTCGCTTATCTGTTCCGTCAATGGAATGTATGTAATAACTCCATTACCCTTTGTAATTCTGAGTCCTCCATCACCGGACTCATGGGCAGACTGAGGGCTTCGTTGTGAATTTTCTCTGTGATAGGATACTGTTCAGAGTTCCAGTTTTTGTAAGCACTTTGTTTATGTGG
>JBKBNI010000015.1:0-24471 GCA_046295455.1 Thermaurantimonas sp. | reverse complement strand
CGCAGTTCAAGATTGACCAGTGTAACGGTAGGAGCCAGAAAGCGGGCTTCTCTGTACCCTCGGATAGAACGCCCTCCACCCAGCACAAGTATACCTCCGGCCTCGGCTTGAGAGCTGAGGTCCCACATTTCAATGAAGTTGATACGGCTGCCAAATATGTGTCCAAATGCTGCTAAACCGGCAAAGGTGATGCGATTCTTATCGTTTCTCCACTGGTGTAGTGTGGCAATGTACTGCGCCTGAAGCATAAACTTGTTGAAACTAAAATATGAGCCAAACCAGCGGTCTGAATACTCATGGGAGTACTCCAGAAAGACTCCTCTGGATGGATCCGGTTCGAAATCGCGTGTGTCATATATCACCGCCCAGGCCAGCATGGAAGTGAATAAGTATGAGTCATCGCCTGTAAAGCCGACCAGATTGAATCGATCCCAGGTGCCGTCGGCTTTCTGCTTATCTACAAGTGTAGGATTGTGTATTGCTTCAACCTCTTCGCCATCAGGAGTTTTTACTTTAAATCGTTCGCCCTGATAGGAAGAAAAGGAAGTAAACAGAGCCTCATATCCAAACATAAGCCGCAGTTTTCCGCCCATCAGCACTCGCTCTCCGAGGAGGTTGTAGAGTTGCTCCCGCTGAATCATGCTATTGTAGTTGATGTCTGTGTAAAATTTTCCGTCGGCGCCCTGCTCAGCAAGTTCAAGGTTCTCCTCATAGTCAGAGACACGGCGAAATTCACGTATCATACCTGTGCGCTTATCCCTAAACGAAAGCGGACGAATGAAGTCACGACCGATTCCCCAGTACTGAGCATTGGGGTCTTCCCAGAGGACCGCATCGGCACGTACTCTCCATTTAGAATTGAATATGTATGGTGCATCATAATTGAGGGCATACCTGACCCGCCCGTTTTGAAAAATAAAAAATTCAGCGTTTACTCTGTGCCTGTATGGAGTAAATTCAAAAAAGGGGTCATCTTTGGTACTGTTCCAGAAGAGAAAAGCATTTCCCCCAATTCCAAAGCCACGAATCGGATCAAATTCAAACCTCGGTACACCGGTTATAAAAAATCCCTCTTTTTTATCTTCGAGTTCTTCATCCGGCATTCTTTTGCTTGGGTCTATGTAAAAAGGAAGCCGGTCTTCTGTCGGTTCGGTGACCGTGACTTGTGAAAAAGCCGGAGCGCTAAAAATTACAGAAAGAACAAAGTACTTGATTTTCATGATTATTCGAATTATCAGGTTTAGAAAGTGAGATTACAGGTTAAAAAAAGCCGTTGCTACGCCGAAGTATATCAGCAGCCCGGTAATATCGACCACCGTAGTAATCGCCGGGCTGGCAGCTACAGCAGGGTCACCGCCAAAACGTCGGACAATCATCGGAAGAGATGCACCGATCACTGTGGCCGTAACTACCTGAAGGGATAATGCAAGGGCAATGACAAGTGCTACAACCGGCAGACTAAACTCAGTGGGAATATCTGTTTCCCAGCTCAGAAACAACACCTTGCCGAAAGCCAGGATACCAAGGCATATAGCCAGCAGGCTGGATACTTTTGTTTCCTTCCATATGACCTGTAGCCAATTTTTGAAGTTTAGCTGACCCAAGGCCAGAGCACGCACAATGACGGTAGCTGCCTGACTGCCGGCGTTGCCGCCGGTATCTGCCACCATGGGCATATACAGTGCAAGAATCAATAATTTTTCAATGGCACTTTCATAGCTGTGAATGATCATCCCGGAGATGATGCCCAATGCAGCAAGTGAAATCACCCACACAGCACGACGCTTGAAATGATTCCAGCTGCTGGTACCCAGATAGTCAAACTCCTTGTTGGCTTCTACGATACCCATAAACTTTTGCATATCTTCGGTGTGCTCTGCCCGGATAATATCAATGGCCTCCTCATGCGTCACGATGCCGACCAGCTGGTCCTTGTGGTTAATCACCGGTAGGGCTACAAGATCGTATTTTTCGATTTTGGTAGCTATCTCTTCACGGTCATCAGTTACACGACCATACACAAACTCAGTGTGCATGGCCTCCTGCACGAGTGTGTGCGGTGCAGCCATGATCAGATCCTTCAGGGTAATAAATCCGATGAGCTTCATCTCACTGTCCACGACATAGCAGTAGTAGATGGTTTTTTTGGATGGAGCATCTGATCGTATTTTTTCAATCGCCTCGGCGCAAGTCATATCAGACTGCACAGTCGCAAAGTCCGTGCTCATGATACCTCCCGCAGTCTCCGGCGGATAGGCCGAAAGGTGAATCACGTCTTCACGCGTTTTCTTGCTGAGATAAGGCAAAAGCTCGGCCTGCTCCTGCTGTGTAAAATGCTGAAAAAGATCAGCCCGCGAATCCGAGGGCATAAATTCAAAAATCTCGGCAAATCGCTTGCGGGATGTTGTTTTGAAAAGTTCAATTTGCTTGACGATACTAAATTCTGAAACGATCAGTCCTTGCTGGGTAGGTGTAAAGTAGTCTAAAATGCTCAGCAGATAGCTCTCATCTACCAGATCGAGAATTTCGGCCACTTCAACCACCGGCATTTTTTTTAGCATAGGTACCAAATCAATGATTTGGTCTACGTGGTCAAAGTTTTTGACCAGGTTTTTCATGTCAAATGTCTTCATTGCAATGTTTTTTCAAACTATTCGTCCGACATACCAACAGCTTTCCACTCTACCTCAGTGACACCATATTCAAGGGTCAGCTTGCCGGCCAGATTTTCAATGTCGCTGTTGTGATTTCCATTGGCTACAATCAGGGCTTCAATGGCAGCAGTTCCGTGAGCAGTGTCAGCACTTTTAAGCGAGCGCAACTGAAGGTGATCGTCTTTTTTGATAAAATTGACAAAATGAACTCGAATGAGGTTCTCGACATGTTCCTTACACTTAATGTGAACGATGTATTGATAGATTCCTGAATCTTCCTTGCGGGTTGGAAATCTGTTGATCCAATGTCCAAGGGGACGAAAAAGTACATGGGTCAGTGTCACAGTCAGAGCAGTGATGAACGCAAAGGAATACAGCCCTGTACCTGCCAGTGCTCCTACCGCTGCCGAACACCATATAGTGGCTGCGGTATTGAGACCCTGTACATTCAGCCCATCCCGGAGTATGACACCCCCCCCCAAAAAACCAATACCTGTGACAATCTGACCAATGATCCGCGTGGCATCTCCCATGTACACATCATCATTGGAAGAAGTGATGGCAATAGAAATCAATGTAAAAGCAGCCGAACCGGTCGATACCAATGTATTCGTGCGTAGTCCGGCACTTTTTTGCCGCCACTGACGCTCAAGCCCGATCAACGCCCCAAGCGCCAAAGCAATGGTCAGTCGTGTAAGAAAAATCCAAACGGTCATTGGACAGAGTGTATTAGGGTGAGCTAAATACTACGAATCGATTGAGTAAAAACGAGTGCAAAAGTACCTTTAAGCTTTGCCTCAGACGATTATAAAAAGATTAGAAAAAAATTAGAAATTCATTAGAAATCAACCCTTTTACAATCTCCCATCACACCCGTGATCAGTGCCAATACTTCCATGCCGGTGATGCATCTACAAACTCTAAAATTCTGCCCGGGCAGACAGCCGAGATGTGCATAAGGTATTCTTTAATCTGCAGCTACAGGCTTTCCGGAGAGAATTGTATCGGGTCTTTGAGAGCTATACATTATGCGTATTGAGCCAGTGATTGTGGAAATCTACCATTTTGTGATCCCGAATAAGAGGACGAAATACAAGGTTTTTGATGTAAAAAAGAACAAATCAAACGAAACGAGAGAGACAAAAGCAATGAAATTTGCCGCCAATCATCCAACCAAAACAATGACCCAAGTGCCATCTCAAAGAGAAATATACTCCACGGCAACGAACTAAAATTAAATAAACTGGAAATATCTAATATTCAAAATTTTAAAGGACGTGTAATTTTGGTGCAGCAGCAACGCGCAGCACAGAGAAAATCCCGTCAATCAGAAATGAAAAAAGTACTGTGTACTTGCAAAAATTTCCTGATTGCAAGTGACCTTTTTGAGGATAGGCAGTACATTTAAACATTAGTCCAAATCCACGCATCTGAATATGAATCGTCCCCTGTGTCGACTTTAACAAAAAAAACCGAAAGTACAAGGAAATTCCGGAATGTACATGCATCTCACAACCTGGTATATACCAATCATCCGCGAAGGAAGATGTACAAAATAAGCGTCCTGCTTCATGGGAGTATTTGAAACATTAAACAGAAATTCTGCAACTGGACTTAAGAGAAGTACAAACAATTTCTTAGCTGATAATCCAAAAAGAATTTGAAGACATTTTTACAAATATTTAGATTCTCAATATGATATATATTTCAAATTAGTAAGCACACTGAATCCTGCAGAAAATAAGATAGTCATTAACCTTAATTTTTATATCAATTATACACCAACTCACTATAAAAACGGTTTAAAAACGGGCACTCGACTTAAAAAGAAGAAAACACCCGACTCATATCGAATACCCAATTTATAAATAACTTTTTGTTTAGAATGATTAATTAAAAAGATTATCAAGTTTGTATGACAAGTCTTTTAAGAACCGATCAATAAAATCGAAATTCAACATAGAACTGATGTAGAGAAGAGATTAGTGGGGCTAAGCAACATGAATACTATTGTCGTTTGAACTCACAATTTAAGTTAATTAAAATATTATCTTCCCTCGGAGAACACAGAAAAATAAAGAACCTACGGGCCTCGCAATGCCTTTATGTGGTGATAAAAAATTGAAACACGGAGTACACTCAGAAACACAGAGCAAAGACCAGAATGTACCTTTAGGGTGAGAAAACCTTATTTAAAAAGTTGCTATCAGTTTTTTGCTAAATGACGCAAATAATTGATGTGTGAAACAAGGGCTGAACGCATATTCGGATGTTCAATGTAGGGCACATTGTACTCATGACACGTCTGCCGCACGATGGTGCTGATCTGAGGATAATGAACGTGGGAAATTAAAGGAAACAAGTGGTGTTCGATCTGATAATTTAAGCCACCCACAAGCCATGAGAGCAATTTGTTCTTCGTTGCAAAATTGGCCGTCGTTTTCAGCTGTAAGATAGCCCATTCGTCTTCAATTTTATTTTCCGGCAACACGGGCATAGGAAATGCTGTCTCTGTGACCGTGTGTGCCAATTGAAAAACCAGACTTAACGCGATGCCAGTAAACAAACCGTAGATGGAAAAACCAATCAACCACGGAATAAAACCTACCATATAAATAGGCAATAATACAAAAGCAAAGAGATGAAAAACTTTAAAAAACCAGAAGGCAATATGCCCCTTTAACGTATACTTTGGTGCTGGCATAGAACCAATTTTTCCCGAGAGATATTTTTTGTAATCTGTGAAAAATATCCAAAAAAAATACAATAATGAATAGACAAATATAAAATACCAGTGTTGTATCCGATGAATTCTGTATTTCGGCTGTGTTTCAGCCAATCTCAAGAAAGGCTTTCCGTCGATATCGTCATCGATACCGTCTACATTTGTAAAGGTGTGGTGAATGTAGTTGTGCTTTGTTTTCCATAGATGAACGTTTGCTCCTAAAAAATTGATGGACACTCCGGCAAGACCATTGATCCATTTGTATCTGCTGAAGCTCCCGTGAGCGCCGTCGTGCATGATATTGAATCCGATAAACGCCGTGAGTCCTCCGAGTACAATACACTCCAGAGCAGCAATCAGGTAATTGGGTGTGAAAAATACCACGTGTACATAGGTAACTGTAAATAAAACAAGAGCCAAAATGGCTTTTATATAAAGATTGATATTCCCGGTAGGTGCAATCTTGTTTTCGTGAAAGTAGTGGTATACCCTTTTTCTCAGCTCGCTGTAAAAAGAATTGGTAGGCTTTGAAAATCCTGGTGTGGTCATTTAAATTATAATAATTGTACAAACTAAGTAACGATTTAACCACATAAAAGTTGTAAATACTTCTTGAGGACAATCGGTAATGTTTTGGAAGTTATTGGAAAATAGTCCCAAGGTCAGTATTAAAGCCAAGTTAAATGCATTTTTGACAATGAATGTATATTGATTTTTTAAAAAATAATGCGCTTTGAAGATTTACTTTAAAGTCATCCCTCAAAAAGGTTGTGATTTTTTCTTTTTATTCTAAATATATTTTCAAGGTACTTCTCTAGTGGCCATCAAATAGGAAAAACCTGGCAAAAATCTAATGTTTCCGGCAAACTCATCTATTCAAAGATTTTAAGAAATACTGCCATTTTGAAACATTCAGCGTTTCGGCACAAAAAACGTTCTAAATAAGCCAAGGAATCATCCGGTGATGCCAAATGATAAAAAGCAATCAAATCAAAAGTTCGCACACGCTACATGGGGGGTTCTCAAAAGGCAGTTTCTGTATGTTAGAGAAAAGAAAAAAGACCAGCTATTGGCCGGTCTTTTATATTGACGAAAGGAAAATTACAAGATCATCTTCAATGGATCCTCAAGCACGGATTTGAACGTCTGCAAAAAGGCTGCACCCGTAGCTCCATCCACTATCCGATGGTCGCAGCTCAAGGTAACTTTCATCACATGCCCCGGTACAATCTGACCATCCTTAACTACGGGAATCTGCTTAATGCTCCCGACCGCCATAATGCAAGCGTCCGGAGGATTGATGATGGCGGTAAATTCATCGATGCCAAACATCCCGAGATTGGAGATGGTAAAAGTATTGCCTTCCCAATCAGAGGGCTGAAGTTTTTTGTCTTTAGCCTTCTGTGCAAACTCCCTGACCTGTGCAGCAATGGTACTAAGGCCTTTTTGGTCAGCATTTCGAATCACAGGGACCAGAAGACCTTCTTCCACGGCCACTGCGACTCCGATATTTATATCCTTGTTAATGCGAATGGTATCTCCGATCCATGAAGAATTAATCTTCGGGTGTTTTTTCAGAGCCGATGCGGCTGCCTTGATCACAAGGTCGTTAAAAGAAATTTTAACATCAGAGACCTCATTGAGCATCTTACGTACCTCCACAGTCCGATCCATGTCAATTTCCATGGTGAGATAGAAATGGGGTGCAGTAAACTTGCTTTCTGCCAGGCGACGGGCGATGGTTTTACGCATTTGGGATATCGGCTCTTCGGTGTAGGATACACCAGCTGCTGCCGCAGGGGCCGTTTTGGATGCGGCAGGCTGTATGGTTTCTTCTTTTACTGCGGGTTTTTCGGATTCGGACACCGGCTTGTATGCGTCGATATCGCGCTTTACAATCCTTCCTCCTTCTCCGCTGCCTTGCAGTTTGGAAATATCGATTCCTTTTTCTTTGGCCAGTTTACGTGCAAGGGGTGAAATTTTGATCCTACGGCCATTTGATTCAACTTCCACATCGTCGGTATCATCTGTACTCTCTGTATGTGTAGCTGCGGGTTGTTCTTCACTCTTAGTGGGTTCTTCTTTTTTCTGGTCAGAGGCTGCCGGAGCTTCCCCTTTCTCATTGATAAGGGCCGAAATATCTTCGCCTTCTTTGCCCAGAATGGCAAGTATGCTGTCTACGGGAGCTGTATTGCCCTCTTCTACGCCTATATAAAGGAGGACTCCTTCCTGAAAGGACTCAAACTCCATGGTTGCTTTATCAGTCTCAATTTCGGCGAGCAGATCACCTTCTTTAACCTTATCACCTACTTTTTTATGCCATTTGGCCACGGTACCCTCTGTCATGGTATCGCTAAGGCGTGGCATGGTTACGATTTCAGCCATCAGTTGTTTATTGTATGGTTATGAATGGATAATCTTTTTGTACATATACATCTTCATACAATTGCTCAGGTTCAGGAAAGGGGCTTTTTTCAGCAAAATCAACACATTCATTTACCAATTCTTTTACACGGTCTTCAATCTGATTGATTTCGTCTTCTGTAGCCCAGTTGTTCTCCTTTATTACATTGAGCACTTGTGTAATGGGATCTATTTTGAGATATTCATTTACTTCCTCTTTGGTTCGGTAGTGTTGGGCATCGCTCATAGAGTGACCTTTGTACCGGTATGTTTTAATTTCGATAAAGGAAGGACCCTTTCCGGCGCGTGCATTGTCCACAGCTTCCCATACGCCTTCATATACATCTACGGGATTCATGCCATTGACCTGCCAGCAGGGCATTTCATAGCCGAGTCCCAATTTCCAGATTTCTGTATGATTGGCCGAGCGCTCGACAGAGGTACCCATTGCGTAGCCGTTGTTTTCAACAATAAATACGACGGGCAGAGTCCACATCATAGCCAGATTGAGGGTCTCATGCAAGGATCCCTGGCGGACAGCTCCATCTCCCATAAAGGTCAGGGTGACATGGGGTTTGCCGAGATATTTGTCGGCGAATGCTATTCCGGCGCCTACGGGGATCTGACCTCCCACGATGCCGTGGCCTCCGAAGAAGTTGTGTTCTTTCGAAAACATGTGCATTGAGCCTCCGTTTCCTTTACTGCAACCGGTTTTTTTGCCCATCAATTCGGCCATAACCTTTCGAGGGTCCAGACCCATACCTATCGGCTGAACATGGCTTCTGTATCCTGTGATCATGCGGTCACCCGGCTCCATCGCGTACAAACATCCGGCTAATACAGCTTCTTGTCCGTTATACAAGTGAAGGAACCCCCTGATTTTCTGTTGGATATAAAGCGCTGCGGCTTTATCTTCAAATTTTCTCCACAAAAGCATGTCTTCATACCATTTCAGGTAAACTTCCTTCGTAATCGGCTTTTTAGGCATAGAAATATCTTTAAAGGGCAAAAATAGATTGCTGAATCAAATAGAAATATCAATTTTTTAAATTAACAGTAAAGTAAGTGTACTTTTTACACTTTTCACTGGTTGGGTGGATATAGTCGTCAATCGTTTTGAATATTGCCGGCGATGGCACTGATAAGTTTTTCGGCTAAGCTGATGTTTTCAAAGGTGTGTGAACTGAATTCGTCAGGCCATGTAATAGCAGCAAAAGCCGGCTGAAGATTGCATCGGAGGCGTACGAATGCCTTGCCATCCCCAATAGCTACTTCAAATGGCCCTATTGGTCGGGCAAAACCTGTTTTCCCGAGATGGTAGTCTACAAATCCATTGATCTGACCCGAAGGAATCCGGGATGTATCGGCCAGGGCTTCCACCCGGGTAAAGAGATATCCGCTCTCCCAGGTCCAGTACATCGGGGGAAACTGTGGTGCCAGGGGATCATTTGCGTTTTCGAACATGAAAGGTTGAACCGTTGTGTTGGTAGTAGAATCCACACCGTACAAGAGATACATTTTCCACTTACCCGGCCTAAGAGCAACCTTGCCAAGCATGTAGATGTGTGCGTTCTCCCGGATCAATACGCGGCTGATCTCAGGCACTGCCGTATCACCCATGTCATCTACAAGCACAATATTGGTAAAGATGTGCCGGATATAGCGAAACTGAAATTTCCGACCGTCGCTGAGTTCAATGAGCTTATCGGGCCGGATCTCTGTTCTATTTAAAACATGCGTAAAGTGCAGCTCCAGGGTGCTGTCAAATAAACTTAGATCTCCGGCTTTGTCAGAGGGCTTATAACAGCCGAGCGTCAGAAAGATTAGCAATAGCTGAACGTAGAGTGATTTCATTATGTAGACATTCAGAAATGATAAATCAAGGCTACAATGTACTGTAAATTCTTTATTAGGGAATTTTTTCGCTTTTCGAAATCCGAATAAGGAGTCAACCTTTGGAAAATGCGATATTGTGTATACATAAGAATATGAAGGTAAAAGGCTCTTAGCGAAACTTTTTCAGCACCGGAAGCAATTAATTTTTATTATTTGCCTGGTACAAACAGAAGAAGAGAAATATTCCGGACATCCGGTTGGAACATCCCTACTGACAGTGTGTCCGGACGCAGATTTTCCTTCGGATTTATTTTGTCTTTTTTGTCATCTTTGTTACATCTTTTATTAAGAAATATGAAAAAAAATTATACTCTTGTTCTCCTACTGCTCTTCTGGCTAATCAATACTTACGGGCAGAAGATTCCAGTAAATTTTCACGTTCGAGACCGCCACGGACCCCTCGGAGGAGCCACAGTCCGGATTTTTGACGAAGGTCACAGCACTTTGTTTACAGGAGGTCAAACAAATGCCAGTGGCGACATAGAGCTGTATTTAGATCTCGAAAAAAGCCACTCTGCCGAGGTAAGAATGCTCGGATACCGAAGCGAATGGATCTTACTCAAGAAAAATACTCGCTCGTACATCATCGAGCTGAAAGAAGAAAGTTTCGCACTGCCTAGTGTAGTCATCACCGCCTCTAAGACCGAACAACGCGTGGAGGAAACAACCGTATCCCTCACTGTGGTTCGCCCCAATCTTGTGGAAAATAAAAATCCTACAGATGTACAGCAGACCATGAATCAGGTACCGGGCGTGAATGTAAACGATGGTCAGGCCAATATACGCTCAGGAAGCGGTTGGAGCTATGGTGCAGGCACGCGGGTGCTGCTGCTTCTAGACAACCTCCCGCTGATCTCCCCGGATGCCAATCAGGTGCAGTGGACCATCGTACCCTTCGAATCGCTGGAACAACTGGAAGTGATCAAGGGTGCATCTTCGGCTCTGTATGGCTCAAGTGCCATCAATGGTGTGATAAACGTCCGAAGCAGAAGCGACTATCGGAAACGATCATGGATCAACCTCTTCGCTGGAGCATATCCCCTGGCTCAGCGCCCGGAGCTCAAGTGGTGGAATGGTGTCCAATCCCTGGGAGGTTTGCAAATGTCCTTTCAAAACCGCATGGAATCAGATGATGACCCCAACAAGTGGTTTGGATACCTGGTCAGCGGGGTGGGACAATGGGATGAAGGCTACCAATGGAAATCTCCCGACAACCGCAGCCGTTTATATTTTAAGACACACTGGAATCATTCAAAACATCTTCAGTATGGACTCAATGGAAATGTCTCCTACAGAAAGTATGCATCGCCTCTTATATGGGCCGGCGAAGACAAGGCCTTGATCGCTCAGGATAGCAGCATCACCACAAATGAAGGGTTGACGTATCATGTGGATCCCTGGATAGTGTTTAACCAGTTTAAAAAATTTGGGGTGCTTCGTCATGAAGTGAATGGCCGGGTTTTGGTGATTGACAACAATGCGCGCGATGACTCCACTGTATTTGACAATTCGAGTCAATCTTATCTTGGTCAGTATCAATTGCAATGGTTGTCAAAAAACGGTTTAAAGATCACAGGGGGCATCTTCGGTCTGTGGGCTGTCAGCAACAGTGAGATCTTCTTAGGCCGCCATACCAGCCGCAATCTTGCCATGTATCTGCAAGGAGACTATCGGATCAACAACTTAAACATCAGCACAGGTGTCCGATATGAATCCTTTATGCTCGATGACAGAACCCAGGACAAACCGGTGCTTCGCTTCGGAGCAAATTACAAACTTGCAAAATTCACCAATGCCTATGCATCATGGGGGCAAGGGTTCCGATTTCCGTCTATGGCCGAAGCATTTACGCAGACCAATGTCGGTTCGGTAAACGTGTTTCCCAACCCGGACTTAAACCCTGAATTCGGAAATACCTATGAAATCGGACTCAAACAGCTCCTGGCCATTGGTCAGAGGCTGAAGATGCAAGCGGAAATAGCTCTTTTCAGAATGGATTTCGACGACATGATCGAGTTTACCTTCAACCGATGGGACACCGCCGGAGGACTGGCACAATTGCCCCGGCAATTGGGTTTTAAATCCATCAATGTAGGTGCGGTGCGAATTCAGGGTCTAGAGCTTACCCTTGCCGGACTCTATCAGGCTGGAAAGCACAAATTCGAATTTTTGACCGGATATGCCTTTGCCGATCCAAAGGTTCGATACCCTGATCGCCCGTTTATTTTCAATGAAATCACAGGTCAGTTTATCACCTATGGCAGCCTTAGCACTGATGACAGCACCGGTACATTAAAATACAGATACCGCCACCTGGTCAAGACAGATATACAATGGACGCATGAGAATGGTTACAGGGCCGGAGTGTCTGTGCGATACAATGACTTTATGAGAAATCTCGACCGCGTTTTTTATCAGTTAATTCCGGGGGTAGAAAGCGTTCATCAGCGATTAAACCAAGGGGATTTAGTCCTTGATCTTCGTGTGGGATATCGATGGGAATCCGGTATGATGGCCAATGTAATCATCGATAATGCCTTAAATCGGGAAATCATGATCAGACCTGCCTGTCTGGCCCCACCCATGCGCATCATGCTGCAATTTCAGGTGCATGTAGATTAGCCTCTGCCCAGGGGTGTCCGGATGCTCTCTGTGCAGGAAGATGGGCCCGCACTGCACGCGATATACTTTGACATTCCACCCATGATCAAACAATATAGGGCCCCTGTAGTTAAGATTATTTTGTGAAAGATGAGTCAATGTTTTTAATTGAGCAATGGTTTAGGAAAATCGGTTGGAAACCTCTCCCCTTTCAGAGCCAGGCCTGGCATTACATTACATCCGGCACTTCAGGTATCGTAAATGCACCCACCGGCAGCGGAAAAACGTATTCTGTGCTGGGAGGAGTGATTGAAGCTCTTAAGTCTGCCCAACCCGTCGGCCTGGCTTGTATCTGGATTATACCCATCAGGGCGTTGGCCAAAGAAATCGAGCTGAGTGTGTCTCGTGCTTTGGAGGGATGTGGTCTCCAATGGAGTGTAGGGATACGTACCGGCGACACGGAAGCAGCCCAACGAAGAGCTCAGGCCCGAAAAATGCCTGAAGTTCTCATTACAACTCCAGAGAGTCTACACCTGTTGATCGCCACTCGCGAAAGTGAAGTGCTCTTCAAAGACGTACGGTTTGTTGTAGTGGATGAATGGCACGAATTCCTGGGCAACAAACGTGGAGTGATGCTTGAGCTGGCCCTGTCATGGCTTCGCCATCGGCGGCCATCTTTGCAAACTTGGGGAATATCAGCCACCATCGGAAATCTGGATGAGGCATTATACATCCTGCTTGGAAAGGATTCGCATCAGGGCATATTGATAAAATCAAATTTACATAAGCGTATAGAGGTTGTACCGATTCTTCCTGACACCATTGATGTAATGCCCTGGGCAGGTCATCTTGGTATCACAATGCTCAAAAAAGTAATTCCCATCATCGAAGAGGGTCAGAGTACGCTCATTTTTACCAATACTCGGTCGCAGTGTGAAATCTGGTATCAGCAAATCCTCGAGGCAGCACCACACCTGGCAGGTATGATCGCGATGCATCACAGCAGCATCGGCAGGGAAATACGGGATTGGGTAGAAGATGCACTCTATGAAGGACGATTGAAAGCCGTCGTGTGCACCTCGAGTCTCGACCTTGGGGTGGATTTCAGACCCGTTGAAAACATAATTCAAATCGGAAGTCCAAAGGGAGTGAGCCGATGTATGCAACGCGCTGGACGCAGTGGTCACCGCCCTGATGCCACTAGTAAAATCTATTTTGTACCTACACATACCCTGGAGTTGATTGAGTCTGCAGCACTTCGTGAAGCCATCAGCCGACACATCATAGAGCCACGCGAGCCCTACATCAGAAGTTTTGATGTACTGATTCAGTGGCTCGTCACATTAGCTGCAGGACCGGGTTTCAAGGCCGATGTGGTGCTGCAGCAGATTCGTCACACGCATGCTTTTGAGTCCATAAGCGACGATGAGTGGTATTGGTGTCTCTCATTCATTACCACCGGCGGACGAACCTTAGGTGGTTATGATGATTTTCGAAAAGTCATATGCGACGAAGACGACAGATATACAGTAAAGAGCAAGCGAATTTCACTAAGACACAGACTGAGCATCGGCACCATTGTAAGTGATACGGTGATGAACGTGAAATTTCTAAACGGTGGATTTATAGGTACGATCGAAGAGTGGTTTATCAGTCGGCTTAAGCCCGGAGACGTCTTTTGGTTTGGGGGCCGAAGTCTGGAGCTTGTTCGCGTAAAAGGGCTTGAAGTGACGGTGCGCTCCAGTCAGCGAAAGGAGGGCCTCGTCCCCAGCTGGATGGGTGGGCGGATGCCACTATCGGCTCAAATGGGTGCCATGCTTCGCGAAAAGGTTCAGGAGGCCCTCGATGACCGCACATCCGATCCTGAACTGAAGTGTATATCCCCTCTGTGGAGGATTCAAGCCGAGAGAAGTGCAATCCCCACTGCACATCAGTTGCTTATAGAATATCTAATCTCCCGGGAAGGTCATCATGTGTTTGTATATCCATTCGAAGGGCGGTTTGTACATGAAGGAATGGCGTCCGTCCTGGCATGGCGTCTGGCACTTTTTCAGCCCATCACTTTCTCTATCGCTATGAATGATTATGGCTTTGAGCTTCTCTCTGCCGACCCGATACCCATCAGGGATGCACTCGATTCGAATATTTTCAGTACCGAAAATCTCAATCGGGATATCCTGCAGAGTGTCAATGCTACAGAGATGGCACGCCGGAGGTTTCGGGACATCGCATCGATCGCAGGGCTTGTGTTTCAGGGCTACCCCGGCAGACCAATCAAAGAAAAACACCTTCAAAGCTCCTCCAGCCTGATCTTCAATACACTTTCGGAGCATGAGCCCGACAACCTTTTGCTGCGACAGGCCTATGACGAAATCTTTCAGTTTCAGCTCGAGCAAAGCCGCATGCACGCTGCATTTAGCCGAATTCAGGCACAGGAGATTCTATTAAAACACATTGAGCGCCCGACCCCATTTTGCTTTCCCATTATGGTGGATCGCCTCCGCGAGAGACTTACCAACGAAACACTGGAACAAAGAATAGAAAAAATGCTCCGCGAAGCCGGAGTGTATTACTCCCCATTATGACTACAAATTTTTTCTTGAAGATTAATTTATTTAATTCGTGGTCAAAAATTAGCTCACCAAGGCAGTAAACCAAGGGCTAACCATCGGCATTATATTTCGTTTTCAGATTGGCATGTATTTATAAGGTATGAAGATTCTATCATCTGCTACCGGTTGTTTAGTCCTGATGTGCTTGCTAGCATCATGCTCTTACAAACTTGCGGTACCTGAAGACTTTGCGGAAATTGCCATTTACAATCAAGCACAAAACCGCCAGTCCTGGCCTTTCAAAAAGACGATGACCGCAGGCAATTATTCTGCCACTAATATTCGCAGAGGTTGGACGGAGACGTATCACTTCACTTTTGTCATTCGTTGGACAGGAGCTCGAGAGCGATATCGATTTGTAGTCAGGGAATCTTCCCGACCTAATGATACAGTAGCTACCGTCTTCTGCTTTACAAAGATTCGACAGGAAGACTTTACCTGGGTAGCACGTCGAATGGGAGGAATACCCCTAAAATATGAAAATCTCTTCGCAGTCACCATTGCCCTTCGAGATAGATCAGGCCAGGTTCAGGAGTGGGAGATGGTCTACAATGAGCCAATGATGTTTATATCACCCAATCAAAGAGGCACTGGTATTTTAAAAGGCCCGACAGGTCCTATCTATGAACTCGAAAGCTATCATTACTTCCGTCGCCCATCTGGTAAGCGGCTGTGGTCGAATACGCCCATAGGATTTGCCATTAAAAAAGAGGGAAAAGAAGTGGCAGTAGCTGACGTTATCAACAAGGGTGGATATTATATAATTCAAGATCTTTCCGAGGATGAAAAGAATCTTTTGACCTCTGCATGTATGGCATTGCTCCTCCGTCGCGATCTGCGAGACAGGCATGAAAGAGCAGATGTTTATGTAGAATAATTACAGCGGACTAAATTTCAAGACTATTGCATCTATCTCTTCCCAGTCAGTTTGAGAAGGTTTACCGAATGGAAAGTGGTATATGAAGGGCTCTTCTGATTGAATGTGTTTAAAACGTGCATTAAGCGGATGACTAAGAGTAACGACTGCAGTAAGACGGCTGTCGCCTTTCATGTAGAGCAGGATTCGGATTGCATCGCCTTTGAGTGATTTATTTTTATCTCGTAAAACATATACCGTACCAGTAGGTAGTAGGTGTTTTTCGGGTTTAAATTCCGAAACCCATCCGGAGATTCCGGCATTTAGGTTTCCTTTGCGGGCAATAATTTTTTCAAGGGCAGTCTCAGGCTTGGTTGATTCATCAATTTTGGTTTTGAAAAGGTAGCCCTCAATGATCACCCTGTATTTATCCTTGTGGCGGCCCGTAGCCTCAGCCACTTCCGATACATCCCACTGCTGGGGCATCACTCCGATCTCTTTTCCTCCGATAAATACAGAAGCACCCTGGGCAATTCTGTGTCCGCTCATTTCTGCTTTTCTGACCATCACTTCGACGCTGGTCATATACCAATTGTCTACCAGCGGCCCTGTGTACACTTCTGTACCTTCAGGAAGGGTAAACAGGACCCTTACACCCGGTTTGGTGTACAGTTCGGCTTCTTTTTTGACCTTTTGGGCCGATGAGGTGTATATCATGCTAAACATCAGCAGAACACCGGCTACCTTATTCATCATTCAAGGTTTTTAGCTTTATTCCAATATGCATCCATTTCCATCAGAGTCAGATCACTGAGCGAACGGCCGTCGGCAGCCACTGCCCTCTCTATGTACTGAAATCGCTGAATAAATTTTTTATTGGTCTTCTCAAGGGCATTTTCAGGATTCAAGTCCAGAAACCGGGCATAATTGATCAGACTAAAAAGTACATCCCCAAATTCTTTTTCCATGGCTTCTTTATCGCCACTTAGCGCTTCATTGTGAAATTCATTTAACTCCTCCTGCACCTTTTGCCAAACCTGCTCTGCAACTTCCCAATCAAAGCCGGCTCCACGGGCTTTTTCTTGAATTCGCTGGGCTTTTACCATGGCTGGCAGGCTGGCAGGCACGCCATCGAGTACAGATCGGTTGCCTTCTTTTAACTTTAATTTCTCCCAATTGGCTTTCACCTCCTCTTCTCCGGATACACGCACCTCTCCGTACACATGGGGATGTCTGGCTATCAGCTTATCGCAGATTCCGTTGAGTACGTCGGCAATGTCAAAATGGCCGGTCTCAGAGGCTATGCGTGCATAGAAGACCATGTGGAGCATCAGATCACCGATTTCTTTTTTTATCTCGTCCATATTCCGTTCGAGGATGGCATCTGCCAATTCATAAGTTTCCTCGATGGTGAGGTGTCGCAGGCTTTCCATGGTCTGCTTTTTGTCCCAGGGGCACTTTTCCCGCAGCTCATCCATGATGGTAAGCAGCCTGTCAAAAGCCTTTAGTTTTTCATCGCGCGAATTCACTCTGCAGGAGCATTATCTTCTTCGACGGATTCAGGTTGGGACACTACAGGTGCTTCGTCTGCCGGGGGTTCGGATTGGTCGTCTGCCAGTCCGACCTCTACCAAAATATTGTACCACTGAAATACTTTTTTAATATCGCTGAAATAGACCCGCTCTTTGTCGTAGTCTGATACGACTTTTTCAAATTCAGACCGAAGCAGTGATTCTGATTCCTTGTGGGAGGGTGCTTTTTGTCCGTTGTAGTGCTTGTACATCTGGGCAAGGATCTCTCTCAGCGGTTTGTCCTCTCCGTATGTGAACATCGAGATGTCGTGCAGACTCGATGCATTCTGATTAGAACTTACAGGCATTTTGCGACCATCTGATAAACTTTCAACCAGGATACCAGTACGGGTTGTAGATATCAACCTGTACAAACCGGGCTTACCGGCGACAGCTATGATTTTCTTTAAATCCATGGGTTATTCGTTGTTTTTTTGAGCTGATTCGTGTGTTTTGTTTTGGGGGTTGCTGAGCCAGCGCTCAATCATTTCTACATCATTGTGCGGGTCGGCATCTGTGATCTTCAATAGGTTTACAGCTTGACCGGCAAGCTCATGGGTCGGATATTCGTCTACTAATCTACTCCACATCTGTATGGCTTGCCCGGGCTGACGAAGGTTATTATCGTATATCAATCCTGATAAAAACAATGCCTGAGCTGCATACGGCTGGCCGGGATTTTTGGTATACACGATCTGCAGCTGACGCAGCGCATCTACCTCTCTGTCCGGAAAGAGCATGTATAAGTTTGCTACCTTGATGCGATAAACAGCCGAAAGGGTATCCTGAGGAAAGAGGTCGGCGTATCGGATCATTTCGTCTATCAATACAGAGGCTGTTGCGGTATCTGCATCAGGCATGGATGCAAGAATCTTTTCTTCCAGTTGGCGGATTTCTGCTGAAAGTCGGCCGGCATCATTGACCTCCTCTGCGGGCTCTGTTGATCCGCAAGCCCATGTGCCTGCTGCCAAAAATGCGAAACTAAGATATCGGTAGGCTAATCGTCTCATGATTTATAAAACCGGATTTTGTAGTTGCACGTTACTTTTCCTTTGAGAATGTTGTCAAGTTTTCCTCTGATCAATCTTTTTCTCAGGGGTGAAAGCCGGTCGGTAAACAAGATTCCTTCGATGTGGTCATATTCGTGCTGAATAATTCGCGCACGGATTCCTGAAAATTCGGCAGTATGTTCCTTAAAATGTTCATCATACCAGGTCATTCGGATGGATTCCTGCCTGTAGACGTCTTCCCGGATGTCCGGAATGGAAAGACACCCTTCGTTAAAGCTCCATTTATTGCCAAATTCTTCATGGATTCGGGCATTGATAAATACTTTCTTGAACTCCTTAATCCCGCTTTCCTCCCCAAATTGAGGATCATCGGCAAAGGGGGTGGCATCTACGACAAAAAGCCGAATACTTAATCCTACCTGTGGAGCTGCCAGTCCGACTCCATTGGCTTGATACATGGTTTCCCACATGTTTGAAATCAAGGTATCCAGTTCCTTGTAATCGTGGCTTACATTGGTACTTTTCCGCTTGAGTACAGGATCACCATATGCCACAATAGGTAATATCATTCAACCTTTTTTATTGTGTAAACCGCAAACCTACAAACACTCTGCCATAATAGAAAACCGGTGATATAAGTCATTATCTCCCCTTCAATCACTTTTAATTCTTTTCTAAGAAGATGAAAAATTCGGAGCCCCCTCATTTGGACACAGATAGATTTCCACGGGTTATTTTCTTGATACGGAGGTTACGCCCTCTACTTTTTTCAGCTTCTCAATGATTTTGGTGAGGTGCATTTTATCTGCAACGACAAGGGTTATCTCCCCGGAAAAGATGCCCGCTTCTCCTGAGATGTTGATGGCCTTGATATTGACATGCAAATCGTTGGAAATGATTTGAGTAACTTTATTTACCAAACCCATCGTGTCAATACCTTTGATCAGTAGTACGGTGGTAAAATTTCCTGATTGCTCGGCGACCCAGCGCGCTTTTATTACACGATTGGCATAGTTGCTCTGGAGGGTTATGGCATTTGGGCAATCATAGCGATGCACAGTAATACCGGATCCGCTGCTAAGAAATCCAAATACGGAATCACCAGGCACAGGATTACAGCATTTTCCCATGCGATATTCAAGCTTTTCATCATTTTGACCAAAGACAAGTATTTTGGGTTCATCCTCTGTGATGACCGGTTTTCTGGCTGCGCCATCATCTGGCGAGGTTCTGCTGAATTTATTGCGCAGATACGCCATAAATCCTCGATTGTATTCTTTGGCAAACTCTTTTATATCATCATTGTCAATGATTTTACTTCCGACCTTATAAAAAAGCTCCTGAGCATTTGCCAGCTTGAAGTACTGCACCATGCGATTGATTACTTTTTCTGTCGGTTTGATTTTGATGTATGACAATTTTCGGCTGAGGATCTCGCGGCCCTGGTCTGCCAGCACGCGCTTCTCTTCGCGCAGTGAGGATTTGATTTTGGCCCGTGCTTTACTGGTGACTACGTGATTGAGCCATTCTTCTTTGGGTTTTTGTTTTTCGGAAGTAATGATTTCAATCTGATCACCGCTCTGAAGTTTGTAATTTAGGGGTACCAGCTTGCCATTTACTTTGGCCCCCAGGGTTTTGAGGCCAATATCCGTATGTATTTCGAAAGCAAAGTCGATTGGACTCGAACCCGCTGGCAAGCGCTTGAGTTCGCCTTTTGGCGTAAACACAAAAATTTCATCCGACAGCAGATTGGTTTTAAAATCATTGACAAATTCTATAGCATTCGATTCAGGGCTTTCGAGGAGCTGGCGAATTTTTTCTATCAGTTTCTCCAGATGAGAATCATCCGAAGCATCTTCTTTATACTTCCAGTGGGCTGCATACCCCTTTTCGGCTATTTCGTCCATACGCTGGGAGCGGATCTGTACCTCTATCCAATGCCCTTCCGGACCCATTACCGTGGTATGGAGCGATTCATATCCATTGGATTTGGGAGCTGATATCCAGTCTCTAAAACGTTCAGGACTTGGTTTATACAGACTTGTTACAATGGAATACACTCTCCAGATATCGGCTTTTTCCCGCTCGGGAGGGCTGTTGAGGATGATCCGTATAGCAAACTTGTCATACACCTCTTCGAAAGGGATGCCTTGCTTTCGCATCTTCTTACGAATTGAAAAAATGCTTTTTGTCCGGTATTTAATCATGAAGTTTAACCCTTCACCTTGAAGTATTTGCCGAATTTTTTCGGTGAAGTGAGTCAGGTATCGAGTATCATCAGCCTTTGACTCACGGAGTTTGCGTTCGATCTCGGCATACATCTCAGGCTCAGTGTATTTGAGCGAGAGGTCTTCAAGCTCTACTTTTATATTATAAAGACCTAGGCGGCCTGCTAAAGGAGCATACAGATACAGAGTTTCGGAAGCTATTTTGACCTGCTTGTGAGCTGGCATATCATCCATCGTCCGCATGTTGTGGAGTCGGTCGGCCAATTTGATCAGTATGACCCGAATGTCGTCCGATATAGTGAGCAGCATTTTTCGGAAATTCTCTGCCTGTACCGATATATCGATGTCTGATACGAAGGATATCTTCGTCAAGCCATCGATGATTTTGGCAATATCCTTATTAAACAGGCGCTCGATGTCTTCCAGTGTGTAATCGGAATCCTCTACTACGTCGTGTAGTAGCGCACAAGCTATCGATGTGGGACCGAGTCCTATCTCACGGGATACAATGATAGCAACTTCCAACGGATGCAAGATGTATGGCTCTCCGCTTTTACGCCGAACACCTTTATGAGCATCCACTGCCACATTAAATGCCTTTCTGATCAACTGCTTATCGGCGCTATCGAGCTTACCCGCACAGCTTCGAAACAATGCGCGGTATCGGTTCAGGATTTTTCGCTTGTCTTCTGTATTTTGATCTGCATGGAGAACATCTGCCGACATAGTTTAATGAAATGTTTTTAAAAAAGTAAGGGGTATCGTAGTGAGTTGTAAACTCAAATGTACAAAAAGTAATTGTAGAATAGAACCTTCCTGACGATTTGATTTTTGGTAAATAGATTTTTATTAAACGCCTTCGCCAGAGGCTTTTTTTAATTGTTTTGAAGTCATACGGGTACCGTCATGACTCCAGCCGGGAGGGCCAAATACATACATGAATGCACTGTTGGTATCCGGTGATTTTTTCAGATCTTCAAAAATATCTCTCCACTCATGAAAGGCAACGTGTACAGGATTATACGTACGGATGTTTTTTGTCAGTCCATAGATTGGCTTGCGGTCTTCCGGAGTAAATGTGCCAAAGAGTTTATCCCAAATGATAAAAATTCCGGCATGGTTGCGATCCAGATAGCGCGGCTCGCTGGAGTGATGCACCCTATGGTGGGAGGGAGTATTAAAAACAGCTTCAAACCAGGCAGGTAAGCGATCTATCGTCTCGGTGTGAATCCAAAACTGATAGAGCAAGTTGATAGACTGCATGGTCATGACCATAAGCGGATGAAAGCCCACCAAGGGCAACCAACCCCAAAAGAGAAATCCACCTGAAAGGGTGCCAGTCCACGTTTGTCGCAGAGCCGTAGACAAATTGTAGCGCTGGGAGGAGTGATGCACCACATGTGATGCCCATAGATAGCGTATACTGTGCGACCACCGATGATACCAATAGTAGGTAAAATCATCTGCAAAAATCAGCAGTACCCAAGTCCACCACCCATGGCCAAGATCAAAAATCCGGTGCTTCCACATCAGATAGTAAAAGGCTAAAGCTAATCCCTTTCCTACAAGATTGGTCAGCACATTGCCGATGCCCATGGTAAGACTGCTGATGGTGTCTTTAGTATCATACAAATGTCTTTTTGTAACTTCAGAATAAATCAACTCTGCCAGCATCAAGAGCACAAAAGCAGGAATAGCAAAATGAATGAGATTTTGCATTTGATGTATTCGTGTTTAAACAATGATAACTATCAGAATAAAAACCACAAAGTCAAATTTAATATTTCTTAATTAAAAATGGTTCTTAATTTGTCAAGTAGTAATCGAAAATTTCTATGGCTGAAACTATAAAGCACAAAGCTGTCACCCGATTTTTCAGAATGTTGGGTAATTACCGTAAAGAAATATACTACATTTTTCTATTGGGTATTTTGGCAGCCATAGTAAATTTGAGTTTACCTCTGGGTGTTCAGGCCATTATCAATCTTATAATGGGAGGTAGAGTATCCAATGCCTGGATATTACTGGTAATCATTGTGCTGGTGGGAGTCGTGCTTGCAGGATTTTTTCAAATATTGCAAATGTCGTTGGCCGAAACCATTCAGCAGCGACTTTACATAAGGGCCACATATGAATTGGGCTACCGAATGCCGCGCTGGGATTACAATTACCTGATTCGAGATTATCCACCGGAACTTGCAAATCGGTTTTTTGATGTGCTTACGATCCAAAAGGGATTACCAAAAATTCTCAAAGATTTTATTTCCGCATTTATTCAGATAATCTTTGGGCTGTTGCTATTGTCGTTTTATCACCCGTTCTTTATCTTCTTTGGCTTGTTTTTGATGATATATTTGGTGCTCATCTTTGTATACAGCGGACCAAAGGGCATGAAGTCAAGCCTGATGGAAAGCAAGTACAAATACAAAACTGCATTTTGGCTCGAAGAAATCGCCCGGGTACTTCCCTCTTTTAAGCTGGCCGGTGGTTCAGACATTGTCAATGAGAAATTGAACCCAATTGTAGAAAATTATATTAAATACCGAAAGGAGCATTTCAATGTCCTATTGTTTCAATTTGGTAACATTGTAGTATTTAAAACCATCATTACCGGGGGTCTGCTCATTCTCGGGGGCATACTTGTCATCAATAGAGATATTAGCCTCGGACAATTTGTCGCCAGCGAAATCATCATTATCATCATTCTGAATTCTGTAGAAAAGCTAATGCTAAGTCTCGAGGTCATCTATGATGTGCTGACAGGTACAGAGAAACTTGGTCAGGTCATGGACGTACCGCTTGAAAAATACGACGGTGTTGATTTTAATGAACTGGAAAACGGCAAGCCCGGCCCCATATCCATTGCAATGAAAAATGTAACCTTCAATTTTGATAAATCGAAAAAATCAAGGCTCTCCGACATCAATCTAGATATCAAACCCGGTGAACGCATCTGTCTCAGCGGCCCAAATAATTCCGGCAAATCAGTGCTCCTTCACATAGCAGCCGGCTTATACACCGATTATACCGGTTCCGTCACAATCAACGGTATGCCAATTCAAAACATCGAACCATTCAGTCTTCGCAGGCGCATTGGCGACAACCTCAGCGACCAGAATATTTTTCACGGCACTATATTGGACAATCTGATAATGGGACGTGACGTTGAGTATAATCAGGTAGTAGCCCTTTGTGAGAAGTTAGGTCTATCACAATTTGTAAATGAGCTGCCTGAGGGGTATGAAACAGAGGTATTTCCAAACGACCGACGAATCCCGAAAAGTTTCTTTAAAAAGATACTTCTGGCCCGCTCACTGCTATGTAATCCCGGACTTCTGCTCCTCGAAGATATCTTATCCGAACTAGAAACCGGCTACAGTGAGGCAATTTCTGAATACCTCACCGACCGAAAACATCCCTACACCCTATTGGCCATATCAAATCTATACACATTTGCAAAGAAGTGTGACAGAACGATCATCATCGAAAAAGGTAAGATACTTGCCTCCGGCAACGTAGATGATTTGATAAAGGACGAGTACATCCGCTCCATGTTCAGATTTAATATTGAAGGACTAGAACCTTAATAAATACTTGTAGCGATGCTCAATATATCAGACAACGAACCAAAAAACATAATCAAAGTAGAGACCACCAAAGCGTATAAGTTTACGAGTGTTCCTATTTTTTTTAATTATCTATCTAAAGTAATGTGGAGCCTTTTGGCGCTGTTTATTATCATCCTCTTTGTGCCATGGACTCAAAATGTGCAGGGGTTTGGTCAGGTTACAGCTTTTAGGCCTGAGCAGCGCCCCCAGACGGTCCAATCTCCCATCCCTGGCACCATTCGCCAGTGGTTTGTAAGAGAAGGTGACACCGTCAATGCAGGTGATACATTAGTCTATATAACTGAAA
>JBKBNI010000014.1:0-30236 GCA_046295455.1 Thermaurantimonas sp. | reverse complement strand
AGACTTTTCAGAGAAAACGGAATTACTGGAAAGGGGATCAGAATCGCGGTGTTTGATGGGGGGTTTCCAGAAGTTAACAAGCACCCTGCCTTTGAGCACATTCGTAGCGATGGCCGAATCATCGCAACTTTTGATTTCACGAAAGACAAGGAGTTTTCCTATCGAGGGAGTAGTCATGGATTATCTACCCTCTCAAATATCGGGGGCAAGTACGGTAGTCTCCTGATAGGTCTTGCTCCGGAAGCAGAATATTTGCTTGCCGTGACTGAAGTAAACCGGGAAATATTTAAAGAAGAAGTCTGGTGGGTGGCCGCTGCAGAGTGGGCTGATAAAAATGGCGCACAGATCATAAACAGCAGTCTGGGATATACAGAGCCGCGATATGCACCAAGTCAGATGGATGGTCGATATACTATGATTTCGAGAGCTGCCAATATAGCGGTGTCTAAAGGAATTCTTGTAATTAATGCTGCAGGCAATGAAGGCATGACACCTTCATGGCAAATTATTGGCGCCCCAGCAGATGCTGACAGTGTCCTTTCTGTAGGAGGGGTAAATCCCAACTCCGGTTTAAAAATCAATTTTTCATCTTTCGGTCCAAATGCAAGCAGAAAACTCAAGCCTAATGTGGCGGCAAGTGGTACAACAGTGGCGGCACGTCCTTTGGGTAGGTTTGGCAAAGTGGACGGTACCTCTTTTGCTTCCCCGCTTGTGGCTGGATTTGCTGCTTGTGTCATGCAATTGAGACCCGGACTCAAGGCGATGGAATATTTTGATCTCATTCAGAAATCCGCGCATTTATATCCTTATTTTGATTATGCACACGGATTCGGAATACCTCAGGCAGATTATTTTTTTCAAGCCAGAACAGAAATTTCAAAGACATTTACCGCTGTTTATAATAGGTTACACAGTGATAACACCGTGCAAAATATGGATCTCTTGCTCCAAGATCAGCCAATACCCCCCGGACAAGAATCCATATTGATTAGTTTGATGACTGAACATACTAATGATTCAGAGTTTCCGGCTTTTGATTATTTTTATTATCATTTTGCCAATGAAAAAAATGAACTCGTACACTATGAAGTAGTTATACCGGTGCGCACTTTTAGTGTACCGGTGCCCGATGCCGGGGCGAGTGTGTTCAGAGCATTTTATAAAGGGCATTATGTTGAAGTAATCCTTAAATAAATTATGAAGCGTCTGTTTTTACTTTTATCGATTTATGTGGTCAATATTGCTGCGTCGGGACAAGAGTCGGTACTAAAAATGCCAAAAAGTGTATTGGATGACGACTATTCTTATGGAAAGAATAACAAGCATTATGTTCACACTGGTTTGTCTCTTTTTACCGGAGTTTCGGCCACTGAATTGCCCAATTTGCAGTTCAGAGCCCAAAACAGCACTGCTTTTTATTTTTTTGTATTGTACAAAAGAAAATTAAACAACATATTTTCATTTACTTCGGAATTAAATATTGGAAGTTCATGGATTCAATACAGATTTACAGGTGATAGCCCTCAGTATCCCACTATTTTTTCGACTCATGTTAGGGACGTACTGACCATAGGCGAATTAGAAGTGCACCAAAATATCAGATTTCGAGTCTCCGGCGGTCCAAACCGAATTGGAAACTATGTGGAGGTGGGAGTGCTAGGGGGTGTGGCCACATCACGAAGATACACTCACAAAGGCACTTCACTGAATAATCAAAGAACTGAGCTGTCAATTATACATGATCCTGTTATTCTGACCGACGGAAATAGATATGGATTAGATTTGTTTTACTACGGATTCAAAGGCAGATTGGGGTTTGAAAGAATCTCCATTCCGGTGCGATACGTGATAAATGGGGATTTTTGGTGGGTGATGGCCGGAGTTGAAATAGGTCTATTTTAGAAAAAAAGAAAAAATGAAAGAAATCGATGTAAAAAACAGATTCCCTGAATTTGAGAACGAACTGATTAAGGAGCTTTTGAATGTTTCCTCCATACGAGAATTTGGGGCTGGGGATTACATCATCCAATCCGGCCAATACTTCAAACAGTCTATGCTCGTGTACGAAGGCATCGTAAAACTGTATCGGGAAGGCACCGAGGGAAATGAATTTTACTTGTATCACATCCAGGCCGGCGAACCCTGCGCTCTTAGCATGAGCTGTGCTGTAAGACAAGAGCGAAGTGAGGTCATTGCCAAATCTGTCACCGACTCTACACTGATTTTTGTACCGGCAACCTACACCGAGAAGTGGATGACTTCCTATCCGGGGTGGAACCGATTTGTACTCGATAGCTACCGCAAGAGGTTTGAAGAGATGCTCGAAACCATTGATCAGATATCGTTCAGGGCTTTAGACGAACGCCTCGAATTTTACTTAAAGAGACAACGGGAAATTTTTGACAGCGATACCATTAACATCTCTCACCAGCAGATTGCAGATGAACTGAACTCCTCGAGAGAAGTAATTTCCAGGCTTCTGAAAAAGATGGAACAACGAGGCTGGCTTCAGTTGCACCGAAACCAGATCACCCTTCTTAAAAATTTTAAATAATTGTTATTTTTACAGGATAAAACGGGTTGGCTTATGAAAAAAATATATTCCCTATTTCTTGTATGTTTTATCTCATTTTACTCCAACGCTCAGAGATATCTCAATGAAGTATTCACACAGATCGATTCGATTAAGGACGTGCAATACGGCTCGGCCATCGCTTGGAACAATGATACGGTATCCCTCTTTGTTGACATTTACAAACCTGCGAATGACAGCATTTCAAGTCGCCCTTTGATCATCCTTGCGCACGGCGGCTCTTTCATTGCGGGAAGTCGTCAGGATGAATTTATTAACGATTTGTGCAGGAGGTTTGCGCGAAGAGGTTATGTGACAGCCTCAATATCCTATCGATTGGGAGTAAATCAGCAGAATTTTTTGAATATATCGGAGGAATTTATCATGGCGGCCATTCGCGGCACACAAGACTTTAATGCTGCTGTGCGCTTCTTCAAAAAATCAGCCACGCAGGGCAATCCTTATGGAATAGATACAAGTAAAATAGCATCCGGCGGATACTCGGCTGGGAGTATAGCTGCACTGCACTCGGTCTTCCTGCGCGATACATCTGTGGCGTCGCAGCAGGTGCGCTCACTGATTAAGCTCCTGGGCGGTGTGGAGGGCAATAGCGGGAACCCCGGCTTTAGTTCCGAATCCCATGTACTGGTCAATGTGGCCGGTGCCGTCTTAGACACACAAATCATACTTCAGCAGCATGTTCGACCGATTATAAGTTTTCACGGCACATCAGACAACACCGTAAAATACGGACGCGGATTTGTCCAAGTAAATGGATTTAATATACTTCAACTCGATGGCTCAAGTCTGATCGATCTGAGGGTAAATAATTTGGGTTCTAAAAGCACTCTGGTTTCTTTTCCGGGGGTGGATCATGACCTGCCTTACAATACAACCCGACGCAATACCATAGTTACAGAAATGGCGTTGTTTCTCTACGCTTGGCTTAACGGGACACTTGGTCAACAGTTTTTCTCAGATTTGCGAATGGCATTTTATCCAAATCCTGCCCGTGAAGTACTGAAGATTGCACTTGAAAAGAGGTCCAATCTTCGAATCCTGTCTCCCACGGGACAGATGTTGGAAGAACTTGAGCTCACTGAGGGTGAAAACACGATCCCCGTATTAAATCTACCGCGTGGTTTGGTGATATTAAGCATCACAGACGGTCAAAACACGATAAACAGAAAGGTACTTTTACAATAATTTAACGGCCTTTTTATTCCGCATTTTTCTTACTTTCGCAGCCCGAAATCAAAAACCCCAAGCGGGTCAATGCCGGTCCGGTAGCTCAGCTGGATAGAGCAACTGCCTTCTAAGCAGTAGGTCAAAGGTTCGAATCCTTTCCGGATCACCATTCTACGCCTGTAAACTGGTTTTTTAGCTTGTAGTCGCTATTTTCATATGTTGCGTGAAGAGTTTTCTGAAATATGCACAATTTTTCTAATCGAAAATTTGTAAACGATTTCTCTGATGTTGTTGACTTTCCGGCGGCTAAAAATGCCTTTTAATCAGAGTTCAACCCATAAGCTAATCCTATCAACTATTTGAACAGATGCTCAACAATAGATGTAATATCATCTGACACAATCTAACACAAATAAAAACCTGGCGGATTTTTAGATATCAAATCAAAAAATTCAAAAGGCGAGAGATATGCCTTATTTTGCCAAATAAACTATTTGGAATCCCCGCACCGAACTGTATCTTAAGATATCTGCTCTGCAGGCAGGCTCTTTTATAAGGCTTATGGAGCCATTACATGTAGATAATTCAAAGAGTTCAAATTTTTATCAAAAAAAATAATGGTCCTGCATTCAGTGAAAACGAATACCTTCGCCCTAATCTGCATTTCAAGTTAATTTTGCACGAATTTTAATTACGCCGGTCAGTGTCTGTAAAAAAAATCAAAACTGCACTCATTTCAGTATATTACAAGGATGGATTAGAAGAGCTGGTACAAGAGCTAAGCAACAATGGTGTAGAAATGTATTCGACCGGAGGTACCCTCCGTTTTATACAGAGCCTTAATATACCCGTAGTCTCTATCGAGCACCTTACCGAATTTCCTGAAATTCTGGGAGGTCGCGTCAAAACGCTCCATCCTGCTGTATTTGGAGGAATCTTGCGCCGTGATGCCCATCCGGAGGATTTGATGCAGATATCACAGCACGGAATGATTACATTTGACCTTGTGGTTGTGGATCTGTATCCTTTTGAAGAGACTGTAAAATCCGGCAGTTCAGAGCAAGAAATCATTGAAAAAATTGATATCGGAGGAATAAGCCTGGTACGTGCTGCTGCCAAAAATTTTACGGATGTAGCCATTGTGTCGTCCCGACACCAGTATCAAGATTTTATAACTCACTACACGATGCACGAGGGTAGCACCGATATTGAATATCGGAAAAACCTTGCTGCCGAAGCATTCAAGGTGACCAGTCATTACGATACCGCTATCATGAATTGGTTTAATGGACTTCCGCTGCCTTCATCTGCTGTAAGACAACTCCGATACGGCGAAAATCCACATCAGAAAGGCTGGTTTGAAGGTAATCTTGATGAAATCATAGAGCAGATCAGCGGAAAGGAACTCAGCTATAACAATCTTCTTGATCTAGATGCGGCCTTGTCGTATCTGAACGAATTTGAACAGACGACCTGTGTGATCGTAAAGCACAACAATGCCTGTGGATTGGCTACCCATGCAACGCCGTATGAGGCATGGTCGCGTGCGCTGATGGCAGATCCGGTATCTGCCTTTGGGGGAGTCATTGCCATAAATGACATTATAGACGCTCGCACAGCTGAAGCCATTTCCGAAATATTCTTTGAAGTTTTGCTTGCCAGGGGATTTGATGAAGAAGCTCTTCGGATTCTACGTGCAAAGAAGAATCGGATTCTTTTGAAATACAAGCCTTTTACTCCCCCTAGAATCACTAAGCGGACCTCACTGAATGGATTTTTGGTGCAGGAGCGCGACAATCACACGGATTCAGAAAGCGATTTCAGGATGGTTACTAACAGAATACCAACCTGGTCGGAAACAGAGGATCTGATATTCGCATCTAAAATCAGCAAGCATACGCGAAGCAATACCATCGTATTGGCCAGGGACAAAATGCTCCTTGCATCCGGTACCGGTCAGACCTCCCGGGTGGATGCTCTGCGACAGGCTATCCAGAAGGCCGAATCTTTTGGCTTGGATCTCAGAGGGGCAGTGATGGCAAGCGATGCATTTTTTCCGTTTCCCGATTGCGTGGAGATAGCGCACAAAGCGGGAATAGAGGCTGTGCTGCAGCCCGGAGGTTCCGTAAAAGATCAGCTTAGCATCGATTACTGCAACAGCCACAATATGGCCATGGTATTTACCGGCTACAGACATTTCAAACACTGACAAAACAGATAAAGATTTTTTGATACAATGGGATTATTTGATTTTTTAACAGAGGAAATTGCCATTGACCTCGGCACGGCCAATACCCTTATCATTCACAAAGACAAAGTAGTGGTAGATGCACCCTCCATCGTAGCCATCGATCGCAATACCAACAAAATCATAGCCGTAGGCCATCAGGCGAGAATGATGCACGGCAAGACCCACGAAAATATTAAGACAATCAGACCCCTAAAAGACGGGGTGATCGCTGATTTTGAAGCCTCGGAACACATGATCCGCGAAATGATCAAAAGCATTCCCGGGTTGAAAAATAAGTTTTTCACGCCTTCGCTTCGCATGGTAATCTGCATTCCATCGGGAATCACAGAGGTGGAAAAAAGGGCTGTACGCGACAGTGCCGAACATGCCGGTGCTAAGGAAGTTTATCTGATACAAGAGCCAATGGCTGCTGCCATAGGAATAGGAGTCGATGTACAAGAGCCTAAGGGAAATATGATCATAGACATTGGGGGAGGAACCACTGAAATAGCTGTAGTCGCTCTGGGTGGAATCGTCTGCGATAAATCGATCAAAGTGGCTGGAGATATTTTTACAAACGACATAGGGTACTACATGCGCACCAAACACAATCTGTATGTAGGAGAGCGCACCGCTGAGGAGATTAAAATTCAGGTGGGAGCAGCACTTGACGAGCTCGATAATCCGCCTGACGATATGGCTGTGCAAGGACGCGATCTCCTTACCGGCAAGCCCAAGCAAGTAGTCGTCAATTACAAAGAAATCGCCAGAGCTCTCGATAAATCCATCATCAGGGTAGAAGACGCCATCATGGAGGCCTTATCGATGACCCCTCCGGAGCTGGCGGCAGATATCTACAACAGTGGTATTTACATGGCAGGTGGCGGTAGTATGCTCAGAGGCCTGGACAAGAGGATCTCCATGAAAACAGATTTGCCGGTGTACATCGCCGAGGACCCTCTCAGAGCAGTCGTAAGAGGCACTGGAATCGCTCTTAAGAATCTAAACAAATTCAACTTTCTTTCCAGATAAAAGATCCCTCAGCCCCTCCTAGTGTATCTATAGCTTTCAACTCTTGCAAGACGCATGAATAAGATTTGGGTATTCTTCGAAAAAAATTCGTTCGTGTTGCTTTTTTTGATTTTGCAGGGAGTGGCGATTGCACGCGTTATCCGTCACAACTATTTTCAGCAATACATATGGTTTTCGGCAAGTGCATATCTGATAGGTAGCATTCACGAGAAAAACAATGATCTGAAAGAATATCTTAGCCTGCGTCACCAAAACAAAGTCCTTCAAACCGAAAATGCGTTATTGAGACAGGTGCTTACAGACAACGTGACGCACACCGAAATCAACAGAGGAATGATCAATGATTCTTTACGCAGGCAGATGTACACATTTCAGGAGGCTAAGGTGGTGTACAGCACATTTTCTTTTCGAAACAATTTTATGATCATCAATCGAGGATCCATACATGGAGTCAAGCCCGGTATGGCAGTGATTACGCCTCAGGGAGTAGCCGGTATTACAAAAGATGTGGATACGTATTATTCCACTGCATTGACGGTTTTGCACAGTAAGTTTTCAATCAGTTGCCGTCCGGCTGGCAGCTTCAATTTTGGCTCATTGACCTGGAACGGAAACAACTACCGCTATGCCCAGCTCACCGACCTACCCCGGCAAACTCGGATTCGCAATGGCGATACCGTCGTGACCGACGTTCGGAGTCTGATATTTCCGGAAGGCATAC
Source organism: Thermaurantimonas sp. (assembly GCA_046295455.1). Lineage (GTDB taxonomy): Bacteria > Bacteroidota > Bacteroidia > Flavobacteriales > Schleiferiaceae > Thermaurantimonas. Next base: position 22,493 of record JBKBNI010000014.1, on the reverse strand, counting down.
CAGTAGGCATCATAAAAAGCTACCGCACACGTGAGCCGGGGGATTTTATTGAGGCTCAGGTTGAGCTTTTTACGGATTTCAGCAGTATTCATCAGGTGTACATCATAGATTTCCTGGAAAAAAAGGCCATAGAAAACCTGAAATTACTCATCAATGAAAACAAATGATGCCATTGGCTGGATTGCCCTTGTGATTTTTTCAGTGGTTCTGCAAGTCACAGTGTTGGACCACATAAAACTTTCAGGCTATATCAATCCTCATCTTCTGCCGGGAGTATTGGCCATGTGTAAACTCATGTTTAACCGATATATTCATTTAATCTTTTCCTTTCTGGTCGGGCTGGTCATCGACGTTTGGAACAGTACCGGCGGCCTGTACGCCTCTGCACTTAGTATGGTGTCCTTTTTGCCGGTTCAGAATGTCCTAGGCATGTCAGTGCTCAGCGATTTTAAGAGTATTCGGTCTGGATCAGTGGAGATTAACAGGTATTTAATTTACCTGTCCACAGTATATTTTTCGTTTTTTCTTTGGTTGTATGTGCTTGACAATTTTGGTTTTCGAAATTTTTTCACCATATTGAGCAAAGTTTTCTATTCATCTTTGGTAAGTATAAGTCTTGTTTTTTTATCGGATGTGATTTTATCCGATAATGCCAAATCCAAGAAGTTCCGATGAAACGCATTACGCTCTTTATTATATTTCTGATTGGTATCTGGCTGGCATTTGCCCTCAGACTGTTTTACATTCAAGTGATTGACAACAGCTGGAAACTATCGGCCGACAACAATGTCATCCGCACACTGAAAGTGTATGCCCCGCGAGGGGAAATTATGGATCGAAAAGGTCGGGTAATTGTAGCTAATCAGGTGGCGTACGATCTGATGGTCATACCCATGCAGGTGAAAGAACTCGATACCGCTGAGTTTTGTCGATTGTTTGCCATTTCAAAAGACTTTTTTTTAAAACAAATTGAATCAGCCCGAAGCTACAGCCGCTACAAACCATCCGAGTTTATCCGGTTTATTCAGGCCAAAGACTATGCATATCTTCAGGAGAAACTCTTTCTCTTTCCGGGCTTCTTTTTTCAGCGTAGAACGCTGCGCACATATCCCTATCCAGCGGCCGCCAATGTGCTGGGCTACATCGGCGAAGTCGATGAAAAAATCCTGGAACGCAATTCGGAATACAGCAGGGGAGACTTCATTGGTGTAGCCGGAATCGAAAAATCCTATGAATCCTATCTTAGGGGAAAGCACGGTGTACGGCGGATGCTCGTGGATGTGCGCGGCCGCGAAAAAGGGCCTTACAAAGACGGTCAGTTTGATTCTCTTGCGGTCCCTGGCAGCGATCTGGTCGCTACTATTGACATAGAGCTACAAATGTACGGGGAGGAACTGATGCGAAACAAAAGAGGCAGCATCGTAGCCATAGAGCCGTCGACAGGTGAGATTCTGATGCTGGTGACCAGTCCTACGTATGACCCCAACCTGCTTGTAGGCAGGGATCGTAATATCAACTACCGGCTATTGTACAACGACTCTATCAATAAACCCCTGTATGACAGAGCATTGCTGGCGGAATATCCCCCGGGTTCCCCGTTCAAAATTCTCCAGGCACTGGTAGCCCTACAAGAGGGTGCCATACAGCCCTCCACGACATTTACTTGCGGAGGCGGGTTCAGAGCAGGCAGTCTTTTTGTACGCTGCAAATGCGGGACAAATTACCCATTACCATTGTTATCAGGGATTTACAAATCGTGCAACAACTATTTTTGCAATACTTACAAAAGAATTATCGATAAATACCCCGATGCGCCTACAGGTGTAGAGATATGGAGCCGTCATATGAAAAGTTTTGGATTGGGCGTGTATTTCGACAATGACCTACCCACCGGCAGAAAAGGTTTGGTACCGGATTCTACCTACTTCAACCGAAGTTTTAAAACCAATCGATGGAAAACACTCAATACCATTTCACTCGGAATTGGCCAGGGAGAGATGCTTGTGACACCTGTACAGCTGGCCAATGTGGCGGCCGCGATTGCCAATAGAGGGTACTATCATACTCCGCATCTGGTAAAAAAAATTGATGGTAAGCCTATCACAAATCCCCATTATACCCAACCAAAGAAAACTACAATAGATAGTATCCATTTTGCCCCGGTGATTGAGGGTATGTTTCAGGTATTTGAGCAGGGCACTGCGCGGGCATCGCGGATCCAGGGAATAGAGCTGTGCGGAAAAACAGGCACAGCACAGAATCCTCATGGCCAGGACCATTCCATTTTTATGGCCTTCGGCCCTAAGGAAGATCCCAAAATTGCCATTGCCATCTTCGTCGAAAATGGTTATTGGGGATCCAGGTGGGCCGCTCCTATTGCCTCGCTCATCATTGAAAAATACCTCACTGGAAAGGTTGAGCGCAAGGAACTCGAAAAGCGCATGATGGAAGGCTCTCTGAAGGAAGAATACGATAAACAGTTGGTAAAAATCTTCGGTAGCCGTCTGCTAACCTACCAAAATCCATGAGAAAGAGACGATCCATATTTGAAGGTATAGATCTATCGGTCTTGCTGCTGTATTATGTATTGGTTTTCATAGGATTTATCAGTGTGTTGGCAGCAGTTTACAATCCTGAAACCTTTTCGCTGACCAACCTTTCCCTCAACTACAATAAGCAGATGATTTTTATCCTTGCTGCTACCGTGATCGGTCTTTTCATACTGAGTATTGATGGCAGGCTGATTGAGCCGCTATCATTTCCGCTGTATATTCTTACCTTGATATTACTTGTGGCAGTACTTTTTTTTGGTGCAAAAATTTCGGGCGCCCGATCATGGTTTCAGATCGGTGCGTTCAGTTTACAACCGGGCGAATTCGCCAAACTATCGACATCTCTGATGGTAGCAGCGGTATTGGGATCAGCTACAAAAAAAAATTTTACCCGGAAAATACTTCTTTCGACACTGGTGGTGGCGATCCCTGCCCTGCTGATTTTACCTCAACCTGACTTAGGAAGTACAGTTGTGTTTAGTTCCTTTCTTCTGGTTTTTTACCGCGAAGGGCTCTCTATTTATTTTGTGCTGATTTCTCTCGCTTTAGCGGTGTTCTTCATCCTTGCCCTTGTGATCGATCCGGATATACTGTCTATGGTCTTGGCGGGATTTGGAGTGTTCACCGCTATATTGTGGCGTAGAAGCAGGAAAATCTGGGTAAGCACACTGGCCGTTACGGCCATCCTTGTTTTATTTATCCAATCGGTGGATTATGCATTTTACAATCTTTTGGAAGACAGACACAGAAACCGCATAAACATAATGCTTGGCAAAGCGCATGACCCCAAAGGCATAGGCTACAATACCCATCAGAGCATGATTGCTATCGGTTCCGGTGGACTGTTTGGCAAGGGATTTCTGCAGGGCACTCAGACAAAATACGACTTTGTGCCGGAGCAACAGACCGATTTTATCTTTTGTACGATAGGCGAGGAGTGGGGTTTCTTCGGTTCATTGGTGTTCATCACTCTGTTTCTGCTTTTTATCTACAGATTGATACTGCTGGCTGAGCGGCAGAAACTTCATTTTGCCCGAATTTTTACCTATTCAGTGGCCAGTATCTTGCTGTTTCACTTCACTGTCAATATTGCCATGACTATAGGACTCTTTCCCGTAATCGGAATTCCGCTTCCGTTTGTGAGTTCAGGGGGGTCGTCTATGTTGGCATTTTCGATGATGATATTCCTCGTGCTCAGACTGGATATGTACCGAACAGAAATTTTGTGAGCCCTCAAATTGTTTAATGGTTTCATTACAAATTTTTTACCTTGCGTTGGTAAATTCTGTAACATGTACCGTTCAAAAATTTCAGGCTTAGGGCACTACCTCCCCAAACACGTTGTCACCAACCATGATCTTGCAAAATGGATGAATACCAGCGATGAGTGGATTGTGGAGCGAACCGGTATCAAAGAACGCCGTTATGTCCAAAAAGGCGATGGAGATACCCCTTCGACGATGGGGACCAAAGCAGCACTTATGGCATTGGAAAATGCCGGCCTCTCTGCCCGGGATCTGGATTTTATCATTTTTGCGACCCTTAGCCCGGACTACTACTTTCCGGGGCCAGGAGTAATGGTCCAGGATCAACTCGGAATCCGGGAGATCGGGGCTCTGGACGTCCGAAATCAATGTAGCGGCTTTGTATATGCCCTCAGTGTGGCTGATCAGTACATCAAAACGGGAATGTACCGTAATGTTTTGGTCATCGGTTCCGAATTGCATAGTGGAGGACTTGATTTTACTGACCGCGGGCGCAACGTAAGTGTCATTTTCGGCGACGGAGCCGGTGCTGTGGTGGTGTCCAGGGCCGAGGAGGATGAAGAGGGAGGAATACTCTCCACCCATCTGCATTCAGAGGGAAAATATGCCAAAGAACTCGCAGTCATCAATCCGAATACAAGTCATTGGGTGTCTGACATTCTGAGAGAAAACAATCCGGACGATGCGTCTTACTATCCGTACATGAACGGGAATTTTGTGTTTAAACACGCAGTGGTGCGCTTTGCAGAAGTCATTGAAGAGGCTTTACACGCCAATGGATACAGACCGGAGGACATCGACCTGCTCATACCACACCAGGCAAATCTTCGCATCAGCCAATACATTCAGCAGAAGATGGGTCTGAGCGACGCACAGGTGTACAACAACATCATGCGCTATGGCAATACGACAGCAGCATCCATCCCCATAGCGATGAGTGAAGCCTGGCAGGAAGGACGTATCAAAACCGATAATCTGATTTGCCTGGCAGCATTTGGCAGCGGATTTACGTGGGCTTCCGCATTGATTAGATGGATCTGAACATCCAAAGACAACACTGGTCGCAATTTGACTCACATTATACGAATTTGACTCCTGGAGAGGCATTATTTTTGTCTCACGGTTAATTATTTAAGTAAAATTATTTTGAATGCATTTAGACTTTACCTGGCAGCTGTCTTTCTGATTCTTGGAGGAAGCATATATGCCCAGAAAGGCACCAAGGCTATTCAGATATCGGGAGTCGTCATTACGGACGATGATATTCCACAATTCATTCCCAATGCGCACGTTTTAATTCGGTCCAGAGGTCAGGGTACCATCAGCGGAAATGATGGATTCTTCTCAATCGCTGCCATGCCCGGCGACACGATCATATTCAGCTGCATCGGATTTAAAAGAGAAAAATTTTATGTATCACCTGATCTAAAGGACGAAAAAGGTTTTCTCATGACGGTCTCCTTGGTACGGGATACTACCATGCTACAGGAGGTGACGCTGTATCCGTGGCCATCGCGCGACAGACTGTACACAGAGCTGCTCGCCATGAGACCTCAGACGACTGAGCTCGATATAGCTCAGCGAAATCTCGCTCTCGAATCACTCAAAGACCGCGCCCGTGCCATGGGGTATGATGCCTCGGAAGCGGCTCGCCATGTCATGAGGCAGCAAGAGCAATCCATATACAACTACAATCGCTACAACGGACTCGCCAACGGCGGTCAGGCCATGCTCTTACAGCTATCCAATCCATTTGCATGGCTTGAATTATTCGAATCATTAAAGAAGAAAAAGTAAGCCCCGTTTTGAGTTTCGGCATCCTTCGCACACTGTGCATTCTTGTTGTTTTTTTTTCATCGGGCTTTTTCAGAGTAGAAGCCCAGACAGCAGTGATCAACGGCATAGTAGTCAACCAAGAGGGTAAGCCTTTGGAGCAGGTTGAAGTATACTGCCGAGGCTACAGCGTTCAAACTTCCGCGCTGGGTACGTATCGATTGGAAGTGCCCGCCATGAAAAACTCCTACATCTACTTTTATCTCTTTGGGTACAAAAGAGACAGCCTGAAGGTAGATTTGCAATCCAACCGCGAGTATAATTTCAAAACGACTCTTAGACTCTTATCAGAGGAGCTCAGTCAGGTGGAAGTAGTAGAAGAAAAAACCCGCATTACCAATACCACCGTCATTGACGTCAAGGCCCTTGATATGCTGGCCGGCCCGGTCACCGGTGTAGAGGGTCTGCTCAGACTTATGCCCGGAGTAACCTCTCGAAATGAAATGAGCTCTCAGTACAATGTACGCGGTGGAAACTTTGATGAAAACCTTGTGTATGTAAATGGTATTGAGATCTACCGTCCATTTCTTGTGCGCAATGGTCAGCAGGAAGGGCTGAGTTTCATTAACCCTGATATGGTCGGCAATATTGAGTTTTCGGCCGGAGGTTTTGATGCTCGATATGGCGACCGGATGTCTTCGGTGCTCGACATCACCTACCGAAAACCAGAAAAATTTGGTCTTCGATCGGAGGCAAGTCTGATGGGGGGTGCGCTGACTGTAGATGCCATTGGGTTAAAAAATCGATTTACCGCACTGAGCAGCATTCGCTACCGCACCAATGAGCTTCTGCTGGGCTCGCTCGATACCGACGCCGACTTTCGTCCGCGCTTCACCGATGCGCAGGTGTACCTTACCTATGCGCTTACCGATAGATTAGAAATTAGCTATTTGGGAAATTATTCCCGAAATATCTACAAGGTTATTCCCTCTACACGCACTACCAATTTCGGGACAATACAGCAGTCACTAAGGCTTACAGTCTTCTTCGACGGGATGGAAAATTACGATTTTACGACCCTCTTTTCGGCACTGGCGGCTGACTACAGGCCGGGCAAGTCCACTCATCTCCGCTGGGCAATTTCGGCCTTTCAAACCACAGAACAAGAGTTTTTTGATATTGCAGGAGCATATCGCCTTGCCGAACTTGACAACAATCTGGGCTCGGATCAGTTTGGCGATATCAGATTCATTCGCGGAGTGGGCGGATTTCAGAATTATGCACGCAATGTACTTGATGCCATTGTTTTTAATGTGCAGCATACAGGCACGTACATTGCCCGTAAGGGCACCTGGGGCTGGGGAGTCAGATGGCAGGCCGAGGACATTCTAGACCGGTACAAAGAGTGGGAGACTATTGATTCGGCGGGATACAATCTCCCACATCAGCGAAGATTTGTATTCAGAGCCGATACTTTGGGCAGTGTGCAGGTAGATACCATAGAGCCTACAGGGCTTTTTCTCTTTGAGAGTTTTGATTCCAGGGCTGAGGTATTTTCTCAGCGCCTGATGGGCTATGGAGAGTACTCAGGGTCTATTAGGTCGGGATATGGCGATTTCTTTTACACGGCGGGTTTGAGACTCCACTATTGGAATCTCAACGATCAACTTTTATTCATTCCCAGGGCAACAATTAAATTTAAACCTTCCGGCAGTGCCAACATCATCTACCGCCTCTCTCTGGGGGCCTATCATCAGCCTGCCTTCTACCGGGAAATGCGCGATATAAGAGGGGAGGTTAATACACAACTTCAGGCTCAGGAAAGCTACCACCTTGTCACCGGAGCAGATCAGGTCATCACGATCTGGGACAGACCCTTTCGGGTGGTGACCGAATACTACTTCAAATATCTGAGAAACCTTGTGACCTACGAGCTCGAAAATGTCCGGCTACGGTATTCTGCACGGAATGATGCGGATGGGTATGCCACAGGACTTGATTTTCGCATCAACGGTCAGTTTGTAAAAGGTATCGAATCCTGGTTCAGCGCATCTCTGATGACCGTGCGCGAAAAACTTCGCGACACACCGGAGTTGGGATATCTTCCGCGTCCTACGGACCAATTGTTTAATGCAAGCATCAATTTTCAGGACTATCTGCCCAAAGACCCTACCTGGCGTGTAGCCCTCACACTTAGCTTTGGGACGGGTATTCCTTTCAATCCTCCTCAGTTTGAGCGCACGGAGCAGACTTTTAGGATTCCTCCTTACCGACGTGTGGATGTGGCATTCTACAAGGTCTTTAAAGAAGAAGGTAAGCCGGCCAGATACAAATCGTTTGACGTATTTAAATCCGCCTGGGTAGGGGTAGAAGTCTTTAATTTACTTGCTATCCGAAATACGATAAGCTACCTTTGGATTAAAGATATCAATTCTGCCAATCCGGACCTGACAACAGGAAGGCAATTTGGCGTACCAAATTACCTGACCAACAGATTACTCAATGTAAAAGCTGTCGTGAGAATCTAATCGCTGTATTCAAAACCATTTTCTCCAGTTGTAATAAATTTCTTCCCTCGCCCCAAACCCTTCGTAAAATCTTCGGAGACCACTTATATCAGAGCCTTCAAAATCAAAAAGGTCTGCAAGGCCGGCTTTTTGGGTGAGAATATGATCGATCAAAAGGGTCAGTGCATGGGTTTCCTTGCCGTAATCTGACGTTGCACTGAAAAATAGGACGACTCTGCCCCTGTATTCCAATAAAAAAATTCCCGCAATGGCTGTATTGTGGTCATCGTACAAAGTGATCAGGTACCCGGCTCTGCGGTGAAGCGCCACATACATAATCTGCCTTATGACGGCATAGTGCCTCTGCTTCAGATGGGATAGCTCTTTGCCTTTATTGGCCTGAAAGAGCTTTAAAATCACTTCGGGAGAATCGTTGTAGAAAAATTGATGGTTGTACCTCTGAGCTTTCGACAGATTCCTACGGGTATTTTTGGAATACTGTGACCGAATTTTTTCTTCATTGGCAGTGGAGAGGGGGATCAGGAGGTTCGTCCTCGGAAGCAGGCGGCCGGAGGAAATTTTTTCTATCGGGTTGGAGGCATTAAAAAACAAATCTTTGTATAAGTAGCGCGACGGGATCGCCTTTACAAAATCAGAGACCAGGTCAGCACTGACGGTTTCTTTGGAAAATACTCCCAACTGCTGCGTACCATACGGACGAATGAGTGCCGGTATCAGCCTGCGGTACAAGTGTGGAGTGAGGGGCAGTACAGCTTTGTAGTCGTCGAAGACCAATGCATCCCAGCCATTTGCTACAATATCCAGATACCAACTCACGCCGTAGATCAAGGCCTGAGGGTCCAGATGTATCGTCATATCCCACTTTTCGCAATCTATATCTGCACTCTTTACCAATCGAATCATAACAGCTTTTGTATGTATTCAAACATTTGGTTATACACTTGGTTCCATCCCTTCCACTCCACACGGTATTCGCTGAATGTACGATTGTGCCATACCGTGATGAGATGTCCCCCGACTTTATGCACCTTGTCAATAAGATCAAAGATGATAGGTTCTGCCTGCTGAGGAGTGGTTCGCAGATAATCGATAAATGTGGTCTCCATAAATGCAAATGGGTGGATCATTAAATCGGTTTGCTCTTCCAGTTCCAGATCGTAGAATGGATAAGGCGTGCATATACCCGCCCTGAACCCCGGCTGCTGTGCATAACCCATAGAATATTCATCCGTGATTCCCAGCTCTATGAGCTGCCTGAAGGTAGTAGGGAGAAAGAATCTTAAAAAATGGTGTCTGCTCTTTGTGATTTGCCTTCGGATGGTAGCCTCCAGGCTGGTGATTTCGTATTCCAACTCCTCAAAATCCTCACTCGCGCGGTAGGACGGGTGAGTACCTATTTGGGCAAAATCAGCTACAAATTTGATGTGCTCCTGATATCTTGGACTGTAAATCGGCAGGTTTCGGTCATATGGGCCATATTTTGAAAAGAGATAAAAATAGATGACTTCATATCCGAATGTTTGGTGAATTTTCAGTTGGTAATCGATGGTATCGTAGGGGTCTTTAGATCCGAGAAATACCGTTGAAAATCGCTCGCGTAATCTCTTCAGGTCAAAGGTTCTCAGATCCTTTGCGAGCCCGCCTAGTGTTCGCATCAGTCCTTTACCTTTGTAGGCATAGGTATTGTCCACATCGATGGTGGCAGTGTACCTGAAGGGGGTCTTACTGATCTGAAATCCGGGGTAGTGTTCCAGAATTTTGTCTCGAAGATGCAGACACCAATGATTGACCACGGGCGTATTGAGAAAACCATTCTTTCCGGCGATGGATTCTGAAGGTACAAATCGCCCGTGCGCATCTCTGATATGTGGCAGGTACTCTTCATATCTCGATACCAGATAAAATACCGATGCAAAGACATCAAAACAGATTTCGCTACATGCATCGTGAAACATTTCTGTGCCGCACACAGGATGATGGGTGCATCGGACTTCCTGCTCAAATAGTTCTGTGGAAAACAGCAACCTGGCCGGATAGATCCAGACTCCCCCCAGGGTGCGATCGGGACCGTAGTTGATCTTGGGACCTGGATATCCTACAAACTGTTCGGCTGAATCGGTACATCGGTACACACACGGGGTCACGTGTTCAAACATCACCCGGCAGGTGTATAGTAGGCGAGGAGTAATTTTTTCAGAATAAATCAACAGGTAGTCACTCACGAGCGCTGGCTGTGTGATGCAATTGTTTGACGCGCTTGAAGAGCTGTGAGGTAAATACAAACTCGTTTACATCTTCATTATCAGTGTCTAAAATCTCAGATTTATTTCCTTGCCAGGCTTTTACTCCGTCTTTGATCAGAATGATATTGTCACCGATTTCCATCACCGAATTCATATCATGGGTATTGATGACGGTGGTAATGCCAAACTCCTGGGTAATTTCACGCAGGAGGTTGTCTATCACTATAGAAGTCTGGGGATCCAGTCCAGAGTTGGGCTCGTCACAAAAGAGGTATTTTGGATTCATGGCTATTGCGCGAGCTATTGCAACGCGCTTTTTCATACCGCCACTGAGTTCGGCTGGATATTTTTTATTAGAATTTTCTAGATTGACCCTTCTCAAACAAAAATTAACCCTCTCCAACATTTCGTCCGGCTTCATTTCGGAAAACATTTTAAGCGGGAAAATGACATTTTCTTCCACATTGAGCGAATCAAACAATGCACTTCCCTGAAATACCATTCCCATCTCTGTGCGAAGAGCTTTCCTGCGTTTAAAGTCCATTTCCGACAGCGGCTCCCCACTGTAGTAAATCTCCCCTCCGTCAATATCAAAAAGGCCAAGTAGTGATTTCATGAATACCGTTTTTCCGGATCCTGATTTTCCGATGATCAGATTGACCTTTCCCGGGTAAAACTCGGCCGATATGCCTTTGATAACCTCGGCATCACCAAATCTTTTTTTGATGTTTTCAACCTTTATCATCAGCTAAGTATGATTTGGGTAAGAATGTAATTTGCCAATATGATGATCAGGCTGCTGGCCACCACGGCACGTGTACTGCTTTGACCTACCTCTACGGCTCCACCCTTGACATAATACCCGTAGTAGGCTGAAACCGTGGTAATTATAAAAGCAAATACAACGGTCTTGATCAGGGCATAGGTCACATAGAACGCTTTAAATTCCAGCAGAAGACCTTCAATAAAATCCTCCGGACCTACCATACCGGTAAGCTGACCGAAAATATATCCACCTAAAATGCCTAAAAACATAGACATACTGATCAGTATAGGGTTGAAAAAAACAGCGGCCAGCACTTTAGGAAGGATCAAATACGATGCAGAGTTTACACCCATTACTTCTAAGGCATCAATCTGCTCACTCACCCTCATGGTACCTAAAGTGGACGCAATGTTGCTGCCCACTTTTCCCGCGAGAATAAGGCTGACCATTGTTGGCGAAAACTCAAGGATGATGCTCTCGCGGGTGGCTATGGCGATGTAATATGCCGGAATAAGCGGATTTTCCAGATTGAGAGCAGTCTGAATGGTCACCACCGCTCCCACAAACAGCGAAATGATAGCAACAAGGCCAACTGATTGAATTCCGAGATGTTCAATCTCTGTCAGAAAGGCATCGAAATACATGCGTTTATTTTCGGGCTTTCTGAATACCCTCCCCAACATTAGGACATATCTCCCAAAATCTTCTAAATACCTCTGCAGACTCAACGTCGTACTATTAGTTTACAAAAGTAGGGCTTGTACATTCATCTGACCTATGTATCTGGTATATTGACCAAATATCCCACTAAGCCATGTTGTGATATACATTTTGTACATCGTCGTCTTCTTCGATTTTTTCAAGCAATTTATCCAGCTGCATGCGCGCCTCATCGGTGACTTCACGAGTCTCGTGTGGGATGCGTTCTAAACCAGAAGATACTACCTCGAGCCCGATCTCTTCGATGCCCTTTTGTAGCCTTCCGTAGTCGGAGAAGTTTCCATACACCATCAGAGTGCCATCTTCCTCATCCTCAAAAAACTCTTCAGCCCCGAAGTCTATGAACTGTAGTTCCAGCTCTTCAATGTCCAGGTCGGTTGGTTTTCGGATTTTAAACTGACACTTGTGATCAAACATAAAATCCACCGAACCACTTGTGCCCAGTGAGCCATTGTGCTTATTGAAGTAGCTACGTAGGTTGGCTACCGTGCGGGTAGGATTATCGGTTGCCGTTTCGATCAGGATGGCGATACCTCCCGGCCCGTATCCCTCATACACGATTTCCTTATAATCGGCCATTTCCTTATCTGTGGCACGCTTGATGGCCCGCTCAATATTTTCTTTGGGCATATTGACCGATTTGGCGTTTTGTATGGCTGCACGCAGCCGGGCATTGGTCTCGGGGTTTGGCCCGCCCTCTTTCACAGCGATCGAAATTTCTTTACCGATTCGGGTAAAGTTTTTGGCCATTGTAGCCCAGCGCTTGAATTTTTTTTCTTTTCTGTATTCAAAGGCTCTTCCCATAGTGCTGATTCGTTTGTCCGTGCAAAGGTATGGAAGTATGGTATGGGTTAAAATGGTGTCGTAGGCTGCTCCGATCTTTTACCGGATTTCAAATGGTGAAACTATTTTCGCTTATGGGAAGCTTAAATTATCTTATTGCCCAGAACTCGGTTTGCCCTTCGAGGATATCATTGGATACGCACAGCATCTGCCGGATTAATTTGCAGAGCTTTCCAGCTCGGATACAAGCTGGCAAAAAAGGTGAAGCCCAGGACCAGCAAGATCACATTCCTGTAAAAACCGGGACCGATCACCGGATAGACCACTGTGGGTATCCCGAAGGCTGCCAGTGCATCTGACAGAAAATTCAGATCGATTCCCCCCATCAGCGGCCATAGGATCAATCGGCCCAACAAAAGCCCGACAACTGTGCCGAGCAACGTCATCATCAAGGTTTCCAGCTGCAGCATTACAAATGTCCGGCTTTTGTTTAAACCTATCGCTTTGAGCATTCCCAGTTCGTGAGTGCGCTCGTGGACGATCATCAGCATGGTGTTGAAAATTCCGAAACTCAGCCCCAACATGATCAAAATGATGAATATGTACAATACCTGACTGCCCACATCCTGGAGGTACACCAGCTCAGGAGACAACTTCCGCCAGCTCTGTACCGATCGGCCCGGGAGAACTTTCGAGAGAGCAGCCTCCGCTTTCACAGCCTTCTCTTCATCCGTAAAAAGTACCGCAATTTCATGAGCACGATCTTCAATGCCCAAAAACCGGTTCAAATCCTCCCGAAGGACAAACACATTTCGCTCATCGTACTGTGTGCTCACACTTCTGAAGATACCGCCTATGACGAAGGCCGAAGAGATCACATTGTATTGCTGGTCGGTAAACGACAGTACCACCCTTGAGCCCAGGCCCACATTTAGCTTTTCGGCCAATTGCTTTCCTATCAACACATTCATCGGCCGTGTTTCTCTGAGATATTCCCCCTCAATGATCAGATCGTGGAATGCCGTCACCGCACGTTCGCTCTCTGGGTCAATGCCACGTATCTGCACAGCACCTGAAGAAGTGGGAGACTGGGCAATCCCATTGGAAATGGTTCTTTTACAGTGCATTCGGTAATCCGGCTGCTTTTTCAGTTCTCGTTCCACATTTGCCAGATCCGGAATGGTGTAATTCACTTCAAACTGCTCCGTCCACCGCGGATGGTGAATCTGCATGTGGCTGACATTTTTTTCAATTACGATTTTGAAACGTTGGGCGATCATCCCTTGGCCCATGCTGATGGCCACCATCCCTCCGGCCAGACCTAGGGATACCGAAGTCATCAACGTGAGCGACCTACCCTTGTTTCGCCAGATGTTTCGGTACGCTATAGATAGCAGAAGCCTGAAGTTTTGAACAAAATTTACAACCCCCTTACTCACCCCGCGCAGCCTTTAAAAAGTTTAGCTTCTTTACAAATCGATATGGATATGTAGAAATCAGCCCGCTGATCAAAAAGATCACCAGTCCCTGCCGTGCGAAGATGACCGGCTTTACGGCAAAGTAAAGCATAGGCTCTATGCCGAAGTCATCGGCGATCGTCTGTAAGTCTCCCCCCAGGGGTATGGGATGGTAATGAAAGTATAGCAAAATCGGAAATCCCGCCAACACTCCCACCAGCACCCCGGCCATGCCGAGCAGGAGGGTTTCTATCACTGTGGTGGCGGCCAGCAGGTGGCGCTTCATCCCGATGCTGATCAGTATCCCGAATTCGCGGGTGCGCTCTAGCGTCATGGTAAGCACCGTCCCGAAGATTCCAAACCCGACCACTACATATAGTATGCTTAGCAGTACCTTGTTTGATATGCTGTCAAAGGCCAGAGCCTGAAGCAGTTCGGGAAGCATCTCCTCCCACGTGAGTGCCGTGATCCCATCGTCAGCAAATGTTTTTTGGATTGCCCGTGCCAGTTGAGTGGATTTTTGAGGTTTTTCCGGATTTACCAATACCTGCGTGACCAGACCCGGCATGTCAAAGAGGTCCTGAGCCACTTCCAGCGGCAACAGAAAGGTGATTTTATTCAATTCCTTCACATTGAGCCGCACGATGCCAGACACGTGATATTTTCCACTGGCCAGCGCACCTTGATAGCCCTGCCCTATGACCACCACCGTATCGCCTACCTCCACCTGCAGAAACTCGGCCAGCTCTTTGCCCAGCACGGCACCCCCCTTTTCATCAAAAAGCCTACCTGCTACTACCTTGGCCTTCAGGTTGTTAAACCGGTCTTCCTCCTCCGGCAGAATTCCCTGTACCATCGCCCCGGCAGTCTTGCGAGGGCCGGCAGCCAGCACAAAGTTTTGGATCCTCGGTATGTATTCCGCCCGCACCGGAAGTTCGGAAACCCTCTCCTTGTATGCGCCATTCCACGGGATGGCCAGATCCAGCGAAGGCGTACGACGATATCCCGTATCCATCATCTGGATGTAACCGGTCGATAGTTTCACCGACGTTTCGATCAGCGCATCGTGAGAGCCTTCGTTGATGCTCTCGGCAATCAGGGACAGCAGCACCGCAAAAAACACACTCGACGCCGTAATGAGCGATCTCTTTCGGGACCGCTGCAGGTTGCGCACCGCCAGCTGAGCGATCAGCCTGACCGGAATTTTCACAGGAGAGCGGGCACGCATCAGCCTATCGGATATTTTTCAGGTTCTGGAGGCTGAAAAAGTCCTCCCGGATTGGTTTATTAAATGTAGCATTCACATATTCGATCACGGTCTGATGGCCGGTTTTGCCCTGTGGAGTGATTACAATTCGGGTAGGTATTCTCCGTCCGCCCACTTCTCTGATGTTGCCGTTTTCGATCACAGAGACCAGCTCTCCCTTGTCACCGTAGTTTTCGCTTCGCCTGTGGAGGTAGTCTTCTTTACCGATCCACACCTTTACCTTGCTAAATACCACCGATGACCCCGGCTTAGGCACCATTTCGAGTACCCAGCACTCTGCTCCCTCTACCTTCTCCGAGCCGATCAGCCGCTGGTCAAAATCGTCGATGATCGAGCTCTCCCTCACCAGGTCATCATTCGTAAAGTCGCTGCCCATCCAGCTTTGAGACATCATATTTGGCGGCAGTTTGATCGTACGGTCTACATTCGGCACATAGTTCCAGATTTCCTTTTTCCGCTTCAGAAAGGCCGTACCCCTATCGCGTGCCGGCTCTGTGATCACCACCAGGCTGTAGTCCTGGCCTTTGGCCCATGTTTTCATCTTCATCTCGCGGGTATAGCGCGGCCTTATGATCTGCATACGCATCTCCAGCTCAGCACTTTCCCCGCGCATTTGTTGCTCCATCCGCCGAATGATTTCTTCCGGCGATTGACCGCTGCCCACCAGCGGCATACTTACACACAACCCTATGACCACAGCCTTCAGAATGAGTCTAATCCGTCTGTTTATCTTCTTATTCATACCTACATCTAAGCCTTTTACCACCGTTTTGTTTGTAAAAGTAGATTTCTCTTCGCCTTAATTTTTTGCTAAATGATTTTTTTGATTTCCTTTTGGGCGTGCCCCCCGACAAGGCTCCGCCTTCGTCGGGGGTCGGGCTGCTTCGGGGTACGCTTCGCTCCCGTGCTTCGTCCTTGCTTCGCAGCGGCCTTCGCACCGCGCTTTTGCGCGCCCTCCGCATCCCTCACGCATTTTGCTGCCACAGGCTGCCGACATTCTTTGCAGCACATACCGCGTTACCTTCGCTTGTTCCAGAAGCCTGGACTCTATCAACTCGACCACCCCACATCCCCAAACTCTTTAAGGGCGACAACCACCAGCCATTGAAAAGATCACAGACCCCTTCACTAAAAAAAATTAAATCACCCAAAAAAATTTATACACCTGTAACAATAATGTTGAACTTTTGTACCAGATTAATGCGGTGAATCGAATACATAGTTACATCATTGCTTCCTGCTTCTGGCTATTTGCCGCCTTGGTCGCCAAGGCACAAGTATCTGTCGTCAGCACACCTCCTGCGGCAAACGACACTCTGGTCATCTGCCGCAATTATCCCATACTCCTACAGGCAGACACCAGCGGTCTCGGACTACCGCTAGACTCCCTGCGCTGGATTCTCACCGGAGCAACCCCGCCTACTGCCACCACCTTCACAGTGCCGGGTATATCCTACCCTGCATCAGGCATGTTTCTCGCTCGGTTGATCGTTTACTCCGGTGCCACCGAGTTCGAGGACTCGCTGTATCTCAATGTGCTGCCCTCTGTAGCCCCGTCCATTCAGATCCCTAATACCACCGTGAGCAATTATCAGGGCGTCAACACCTTCGCTCGTTGCGGTACCCTCAATATTGACACTTTTATCATCATTAATACCACTTTGCAGCCTTACACCAAGTATCATCTAGACTTTGGCGATGGCACTTCCGACTCCGGATCCAGTTTTTCTACCTTTCAGAAAGTTTACAATGCATTTGGCAACTATAATTGTTTACTGGCCATGCAATCCCCCAATGGATGCTGGGATACCTTAAAATTCAGAATCTTCTACGGCACCAATCCGGCTGTGGGTCTTGCAACACCGGGTAATAATACCGGCTGTATTGGCAGTTCAGGTGTCACTATGGTATTTGATATACTCAATACAGCCAACAATCCACCGGGTACCACATACACCATCGAAGTCAGCGATGGCAGCCCTCCGGTTGTATTCAATCATCCACCACCGGCACAGTACTTACATACATTTACGATAGGTTCTTGCGGATTCACAGTTCCTGGCGGAGGAGGCAACAATGCCTTCTTCGTAAAAATCACCGCCACCAATCCATGCGACGTGAGCATTGCTCAAATCAGCCCTATACGAATAGCTTCACCTATTCTTGCTGATTTCATCAACCCTGACAGCGTTTGTATTGGTCGTCTGGTCACTATCACCGACAACAGCCAGAAGGGTAGCATCCCCACAAATGTATCCTGCGATAGCGTCGGAAAGATCCTTTGGAACATTACCCCCGCAACATATACGCTAAATACAGGAAATCTTGGCAACAATAACAACTCCATCAACCCTCAGAACTGGACATCCGGATCTACTACGCTGAATGTTACTTTCAACCAGCCGGGGATCTACCAGGTACGCCAGGTAGTAGCCAATAGCATCAACTGTGACTACGACACACTTCTTAAAACCATTTGTGTCAACGAACTTCCGGATTCAGGATTTGTAATAAGTGGTCTGCCCGCATGCAGCGGAGACACCATCCAGATCTCCAATCTGGCCAACCTGCTCAATACATGTAAAAATAATGAAGTGTACTATGAAATTACTCCCACTACAGGATGGGCTCCTGTGGACAGTCTCCGTTATCCCAATCCTCAGGTCGTCTTTTACACGGCCGGACAGTATCAGATTCGTCAATTTGTGTACAACTATTGCGATACAGCATCTGTAGATACCACCATCATCATCAGGGGCAGGCCGGAAGTGACTTTGCCTTCTGATACTGTGCATTGTGGCCCGTTACTTCTTGACTTCTCTTCTGCCGGCCTTCAACCCACAGAGTTTGACAGCCTCTCACCGATTCAGACACGCATGTGGAGCATTAATCCCGCCACGGGCTGGTCATTCACTGCCGGTAATTCTTCCTCCGCCCAACCTGCTATTCAGTTCAGCCAGCCGGGCTTATATCAGGTCGTTTTGGAGCTGCAGAATGCCTGTGGATCTATAAGTGATTCTATGGTAGTGACGATCTATCCCATACCGACTGCAGACACCATTGCCGATACATTGATATGTTTTGGCGACGATGTGTCATTTGCCCTACAGAATATTACAGGACAGGCTCCTGTACAGATCACCTGGGAATCCGCACCAGCCGGCTACACGGCAACTGGCTCTGCCGTCACATTCACTAATTTGACTCAAAGTACACAGTTTTTTGCTTTCCTTCAAGATGCCAATGGCTGTCGTGATACTTTGGAGGTATTCGTGACCGTCAATCCTCAGATTGTAGCCAATGCCGGTTCCGGTGGGATCATATGTGATACATCGGCTGTGCAACTCAGTGGGAGTGCCTCGGGAGGTAGTGGAACACTTTTGATACAATGGTCTCCAGCCACGGGTCTTAACAACACCAATGTTCTGAATCCCATTGTAAGTGGTCTTACATCAAATACCTGGTATTATCTTACCGTAACAGATTCTATCGGATGCAGCGCGACGGATTCAGTCCTTATATCAGTCAATCCGATGCTTACAGCCTTTGCCGGAAATGATACTCTGGTCTGCAGCGGCAGCCAGTTTCAGCTACAAGCTACGGCACTAGGTGGTGCCGGAGGCTATCAATTTTCCTGGTCACCAACGACGGGACTAAGCAATCCAAACATTGCCAATCCTACCGTAACCATAGGTAATGCTTCTCAGCATTACGTCCTGTTGGTCACCGATTCGATTGGTTGTTTTGCCTACGATACGGTATTTATTGCAATTTTTCCTCCTGTATCTGCAGATGCAGGGTCAAATGTGGAAACCTGTCTCAACGAAAACATTCAACTTTCAGGATCCGCTTCAGGCGGTACAGGCCCATTTACCATTCAATGGCAACCCTCATCATTGCTCCAAAATTCCAATACCCTGACTCCTACATTTGTTAATCCCCAGCAAAATCAATGGTTTTACCTATTTGTAACGGACTCTGTCGGATGTCAGGCAGTGGACAGTGTATTTGTGCTGGTGGCTCCTCTCCCCACAGCCAATGCCGGTCCGGATACCACCATTTGTAAGGGTGATGTCTATTTTCTTGGTCAGCCGGGAAATCCTTCCTATCAGTATTTCTGGTCGTCTCTACCGGCCGGGGTCACCGCTTCCACCCCTCAGATACAAGCCATTGATTCGGCCGCTTTTACTTACATTTTACAAGTCATTGATACGCTTACAGGCTGTATTTCGTACGATACAGCATTTGTTGGCATTGCACTGCCTCCTGTTGCCGGATTTACTACATCAGTGGATAGTGGTTGCTCTCCTCTCAGTATAGTGCTTACTGATACAGGCACAGCCGCAGCCATTCGCCAATGGTATGCCGGTTCCACGCCCATTGGCACATCAGCTACGTTGAGCTATACGGTCAACAATTCTTCCTCTGCTTCTGATCTTCCCGTACCGATATCCCTTGTGCTAATCAATGCCCAGGGCTGCCTCGACAGCGTCACCCGCATTGTGAATGTATTTCCAAATCCCTCTGCCGCCTTTTTGCCCTCGGATACTGTGCTTTGTGCCGGTGACAGTATCACTGTGTTAAACCAATCAAGCGGTAAAGGTGCCCTTCAATACGCCTGGACTGTTTCCGGTGCCGCTACCGTAAGCAATCCTGTGGCTGCTCAACCCGTTTTTCAGTTTCCTTATTTTCAGGGTAATTATGACAGCTTATACACTCTTACGCTCTCGGTGACTTCTTCAGATGGATGTACCAGTGATACCTCAGTCACAATTCGGGTCAAAGGGTACCCGGTTTCCTCTTTTACGCTGTCCGGTTCTTCAGGCTGCGGTGCAGACCCGGTCTTAGCTCTGATATCTAACTATTCAGCACTGA
Source organism: Thermaurantimonas sp. (assembly GCA_046295455.1). Lineage (GTDB taxonomy): Bacteria > Bacteroidota > Bacteroidia > Flavobacteriales > Schleiferiaceae > Thermaurantimonas. The sequence continues at coordinate 2,264 of JBKBNI010000014.1, read as the reverse complement.
ATAACTATCAGTTTACATCCACACCTCCTCTGACCTTCACCGTATCAGGGGACTCAGCTCTGTTTACACCCCCGGCTTCTTTTAATGACTCCGTTGTTTATACCATTAAGATGCTACTTACCACCCCTGAAGGGTGCTCCGACTCTACCTCTGCATTGTATACCGTCTATCCTACTCCGTCGGCATCGTTTATTGCTTCACCCTCTGATACCTGCACACCGGCTGCTGTCACTTTCTCCAATTTGTCATCCACCAATCTGTCAGGCAGCACACAGAGTGATCTGACTTTTCAATGGAATTTTGACGGATTGGGTACTTCCAATGCTCAGAATCCAACATTCGTATTTACAAATCCCGGAACATCGGATACCACCTATTCCATCAGCCTGATCGCCACCAATTCCTTTGGCTGCTCAGATACTGCCGTGGGTCTGGTAGTGGTTCGGCCGCTTCCAAAAGCGCAGATCCAGACCCTGTCCAATTCGGATTGTGCTCCATTTGTTATAGATACATCCAGGTTTAAGGCAGTCGAATACCCCTTTGCTAATAGCCAATACACCTGGAAAGTACTGACTGCCAACAATAATCTATTGGCCACATACACGGGGATACACTCCTTGCAATACACCTTATTTGCGCCCGGAGATACTGTAATTATTCGGCTGATTACAACAAGCCCTTATGGATGTGGTGAAGATTCTACGCAGGTGATTGCATTTTCGCTTCCGGCACCGACAGCCGATTTCAGTCTTTCGACCACTACAGGATGCAGTCCCCTCGCGGTCCAGGCTTTTGATTCCAGTGCAGGTGGCACCATCTATCAGTGGTATATTAACGGTGTGCTTGCCTCTACATTACCCAATCCTTCATTTACCTTTCAAAACAATCAGCTTTCCGATAGCATTGTAACCATCCGGTTGAAAGTCAGTACAATCAGCGGCTGTGCGGATTCTCTGGACAAAAGCGTAACGCTGCTCGGACGCCCGCAATCGTCATTTCTGCCGCCCACCGGGTGCGTTGGTGATACCATGGTGTTTATCGGACAAAACATCAGCCTGCGACCTCTGACCTCATTCCATTGGAATTTCGGAAACGGTGACACGGCCACTACTGCCAATGCCTTATATACATATGGTGCTCAAGGTACTTATGTGGTTACTTACACAGTCACTGACTCTGCCGGTTGCAGCAGTACTTTTTCGGATACGGTTATAGTCAGACCACTGCCTCAGGTTCAATTTGCCGTAAGCAATGGTTGCTTCTCGGACAGCATTTGCCAGGGGATTAATACTCAAATGGCTGATCAAACTACGATCCCACCCCTTGGGGGCACCATTACGTCATATCAATGGGATATTGGCAACAATGGAGTTATCAACTATACCACGCCGGTTATTACACATACATTTACTGACACCGGATTTGTATCCGTCCGACTCAGAACGGTCTCCCAGTTTGGTTGTGACTCTGAAAGGGTGAGAAATTTTTATGTCTTGCCTTCACCTGTTGCAGGATTCGTGCTTAGCGCTGATACCATCTGCGCAGGACAGTCTGCTCCCTTGGTTACTTCACAATCAGCCGGATTTATACAGTCTTATCAATGGACGCTGTACGCTCTCAATAGTTCTGGTCAGCAGATTGTCCTTGCTTCCGGCAATCAACCCACCCCGCCCGTATTGCCGCCCTTACCTGGTTCACTGACCAGTGATACAACGTATTTTTTAAAACATATAGTGAGCAGTTGCTGCGCTGTCGATAGCCTTGTGCGCCCCATCACGGTCAGGCCACAACCTACTGCTGGTTTTCTGGCGTCTGATACCATAGGATGCAGCCCAAAACTAATTAATTTTCTCATCGACGGACAAATGCTGGGAAGCCCCGATTACATCGTGATCAACTGGGGAGACGGAAGTCCCATCGATACGGTATATCCGACCACCATTATTACTCCACAAGGTCCTGTGACTCAATTTGGCATCAAAAGCCACCTCTTCACCTTCAACGGGCAAAACAATGATACGATTTATACCGTAGTCATGACAGCTGTCAATGCGTGTGGCATATCCACATTCTCCCGCACCGTGCGCATCATTCGTCAGACGCTCAATGGCTTTTTCACCTCTTCACCCTCTACCGGTTGTGCTCCACTTTTTGTTCATTTTCAGGATAATACGCCAAATAGTTCCACGACCTCATGGTGTTTTAATTTTAATTCTGCTACAAAACAGTGTCTTGGTGGTGTGGCTATGGGCAAGTCCGTACAG
>JBKBNI010000013.1:0-34585 GCA_046295455.1 Thermaurantimonas sp. | reverse complement strand
CGTTCATCCTGAGCCAGGATCAAACTCTCCGTTGTAATTCTTTTTCCCTGTCCACCTATCTCCCGCTCTGTCTGCTGCTAACCTGTATTTTCAAAGAACTTCTACTCTACTCTCTATCCCTTCGTAAAATCGGGCTGCAAAGGTACTACGTCTTTTCTCTTGCACAACTACCTGCTGGCGTTTTTGCAAATTTTTTAGAACTATGACCTCGCTTATCCCTCTTCTATCAAAGATCTCCCCGTTTCCAAAACGGGCTGCAAATGTAATGGTGCTTATTTTGAAAAATCAAAATATGAAAAACATTTTTTTAAACAACTTGTAAACCTTTGATTGATAATAATTTAATTCCGTCCTCCCCTTCACACAACACAAAATACAACCCGTTTAAATCCCTATCCCAACCTCATTGATACCTGCTGGTGAATCAAAATAACAATTGATTAAAAAGACCACAATTGGCGAAAAAAATTGCTTTAATGTTTTATACAGAGAAAAATTCACTTTTTTCCATGGTCTTCCGGAAGTCAGTTCGCATAAGATGTTGCATTTTGCTTTTAAAAGTCTCTGCTTGCCTGAATTGGAGGTTTAAAAAATTGATTTTGAAAGCAATTGGGTGACTTTAGTAGTTGCATGGGTGTACTGGTGAAACCATAGCTGAATTCTCTTTTCTGTCTCTGCTCTTAGATTCTCGCTGGCATAAGCATGTAAATGCGATTCCAACTCTTCTGTAGTATTGTATGAATGACCAAATGCTTGCTGAATGGCTTCTTCTGCTTCCCAAAACTTACGATAATTTGGCCCGAATAAAACAGGAATGCCATAAACAAGGGCTTCCAGAATATTATGTAACCCAGTACCAAATGCCCCACCAATTAGCGCTACGTTTCCATACCGGTATAGACGGGCAAGGTGACCGATTGTGTCTACAACAAGCACTCTACATGTTGAATTAATTGAATTCTCTTCTGTAAACAATGTGAATGACAGTCCCAACTGATTTGTAAGTCTTTTGACATTTTTAGGGGAAATATCGTGAGGGGCAATGATCCACCGCCATTCGGGATTTTTGTGTATGAGAGGTATGAATCGACGTTCGTCTGCCGGCCAGCTGCTCCCAGCTACAATTGTGTATTGTGATTTACAGAAATTTTCAATCTTTTTTTCATCATACCTGGATTTACTGATTTCTAATGCCCTGTCAAATCGCGTGTCACCGGTAAAAACAATATTTGATTTTAGGCCATAGGACCTTGCAATCTGAAGTGACTGAATATTTTGAACCATGATAGATGTACTGCCGGACAATATCTTTAAAACAGGATTGCCGGGAATTTTCCAGAACCATTGGTCTCTTCTGAAGGTGACGCCTACAAAAAACAGCGGTATCTTCTGATCGAGAATCTGGCTGAGCAGATTTGGCCAAAATTCGTACTTTATAAAAATTACTGCCTTTGGCCTTACAATTTCCAGAAGTTTTCTGGCATTGGTGTGGGTATCCAGCGGGAGATAAAAGACTCCTGAAACATTCCCGTCATTTTTAAAATGCTCAAAACCAGAAGGAGAGAAAAAACTGACAAGAATATTCACGTTGGCGTTCTGTGACTTTACCGACCGAATGATTGGTCTTGCCATTTCGTACTCTCCCAATGAAGACGCGTGAAACCATACGGTACCGCGATCCGGTACAATAGATGTTAGCTTGTTCTGCCAGTTTTTCCTACCCCGAATCCATGCCTTAGCCTTTGGATTCCATAGAGAAGCCAGGACAATGGCTGAATGATAAAACCTGATCGCCAATCCATACATCAGGCGAAATATCATTACACGGGCTTTTTACTTAACTGGATTAAGTACCGGAAGTGCTCGAGTAATGCTTCTCTAAAGCGGCTGTATTCCTGATACTTAATATCAAACTCCCGGGCAGTTTGCTTCACGATTTTAGCAATCCTGGGATAATGTATGTGGCTAATGTGTGGGAAAAGGTGGTGCTCAATCTGGTAATTCAGTCCACCGACGTACCACGTGATTAAGGGATTGTGTCTTGAAAAATTGGCAGTAGTTTGCAACTGATGTACACTCCACACCCGATTTTTTTGTGAAATATCTGCTATCTGATCCACATGAGGCATCACATGCGCCATTTGAAAAATAAAACTCAGGGTAATTCCTGCTGTAAAATGCATCAATAAAATGCCTGCCAAAATTTCGTACCACACCCTGTCTATGATTACAAAAGGAAGAATGATAAAAATACTATAATTAACAATCTTAGATAAAATCAATATTGTGAGCTCTTTGGGATAGGTAGTCCTTGCTCGAGCCAGTAAACCTTCCTTGTAATATCTGTGTAACTGAGCAAAGTCCTTAATCAACAACCAGTTGAGCGTAAGTAACCCGTATAAAAAAGGCGCATAAAAGGGTTGAATCCGGTGAATGGGTTTCCATGCCTGTTCGGGATGGAGTCTGATCAACCCTCCCGTATCGACATCCTCATCCTTTCCATGCACATTGGTGAATGTGTGATGAAGCATATTGTGCTGAATTTTCCATGTTATGACATTGCCTGCCAGAAGAAACATGGAGTACCCGGCGAGTTTATTCAGAACATCATATTTTGAAAATGATCCGTGATTTCCGTCATGCATGACCCCCATACCTACCCCCGCCATACCAAGGCCCATTACAAACCAGAGGATGTAAAACAGGATCGTATCTACAGGGTATATCAACAGAATGATAAAAGGAACTATGTACATTGAAAGCAGGATAACTGCTTTGATGTAAAGCCGGCTATTGCCTTTTGGACTCAGGCCGGTCTCCATAAAAAAGGTATGTACCCGTTCGTTAATTTTTTTGTGAAATTCTTTTTGACGTTCTGCTTCATTTGTGTAATCAGCTGCATAAAAGTGTTGATTCATATACTATTTAGTTTGGTTTTTAGGTTGTTATAAATATCTTCAGCTCTCAAGGCCGTCAAATGTAGTAAATCGGAAGGGCTGCCATGCGGGATGAATTCATGGGGGAGGTGAATGCATTGGCATTCAGACAGTATTTTGGAATTTGGATAGGTCATTAGATTGAAAATTAGTTTTTCGGATACACTGCCCGGAGCATATGCCTCTTCCACGAAGAATACCGTTTTTTGGGTTAGAAGTTTCTCTACCAAAGCATCCTGAAGTGAAAAAGGATATACTGTACAAGTTGCGAAGTTCAGGTCATACCCATCTTGAGTAAGCATCGTAAATGCCTGGTAGGCCTGATGAGCCATCATCCCGACAGCTACCATAGTGGTGCGGGCCTCTCTCCAGATCTCTGCAGGTAAAGGTCGATCTGCCTGAAAGGCATTCGAATCCCTGGGAATTCTCAAGGCCATCAGTCGAGGATCTGCATACCAGTGTAGAATTGTATTTTGGATTGCATCTATTGAATAAGGAAAGTGAATCTCTATATCCGGAAGTGTACTTAAGACAGTGAAGTCAAATACTCCATGATGTGTCGGACCATCCTCTCCGACTAATCCGGCACGATCCACCAAAAAAAATACAGGTAGCCTTTGAAGGGCTACATCATGGATGATCTGATCCACTGCTCTTTGGAGAAATGTACTGTAAATGTGTACCAATACCTTTTTTCCGGATTTAGCCAGGCCGGCCGCTATGCTCACACATGCTTGCTCTGTAATACCGGTGTCAATGATTCTGTCTTGAAAATCAGCCTTCAGAGCACTAAGGCCAATACCGGAAAGCATAGCCGGACTCAAAACATAAAAATCTTTGTCCTGGTTTAGACACTGTCGGATACACTTATTAACTGCAGATCGTATAGGAGTGTAGGATGTACGCGTGTGGGAGAGGGTGTGGAATCGGCTCAAACGCGTGCAGATGCGCAGCACTCTCGGTCCGGTCCCGGAGACTGCATCCCTCAGTGCCGGTATAAGTACTTGAATGTCGTTTCCGTCAATTTCACCCAGGTATTTAAAATTAAGCGATGTAAAGAACGAATCATACCTATTTGTTTTACTCAATGCCCCAACATTCTCATCAATGGATAAGCCGTTGTCATTGAGAATCAACAAAATACTTGCGTTCATATCGCCGGCAAGATTGATCGCTTCGAAAGCCTGACCTCCTGTGAGAGCACCATCGCCGATCACAGCGGCTATCTTATTTTTCTCACCTGCAAGCCACAGCCCAATTGCCAGGGATATGCTGGTCGAAGAATGCCCTGTGGTAAAAAGGTCAAATGGACTTTCTGCCGGTGAGGGAAATCCTGATATGCCGTTTAGTTTGCGAAGTGATTGAAACATAGATGGTCCTCTGCCCGTCAAGACCTTATGAACAGCTGTCTGGTGTCCTACATCCCAAATTAATTTGTCAAGAGGGGTATTAAGGACATAATGCAATGCGACTGACAGCTCTGTGACGCAAACAGAACTTTCCAGGTGCGCCTGCTTATCCGTAGGAATCCTTGACACATACTCCCTTATCAATCTGCAGAGCTCTGGTAGATCACTTACAGGCAGACTGCGGATATCTTCAGGACTTCGAATGGCTTTACCTCTGAAGATTAATTCCTCCATTACCAGATTACAACGCGATTTTCAGCATCTTTTACCATTGGATCTCCTTCTTTACAACCCCATGCTTGTTTAAATTCCTGCATCATACTCATTGGTCCGTTTACACGATAACGAGCCGGACTATGATAATCAGTAGTAAGTTGTACACGAAGATATCCATCTGTGACATTGCTTTGCCATACTTGTGCCCAGCCGAGAAATAGACGCATTTCCGGTGTGAATCCTGAAATCACCTGGACAGGTTTATCAGCCTGATAACGCTTGTATGCGTAGTATGCAAGAGTGAGACCTCCCAGGTCTGCGATGTTTTCTCCTAATGTCATTTTACCATTTACCGGATAGCCGGGAATTGGCTCATACATATTGTAATGCTCAGTCAACAACCTTGTTTTAGCTTCAAACTGAGCTGAATCCAAGGCATTCCACCAGTTGGATAGCTGGCCGAAAGCATTGTATTTGCGCCCTTGGTCGTCAAAACCGTGACTGAATTCATGGCCAATTACACCCCCGATCGCCCCATAGTTGATCGCCGGGTCTGCTTCGGGATTGTAAAAGGGCGGTTGTAAGATCCCTGCAGGAAACACGATCTCATTAAAAGACGGATTGTAATATGCATTTACAATATGTGCCCCCATAAACCATTCGCTTTTATCCACGGGTTTTCCTAATCTATTGAAATTGTCGCGAAACTGATACATACGGATGTTTTGCAGATTGCGCACATAGCTCGATGGATGTATCTCTAGTCCTTCATAAGATTTCCATTTATTTGGATAACCGATTTTGTAGGTGAAGGCGTTGAGTTTTTCCAATGCCTTTTGTCGTGTTTCGGGAGTCATCCAGTCGCGCGTATTAATGCGCTCACGAAAAACTTCGCGGATGTTTTCAACCATGAGCTCGACATCTGCCTTGGATTCGGCAGAAAAGTGACGCTCAACGAAGAGTCGTCCCAAAGGTTCTGACAGTCCGTCATTCATTTTAGACAATACCCTCTTCCATCTGGGCTTCATGGCCTTTATACCGTACAACTCACCTGAGAAGAAGTCAAAGTGCCTTTTTGTCAATGCGTATGGCATCGCATCCATGAATGCCTCATATGTTTTCCAGATGGCATAAGAGCGCCACTGTTCAGGTTTAAATTTCAACAAAACAGAATCCAATGACTTTAAATACTGAACATGAGTAATCACGATCGAGTCTGTGGTAATCCCGTAATGTTGCAGAATTATCCCGGGTTTGAGGTGGGTGGTTAGCTGGTTTGCCTCCTCAACAGAATATTTGTTGTAAGTCAGCTCCGGCCGGCGCATGTCCTGCCTCGGCATATGCATCCGTGCAAGGGAAAGTTCAATTCCGTAGACATCATCAGCAATTGCATGGGCTTGTTGCTCCGGTATCCCGTGAAATTTAAAAAAATCTGATAAAAATGCTTTGTACTGCTCTTGCAGATATATGGAAATACTATCTGTACGCAGATAATTGTCTCGATCGGGTAAGGACAGTCCTGACTGACCCCAATAAACGATGTAGCGTTCGGGATTTTTGGCATCGGTTCGCACTGCCATGTAAAAAGGTATGCGAATGCCTGTCTGCAAGGCATATACAAACCAATCTACCAGTGACTTTGTGTTCCTGATCTGGTGTGTCAGGCTCAGCAGTGGCGCCAGTTCGTCGAGTGCCCTGGTCTCAACAGACGCGCTGTCCATTGCAGCCTTAAAAAAATCTGTACAAAGCTGTTTTGCAGAGTATTTTATAAACTCCCTGTCCTCAGATGCGTATTCTTGAAGCAGAGTGTGGAGCCGTTGGTTGTTTTCTTCAATCAATATATTAAACGACCCCCAGCGGGACTCGCTCTCGGGTATCGGATTACGCTGCATCCAGCGCGCAGTTGTAAACATGTAAAAATCTTGACAAGGATCGTACGTAGAATCCAGAAGTGTCAGATCAAACCCGGGCAAAAAGGACGCCGTGTTTTGTATCTGCTCTGTACCAGCTTTTCTGGTGGATGTGCAAGCTAAAACCAATGCACCAATAACCAGAGTATGTAAAGTCAGCCATTTTTTCATTGATTTATCCATTTTATTCTAAATTCTACATCTTTTTCACCGGCATTTTCTGATGGTTCAAGATAATGTTCTTGTTCGACGGTTACAAAATGTGCTTTCGCTTTAAGAGTTATTTTTTTATACCTGTTTTTTTTACCTGGCCGGTTTACTCCAAATTCCACGATATCTCCGTCTTTGGTGTTGTTAAAGTAATTCATTACTGTGGATTCAAACGTCTCTAGTGTGAATGGCAACCCTTGAATAGAAATAATCTCATCGCCTTCGCGTATCCCAAGAGCTTTACCGAACTCGTCTAAATCTTCTGCATCCGAAACGTAAATGGATTTTCTGGCTTCATTGTAATTGATTCGAATCCCCCCAAAAGACGGCAAAGTCTTCGAATAGCTGGGCTTATAATCTATTCCGGCCAGGCTGAGCAATTCTTCGAGCGGAAGAGGTTCACTGGCTTCAAAATATCTGGCAAAAAATTCCTTTATCTCCGAATAGGAGTGAGCGGTAAAAATCTGAAAAAAGTCTTCGTCCACAAAAAATGTGTCTCTGCCATATATATTTTGCAATTTCTGGATGATGTCGCCAAGCCCGACATCCCCGTTTGACAGGCTGCGCAATTTCAAATCAAGACACATGGCCAGCACTGCGCCTTTGTTGTACACGTCAAGGTATTGGTCTTCATACACATCAAGTGCGTATTTTGAACTGGTAGTAATCGGAACATATTTATTAAAAGAGCTCATTGTTACAATCTTTTCCCGCATTCTTTCCAAAAATTCATCGATTCCAATGAGGCCGCTTCTTACCTGAATGAGCTGTGAAGTGTATTCGGTGACACCCTCATAGAGCCAAAGGTGCCTTGACATCCGGGGATTGCTGAAATCAAAATTGTGGACGTATTGACTTTTGAGCGTAAGTGGCGTGACGATGTGAAGAAATTCGTGAGCTACAATGTCGTTCATGTAATTGAAAAAATCTTCGCCGGCAAATTCGGGCATATACAATACAGTAGATGTCTGATGCTCCAAAGCCCCGAAACCTGATCCCATCATCGCATCCGGGCTTGCCAGATGAAGGAGCACGGTGTAAACATCTGTCGGGAGAGTACCGCCTAAATAGTCTGCTACCGCTTCAAAAACAGGCTTCATCTCTTCAATGGCTTCCCGTGCAAGTACTATTTTATTTGGACTGTAGACAGCCACCATGATTCGTGTATTTTTCACCCGGACCGAGGCGGTATCTGCGACCGCATACAGAATAGGATTATCATGAATCTCAAAGTAATTTTTTCCAGAAAAAACGTCTGTCTCCGATCCCCGCTCGATCACCGGCAGGCTGGTAGCACCATACAAGTTCGCAGGTTTTGATACAGTGAGTCTGTATGGAAGATGTTGAAACCCTTCGACATATCCTATGCTTGTAAAAAGATTCATCAAAAAAACAGAATCTCTGTAATCAGACCCGGCAGGTTCGAAGACCCTTTTGTCACTTTCATCAGAGTACGTTTCCGAGGCTTTGTATCGTATGGTTACAGCTTTGTTGGCAGGATATATTTTCCATTGATTTTCAGATGTTTTAATTACCTGGATAGGCATACCGGATGCGTCAAAGGCCTGAAGATCGTTTATAAAGCGTCCAAAATTATATATCTTGTAGGTGCCTGGCACGATGGCCGGCATGCTGAATACCACTGTATCCCGATCGGAGGTAGGAAGTTTGATCTCAACGGGTATACGACCGTCACGGTGTTCGATTAGATTTATTTTTACATCATATGTACTTGAAGAAGCGAGGAAACTAGGTGATGATTTGTGAGCAACTCTTTGATTTACAGATTTATTCTGTGCGTATGAGAAGATAAAGAGCAAACTATGAAGAACGAGATATAAGCTTTTTTTCATATGTAGATGATTGTAATTCAAAAGGCGGTCTAAAGTACACCACCGTATACAATTTGAACTCTACATCATTTTCATAAAAATTATTGAATTTAGTCAAATGTTTGGATTTGATAGGCATCTGGTATTGCCCTAAGAATATCTTATGAAAATCTGTACTCACTACTTTTCATAACTTGAATCATATAGCCAAACCTTGTCGATGTATATTTTTGTAATGTGAAAAATGTTGGTGTTAAAAAAATATTCACAATCCTCTTACTGGGTGCGCTTTTGTTACCTGTAATAACAGGAGTCAATAAAATAGCCCATTACGCCATTGATTTTAGAGAATACAAAGCGCAGTGCAAAAACCGTGATAATATTGAAATTACTTGCAACGGTCTCTGCATCCTTGGAAGTGAGCTTGCAAGCGATTCAAAAGAAACTGACCCAACAGCACCGCTTGTCCCCACAATTGAAAATTTGATACCTTTATTTGTTACTCAGAATGATAGATTGGAATCTATTCAATCTTTCGTAACGATCTCCAAAAAAACCATACCTTCTTTTTACAAAGACCTTGCTTCTCAATCATTTATCAATGAATTAATCAAACCTCCCACTCTGGTTTGATAAAAATCCCGGTTAATTTTTTCTCTTTTTGATGCTCAAAAGCATTTTGCTGCATGAGCATCGTCTATAAACATTGTTAAAATATTATCAATACCCGAATAATAAATTCATTGAATATGAAAAAAATATTTGCTTTCGCATTCTCATCACTTTTCATTATCTCCTGCAGCAAGGATGACAAAGTCGATGACAATCCCGCTGATCTCAAAGGAACAGTTGAGATAAAATTCGAACACGTGTGGGGACCAAACGCGGCACCTTTCGCGCTTAATCAAGAACTAACCCATCCGTCGGGTCAGAAAATGACCTTCACCACACTTAGGTACTACATATCCAACATTCGTCTTAAAAAGGCAGATGGCACCGAATGGGTACAGCCTGAAAGCTACTACATCGTAGATGCTGCACAGACACCTGAAGCCAAAATTTCCATAGCTGAAGTGCCGGCAGGCGACTACGTCGAAATAAGCTTTCTGATTGGTGTAGACAGCCTTCGCAATACATCCGGCGCTCAGGTGGGTGCTCTCAGTCCAGAGCATGGAATGTTTTGGAGCTGGAACACCGGATACATTTTCATAAAAGCAGAGGGAAACTCACCGGACTCTCCTACAGGCACATTTGTATACCACATTGGTGGATTTTCAGGTATGCACAATGCCATCCGAGACCGAACTATTTCTTTCAACGGAGGAAGACTCATGGTGAAGCCTAACGCTGTGCCGTCCATTCACCTCATGGTAAATGCTGCTCGATTCTGGCACGGTGGTGTACAACTTTCTCAAGTCCACAAAGTACACATGCCCGGCGCCAATGCCTCAATGCTGGCAACCAACTTCCAGGGAGCGATCACTTTTGACCATTTGCACAATTAATCTAGTACAAAAGCCGATTCGGGCTTTTGTCCGAATCGGCTTTTCTTTAAAAGAAAAAAATGAGAGCTTTCAAAGGTCTATCTCTATTGTCGTTGTTTGTATTCTTTTCATGTAGCAAAAACAGCGACCCTGGTATAGACACAACATTTCAACTTGATATACCGGCACACTTTCCAAAGCCTTATTACAACTTTGAGCAAAACAATCTCACCTACGAAGGTTTTGAATTAGGGAGAAGACTGTTTTATGATCGGATGCTTTCGGTCGACAGTAGCATATCCTGTGGTACTTGCCACGCACAGGTTCATGCCTTCGCCGATCACAATGTTCCGGTAAGTACGGGAGTTTTTGGCAGGATGGGGAAACGAAATGCTACTGCTACATTCAATTTGATTTTTGCACCATACTTCAACTGGGACGGGGGCATTAATCATATAGAAATGCAGCCTACAGCTCCCTTGATTGAGCACACTGAAATGGACATCTCTATGGCAGAAGTACTAAGAAGACTGAGAAATCATCCTGAATATCCTAAACTTTTCAAAAGAGTATTCGGCACTTCTGACATTTCTGCAAGAGATTTTCTGTATGCTATCACTCAATTTCAAGGGGCCATTTTGTCGACCAAATCGAAATATGACCAATACATGCAAGGAAAGACTCAACTCACTGCTGCAGAATCTGAAGGTCTTCGATTGTTCAATCTTCATTGCGCAACTTGTCATTCCGGTGCATTACAGACTGATTACAAGTTTAGAAGCAATGGGCTTGAGTGGAATGGTCACGAAGAAGGCAGATACCACATCACTCTTGATTCGGCAGATTTTCTGAAGTTTCGCACACCATCCTTGCGAAATGTGGCCCTGACGCGACCATATATGCACGACGGCAGGTTTAATACACTGGAGGCCGTCCTAAACCACTATTCGGATTTGGGTTTGGTCAAAGAAGCTCCTTCACACACTGATCCCATTCTTAAAAACGGTATACGCCTTACAGAAAGCGAAAAAGAAAAAATCATTGCTTTTCTCCATACTCTTACGGACTTCAGCCTTCTGTCAAACTCGATGTACTCTGAACCAAGAATGTAATGAGTCTTAAAAAATTATTTTATTTTTCATCACTTATCCTGTTTAGTTTCAAGCCAGATAATACTGCTAAAGCATGTGATATCTGCGGCTGTGGTGTAGGAGGCGGATTTCTTGGTGTATTGCCCCAGTTTCAAAAAAATTTGATTGGATACCGCTATTATCAAAACAAGTTTTTACACCCTCGGACTGCCTTAAACCAAACTGATGGAGTCTTCCTGCTAAGCGATACTTATCACATCAATGATCTGTGGATGAGATACTATGCAACAGATAAGTTACAGCTTTTTGCATTTGTACCCTACAGGGTTCATTACAGGAAATATGAGGACAACACACTACAGCAGATCTCCGGTATAGGTGACATACAGATAAACTTGCTTCAGGAGATCCTCAATCAAGCTGCTGACGCAGACAGGCTTTTCAGACATATATGGTTTGCAGGTGGAGGATTTCGCATGCCCACAGGTCAATACATGCAAAGGGATCCGAAAGGCAGAATGTATCCCCTACCCTTCCAGACCGGAATCGGAGCCTGGGCCTTCCAATTTCAAAATCTCTATATCCTTCGTTTTAAAAATTTTGGAATACAGTCGGATGCGCTGTTTCGGTATTCTATGACCAACGAGCTGGAATACAAACTTGGAAATTTTTTTCAGACTGGTGCGAATGTCTTTTACTGGTGGCAAGTGGCACCAAATCTGGCATTGCTTCCACTGGTGGGCTATCAGCATGAAACTTCCGGTCATGACACCGAATTTGGTCGCGTCAAATCTAATACCGGTGGTGCTTTCGGTTTTGGGTCTATAGGTATAGATGTGTATTACAAGAGAGCTATTTTTCAATTATTTTCCCAAGTACCTATTCACTCGTCTGTGGCTGGTTCTCAGCCGGGAGTGGGAGCTCGCGTAGGTGCAGGAGTTGCCTTCTTTTGGTAGATATCAGCTGTTCACTTTCTTTTATCAAACATACTTTTTTGGAACTCAATAGCGTAATAATCATTTAATCCGCTGATTACTGTGTGATTGTAGAAATCGTGATTAATGCTGCCATCTGCATTTATACCTTTTTCATCAGATAGGACGACATTGATAATCTCACTCACAATAAAAATGGTTTGGTTGGATGTAATGAGGTGATTCTCCCTGAAACGAAGTAAAATCTTAACTGGGCTTTCGGCTACCGCGGGTACATCGGGCCGCTCTTCAAAATAAAAGGGAGTAAATCCTAAAATATTAAATTCATCTTCATGAGCTGCGAATTTTTCTGATGTTCGATGTGCCAGATCAATCATGTCTTGTGTGATTGAATTTAAGGTAAAGTACCCACAAGAATAAATATTATCAAGGGTATGTCTTGGCACTGTCTGAGGTCTGAATACAATTCCCACCAAAGGGGGATTTGACCCTACATGAACGATGGAATTAAACAGGCCAAGATTTTTGATGCCTTCGTTGTTTTGACTACCAGCCATCCACACAGATCGCAGTCCGGAAAGTGTATTGAAAAAATTGATCCTGTAATACGAATCCTTACTATCCAGGATGTCTAAAAGTTTTATCATATTTTAAGGGAACTCATTCCTCCGTCAATGTGAAATATCTGCCCTGTGACCCAGGATGCCTTGTCTGAAAGAAGCCAGAGCGCAGCCTCGCCCACATCTGCAGGCGATCCGTATCGCTTCAGTGGATGACGTTGGCGGGCAGACTCCTGTTTGGCCTCGGTATTGAGCAGTTTATTGGCCAATGGGGTATCCGAGAGGCTTGGTGCAATGGCGTTCACGCGAATTGAGGGCGCAAATTCGGCTGCAAGGCTGCGAGTCAGACCCTCGATGGCACCTTTGGCCGAAGCTATTCCGGCATGAAATGGCATTCCGGTCTGCACAGCTACCGTACTAAACAGCACCACCGATGCACTCGAACTCTTTTTTAGCGCCGGAATGCACTGCTGAATCACCCGAAAAACTCCGAAGAAGTTGATTTCAAACTCCTCCCTGAGTTCTGCATCCGCAATTCTGCCGAAGGGCTTCAGATTGATCGTTCCGGGACAATACACAAGACCATCCAGGACTTCCGGAACAGATGACAAACCCTCCCTTGACAATACATCATAAGATTGAAACGTCGCCCCTGAGATGCACGGATCGGTACGTTGAGCGGTTAAGACAGTATTTCCTTCCGAAACAAGTTTTTCAGCTATATATTTTCCGATTCCTGATGAAGCTCCGAGAATAAGGTAGTTTTTCATTTCTGCGCAATGATAGATAAAAATTCTTGTCTTATTTGAAGGTCATGTAAAAATTTACCACTGTAGTGCGTAGTTACAGTTGAGCTCTGTACATCTTCGATACCACGGGTTTTTACGCAAAAGTGTTCTGCATCGATGTACACAGCTACATCATCGGTCTGTAAAACATTTTTTAGCTCCCGGGCAATCTGCTCGGTGAGGCGCTCCTGGACCTGCGGTCTTTTCGAAAAATAGCGGACGATTCTGTTAATTTTGCTTAGCCCGATCACCTTTCCGCTGCTGATATACGCCACGTGTGCTACCCCGATGATTGGCACAAGGTGATGCTCACAGTAGGAGTGCACTGTGATGTTTTTTTCCAGAAGCATCTGGTTGTATTTGTATGCATTGTCAAAAAGCTGGACCATAGGCTTGCGTGCAGGGTGCAGACCTGAGAATACCTCTTTCACATACATCTTAGCGACCCTTCTGGGTGTGTCTCTTAGGCTGTCATCGGTAAGGTCCATCCCGAGTATGTGCAGTATATCAGCAAATTTTTCGGTGATGAGGCCGATCTTTTCCTCGTCAGACAGATCGAAGGCGTCTGGCCTTAAGGGGGTTTCTACTCCGGTGCAGATGTGATCATCACATATAGCATCATCATCATCATGAATGTGAAGGGACTGGATCGCAGCATTGCCATTGACATGACCAACACCATTAAGCTTCTTCTCCTGAGTATTCAACAAAATTTCTGGGCGTTTCATATAAAGTGATTTTAAGTTTAAAATTGGAAGGGATGAATGGCCTTAACCACTCATAGATGACGACTGAAATGTTTTCGACCGTTGGTATAAGTGACTTAAATTCTTCAACCTGAAGATTTAAGTTCTTATGATCTAATCTCGACTCGACTTGTGTTTTGATTAAATCATTTAAAATTTTCATATCCATCACATACCCGGTTTCGGTATCTACCGGGCCTGTGACACTTACAATAAGTTCGTAATTATGGCCGTGGTAGTATTCATTGTTGCAAAGCCCGAATACGTTCTTATTTGTAGGATCATCCCAGGCGGGGTTGTGTAGTCTGTGCGCGGCATTGAAATGCGCGTGACGCGATACTGTAACAATTTTCATTTTAGTGCTTTACGTATTGATAAAATCTGTCAAATACGATTTTAAACCATTCCGTGTAGAGATCAGGATTTTCGAAAATATCCCTTTTTACATCATCGAGAGGCATCCACTTGTAATCTGCTACTTCCTGAGGATTTATTACCGGGTTATCATTGTAATACCCGATGAAGACGTGATCAAATTCGTGCTCTGTAAGACCATCCGAAAATTCGGCCTTATATACAAAGTCGAGAACTTTTGTCAGGGGACAGTTAAACCCCATTTCTTCCATCAACCGACGATGGGCGGCAGCTTTTATATCTTCATTTGCACGGGGATGACTGCAGCAAGTATTTGTCCAAAGACCCCCGCTGTGGTACTTATCATAGGCCCGTTTTTGAAGTAAAAGTTCCTTTTTATCATTGAGGATAAAAATGCTGAAAGCCCGATGAAGAAGACCTTTCTGATGCGCTTCCATTTTCTCCATCAGTCCCAGCTCACGGTCGTGAGCATCGACCAGGATAACGTGTTCTGTCATGATTTACAAGAGGTTTAGGGCGTGCTTGATGTAAGATTTAAAAAGCAACCGGATTTTTTTATTGTTGGGTATTCGAATTCTTTTAGTCAGTATTTCCGAAGGAGGAAGGTTTTTGATGCGTTGAAATAATTGATAGTAGTACACATACGCTACATACACCCCAAGTCTGCTGGATTTTGGTAGCCTGCGTATGCCCTCAAAACCGAGTGCAAAGTCAATTTCGATATCTTTTTCAATTGCATTTTTCGTGTTGTAGTCAAACTGTCTCATATCCACTCCCGGAAAATAGACACGTCCAAGTTGGAAATAATCAGCATTGAGGTCACGAAGAAAATTTATTTTTTGAAATGCACTTCCAAGTTTCATGGCGTAGTGCTTTAGTTCTTCATATGTTTGATCATTGCCTTCTACAAATATTTTCAAACACATCAGACCAACCACTTCTGCAGATCCAAGGATGTACTTTTCGTATTGCTTCTGAGAGTAGGTCTGCTTGATCAGATCCATTTCCATACTCTGAAGAAATGTTTCAATGAGGTCAAGATCGATTTTGTACTGGTTTACTATTTTTTGGAAAGAATGCAAAATCGGATTTAAACTGATGCCCTCGTAAATGGCCCTGTAAGTATCTTCTTTAAATTTTTTCAGCAAAGCCTCTTTATCATGTTCGTGAAAGGTATCTACGATTTCGTCAGCAAAGCGCACAAAACCATAAATTGCATAAATGGCATCATGAAACTTTTTGTCTAAAAAATAAATTCCTAAGGAAAAGGAAGTCGAATACTTCCTGGTTACTATTTTGCTGGTTTTAAACGAAACGAGGTCAAACAAATTTTTCATAGCAGGGTGGGATTATGAATTTTTAAACAACCAATATGTTCATATCCTTCGCAACTTCATTAGCCACCACCCAACCGGATATGAGCGAGGGAGGTACACCAGGTCCGGGTACTGTAAGCTGACCGGTGTAGTACAAATTAACCAATTTTTTGTTTTTCAGAGATGGTTTCAATATAGCTGTTTGCATCAAAGTATTTGCTAATCCATAAGCGTTTCCTTTAAAAGCATGATAATCTGTCACAAAGTCGGTCATCGCATATGAACGTTTGACCACCACGTGCGGTCTGATGGACTGACCAATTCGATTTTCAAGTCGATCCATAATGATATTGTAATATTTCTCACGCATTTCCATACTGTCTTCCAGTCCGGGAGCAAGAGGTATTAGAATCGTGAGGTTTTCACAACCTTCAGGTGCCGTCTTATCTGTTTTAGAAGTGAGTGAAAGATAAAAGAGTGGATCCGTAGGCCACTTGGGATTGCCATAGATCTCCTCTGCATGTAAGGCGAAATCCCGATCAAAAAACAGGGTGTGGTGAGGCAGATTATCAATTCTTTTATTTACTCCAAGATAAAAAAGCAAGCTGCTAGGAGCCATTTTCCTCTTCTCCCAATAGCTGGGTGTATAATTTCTGAATTTTTCTGGAAGAATGTGCTGATCAATATGGTGATAATCCGCACCCGCCACCACTACATCAGCTTCGAAGCGATCGGTATTGGTACAGACTGCTTTAATTACCTTTCCGGAATATTCAAATGAAGTCACTTCCTGGTTAAAAATCAGCTTAACGCCTTTCTCTTCTGCAAGAGCCACCAGTGCCTTCACTACAGAATACATTCCACCCATGGGATACCATGTGCCGAGCACCAGGTCAGCGTAATTCATAAGGGAGTATAGAGCTGGCGTTTTCCAAGCTCGTTCACCCAAAAACAAAACAGGAAATTCAAGAAGCTGAATAATGTAGGGGTCTTTGAAAAAACTGCGGATATGCTTACTGATATTGGTAAGCAGATCCATTTTAATCAATCCTGACAAAACTCTCCAATCGGCAAATTCAAATATGCTTCTCCCGGGCCTGTATACCAAATCATTAATTCCTACTTCATATTTGTATGCAGCTTCGGCCAAAAATTTGTCTAACTTCTCAGCGCTGCCCGGCTCTCGGGTTTCCATCCAACTTTTTAGTTTGTTCAAATCTGCCGGCACTTCAACCTCTTCATCTTTAAAAAAAACTTTATAGGCT
Source organism: Thermaurantimonas sp. (assembly GCA_046295455.1). Taxonomy (GTDB): domain Bacteria; phylum Bacteroidota; class Bacteroidia; order Flavobacteriales; family Schleiferiaceae; genus Thermaurantimonas. The sequence continues at coordinate 17,512 of JBKBNI010000013.1, read as the reverse complement.
GGATCGAGACGTTGAAGCTGATAGTAATCTGATACTTTTTTTCCAAACTTGGCGAAAAAGGACTCGAAAACATCCGGCATCCAATACCAGGATGGACCAAGGTCAAAAGTAAAGCCATCCTTGACCCACTGACGCGCCCTCCCTCCCGGAAGATCATTTTTTTCGAGGAGGGTGACGTCAAATCCCCTGTGGGCTAGCGATATGGAGGCTGATAATCCAGCAAATCCACTACCTATGACTACTGCTTTGTCTTTCATTGTGTATCAAATGGTGAGACAGAACTCCTATCTGTAATCTTTCAGCCGCTCCATCATCTTCTTCCTGGCCAGAAATATTCTGCTTTTTACCGTTCCAAGCGGGATATTCATTATTTCAGCTATTTCCTCGTATTTGTATCCATTATAGTACATCATAAATGTTTCGAGATAAACTCTGTCAACACTTTCAATACACTTCATTAAATACTCCATATCGAGGTTTTTATCTGAGGATACTACATTTTCACGGGACGATTGACTGATAAAAAACTTGTTGTCAGTTTCATCTATAAAAGTATTTTGAAATTTCTTTTTCCGGTATTGGTTAATAAAAGTATTTTTCATGATCGTATAAAGCCAACCCTTAATATTGGTTCCCTCTTCATACTTGTCTTTATTTTTAATAGCCTTAAAAAAAGTCTCCTGAATCAGATCCTTGGCATCATCAATATCTTTGGTGAGTTTCATCGCCAACTGGTGCAAAAAAGCCCTGTGTGAGGAAATCATATTGCTGAATTCTAAAGTTGACATAACAAATATTGTTTAATGATTTATGAGACAAAGTTAAACACAAAGTTGAATTATACAAGCTTTTTGTTTAATTTTTTTTACCAATAGTTAAACACAAATCGTATTTATTTGAAAATTAGAAGAAAATGTTGGAAAAATATATGAAAATCGATTCTAAAAAAAAAGTTCAGCAGGACGCAAGCCTGCGATAAACAAGAGGTTCGAATAGATGATTGTTTGGATAATAAATTAAAAATCAAGAATAAAGCTAAAAAGCCTGGCAGATGGATTCAACTGACGGATATATGTGAAATCGCTCTTTATTAACTTCCGACAGATCAATATTCTGGAGTTGGTATCCTGTAAAGTGAAACCAGCAATCATTGGTTCCGAAAAGCTCATCGAGTTTAGCAATGTAAGCTGCTACTTCTTCAGAGAAAGGATTGGTCGTAAATATGGAAATAAATAGACGCCTGCCGGTTTTGTCAAAGATTTCTTTAATGTTTTCGGCAGGCACAGACTGTCCAAGGTATAATACTCTGTACCCCTTTTTCTTCAAATTGTAATATATGTAGAGCAAGCTCAACTCATGTAGTTCATTATCAGGAAGATACAATACTATTGGCTCTGTGTTAGGCTTAGTAGATACGATCATCTGATCTATGGCGGAGAAAAGTTTTTGTTTGATCAGATTGGATATAAAATGCTCATGTGCTATGGTGATGGAATTGGTCTGCCATAGTACCCCGATTTCGGCGATGAAGCGACCGAGGATCTGATTGAAGGTGACATCCGGACCGAAATTAAAAAAGCATTGATTGAGCAGTTTCTCAAAATATTCGACGTCAAAGTCGATCATGGCCATCTTAAGGCCGTTGATTTGAGACTCATACTCTCCCTTGTACCTGGAGTAGTCTAATACCAACGCCTGAATTTCCTCATCACTAAGTTGAGAAATTTTGCTAATTTTAATGCCTTTTTTGATTAAGACACTGATATTAAGCAACTTCTTTAAATCACAATCAAGGTAATATCGTATGTTTGTCTCAGTCCGTCTCGGGCTAATGAGATTGTACCGCTGCTCCCAAATTCGTATGGTATGAGCTTTGATACCCGATAGCTGCTCTAAGTCTCTGATGGAATATCTGTTGGTCATTTAAATCAAACACATTAATCAAACATGCAAAAGTACAACCTGTTTAACATTTAATAATATTATTTAAACAAAATAAATTGTAAACACTCTTGTATAACCTGCACAATGAAAAATAGTTGTTCGAATCCTGATTTTATTTGTAAATAATCAAATATCAATGTGATAGATGACAAAAGTTATATTTGTCTGTGATTAAAAATACTATCTGGATACAAGATTTAACGCACTTTTGTTCGTATCAATTAAACATCTAAATTTTTGTAAACTATGACTGTAGAGCAGATTTATACCGGGTGTCTTGCGCAAGGTGCGTACTACATCGAGAGCGATGGCGAAGCAGCTGTAATCGACCCTTTGAGAGAAGTTCATCCATATATTGAGCGAGCTTCACGATCAGGCGCTCATATTAAATATGTGTTCGAAACACATTATCATGCAGATTTTGTTTCTGGGCATATTGATCTTAGCAAGAAGACCGGCGCCAAAATCGTACTCGGTCCTGTCCTGATTGAGCCGGGCTATGATGCTTACATTGCCCGTGATGGGGAAGAATTCTCACTCGGAAAGGTAAAAATCCGCCTCATCCATACTCCGGGACATACGATGGAGAGCAGTTGCTTTCTGCTTATCGATGAAAACGGAAAAGAAACAGCGCTCTTTACCGGCGACACTTTATTTATTGGTGATGTGGGTCGTCCTGACCTTGCTCAAAAGGTCGTAGAAGAACTTACCCCTGAGAAACTCGCTTCACATCTATACGATTCGATACACAATAAAATACTGCCATTGCCTGACGATCTGATTATTTATCCTGCACACGGCGCAGGTAGTCCGTGCGGTAAGAAAATGAGCAAGGAAACATCTGACACATTGGGCAACCAAAAAAAAACCAACTATGCATTGGATCCAACGCTGAGCAGAGAGGCATTCATCGCTAAACTATTGGATGGACTAACCCCACCTCCGGGATATTTTCCTGCCAACGTGATTATGAATGTAAAAGGTTACGAACCCATCGATGAGGTATTCAAGAAGTCAAAAAATCCACTCGAACCAAAGGAATTTGAAATAGTTGCCTCTGAAACTCGTCCTGTATTACTCGATACCCGCAGTGCCGGGGACTTTGCTAAAGGACACATTCCCAACTCAATCAACATTGGCCTTGACGGTAGTTTCGCGATTTGGGTAGGCACTCTCATACCAGATGTACATACTCCACTTTTGCTCATATGTGATGAAGGTCGGGAGGAAGAAGCAATTACCCGCCTGGCACGTGTAGGATTTGACAATGTAATCGGGTATCTGAAGGGTGGTATAGACGCCTGGAAAAATGCGGGATTTGAAATCAACACTGTGGATGAAGTCACCGCAGAAGAGTTGGCAGAGCTATATGCCAAAAAAGAAATTAATATTGTTGATGTACGAAAAAACAGCGAATACAACAGCGAGCATATAGTAGAAGCTATGGTGGCACCGCTGGATTATGTAAATGAAAGCATGAAAATGCTTGATCCAGAGAAAAAATACTATGTACATTGTGCTGGCGGCTATCGTTCGATGGCCTTCATCTCCATTTTAATGAGCAGAGGTTATGACAAGTTGGTGAATGTAATTGGCGGTTTCAAACAAATAAAGGAGACCGGAAAATTTCGGATCACAGACTACGTCTGTCCTACTACTGAACTTTAACTTAATGATTTTAAGCAAATTTGAAAAACCACCTGTCCAAATACAGGTGGTTTTTTCTTTTGTAACATAAGTACCAAAAACATGACTTTTATCAAGCTGACCTTTGCATCAGTAATTAAAATAAAAAGATACCTATGTTTTTTCAACACGTTTACGATAAAACCTTAGCACAAGCCAGCTATGTAATCGGATGTCAGGCAGCCGGAGTCGCTGCAGTGATTGATCCCCGAAGAGATGTAGATGTATATCTCGACATCGCAAAAGCCAACAAGCTTAAAATCACACATATCCTCGAAACACACATTCATGCCGATTTTCTCTCGGGCAGCCGCGAATTGGCTCAGCTCACAGGTGCGCAGCTGTATCTGAGCGACGAAGGCGGAGCCGAGTGGGAGTATCAATTTCCGCATATCGGCCTGAAAGATGGAGATGAGATCATGGTAGGTAATTTAAAAATCAAAGTTTTACACACTCCGGGACATACTCCGGAGCATATAAGCTTCCTGCTGACAGATACACCCGCCAGTCCTGAGCCGGTAATGATTTTTACGGGCGACTTTGTCTTTGTAGGTGATGTCGGAAGACCTGACTTACTTGAAAAAGCTGCCGGACAAACCGGCACACAGCGCAAAGGAGCCGAACAAATGTTTGACTCTCTGAAAAAATTTGCGGCTCTCCCGGACTTTGTTCAGGTTTGGCCGGGACATGGAGCCGGATCTGCATGTGGCAAGGCGCTCGGTGCTGTTCCAAGCTCTACCGTAGGGTACGAAAAGATGCGGAACTGGGCTTTCCGATATATGAATGATAAAGAAGGATTTATTGACTATCTCCTCGCAGATCAGCCAGAGCCCCCCCGCTATTTTGCAATGATGAAAAAGCTGAACAAGATTGAAAGACCTTTGGTAACGGAAGTCCCGAAATACAAAAAACTGGACGACAGAGCGTTTTTAGAGGCTTTCCATCAGGGTGTTGTACTCGTGGACACACGCAATAAAGCTGATTTCGCAAAAGGATTCATCCCTGGAAGCATCAACATCCAAAACAACAATTCGCTTGCTACCTGGGCTGGCTGGTACCTGGACTATGATAAACCCTTTATGCTTCTGGCTGCGGAAGACCAACTGGAAGACATAGCCCGCAAACTCATGCGTATCGGTCTGGACAACGTTCTGGGCTATGTAGATACGACAGAGGCCTATGTGAAAAATGGCGGTAAACTGGAGACTGTCCGGTTTGTCGATAAAGAAGAATTAAAACAGCTGCTTTCGTCCGATACCACCCAGATCGTGGATCTGCGCGGTGCCAGCGAATACAAAGCCGGACACATCAAGGGCGCAGACCATGTATTTGTAGGCACTCTCCCTCAAAATCTCGACAAAATCTCTAAAGACAAAAAAGTCGTGATTCACTGCCAGGGAGGAGACCGGGCTTCTATTGGCTATTCATTGCTGACCAGATACAATTTTGATAACATCCTGAACTATTCGCCCGGAATGAATGAATGGATCTCATCCGGCGAAGAGGTTGTATCCGCGGAATAAATCCTGAATATAATGTTTCAAATTTTTAAATCCGTCAGGATCATTCACATTCAAAAGCACATCAAGTGGAAATATTAGGATACATCGCATCAATCTTCATCGGAATCACACTTGGACTGATAGGAGGTGGCGGCAGCATTCTTACGGTTCCTGTGCTCGTGTATCTGCTGGGGGTGGAACCCGTGGCCGCCACAGCCTACTCCCTGTTCATTGTAGGACTCACAAGTGCCATTGGCTCTTATTCCTACTTTAATAAAAATCTGGTTAACATCCGCACCTCGATCGTATTTGGTATCCCATCTATTGCAGCTGTTTTTTTTACCCGGGCATACATCGTGCCCGCCATCCCGGATCAAGTGTTTGAAGTAGGCACCTTCATGGTGCTAAAGAGTCTGCTGCTTATGGTGCTGTTTGCTATTCTGATGATTGCAGCCTCATACAGCATGATTAAGAAGGAAAAACCCAAGCCGGAGACCTCGGGAGAACCTCAGGTCCAAAAGTTCAATTATCCCCTGATTCTGCTCGAAGGCAGCGTAGTGGGTGTGCTTACGGGACTGGTCGGTGCCGGAGGGGGGTTTCTGATCATCCCGGCCCTCGTCGTCCTGAGCAAGCTACCTATGAAAGAGGCTGTAGGAACCTCACTTGTAATCATCGCTGCTAAATCATTGATAGGATTTTTTGGCGAAAGCAGCGAAACTCCTATGGATTGGCCGCTCATTTTCATTGTATCTGCCATGTCCGTAGTCGGAATTTTCATAGGTACCTACCTCTCCAAACACATCGACGGCAAAAAGCTCAAACCCGCTTTCGGATGGTTTGTGCTTATTATGGGTATATATATCATCGTAAAAGAATTAACAAAATAAATCTTAACAAAAATGACAGAAACTGCAAATCTCAAAGAAATCATCAACCAGGATGGAACCTTTTTGGTAGACGTGCGAACGCCTCAGGAATTTAAGGAAGGTTCTGCACGCAATGCGGTCAACATTCCCCTGGATCAGATACCTCAGCGTCTCTCTGAATTTCAGGGAAAAAAGACCATCGTGCTGTTTTGCCGCTCCGGCAACCGCAGTGAAATGGCAAAGCAAATACTGCAAGGCTATGGTATTACCAATGCTATCAATGCAGGTACTTGGCAGGATGTATCCAGGCATCAATACTGATGAAAATGATGAAAATTGCTATTTCCTTTATTATAGCACTTTCCGCCCTTCACGGACTGGTTGCGCAGAAGCAAACAAATGAAACAGACTACAGAAAAGCGCTGCTGGTCGATGTGCGAACGCCTCAGGAATTTGCTGAGGGATCAGTACTCGGCGCAATCAACATCCCCCTGCATGAGATCCAGACACGCCTTAATGAATTTAAAACCGACAGGCCAGTTGTAGTCTTTTGCAGGAGTGGGGCCAGGAGTGCACGTGCCGAACAGATACTCCGGCAGCACGGCATTACTAATGTAATCAACGGAGGAACATGGATGGAGGTGGATATGAAGCTGAAAAGACAGAGGTAAAAGGCATAACTAATTACCGGAGATTTCACGACATGACCTTGGTCCGTCAAATCAAAAATTTTCAATGTTTTTCAAATCCGGAAGGATGATCAGGCAAGTATTTTATCCATATCCGATACAATCCAATGTGTGATTATAACATTTTACCATAAACCAAAAAAATCAAATGCAAATCATGAATCCTTTAAAAATACTGATTCCGACTGATTTTTCCATCCAATCGGAATATGCATATGTGCTGATCAAAAAATTAGAGGAAAAGCTCCCGGTAGAAGTGCATTTTATTCACATTCTGAACACTCCTGATTCGATATCAATTGATGATAACGGAAACATTACAACCTGTGGCGATATTGCGCCGGATTTTGTCAAAAAACACTACGATATCGCTGCTCAAAAATTTGAAGAACTTAAAAAAAGAATAGATGGAAATATACACATCCATATTCGATCAGGAAAACTGACAGAAGGTATCATCTCCTTTGCAGAAAAAAATCAATTTAATCTGATTGCAATGGGTACCAAGGGCATTGAAGGGCTTAGAGATAAACTCGGAGGAACCGAGACACAGCTGGTCGCCCGAAAATCAAAAGTTCCTGTACTTTCATTGAGTTGTGACAGAAGCCATTTGGAAATAAAAAACATTCTTTTTGTTCATGATTTTCTGGCTGATGAACAATTTGACATCAGCCTGATGAAACACATATCCGATGCCTTTCAATGCACTATTCATCTCCTGCATATTCTCACTTCGCGCACCGGTCAGCAGATAGCCGACAAAGTGAAAGCGAATATGGAAAAATTTGCAGCAGAAAATCAACTAAAAAATTATTTGATTCACGTGCTGAAAGATTCAGATATCGAACAAGGAGTATATCACTTTGACCAGATGCATTCAATGGATATCATCTGCATTGGCACACATGGAAAAGGAAGTCTTTTTTATTCTAGTGTGACCGAAAAACTAATTAATCACATGTATAAACCCTTAATCACTTTTAGAATGTATGAAAGACGTAGTTGACTTTATCATGAATCCATGGCCCTGGTGGTTTTCAGGTACACTGATCGCTGCAACCATGTTCACCCTAATATTTTTTGGGAAACAGTTTGGTTTCTCATCAAATCTTCGAACCATATGTACAATAGCCGGAGCCGGCAAAAAAGTAAAGTTTTTCAACTTTGACTGGAGGTCTCAGGTGTGGAACCTGATGTTTCTCACCGGCTCGATCCTTGGAGGATTTGTAGCCAAAAATATGCTGAGCTATCAGGAAAATGCTGCCGGCATATCCCCAAAAACCGTGGATAGGCTTGCGGAGTTAAACTTTGAACCCCCAAAGGGAATGCAGCCCGGGGAACTCATGGATTGGTCAAACGTTTTGAGCATCAAGGGATTTCTGATTCTTGCGGTGGGTGGATTCATGGTCGGCTTCGGAGCCAGATATGCAGGTGGATGCACTTCCGGACACGCTATTTCAGGTTTGAGCAACCTACAGCTGCCTTCGTTTGTCGCCGTGATAGGCTTCTTTATTGGAGGGCTCATTATGACACATTTAATCTTTCCGATTCTTTTTAAATAATACATCTTGATCAACATTATGAAGTACGTAAAATTTTTACTTGCCGGAGTTGTATTCGGCGTAATCATGGCTAAGTCCGAGGCTATATCTTGGTACAGAATATTTGAAATGTTTCACTTCGATGCATTTCATATGTACGGCATCATTGGTACAGCCGTGACCTTAGGTGTGGTCGGCGTATGGATCATCAAAAAATTTAAGCTTCGGGACTATGAGGGCAATCCGATCACATTTTTTCCAAAAGACAAAACATACCCCAGATACATACTGGGAGGGACAATTTTCGGTCTTGGCTGGGCATTGAGTGGCGCATGTCCGGGACCAATGGTTGTCAACATAGGCTACGGGTACTTGCCCTTCATCATCGTGTTTGTCTTTGCTGTAATCGGAACTTATGTGTATGGATATCTTCAGTCAAAACTCCCTCATTGATCTCATTGACTATGAACACCACTCGAGTGATCGCATGGCTTCTGGCTCTGGTGACAGTCGTCGCACTGATTGCAGTTTGGGTAGAACATTCCAAGTCATCCGAATCAAACGACAATGAAATCGAGCCAACGGATGTAGTCCAAAACGATGCCGCCGAACAGCTCTGGCAGGCACCCCTGCCTGAAACGATCTCAGACCTCAAGCTGAAGGAAATCGTGCTCTACGGAAAGGATCTGATCGCTCATACAGCCAGGTATTTCGGTCCGTATGGCCTGGTTTCAAAAACCACAAACGGAATGAATTGCCAAAACTGCCACCTCGATGCCGGCACCAAACCCTGGGGAAACAATTATGGCTCCGTGGCCTCAACATATCCCAAATACAGAGCACGTAGCGGAGGTATAGAGGATGTGTACAAGCGGATAGCAGACTGCTTTGAACGGAGTCTCAATGGTAAGGCTCCGGATACCAATAGCAGCGAAATGGCAGCAATAAGGGCATACATAGAGTTTCTGGGCTCGAATGTCAAAAAGGGCGAAAAAGCCAAAGGCTCGGGATTAAAAGAATTTGCTATGCTCGACCGACCTGCAGACCGTGTGAAGGGCAAAATGGTCTATGAAGCCAAGTGCCAAAGCTGCCATCAGGCTGACGGCCAAGGCTTAAAACACCCCGATGGCGTCGAATACCTCTACCCACCGCTTTGGGGTAAAAATTCATACAACGATGCCGCCGGTCTCTACCGAATCATCAATTTTGCCAGATATGTAAAATACAACATGCCTCTTGGTGCATCCCATACCACGCCACTGCTGACCGACGAAGAGGCCTGGGATGTGGCTGCCTTTGTAAACTCCCAGCCTCATCCTCACAAGGAAGTGCCTAATGATTGGCCTGATGTATCCCAAAAACCACCGGATCACCCATTTGGCCCTTACGCTGACACCTTCAGCCAGTACCAGCACAAATACGGTCCCTGGCAGCCTATTTTTTCCTTTTACAAACAGCAAAACCAAACTTCACCTCTTGGTAAATAATTCTACAAATCTCATTTCAAATACCCATCTGTCATGAATCGACTTCTCCTACTTTTTGGCATGTATTTGCTCTGTCATAACATCTTTGCCCAAGGCAGCACATCGGTTGAAAATGAGCCATTACGGATTGTTTTTCAGGTCACCACAGATGACACTCTGGCACACAAAGCCTTGATGAAACAGCTTACAAACATCACAAGCGTTGAACCGGCTGTGCAAATCGAAGTCATTTGCCACGGGCCGGGTCTTACGCTCATTCAAAAATCCAAATCTTTACAAAAGGAAAAAATTGCCCTCTTCGCTTCAAGAGGGGTAGCCTTTAAGGCTTGTGAATTTTCAATGTCTGAAAGAAAAGTATCAAAGGACGATATTCTGGAGGCTGCAGGCTACGTAAGGGCGGGAATAGTCCATATAGCCGACCTCCAGCGCAAGGGGTGGAGCTACATCAAAGCTGGTTTCTGAATATTCCGATCATTCCTGTAGGCAATTGATATTTGCACTTTCGCAGCATTTTTTTCACCACACCTCTGATTCGAAAGGTTACATTTATCGGATCACAATTGTTATCAGCCTGTGGACTCTGACAGTAAAACAATCCTTGAAACGTGTATGTCGGGTACACTTCTTTTAGACCATCCTGTGTTCCGAAACAATAAATGTCTGTGATTATTCCCGGTTGCCGGACTTTAATTACTACTCAACACCCGCATCTACAAATCTTAACCCAAGATATCTGAATCTACTTAGACTCCTTTGATTTCTGAAAATCGCCAAAACGCGTAGTGATGCTAAAAAGATTAGCTGCTCCGCTCACATGATACACTCCTCTGGAATACTGAAGCATGAACTTACTGACCCTGAATCCCAACCCAAACGTCAGACCGGCAGATGACCTTCGGGTGTTCATTCTAAGCTCCTGCTGCATGCGGAAATTATAGCCAATTGCCACATTAAACCCTTTGGTAGGTGCCAGTTCGGCCCCAAAACTCAAATGCCGAAAAACTTTGTTAACCAGAGTAATATTTTCCTCAACCAGTTGATTGGTGATGGGATCACGACGGGCATTGGCAGGATTGACAAAGCTGACATCCGGTCTGTGCAATTGATCGGCTGTAATATGCCATCTCAGGGGCAAATGTTTAAAGCGATTGCTCACGCCTATCAGCAGATCAAAGGGCAGCCTCCCCCTCTCTGTCGTGTAAGGATCCCACTGAAAACCCACATTTCTTATCAGAATGCTCCAGGTCAGCAGCTTATCAGGAATGTGGTAGGTGACACCTACATCAGTAGCCACTCCAAATGAACTGTACTGTTCGTAGGCGGAATTGATGATTTTCAAATTGGCGCCTACATGCAGATTTTCATAGACTTCCCTGCCATGACCAAATGTGATGACCAGGTCTGATACATCAAATTCGCCGGTTTGGACTCCGAACTGATTTGCTGCCGTAAATTTTCCGTACTGGAAGGTGCGGATGCCCGCCGTAAATGTGCCGGCCTTCTCAAAGTGATGCGCATAATTGGCACTGCCAATAAAAATATCCGCCGGAAAACTGACCGCATTCAGACTCAAGGAGCCGTGCAACTGACGGTGTATCAGCGCAGGATTGAGCATCGCAAAGTTTACATCCGGCTCCCAGTAGGCAATCGGAAGCCTGCCCATAGCCACCACACGTGCCTCAGGAGTTATATTCAAAAACTGATACACTTCTCTACCACCGATTTGCCCCGAAAGGTGCAGGTGTATCAGCATAGAACACAGATAAAAAAGTGTTTGTGTTCGCATGGGTTCACGACGTCGCTGATCTCAGATATTATTGCCCCCGCAAGTGGGTATAATGCTTAAAAAATAATGGAATCGTCTCGATTCCGATGAAGTAATTGAACAGACCGTAATGCTCATTTGGAGAGTGAATGGCATCACTGTCGAGACCAAATCCCATGAGTATGGACTTCACCCCAAGTTCCCGTTCGAATAAAGCTACTATCGGAATACTGCCTCCGCCTCTCACCGGTACGGTTTTTTTGCCGAACGTGGTCTCCATAGCCAGGCTTGCAGCACGGTATTCAGGACTGTCTAATGGCGATACATAAGGATCTCCCCCGTGGTGTGGCTTCACCTCCACGGATACACAATCCGGCGCTATGGACTTAAAGTGCTCCATAAAAAGCCTGGTAATTTTATCAGGATTCTGATTTGGCACCAGTCGCATCGAAATTTTGGCAAAAGCCTTTGACGGTATGACGGTCTTAGCTCCTTCACCTGTGTAGCCTCCCCAGATACCGTTGACATCCAGAGTCGGGCGAATGGAAGTTCTCTCCGGAGTGGTATACCCCTTTTCACCCCATATATTTTTAAGCCCAATAGACTTTTTAAATTCTTCGTCATTATGTGGAGCCTCAGCCATCATCGCGCGCTCCTCTGCTGACAGCTCCACCACATCGTCGTAAAATCCCGGGATGGTGATGCGATTGTTGTCATCATGCAGCGATGCGATCATCTTAGCCAGGATATTGATAGGATTGGGTACTGCTCCTCCGTAGAGACCTGAATGCAGGTCCCTGTTGGGGCCGGTCACTTCTACCTCCACATAGCTCAGTCCGCGCAGTCCGGTACAGATAGAGGGAGTATCGTTTGCCAGTATGCCCGTATCAGATATCAGTATGGTATCGCACTTCAGACGATCGCGATTTCTCACTACAAACCAACCCAGATTCGCCGAGCCTACTTCCTCCTCTCCCTCGATCATAAACTTTACATTGCAAGGAAGGGTGCCGGTGGCGATCATGGCTTCCACAGCCTTTACATGCATAAAAAACTGCCCCTTATCGTCGCAGGCCCCCCGTGCAAAGATGGCACCTTCCGGGTGTATATCGGTCTTCCGAATCACCGGCTCAAATGGTCCTGACTCCCACAGCTCCAGCGGATCCGGAGGTTGTACGTCATAGTGTCCGTAGATCAGTATTGTAGGAAGTGAAGTATCCACCATATGTTCACCATACACTACCGGATACCCGGGGGTAGAGCACACTTCTACATGACTCACGCCGGCCTTTTTAAGATACTCTGCCGTGGTATGAGCCGCTTCTATGACGTGATCTCTGTACGCTGGATCCGCACTTACACTGGGTATCCTCAGGAGGGCAATGAGTTCTTCTACAAAACGATCGCGATGCGTGTCTATGTACTTTTTGATTTTTGAATGCATGAATATAGGTACTTATCGATGTGCCAAAGATAACTTCTCCACCTGTCAGCGCGCATTTGGCGCGTACTTTTTCGCAGTTCAAGCATTCAGGTCATGATTTTGCATCTGTGCATCATCCAGGAGCATTACCTTCGTTCAGCTTTCTTTCTTATGAATCTCCGTACGCGTCTTACTCTTTGGTTTACATTTCTCACAGCTGTAATACTGGCCATTTTTGCGGTTAGTATTTATCTGAGTGCAAGTGCGTCGCGCGAAAAGGAATTTTTTAATTCCCTTCATAATGAAGCCATTACAAAGTGTAACCTGATTTTTTCTGCCGGTTTGGAACCTTCGACCCTTCAAAAAATCTATCAGAATAACCGTCTTTTCCAAAATGAAGCTGAAGTAGCCATCTACGATACTGCCTCCAATCTACTCTACCACGATGCGGTCGATATCGATTTTGTAAAAGAAACCCCGGATCTCATTCGCCAAATTGCCAATGAAGGAAAAATTCAGTTTTACCAAAAAAACTGGCAGGTCGTCGGAATCCGTCATCAGTTAGGCACACAGGTCTATATCGTCACGGCTGCAGCGTATGACCGCTACGGCTATTCCAAACTCCGCAGTCTCATCGTATCGATGGTCGCTATCTCCATGCCGGCTTTATTGGTCATCTGGTTTTCGGGTATGTTTCTCTCTAAAAAAGCCCTCGATCCGGTACGCGAAATCATAAGCAAAGCCCAGCGCATCTCTGCTACCAACCTCCACCTCAGGCTTCCTACATTTGAGACTCGCGATGAGCTCTCCGAACTCGCCTCTACCTTCAACGATATGCTCGCCCGACTTGAAAATTCCTTTGAATCCCAAAAAGCCTTCATATCCAACATTGCGCACGAGCTGCGCACTCCCCTTACGACCATCTCAGCTGAGCTGGAATACCTGCTCAAGCAGCCAAGACCACCACAACAATACAATGAAACCCTCCACGGCATTCTCTCAGACACACGCAGACTGTCGCGCCTGATCTCAAGCCTGATGGATTTTGCTCGTGCCGGTTACGACGAATCTCGCATCTCTTTTAAATCGGTAAGAATTGATGAAATGCTGCTCGACGCCCGTAAGCAAGTCGCCGAATCGTGTAAGGATTACTCGATCCACCTGCAGTTTGACACCGATTCCTGTCTGGATACAGATGCTGCCCTCACCATTCGCGCCAATGAATATCTGCTCAAAACAGCATTCGTAAACATCATTGACAATGCGTGTAAATTTTCCCCAGACCACACCTGTCGCATCCTGATCTCCTGCAACCCTCCCTCCGGAAAATCAACCACCAAAAAAACTTTAAAAATAGCCTTTTCCGACAATGGCCCCGGAATACCCGACGAAGACCTCGAACAGATCTACACACCCTTCTATCGCGGCAGAAACAAGCACCTCGCCGAAGGCAGCGGCATAGGATTGCCTCTCACAAAGCGAATCATTGACCTTCACAAAGGACACATCGATATTGCCACATCCCCCAAAGGCACTACAATCACGCTATTTTTTGGTTGATTCAGCTTAATACGGTCGGTACGGCATCACCGTATCCGACATGGCTTTCAGGAGATCGATCAGCTGTTTTTGTTCGAGTGGACTCAGGTTGAGCGGTTTCACCAGCGATGATTTGGCCGGATGCGCCTCCCCTCCGGCATTGTAGTGGTCCACCACCTCTTCCAACGTCTTCATACTGCCGTCGTGCATGTATGGTGCCGTGTAGATCAGATTGCGCAGCGTAGGTGTTTTCATCTTGCCTATGTCAGCCGAATCCCTCGTCCTGCGAAATAAGCCCACATCCTCATACCGCGCATACAATCCGGTGTTGTGAAACGAATAATCCGTCAGATCCGGCCCGTTGTGACAACTGATACAGCCTGCCTTGCCGGTAAAGAGATTCCATCCTTCCAGTTCATCCCTGCTCAGCAACTCCCTGCCCTCATAGTACCAGCCGTCCCACCTGGAGTAGCCCGACACCAGCGTCCGCTCATAGGTGGCCACCGCCCTGCTCAGATGATAGAAGTCTATCGTATCCACCCCATAGGCTTTTTTAAACAATCGCCTGTATTCCTCACTCTGATTGATCCGATCGATCAGAAGCGGTACATTCGTGCCCATCTCTTCCGCATTCTCCAGCGGCCCCAGCATCTGTGACTCCAGACGCGGATTGCCACCCTCCCTGAAGAAGTATGGATGCCACGCCACATTCAGCAGCGTGGGCGCATTGCGGGGCGTCGTCTGCCCGGCATGCCCCGCACTCCTGGCCAGACCGTCCGTAAAAGCCAGTTCAGGCCTGTGACACGTACCACAGCTCACCGTCGAATCCACCGAAAGCCCCTTGTCAAAAAAGAGCCGCCTGCCCAGATCCACCCGAGCCTTGGTTGGCCGGGCATCCTCCGGAAAGGGAATCTTAGCAAAACCCCTGTGGGGCAGCCCCACTTCATACTCCACCCTCTCTGCCTCTGACCCGCATCCATTGGCAAGCGCCACCAGCGCCAGCACCGCTGCCGCCACCCTGCCCCACATCCGCCGATCAGAAAGCCTTTTCATGGAATACCAATATATTTATGCGACTGCAGAGAGATCCTCCACTTCGGATGCGCCATTACATAGTCGGCGATGATAGGCATGACCTCCTTTCGCCGGCTCCATTCAGGCTGCAAAAAGAGCACACACCCGTCCCTGACCCTTCCGGCGTGCATTTCTGCCCACTTCAGATCGTGAAGGTTGTACACGATCACCTTCAGCTCATCCGCCAGCCCATACCACTCTTCCAGAGGTGGCCTGGTCTTCTTCGGCGACAGACATACCCAGTCCCACTGCCCCGACACCGGGTATGCCCCGGAAGTCTCCAGGTGTATGGTCATGTTTCTTTCTTTGAGCGCCCTGGTGAGCGGCCCCATATTCCAGGTCAGCGGCTCACCTCCGGTGACCACCACCGTATCCGAGTGTCTGGCAGCATGCTCGGCGATGACTTCTACCGGTGTAGGTGGATGCACCGCAGCATTCCAACTCTCCTTTACATCACACCAGTGGCAGCCCACATCACAACCCCCGATCCGCACAAAGTATGCAGCCCTCCCCGTGTGAAATCCCTCCCCCTGAATTGTATAAAACTCCTCCATCAGCGGCACATACGCCCCGTCAGAGGTCAGTTTCTCATTGATTTCTCTATCCGTCAGCTTCATCTCCACAAAGGTACAATCCCATAAACAGGCCACACCACCCATTCCATCCGGCAATTGATTTTTTGGGCGTGCCCCCCGACAAGGCGCCACAGCGCCTTCGTCAGGGGTCGGGCTATCCGCTCATATTCGCCTTGCAGTCGCCGGTGGCACATCGGGCTGCGGTGGCTTCACCTGTCGCCTCCTCGCCCCGTGTGCCACCACACCGCCCGCTGCGGCTCATATCCGCTTCTATCCCTCACGCAGCTTGCTCAGTGCCACACATACACCTCAGCACACGTTCCACCATCCTCCCACGACATGATCCCACATTACCTCGCAGACCTCTGATCACCCCTCCAATGACTCATCTTCCACATTACCTCTATCTCACACGGTCGCATCCCGAGTCCGAAAACTTCTGTTCGCCCCTATTTCAATGTCGCATCCACTGCACCGCTGCCTTTCAACTCCCCTTTCCGAAATATTGATTTTTTTTTTTGGATTTATTTATTTCCTGTACAGATTCCAGCAGCTTTCCCGGAGAATTTTTTTTGTGTACTTTTGCAGCCCTTGAAATCAGATCATCAATTGCGCTTTTAGCTCAGCTGGTTCAGAGCGCTGCCTTGACAGGGCAGAGGTCACTGGTTCGAACCCAGTAAAGCGCACCCCTTCCCTCACGCCAAGAGTTAACACAGATTTAGCTCTTTGCAATTTGGCAGAAAACAAATATTTGCAGCCCACAAAACGGCGAGGTAGCTCAGTCGGTTAGAGCGCAGGATTCATAACCCTGAGGTCACGGGTTCAACTCCCGTCCTCGCTACTCATCCTCCAGCCCGTCTATTGTTTAAACGGGCTTTTTTTATTGCACAAGTGTCCGGAAAATCATCATCTCACCCCACCCCTCAGCTCAAGACAGCCTGACTCCAATCAGCCATTGACATCAGACTACCAATCGACAGCCAAGCTCTGCAACGTCCGGCACGGTTTACTCACCCCCACTGCATCAGACATCTCCCCTGGAGAGTCTAACCCATCAACAACCCCCGCACACAAACCACCACAGACCATCTGCCCATACATCAGCAGACAGCCAACGTCAATGTTTTATTTTTAATAAGTGCTGTTTTTTACCCTGTATTTTTGTCAATAAAACTTATTGTAATACAATGACTTATAATTTTTCTTTTTTCATAGGAAATAAAAATTGAAGTTTTTTACCCCCCATTTTTGTCAATAAAATACTTCCTGTATTTTTTACCTCCGGTGTATTTGACTTTTCCCTCTTTAGCAAATTCATAAATCGTTGCTCTAACTCTTCTTAAAGGGATTTCCTTGCCTATTCTGGTATGAATTTCCTCTATGCTTGAATTGGGATACTTTTCGATATCTTCCAGAATTAA
>JBKBNI010000012.1:0-64460 GCA_046295455.1 Thermaurantimonas sp. | reverse complement strand
CCACGTGCCGAGTTGTACCTGAATCTGATTTGGCCCTGTACCCCCGACAGTATCTAACTGCTGTGTGAGGAGCAATGAAGGTTGCAGGACATTGTTGACAGACCAATTGACTGTGACTGAATCAATTTTGTTTGTTCCGAAGTTGGCTACCTTTACCTTTATTGGGTGTACCCCAGGGCAGAAAGCCACCGGTGAGTCGAGTGATGCTATACCTGCATCGTTAGGTAAGGTGGGAGCAGATATGATTTCCCATTCCCGGAAGTTAGGGTTGGATTGCTGACCCGGACCAGTCATCTGAAAAGCAGTAATTCTGACACGAGTGGTAGTTATTTTTGGAAAAGATACTTGATTGGAACATGCCGGTGCCAGATTGGAAAAGGTGTGATGATTGACCCAGTTCGTTCCATCCCATCTTTGAATCAAGCCGCCGGTCAGCAGCCGGGCATTATTTTGGGCGTGATGAATGATAAATTGATCAAACGTCTGCGGTGTAGTCCATTCAAACATGATCCAGTCTACACCTGGTGTGGAAGTGGGTGGCGTAGAAGTTGGAATCCACATCTGCTGGGTGCCACAGGTACCAAAGTTCAGGTCATTGAGCGTGCTACAAGGACCGGTATTGCATTGGCTTGCGGATGCAGTGGCCAACGGGGCAATGTTGATTTGTGCCTTTAAGAAAATTGAGCAGGCAAAAAATGTAAATAAAAGTAACAGTTTTTTCATACAGCTTGGTGTGTAGTAAATAATTTCAATTATAGAACATTTTTTCAAATTAAACATAATTTTAAGGATAATTAAAATTTTTTAATTATTATAGTTTATTTCGAAAATAATTCATAAAATAATCAAATAATTCAAATATTTTTACATAAAATATCCATTTATTAAAAAACATGATGATGGTCTCACTAAAAAAGATTGCTATTCTTTAGGTTTTTTTATAAGAAAGCCATGCACCGCGTTGGAAAAAACGCGTTTTTTACAAATAGAGAATTTTAAGTTATCTGATGTATCGCTTTCAGAAATGTGACGGCTCCCAGATGATTCTGAAAAAAGTGCTTAAATTTTGATTGGAATACGATATTGGTATTCCGGTGACAATACCGATCAAAAAGTTGTCTTTAATCTGTAATCTCATCTGAGGCCTGAAGATTGCAAAAAATTCATCGCGGTAAGCATATTTATTCACTTCAAGACCAATGAAATTGCGTGTGCCGGGTAGCATGTAATGAATGTTAGAGTTCCACTCCACACGGCTGTTTATGGAAGCATCGCTGAAACTCTGAAAAATCTGCGGGCCTGCATAAATCAGTGAATGCCAATTATTTCCCCACCTTTTAGCGGCTACTATAAAGGGGTTATACATATTTTCTGAAAAAAACTGACGCTTGACTTCAGAAGGAGGCAAAAAAAAAGTCTCATTTAAATATCCAAGAGCTATCGAAGTAGATGTCTCAGTATTGACATAGAAGGTCCACTGCGCAGCCAACTTAAGGCTTTCGATTTGGTTTTGGGGTCTTTCACCCTGGCTGTTTCCATTGTGAGGCGTAAAAAAATTAACCGGTACTTCTACTTCGAGTCCAAGTCGATCAATAATTGCCCATTCATATTCTACAAATAGCAAGTACTCGTCGTACTTCTTTTTATTAAAAAGTCCCATCCCGATGTTCCATTCTGCTTCTCCCTTGCGGGCTCCTAAATCCCGTATCAGATCTATAAACAATGGCTCTGCATGTAGCACTTTAGGTTTTCCCTGGAAAGATTCATATACTGCGATGTAAGTGCTGTCAGTCAGGCGATCTTCGTCGTTTTCATCAATTTTTTCTGTAGGTTCAATCTGGGCATTTGTTAGCAGCACTTTGGTAAAGAGTACCAACAATATGCATAAACGAAGCAGTACATTTTTCATGTCACATAGCTAATCAATTACTATGCCTGCAAGACACCACCAACTGACAGCATCGATTGATGACAAAAATCACCTTTTGAATTGAGGGCTGTCATAGATGGCAGAGGTCGGTTCATTTGAATTTTGTGATTGAAAAAATAAATCCGCGATTCGATGGAAATCATTTATGTTCTCATTTTTATTAGTATCATAATCGCATCAGGGTTTTTGGTAGCCTTTGTCTGGAATGTCAATTCAGGACAGTATGATGACGATGTGACACCCGCCATTCGGATGCTCTTCGACAACGAGGCCCCATCAAAGAAAAATTCAGAATCTAAACAAAAATCAACCAATAAATAAATTTCGCTATGGAAATGGAGAGATTCAATTATGATAACAGGACAGTAAGGGATTTCATGATTGCTGCCATTGTTTTCGGAATCGTGGGAATGCTTGTAGGTCTGACAGTGGCTTTACAACTGGTATTTCCAGCATTAAATTTTGACACTTCCTTTCTGACCTTTGGTCGAATAAGAGCATTGCATACCAATGCGGTGATTTTTGCCTTTGTGGGTAACGCAATGTTTGCCGGAGTCTATTATTCACTACAGCGATTGCTAAAAACGCGAATGGCTAGCGATTTTCTCAGTCGATTTCATTTCTGGGGTTGGCAATTGATCATCCTCGCTGCTGCGATAACCCTTCCGCTTGGAATTACATCAAGTAAGGAATATGCAGAGTTGGAATGGCCGATCGACATTGCTATAGCCGTGGTATGGGTGGCTTTTGGTGTGAATATGATCTGGACAATACTTATACGGCGTGAACGTCACTTATATGTAGCCATCTGGTTTTACATCGCTACTTTTGTTACTGTTGCACTGCTGCATATTGTCAACAATATTGAAATTCCCGTTCACCTTTTTAAAAGCTATTCTATTTACTCCGGAGTACAGGATGCTTTGGTACAATGGTGGTATGGCCACAATGCAGTTGCATTCTTCCTCACTACGCCCATTCTGGGACTTATGTACTACTACCTGCCCAAAGCGGCCAATAGACCCGTTTATTCCTACAAACTTTCGATTATCCACTTCTGGGCGCTCATTTTTATATACATATGGGCAGGCCCTCACCACTTGCTCTATTCAGCCCTGCCCGACTGGGCACAGTCTCTGGGTACTGTGTTTTCGGTGATGCTGATTGCTCCGTCCTGGGGTGGTATGATCAATGGTCTTCTGACTCTTAGAGGTGCCTGGGATAAAGTGCGTGAAAGCGCAGTCCTTAAATTTTTTGTAGTGGCAGTGACTGCCTATGGTATGGCCACCTTCGAAGGCCCGATGTTGTCTTTGAAAAGCGTAAATGCCATTGCCCACTTTACGGACTGGGTAGTAGCTCACGTTCATATTGGAGCTCTGGGATGGAATGGCTTTATGGCATTCGGTATGTTTTACTGGTTGTTTCCTCGTATCTATAAGACCAAACTCTATTCAGAAAAACTCGCTAATGTCCATTTTTGGATCGGAACAATAGGTATCCTATTCTGGGCTCTGCCTATGTATGTGAGTGGATTTACTCAAAGCCTCATGTGGAAGCAGTTCAATCCTGACGGTACATTGGTCTATGGAAATTTTCTGGAAACTGTCACTCAAATTATTCCAATGTATGCCCTGAGAGCATTCGGAGGGCTACTCTATGTGATTGGAATCGGCATAATGACGTACAATCTCATCAAAACAATGGCCAGTGGAAAATTGCTCGCCGAAGAGCCTGCAGAAGCTCCCGCGCTGGCAAAACACGGCCTTCACGGACAGGAATCCTTTCACCGTTCACTTGAAAGAAAGCCTGTCATCTTTACAGTACTTGTGCTGGTAGCTGTACTCATTGGAGGGGTCGTAGAGATTGTACCCACTCTGATGGTCGAAAGCAACATCCCAAAAATTGCGTCCGTCAAACCTTACACGCCTCTGGAGCTGGAAGGCCGCGATATTTATATCCGGGAAGGCTGTAATGCTTGCCACTCCCAACTTGTCCGGCCTTTCCGCAGTGAAATAGCACGTTATGGCGAATATTCAAAAGCCGGTGAGTACGTGTACGATTATCCATTCCTATGGGGAAGTAAACGCACCGGACCTGACTTACACAGGGTCGGCGGTAAGTATCCACACAGCTGGCATTACAATCACATGTGGGATCCTACCTCAATGAGCCCTGGATCTATCATGCCGAGATATCCTTGGCTCTTTACCACAGATAAAAATGATGCGACACTCAACACTGCCTACACGCAGAAAAAAATGACCCAACTGTCAAAACTCGGCGTACCGTACACAAAAGAGCAAATTGAAAATGCACTGATCGACCTGGAAGTTCAGGCGCAAATCATAGCAGATGAGCTAAACAGAGATCCTAACATAAGTGTGAATCCAAACGAAGAAATCGTCGCACTCATTGCTTATCTCCAACGACTTGGTACAGACATCAAAGTGAAAAATCAAACAGCTCAAAATCAATAAGGCCATGCTAAAATTTGTGAAACACCATCTGGCTTCGATTGATAACGTGGACATCTATCCCATTATCTCGCTTATATTATTTGGGTCAGTATTTCTCATTATTCTTATCCGCACTTTTCTCGCTGATAAAAAAGATATGAAAATATTGAGTCAGATCCCCCTTGAGGATGAAGCAACCTTTAATTCAAAAAAATAAACATCATGAAAAAGAATTTAACCATCCTGTTTTCTCTTGCATGCGTGATGCTGATGGCACAAGAGCAGCCGGCAGCAAGTTCCGGTTTTGACTGGTATCGATTGCTGAATGATTGGTACTTCTGGATTTTTTTGATAAATTTTATACTTCTGATCATCACCCTTCGAAATGTGAACCTTGCATACAATGTTGTTAAAGATCTCAAATTAAAACAGTTGCAGGAAAGTAAAGCAGTCGAACCAGAATCTGTCGAACTCCAACATCAAGCAGCACAAGCACAACCCAGTCTATATCAACGGATAATGCTTGCTCTCACCAAAGCTAAACCCGTGGAAAAAGAAGCTGACATCATGCTTGATCACGACTACGACGGAATTAAAGAACTCGACAACTCACTGCCCCCATGGTGGGTCTGGGGATTTTATATCACCATTATTTACTCAGTGATTTATCTGATTCACTTTCATGTGCTGGGCACCGGACCATCAAGCAAGGAAGAACTTGAACGCGAATTGGCTTTGGCTGAAAAACAAAAAGAAGAATATCTAAAAACAGCGGCCAATCTGATCGATGAAAACAATGTTCAATATCTCACTGCTGAAGCAAATCTCTCTGCCGGGAGAAAAATTTTTGAACAAAACTGCGCTTCGTGCCATGCACAGGATGGAGGAGGTTTGGTCGGTCCAAATCTAACAGACAACTACTACATACATGGCGGCAGCATTCAGGATATTTTTAAGGTTATAAAATATGGTGTACTTGAAAAAGGTATGCTAGCATGGAAAGACATGCTTTCTCCGGCTCAGATGCAAGACGTTGCCAGCTATGTAAAGTCATTGGTTGGTACCACACCAGCCAATCCCAAAGAGCCGCAGGGTACCCTGTATACCGAAGAATCCTTGGAGGAAGCCACAGATGAAATATCGCAGGAAGAATTAAATTGATGGGAAAAAAAGATTAATTTTTTATAGAGCATATTACTTTTTTCATGGCAGGTAAATACCGGTGAGAAGTCACTTAAGTGAACCAATCACCGGTTCTTTTATTATTGAACTGCATCAATGCGAATAAGACCTGCCTTTGCCTTTTGGTGTAATCCTTCATAATATGGAAAATTTTTCATTGCAAGACACATCTGGAAGTAGCTCCTCGCACGGTTGTAATTTCCAAGTTTTTCAAAGAGCAAGGCAGCCTGCAAGGCAGAGTTTGCACGGTTGAAAGCCGGATTGTCGTGAATTTCTACAGCTTTTTCAAAGGCGTTTATGGCAAGGTAAGGTAGGCCCTGTTTTTGATAGATTCGACCCAAACGATAGTAGTACTCAGCTTTTTCATCAGGTAAAGTACAGCAATCAAGGGTACTATCTGATAACAAAACATTCAAGGATTTTTCAAGATACCCTCCGTCAAAAAGCACACGTGCTTTGATCAGCACTTTGTTAAGGGGCACTTCTGCTTCGCGGGCAGCTTGTTGGTCAGGGCCTATCACACTTGCTCCGACAGATGGAATAAGCAATCTCATAGAGTCTGCTTTGGATAAATCATCGTTCAGAAGGTAATGCCAAGACAGATATTTATAAGTCGCCTTGATATGGTGAATACCTCTGTATTCATTTAAAAAAGAAAGAAAAACAGGTTCTGCATCAGTACTGCCGGCCGCAAGGCGTGCCTTACCCAGGAGAAAGTTGTAATAATGCAATTTTGCCTGACCGGGATGCTGTTTTATGGTCTCTAAGATCGCAAGCGCACGATCATTATACCCTTGTTCCATCAGAATTTTGGCGCAGATAATTGCTGTCACAAGGTTATCATGGATATTGATTCCCTCTTTTTCTGGAATTACTTCTTCATTATCAATCAATTGTTTATACGTTAAGATGTAGAGCAGATTTGCTTTGGTCAAGTATGGTTTGTACTGCTTCTGGGAGATGATAGATTTGTGCGCTGATTTCATTAGGGAAAGCCCTTTTTGTACGTCTCCGCTGAAACCGATGATCGACAAGTACTTACGCATCTCCGGGGGTAAACTCCCAATAGTGGCGATCATATTTCCCCACAAGAGCTTTACCATAGCGTCTTTTGGGTAGTGGCTGTAGGCAGATTTGGCCAGGTTGTAGGCTGAGAGAAACTCTGAAGCACTGCGCCAACGATTGTTAAGCCTTAATTGAAGCATTCCGGAATAGATAAAAATTTCGATTCGCGCAAGCAGATGGTGTATGCTTTGATTTTTATCTGACTCAATGTCTTTCAATATTTTTTTGATCTGAAGGAGATTTCTCCGGGTGATCTCATCTACATCTGCAGCGGTAGCTTCGGCAAAGAGCAAAAGGACCCGAGATGCGACGACTGCCATATTTTCAGGTGAGGCAGATGATTCTCTGTCCAGTATCCTGGACGCATCTTTAAGGTACAGATTGTAGATCTGCTTATGCGCAGAGAGTATTTGGGGGGTAAATTCAAAAGTTGCAAATGCAAATTGAATTGCAAATAATGCCGGAAATAAAAAAAGGGATTTCAGTGCGAAATCCCTTATTTCCATTCTCATTTTTTAGAATGTGTTGAAATTTTTTAAACTTTTTTTAGATGGAAGCTATGAGATTGTTAATGCGCTCCTCCTCTTCGCGTGCCAGGTCTGAATCTACAAGAATCCTTCCACTATGCTCGTCGATAATGATTTTTTTGCGAGACTGAATTTCAAGTTGTCTTTGGGGAGGAATGGTAAAAAACGATCCCATAGATGCACCACGTTCTACTGGTACGACTGCCAGTCCATTCTTCATTCGCTCTCTGATCCTCTTGTATGCAGCCAGTAAGCGCGGCTCAATCAGTTTGGCAAACTCTTCAGATTTTTTCATAAGAACTTCTTCTTCTTTAGAAGTTTCATTCATTATGGAATCAAGCTCTTGTTTTTTAAACTCCAAATGTGTGTTGAGCTCACCAATCTTCTCTTCAGAAGCTTGTATCTGAGCTGTTTTGTGCTCGATTCTGGCTTTAGCTTCTTTCATTCGCTTTTCTGCCAATTGGATCTCCAGCTCTTGATACTCTATTTCTTTTGAAATGGCTTCAAACTCGCGATTGTTGCGAACGTTTTTTTGTTGCTCTTTATACTTATTGATCTTGTCGAGGCATGATTTAATAAATATTTTTTTTCCTTTTATTTCATTTTCAAGCTCTGCGATTTCGTTATTGAGTTTCTCGACTCGGGTTCTCAGGCCTTCAATTTCATCTTCGAGGTCCTGCACTTCCAGAGGTAAATCGCCCCTTACGGATTTTATTTTGTCAATTCTGGAGTCAATTAATTGTAAATCATACAATGCTCTTAATTTCATTTCCACTGTAACTTCTTGGCTCATAAGTTTTTATAATATTTTTATGGGATTTGTTTGAACGTTCGAAATTCGGACTGCAAATGTATGGAACTTTTTATTTAAATAATCAGCAATTTCATTGAGTATCATCCATTCTGTTTCACAATGGCCTGCATCTAATATTCCGAAGGATGAATCTGCCATGAAGAAGTCATGGTATTTAATATCGCCGGAAATGAACACATCAGCACCCTGCTCTTTGGCATATGGAATCAGAAATGCTCCCGCTCCACCACAGAATGCTACTTTTTGAACGGTGTCTGGGTGCTGGTTTGATGCCCTGATGAGATTAGCCTTTAAAGCATTTTTTGCCATCTGAACGAATTCGAGGTAATTCATTGGTTTCGACAGGTAACCAATTCCGCCTGAACCAGATTCGGGATCTGTATTCTGAAGAGGTTGTATGAAATGGGCAACTTCTTCATATGGATGTGCCTTCAACATCGCAGACAGCACCGTCCGAAGTCTTCGCCCTGGCACAATGACCTCCAGTCTCCGCTCGCTGACCCTCTCGAGCTGGTGAATGCGTCCTATTGCCGGACTGGCATTCTCAAGAGGGAGAAAACTCCCTGTACCGGAGAGTGCGTATCCACAATGCGAATAGTTACCAATCCGACCTGCACCTGCATCAAAAATGGCAGCTTCCACCCGATCAAAAGCCTCATCGGGGATGAATACTACAAGGCTGTATAGTTTGTCTTTTCCGGGTTTAAGGATCTTGAAGTTTTGAATGCCAAGTTGATTAGCAAGTGCCTTGTTGACTCCTGTGGGGATATTATCAGCGTTGGTATGAAGGGCTATGTGTCCAATATTATGCCGAATCAGGGAGGCTATGAGTTTTTCTTCAGGTGATTGCTCTGTAAGCTTTTTCATCGATTTAAATATCAATGGATGATGGGTGATGATCAACTGGCAACCCTCATGCACAGCCTCCCGGACTACTTCTTCGGTAATTTCATAAGCCAGCAATACTTTTGAGACACGCTGCAACGGACTTCCGATAAGTAATCCGGTGTTGTCATAATCCTCGCTGAGCATGTCCGGCGCAAAATCTGCCAACGCTGCTGCTATTGAAGCACATGTTTCCATATTTGTCTTACTGAGAAATGGTTTCCTTGAATCACAAGATAAAGGTATATTTTTAAAATTTTACATTGTCAAAAAATAATTTTTTCGTTAATTTTTATTTGAAACTTGCCAAAAACTTTTTTAACATATTAATTTGTTTCGCGAAAAAGATTTGAAGCAAATGAAAAAGGATAAAGCTGTTTTTATCGACTATGTAGTTGAAAGCATTGCATTGGCTTTTTTGTTTATGTCCTTTTTTGTGGTATTGCTGTCATATTCCAAACTTCCCACTTCCATTCACCTTGGTTTTGGGTTCAATGGGTCACCTGAAAAAGTTGGCCATAAAGTCAATTTATTCTTTTTGCCGACAATGTCCACAATCCTGTACTTACTCATTGCTACCATCCAAAAAAACCCACAGTTGATATTTAATAAATTTGTAACAGATGGTATAAAAAGTGAGCACAAGCTTCGGTGGTCTGTTCGGTTTCTTGCGCTTACCAAGCTATTAATCAACGGTACGGCATTCATCATTCTATACCTTACTATCTACAGTCGAATGCAAGATGAAATGATCATCTCAAAAGTCTTTTTGCCTGTGATTTTGATCATCTTATTGATGCCGCTGTTTTTGCTCATTTTTAGGTTTGCGAGCGAATTCAGAAAGTTAGTTAAGTGACCTGATTTGACTTTATCTCTACGATCTGACAAATGCTCGGGGTGGTCTGCCGGATAGCGGGATTTCTGCCTCTAAGAAAGTCATCGAGTACTTCCGGAGTATAATGCCGTACGGTGTATAGCACTGCCCCCTCCTGATAGGTAATCAAAAAGTTTTTTTTCAGTGCCTCCAGCAGCAAGGGAACATTTACCGGATCGTGATTGATAGAAAAGGTAGAACTTGTTGCAGAGTTCTGAGCGAGATTGACCCGGATGCCATAGCGGTGAAAGGTGGCATAAATCTGACTTAAGTGCTCTTCGACGATAAATGCGAGATCTGTGGTGCTAATGCTTAGCAGTGCCTGGTTGGGCTTTTGAATAAAGCAAGGCACCATAGGTAGAAGAGGGCTCCCGTTTTGAATGGTCGTGCCTGGCATCGACGGGTCTAAAAAAGAGCGCACCATCAGGGGAATTCCCTTTTGCTTAAGTGGCTGAATGGTCTTTGGGTGGATGACTGACGCTCCGTAATATGCAAGTTCAATGGCTTCTGAAAAGCTAATTTTCTGTAGAAGTACTGTATTATCAAATACTTTCGGGTCGCCGTTGAGTACGCCGGGCACATCCTTCCATATGGTTACACTGTCTGCACTGAGGCAGTATGCTGCTATGGCGGCTGTATAGTCGCTTCCTTCCCGACCAAGGGTGGTGGCGTGATAGTTGTCATCGCTTCCTATAAAACCCTGTAATACATATCGTCCGGAGGGGTTGCGAATGGCCTGGCGCAATAGGATTTCTGTAAAGTTCCAGTTTACTCTTGCAAACCGATAGTTTTGATCTGTCTTGATCAATTTCCTGGCATCGAGCCATACATTGTCTATTCCTACGTCCGACAGGTATGCACTGACTATGCGTGTGCTGATGATTTCGCCGTAGCTTACTATGCGGTCATACACCAGATTGTAATCTGATTCGGCTTGTGTTTGGCAGATTAATCGCAACTGGTAAAAGGTATGCTCTACCTCCTCATATACAATATGTTGATTGTTTGGAAAGAGGTTATTAAGGATTTGGAGGTGATCGTTTCGGATTTCATCTAGTTTACTTTTCCACTGCTCCCTTCCGTTGAAGTAGTGCTGTACGACCTCTTCAAGCGCATTGGTGGTCTTGCCCATAGCAGAAACTACGATGACAAGGCCCTCGTTTTGATAGAGTTTGATGATTTCCGCAATGTTTTTTACGCCGTTTGCATCTTTTACGGATGCTCCACCGAATTTAAATACTTTCATTATTGTCTGAATTGTTGATTATTATTCTGCCATTCCACCACTGTCGGTCGATTTCGGCATTCCATTTTTTATAAAAATGTAGCGCTGGCTCGTTCCAGGTGAGTACCTGCCAATTGATGCTGAAGTACCCCTCACGCCTGGCATAGGATATCAGGGTGCGCATCAGTGCGCTACCGGCTCCGATGCGTCTGTATTTCTCTTGTACAATGATATCTTCCAGATAGAGACTTCTTCCCTTCCATGTACTGTATCTGTCGTAACACAGTGCCATGCCAACTGTTTGGTTCTCATATCTGGCTACCCATGCTTTGAAATAGCCGGATTTGAAGTGTTGAAGCAGATCGGCGGATGTGAGGATAAGCTCGTGTCCGGCGCGTTCGTATTCGGCCAATTCAGCGATTAGGCGATATATATCGTCAATGTCGGTTTCCGAGGCTTTCCGCACATATATGGGCATTTGCATAGGATGTTTGGGTTGGTCTGTTTAGTATTCCAGATCGCATGTGATCACCGAGGTCAATAAATCATCCAGTGTTTGACGACGGCTGATTAGGTAATCTTTTTCGCGATGAACGAGCACTTCGGCAGGCTTTAAACGCGCATTGTAATTACTCGACATGCTGTACAGATATGCCCCGGCATTGAGAAAGCAGAGTATATCCCCTTCGCGCACTTCGGGAAGAGGCCTATCCCAAGCGAAGGTATCTGTTTCGCAGATATATCCGACAACGGTATAAATGCGCTCCACACCTTTGGGATTACTTAAATTGAGAATGTGATGATAGGCATCATAGAGCATGGGCCTGATGAAGTGATTAAATCCTGAATTTACACCTGCGAATACGGTAGAGGTCGTGTGTTTGACTACATTGACCCGCGCCAGGAAGTACCCTGCCTCACTCACCAGCCATTTACCTGGCTCAAATGCCAGGGCCAGCGAACGTCCATACTGGTTGCAAAATTCAGAAAATAAATGCCCCATCTTTTCGCCGAGTTCTTCTACATTGGTGCCTCGCTCGCCCGGTCTGTAGGGTACTTTAAACCCACTGCCAAAATCTATGTACTCAAGCGCCGGGAAGTCGAAAGCTAGGTCCATCAGCACCTGCGCTCCTCTGAGAAAAACATCTACATCCAGAATATCACTGCCTGTGTGCATGTGTAGTCCGTTCACATGTATGTTGTAGTGCTTGATAATACGCTGTAAGTGCCTATTTTGGTGGATAGAAATGCCAAATTTGGAATCGATGTGTCCGGTAGATATTTTCTGATGGCCGCCGGCCAGGATGTGAGGATTCATTCGAACGCATACAGGCACAGAGTCTCCATACCGACTCCCAAACTGTTCGAGAATCGATAGGTTGTCAATATTTATCTGCACACCTAAATTGATTGCTTCCTCTATTTCACTCAGGTCTACACAATTTGGGGTAAAGAGTATTTGTTTCGGATCGAACCCCGCCATCAGACCTAACTTTACCTCCTCAATCGATACTGTATCCAGGCCTGTACCTAGTGCCTTAAAATATTTGAGGATATTGGGATTACTGAGTGCTTTACATGCATAGTTAAATTGTACATTCTGACCTTTAAAGGCATTTACAAGCCGTTGGTACTGCCGGTCGATGATAGAAGTATCATACACAAAGAGCGGTGTCCCCCACCTGGCGGCCAGCTCCGGAAGCATTTCAAATCCTGTTTTCATATCAAAATTTACCTGTTTATTTGGTTTACAATTTTTGGGTTCCAACAAAAAAGCCGGAAATTCCTTGACAGAATATCCGGCCTTTGCCCCTTGGTGCACCTTGGGGCTTCAGCGTTTCTTCATCTCTGCCGAAACATTATCGACAGTACTCCCGTCATTTACACTAAATTGAAGGTTAATCAAATTAAAATCCGGGTTTGAAGTTCCCGAGCCTGAAATGGTGAGTCCGGTTCGGGTTTGTACCGGTATTTCGAGATTTCGCCCGTTTACGATTGCGGTAATCAAGAACATCGGCCCTTGGGCATAGAGTCCTCTGATTACGATGTTTGAAGCAAGGTCCCCCAGGTCAATCGAAACGGTATAGCTCTGTGGCGCAAAATCTCCTGTTTTCTCATTTACATCCCATGTGCCAACATAGTTGAGCCTGGGGTCATTGACATTGAAGTCATCGCTTTCGCAAGCAGCCAGGATCAGAAGGGATGCAAGTACAATGAAGGAAATTGCTTTTTTCACTTCTACTTCTGATTGAGAAGTTCAAAAATACAAAATCGTTATTTTTTGGAATTCGACAAATAGCGCTCATTAAGCCGTTTTACCACCTCCTGGGTGATATCAAATTCTGTTTTGCCGTACAATATGGTTCCGGCTGCATCATGTGTAAAGACCAGGTCGAGGCCGTATTCCTTTGCCAGCTCATCTACGACATCATCCAGATCTTTTTTGATCAATGAATTGAGTTTTGCTTCTTCGGCGAGCAGCTCCTGAGCGCGACTGTCGCGATAGCGCATGAGCTCTTGCTGTTTGGCCATCAGATCAGCTTCTGCCGCTTGCAACTCTCTCGGACTTAAATTTTTGGCTTCTTTTTCCAACTCGCGGTAATTTTCTTCAAAAATGCGTGTTCGACGAGCCATATCGGCTTCCATGGACTTGTATTTCTGTTCAAGTTGCCTTTTCAACTCTTTGTGATGCTCATAGTTAGCAACCAGAGAATCCATTCGTACGTATGCGACTTTTAGGCTGCTGTAAGCAGCATTGTCAGCTTCTCTTTTAAGGATCGTAGCTGTACTGCCTTCCGAATCAGATGAGCTACTGGAGCGATGGTTGCTTCGAAGTGCAAAAAGCAGAATCACTCCGCCCAAAGCGATGACGCTGATTCCTTTAAAAATATTGTCCATCCGTTTTTTAAATCATTAAAATTAAAGTCCGCAAACCTACAAAAATTCAATTCTGATTTTATAAATGAAATTTTATTTTTCTCGTTCTGATAAATAAAATGAAATCAGGCCGTGGGTGGAACTGTCATGTCGCTGAGTAATTTTACCGGATACTAATTCAGGTAAGATTTTTCCTGCCAATTGCTTACCTAACTCAACGCCCCACTGATCAAAAGAATAAATATTCCAAACCACCCCCTGTAAAAATATCTTATGCTCATACATGGCAATGAGTGATCCGAGAACCTGAGGTGTAAGCTTTGGGTACATGATGCTTGTGGTGGGCTTATTGCCTTCAAAAATTTTATATGGCAATATCTGTTGAATTTCATGATCGGACATTCCGGCTTTTTGCAACTCACTGATCACCTCTTCTGCGGATTTACCCTTCATAAGAGCTTCGGTCTGCGCAAAAAAATTGGATAAAAGTTTCAGATGGTGATCTTCAAATGGAGAGACAGGATTAACACCAGCCAGGAAATCGCAAGGAATAAATCGGGTGCCCTGGTGGATAAGTTGATAAAAAGCGTGCTGACCATTGGTACCGGGTTCACCCCAAATAATTGGACCGGTATGATAAGACACTCGTTGCCCGTTTCGATCCACTGACTTCCCATTGCTTTCCATATTGCCCTGCTGGAAGTAAGCTGCAAATCGGTTCAGATATTGGTCATATGGGAGTATTGCTTCGGATTCGGCACCGAGGAAATTGACATTCCATACCCCTACTGCTGCCATCAGTGCCGGGATATTTTTTCGGAATGGTGTGTGTATCAGATGCTCGTCCATGAGCCATGCGCCATATAAGAACTCCATAAACTTATCGTATCCTACGCTTAGCATCACAGGTAGCCCGATGGCACTCCAAACGGAATACCGGCCACCTACCCAATCCCAAAATTCAAACATATTTTCGGTGCTGATGCCAAAGTCAGCCACCCTTTGGGCATTGGTAGATACTGCCACAAAATGCCTGGATACGTCCTGGAGCGTTGCTCCCTGCCTGAAAAACCATTCGCGGGCAGTATTGGCATTGGTCATGGTCTCCTGAGTAGTAAATGTCTTGGATGCAATGATCCACAATGTGGTTTCTGCATTAAGTTTTTTGACCGTTTCCCAGATATGAGCACCATCTACATTTGAGACAAAATGAAATCTGATCTTCTCGTGACCATAGGCTTTCAGTGCCTCGGTGACCATAAGCGGACCGAGATCTGAACCACCGATACCGATATTTACCACGTCGGTAACAGGTTTTCCGGTGAACCCCTTCCACTGCCCGCTGCGTACTGAATCTGAAAAGGATTTCATTCGCTGCAAAACCGCCTGTACATCTGGTCGTACATCTTTTCCGCCCGTTATAGAAGGTCTGTTGCCCCAATGATTTCGCAAGGCGGAGTGAAACACTGCCCGTTTTTCGGTACGGTTAATGAGTTCGCCGTCAAATTGAGCTTTTATAGCCTCCTTCCAGCCGCACTCTTCAAAAAGTCTCTCGAGGAGACTCAGTGTGTCTTCTTTCAGGATGTTTTTAGAAAAGTCAAACAGCCAACCGTTCCATCGTATGCTGAGTTTTTCAAATCTGACGGGATCATTTTCAAAAAGTGTAGTCAAGTGCCATTTTTTGGCCTCCAGGGCGTGGGATTCAAGCTGCTTCCAGGCAGTGGTAGTAGTGGGATTCAGATTTCTCATGTTTGAATGGATCAATGAATGACAGAATTAAAAGCAGGTCACAAAATAAGTTATTAATGAAAGTATGTAAAATATATTTTGCGGAATGTTTTATTTAAAAAATATTTATTTTTATTAAATACCCCCTGTACAAAAAGGGTTAAATTGAAATTTTTTTATTGTTTCACCTTGAATAGCCCCTGTTTTTATTCAATACATGGATATTTTTTATGAAATATTTGGAACAACTCTGTGGGCGTTGTTGCTTTGCAACCAAAATTTCAACACGTATGATGACATCCTTGAGATTTACATCTCTATTTGAGAGCATTAAGAGAAAACCCGTGGACTTCACACTTCCAACCAACAAGGTCAGTGATGTATTCGGAAGCCATGTGTTTAATGACCGGGCCATGCGAGAATTCTTGACATCCAATGCTTATGAAGCCGTACGAGACGCCATCGTAAATGGAAGTAAGATCACCCGCGAAAAGGCCGATCAGATTGCTGCCGGTATGAAAGCCTGGGCTACCAGCCTTGGAGCGACACACTACACGCACTGGTTTCAGCCTCTCACAGGCGCCACCGCGGAGAAGCACGACTCATTCTTTGAGCCGACAGGCGAAGGCCGCGCCATTGAAAAATTTAACGGAGGCCAGTTGGTTCAGCAAGAACCTGATGCCTCCTCCTTCCCTTCAGGAGGAATCCGCAATACCTTTGAAGCAAGGGGTTATACAGCCTGGGACCCTACCTCTCCCGCCTTTGTCATGGGAAGTACTCTATGTATACCCACAGTATTTGTATCCTACACAGGCGAGGCCCTTGATTACAAAACCCCGCTGCTCCGTGCCATGAATGCCCTGGATAAATCAGCTACCGCTGTCTGTCAATATTTTGATAAAAATGTAACCAAAGTATTCCCCACCCTTGGCTGGGAGCAGGAATATTTTCTGATAGATACTGCACTCTTTAATGCTCGTCCCGACCTGGCCATGACAGGTCGCACCCTCCTTGGACATGCGCCGGCTAAGGGTCAGCAGCTGGAAGATCACTACTTCGGCTCCATACCCGAGAGGGTTATGAAGTTTATGCAGGAACTCGAATTTGAATGCTACAAATTAGGCATCCCCGTAAAAACACGCCACAATGAGGTAGCACCAAGCCAATATGAGCTGGCACCGATTTTCGAAGAGATTAATATTGCCGTAGATCACAATACTCTACTCATGGATGTGATGGACAAAGTGGCCAGACGTCATAACTTTCGGGTCTTACTCCACGAAAAACCCTTTGCGGGCATCAACGGTAGCGGCAAGCACAACAATTGGAGTATGGCCACCAATACCGGAAAAAATCTGCTCTCTCCAGGCCGTACGCCAAAGAGCAACCTGATGTTTCTGACATTTTTTATCAACACCATAAAGGCTGTGCATGACTATGCCGACCTGCTTCGGGCTTCGATTGCATCGGCCCAAAATGACCATCGGCTTGGTGCTAATGAAGCTCCTCCGGCCATTATTTCCGTATTCATCGGAGAATTTTTGACTTCTGTGCTCAACGAACTTGAGAAAGTGGAAGACGGAAAACTAAGCCCTGAGCAAAAAACAGAGCTTAAACTAAATGTGGTAGGTCGTATCCCGGAAATATTACTGGACAATACTGACCGCAACCGCACTTCACCATTTGCATTCACCGGAAATAAGTTCGAATTCCGAGCCGTCGGCTCCTCTGCCAATTGTGCCGGTCCCATGACCGTGCTAAACTCTATAATGGCCGAACAACTCACCATCTTTAAAAAAGAGGTAGATTCATTGATAGAGCGGGGCATGAAAAAAGATGATGCCATCTTCAACATTCTTAAAAATTACATCATTTCATCAAAATCCATTCTGTTTGAAGGGGATGGCTACAGTCAGGAATGGGTAGAAGAGGCTGCCCGCCGGGGTCTCAAGAATGTCAAAACTACCCCTCATGCGCTAAAGGCCTTCGTCGATCAAAAGTCCATAAATCTCTTCCAGAATCAGGATATTATGAATGAGCGGGAGGTACATGCCCGATATGAGATCATGCAGGAGATGTACTTCAAAAAAATTCAAATCGAAAGCCGGGTACTCGGAGATATGGCCGGAAATCACATTGTGCCCGTAGCCATCAAGTATCAAAATACACTGATTGAAAATGTGCGTGCTTTGAAAGATATACTTCCGGCCGATGAATTTAAAGAAGTTGCAAAAGAACAACTTGACATGATCAAAGAAATATCCAGAAGGGTCTCGACGATCATCTCCCTGAAAGAAGCTATGATCAATACCCGCAAAGAATGCAATAAAATAGACGATTCAGAAGAGCGCGCCCTTGCTTACTGCGAAAAAGTCCTTCCCTTTTTCCAAAAAATACGCTACGAAGTAGACAAACTCGAACTATTGGTAGACGATCAGCTGTGGCCACTTCCAAAATATAGGGAACTACTTTTTTCAAAGTAGAGACGCTAATACACTATACAAAAACCACCTTTTCACAAGGTGGTTTTTTTAAAACTATTTGGATAATCTAATCAGACACCTTCAACAGATGAGAGATTAAATCGCTTTCAAATCCTTTTGATTTGAGGTAATTGAATATTTTTTTATTGATTTCTGCGCTCGATTTACTATTTCTGAGATCCAGGCGTTTTTTTTCGATAAACTTTTTAGCTAAACTTGTATAGTCTTCCTCATCTATCTCTTCCAATGCCAGTTTTATAAGGGTATCCGAAAGGCCCATTGCCTTGAGACGATAGGCAATTTTGTCTCTCCCCCACCCATTGACCCTAAATTTTCCGCTAACATACATTTTTGCAAATCGAAAATCGTTTATAACGTCATTTTCAATTAATTCACACATCAGTTTTCCTTCATCCACAGGATTAAGACGAAATTTTTTCAGATATTCCAGTACCTCTCCGGAAGTTCGCTCCCGATAGGAGCAGTATCTCAGCACGTCTTTTTTTACAGACTTTAGCTCATGGCTTTCCATCGGTACTTTAAAAATTATTTGTTAACGAATATAAAAAAGCCGGCGAACATATTTTATTGCCGGCTTGAAGGATTTTATTGGACTAAAATACCCCTATCGTCATAGAAGTGAAACTCAAGAAACTTGTAGCTATCTCTGGGAATAACCTTAAGGGATTTGAGTTGATTGTTTTTCTTCCATCGATAAGACAACCTGGTCCATGGCCAGATCCCATGATTGATGTAAGCCGCTACAAAGGGGTGTACATGCAGTTCGACTTTTTTAAGATTTTTGGAAGATACAACACCCTCAAGATTTTTTTCTATTTTGTCAATAATGGCGATTGGAGCTTCTATTTCTGAGGAGGCTTCAGGATTTTCCTCCATAGTATTAATATTGAGTTCTGGACGTACTCTTTGCCGGGTAATCTCGACTAGGCCAAATTTGCTTGGAGGGAGAATCTTGTGCTTTGCCCTGTCTTTAGCCATTTCTTCTTTTAATTTTTCAAAAAGGGCCTTTTTGTTTTCGCTGCGATGCATATCAATGAAGTCCACCACGATGATTCCTCCCATATCTCTGAGTCTGAGCTGACGGGCAACCTCCTCTGCTGCTACTAAATTTACGGCCAAGGCATTTGCCTCCTGGTCTTCCTCGTTATTGGTGCGATTGCCACTGTTTACATCTATGACGTGCATAGCCTCCGTGTGCTCTATGATGAGGTACGCACCTTTTCCGGCAGGCACGGAACGTCCAAAAGACGTTTTGATTTGTCGCTCAATTCCGAAGTGATCAAACAACGGTATCTTGCCTTTGTAGAGTTTTACAATCTCCTTTTTTTCCGGTTCGATGTCTTGCAGGTAATTGATGATTTCATTGTAGAAGTTTTCGTCATCTACTATGATATTTTCGAATGAGTCGTTTAACACGTCTCGAAGCACTGAAGATACAATGTTTAGCTCCCTTAAAACCCTTCCTGGAGGCTTCACGCTCGGAATTCGCTTGTGCATCTGGCGCCACCGACGCACCAGGTTGTCGAGGTCTGCACTCAATTCTTCCCTGGTCTTACCCTCTGCTACCGTACGTACAATGATTCCAAAACCCATTGGCCTGATCGAGGAGGCTTCTTCGACAAGTCTCTGTTTTTCTGCCTTGTCACGAATTTTTTGTGATACAGATACCTTGTCGGTAAATGGTACCAGTACAAGAAACCTGCCGGCTATTGATATTTCAGAGCTAAGCCGAGGCCCCTTTGTCGAAATAGGTTCTTTAGCGATCTGAACGAGCACTTGCTGTCCAGGTTTCAGGACGTCTTCAATATTTCCATCCTTGTTGATGTCTTCTTCCCGTTCGAAGTCGGCCAAATTCCAGAGTTGTCTGCCTGTGAGCGTACGCTTCAGAAATTTATTTAGTGACTGAAACTGGGGGCCTAGGTCGTGGTAATGTAAAAAGGCATCTTTTTCGTATCCAACTTCTACAAAAGCCGCGTTTAATCCTGGCACAAGGCGCATCACCTTGCCCAAATAAATATCACCAACATTAAATTCTGAATCGTCTTTCTCATTGTGCAGCTCAATAAGTTTTCCATCGCGCACAAGAGCTATGGACAGGCTTCCGTCGGCACGGGAGTGGATGTATAATTCTGTACTCATTTTTAAATATTTTGAGAATTAGCAGTTCTGTTCTCCCAATGCGAAGTGCATTTGATAAAAAAGAGATGTGCCTGAATTCAATCAGGCACAGTCAAAGAAGCAATTGGCCGGAAAGCGCTGTTATTTTTTCTTCTTATGGCGATTTTTTCTCAACCTTTTTTTGCGCTTATGAGTCGCCATTTTATGTCTTTTTCTTTTTTTTCCGCAGGGCATAATGTAATAAATTAGTTATTTATAATTTTTTGAAATTCCTGAATGAATTGACCCTCAGGAAACCGAGACATATAAGCTCTCACGGTAGATTCAGCCGAGTCTACCCTACCGAGATTATTGTAGGATTCTACCAGAATTTTATATGCCTCTTCTGTTTCAGGGGCTATTTCCACAACCTTACTCATGCGCTCTATTGCCCTTTCGTATTGACCCGTGCTAAACGAAAGAGCTCCAAGAGTGAAATTGGCTTTTAGATGATTGGGGTCGATTTCAAGCACTTGCCGGATAGCCATTATGCTTTCCATTGGGCTTCCCTGTGGGTTTTGGAGTTCGAGCAAGGCCTTATCTACCACAGCGTCTAATGAGTCCGACATCTCTGATTTTTGTACCTTTTCGGTTTTTACAGCATTACCTGACTTAATGTATCGCGGTGCCAGGTATATCATTGCAGTACCAAATAGTACAAAAAACAATGAAATCAGAAAATATCGCAGAAACACCTGAATGACTTTTATTTGGCAGGTACTTTTTCTTTAATCGCTTCTAAGAAAACTTTTGCAGGCTTAAATGCAGGGATGTTGTGCGCAGGGATAGTAATGGTCTTATTTTCAGTGATGTTTCTACCGGTCTTTTGAGCTCTTCTCTTTATTATAAAACTCCCGAAACCACGAAGGAACACCTCATTTCCTTGCTCCATTGAATCTTTAATTTCTTTCATGAAGAGCTCTACAACAGCCTGAACATCATTTTTCTCCATTCCTGTCTTCTCAGAAATTTTGTTTACAAGATCTGCTTTTGTCATATTGCGTTGGTTTTATTTTTATAGCCTGTTGGTTTAAAGGGCTGCAAATATACTGTGTCTCCCCTTTTAAAAAATGTTTAATTTATTTTATTTCACAGATTTACAAACATTTTATGAGCGAATCTTCGAAAGATGCTTTTTTCGTACGACAAGTAGAACGTTGGTATCAAAATCATCAGAGGCCCTTGCCGTGGCGCAAGAAACCCACTCCATATACCGTATGGCTGGCAGAAATCATTTTTCAACAGACCAGAATCGAACAGGGAATGTCCTATTACCTGAGATTTATCAAAAAGTACCCTGATCTGCTAAGTCTTGCAAAAGCTGAAGAAGATGAAATTTTAAGGATGTGGCAAGGCCTTGGCTATTATTCTCGTGCGCTAAACTTGCATAAGACCGCTAAAATCTTAGTTGAGCGGGGAGGAGATTTTCCTAAGACAGTACATGAGCTAATCGGCCTACCGGGAATCGGGCCATACACAGCCGGGGCAATCGCTTCTATTGCATTTGGTCAGCGCGTTCCCTTGGTGGACGGCAACGTTACGCGGTTATTCGCCCGATTTTTTGGAATTGAATCGCCCGTAAATCATCTCAATACCTCTAAAAATATTTATTCCAAAGCAAAGGAACTCGTGAAGTTGAGCGATACTCCGTCGAATTACAATCAAGGGCTCATGGATATGGGATCTCTGCTTTGCAAGCCGGCAAAACCCTCTTGTTATGAATGTCCGCTATCTCAGGAGTGCAGCGCCCATCATTACAATAAGGTTGAAATACTTCCTTTGAAAAGACCTAAGCCGCTGAAGTCAAATCGATATTTGTTTTATGAATTTATTGAAAAAGATGGGAAAATTGCGGTTCACAAGCGGGATAATCGGGATATCTGGAAAAATCT
The DNA here is from genome assembly GCA_046295455.1 of Thermaurantimonas sp. GTDB lineage: Bacteria > Bacteroidota > Bacteroidia > Flavobacteriales > Schleiferiaceae > Thermaurantimonas. The sequence goes on along the minus strand of JBKBNI010000012.1, from coordinate 42,344 downwards.
GTATCAACTTCCTTTGCTGCTCGATACAACATCAACTGATGAAAAAACAGAATTTGAGTTGCGTCATCAGAACTTGGAAAAAATGACCACTATAAGACACATTCTCACACATCAAATTTTGCATCTGACCATTTACAGGGCCGAGAAATTCTCAGATCAAAACAAAAAAATGGAAATCCGATATGTTGTACCTTCACTATTGGGTGAACTGGCATTTCCGGTGCCTTTTCAAAAATTTTTTGCAAAAATCTTAACTTAAGCTTTCTGGTTTTTATATTCGCATTTCTAACAAATATCTATAAAATTATGTCTGGTGCTTTAAACAAGGTATTATTGATCGGAAATCTAGGTTCAGACCCAGAATACAAAACATTAGATAACAACGCCAGCGTGGCAAGATTGAGAATAGCCACCACCGAAACCTATCTGAAAGATGGTCAAAAGGTAGACAATACCGAATGGCATACAGTAAATCTATGGAGAAACCTCGCAGATACTGCGCATAAATATCTGAAAAAAGGAGATAAAGTATATATAGAAGGTAAATTGAAAACACGATCCTGGGAAGAAGGAGGGCAGAAGCGCTATTCTACCGAAATTGAAGGTCTTAATATGATCATGCTGGGATCTCCAAGAGGCAACAGCACATCTGCACAACAGTCTACCGCCAACTCCCAAGATTCTCAGGACACTAAGCCAGCAAATGCTACTTATGAATCGGAGTCAACAAATGATGATCTCCCATTTTAATAACTGGAAATCATTACGTCCTGTGACTATTTAACCAAATTTTTTTCCACTTGGACGCAGACCCGGACCCGTATTTACAGGCTGATATCTTATTCAGAGGAATCACTCCCTCCTTGCTGATTCCTGTGGGAATGTTGATTGTACTACTGCTTACATCCGCACTGTTTTCATCGGCAGAAGTTGCTATCTTTTCTCTTAAAATCAGCGATTTGGATGAACTAAAAGTGCAAGATAAGCAGCTCTCCGCCAAGCTCTCTCAAATCTATGAAGAGAAGAAGAAAACGCTAGCCACAATATTGATCGGCAATAATCTGGTAAATGTGAGCATTGTCATCCTGAGTTCTTACTTGTCTGATCAGCTGTTTGACTTCCGGGACAATCAAAACATCAAATTGCTGTTTGAGCTTACTGCTATTACATCAATCATCCTGTTTTTTGGTGAAATCATACCCAAGGTGCTAGCGACAAAGTTTAAAATGCAAATCAGTCGCAATCTCATCGGCCCTATTTATTTCTTCTCATTCCTGTTTAAGCCGATGATTTATGCCCTTCTGAAAATTTCTGAATTTTTTGACAATTACTTCAAAGTAAAAACCAATGAAAAAATCTCTGTAGACGACCTGACTCAGGCACTCGAAATTACAAATAACGATCCAACAGAACACTCCAACACGCTGTACAAAGAAATTGTCCGTTTTGGTACGATCACGGTCAAACAAGTGATGACCCCCCGAATCGATATATGCGCCATATCAAATACTGCTTCATTTTCGGATGTGCTTAAAGAAATCCGAAAAACGGGTTACTCGAGGCTGCCGGTATATGACATGGATCTTGATCACATTACAGGCATCTTATATATCAAAGATATACTTATGTACCTGGACCAGAGCGATTTTGACTGGAAATCCAAGATCAGAAGCGCATATTTTGTACCTGAATCAAAAAAGATAGATGATCTTCTACAGGAGTTCAGACAAAAGAAAATTCATATTGCCATCGTAGTGGACGAATATGGTGGCACATCAGGCCTGGTTACACTCGAAGATGTAATCGAAGAGGTCGTCGGTGAAATAAATGATGAGTTTGATATGGAGTCGCCTGTCTACACACAGATCGACGAAAAAAATTACATTTTTGAAGGTAAAACTGCCATCAGCGAATTTTGTAAAATCATGAATGTGCCTGATGATCTGTTTGATGATGTAAAAGGAGACTCTGAAACATTGGGAGGATTGATTTTAGAAATTGTAGGAAATACACCGGCGCTTAATCAGGAAGTCAGCTATGCATCCTTTATATTTAAAGTAGAGGCGTTTGAAAAAAGGAGGATTAAACGGCTAAAAGTTTCAAAAATCGCTGAATGACCAAACTGCTGAAATTCAATTTTTTGATTATACTACTGACCGGTTGCCAGCAAGCATACTCACCCAGGCCGATCGGGTATTTCAGAATCTCACTGCCCGACACCTTGTACATTGCATATGAGAATCCGATGTGCCCGTACACCTTTGATGTTAATCAGCAAGCTACGATTCTGCAAAAAAAAGAGAACGCCTGCTGGGAGGACATACACTATAAAAGCATCCACTCCGTAATTCAACTTACATACAAGCCAATTTCAGGAAATCTGGATACGTTGCTGAAAGATGCTAAGGAATTTGCATTTAAACACGGCATCCGCGCAGATGGTATTTCTGAACACATCTACACCGATCAGAGCAGGCAGGTCTTCGGGATTTTATACGAAATATACGGTAATACAGCGACAAATTATCAGTTTTTTGTGACAGACAGCACTCGGCACTTCCTAAGAGGTACAGCATACGTACACTCTCAACCAAATATAGACAGCACAGGACCGGTCACCCATTTTCTTGGAAGGGAGATGCGTCACATCGTCGAAACGCTGAACTGGAAATGAACATCGCTGAAAATCAATGGGTTTTGCTGACTTCTGTTGGTTCTCACTCCGAAGCACTTATAGTGTGCTCAAAGCTAAGAGGTCATGACATAAAGACCTTTGTGAAAGACCAGCATATAAGCACACTTTTGGGCACAGGAATCAGCGGATTCAAAATTGATATATACGTTCTTATCAGCGATTATGAAAAAGCCTTGGATGTGTATTATGATGATCACGGTTAGGTTCTGACCATTGCATGTTTACTCCGGAAGACCAGGGCGGTATATTTTATCATAATACCCACCATACACCGACTGCCTGACTCCCTCTTCTCGGAAGAATGCTCCGGGGAAACCCAGATCGATTTCAGATATAGTATTCAACTCTTGCACATGATGCTGCTCGAGTACAAAATCTACAACCTTTAAATTTTCAATCAATTGCCGGACATTTGTCGCACCGACTACGGGAATGGACCTAAAGCCCTGCTGCATTGTCCATCGCAAAGCTACCAGGCTTGGGGGCACCCCATACAACTCAGCGATACGCACCACCTCTCTCGTAATTACCTCCTCTCTTGGTCCTAATCGCTTGCTGTTGGCCGGCAATCTGCCCCTCTCTCCTCTCAAATACTTTCCTGTCAATGCTCCGCCAGCCAGAGGTGCCCATGGAGTGATGGTCAGACCCAGGTCCATAGCCATAGGAATCAGCTCGCGCTCAGGAGTTCTCTGAAGCAGGCTGTATTCTATCTGCAACGCCTGAATCTGCGCCCATCCTCTTAGCTCTGCCATTGTTTGTGCCCTGCTAACCACCCAGGCGGGCGTATCGCTTATGGCGATATAATGCACAAGGCCTCTGGATACGACATCGTCAAAGGCTCTCATGACCTCCTCTACCGGTGTAAGGGCATCCCAAATATGAAGGTATAGAATGTCAACATATTCCGTATTAAGTCGTTTCAGACTATTGGTGAGGCTTCTGAAAAGATTTTTTCGGTTGTTTCCGGTACCGTTTACGTTGCCTCTTCCACCATCCAGTACCGACTTAATTCCGGGTCGATTGTCAGCCAGGGTATATTTTGTAGCTATAACAAAAGAATCGCGGTCAGCTTGAATAAAGTCTCCAATGATTTTTTCGCTGGTGCCATCGGTGTAGAGGTTGGCTGTGTCCAGGAAGTTACCTCCGACTTTTGCAAATGTTTCGAGCAGTTGTAAGGATGTCTGTCGGTCAGCGCCCCAGTTCCAATTCTCACCGAGACCCATCGTACCGAAGCAAACTTCCGAGACCTTAAGACCTGAACTTCCAAGAGTGGTATATTTCATGATTCACGAGTTAAATTTGGCGGATATGCCTTGAAATAAGGATATCGTGTATGTTGAATTTTACGTACCTGTTGATACAAAAGTTCTTTTAATGAATCAATATTTTCTTTTTTTTCAGCAGAGATAAATACGCAATCACCATGCGTTTTAGCCATCCAGGTCTTTTGCCATTCGTCAATGGTAAGTTGATCAGAATGTATGGGCATCAGGTCGTCAGGATCTCGTTCAGAAGGTTTATACAGGTCTATTTTGTTAAAAACCATGACAATTTTTTTATCTTCTCCATTTAAAATATCTTTAATGGTTGAATTTACGGTGTGAATGTGGTCTTCAAATGCGGGGTGAGAAATATCGACTACGTGTAGCAGAAGATCGGATTCTCGTACTTCATCCAGTGTTGATTTAAAAGATTCGATGAGTTGAGTGGGGAGTTTTCGGATAAAACCCACTGTATCACTCAGCAAAAAACTTACATCATTGAGTACGACTTTTCTCACAGTTGTATCTAAGGTGGCAAAGAGCTTGTTTTCGGCAAACACATCCGACTTCGAAAGCAGATTCATCAATGTTGATTTGCCTACATTAGTATATCCCACCAGTGAGACCCTTACCATTTCATGTCTGTTTTTTCGCTGATTGGCCATTTGACGATCTATTTTGCGAAGCTTTTCTTTCAGCAGAGAAATTTTCTGCTGTATAATTCTGCGGTCGGTCTCAATCTGGGTTTCACCGGGTCCTCTCAGGCCTATCCCCCCTTTCTGGCGCTCAAGGTGTGTCCACATGCGGGTCAGGCGAGGTAAGAGGTATTCATACTGGGCCAGTTGCACCTGTGTGCACGCATGAGCTGTACGTGCTCGTGCAGCGAAAATATCAAGAATCAAGTTGGTGCGATCCAGGATTTTAACTTTTAAAACGCGTTCGAGATTCCGGATTTGGGTGGCGCTTAGCTCGTCATCGAATATGACCATATTGCATTCCAGTGCATTGACTTTTTCGGATAATTCTTCCAGCTTACCCGTTCCAATATATGTAGCAGGGTTGGGTTTTTGGAGTTTTTGTACGATTGTGTCAAGCACATCCGCACCAGCTGTATCAGCCAGAAACCGAAGTTCTTCAAGATATTCGAACGTCTTCTGATCGCTTTGGCCGGGTACGCTTACCCCTACCAGTATTGCTTTTTCCCTCGAAAATGTCGCTTTGCGTTGGTTTTCAATCATAGACCAGGCCAGACATGCCAGGGTATCCTACTTAGAATCAGTATCATACCGAATCCAAAGAAAAGCGCTGCCCATTTGTGTTTTTTAAACTCAATGATTTCTCTTTTCACTTTTACGCTGCCTACCGTGATCAGAATAATTGCAATTATATTAACGGTAATGTGCTCTACAGCATACAACCGAAGAATAGAGTCTTTCATGGCGGCACCGAAATTTTCAAAAGCACTTTTCGTGATCGGAGAGATGATATACAGTATTACACCTATGATTAGTTGTATGTGTGCCAGACTCAATACAACTACCCGCAGTGTATTGTCAATTTTAGAATATGTCCTCCGTGCCCTCCAGCCGATAATTGAACGGGTCAGAAGAAATAAACCCGAAGCGAAGAAAATATAAGGCAGAAATGAGTGCAGATGCTTTAATCCGATGTACATACATTATTTATTCCTTGTGTGCAAAAGTAGGTCAAAGATTTAAACCAGCTTGTTTTGTTGGGCGATTGACTTCATCGTTCTCAATACTTCATCGAGTTTTCTGCTGGACAGGTAAGTAACATCTACAGAACGCTCTCTTGTTTTTCCATTGCTGGTCTCCACGACAAAAACCAAAGTCTTAAACCATAGAAAATTCTCAAGGTAAACATCCTTCAATAATTTCTTGGGGAACTCATATCTGCTGTATCCATATGAATTAAGCAGTGTCATGTAGTCAAACAATAGTGGCCTTTGCCTTAGGTGTATAATCTCATATTCTGCTTCAAAGTAGAAATATTTGATTCGAAGAAGAAACAGTATCAGAAGTAAGATCAATGATATTATTGCAATGTAATGGTTACTAAAATAGCTTCCAAAACGACCGGGAATCAAGGATAAAGCGAAGTCTAGCGGTATTAACAAAATCAAAACAATGGTAAACATTCGAAGCGTAAGAATTAATCCCCGATTATTAATGCTCATTGTAGCTTTTACTATTTTGTACGCAAAGATTACTGCCGATGGTTTTTCTTTTTTTTAAAAAATACCAAAATGTTAAATTAGTTTTCCAAGGGTACAATTTTTAAAGTTAAGAAAAATACTTACTATTTTAATTCGTCTATTAAATTTTCACTAAAATAAATTCGTATTTTAATATTGCTTTTTTAATTTTTGAGAATCAAATACCGGTTTACAGAAAAAGGTGCATGTGGTAAGACCCGCATTTCAAAAATCGACTTCTTTACATTTGTGCACGTGATTTTTAAGAGATGACTGACTTTATTGATACGATTACATGGAGGGGAATGCTTCATGACATGACTCCAGGCTTGGCCGAACACTTAAAATCCGGAATGCGCACGGCATACCTTGGGTTTGATCCTACTGCCGATTCTTTGCATATCGGACATCTGGTTGGGGTAATGACGCTGGTTCACTTTCAGCGAGCAGGTCATAAACCGCTTGCGCTTGTCGGAGGGGCAACCGGAATGATCGGGGATCCAAGTTTTAAATCTGCCGAACGCAACTTACTGGATATAGATACATTAGCCCACAATGTTGCCTGCATTAAAAAACAATTATCAGGATTTCTTGACTTTTCAGACACATTGAGCAATCGAGCCGAAATCGTAAACAACTATGACTGGATGGCCGGTTTTTCATTTCTGGATTTCATACGCGACGTGGGCAAACACATCACCGTAAACTACATGATGGCAAAAGATTCTGTCCGAAAAAGGATTGAAGAAGGAAGTGGAATGTCCTTCACTGAGTTTTCATATCAACTCATTCAGGGTTATGACTTCTACCATCTGTGGAAGCACAAGGGAGTAACTATTCAATTAGGCGGATCGGACCAATGGGGAAATATCGTGACTGGCACAGAGCTCATCCGGCGCATGGAAGGGGGCACTGCATACGCTCTGACAGTACCTCTGATCACCAAAGCCGATGGAACAAAATTTGGCAAAACCGAAAGCGGAAGTGTCTGGTTGGACCCCGTCAAAACCTCTCCGTACGCATTCTATCAATTCTGGCTCAATGTATCCGATGAAGATGCCGAGAAATACATAAAGATTTTTACTACACTGTCAAGGGAAGAAATTGATTCTCTTGTCGCTGAGCACCGAAATGCAGCGCATTTACGCATTTTACAAAAAGTCTTAGGAAGGGAAGTTACTACCTTGGTACACGGAGCGGCTGAATTTACCTCTGCCTTAAAAGCCTCGGAGATCCTTTTTGGCAAATCATCTGCCGATGACCTAAGGTCGCTGGATGAGCGCACATTTCTGCAGGTATTCGAAGGTGTGCCAGGATCAGAGGTCAGCAGATTGTCAATAGATCCGCCCGTCGATCCTGCAATTTTTCTGGCAGATATAGCCAAAGCCTTCCCCTCACGAGGTGAGGCACGGCGAATGCTTCAGCAGGGAGCCGTAATGATTAATAAAGAAAAGTGGTCAATAGAACAGTCCATTAGCAAAGACCAGATTTTAAACGGAAAATTTATGCTGATTCAAAAAGGCAAGAAAAACTATTTCCTGGTAAAATTCGTATAGTTTTTCACTAAAATAATTTTTTCGTTGAAAACAGCTCTGCTTCTTGTAAATCTTGGCTCTCCCGACTCACCGGCTAGATCTGACGTCCGGGCTTATCTCAATGAATTTTTGATGGATGAGAGGGTTATCGACCTGCCAAAATTCTGGCGAACGCTACTGGTAAAAGGTATCATTTCTCCACTCAGAGCACCTAAAAGTGCGGCTAAGTACGCTCGCATTTGGACAGATGAAGGCGCCCCTCTGATTACAATCACCGAAAATCTCACTAAACTCATCTCCCGTAAATCAGAGCTTCCGGCATACTATTGTATGCGATACGCCAATCCATCGCCTGTCGCTGTGCTCAAAAAAATCTCTGAAAATCTTCCTGACCTAGATATCCTGGTCATGTTTCCGCTGTATCCGCACTATGCCATGAGCAGCTACGAAACAGCCGTAGAACACGTTAAATCAGCCTATTCAAACGGCAATTATCCGTTTAAGCTGGTCACGGTTCCTCCTTTTTACAATCATCCAGCCTACCTGAATGCGCTTGCTGAATCCATCCGGCCATTTTTGGTAGACCCATACGATCATCTACTCTTTACATATCACGGAGTGCCAGTTCGACATATTTTGAAGGGTGACATCACAGGCACGCACTGTAACAGGGTAAAAGACTGCTGTTCAGTGTCGTCGCCCGCACACGAATTCTGCTACAGGCACCATGTAAAAGAAACCACCGAAAAAGTCGCTGAAATACTAGAAATACCTAAAAACAAGTTCAGTTTCTCATTTCAGTCACGACTTGGTTCCGATAAATGGCTTCAGCCCTACACGGCAGAACGATTCAAAAATCTTCCGGCCGAGGGCGTAAAAAAGCTGGTAGTAGTAAGTCCCGCCTTTGTAGCAGATTGCCTCGAAACCATTGAAGAACTCGATGACGAGGGCAAGGAATTGTTTTTAAAAAACGGTGGCGCAGAGTTTAGAAGGGTACCGTGTCTGAATGTCAGTGACTTTTGGGTCGATGCGATCCTCCGTCTCACGGAGGAAGCCTTACAATCCGTCTTCGTCAAAAAATGACTCAATATCCCGACGCTCCTTTTTGGTAGGCCGACCAACCCCCCTTGGTCTGGAGTACGATTTAGCCAGTTGGATCAGTTCCAGTTTCTGAAGTTCATCAGCGGGGGTCTTATCCGTAAGATAATTTTTGACCAATGGAGCACCGACCCGTGAATTAGGAATATCCTTAATCTCATACGTAAATGTAATGCCACCCCTTCGGAGGGAAAATTCAATCCCCGGTTTAATTTCTCTGGATGCTTTTACCGGCTGATTATCGACGAAAATTTTACCTGAATTACACGCCTCAGTAGCCAATGACCGTGTTTTAAACAAGCGAACACACCACAAAAATTTATCAATACGCATATTTTGCACTAATCTGAAAGCGAATGTATGATCTACGAAACTCAACCGGGATCGTGTGTCTAAAGTTTTAAAAATCAATTCACCAAAAAGTGACATCTTTTTGGCTAACCTGGTGTATTCCCATCATTCAGCAAAATAGATTCGGCTCATATCTTTTTGGTCTAATAGTAAAAATACTTCTTGTCACGAGTGATACGCTCTTTGTACATACTAAAAAACCAGCTAATTTTCAATGTCGTTAAGCCATTTACAAGAGTGTTTTCATCTGCCTGTCCCGCAGCATAATCAAATCCTCTGACACTTATCGTGCGCCCAAGCAGATGCTCGATACCAACCATGAAATTATACGTCTGAAAATTCCCCGCGTGCAGATACCCAACATAGATTCGGCCTTGCCAACCGATATTAAGGCGGTCATATCCCCTTTGGTATTCATTTTCAATCTGGTATATGATGGACTGCTGATGACCGCTCTCAAGACGTATCCGATGCTGGATATATCCTCCTCCAAGTGTAATCAGTACTCCGGAGTTGGGATTGTGATTCAAGATGGGGAGCAATTTGCCAAGAAATGCCGAACCAATCCAACCCCTCTGAAAGGTCATCAGATTGGCCTCAAGGCCCAGATGATCCAATAATACTCCCTGTTCGTTTGAGACGGATTTTAAAATTTTGTCCCGTGTCAGTACCCGTTCGCCAAACCAAAAATCTCCCTCCACTCCAAAAGTCCAACCGCTGAAGGTGCGAAAGAAACAGCCCGTGCCCGCCCGGTAGCTATGACCGAAACGCTCTGATAACTCATCAGAAGGTATGGAGAAACCAAGATTTACAGGAATAAAAAAACCACCAAGGGTATCGGACTTGACTCTAAACTGTGCATGTGTAAATAAGATTGAAGCGCACATACACACCACTGCTAAAACAATTCGCATTTCTATTAAAAAATTCGGCTGCTTTTATGATAAAAAACAAATATATTAAACATGGCGAATGAATGCTTCCCTTACTTTTGTCGCTGTTTTGGTTTTTTTGGATACTGAAGATGAAAGAAATACGAATGGTGGATTTAGCCACTCAATACGAACACATCAAGGCTGAGATCAATTCAGCAATCGACGATGTATTAAAAAGCACCGCGTTTATCAATGGCCCCGCAGTCCGGCAGTTTAAAGAAAATCTCGAAAAGCACCTTGGAGTTCGGCATGTGATTCCCTGTGCCAATGGGACAGATGCACTTCAGTTAGCAATGATGGCCCTTGACCTTCAGCCGGGTGATGAAGTCATTACAGCTACATTTACCTATGTAGCTACAGCAGAGGTTATTGCCTTACTTAAACTGACTCCTGTTTTGGTGGATGTGGATGAAGATTCTTTTCTGATCGATCCTGATAAGATCGAAAAAGCCATAACCAATCGCACAAAAGCCATTGTGCCGGTCCATTTGTTTGGCCAATGCGCGGATATGGAGCGCATCTTAGACATAGCTGACCGCCACGGGCTATATGTCATTGAAGATACAGCCCAGGCCATCAATGCTGATTATTACTTCAGCGACGGACGTGTGATGAAAGCCGGCACCATCGGTCATATAGGTTGTACGTCTTTTTTTCCGTCAAAGAATCTAGGATGTTACGGTGATGGTGGTGCAGTTTTTACCAACGACGACGCATTGGCAGAAAAGCTTCGCATGATTGCCAATCACGGGCAGAGTGTGCAGTATTATCATGATATCATTGGTGTAAACAGCCGTCTTGACACCATTCAGGCCGCTATTCTAAACATTAAATTGCCAAGGATCGACGATTATACCCGGGCTCGCCAGCAAGCAGCTGAATACTATGACCGGGCATTAGCAGGCCACCCCTTGCTAAAGATCCCCAGCAAGGTGCCAAACTCCACCCATGTCTTTCACCAATATACCTTGACCTTAGACCCCAAGGTAGATCGGGACGGACTAAAAAAATATCTGGCTGACCATCAGATTCCGGCGATGATATACTATCCTGTTCCCCTTCACCAACAAAAAGCATATCAGAGCGAACGATATCAAACAGGAGATTTTCCCGTGGCGGAGCGTCTTACAAAGTCCGTCATTTCTCTGCCCATGCATACGGAGCTGTCAGAAGAACAACAAGATTATATCATTTCACACGTTTTAAACTACTTAAATCAATACAAAGTATGAAAATATCCGTAGTAGGCACCGGCTATGTAGGCCTGGTGACCGGTACTTGTCTGGCCGAAGTCGGTATGGAAGTGACCTGCGTAGATGTAAACAAAGAAAAAATTGAAGGCCTAAAAAATGGCGTTATGCCCATTTTCGAACCCGGTCTGGAAGAAATGGTCATTCGAAATTATCGCCGTGAACGTCTTCTGTTTACCACCAAGCTTGCAGAATCCATCGATGGTGCCGAAGTCGTCTTCATCGCCGTCGGAACTCCTCCCGGAGAAGACGGAAGTGCCGATCTCAAATACGTCCTTGCCGTAGCTGACGAAATCGGGTGCACGATGAAAGACTATCTCGTCATTGTAACCAAAAGCACCGTACCGGTGGGTACTGCCAAAAGGGTAAAAAAAGCCGTGGCCGATGCACTTGCATCCCGAGGCGTCGACATACCCTTCGATGTGGCTTCAAATCCCGAATTTCTCAAGGAAGGCGCTGCCATTGAAGACTTTATGCGTCCCGACCGCATCGTGGTAGGAACGGAAAGCGACCGCGCTCAGGAAATTCTGAGCAAACTTTATAAACCCTTTACCCTCAACGGCCACCCTGTCATCTTCATGGATATTCCATCCGCGGAAATGACCAAATATGCCGCTAATGCGATGCTTGCTACTCGGATCAGCTTTATGAACGATATTGCCAATCTATGCGAACTTACTGGCGCAGACATAAATATGGTGCGCAAAGGCATAGGTACCGACCCCCGAATCGGTCCCAAATTTCTCTACAGCGGCATCGGATATGGCGGTTCATGCTTTCCCAAAGATGTAAAAGCCCTAATTAAAACAGGTAAAGAGCTGGGCTATAAACTTAAAATACTTGAGGCCGTAGAAGAAATCAACGAGGCACAAAAAGAAAAAATGTTTGAAAAAATAATCAAACACTTTAATGGAGCCATTGAAGGGAAAAAATTCGCTCTCTGGGGACTGTCGTTTAAGCCCAATACCGACGATATGCGCGAGGCCCCGTCATTGGTTTTAATTGAGAAATTACTCAAACACGGAGCCCAAGTCTCTGCCTACGACCCGGTGGCCATGAACGAGGCAAAAAAGCATTACCTAGGTGATTCCATTGAATATGCAAAAGATGAATATGAGGCTCTGACGGATGCAGATGCCATGATCCTTGTCACAGAATGGACAGCATTTCGGGCTCCCAGTTTCAAAGTCATCAAAAAACTTTTGAAAGAACCTGTAATTTTCGATGGACGCAACATTTACGACCGACGAGAACTTCGGGAGCAAGGATTTACATACTACGGTATCGGCGTGGTCTGACGTGTCCACACCCCTGGCCGCCGGAAACATCGAAGACTTAAAAAGATCTTCCTAAGGGACCGTACAGACCGGATAGGATAAATAATGCACAAAACCCAGGATTAGCAAGCGCTATATCCGCTCCGCTTCAGCTTTGAGAATCAGGACGTCGGAAGATTTTTCCAAATTCATAAATCCACTCAAAAGCCGAAAGGAGTCAGCTTCCATTCCAACCCTTTTAGATATACTTTGGAAAACATAACGCAAAGAATCACGCATCCTTAAATTGCAGTAGGTAGAATCTATGGACATTTTATAAATTCAATGTTTCGCCTGAATCCCTGAAATTTGGTTCGCTTGACTGCCGATTTTGAAAAAAGCTGATTAAAAAGTTCTGTTTCCATGTTTTCCAACAGTTCGTCGGTTGCACTTTTCAGTTGTTCAGAGGGCTCAAAACGGGGTTCTGAATGCGCATGTGAAAACCGGTTCCAAGGACACACTTCCTGACATATATCACAACCAAAAATCCAGCCCTCCATATGGTCTTTGAGTTCGATTGGCAGTTCATTCCTATATTCAATGGTTAAATATGAGATACACCGGTTGCTGTCCACCACGTAAGGTTCAATAATGGCATCTGTCGGGCATGAATCAATGCAGCGGGTGCATGTACCACAGTGATCTGTGACCGGGGGGTCCTCCTCCAAGGCTACATCCATGAGCAGTGTCGCCAGAAAATAGAAGGATCCCTGACTTTTTGTCAATAGAAGGGAATGCTTTCCAACCCAGCCTATGCCGGATCGTTCAGCCCAGACGCGCTCCATCACTGGGCCTGAATCCACAAAAATCCTGTAGTTCAAATCTCCAAATTTCTCCTTCACCAAGGTCATTAGCGTATTGAGTTTGTCTCTCAAAACCCGATGATAATCCTCGCCGTAAGCATATCTGGAAATCTTGTATTTTTCCATAGATAATGATTCAGCCGGATAGTAGTTATGAGAAAAGATGACTACCGTCTTGCATTCCTCCAGCAAGAGTCTCGGATCCAGTCGTTTGTCAAAATGATTTTCCATCCAGAGCATTTGACCATGATATCCGGCTCTCAGCCATTTCTCGAGTAAGGGGGCTTCCTTTTCCAAAAAAGTAGCCTTTGCAAAACAGACATTGGTAAAACCCTGTTGTTTTGCTTGAAACTTAATAAAATCCTTAATATTTTTACTGTATTTCACTTATTGTACAGTTTAAACAAATTTATTTTTTGAATATTTGATTTAGAATGTAACTAAAAAAATACCCGAAAGTTGGTATTTATTTTTCGTTTTTACGCTTATTTTTTTGTATGTGTAAAAATAAAGACAATGGATAAAATGTGGTTTCTCATTAAGGGAATTATTGCAGTGGTTTCCATAGTTCTTGGATTTGTCATCGACTCATCCAATCGAGGCGAGCAAACAAAAAAAATCACCAATCAAGAAAGTGACAACGACAGCATTGCGTACATCATATCAAACAAAAAAATGAAAACACTGCGGGTTAAAGGAGATAGAATCCTAATCCTTGAACAAGACCGTAGCATCCATGTGCATGAAACTAAAAAGTAGGTTGTGGTTTGTTTAAAATGTGTCAGGCTTACACATCTGACACGAAAAGCCCCGAAACGTGATGTGGAGGGGCTTTTTTGCAAAGAGAAGTTTAATAGCTCGTTGAGAAATCGGCTAACTTTCAGATTCCTACCTTTGCATGCGTTTGCAAATTGCCTATCCTGCGCCGATACGTTTTTCAGAATAGCTTACTCTGGGGGTTCATAGCTGGTGTTGACGGGTGATTTGCCCGATATACTAATCAACATTTTCGTAATTGTATGAACACTTTTGAATCTTTAGGACTTAGTAGCGTCCTTTTAAGAGCTATTACCGAGATGGGTTACAAACAGCCCACACCTGTGCAATCTGAGGCAATACCATTGCTAATCCATGAGAATACAGATATTATATCCCTTGCACAAACTGGTACGGGTAAGACTGCTGCCTTCGGTCTTCCGATTCTCGAAAAAATCGAATCCGGAAAAAATTCGCCTCAGGCCCTGATTCTTTCACCTACACGAGAACTCTGCATTCAGATCGCCGGAGAACTTGAAAAATTTTCGAAATACATCGACGTAAGAATAGTCCCTGTTTACGGTGGAGCCAGCATGACTGTCCAAATCAGGCAGCTGAGACAAGGGGCAGACATCATTGTAGCTACTCCTGGACGACTGATTGATCTCATTGAGCGAAATATTATTCAACTCGATACCATAAAGATAGTCGTTTTGGACGAGGCTGATGAAATGCTTTCCATGGGCTTCAAGGAGGACATTGACACTATTCTCAGTCAGACCCACCCGGATCGTCTGACCTGGCTTTTCTCTGCTACGATGCCGGAGGATATCCGGAGAATCTCGAAGACTTACATGAAAGATCCGAAGCAAATTTCAGTTGCCGGTGGTGGTCAGGTCAATGAAAATATCCAACACATTTATCATCTTATCGATGGACGCGACAGAATCAAAGTACTGACTAGGGTACTCGACTACTATCCTGACATTTATGCCATTGTCTTTTGTCAGACAAAAATCGAAACCCAACAGGTGGCTGATAAGCTCATAGACCATGGGTATCCGGCCGGATCACTACATGGCGACATGAGCCAGGCTCAGCGTGAACAAATGATGAATGCTTTCCGAAAGAAAGCGATCACCATATTGGTAGCCACAGATGTAGCCGCCAGGGGTATTGATGTAGAAGATGTCACACATGTAATCCACTTTCACCTACCGGATGATTTGGAATCATTTACTCACAGAAGTGGTCGCACTGCCCGGGCCGGCAAAAAGGGTACTTCCATTGCATTGGTCAGCAAAAACGAAATGCACAGACTAAGAACCCTTGAGAAAATAATTAAGAGAAAAATTCAGTATGCCAAAGTGCCGTCAGGCATGGAAGTGTGTACGCACCAAATGCAATATTTGATCAATCGCATCACTACTGAAGAGGTTAATCCCTTGGCCGTGGAGGAATTTAAACCTCTTCTCGACGACCTGCTTGAGAAGTATCATCCCCGTGAACTCGTAGAAAAAATATTTAGCATGGAATTTAACCGCCTTCTGGAAATGTACCGTAATGCTCCTGACCTAAACATCAGTCCTGAAAGATCAGGAAAATCATCTGAGGAGACCTTATTCGGTATCGGAGACATTAAGCGCTGGTATATCAATATTGGAATAAAGGACGGTATGTATTGGCAGGATGTCAAAGACTTTCTTAAAGAAAAAGGCAATCTCAGCAAAAATGATATAAATAGTGTAGAGACCCTGTCGTCTTTTTCGACATTTAAATGCTCAGAAGAGGTATGCCGCCGGATTCAAAAAGGCATCCAGGGGCTCACACTTAGCGGCCGGAAAATCTTTATCAAAGAAGACAGCAAAAAAGAGACTTACCATCGTAACCCGGAAAGAAAACACACCAGGAAGCAAAGGGATCAAACATTCTAAATGGCAAAATATTAAACTTGATAAAAAATAATTTCGGATTAAAAAATACCGTATAATTCATTTCTGACCGTACAATTATATTGCGGCCAATTCGTATAATTGGATTTTCCAACTTTGAATACAGAGATTTATAAACTTATTCAAGACCATGTGCGTCAAGGCAGAAAAATGCTTGCTGTCCTTATTGATCCTGATAAAAATGACAAAAATTCCCTTTTGAAATTGCTTCGTCATTGCGAGATGGCGGATGTCGATTTTCTATTCATTGGCGGATCACTCATGGTGAAAGATAGACTCGACACGACAATTGATATTGTTAAATCTCATTCTGCTCTGCCATGCATTCTCTTTCCGGGCAGCATTATGCAGATCTCTTCAAGAGCTGATGCCATATTGTTTCTATCGCTCATCTCTGGCCGCAATCCGGAGCTACTCATCGGAAATCAGGTCATTGCAGCTCCTTACATTCTAGAGGCCGGTCTGCAAACCATCGCTACAGGCTACATGCTCATCCACTGCGGAAACTTTACTACAGCCCATTACATGTCGGGCAGTATGCCGATCCCATCACATAAATACGATATTGCTGCTATGACCGCCTTGGCTGGGCAAATGCTCGGACTTCAGACCATTTACATGGATGGAGGCTCGGGTGCGGCACATCCTATCGAGCCGGCTATGATAGCTGCGGTGCGTAGGGTAGTTTCCATTCCTATCATTGTGGGTGGCGGTATACGAACAGAGGATCAGGCTCGGCAAGCATTCGAAGCAGGAGCCGACATCGTGGTAGTAGGTAATGCCCTTGAAAGTAATCCTGAACTTGTATTCGGTCTTGGAAAAGTCAAAAAAGACTTTTCTTTGGATCCAATTAATTAGTTGATTTACTGGGATTTAAATTTCGGTCTGGTACCCTAAGCTAATACCAAAATTCTGAAAGCGCCCAAACATCAGCTGACTGTTTAGAAAAAAAAACTTCCAGGTGAGCAGGGCACCCACTCCCGCATTCAAAAAAGTATTGGAATCAGTAAATTGAACAGGATCGGTAACATTAAACCGAACCCCTTGCAGTATTCCGATCGGTACGCCGACATAATCCGAAAACGTATAATTAAACGTACCTCTCAGGGCTGCACTTGAGTTCATGGAAATAAAATTTGCAGAAAAATAAGGCTTAACAAAACCAAACCGTCTGGAAACGGTCATCTCAAAAGACAGACTACGACTATCTATTTCAAATCGATTGGGATTGGGTACATTTACAAAATCCTCTCCGATAAAATTCATTTGATTGTAATTAACGCCTAAAATGAGTTCTACGGGAAGATTAAACCACCCAAGCGGATTATGCAGCAATGAAAAGCCTAAGGATCCAAACCGAATATTGTCTCCAATGATCACAGGAATATATCTGATCGCAACACCTGTATGAACCGGAAACCACGCACCTATCTGTAAGCTCGCGGCAGGCACTATCGGTACACGAAAACCAAATCCTTGAGGCACATCAATCTCAGCACGTACATGATGTCCCCTGATCGGATCAAAAATCCGATTGCCATTATTGTCCGTCACATAGAAATAGATGTCGTTGTCCACCTCACCCCCTACAATGGTTGGCAAAATATTTCTCAAGGGGTTTCGCAATTCGAAATTTGGAGTGCGGTTGATGCCAAAAAAATCAAACTCTGTGAACGAAATAGGTAGAAATGATGCTCCCGCAGTCAGATTACCTGAAAAATTGTACGATCCGGAGGTTCCAAACGGCAGCTGCCACAATAGAGGATTCGCATTGGCAGCTCCATCAAAAGCCGGTGACAAATGCGCCTCCAAATAGGCATTCATATTTTGTCGAAACTCGTTGGCTAAGCGTTCGTTGTTGAATTGAGCATTCAGAGGTATAAAGACAAATGAAATAAAATATAAAATTAAAGTGTTAAATATTAGCGCTTTTCTCATAATTTATCATTGTGGTCGCAATTTATTACTGAATGAACAGATTTCGAAGGATTTTTGACCGAAATCGGACGTTGTAATGAATTCACAGGGTTTCAACCTACGCTTTCATATCTAACATTGCAAATGCTTAGATCCCTTAGCTTACAATGAATTGGATTGATTGGACAGTCATCATACTGAGCATCGGGCTCATCGCGGGCTATGGCATTTGGCATACGCGCAAGGTAGGCTCTGTAACGGAGTTTCTCAAAGGAGGAGATACCCGATGGTGGAGCGTAGGTCTGTCGGTAATGGCGACCCAAGCCAGTGCGATCACATTTCTTTCTGCGCCCGGCCTTGGTTATGAAAGCGGATTGCGCTTTGCTCAGTTTTATCTCGGACTGCCGGTAGCGGTATGGTTTATCAGTCGGTTTTTCATTGATGAATATTACCGTAGTCGTGTGGTCACTGCATACGAATACCTTGAAAAGCGTTTTGACCTTCGAATACGGCTGCTGGCATCATTTTTATTTCTGATCCAAAGGGGGATGGCAGCAGGCATTACGGTCTACGCGCCGGCCATCGTATTATGTGTGTTGTTTGGCTGGAATCTGTCGGCTACATGTGTTGTAATCGGACTGATCGTCATCGCTTACACTGTATCAGGGGGTACCAGGGCGGTATCTGTCACCCACCGTTGGCAGATGGGGGTCATTTTTTTATCCTTGTTTGTGGTGGCAGCCATACTAATGAATAAGATTTCAGCAGCAGCGTCAGTAAGCACTCTGCTAGATGCTGCTGCCTACACCGGAAGACTGGATATGCTGGAATGGACTTTTGATCTGAGCACACGATATACTGTGTGGAGTGGATTGCTTGGAGGGTTTTTTCTGTCACTCAGCTATTTTGGAACGGATCAGAGTCAGGTTCAGCGGTATCTGTCAGGTACGGATGTAGGAGTGGCCCGCAAAGGACTCTACTTCAATGCCATTGTAAAAATACCCATGCAGGTTTTTATCCTTTTTACAGGGGTTTTGGTATGGATGTTTTTTCTGTCGGAAGGACAGCCCCTGATCTTCAACCCGACTGCAAGAGCAGAAGCTGAAGCTTGTGAATCAATCCATTTAAAAGATATTGAACGCGCCTTTTACCGCCAACAAGACGAATTAAAACATATGATCCACGATACTAAAGGCATAAATGCCTTTGAGATCAGCGAGAGGGCCAAGGCTATCCATGCTTTACGTGACGACTACATGATCCTTTATCAGGAAGAGACCGGTCAATTTCTCCCTAAAGATACCAATTTTGTCTTTCTGCATTTTGTGATACACCATCTGCCTCACGGTCTCATCGGCCTTGTCGTGGTCATGGTGCTGTCGGCAGCCATGAGCAGTACTGCTGGCGAACTAAACGCCCTGGCCACGACGACTATGGTCGATTACGTCGAAAGGCTCGGCCTTATAAAGCGGAATAGCCGGTCAAAACTATTGATTACCCGAATTACTACTTTTATCTGGGGCATTTTGGCTATTGGATTTGCGATTGTGGCCTCTCTGTTTGACAATCTCATCGAGATGGTCAATATCATTGGATCGCTTTTTTACGGGACGATCCTTGGAATTTTTCTGGTCGCTTTTTTTATAAAGAAAACTTCCTCCAGCTTTTTGCTGACAAGTGCCATGGTAGCAGAATCTGCTATACTCTTGATTCATTTTGTCAAAGACCGGTTCCCCGACTGGAACATAGAATATCTTTGGTACAATCTTCTCGCAGCCTTGTTTATTGTGAGTGCAAATTGGTTGAGGTCACTGCTGTCAAAAGCGGGAGCAGCGGGTGGTTGATTTATTTCAGATAGAATGTGTCGCCCGGAAGGTGAATGTGCATGATCAAATCTTCAAATCCGATTAGGTCGTCTCTTCGTTTTGGTGTGCCGGCTCTGATCTGCACGATTTGTCCTGACCCGATGGCCACGGCAATACTATCGTCTGTGACGATGGCCGAGGATTCTTCCACTCCTATCCCGCTGAGCATAGGCAACTCAAAAAGAGCTGAAATCAGCCGGTTGTAACGGCTTCGGGTGATGAAATGCTGATCGATGATGCATGAGCTCAAAAGTCCTGCTCCGGACACAATCTCGACATTATCTGCGATTAGACGACTAAATGTGGCTTCATAGTCCGGATGTTTCCATTGATTGCCAGTAATCATGTATTCACTCATCACCGCTGCTCCGGCGCTGGTACCGGCGATATGACCTCCTGACAATCGATACAGCTTTAAGTCATCCAACACATTGGCGAGCGACAGTGATTGCATCAGGCGATTCTGGTCACCTCCGGTGAAGAATACCAACTTAACTCTGGCCGTATCCGGTGGGTAGTAATCCTGCAGGGTGTAAAAAACGTAAGGTTTTGGAATCAATCCCATGCGCTGAAAGTCAAGCGCTACATACCAATAGGCCGAGTCAGGCTCTTCACTTGCCATAGGCGCAATCCATACTGTATCGCCTGGCTGGAGGCGACAGTACCGGATGATGTGGAACATTAGGGTATCCGTGCGTCTTCCCCCACCAATGGCGATGACCCAACCCGGCGCCTCTCCCGACGTAGCATCATTCTGCTCCGAATGCGGTTGGTCGGGATTAACACACGACATCGTAAGGTAAAACCATACTGAAGTACACAAAAGACGGAAGAAGCTTTTGGACATATATTTAATCTTCGGCATATACGCCCATCGAGGTAAACTTTTTGATGCGGAGGTCGACACGCTCCTCGGGAGTTAATTTTTGAAGCTCATCCAGGGCTGTTTTGATGTATTGTTTTACGGTCTGAAACGTGGTTTCGTGGTCGGTATGAGCACCTCCAAGAGGCTCGGGAATGATCCCGTCGATGAGATTGTGCTCGAGCATGTCTTTGGCTGTAAGTTTCAGAGCTTCGGCAGCTTTTTCCTTGAAGTTCCAGCTTCGCCATAGGATGGACGAGCAGCTTTCGGGAGAAATGACTGAATACCATGTGTTTTCAAGCATATACACCTTGTCACCTACACCGATACCGAGTGCACCACCAGAGGCCCCTTCGCCGATAACAATACAAATGACAGGAACCTTAAGAACACTCATTTCCATTAGATTACGTGCTATTGCTTCCCCTTGACCGCGCTCCTCAGCCTCCAGACCCGGATATGCACCCGGGGTATCGATCAGGGTGACCACGGGCTTTCCAAATTTTTCTGCCATCTTCATAAGACGGAGTGCTTTGCGATATCCTTCGGGATTCGCCATGCCAAAGTTGCGATATTGGCGCATTTTTGTATTGATGCCTTTTTGCTGACCGATAAACATGACTCCCTGACCATCGAGAAGTCCCCAACCTCCAATCATGGCTTTATCATCCTTTACACCGCGATCTCCGTGAAGCTCTAAAAACTGTCCGTCTGTCAGATACTGGATATATGCCAGGGTATATGGGCGATTGGGATGCCGGCTAAGCTGGACGCGCTGCCATGCTGTAAGATTCTGATATATATGTATGCGGGTTTGTGTCAATCGGTTTTTTAGTTCGTCAATGGTGGTCGTCATGTCCACTTTTGTCTCTTCTTGTAGCTGCATGGCCTTGGCAATTTGCTCCTCCAATTCCTTAACAGGCAATTCAAAATCGAGATAATCCATACGATCCGGACGTTTTGTAAAAAAAGTGGCGAAAGGTATAAAAATTAGTTCAATATAAAGTGCGTATTAAGGAATGGTGTCAATATCCTTGCAAATGAAGGCGGCTTGCATGAGACCAATACCTGCATGCCATTTGTAGGCATCAATGGATTTTTATTAGAATGGAATATCAACTATTTGAAAAAGAGCCTGAGACCGTTGTTTTACTGAGGATATATTACCCTATCTCGTACCCTTGAGCTGGCCAACAGGTACACTGCCAATGACAATAGATATGCAAAAAAAAGCCCACCAATCCATTGGTGGGCTCATCATGTGATGGGTTGTGGAGAGCAGAGTTTACATGGTTTTGGTTTTGACAATTTTTAAACCCAATCTGTATTTTAATCCATTGATTAGATACAACATCACGGGCACAATAATAAGCGTCAGAAAAGTAGCAAATGTCAAGCCATAAATCACTGTCCAACTCATGGGCCCCCAGAATGCCACATTGTCTCCGCCAAAATAGATGTTTGGATTATAATTGGTAAATAGAGAGAAGAAATCGATATTCATTCCGGTAGCCAATGGGAGCAGGCCAAGGATGGTTGTAATCGCCGTAAGGAGTACCGGACGAAGACGTTTCTTGCCAGCCTCGACGATGGATGAAAAAATTTCGTTCAAGGGCAGGCGGTCATTGGGATTTAGTCCAAGAACTTTTTTACGGCGCGCCATGATCAGATTGGTATAGTCGATGAGAACTATGGCATTATTTACCACAACACCGGCCAGTGATATAATGCCGATCATCGTAAGAATGATTACAAAATCCTGACGAAATATGACTAATCCAAGAAAAACACCGATAAGCGAAAAAACAACGCTTATCATAATAATGAGTGGAGTAGAAGCAGAATTGAACTGGGCGACCAAAATCAGAAAAATGATAAAAATGGCGATCAGGAGAGCTTTTGAAAGAAATCCGAGTTCCTTGGCTTGCTTCTCTTGCTCCCCGGTAAACTGTAGGCTGATGTCTTCCGGTAATTCGTAGGTGGTGAGCAGGCGTTTGATTTTTTGGACGGTAGCTGTAGCATTGACCCCTTCCAGCACATTCGAAGTAAGGGTAACCGTGCGCTTCAGGTTCCTACGTTTGACAGACGAAAAGGTACTGGATTTTACCGGATAGGCTACAGCGGATATGGGAACTTGCTTGATCTTACCGGAAGCCTGATCCCGGAATGTAATCCGTGTATCCATCAATTTGTTTAAGTCATATCGGTATTCATCTTTAAACCGGATATTGATTGGATAGTCATCGTTACCTTCTTTGAAGGTACTGACTTCACGACCGAAAAGGGCGGTGCGCAGCGCATCACCTATCTGATAAGTAGAGATACCGAGGGTTTTGGCCTTGGTCCTGTCCACGATGATCGGGAGCTCGGGTTTGGCCCGATCTACATCTATGGTGAGCTCTTCAATTCCGTAGATGTTTGCATTGTCTATAAATACTTTAACGGCCTCAGCTTCAGCTACAAGCTGCTCGTAGTTTTCTCCGGAGAGCTCAATACTGATGGGTGCTCCGGCAGGAGGCCCCTGGCGGTCTTTGCTCACGGTGATCTGAGCGCCGGCTAACGTGCGTAGTTCTTCGCGTATATCCTCGAGCACATCGGAGGTTCGTACCCCACGTCTGTATTTTGTCTCGACAAAATCGACAGTAATTTTTGACTTATGAGGAGTAGCCGCCTGCGAAGATCCTTCGTTAGGATTGTTTGCACCTTTACCTACTTGGGAAATGATACTGGAAATCAAAAAGTTGTACGTAGTGTCAAGTCCGTCTTCGGTTTTTTCCGACACCATGTAGCGGTTGTAAATATTTTTCAGGCGCTCCTCTATCTGAAGGGTAAATTGATTTGTCGTTTCAACATCGGTACCTACAGGGAGTTCTACATAGATCTCTGCTCTGTTGGGCTCATTTACCGGGAAGAACTGTACTTTGGGCGGAAACAGTACGATAAGCGCAAAACTTACAATGAGCAAGATGATTGTTCCCACAAAAAAATACGCTGGATTTCGACCTTTCAGTGCAAATTTCAAGAGAGCTTCGTAATTTTCTTCAAGTCGTGGCAACAAATTATCCTGAAACACCTTTGATAAAGGCATCAGAATTTTGTAATTAAATGGAACGATTAAACCAATCAAAATGAATAGGTTCCCTAACCAAAAAACTTTTGACACCAGAAAGAGTGTGCCAATGAAGACCATTGCGGCCGTAAACCTCCACACTCTCTTCATATTGGGCTTATCTTCAGTGAGTTTCATATACACAGAGGTCAAAACCGGATTGATGACCAGGGCCACAAAGAGGGATGAACCAAGGACGATCATCAGCGTAATGGGTAGATATTTCATAAATTCACCGAAAATACCCGGCCAGAAAGCCAGAGGAATGAATGCTGCCACCGTAGTAGCTGTGGAAGCAATAATGGCCACCGCAACTTCTCCAACGCCTTCCTTTGCCGCGCGGACAAGTGGTTTGCCTTCAGACAGAAGTCTGAAGATATTTTCTACAACGACTATTCCGTTGTCTACCAGCATGCCCAAAGCAAGTACCAGCGAAAAAAGCACAATGGTATTGAGCGTCACACCTAATACGCTGAGCACCATAAAGCTAATCAGCATACTCAGGGGGATAGCAATCCCTACGAAGAGCGCATTGCGAAGACCCATAAAAAACATGAGCACTGCTACGACGAGGATGACTCCAAAGATGATGGAATTTTCAAGTTCTGCTACCTGATTGCGCGTGCGATCACTTTGATCATTGGTAATAGAAATATTCAGATTTTCAGGGAAGTATTTCTCCCGGGCATCATCGATGATGTCGTTTATTTTATCTGATACTATGATCAGATTTTCACCACTTCGCTTCATCACATCGAGCATGACCACAGGATTACCGAATTCACGCGCATATGACTCCTTTTCAACCTCGCCGTAGTATATGTCAGCTATGTCCTGCAGGTACACGACCTCTGCATTTTCGTATTTTACAATGATGCGCCCAACTTCTGCTGGATCTTTAAATTCTCCAACTACACGAATATTTCTCCGGTATCCATCAACCAGGAAGTCTCCGGCAGCTACGGAGACGTTTTCACCGCGGATGGCATTGGCTATGTCGTCGAAGGATAGGTTAAGCAACTCGAGCTTGTGCTGATCGAGGCTGATTCTGAGTTCTTTGTCATCCATTCCCCGGATTTCGACTTTTGACACCTCTTGAAGGGCTTCAATTTTCTCCTCGAGGTATTCAGCAAATTGCTTCAGCTGATCGGGAGAAAATTCTCCACTGAGGTTGATGTTGAGCACGGGAATGAGTTCGGCGAAGTTTAGCTCAAACACATTGGGTTCTGCCGGAAGGTCTTTGGGGAAGTCTTTGTCGCTTCGGGCAAGATCCACTTTGTCCTTCACCTTTCGAAGGGCTTCTTCAGGTGTCACTTTAAAGTCAAACTTGATCTGAATGGTAGAGTACCCTTGTGTAGAAGTGGAATTGATCTCTTCGATACCTGAAATAGAATTGATTTCTTTTTCCAATGGGCGGGTTACGAGCTTTTCGATATCTACAGGAGAATATCCGGGATAGAATGTGCCTACATAAATCTCCGGACTTACGATCTCGGGAAAGGTCTCTGTAGGCATGCTACGATATGCCAAAATTCCGGCCACGAAAAGAATAAACGTAAGAACGAAAATAGTGGTTTTGTTATCGACCGAGAGCGAACTGAGTCTGAACTCCTTTTTGATTACACCTTTCGTTTCCATAGTGCTTTAGGCATTTAATTCTGGATTATGGATTATTCTAACCCTTTGACCATCTTTTACATTCCGTGATCCTTTGTCTATAAGAATGGTATTTGGATCGAGGCCATCGATGATTTCTGTGAAGTTTCGATATGATTTACCTGACTTAATCGAAACCTTCCGGGCTATGCCTAGCGAATTTCCCGATTTTTGTAGCATCAATACATAGTCATTGCCAAAGGGATCTTGCTGTACCAATCTCGTCGGCACAACAAGCGCATTAGGATTTTCATAATCTTTAATCATGATGGGAACCAGTGTATTAGGTAGTAGCCTGACAGATTTGTCTATCAATTCAAGGCGGACTTTGAAGGTTCGGTTGGCTGGATTGATAAATTTTGATATGGAGGTTACTTGAGCTTCGAGGGTAGAGTCTGAGTTCGGCACCCTCACCCTGGCTACGTATCCGGGTCTGATTGTGGCAGAATAATTTTCAGATACTTCTCCCTCTATGTAGATCTCATCGAGATTGATCAACCGCAGAAGCTGTGATTGAGGCCCGACAAGTTGACCAACTTTTGGAAAAATTTCGTCTACCACCCCATCAAAAGGAGCTCTTACAATCGTTTGATTGTATTGAACCTGAAGGGTTTTCAGCCTGCTTTCCAATGCTTCTTTATTGTTTTTGGCTTGTAGGTATTGAAGTTCAGATCCGACTTTCTGTTCCCAGAGCCTCTTTTGCTTTTCATAGACAGAGGATGCCAGCTCGAGTTGTGTTTTTACTTCATTTATATTGCTGAGCAGGAGGGTAGCATCGAGTTGGATTAGGGGCTGTCCGCGTACAACTTTTTGACCTGTCTTTACGAGTAATGACGTGATTACCCCTCCGGTTTCCGGAAAGATCAAGGTATTTTTATCCGCCCCCACGGTACCATACACTTCGATGAAGTGCTCAAATACCTTGGGTTTAACTTCATAGGTAGTCACGGTGTAAAACCTGGCTGTGGAATCAAGATCTGCAATGCGCTCATTGACTTCGCTCAGGAGCAAATTGCTTTTTTCGATGATTTTGTAGAGGGAGTCCCGCTGTTGATAGAGCGCTGCCAAGGTAGGATCAGCTGTAGATTCGCGATTTTTACTACCGCATGCTGAGACTACAAGTGTGATGATCAGGACTGCTGTACCGGTTTTCATTCTTTTAATTATTATAATTTCCCAGGATTTTATTAAGTGTTGAGTATGAATTAACAAGCAAAGTCATGGCCTGCACATAGGAGCTTTGTGCTTCGATGAGCTGATTTTCAGCCTGTGCGAGATCAAAACTTCCGGCCACACCCTCGCGATATTTGATTAGAGTTTTTTCCCTTACGCGCATGGCTGTATTTAGGTTTTTCCGTCGTACTCTATAATTGGACAGCGCAAATTCAAATTCGTTTTTAACCCTATTGTATTCCACCGCCTTGCCGTCTTCTACTTGTCTTTTAGCATTTTGGACTCTCAACAGATCTAACCTTGCCTTTGAAGTTTTGGCATACCTATCAAAACCTGTGAAGATTTTCCAGTTTACACCTGCACCGAATATAGTGACCGGAACCCAGAACTGATTGAAGTCAAACATTTTAAATTCTCTTCCAAAAGCATTCTGCTGATGTGTAACAAATGCGGTGATCGAAGGCAGATAGGACATCTGGTATCTCTTGAGCTGAAGTCTGGCTGCCTGTTCCTGCAGAAGGATTCCCTTGTATTCATAGTCTTGCAAGAGGTCATACGGTTTGGACAGAAGTTCATATGCATTGGCATCGATGGTTTCAAAGGCTTCCAGGCCATCGGTCAATTCGATGTTTTCGTCCAGAGAAATCCCCATTTGCAACTTCAGGAGCATCAGAGCCACATCGAGCTGACGCCGTGTATTGTCCAATTGGTTTGATACTGTATTGACTAATATGTCGAGTTGATCCACATCTTGCTCTTCGATAAAACCCTCATCATACAATTTTCGGTTGTCGTTGTAAATTTTTTGAAGTACCTCCAGATTGTCTTCCAGTATTCGGATCAATTCCTTCGTCATCACCACAGATCCATATGAGCGGGTAATGTTGTCAATTACATCGACTCTTGATATATTTATATCATTTCGGGCCAACTCTTTATAAACACGCGTGGCCATCAATGCCACGATGTATGAACCATCAAAGATCAACTGGGAGGCCTGCAGACCATATATACTTTGATGCGGCACACCAAACTCTACCAGAACAAAATCAACGCCCTCGGGAGGATTGGGCAGCAGAATGGCCGGGAGAGGAGTCTGAGGTATCTGTGCATTATACTGATGTCTGGCTTCGGCAGTGATCTGGGGAAGCCCCAAAGCAGCAGTTTCGGTAATTGTTTTTCTTGCTTTTTCGTATTCGAGTAGTTTGTCCTTTATCGAATAGGAATGTTCCAGGGCATATTCTCTGGCTTCTTTGAGAGAGAATTTGATTTGGGCAGATATCCCTGTAGGTAGAATCAGCAAACCAAAACAGGACAGGCAAAATTTGCGGAAAATCATAGTGATTATTTGACGTATTTTAATTCCAGATATTCAAGTCCCTTTTTTGACGCAATGCCTCGAATGTGGTAGATCAGTGCCTCTCGTGTCAGTTTCTCCCAATCGAAATCATTGACCGGAAAGTAGTTTTCATCCATGATCATAAGCACTCTGCTGTAATATAAATTGGCGATGATGTGTATGTCAAAATCATTTCTATACCACCCTTTCTCTTTGCCGTTTTGGAGGTTTAATGTTGTGACTTCAATAAAATTCTTGCGCTGTGCTTCTTTAATTTTGAAGAACGTTTCCGGGTAATATTTACGAAGTTGAAACTGAATTCCCTGATGCTGCATTTTGTTAAAATTCCGCATACCCTCATCCAGTATAAACAATTCGTCTATCGGGTTTTCGGCATTTGGGCAGATAGACTCGCAAAATTCCCGAATATGGTCTATGACAAGTTCAGCTCCCTTATCTACCAGTTCAGCCTTGTTTTTAAAGTATTTATACAAGGTTTTTTTTGATATTCCCATTTCCCGCGCTACGTCATCCATTGTGACACTTCTGAGTCCAAAACGACTAAAAAGCACAATCGCACTAGCCAGTATTTGACCATCAGGCGGAAGATTTTTGAGTAGTTCCACCGACGGAAAAAAGCCCTGATAATCCTGCTGAATCATTGACTGTATTAAGAACACAAATTTTAAGTCATAAAGCCCAAAGGAAACGTTTATGTTTTATTTTGTTTCCTATATTAACCATTATTTAATATTCAACGAGCTGCAAAAAATATGTTAAAAGCCGATTTTTTGTAAACTAAATATGATTGTCAATGTTTAAGGATTTGTCAATCAAAAATTTGAAACTATGAAAAATCTATCATTCCATGTACTCACATGGGCTTTTGTCGGAGTCATCTTGGTTGGTTGCAGAAAAGATGACAACAAACAACAGGACGAAGAACAAAAACAAAACATTGTACAAATTGCTCAAGGCAATCCGGAGTTCAGCATACTGGTTCAGGCACTTACCCGATCCGATTTGTCCACCAACTTCGCTGAAGTCCTTAGTGGAGAAGGTCCATTTACCGTATTTGCTCCGACTAACGCTGCGTTTCAGGCTTTACTGACAGAACTTGAAGTGCCTTCATTAAATGACATACCAGCGCCGGTATTAGAAGCCGTACTGACTTATCACGTCGTAGCCGGCAATATTCGGAGCGGAGCGCTCACTGATGGCCAGGTAGTAACTACCCTAAATACAGGAACATTTACTGTCAATACGCAAGGTGGCGTGCGAATCACGGATGCTAATGGGCGTATTGCAAATGTTGTACAAGCTGACATTATAGCTTCCAATGGAGTCATTCATGCAATCGACAAGGTCATCCTTCCTGAACTTGGACAGGGTGCTGAACCCAATATTGTACAAATAGCCCTTAACAATCCGGATTTTAGCATTCTAGTTCAGGCTCTTACACGTTCGGATTTAAGCGTTGACTTTGTAGAAATACTCAGCGGTGAAGGACCTTTTACAGTATTTGCTCCTACCAATGCCGCATTCCAGGCTCTTTTAAATGAACTTAACGTTTCATCACTCAACGATATTCCCGCGGCTACGCTGGAAGCTGTACTCAAGTATCATGTGGTGTCAGGTAAAGTGAAAAGCGGTGATTTGTCCAATGGTCAAACTGTAACTACTTTACATACAGGTACTTTTACCGTAAATACCCAAGGTGGAGTAAGCATCACAGATGCCAACCAACGTACTGCAAATGTTATTACTGCTGACATTGTGGCTTCAAACGGCGTCATTCATGTAATAGATAAGGTAATTCTTCCCGCTCTTTAAGTTTTATCATTCACTTCCTGAAAAAAGGCAGCCTTACAATGGCTGCCTTTTTTTTTCTTGGTCGGGCCAAAGATTATCCGAATGTTACTCCCAAAGAGAAATTGTTGCATCAATATTATTTGAATTTTGTTCATTTGCATCTTCAATCGAACTGAACTACATGTAAAATTATGGATCGCCATATCACAGCGGCCATCACTTCCATAGGTGGGTATGTACCGGAATTTAAACTTACTAACAAGCTTTTGGAGACCATGGTGGACACTTCAGACGAGTGGATTACAACCCGCACGGGCATCAAAGAGCGCCGAATACTTCAGGGAGAAGGGCTTGGGGTGTCATTTATGGCTAAGAAAGCCATAAACGAATGTCTTCAAAAGCGAGGTATTGAGGGTAAGGATCTCGATCTGATCATCGTTGCGACCACTACTCCCGATATGCCGGTAGCAGCTACCGCAGCATATCTCTGTAGTGAGATCGGTGCTACCCATGCATTTGGCTATGACCTTCAGGCTGCGTGCTCAGGATTTTTATTCGGACTGGCCACAGCATCCATGTTTATCGAAAGCGGACGCTACAAAAAAGTACTGCTGGTCGGTGGGGATAAAATGTCCTCCATCATTGACTATACCGACCGTACTACGTGTGTGATCTTTGGCGACGGATGTGGGGCTGTGCTGCTGGAGCCATCCACAGAGGGTTATGGAGTAGTAGATCATGTCTTGCGAAGCGATGGCATCGGACGCGAATACCTGTATATCAAAGCCGGTGGCAGCATGTATCCTCCTACCAAGAGCACAGTAGAAAATCGGGAGCACTTTGTGCACCAGGAAGGACAAACCGTCTTCAAATTTGCCGTGACCAATATGGCAGAAGTGGCAGCCCAGATCATGGAAAGAAACCAACTAAGACCGGAGGACGTCGCTTGGCTAGTGCCACACCAGGCCAATAAGCGCATCATCGATGCTACTGCACGGCGCATGAATCTGGACGACTCCAAAGTCATGATGAACATTCACCGCTATGGCAATACCACCAACGGCACCATCCCATTACTTCTCTGGGACTACGAATCCAAGTTGCGCAAAGGCGACAATCTGATCCTAGCTGCCTTTGGGGGTGGTTTTACCTGGGGAGCTGTATATGTAAAATGGGCCTACGACGGAAGTAAGGTGGGTAAGCCCTTTGAAGAATGATAAATTTTTAAATTGAAAAACCTAAACCTATCGATTTATGGATCTGAAGGAAATTCAAAATCTGATAAAATTCGTTGCCCGCTCAGGTGCATCTGAAGTAAGTCTTGAAACCGAAGACTTCAAAATCACCATTAAAACACATACCGGGATCACCTATCCGGTAGAGACTGTCC
The DNA here is from genome assembly GCA_046295455.1 of Thermaurantimonas sp. GTDB lineage: Bacteria > Bacteroidota > Bacteroidia > Flavobacteriales > Schleiferiaceae > Thermaurantimonas. The sequence continues at coordinate 11,053 of JBKBNI010000012.1, read as the reverse complement.
CAATGGTGGCACACACAGCTCCTGCCCAGCAGGTCGTAGAAGTCCCCGCCCCTGCTCCGGCTCCAGCTGCCGAACCCCCAAAATCCGCTACCCCGACCAGTGACGAATCGAAGTACCTGACCATCAAATCCCCGATGATCGGTACCTTCTACCGAAGGCCAGCCCCAGACAAGCCCCCTTTTGTAGAAGTTGGCACTGAAATTAAAAAAGGTCAGGTCGTGTGTATCATTGAGGCGATGAAGCTCTTTAATGAAATCGAGTCCGAAATTGAGGGCCGAATTGTGAAGGTATTAGTCGATGATCAAAAACCCGTCGAATACGATCAGCCACTCTTCCTGGTTGAACCTTTGTAACCTTGATCCTGTGTAGAATCCAATTTGTACGACATGTTTAAAAAAATACTCATTGCAAATCGGGGGGAGATCGCCATGCGTGTAATCCGAACATGCCGTGAAATGGGCATTAAGACAGTAGCCGTGTACTCCACTGCCGATAAGGACAGCCTGCATGTACGATTTGCCGACGAAGCCGTATGCATCGGTCCGCCTCCAAGCAAAGATTCCTATCTGAATATTCCGAGAATCATGGCTGCCGCTGAAATTACCAACGCCGATGCCATCCATCCGGGCTATGGATTTCTAAGCGAAAACGCCAAATTTTCAAAGATTTGTGCAGAGCATGGTATCAAGTTTATCGGCGCTGCACCTGAGATGATCGAAAAAATGGGCGATAAAGCAACAGCTAAAGCCACTATGAAAGAAGCCGGTGTACCCACCATACCCGGCAGTGACGGTCTGCTTGAATCGCTGGATCATGCCCTGAGTGTAGCTCATGAAATAGGTTATCCTGTCATGATGAAGGCTACTGCAGGCGGAGGAGGTCGGGGAATGCGTGCCGTCTGGAATGACGATGAGCTCAAAAAGGCCTGGGAAACTGCCCGGCAGGAAGCCGCGGCAGCCTTTGGCAATGATGGTATGTATATGGAAAAACTCATCGAAGAGCCTCGTCACATTGAGATTCAGATCATTGGCGACTCCACGGGCAAGGCCTGCCATCTCTCCGAGCGCGACTGCTCCATACAACGCCGACATCAAAAACTGACAGAGGAAACACCCTCCCCCTTCATGACTTCTGAACTTCGTGAAGCGATGGGCGAAGCAGCTGTGCGTGCCGCCGAATATATCAGCTATGAGGGTGCCGGCACAATCGAATTTCTCGTAGACAAGCACCGTAACTTTTATTTCATGGAGATGAATACCCGTATTCAGGTAGAGCACCCCATCACAGAGCAAGTTATTGACTACGATCTGATTCGGGAGCAAATCAAGGTTGCCTACGGCATTCCCATCTCCGGAAAAAACTACTATCCCAAACTGCACTCCATTGAGTGCCGGATTAACGCCGAAGATCCCTACAACGACTTCCGGCCCTGCCCGGGAAGGATTACCACCTTTCATGCACCCGGGGGTCACGGTGTACGTCTTGACACCCATGTGTATGCGGGCTACGTCATTCCCCCTCACTATGACAGTATGATCGCCAAGCTCATCACCACTGCACAGACCCGGGAGGAAGCCATTGACAAGATGAAGCGCGCTTTAGATGAGTTTGTGATCGAGGGCATCCAGACCACCATACCGTTTCATCGCCAGCTGATGGATCATCCCGACTATGTGTCAGGCAACTATACAACTAAATTTCTCGAGAATTTCAAATTGAAATAATCACTAAGAACCGGCTCTTAAAGCCGGTTTTTTTATGTTTTCACGATCGGGTATCGGCTGAGCACTTTTGAAATATACTTCCCTAAAATATCAAATTCAACATTTACGAACTCACCGATTTTCAAAAACCGCAGGTTTGTATGCATCCATGTGTATGGGATAATGGATACAGAGAAGAAGTCATCACCGGATTCGACCACCGTCAGACTGATGCCATTTACACAGACAGAGCCTTTGGATACAGTTACATAGTCTGCTGAGACTTCATGGCGAAAATAGAGATTCCAAGACCCGGAGACATCTTCTACGCGCTCCAGGATGGCAGTAGTATCTACATGACCTTGTACGATATGCCCGTCAAGCCTTGCCCCCAGTGACATTGCGCGCTCCAAATTGATATATGTACCTTTTTTCCATTGGCGTAGGGCCGTCTTTTGGAGGGTCTCATCTATAGCGGTCACTTTGTGCAGTCCCGGACCGGGTATTTCTGTGACGGTAAGACACACGCCGTCGTGAGCCACGCTCTGATCCACTTTGAGCCCTGCGCTGATCTCCGATCGAATGGTGAAGTGAATATTGGTGTCCTCATGGCAGACATCGGTTACTTGGCCAATGGTTTCAATGATTCCTGTAAACATGTTTTTTTAATTTAATTAGATCGCTGAAGGACGAAGAGCGCAAGTTTTTTCAACGAATCGTCCGATGACGAACCAGAGATCCCGGACAGTATACTCAATGCCTTGTCGTGGTACTCGTTCATCCTAGCCCTGGCGTATTGGACCCCACCACTTCGGAGAATAAAATCAATTACCTTACGAACTGCCTTGGGGCTGTTGTATTTGTTTTTGACCAGGTATATAATTTCGCGCTTTTCGAGCCAGCCGGCATTATTTAACGCATAAATCAGGGGCAGAGTCATTTTCCGCTCTTTGATGTCGATACCCGAGGGTTTTCCGGTATTGCTGTCAGGATCGAGGTCGAAGAGATCATCTTTGATCTGAAACGCCATGCCGAGGTGCTCGCCGAATTGGGTAAATTTTTCGATCTGCTCTGCATTTGCTCCGCCGGCATAGGCTCCTATGGCACAACATGCCGCGATGAGAGACGCTGTTTTCTGGCGAATGATCTCATAGTACACATTTTCATCAATGTCTAATCTGCGGGCTTTCTCGATTTGAAGCAGTTCTCCCTCACTCATTTCCTTCACAGCGGTAGAAACGAGACGAAGCATGTCAAAATCGCTGTATTCCACAGCCAGGAGCAATACTTTGGAGAGCAGGTAATCTCCGATGAGGACGGCAATTTTGTTTTTCCACAGAGCATTGATGGAAAAAAAGCCTCTTCTGTAGTATGAATCATCTACTACATCATCGTGTACCAAAGTAGCTGTATGCATCAGCTCGATCAGGGCTGCCCCCCGGTAGGTCTGCTCAGATACGCCCCCAAAGTACTCCGAAGACAGAAAGACCAGAATCGGTCGCAACTGTTTGCCTTTACGGCGGATAATGTAATGAGTGATGCGGTCCAGCAGGGGCACCCTGGATTTCATCGCCTCACGGAATTTGTCCTCAAAGAGATTGAGCTCTGCCGACACCGGCCGTTTTATGTCCTCGAGGGTAATTTTATTGTCCACAGAGTTAAATACAGAGTACACAGTGCAATATTACGTAGTATTACAATTAACCGTGAGTACATCCATTTTGTTAAGAGCGGGGTGCGCTCAAGGTATATTTAATGTGTCATTTACAAAAACGCACCTAAAAACTGTAACTTACAGATACTGTGGGCAATATAGGAAGCTGATCCACCCTTCGGGCTCTGAGGCGATCATAGTAAAATATGTTGTTGCGGTCTAAGAGATTGGTAGCCCCGGCCGATAGATCCATGCGCCCGTTCTCACGGATTGTAAAGGTGCGCTTTACACTTACGTCAAATCTGTGGTAATTGGGAAGACGAGCCGAGTTGAGATCTCCGTAAAAGTATCCGACCACTCCGTTTTCCTTGACAAATTCATAGTTGGCAAAAGGCTGATTGAACTGGTTGGTAAAATTCAACTGCACAAAGTTTCCCTGTGTAGGGGTGAATGGGAAGCCTGTGCCAAAATTGTACCGCGCATTGAATTCCCATTCCTTGTTTTTTCCGGCCGAGTATGTGTACACTAAGTTAAGGTTATGACGGCGGTCGAAGACCGGGAAATATTCAATCTGGCCGTCGAATCGGGTAATTCGAGCCAGAGAGTAGGCCAGCCAGAGGTAGTGCCGTTTTTCCTCGTATTTAAGCAGAAAATCCACCCCGGAAGCCATACCGGTTTCGATGATAAAATCCTTGGAGAGCTCTTCGGGCTGACCGGGAGTTCCTTCTTCATAGATTTTATTTCTATTGAGGTTGTAGTTGATCGCAAAATCCTTGATATACCCTTCTATGGTCAATGTCGTTTTACGAGTAATATCGTACTCCAGACCTGCTATGTAATGGAATGCCGTCTGAGAACTGAGGAAGAAGTTTCTTCCGTCAAACGTAGAGGGAATGCTCGTAGGCCCACCAAGAAAACCGTAAAACAGATTGACCACATCTCGGTCGGAATTGGCACCGACAAGGTTCTGTGAATACACCCCTGCCGAAGCTTTCAGACGAACATCTTCTGTGAGGTTATATTTGGCTCCTAGTCTTGGCTCAAATGAAAGATCACTCAGACTAGCGTAGTAGTGCAACCTCAATCCCGGCTCGATCAAAAATCTGCCGGTATTGAGTCGGTAGGACACATATCCGGCCAATTCAGTGGAATTGTCGTCATTGAAAATTCTCTGACCTACCGGATTGGTCAGCAGCAGCTCAGTACGGTATCCGATCGCCTGGACGCCAAATTTCAATTCATCGCTCTTTCGCATCAGATACCTGAAATTGATCCCTGCATTAAAGCCACCGACCTCACTTCTGCGGGGCTGGCCGTCGCCAAAGTCCGCATTGATCTCATAATTGGTATAACCAAAATTTCCATCGATGATCACCGTCGTGCCTTCCGGTACAATTGTAAAGGAGGCTCCACCCCCTGTCTGTGTCCAGTTGATACGGCTTACCTCGTCGAAGGTCACTGCATCATCAAACGAAAATCCAAACGCATCAAAGCCCGCGCCGGTACCATTTGAAAAAGATAACTTGCCGTAATAATCGTTAAACTGAAAGGGAAGACCACCGAACTGAGAGGTGATGTAGGGATAAAAGATGCGGTCTGTCCGGTTGAGAAAACTGTTTTTGGCCGAAAGAATAAACGTGACATTTTCGTCGGTCTCAGGATTTTTCCAGATCGGTCCTTCGAGCAGGACTTTGGATGTAAATGTGCTGAGAGAGAGTTTCCCTGCCAATCGATCGCTGTTGCCATTGCGTGTTTTAAAATCCATGACCGACGAATTACGGCTGCCATATTCAGCGCCGAAGCCCGCAGTGTAAATGTCTGCCGAGCGTATGATGTCAGGGTCAAATACAGAATAAAAACCAATGCTGTGAAAGGGGTTGTAGAGGATCATATTGTCGAGCAGCACCAGGTTTTGTATCGGAGCGCCCCCGCGGATGAAAACCTGTCCGCCCTGGTCACCGGTGGATACCACGCCCGGCAGTACTTGTATGGCGCGCATGATATCGGCGTCCCCACCGGCTGAGAAGCTCTCTATCTTTTTGGGATTTAAAGAGATTACGCCTGTTTGAATTTTAGTTTGTGCCTCAATTTTCTGAGCGCTGATTTCTACCTCGCCCAAGAACTCGGTAGAGGGCCTGAGTGCAATGCGCTCATTGATCACTCTGTTTGCAACGACCGTAACCTGCCTGGATACTGTTTCGTAACCTATCAGGCTTATTTTTAAGGTGTATGAGCCGGGATTCACATTCGGTAGCACGAAGAAGCCGTCTTCATTGGAAATCGTGCCGAACTTTCGATCGGACTCCAATACTACATTTACAAAAGGCAGGGGCTCTTTTGTTTGTGCATCAAACACATACCCGCGAATACGCCCCTGAGTAGCAGTTTGAGAAAATCCCCAAAAAGTTAAAATGTATGCAAAAACGAACCCAATCAATCGCTTCATTCAGGAGTTTTTTAGCAAATGTATGTGTAATAAAAAGTCAATTTTGTAACCTGTGCGATTTTGCACATCTTTTAGAATTATCTGAAAGTTTGTTTGGTATATAGACTGTAAGAATATTCTTCACGGTGATGCACAAAATCTTTGATAACTAAATCCTTTCTGCACGTACATTACGGCAATTTGTTTGTGTTTCACCCCTTACCACAGGTATGGATTTGATTAAGCAGTGGTGAGTCTTTTAGAATTGGCTGATATTATTTGATTTTGGTTTTATTTTTTATGATAAAAGCAATCCCCCTAACCCTGGCTTCAAGCCGTGGCAGGGGGATTTTCTCCTTGGCTTCAGTAAAATCTTTTTGCAGTGTGCTTAGTAATAACTTTTGCGACGCACTTTGGCAATGTACTTGCTAAGGCGAATGACCTGACGTGTATAGCCATATTCATTGTCGTACCAGACATAGAGTACCACCGACTTTCCGTCGGTGTGCACAATGGTCGCTTTGCTGTCAAACACCGAGGGGCATGGATTTCCGATGATATCAGAACTCACCAGCTCGTCTGAGATGTGATACATGATCTGCTCCACCAGATCGCCCTGCAAAGCAGCACGACGCATGGTCTGATTGATATCGTCCAATGTTGTAGATCTGGCAAGTGTAAGATTGAGAATGGCGAGAGAACCATCGGGTACCGGTACACGAATAGCATTGGACGTCAGTTTAGGTCCCAGTCCGGGTATCGCTTTATCTACGGCGCTTCCGGCGCCGGTTTCGGTAATGACCATATTGAGGGCAGCTGCGCGGCCTCGGCGATACTTGGGATGCATGTTGTCCACCAGGTTCTGGTCGTTGGTATAGGCGTGTATGGTTTCGATGTGTCCTTTTTCGATGCCGTACTCGTCGTTGATCACCTTCAGTACCGGTACAATGGCATTGGTCGTGCAGGATGCTGCCGAGAAGATGTTTTCTTCATCGGGATCCACACTTCGCTGATTGACACCGTGTACCAGATTGGGGACTCCCTTTCCGGGGGCAGTGAGCAGTACTTTGGAAACTCCTTTGCTTTTCAGATGACGTGAGAGGGCGTCCCTGTCGCGGAAGGCTCCGGTATTGTCGATGACCAGAGCGTCGGCAATGCCATATTGGGTGTAATCAATATCTTCGGGTTTTGATGCCGCGATGAGCGCAACTTTTCTTCCATTGATTATCAAGGATTTGTTTTCATAATCCTCAATGACGGTCCCCGGAAATGCCCCGTGAACGGAATCTACCCTCAAGAGTGATGCGCGTTTTTTGATGGAAAGATCATCGTTTTCACGGGCTACAATGGCCCGAAGGCGAAGCTGCTCACCTTTGCCCTCCTGGGCAATAAGTTCGCGGGCCACCAACCGCCCGATGCGGCCAAAGCCGTACAATACCACATCCTTCGGTTGAATGTGTTTTCGGTTTTCAGGACCGATAAATTCCCGAAGCTGATGGCGGATAAAAGAGGAACGATCTTCAAACGACCCCTTGGACTCCAGGTACTCCTTGGTCAGGCGTCCCAGATCCATACGGGCGGGGCAGACGTCCTCCCTCAGAAGTGCGTGGGCCATAGCCAGGGTTTCTTCCACCTTAAGCGGCACACCTACTACCTGCTCCGCATAGTGATGCAAGTGGAGGATTTCGCCTGGTCTTCGGTCGATGAGCTGATTTCGAAACAATACGGTTTCGATTCCTTTGTCGTACCACAGATCATTTATAGCTTTAATGAGGTGAACTGCATTTTTTTCATTTTTTATTCGGCTGTCCACCGACTGTTGATAGTCCTCTAATCGTATCATGCCCGGATGCTAAAAAACGTGTCAAAAGTAGCAGTCAGTCGCTGTGTACAAAAGGTCTTGAAAAAATGTTTTTTCATTGATATACAAGCTTATAGCCTTAAGTATGAAGGTGTATTTTTTACACTTATTCCTGTTTTTTTTCGGAGCTGGCAACCGTTATGTGCGCTTTCGCACCACGATCTGCATTATGTGAGGCTGTAGGCCCGTATGATGGTGGCTTTTGCCTGATTGCTGGACAAGGTGTCATTGTTCCAGCTGTAGCCGAACTGGAAGTGGCAGGTATATAAAAAATCCCACCTTACACCGAGGCGCAAGGCGGGATGGATTATTATGTCAAACGGACTATTTCTGTCTGTTGCGTCGCTGATACTCCCGGATACCGTAGGTGACTCCGGCTGCGGCCAAGAGGCCGATCAGGCCGTCTACAGGCGTGGGATTGTTGGGCATGCCCGGCTGGGCTGCTGTCAATACCGGAAGGGCTGCCATTAGTATCAAAATAAGCTTTTTCATATCCAAAGGGTTTTATGAAATTAATACACAAATCTTACTGTGGTCTGTCCTTCGCGGCTGATCAGCTGCACCAGATATACACCCGGACGAAGGACCGGCAGACTCCAGCGGGTCAACTCTCCCGATCCTATCACCAGCACTTCTTCAGCAATGCGCTTGCCTGTCACATCTACCAATCGCGCCGTCACCGGTCCGCTGAAGCCTATGGACTTCACGTGAATCCGACCATCATAGTACCAGCCCTGCAGCCCTTGGATTCGCCCTCCTGCAAACTCGTCCTGTCCGATGTTGACCTTGTTGTAGTGCAGGACAAAGCGGTCTTTGCTCATCTGCGGGGTGTGGCTGAAGGTGTATGCACTCTGGCTGGTCTGGAAGGTAAAGGTCGCATTGGTCTGCTTGTCTTCAAGGGTGATCTCTATCGCAGGATCGATCTCATCGCGGTTGATGGCAAAACTGTAGCTGCCTTGTACATCGTTTTCAAACCAGACCGGTACACTGGCACTGCCCTGCAGCGGGGGCAGATAGTTCAGCGCCAGGGATAGATTCTGGCTGCGGCTGTACACATTGTGCATACCGGCGTCGTTGCGAAGCTTGTAGCCGTCATACAGACGGTCAAAGCCCTGAGTGCCATTGGTGTGGAAACTGATGTCGGCCTGATCTGCTATACCGTTCTGTGTATTGGTCACGCGGATGCGGGTCAGCACCTCTGTGCTCTGTGGCTTCTCGATGACCTGGGTACTGTTGGTATTTCGCTGAGCAATGTCAAAGGTCAGGTTCTCTGAGGCCGTTGTCCGTATCCAAAAACCCTGCATCGGTGGGATGTATCTTCTGTTGGAGGTCTCCGATGTGTTCCATGTCACCCAGCCCGTATTGGCCGAGTTGCGCACATATATGGCTGCACCGGTATTAGGCCCGAGTGTTTGGCCATTCCAGTCGTAGGAGGTCAGATACGCGTTGGACTGCAGGTTCCATCCGTCGGTAGGCCCGTCGATGGTCGGGAAGGTCGGTGTATTGGTGTAGCCCAGCGTCACCGTCAGATTTGCCGCACTGCCGTAGCTGCCCGTCACGGCTGCCACTCCCGGTACAGGCCGGATGAATGTGCCAAAGGCGCTGGTGCCGAAGTAGGCCACATATCCCCTGCCGCGCTCAAAGTTCTCAGTGGCCGATGCCGGAGTGGTGTAGTTGCCGGCTGAAGCATCCCACTTCCAGAAGGGCGATTCGGTCGCACTGGTCACATTAAACTCGCTGGTGCCGTCGTGCAGCTGGTTGATCGGCACGGCAAAGGGTGATCCGATGGTGAACCAGCGGGCATTCGGCGGGGTCGCTCCTGCATTCAGATACATCTCTCTGCGGATCGTTCCGGTACCTCTGACGGTGTTTTCCAGTAATGACCCATATCCCGAGGCGGTCGCTGCAAGAATCACGCTGCCGTAGTTGACCAGTTCGGATGTGGTCAGGCTGCCGCCCGCTCCTACGGTGAGGCTACAGCCGGTATTGAGGTAGATGGGTTCTGTAAGGGATACGGCCGTAGTGATCTCAGGCTGGGTGACTGTGCTGTTGAGCACGGCGGTGACGGTGGTCGCTGCCGGCACGCTGCCGTTGCTCCAGTTGGTGCCCACGTGCCATACGGAGGTGCCGCCCAGCCATACCCCCGGTACGGTGCCTTCATAGGCCCCTTTCGCCGGAGCGGATGCGCTGCGCGCAGTGCCATTGATGTCGGTGGTGATGCCGCTGATCGGCGTAGCAAAGTAGCCGTTGAAATCCGTCGGCAGCAGATTGGTCGCTGATGTAAAGAGCGGGTCGCGGCTCACCGAGAGTTGATCCTGTCCTGTAGCCGTCTGCCAGTCGGCTAGAGTAGTGCGGTCAGAGGTTAGGTAACCCAATACACCCTGACTGCCACTGGCATAATAATCGTTGTAGTTTACTGTAGAAAAGACACTGCTGGTACCAGTCACATAAATTGCATAGCTTTTAGCTCCGGTATTAAGGGTATTTACAATGGAATTGCTCAATACGTTGTTTCTGAGATCAATATTTGAAATTCCTGAAGGTAAATACAGTGCCGCGGATACTGTTGCTGTTGCAGAACGATTCCATGTACCATAAAGATTGACTGAATTGTGGTAGATGTTTATTCCACCGGTAGTACCTAAAATTCTAATACCCACATTAGCATCTGAGGTCAAATTATTCCACCCATCTCCGCCGATATCGTAAATCACATTGTTGACAATGGTAATGTTGCTGCTGGCCAATCCGGTATTGATGTCTATTCCCTTACCGCCATAACCTGCGGTTCCAGTGTAATTGATGCCATAAATCATGTTCTTGCTTATCGTAGCACCGCTCACTCCTGTGGCTATGGATATACCGAATAAGTTGTTATTAGAGGTTTTAATGTTGAATATGGTGTTTTCTGATACATCCACCGTACTTGCCTGGGCAATGTCGATACCGTATTTGCCGATGTAATCAGCGACCGTATTGGAACCGATGTTGTTTTTGGTTATATTCAGGTTGTTGATAACCCCAGTGGCATTTGCCCGAACAAAAATGCCATAGTTAGCTTTCGAGATGTTATTTTCAGTAATCGTCAGATTATCATTATCATCACCTGCTGTGCCCACAGTGGCTCCACCGGCTGCTATGCCATAAGAGGTTGCACCGTTAAAGCCCGTACTAATATTACAATTTCTAACGGTTACATTTTCGGCTCCCTGTCCTGTGCCTAAACTGATAAGCTGTATGGCTGCTATTGAACCAGAAAGAGCTGTATTGGTAATTGTCAGATAGTTTCCACTACCGCTGAATCTTCCGTCTATGGTTACGCGGTCGGCCCCGTTGAGGCGGATCAATCCGCCGGCGAAGGTACCGCTGATGGTCTTGAGCGAAGCGCTTTGAGGTCGGATGGTTACATT
>JBKBNI010000011.1:0-71397 GCA_046295455.1 Thermaurantimonas sp. | reverse complement strand
TGGGATTGATGTTGATGGTTGTTTATGCTCCGACAAGTAATGTTCCAATGATACTTGGCGATAAGAAGATTTTTTCATCTTATGTTGTGTTTACAAATTAATTTTTAGTACGGGGGAATTGATTTCTACTTTTTTTGAAGTACCATTGAGTGTGATATCCACAGTATTTACAAGAGTAGGTAATCCCAACACAACTTTGTAGGGTTCTCCGGGTACAAGAATGGCTTTATGAATGATGGTTTGTTCGTTTACAATTTCCATTATTCCTATTTCTGAGGAGATAATTTCGAATTTCGCGTCCAGGTGAGTTCTCCATGAGAAATGATTCGGCGCTACTAAATCGCTCATATCAGCGATTTGTGCCTGTGGGTTGATATCTTCTTTTTTTTTCTTTTTTGCATGCGACAGCTACCAGAGTAATAACGGTTGCTATCAGAATATTTTTTTTCATTTGTTTAAAATTATTTGTAAAACAGTATGTAATTAAACTGCTATTTCACAAATAAATCTTTAAACAATACAAAACCAAAAGCATTGGTTGATTCAACAACATTTTACACGTCCCAAAATTGGACATTTGATTGAAAAAATGGTATTTTAATGTATTAATTTTTTTGAATAAATAGTTACAAAAAGATAAAAATAAATGAACATCCTCAGGGGTTGTGACCTGCTGCATACATGCAATATTTTGCTTTATGGAAAAAAAAGGTGAAAGGTCAGGTTGAATCATTCTGATAAAATACAAGGATGCATATCTACTTTCAGGAAGTGCCAGTTGATTAACTTGGCCGGCAAAATCTGAACAATACAATTGTCATCGCTTCGTGCCTTAGCAGGACAGACAGCTGTCTATGGACTTTCATCCATTATCGGGAGGTTTGCGTATTTTCTCCTCACACCTCTTCACACGGCTGTATTGGAGCGTGGGGAGATGGGTATCAATACAGATATCTATTCATGGATTGCCATCCTGACTGTTGTACTCACCCTTGGGATGGAAACGACGTACTTCCGATATGCGAGTAAGGAAGGCCTCGATGAGAGGGTAGTCTTCCGGCAGACTTTTTTGATCATGGTGCGCGCGGTCGTCATTTTTTTGGCATTGGTATGGATTTTCCGGGATTGGGTGCTGCGGGCTATGCGCTACCAGGAGCACCCCGAGTATCTGTGGCTTTTGTTATTAATACTGACCGGGGAGGTACTGGCTACCTTGCCGTATGCCAGGCTTAGGCTGAAGAATAAAGCCTTTCAGTTTGCCATAATACGGCTTACCAATATTGGAGTCAACGTAGGGCTTAATCTGTACTTCTTCCTGGTGGCGCCCTATGCCTCTGCCCGCGGACTTTCGGTTCCCGTGCCTCTGAATCCTGTTCTCGCGATATTTATTGCCAACGGAGCGGCTGTAGTGATACAGTTGATACTGCTGATACCCATGCTCAGGCCAGTGGTAGAAGGTAGAAAGATGGCCTTGCCCATGAGCACGGTGCTGACTTTCGGACTTCCGGTGATGCTGGCCGGTTTGCCGGGCATCGTCAATGAGGTATTCGACAGACAGTTGCTGAAATATCTGCTTCCGGCCGATACCTCTCTGGAGTCGATGGGCGTGTATGCTTCCGTGTTTCGGCTATCAGTGTTTATCTCACTGTTTATTCAGGCATTCCGATATGCTGCAGAGCCTTTCTTCTTCAAAAATGCAGCCGACGAGAATGCTCCCAAGTTGTATGCCCGGGTAATGGAAGTTTTTGTGCTGATCATGGCTGTGGCTGTGATTGCATTGAGTGCTCTGCTGCCATTGATTAAATATTTTATTCACAGTAAGTTTTGGGACGGGCTTTACATTCTGCCCGTATTGTTCATAGCGCAGTTGCTTCTGGGAGTGATATTCAATTTAAATATCTGGTACAAGGTCATCGAAAAAACCCACTTCGGAATCGTCATCAGTCTTTCCGGCGCGGTGGTCAACCTCCTGGTGAATGCCGCACTGATTCCCGTATTTGGAATTTTGGGAGCTGCCCTGGCCTTGCTGGCTTCACACACCGTAATGGTGTGTATATCTTATGCGCTTAGTAGAAAGCACTTTCCGATTCCCTATAAAGTTTCAAGGATATTTTGGATGATAGCCATAGCATCGGCGGCATCTTTTGGGCTGTTTTACACTCAAGCTGTATCCGTACGGGTGCTGATGGCAGTAGCATCGTTAGGGGTGGTCTTTACAATCGAAAAATCTGAAATCCGCACATTACAAAAAACTTTGCTAAGAAGATGAGTTCAATAGAAATCTCTGTTATCAACGAAAGTTCAAATCCACTACCTACCTATCAGACGCTACACTCTGCCGGTATGGACCTTCGGGCAAAACTGAGTGAACCGGTGGTGCTGCACCCGGGAGATCGCTTGCTTGTGCCAACGGGTTTGAAGATAGCACTGCCGGAAGGATATGAGGCTCAGATTCGCCCAAGGAGTGGACTTGCTCTGAAATATGGTATTACCTGTCTGAACAGTCCGGGTACCATCGATGCGGACTACCGCGGAGAGATTGGCGTGATCCTCATTCATCACGGTAAGGAACCCTTTGTAATACAACCCGGCGAACGCATTGCGCAGATGGTCGTGGCCCAATACAGCCGTGTGGAATGGAGGGTGGTGAGCCAACTGCCTGATTCAGAACGCGGTCAGGGTGGATTCGGATCAACCGGAAGGTGAACCAGGTCATTCAAACTTCAGAACGCGTGCCGGCGGGATGGTGGAAATATACCGTGCAGGCAATAATAATATCAGCACGCAGATGATCAAGGTGCCTGCATTGACGGCTAAGATCCACGAACCGTCAAAATACACCGGAACACTGTCCACAAAATAGGCTGACTGATCGAGTTTCACCAATCGGTAGGTGCGCTGAAGCCAGGCATATCCGAGGGCAAGAAGATTACCTGCCAGGAGGCCGCGCGCGAGGATGAGAGCAGCCTTTAGCAGAAAAATTTTAGATATCAATTGGTTGGAAGCACCTAATGCCTTCAAGAGACCAATCATACGCGTGCGCTCGACAATGAGGATCATTAGTGCACTGCTCAGATTGATGGCCGATACAACCACCATTACAATGATAATGATCAGAATATTGATGTCAAACAAATCCATCCATTGAAAGAGCTGTCTGAAAGCGCTCCTGGCCGGAAGAGCGTGCAGGTCAAATGGGATCCGCAGGGACAGTTCCTCAGACAGTTTATCAGGATCGACACCGGGCTTCAAAAAGACCTCCAACGCACCGGCTTCGTTGGGTTCCCAGCCGTTGATATCGCGGATAAGGTCCAGATCCACCCAGGCAAACTGCTTGTCCACATCTTCGACGCCGGATTCATAAATGCCCGAAATATAAAGATATCGGAGCAGAGGGGGCTTGGGAGATTCGCGTATAAAATACAGCGCCAGTCTGTCACCTACATCCATGCGGAGCACTCTGGTGTGGTGTGCCGATAGGACTATGCTGTCGTTTTGGACTCCCTTCACTTTACGAAACATCTTGCCTTCTTTGAGATAAGGAGCAAAGGCTTCATGCCGGTAGTTCTCATCTATGCCTTTCAATATGCATCCATCGAAAAACTCCGGCGACTTGAGTATGGCGGTGCGGTATCCTGAACTTTGTAGGTGTACTACAGCCGGATGGGAATAGACAGCTGTCAGGAGAGTGTGGTCCACAAGGATACTTTCCGACTCATGCAAGTCCGATTCATCAACATATTTCTTGATCTGAATGTGGCCGCGAAAGGCGTAAATTTTATTTTTGATCTCGTGTTGCAGGCCGGTGCCCGTGACTACGGCAATGAGCATCACAACGCAACTCACGGCCACAGATACTGTAATCAGCTTAATCACCGGACCTGAAAAACTTTTTCCGCTTGAAGAGGAAAAGCTAAGCCTTCCGGCTACAAAGAGGGGGACCTTCCACGAATTCCCTATTTGAAGTGGCATCTATCCGGCAGCCTGAATGATAGACAGAAATTCATCGGTCTTCAGAGATGCTCCACCTATCAGAGCTCCGTCGATATGTGGCATGGCCAGCAGCTCCCTGGCATTGCCTGCATTAACACTTCCTCCATACAAGATGTGTAACTGACCCGCGAGGTCGTCTCCAAACCGCTTGCCTACCACATCGCGGATGAAGGAATGCATATCATTGGCCTGATCAGGTGTGGCTGTCCTGCCTGTACCTATTGCCCATACAGGTTCGTATGCGATGGTTATTTTCGGAATTTTTTCATCAGACAGTTTATACAATACAGCCGTGATTTGCTCTTCGACTACATCGTAGTGCCGATCCTTTTCTCTATCAGTGAGCGATTCTCCGACACAGTATATCGGGTGGATTTCGTGTTTTAGGATGGTTTTGATTTTTTCCAATGCGGTATCATTGGTCTCTCCGAAATACTGCCTGCGTTCGCTGTGTGCTATGATGACTTTTTTGACCCCAAGATCCTTAAGCATCAGCACTGATATCTCCCCTGTGTAGGCACCTGAAAGCTTATCGCTTACATTTTGGGCGGCAAGGCATATGGATGAATTCATGAGTTTATTGCGAAATTCAGATAGATGAGTGAAGGGAGGAGCTACGGCCACCTGCGCCTTAAAAGGAGATTCCTTTTGTGCATGTATCAGGATTTCCAGCAATTTAATACCCTCAGAAAGAGTTGTATTCATCTTCCAGTTACCTGCAATGAGCTTAGGTCTTCTCATGGGGTGTAAATTTTTTATGCAAGTATGGAAAAAAAAACCGGTTTGTCAAAAAAATCGCTTCCCTCTTACATACCACAATTCACGCTGACCTGTGTGACTTGTTTGCCATTTCGCTCCGACCAATCAATTCGCGCTCGGCGCTCATCATCCGAAAGTGAAAATAAATTTATTACCACTTTTTACCACCAATTGTTTAGGCTTGTAAAACAGGTATTTTTAGTAAAATAAGAGGTCGAACACCAAAAATTTTTCAACAATTGATTACTTAAGTGGTAAAATGTGGTAAATATATTTACCTTTGAGCATCAGAAACATAAATCCAAAAATCCTTGAATCTGATTGGGGTACATGAGTTAAAAGCTGATGAGAAAGCACGGATTCTTCTTCCGTCCGCGCTCAGAAAGCAGCTAATGCCTCTTTTGGAGGAAGGATTTATCTTAAAGAGAAGTGTGTTTCAGAAATGTCTGGAGCTGTATCCGATGCGTGAGTGGAATAAGATCATGAATAAGCTAAACAAGCTCAACCGCTTTGTAAAGAAAAACAATGACTTTATCCGAATGTACACCGCCGGAGTGAGAACGGTGGACATTGACTCCAACGGGAGGTTTCTGATTCCGAAAGACCTGGTCAATTACGCGTCGATACAGAGTGAAATTGTGCTCAATGCAATGGGCAGCTGGATCGAGATATGGAACAAGGAGGCATACGAATCAGTGGTCAACAATCCGGATATTGATTTTGCCGCTCTAGCCGAAGATGTAATGGGTGATCTGAATGAGGATGAACCAAAATAATGCTCCAGCCCAATGACAGCATCCGCATACCACATACCTGTTCTGCTGAATGAGGCAATGAAGGCGCTCAGCATCTCACCCGATGGGGTCTATGTCGATTGCACGTTTGGCGGGGGAGGTCACAGCAGGGGCATACTCAGCCACTTAAACGAACACGGCCGTTTGATTGCCTTTGATCAGGATCCGGATGCTGCTGCCAATGCACTTTCGGATCCCAGGTTTACGTTGATTCGTGCCAATTTTCGCTATCTAAAGCGCTTTTTGCGACTTCAGGGGGTTCGTTCGCTCGATGGGGTGCTGGCTGATTTGGGCGTATCTTCTTATCAGTTTGATACTCCAGAAAGGGGGTTTTCCCTTCGATTTGATGCGCCTTTGGATATGCGGATGAATTCGGAAGCTCCGCAGACAGCTGCCGAAATACTGAACAACTGGCCTGAGGACGAGCTCTGCAGAATTTTCGCAAAATACGGCGAATTGCCTCACAGCCGCAGGATTGCCAGAGCCATCGTGAGGGCTCGCTCCTCTCAGGAGATCCTCACAACGGGTCAGCTCAATGAAATCTGCAAGCCATTTTGTAAAAAAAATCGCGAGCACCATACCCTGGCACAGGTATACCAGGCGCTTCGCATAGAGGTAAATCAAGAGCTCGATGCCCTTAAAGAGATGCTTATGCAGTGCACAGAGTTGGTCAAGCCAGGAGGCAGGCTGGTTGTCATCTCCTACCATTCGCTGGAAGATAGACTTGTAAAAGTTTTCATGCGATCCGGCAATTTCGAAGACCGAACTGAAAAAGACTTCTACGGAAATGATCTCTCTCCCTGGAGACCTGTCTCTAAAAAGGCAATAGAGCCTGAAGAAGCAGAAATCCTATCAAACACGCGGTCTCGAAGCGCACGCCTGAGAGCCGCCATAAGAACCGAACTGTCGTGAAAGCACGTGACCTCAAAATCTCTGAAATCATCAAAGGCAGTTTTCTGGCTGACAGCCGTTGGAACCGCCACAGGTTCTTTGTGCTTTGGCTGGCATTTCTGGCCCTGGTCAGCATCTACAGCGGCCACATGATCGAAAAAAAGGTGCTTGCACTTGCTACCCTGCAGTCGACGGTCAAGGACCTGAATTCGGAATTTACTGAAACCCGGTCTAAGCTCATGAAGCTAAGCATGCGAAGTAAGGTGAAACAACGGGCCGAGGCGATCGGTCTGGTCGAGAGCAGTGAGCCTCCGGTGATGATTGTAGCCGATAAAAACGGTAAAATCTTAAACAAAACAAAATAGTGAAAGACCTGAATAAGAGATTGTATATCCGCCTTTATTTCACGGCCCTTTTGCTAATGGTGCCCTTTGTGGCCATATTATATAAGCTGGTGGTGTTACAATGGGTAGAGGGTCCGGCACTCAAAGCCTCTGTAGAGCAGCAAATCATTCGCTACCACACCATCGCTCCGGTGCGCGGAAATATCTACAGTTCGGATCAGAAACTGCTTGCTACCTCCATGCCCTTATTTGACATATACTTTGATCCCTTGGCCGTCAGCAAGAGTGTGTGGAGCAGCGAGATCGATGGGTTAGCGGCAAAACTGGCATCATATGACAAGTCTAAGAGTGAGTGGCTGAGATTGCTGAACAGCTATCGCAATTCCGGCAATCGGTATGTAAAACTTCTGGATAACGTGAGTTTTTCGGACGTGCAGCAGATTAAGACTTTTCCGGTATTTCGTTACGGGAAGTTCAAAGGTGGTCTCATCATCGAGCAACAAAGCGTGCGCAAAATGCCAATGAGCGGAGTGGCCGAGCGCACCATTGGCTACAGCAATTCCGACCGTGGTCAGACCGGGCTGGAGGGCGCTTACGATTTCTGGCTCAAAGGAAAAGAGGGCAAACGCTGGATGCAGCTCATGGCAAAAGGCCACTGGAAACCCATCAACAACGGATGGGACGAAGACCCTGAAAACGGATATGACGTCGTATCCACGATCGATAGCCGTATGCAGGATATTTTGCATCATGAGCTCCTGTCCGCCCTCCGGCAGTATGAAGCCGATCATGGCACTGCCGTGCTCATGGAAGTACACACCGGTAAAATCAGGGCTATGGTCAACCTGGGGCAAACAGATCACGGCACCTATTCTGAAATACTCAACTATGCCGTATGGGAAAGCTCAGAGCCCGGCAGTACATTCAAGCTGCTTACCACCCTTGTGCTCCTCGAGGACAAAAAAGCCGACACCTCAACCACCGTGGATATAGGCAATGGCTCATACACATTCTATGACAGGGTGGTTACAGAGGCTAATTTCAGTGAAAAGGGCTCTGCTGACAAGTATGGTGTTATATCACTGGCCAAAGCCTTTGAACAATCCTCAAACGTGGCTTTTGCAAAGCTCGTCTTCGACAACTACAAGGACAACCCGTCGCGATTTGTGGATAAGCTCTACAAAATAGGCATTCACAAGCCCTTGAATTTCGAAATAAAAGGAGAGACGCCCCCTAAGATTCCGCATCCTGATGATCGCACCCAATGGAGTGGCATCACCCTTCCATGGATGGCTTTTGGCTACCAGACAAGTTTTACCCCCTTGCAGTTGCTGGCCGTTTACAATGCTGTGGCAAATGGCGGTGTAATGGTAAAACCTTTCATCGTCGAAGAAATCCGGAAGAATAAAAAAGTAGTCCGAAAGTTTGAAAAAAGCGTTCTGAATCCCTCGATTTGCAGCCAAAGTACATTGGATAAAGTTCAGGTGTTGCTTGCAAATGTTGTAAAGCAAGGCACAGCCAGACATCTATATGATCCAAACGTCCGCCTGGCCGGCAAAACCGGTACAGCCAAGCTCGACTACTGGAAAGAAAAATCAAGCCGCAAGTATCGCGCTTCATTTGCGGGATATTTTCCCTCGGATGCCCCCAGATACAGCATTATCGTAGTCATTGACAAGCCCAACCCGGATAAGGCCTACTACGGCTCTCGTGTAGCTGCCCCTGTAGCTGCCCGCACGGCTCAAGCGGTGATGAGCCTTACCCCGGGTGAGCGGTCAATTGCCTTTTCCGATGTGGTTCGCCCTGACCAGTGGGAATCCGCAGTACACCAAAAACAAGAATTTATCCGCAAAAAGCTCGCTGCTCACACCATGCCCGATCTCATCGGAATGCCAGTATCGCTTGCAATCTCTGCACTGGAAAACGAAGGATATCGCGTGAGCGCCTTGGGTGCCGGCAGAATAGCATGGCAATATCCCCAGCCCAACACCCTGATTTCAAAATCAATGATGATCGAACTCAAAAGCTACAATCAATGAAACACCTGAAAGATCTCCTCTATAAAGTAAATCTAAAAGGTGTTCGTGGCAACGTACATACGGCTGTGCACTCTGTCGCTTTTGATTCGCGACAGGTTGAGAAAGATTCCCTGTTTGTAGCAGTTGTGGGGACTGTGTCAGACGGGCATCAGTACATTGGGCAGGCTATCGAGGCGGGCGCTGTCGCCGTGGTGTGTGAGCACGACAACCATATGGAAGAGCGCTATCCGAATGTTACATTCTGCTATGTGGAAAACAGTGCCAAAGCACTCGGCATCATCGCTTCCAATTTTTATGATAACCCCTCCTATCACCTTAAGGTGGTCGCCGTGACAGGAACAAACGGCAAAACAACCGTCGCAACCCAACTCTACGAGACTTTTCGGAAATTGGGGTATCGCTCCGGCTTGATTTCTACTGTAAAAATACAGATCGGCCTCGACGAACGACCTGCCACACACACCACTCCCGATGCCCTCACATTGCAGAGATATTTCAGAGAAATGGTTGAATCAGGGGTGGAATATTGTTTTATCGAAGCCTCAAGTCATGGGATACACCAGGAGAGGCTTGCAGGGACTTACATTACCGGAGCCATTTTCACCAATATATCGCATGACCACCTCGACTATCATAAAACCTTTGCTAACTACCTGGCTGCAAAACAGAAATTATTCAACGAACTGCCTTCAAAAGCCTTTGCTCTCTACAACGCTGATGACCGCAACGGCTCCATAATGGTACAGAATACGCGTGCCAGAAAGTACTCGTATGCCCTGAAGCAAAAGGCTGATTTTCATTGCAAAGTCATTGAAAATTCTATCGGAGGCCTCACCTTGCGCATAGGAGGTGCGGATGTGTACACGACGCTCACAGGAGAGTTTAATGCCTACAACCTGCTTGCCGTATATGGTGCAGCCTCACTGCTGAACGCTGATGAAAATCTGCTTTTGATGACCATCAGTTCGCTGCGACCTGTAGAGGGAAGGTTTGAGACGCTTGCCGGTCCGGATGATCGCATTGCGGTAGTGGATTATGCGCATACTCCCGATGCCCTTCTCAATGTGTTTAAAACCCTCAATCATTCCCGTAAAAACGACCAGAAAATCATTGCCGTAATGGGTTGCGGAGGCGACAGAGATAAAGCAAAACGACCTCAAATGGGGAAAATTGCCGCCGAGTGGAGCGACAGGCTCATCATTACTTCGGATAATCCCCGCTGGGAAGATCCACTGCAGATTATGGACGAAATCGAAGCAGGAATAGACCTCCACCTGCGTCGTAAATGCCATAAGATTCCCGATCGCAGAGAAGCTATCCGATTGGCTCTCAGCCTTGCCGCCAAGGGAGACATCGTCCTCGTTGCGGGAAAGGGACATGAGAAATACCAGGAGATCAAGGGAGTAAAGTACCCCTTCGACGACAAACAGGTTATTATAGACTATTTCAACCATTTGTAAGCGCCCCGGTATGTTGTACTACCTTTTTTCGTTTCTCAACAGAATATATGATCTGCCAGGGGCAGGAGTCTTTCAGTACATCACTTTCAGGGCATCCATGGCTATCATCACTGCCCTGCTGATCACACTTGTCTTTGGAAAAAAAATCATATTGATTCTGCGTCGCAAGCAAGTAGGCGAAACCGTCCGAAACCTCGGACTGGCCGGCGAAAACCTGAAAGTTGGTACGCCCACGATGGGTGGAATAATCATACTCGCTGGCATACTCGTTCCTGTATTGCTTTTTGCCAGGTTGGACAATATTTACGTAATACTACTACTTGTAACCACGGTATGGATGGGGTTAATCGGCTTTATAGATGATTACATCAAAGTATTTAAAAAAGATAAAAAAGGCCTGAGGGGGATGTTTAAAGTACTAGGACAGGTAGTGTTGGGGTTGATCGTGGGTACAACCCTGTATTTTCACCCGGAAGTGACCATTAAAGAAAAAGAGTCCAATACCCGAATACAGACACTCACAGCCCAAATTGACCAGGGCAAAAAGCCGGTTTTCGGGGAGGCTAAAAAGAGCATTAAGTCCACCATTCCATTCTTAAAAAACAATGAACTGGATTATTCGGCTGTAGTGCAATGGTTTGGTCTGGATGGCTATACATGGGGCTGGATTGTATACATACCAATCGTCATTTTCATCATCACCGCCGTATCCAACGGAGCTAACCTTACCGACGGACTCGACGGGCTCGCTACAGGCACCTCAGCCATAAGCTCTGTGGCACTTGGCATCTTCGCGTATGTATCAGGTTCAATCATTTTCGCCGATTATCTCAATATTATGTACATACCCAACTCCGGTGAAATGGTTGTGTATGTGGCTGCACTCATCGGAGCATGCATCGGCTTTTTGTGGTATAATACCTATCCTGCTCAGGTCTTCATGGGCGACACAGGATCGCTTGCGCTGGGAGGTATCCTTGCGACTCTGGCCATAGCTGTGCGCAAGGAGTTGCTCATTCCCATAGTATGCGGAATATTTCTGGTTGAAAATCTTTCGGTAGTCCTGCAGGTAAGCTATTTTAAATACACAAAAAAGAAGTACGGAGAGGGTCGTCGCATTTTTCTGATGTCACCCCTTCACCACCATTATCAGAAGAAAGGATATCACGAGGCCAAAATCGTAACCAGGTTTTGGATTGTGGGCATTATCCTGGCAGTCGTCGCATTTGTAACCCTCAAAATCCGGTAATGGCAAGTAAAAGTTTTAACCGAATTGCAGTAATTGGGGCCGGAGAGAGCGGTACCGGAGCAGCTTTGCTGGCCAGACATCTCGGTATGGAAGTGTATCTGAGCGATGCCGGCACAGTATTAGAGAAATTTGCCAGAAAGCTTAAAAGTGCCGGAATTGATTTTGAAGAAGGGGGGCATAACCTGGAGCAGATACGTTCGGCCGACCTTGTAATCAAAAGTCCGGGTATCCCCGAAAAATCCCCCGTTGTTCAACAGGCTCGGAAGGCTGGTCTCAAGGTGATTTCAGAAATTGAGTTTGCCTCTCTCCACACCAGTAAGCCAATCATTGCCATCACCGGTACGAATGGAAAGACTACTACCACATCCCTGATCGGTCATATATTTCTGAAGGCCGGAATCAAAACCGGAATCGGGGGAAACATAGGCCGGAGTTTTGCCGAATTGGTGATAGATGATCATCAGTACGATGTGTATGTGCTGGAAGTTAGCAGCTTTCAGTTGGATGGATGCTTCACTTTTGCTCCGGATATAGCTATCCTGACCAATATTACGCCCGATCATTTGGATCGATACGACCACGTGTTTGAAAACTACATCGCCTCCAAATTTCGGATCTGTCAGGCGCAACGCCCAGATCAGGTATTTATATACTGCGCCGATGATCCCGTAACCGTCCAATATCTCTCCAAATTCCCCACCAAAGCCAGAAAAATACCCTTCAGCGCCTTGTATGATCCCGGGGTGGGCGCATACCTCGTCAACCCAAATGAAATTATCATAAAAACCAATATTATGGATTCAATGGTTATCAAAGACTTCAAACTTAAAGGCACACACAATGCCTACAACAGCATGGCGGCTGCCATAGCGGCTCGCATTCATGAGATCCGTCAGGAAAAAATCAAAGAAGCCTTCTCTGATTTCGAAGGAGTAGAGCACCGCCTCGAAAATGCCGGAATAGTAGGTGGTATTGAGTTTATCAACGATTCAAAGGCCACCAATGTAAACTCGGTTTTCTATGCACTGGGCAGCATCAAAAGACCCATTGTGTGGATAGCGGGAGGTGTAGACAAGGGCAATGACTACTCCGTACTGCACAGCCTGGTCAAGGAGCGCGTCAAGGCCATAGTGTGCTTAGGAAAGGACAATTCCAAGATTTTGGATGAATTTACCGGAATGGTCAATGTGATCGCCGATACCCACAGCATGGAACAAGCCGTAAAGACTGCCTACAGCCTGGCAAGTAAGGGGGATGTCGTCTTACTGTCACCGGCATGTGCCAGTTTTGACCTCTTTGACAATTACGAAGACCGGGGAAACCAATTTAAGTACTGGGTTCGACAACTGTAATGAATGTACATGGGCGGCCAACTCAAACTTAAAGGCGATCGGGTCATCTGGGTGATCGTATTTCTGCTGTCACTGTCCTCCTTCCTGAGCATATATAGCGCCGGCAGCAATCTGCAGTGGAATTACCAAAAGGCAAGTGCCTTTGAAATTCTGCTCCGGCATGCCATGCATGTACTGATGGGATGGCTTATTATCTGGATGATGCACAATGTACACTACAGGTTCTTTGCGCCATTATCGGTGATACTGCTTTTTCCGGCTATTCTTTTGCTGGTTTATACCCTCTCTCAAGGGTATACGATTGGAAAGGCAAATGCGAGCAGGTGGATACAGATACCCATGCTGGGCATTAGTATTCAGAGTAGTGTGATTGCAGGCCTGGTCCTGATGGTCTATCTTGCCCGTACGCTTTCCAAAAAAGAAGATCCCCTTCAGTGGACGTTTAAATCTGTGTTCTGGCAAATCTTAACACCGGTTCTTTTAGTTTGCGGGCTAATTTTTCCGGCTAATTTTTCTACTGCAGCTCTCATTTTTATGCAAGCTGTTCTCCTTATGTTTATTGCCCCGTTTCCCAAAAAGTACATTTTCTATACAGTGGGAATGATCTCATGTGGCCTGGCTCTTTTTATTGCAGCGATTGTCACTTTTCCAGACCTGATGCCCCACAGGGTAGATACCTGGAAGTCGCGCATCGAAAATTTTATTTCAGGCGATTCGCAGGACAACTATCAGGTCGAACGCTCCAAAATGGCCATTGCCAACGGCGGCCTTCTGGGTACTGGGCCGGGCAAGAGTACGCAGAAATATTTTCTACCCCAATCTTCGAGCGATTTTATCTTCAGCATCGTAACAGAAGAATACGGATTTGTGGGTGCCGTATGCATCTTATTTATGTATTTGATCCTCTTGATACGTTTTCTGCTCGTAGCTACTCGAGCTAAATCGTTGTTTGGCAGTCTGCTTGTGGTCGCTGCGGGTTTTGGAATTATCATTCAGGCGTTGGTAAATATGGGGGTGGCGGTCAATCTACTTCCTGTCACGGGTCAGACCCTTCCCCTGCTAAGTGCCGGTGGTAGCAGCATTTGGACCATTTGCGCAGCCATCGGAATTGTACAGTCTGTAAGCAGATTCTCGAGCGAGGAACTCCCGGAACAGCAAAATTCTGGTATCGCCCAGGATCCTTCAATTTCAGAAACTGAAATACAAAATGAGCAGGAACGCACATCGATTTATGCTTAGTGGAGGAGGTACGGGAGGCCATATTTTTCCCGCCCTGTCCATAGCCGATGAGCTAAGAAGGCGCCTGCCGGATGCGCGGCTGCTCTTTGTTGGTGCCGTTGGCCGAATGGAAATGACCCGTGTTCCGGCTGCAGGCTACCCGATTGTAGGGCTTCCGATAGAGGGCTTTGATCGCACACGTTTATTCAAAAACTTGCTGCTGCCATTCAAGCTGCTATACAGTATACTTAAGTGTTTTGTCATGCTCATGCGATTTAGACCGCATGCTGTGATAGGTACAGGTGGATTTGCAAGTGCCCCCTTGATATTAGCGTCGGGGTTGGTAGGGATTCCCGTCTTCGTGCAGGAGCAGAATTCCTATGCCGGAATCACAAACCGTATTGCCGGCAGATTTGCTAAAAAAGTTTTTGTAGCCTATGAAGGTATGGAAAAACATTTCTCCCCATCTAAAATCCGACTTACCGGAAATCCCATTCGTCCTGAGATAAGTAAGGAGGCGGTCAGAAATCCGGACATCGCCAAACGATTTAATATCGATGTCCAGAAACCCACTCTCCTGGCGGTTGGCGGAAGCCTGGGCGCCAAGATAATAAACCAGACGATCGATACCCTTGTGCCCGAGCTTACCAACAGAGCCAACCTGATTTGGATCTGTGGAAAGGCCTACTACCCGACCTATGCTCTCAAATATCCAACCATGATAATGGGATTTTACCTCTCTGCCTTCGAAGAGGACTTGTATGTCGTGTATCCGTGGGCGGATGTGGTGGTCTCGCGCGCCGGGGCCGGGACTCTGTCCGAACTTGCAGCTGCAGGTAAAGCTTGCATTTTGATTCCATCGCCTAATGTAGCCGAAAATCACCAGGTTAAAAATGCCTTGGCGTTTTCTGAAAAGGGAGCAGCACGGGTCGTGACCGAAGATCGGATTCAGGAATTATCTTCCGCCGTATTTCATCTGCTCGAATCACCCGAAGAGAGACAACACCTGTCCGAAAACATTCTAAAACTTGCACGCCCCGATGCTACATCTCAGATCGTAACAGAAATATTAAATACCCTAATGCCATGAGCCAGCCCATCGAGTCATTCAGATATTTCTATTTCATAGGAATCGGAGGCATCGGCATGAGTGCTCTGGCAAGGTATTTTAATCAGAAGAAAAACATCGTTTCCGGATATGACCGCGAGCGAACCCGGCTTACTCAAGAGCTCGAAAACGAGGGAATAGTAATAAACTACAGCGACCGCGTCGAAAACATTCCGCTGCATAGAATAGGTACACCCGAGGATACTTTAGTCATTTACACCCCCGCTGTACCGGAACAGCATGAGCAAATCCGTTGGTTTATAAAAAATAATTTTACGCTTCAAAAGCGGGCTCATGTACTTGGATTAATCACCCGTTCGTCCCGATGTATAGCCATTGCTGGTACGCATGGCAAGACTACCACTACTGCATTGGTCACCCATATTTTGAAGCACAATGGTCATGATGTCACAGCATTTATTGGAGGCATCAGCACCAATTACAACACTAATTTTTTGTACGGAAAAGAAAATACCATCGTCATAGAAGCTGATGAATACGACAGATCATTTCTCAAACTACATCCATCTCTGTCGGTCATCACATCGACGGATCCCGACCACCTCGACATTTACAAAGATCAGGATGGAGTGCGTCAGGCATTCGTTGAATTCGCTGAATTATCAAAAAAGTCCGGTAAACTCCTGGTAAAAATAAACATACCGGTGTCGGGAGATCATTCTTACGGATTGCATGCTTCAGCAGATTATTTCGCTGAAAAAATCGAGATAAAAGACGGCAGGTTTGCCTTTCTACTGCATTTTCCGACCGGTGAGAGTGTATCGGCATTTTCCATGGTACCTGGTGTTCACAACGTAGAGAATGCGGTGGCTGCAGCGGGATTATGTCATCTCTACGGCCTTCATGTCCGGCAAATCGCCGAAGGCATCCAGACTTTCAAGGGCGTGAAACGAAGATTTGAGCTCATCTCAGACTACAAAGGGGTCGTCCTGATAGATGATTATGCTCACCATCCCGCCGAACTCAAAGCCCTGCTGAACTCAGCGCGGATGCTGTATCCCAGCCACAAAATTACCATCATTTTCCAGCCGCACCTTTATAGTCGTACCCGCGATTTTCACACCGAATTTGCCCGAAGCCTCAGCCTGGCGGATCGGGTTGTGCTTTTAGACATCTATCCCGCGCGGGAAGAGCAGATCCAAGGAGTATCTGAAGATATGATCTTTACACATCTTACATCTGCTGAAAAATTCAAAGTCAAATTATCCGAACTAGAAAACTTTTTCGCAGGGATTGCTCCGAAAAATGAAGTTTTTATAACTGCAGGAGCAGGCAACATAAGCGATTATGTCGAACCGCTCAAACAACTTCTCTATGCAAAAAGTACATAGAATTTTCAGAGTCGTTTTTCTGGTTGTGTTGCTGGTAGGTTTTCTGGTCATTACTGCCTTTTCCGGAAGAAAACTCGACACCTCTCCTGTACGTCTCATTTTGGTCGATATCCTACAGAATGATGACAAGTATATGATCAGTAAAGACGATATTTTAAACATGTGTAGTGACGTGCTGAATAATGATTCAATATTAATCCGAAAAAGTATCAACACCAAAGTGTTAGAAGAAATACTCAATGCACAAAAATCAATTGAGCATACCGAAATATTTTTCACACTAAATGGAGAATTGCATATACTCGTGAAACCTCGTACTCCATCCTTGCGCATTTTAGGCAGAAAATCGGATTATTATGTTGATTTACAAAATCATACTTTTCCGCTTTCCCGCCATTACTCCGCTTTTGTGCCAGTGGTGGACGGAAGGGTTACAGACGATGTAATCCGCTCTTTGAATCAAATCATGGAGATGAGTCAAAAAGATGCATTTTTAAAAAATTTTTTCAGCGGTTTTTATGTCTCCTCAACCGGTGAAATAACTGCATACAGCACGTTGTTTGACGAGTCTATTTATTTCGGAAAACCAGAGCAGACTGAAGAAAAGTTGCTTAGGCTAAAAGTATTTTACAGCAGCATATATCCTACTCTGGAAAAAAAGAAAATCAGGAGTGTCAATTTGAGGTTTGACAAACAAGTAATTTGCGAATATGAGCAGTGAAAAAATAGCCGTAGGGCTCGACATAGGGACCACAAAAATTGTAGCCGTCATAGGCCGCAGAAGTGAATATGGAAAAATTGAAATTCTGGGCATGGGCAGAGCCAAGTCGCTGGGGGTAAGCCGGGGTGTGGTCACCAATATTACACAGACCATAGATGCTATTCGGCAAGCAGTAGGAGAAGCTGAAGCCCGATCTGGTATTAAAATTTCGCATATCGTAGCAGGTGTAGCAGGTCAGCACATTCGGTCGCAGCAGCACAGAGACTATATTATTCGCGAAAATCCCGACGAGGTGATAGAAGATGATGATCTGGATAAGCTCATCTTCAATGTGCAGAAAATGAATATGTTGCCAGGCGATGAAATCATTCACATCATCCCTCAGGAATATAAAATAGACGGCAAAATTGAAACCACCGAGCCACGTGGTATGTACGGCTCCCGCCTTGAAGCGAGTTTCCATATCGTAATTGGGGATATGGCGTCCATAAAAAACATCGGACGTTGCATTGTAAAATCAGGACTTGAACTCCAGCAAATTACACTCGAACCTATTGCCTCTGCCGAAGCTGTACTCACAGAAGAAGAAAAAGAAGCTGGAGTGGTTCTGGTAGACATCGGAGGGGGCACCACCGATGTAGCCATCTTCAAAAACGGCATTATCCGCCATACGGCCGTGATACCTTTCGGAGGAAATATTATTACAGAAGACATAAAAGAAGGATGCTCCATCATAGAGCGCCAGGCCGAGCTCCTCAAAATCAAATTTGGCTCTGCCTGGCCGGGTGAAAACAAGGAAAATGAAATTGTTTCTATCCCGGGATTGCGGGGCAGGGATCCCAAAGAGATCTCGTTGAAAACCTTGTCAAAAATCATTCATGCAAGAGTCACGGAAATAATCGAACAGGTCTTCATCGAGATAAAAAATTATGGCTTTACTGAGCAGCGCAAAAAACTAATCGCAGGAATCGTACTCACAGGCGGTGGGGCGCAACTCAAACATCTGAAACAACTAGTAGCTTACATGACCGGAATGGATGCTCGGATAGGCTACCCCAATGAGCATCTGGCACAGTCAGACTACAGCGAACTGGCCTCTCCGGCATACGCAACCGCCATTGGCCTGGTAATGAAGGGTCTAGAGGCTATGGAAGAAGAAGACCGCAAAAAGCAACGACCCAAAGCAGAGGCCTCCGCCTCTGAACCATCTGCAGGAGCAGACACAGATTCTACCTGCGATACCGCTACAGAGCCATCCCATACTAGTACAGAATCCCAAGCAGAGTCAGAATCTCTGCAAAAAAAACGCGTCGGAATTTTTGACAACTGGGTAAAAAAAATGATAGAATTCTTTAACAACGATGTCAATACCTGAAAAAATAAAACGATATGGAAATGAACGATGTCTTACATTTTGATCTGCCAAAAAACAAGTCCTCTATCATCAAGGTAATAGGGGTAGGTGGCGGTGGCGGAAACGCGGTGAATTACATGTATTCACTTGGAATCAAGGGTATTGATTATGCCATTTGCAATACTGACCGCCAACATCTCGAAAACAGCCCAATACCCGTCAAACTCCAGCTGGGTGCAAACATTACGGAAGGCCTCGGCGCAGGAGCCAATCCCAATGTAGGTAAGGCCGCAGCTGAGGAGAGCCGTGAGGAAATCGAAAAACTCCTGACACAGGACACCAAGATGGTTTTTATTACCGCCGGAATGGGAGGAGGTACCGGCACAGGAGCCGCTCCCGTGATAGCCGAAGTGGCTAAATCACTTGGAATCCTCACCGTCGGAATCGTCACCACGCCCTTTAACTTTGAAGGAAAAGTCCGCCTTCAGCAAGCCGAAAGCGGTATCGCCGAAATGAAAAAATTTACTGACTCCCTGATCATAATCAACAATAATAAACTCCGCGAAATATTTGGCAATCTCGGTTGGAAAGAAGGATTTGCAAAGGCAGACGAAGTCGTAGCCACTGCTTCGCGATCTATAGCAGAGGTCATTACCAGAAATTTTAACATTAATATAGACTTGCGCGATGTGCGTACCGTGCTATCCGATAGCGGTACCGCTATCATGGGAAGCGGGCGTGCCAGCGGAAATGATCGTGCCTCAAAAGCCGTGAAAGCAGCCCTTGACTCTCCGCTGCTCAACGACAATCACATCTACGGAGCCACTAATGTGCTCCTGCTCATCAATGGCTCTTCGGATGTCACGATTGACGAGATAGCTGAAATCAACGACTATATTCAGGATCAGGCTGGAGGCAGTGCCAACATCATCATGGGTCTTGGAGAAGATGAGAGTTTAGGCCAGGATATTTCTGTCACCGTGATTGCGACCGGATTTAATCGGGAAACGTCTCCAAGACTCGTTCCTCAGGAAATTCAAAAAACTGTGCATGTGCTCAAAGAGGATGACGACGCTCAAAAAAATACGGCCTCCAAAGTCCAAAAAACACCTTCACCACCCCAACAACCTCAGGCGCAGACCCCAAAAGTGATTCAGCCTTCGATACTTGACCTGGAAGGTTCTCTGTATCAAGTTTCAAACACCAATCCAGCGAAGGAAGCAGAGACCACCAACAAGGAAAACGAGAATACACCAGCCTCAGCGTCCAAACATATAATACTTAAGGAAAATTCATCCGAAGAGGTTCGATTTGAGCTGGAAGACGACGATGAGGAGATTAAGCTCACATACATTAAAGAACCTGAAAACAATACCCAGGTAGTTGAGTTTGACTTTGATGCTCCCATCTCTGCCGTGATGTCAGATGAAACACATACCCCTGGATCAGACACATCCACAGATATATACAACAGAAAGGACGAATCGGAAGGCGTTCTTCGATTCACGCTGGAAGATGAAGATGACGAAACATCAGACAAGTCCGCTTCGACCCGGTCAACGCAGGACTCTCAAGAGGATGAAATATCATTTGAACTAAAAACCGTAGCAAGTATCCCGGCTCAGCCTGAGTTTAAAGCCACAAAATCTACTGATACACCCAAAACTACGGTTGAAGACCCATTTGATTTGCCTATTGATAAAACACTGACCATCTTAAGCCAGAGCAGGATAGAAAATCTGAAACAGTATAATTATGCGTTTCGCAATAAAAAGAGGAGCTACGAAGAGATGAGTGCTGAACCAGCTTATAAAAGAAAGGGTCTGACTCTTACAGACGAACAATATTCTCAAAAGGTCAATGAAGGAAGAATATCTGTGTCGGGATCAGGAAGTACTACTGAGTTGCGTGCCAACAATTCCTTTTTGCATGACAATGTAGATTAAGTCATTTTTTAATTTACAGGGCAATACATTCGACCAAATGTTCAATATGCATTACTTCGGTTACCACTCAACGCTTAAACTTGCGTGGAGACGTCACCGCTCCTGCCCCTCGACCACATGAAAATCAATGCAGCTCCTGTTAAAAACATGATCAGAGAATACAGAGCCGGGGCGACAGTCATGGCGGGATTTTCCAGGAGTGTAGCTGTGATTACAATCCCCAGTGTTCCATTTTGGATACCTGATTCTATTGTCACGGAGATCTTGTCCGAATGTGGTATCCGCATCACCACCCCGGCAATCCATCCCAGCAGCATGGTCGCTGCATTGAGTAGAAATGCAGCCAGCCCGGCCGTACGGATATATTCCGGCAGATTCTCTCTCTCTTTCAATATGGCAGCGAGGATGATGAGTACAAAAATTACAGCAGAGAAGATACGAACCGGTCGGTCAGCCATAGCTGCAAATACCGGTGCTTTCCTTCGGATCAGCATGCCTATGGCTACCGGTACAAGTGTGATCCCAAAGATCTGAAGTATGGTTTTTGCCACAGGTAGCTTTATCTCGGTTGACTCCCCTAAGAAGTAGCCGAGACTTAAATTGACGATAAGTGGTATTGTAACAACGGTGATAACGCTCGTGATCGCTGTGAGCGTGATTGATAGAGCAGTATTACCGCGGCTGAGGTGTGTGATCAGGTTGGAAGTTACCCCACCGGGACATGCTGAAAGAACCATAATACCAACGGCCAGCTCAGGTGAAATCGGTACCATATGTACAATGATAAAGCCAACGACGGGCAATAAAATCAATTGATTTGTCAGACCTGCTGCTACGGAGCGAGGAAATTTGGCAATGCGTACAAAGTCCCGTACGTTCAATCCGAGACCCATCCCAAGCATGATCAGTGCCAAAGACAATGGAAGGAATACTTCCGTCAGAATATTGGTTTGCATAGATTATGGATTTTCATAAAATAAAAGTATTGAAAATCTTCTGATCCGTTTAGCCTTAATCCTCGCCCAGGATCTCATCCGTGCGCTTATCGATATTTCGGCTTGCAGTGGTATGCCTGAGCAGGATTCGTCTGCTCTCAGCCCTGACGCGTGGCCACCTTTGAGCTTCGTGGAGAAGTTTCTGGGCGCGCTTATATGCAAGTGTCAGGTGCACGATGGGCTTCGGATAATCCACTCCGTAACGAAATGAATACATCAGCTCATCCATTGGTGTTACACGCCAGGGTTCATGCACCAGGTGGGTAGGCAAGTGCGATAATTCAGGAACCCATCTGCGGATAAAATAGCCTTCAGGATCATTTGTGAGCGATTGTTTTACAGGATTATATATTCTTATAGTATTGATTCCCGTGACACCTGCCTGCATTTGAAATTGCATGTAGTGAATTCCCGGTTCAAAATCCAGAAATTGCCTGGCAAGATAGTGAACACCCACTCTCCAATCGTGAAGCAAATAGTGTGTCAGAAATGAAACCAACATGGCACGCATCCGAAAGTTTAGATAACCGGTTGATACCACGCAGCGCATACACGCATCTACCAGCGGCACTCCTGTAAGTCCCTGTTCCCAGGCTTTAATATGCGACTCGTCGTATTCAAAGGGCAGATCGAAGTAGCCTCTGTTAATGTGTTCAAATTCTATGCGGTCCTCGGACTCAAATTTCTGAATAAAATGACAATGCCAGTGAAGACGGCTTATGAAGGCCCTAAGCGGAAATTTTGTTGAGCCCGGTTCCCTGTATGCTTGCAGGGTCTGGTGGTACACCCGTCGCAGACTCACCGTACCCCAGGCCAGATGTGGGGACAGCCGGCTACAGCTTTTCCTGCTTTCTTCCGGTCTGGAAATATGCCGGCTGTAGGTGTGGTATCGACCATGGAGAAAACTATTCAGCGTCTCCAAAGCACTACTTTCCCCTGCTTTTTGAAAGGATGCTGTGGCGCATATCCAATCTTTGGCAATAGTTTCAGGTATTTCAAAGGGATTTTCTACTGCTAGGGGAGGAAATTTGTAATCGGACAAGTCGGGGTTTAAAAGGGGTGAATTCACAAATTCTTTCCATCGAGTATCCCAACCGCGTCGATGGCTCAGCCCTCTTACCACACCAAACTGTGGATATTCGAACCAGGAGATTTTATGAAAATTCAATAAATCTTTAATTCGTAAATCTCTCTCATAGGTCAATCGTACCCCCGTTTCCTGATGGGAGTATACGGCTTGAATCCGAAATTTTTGACACAATTCTTTAAAAATCTCATCAGCACCCCCAAGGCACAGCCACACATCGATCCCATACCGAGCCAGTTTTTCCTTTACTTCTAAGGCAGAGATGTATTGAAATGAGAAATGCCTCAGACTGTAATCTCTGTGTGCCAAAACTTCCGGCTCAGCGATCCAAATACCGAGCATCGGCAGGTTGTTGTTTAGAGCTTCCATGAGCGGTCTGTGATCATGCAGTCTCAGGTCGCGTTTAAACCAGACAATTGTAATGTGGGGAGTCAAGATATTGGAATTACCTCATCTTAAACAAGCACTGGATTTGTGGGTTTATTTTTTTAACGATTTGCATTTAAAAAATGAAAAAATTGGTTTCTTTGCTCACCCTTTCAGCTATTACACTCAATGCTCAGAAAATGAATGACAAAAAATACGAGCGTGCCATATTTGCCTCAGGATGTTTTTGGGGAACAGAGTATCATTTAAAACGAGTAGAAGGTGTTGTAAGCACCCGGTGTGGTTACACCGGAGGACACGTGCCAAATCCCACCTACAAGCAGGTATGCACCGGTACCACAGGGCATGCCGAAGCGGTGGAAGTGGTGTATGATCCCCTAAAAGTTAGTTATGAAACTCTCTGTAAAATATTCTTCGAAACACATGATCCCGGTCAGCTCAACCGACAGGGACCTGACATCGGACATCAGTACAGGAGCGCAGTCTTTTATCTGAACGAAGATCAAAAGAAAACCACTGAAAAACTAATTGAAATTCTGCGAAAAAAAGGCCATAAAGTTGTGACGGAAGTTACTCCGGCCAAAGAGTTCTATCCGGCGGAAGAGTATCATCAGAATTATTACGACAACAAAGGATCTACTCCTTACTGTCACTTTTACGTAAAAAAGTTTGACTGACCTCCCCAACAGTTCTAATGTGAGATAAACGAAAGGAATAGAAGTGTTAAAAATATAAGACATAAACATAATACTTCTGTGAAGGGGATGAATGTGCTACTTTTGCACCCCTGATTGAAGCAAGTCACAGCATCTACATCTTGCTCATACTTAACAGATTGGAAAATGGCAAAAAAAGGTGACCGTTGGTTGAGAGATTTTGATATTCCATACCTTGGAATGAAAACCGGCGTTCACCATTTTGAATATGTACTGGACGATGCATATTTTATCAAATATGCCGAACAGGAATTTCGAAATGCCCGTCTCTTGTGTAAAGTCCAAATGGAAAAAAAAACAAGCATGCTGCTTTTTTCATTTGATGTCAATGGGAAGGTAGAAGTCGATTGCGACATCAGTACAGAGCCATTCGACATGGACATCCGGGCAAATTGGAATCTGATCGTAAAATTTGGTGATCAACGGATTGAAGAAGAAGACGGAGTGATGACTCTACCTCACGATGAACATCAATTGAATATTTCCCAATTTATCTACGAGACAGCCGTGCTGGCCGTTCCCCTTCAAAAAATTCATCCGGGAGTAGCTGCCGGCACCCTCGATAACGAGGTAGTGCGGAAGCTGGCTGAGCTGAAAGTCGATAGCCTTCCTGACAATGAAGACCAATCTTCTGAAAAAGAAACCGATCCCCGGTGGGAAAAACTAAAAGACATTAAGAATAAACTAAACTGAAATAAAAAATGGCACATCCTAAGCGCAGACAATCAAAAACACGGAGAGATAAGCGTAGAACACACTATAAAGCTGAAGTACCAACCATTGCTGTGTGCAATGTAACCGGAGAAGCACACCTGTGGCACAGAGCCTACTGGCATGAAGGCAAGCTTTATTACAAAGGCAAGGTAGTGTTAGATAAAGAGGCGACTACCTAAGGTTCCTCGATGTAGATATTAGATATCGAAAAGCCGACTTTACGTCGGCTTTCTGTGTTTTTCTTCACTTACTTATCAGATTCCCACTCGCTGGTGTGCGTAAATTTTATGTTTTTATTGTCCTGATACCACTGTCCGTTGTAGGATTCCGGCATTACAAAGGTCTTGTCTCTTAAGATCATATATACCAAGACAATCAACACTGCAGGGGATATTGAAAACAGAAACAACCCAAGGGCATGATATCCATTAAGGTAAAGAAATGGGCTTGTCAAGCCTGTAAGCAGGTGTATCACTGCTACTATTGAAATATTTTTCATAAGGACGATTTTCAAAGTAAACATATACTTCTGTTAAATGTTTTGGAACACTCAACCCGGTGGAGTGTCCAATCCTTAAGAAAGTTTTGATTTCCAAAGCTTTTTGTGTAGATTATAAGTAGTAAAAACAAAGAAGGCCACTCCTACCGAACTAGGAGCAGCCTATCTCTGCCATGAAAACAACTTTATAAAGTCCTTACTATTTTTTCAGGTAGTCATTTACCTGATCTTTCTCCATTATTTTTTCTTCGAAGGTGTATGCACCCGTTTTGTCGCTTTTGATCATGCGAATTACTTTGGTGTATGCTTTGGTCGCACCTTCCTTTTTCAGAGTAGCAACTACTTTCTTTGCCATTTCATTAAAATATTACTTGATTTCTTTGTGTAAAGTCACCTTTTTGAGTATTGGATTGTATTTCCTCAACTCCAATCTGTCAGGCGTATTTTTTTTATTTTTTGTGGAAATATAACGGGAGGTGCCGGGAAGTCCCGAATTTTTATGTTCAGTACATTCCAAAATTACTTGTACTCTATTGCCTTTCTTAGCCATGGTTTTTTACAATTTTAAAAATCCTTTTTCAGCAGCCTCTTTCAGCACAGCCGAGATTCCTTTTTTATTTATGGTTTTGATACCTTTTGCACTCACTTTTAGGGTGATCCAGCGGTTTTCTTCAGGTATGAAAAAACGCTTGTTAGTAAGATTGACATCAAACAATCTTTTGTTTTTCTTATTGGAAAATGACACGTGATTCCCAACACGTGCTTTCTTTCCGGTAACCTGACAAACGCGAGCCATGAGTTTGATATTTTATGGTTTGATCTACCTATTAAAAACGGGCTGCAAAGAAACAAATTTTAGGCTTACTATCAAAAAGATATTTTGTGCTTCAAGACTTAAAAATCTGTTATAATCCCGTTACTTGCTTTATTCATCATAGCTCACAGTGACGCGTTCAGAGATGGGATGGCTCTGACAGGTAAGTACGTACCCCTGTTCGACTTCGTCGTCGTCCAGCGCGTAATTCATTTCCATCGCTACTTTGCCTTCGAGTACTTTGGCTCTGCATGTGCAGCATACTGCTCCTTTACAGGCAAATGGCACGTCGGCTCCGGCATCTAAGGCTGCATCGAGGATGGATATGCCTTTGGAGGATATATCAAAGTGGGTTTCTTCTCCGTCCAGCACAACAGTTACATGGCTGAGGACTTCTGATTTTGACTTTGAGTTGTCGGTATTTTTTTTGGCAGTTGGTGTCGCTGCGGTGAAGAGTTCGAAATGTACTTTCTTATCATGAACACCAAGCTCCGACAATGTGTCTTTCACTTGGTAAATCATCTCTTCCGGGCCACAAATGAAAAAATGGGCTATCTCTGATGGATTAAAAAACTTTTGAGCATACAGGCGTACTTTGTTTGTATCGATCCTTCCCTTGAGCCAGTCGGTGCCTTGGTCTTCCTGGCTTAGGACATGATGTATTTCCAGACGATTGATGTATAGATTTTTCAAATCGTCTAATTCATTTTTGAAAATTATTGTAGATACTGCCTTATTCCCATAAAAAAGCGTTATCGTGCTGTTGGCTTCATATTGAAGGATGGTTTTGATCAGGCTCATGA
This sequence comes from Thermaurantimonas sp., assembly GCA_046295455.1. Lineage (GTDB taxonomy): Bacteria > Bacteroidota > Bacteroidia > Flavobacteriales > Schleiferiaceae > Thermaurantimonas. The sequence continues at coordinate 44,802 of JBKBNI010000011.1, read as the reverse complement.
TGGGGGTAATCCCTGATCCTGCTGCAAACATCACATACTTAGCGGACCCATCGGGATTTAATGGTACTGTAAAGTTGCCCTGGGGCGTCATAACATCCATTGATTTCCCGGATTCAAGGCTTTCATTGGCATAGGTAGAAAATATACCTCCAGGTATTTTTTTAATGGCGACTCTCAACTCATTTTCCAGAGGACTGGAGCAGATGGAATAAGATCTTCGGATTTCCTCTTCGTTTATGGTGGCTTTGAGTGTCAAATATTGTCCTGGAGCGAAGCAGTACTCCTTCTTTAACGACGGTGGAACGACAAATGATACAGATACGCATTCATCTGTTTCTCGGCGAACCTCGCCGATAGTCAGGGTGTGAAATTTGGGACGTGGCAGCTTCTTGATATCGTCTAGCCAGAAGTTCTCTTTATTGCTGCTCTTTTTTTTCTGAAGGAAAAAGGATAACATACGACTGGGATTTAGCTTGAATAATAGCTACAGGGGTTGTTTTGTTTTTCGGACATCAATAGAAATATACAGTGCAAAGGTAGATATATAAAGAGGGATTAAGTGTATCTCTGTGGTGTGGGATATGTAACCATAATAATAGAAGTGCGCGATTTTTTAGACGTTGTATGAAGTCGTGTTATGCATTTTATCCATTATTGACTAAAAAATTTATATGGCTTATTTAAATTAGATGTGAGTTAGTTGCTTCTATTTTCAAAATCCTCGTTTCGTCGGTCTTGTATTCTTTTGATTATAAAGTATATAATTAGAATAACTAAAATGACACCTCCAACTCCGGACATCAACATTCCAACTAAAAAGGCACCTATCTCCACTTTACAAGCCTAAAATTTCAAAATGCGGACTGCCGTGCCGTAGGCGAGAATTTCTGCAGCTCCCTGCATCACTGTGGAGGTTGTAAATCGGACGTTGACGACGGCGTCTGCACCCAATCGTTTTGCATCTTCGGTCATCCGTTTGATTGCCTGCTCGCGGGCATCAGCAAGGAGTTTTGTGTATTCAGAGATTTCGCCACCGACAATGTTTTTAAGGCCTGCGAAAATGTCAAAAGCCACATTCCTCGTTCTTACGGTAGATCCTCTAGCGATGCCCAGGATCTCTACAATTTCGTACCCTGGTATGGAATCGATGGTTGTAAGGATAAGTCCGTTATTCATGTGTAATCAGTTGTGTTGAAATATCTGTATTTTGCTTATAAACACAAGGTTGCCATCTGTAATACTACGTGCATACACCCGATAAAAGTAACGCACTTTTCCACTGCATGGGATGGAGCGATGACTAAAAGTTATCGAATCCGTAAAGGCGATGTCATTAAACCGGTAGTACAAACCACCTGCACGGTCTTCCTGAAAATCAATATCAAAGAAATAGAGTTTCAATTTCTGGAGTTCTCTCTGTTGTGAGGGGTCTATCTGAATGTGAAATCGGTAGGTACAGTTGGCAGAACCCTCGGGTTCGAGATTTTCGATGTGGATCACTTGCAGTCGAAGGCTGTCGAAAATCCCGCTGGTATAAACATAGCTGTCGAGAAAATGAACTGACAGGTTAAAATCAGACCGATACTTCACGCAGGAGAGGACAAGGGGCAGCCACAAAAGGAGGATCAGTCTTTTCATGTATCAAAAAGGGACAATTATACGGATACCGGGATAGAGCATATCATATGAGATGGGCTCGACTTTAAGGTAATATTCATCAAATGGCACCGGGGGGATTCGATACTTGGGCACGGGTCTTTTTTTATATCGGATATACCCCCGGATTGCAAAGGCTGTAGATGCACCGGCGAGTGCCAGCGTGATGTAATTCATACGGCGATATTGTTTATAGTCTGTGTTGTGTCTCTTTAATTCATCGAGATATAGCGGTCGTTCGCTTTCGTTGGCACCGAGCCATTTCCGGTAGTTCCAGGCTGCATTTTCGAAGCTCATGTTGGCGCGATTGTAATAGTACAGGGCATATCCGAATGAAAAGGCAGCTGTAATCAGCGGGATGCCAAGTTCGATGAAATTCCGATCCCGATAATTCTTCATAGCGGTCTGATATTGGTCGAAGTCCTTATTGACTTTAAATGATGGGAAAACCATCTGACCATCGTATAGATCTTCGATAAATATTAGCGTATCAATCAGTTCAAATTCCGGGGTGAAGATTTGAATTCTCTGAAGGCCTTGCGGCATTTTGATGATTTTTCGGTTTTCATAAATTTTGTCGTTGGCCTTGATGATAAAATAATAACTTGGTACGTAAACCCGCACAACTGTGCTATCCGTCTGGGCATAAGTCTTCAATGCGGCCGTTCCACACCACAAAACAAGCACTGTTAATTGAAGAATATATCTGCTTACCAAAAGCCAGGATTGATTGTCAAAGTAAATATATTAATAAACTTTTAAATAAATTGTTTAGCAATCAAACTCTCATGCGCCGGGCAAAGAGTTAGAAAATATTTCAATGGCTAATCCGGCAAAGAGCTAAAGTTTCATCTAGTACTTTTTGGCGTCTTGCGGGTTCGGTGATTAGAGTTTGAATCTGATCAAATTCCTTAAGAAGATCTTGGAGTGTGTAAATTCCTTGATCGAAGAGGCTATTGAGTTCAGCGCGATGCAGCCACCGAAGGATTGATATGGGATAGATTTTGTATTGGTCGAGCTGGTGATTCAGTCCATTGTCTACAGGGTAATTCCAACTTATAAGGTGTATGCCTGCACATCGAGCATATGACATGGCATCGTCCGAAAATCGGGTATTGCAAGCCACTGCATATACCAGGTTTAATCCGGTGAATTGATGGTTGAGGTCGTCGAATCTGGATTTTACGTACAATGGCACCTTCACATCGCTTTTTAGGTGTGGCTGATTGTGGTATTTACACTCCATCAGCCAGGCCGTATCGCCGGCACGAGCCACTACATCTACCTCGTGAGCTATACAACGCCCTTTCAGATGGATTCCCACCTGAGTTTTAAATCCCTTTTTTTGAAACAGCTGAGCCATCAGGTGTTCGAAGGGAAAGCCGGTCGGCCCAAGTTTCATCAGAGCATCTTTTAGCCGGTAGCGGCCGGCTGCTTCAGGATGTCTTCTATAGAGTGCTGAATGTGTTTTCCTTTTGAGTTCGCGGGTTGAGGTATATGGGGTGATGTGTGTCAAGACATCTTTGGCTACTTGCATGGCTGCATCCGTAGGTAGTCCCGAACGCATCAATGAATGAACATACTTTTCCTGGTCGAAGGGCTGAAGTGTGCCATCTTTTTTCCGAATCAGTTGAGGTTGGTTTTTCATCAGGAGAACTTGCGGGATAAGCGTTCGATGATTTTTGCAGCAGGTTTGTCTTCATACAGAATCTTGTATACCGCGTTGGCTATGGGCATCTTGACATCATAAGCCTTTTTTATATGGCGAATAAGCCCGGTTGCATAATACCCTTCGGCTACCATGCGCATCTCAAGCATAGCTGCCTGTACGGAATACCCCTTGCCGACCATTGTGCCAAGTGTGCGGTTTCGGCTGAATTGTGAATACGCTGTCACCAACAAATCGCCCATATAAGCCGATCCGGCAATATCGCGTTTGATGGGGTGCACTGCCTTAATGAACCGCTTCATTTCCCGTAGGGCATTGCTGACCAAAACTGCTTGAAAATTATCTCCGTATCCCAGTCCATGACAGATGCCTGCTGCAATAGAATAGATGTTTTTTAGTACGGCGGCATATTCGGTACCATAAATGTCATCGCTGATTTGAATTCGCATGTATCTGCAGCTTAAGTGTGCGCCCAGAATGTAGGCGTGTTCCATGTCGATGCTGGCCAAAGTGAGGTAGCTCAGGCGTTCCAGGGCGACTTCTTCTGCATGACAGGGTCCTGCGATGACACCAATATTATCCAGTGGCACCCCAAGTACGGAGTTGAGGTACTCGCCCACAATCATATTGGCTCCGGGGACGATTCCCTTGATTGACGAAAAAATGATTTTTTCGCTGAGATCTATACTTGTTTTTTCGATGGCATCGCGCAGAAATGCAGACGGGATCACCAGTACGATGATGTCAGCGTTCCGACAAATTTCATCTATATCATTACTAAGGTAAATGTTGTCTGTATTGAGTTCGGCATTGCTGAGATAGCGGGGATTGTGGCCATAGCGACGGATGTGTTCGATTGCCTCAGTATTGCGCATCCACCAGTAAATATGGTCGTTATTCTCGCTTAATACTTTGACTAAAGCTGTGGCCATGCTGCCACCCCCGAGGACTGCAATGCGTTTACTTTCAACATTGTAAAAATCTGACAAAACCAATTTGGCTCTTCTTCTGCGAGCAAAAGTAGGGTTTCACATCCTATAGTCGTCCAACTGTGCAGGAGCGTGTATGAAATATTTAAATTTCCGAAGGGGCTGTGTGCCGTGCAGAAGGTTGGTTTTAAAATCAGGGGGCTATCAATCAGCTACACTCCTTCTTCCAACGTCGGTATCGCATGAATTTCTTTTGCTGTTTTACCTTACGAAGATATTTTTTCTGCTCGTCTTCAGGCAGATGTATGATTTGCTGGCAGGTGGGTGAGCAGGTATTTTCATACAGGCGGGCACAGTCATCGCATTGGATAAAGAGAATATTGCATGCTTTATTGGCACAGTTTCGGTGGGTATCACAGGGCTTACCGCATTGGTGACAGGCAGAAATTATATCCTGGCTGATGTGTTCGCCAAGTCGATTGTCGAATACAAAATTTTTTCCCCTAAACCGGTTTTCCAGTCCCTCTTCCTTCACCTGACGGTAGTAATCGATGATACCACCGTGAAGTTGATTTACATTTTTAAACCCATGGTGACGAAGATAGGCAGAGGCTTTTTCGCACCGAATGCCTCCGGTGCAGTAGAGAAGCACGGGGTTTTCTTCATTTCCCTTCAGCATATTTAACACTTCAGGGAGCTCTTCGCGAAATGTCTCCGCCTGAGGCAGAAGGGCGCCTTCGAAGTGACCTATCTCGCTTTCATAAAAATTTCGCATGTCAACGATTTTGACATTCGGAAGATCCATCATCTGATTCCACTCCCGGGCGGACAGATGTCTGCCTACATTGGTCACATCGTATTCATCATCGTTTAACCCGTCGGCCACAATTTTTTTTCTAACTTTTACTGTAAGCTTCAGAAAAGATTTGGGATCGTGTTCTACGGCTATTTTAAAAGGAATATTTTCAAATTCGGGGATGGCATACAGTTCCTCTTTAAACTGATTAAAGTGGTGTTCCGGGACATTCATCTGGGCATTAATACCCTCCCTGGCAACGTATATGCGCCCAAGACAGTCGAGTCTGCTCCACATCTCAAACAGAATATCGCGCATCTGTTCGGGATTTTGAAGGATCACATATCTGTAAAAAGACAGGGTGATGCGCTGGAAGGTTTCACTTTCGAGCTTTTTAAGGAGTTGTTCGGTGTTCATACGATTGACCAGCCGTGCTTTTTTATGTGCGTTGGGGTCCATTGTTTGGTTTTTTTAAAAGTAGATGCAAAAATATAGAGGTTGGATCAGGTGGTTTTATGACTTTTTGTTAGGAATTCAGCCGCTGTAGGCTGTTCTCCAATCAGGTATTCAGATACCTGAGAAACCCCACAGGCTGGTTCTTCGCGACGGAACGAAACATTCTGTTTTCAGAATACCTGAAAATCAATTAGAATTGCACCTTCAAACAGCCCAATACACCATATGAGTACCATCGATTTTTTATTTAACAAAATCTACTCAGCCGAAAGTTTGATCCGAAATGTAAATATGCAGACGTTTTTGGGAAATAAAGTGGCATTGGTCAATGGTTTTCCGCATGCCCCTACATTTGAAAACATCATTCGGCTGGTCACCCTTTCAGAAAACTGCTCTATACGCATACTTGTATATCCATTTGATTTTACTGAAGGCGATCCTGTGCCGGGATTTGCGCTTACCCTGGCAGCATTCTACCCGGTAGATGGCATAGCCCTCATCAATGAAACCGATTGGGATGAGGTGATAGCTTCACTCTCTCCTAAATGTGAGATGATCGATTTTGAAGCGAATGAGTAAGGTAAAGTCCGTATTCGTTTGTCAGAGTTGTGGAAGTATCCATCCCAAATGGATGGGAAAATGCACAGCTTGTGGAGCGTGGAATACCATCGTGGAAGAACTTCAAAACATTGAAAAAAAAGTACAACCCAGAAGTCTGAATCTCTCGGGAAATGAGTCGAATGGCGCTGTAGTCATTTATAAAATAGACCGCAGATCCGAAGAGCGCATACCTACGGCAGATCCTGAACTGAACCGTGTGCTTGGAGGAGGGATCGTGCCTGGGTCACTGATCCTGGTTGGGGGAGAGCCAGGCATCGGAAAATCCACCCTTATGCTTCAGCTTGCTCTTAGGTTTAACGACATTAAAGTACTATATATCAGCGGTGAAGAGAGTCCACAACAAATCAGAATGCGGGCCGAGCGCATCGCTGAGTCTGAGAGCGAGTGCCTGATACTGGCCGAAACGTCCATGACTAAGATCTTTGAAGAGATTGCTAAAGTCCGGCCGGATGTCGTCATAGTAGACTCAATACAGACCCTTTACACAGATTATGTGGAGTCTGCTCCCGGCAGCGTCAGTCAGATCCGTGAATCAGCTTCCGAATTTATGCGCTATGCCAAAAACAACAATGTACCGGTATTTTTGATTGGTCATATCACAAAAGATGGACAAATTGCCGGCCCTAAGGTTTTGGAGCATATGGTCGATGTGGTTTTACAGTTCGAGGGAGATCGCCATCATTTTTTCCGAATATTGCGAGTTCAAAAAAACCGTTTCGGAGCCACATCCGAAATTGGAATATATGAGATGAAATCCGGTGGTCTCTCCGTTGTGAGCAATCCGTCAGACATCCTGCTTACCGCTGAAAGGGAGATGATGAGTGGCAACTCGGTGTGTATGATCCTGGAAGGCGCCCGAACCTTGCCCGTGGAAGTTCAGGCCCTGGTGAGCTCAGCAGTGTACGGTACCCCCCAGCGCAGCGCCACGGGCTACGACGTCCGACGCCTTAATATGCTTCTGGCCATTCTTGAAAAGAGATGCGGCTTTCGCCTGGGTGTCAAGGATGTGTTTCTCAACATTGCCGGAGGTTTGCGGGTAGACGATCCAGCGCTCGATGCCAGTGTAGTATCCAGTATTCTCAGCTCTAACGAGGATTTGGCACTGCCACCTACATTGTGTTTTGCCGCCGAAATAGGTTTATCAGGCGAAATCCGGCCGGTAAGCCGCATAGAAACCCGCATCGCTGAGGCAGAGCGGCTTGGGTTTAAAGAAATGTTGATTTCAAAATACAACAAGATCAATCAACCCTTTCAAAACATACGATTGATCCAGGTCGGCCGCGTGGACGAACTCTACAGGCAACTCTTCTGATTCAGGACCTTTGTCGCTTTTCACGATCTCATACCAAATAGCCTCTTCTATTTTCTTCAATAATTTATTGAAGTCGCTTTTGAAATTTTCAACACATACCCGTTTCTATCCTGCGGTGGTGGAGTGTAGGCCAGACTGCTTACATTCCAAAGGCTTTCGTTTACAATGAACGAGGTGGCGCAGCCCATGTATCCCGAAACACACATGACTAATTTTATAAGCTAGCAGGCTCTGAATGTGAATAGTCGAAGGGTAGAAACGAACGAAGGTGTTAAAAAATCCGAATCAAGCAATCAAATGCGCCAAAATGGCACATTTTCAGGCCGATAGACGCCTTGGGTGCGTCATTTTGACAAAAAATCATTCATGGATATATTGTTGGTAAATATTACAAAAATTGAATGAGTATGAATCTGAATAACTTCACAATAAAGGCACAAGAGGTGCTTCAAAATGCACGCGACTTTGCCATAGAGCGATCCCAGCAGGCTGTAGACAATATACACGTGCTGCATGCGATGCTTGAGGAGGAGAGCGGATTTGTTAAGTCACTGCTCGGAAAGATGAGCGTACCTGTGGGCACCATTGAGCAGGCGGTACGTCGCACCCTCGACAGTATTCCACGAGTACAGGGTGGAGATGTGTATTTCAGTCGATCCATTACAGATGCATTGAATCACGCCTCAAAGGCAGCTAAGGAGATGGGCGATGAATATGTAACGCTGGAACACCTCTTACTCGGAATTTTAAAAAGTAACGATACAGCAGCCCGCATCCTGAAGGATGCCGGAGTTACCGAAAAAGATCTTCTTCGCACCATACAAACTGTGCGTGGCGGCAGTAAAGCCACCTCAGCCAGCATCGAGGATACCCACAATGCGCTGAGTAAGTATGCAAAAAACCTCAATGCCTTGGCTCGTGATAATAAGCTCGACCCGGTGATCGGTCGCGATGAAGAAATACGCAGAGTGCTTCAAATTCTCTCTCGCCGGACAAAAAATAACCCAATTCTTATAGGTGAACCCGGAGTCGGAAAAACCGCCATTGTAGAGGGCATGGCACACCGCATCATCAATGGAGATGTGCCTGAAAACCTTAAGGACAAAGTCATCTACGCACTTGATATGGGAGCGCTTATCGCCGGGGCCAAATACAAGGGGGAATTTGAAGAGCGGCTCAAGGCGGTAGTAAAAGAAGTAACCCAAAGCGAAGGCCAAATTGTACTCTTCATTGATGAGATACACACCCTTGTAGGTGCCGGAGGAGGTGAAGGTGCCATGGATGCCGCCAATATTCTCAAACCCGCCTTGGCACGGGGAGAACTTCGCGCCATCGGCGCTACCACTCTGGGTGAATATCAGAAATACTTCGAAAAAGATAAAGCTCTAGAGCGTCGTTTCCAAAAGGTACTGGTCGACGAACCTCAGCCCGAAGATGCCATAGCCATCTTGCGCGGCATCAAAGACCGGTACGAAATGCACCACAAAGTGCGTATCAAAGATGAGGCAATAGTAGCCGCCGTCGAACTATCGACCCGCTATATCACAGACCGGTTTCTGCCCGACAAAGCCATCGACCTTATGGACGAAGCAGCATCGCGCCTGCGCATGCAGATCAACAGCAAACCCGAAGAAATTGATGATCTTGACCGCAAAATCCGACAACTCGAAATCGAGCTCGAAGCAATGAAACGCGAAAACGACGAACGTCGCATCGCTCTGATTCGGGAAGAGCTGGCGGAAATAAATGAAAAACGAAACGCCCTGAACGCTGCATGGCTGCGTGAAAAAGAAGAAATCGAACACCTCCAAAATCTGAAAAAGCAACTTGAAGATCTTCGAATTCAGGCAGAAGCTGCTGAGCGCTCCGGCGACTACGGTCGTGTAGCTGAAATCCGCTATGGACGGATCAAAGACGTGGAAAATAAGCTCAAAATGGCTGAAGAAAAAATCAATTCCCAAGGAAATCGCTTTATCAAAGAAGAAGTCGATGCGCAAGAAATAGCGGAAGTAGTATCCAGGTGGACAGGCATACCCGTATCTAAAATGCTCGAGAGTGAGCGCGAAAAGCTCCTTCGCCTCGAAGACCAACTGCACAAGCGCGTTGTGGGTCAGGACGAAGCCATTGCAGCCGTGGCAGATGCTATACGTCGCAGTCGTGCCGGCTTACAGGATCCTCGCCGGCCCATCGGGTCATTTATCTTCCTAGGCACAACCGGTGTGGGAAAAACTGAACTGGCACGCGCTCTTGCTGAAACTCTCTTCAACGACGAAAAAGCCATGATCCGTCTCGATATGAGCGAATACCAGGAGCGTCACACCGTAAGCAGACTCATTGGTGCCCCTCCCGGCTACGTAGGCTATGACGAAGGCGGACAGCTCACTGAGGCAGTACGTCACCGCCCTTACAGCATCATACTGCTCGATGAAATCGAAAAAGCTCACCCCGATGTATTCAACATACTCCTTCAGGTACTTGATGACGGCCGACTTACCGACTCCAAAGGTCGTACGATCAACTTCAAAAATACCATTATAATCATGACTTCCAATATGGGATCTCACCTCATTATGGAGCGCATGGAGGAGATGGCTCAGGACAATCGCGAGGTGATACTCGAGCGGCTGCGTGATGAGGTGTTCGAACTTCTTAAGCGCAGCATACGTCCTGAATTTCTGAACCGCATTGACGAGGTCATTATGTTTGCTCCTCTTAGCCGAGACCAGATGACTGATATTGTGAGATTGCGACTCAACGAAGTCAGAAAAGTCCTCGAGCAGCAACACATTACCTTCGAATATACCGATGCAGCCGTCAGATATCTCGCTGAGGTGGGATTTGATCCACAGTTTGGCGCGCGCCCCGTTAAACGCGTTATTCAGAAACGTGTCCTGAATCAGCTGAGTAAGGAAATTCTGGCCGGCCAGGTCTCTCCAGAAAGCGTAATACTGCTCGACCACAATGGAAATGATTTTGTCTTCTCTAATATTGAGGTGCCAGAAATCACAGAAGAATAAACGATAGGAAACCGACCCGTTAAGCCTGCCACATGATTCCACCAGAGGCAGGCTTTTTTTATTGCCTGTTGCAAGCCTCTAGACTAAGAAAGTTTTTGATGCTCTCAGGAGCAAAGCAAGACGCTGCGCCAGAACATAAGCCCTCTAAAACATTAAGCCCTGAAATGCTTACATGCATTAAAGCCATTTTTCCCTATTATCAATTCAATGACAATCTACACGTGTGTTACCTCTTGTTTGCAGACCTCGCTTGCGATGCTCGGGCTAAGCTAATGTCGGCAGGAGCTCTTCGAGTATTTCCCTCGATGGAGCAATGCCGCGAATGATATTCCTTTCGGGCGATACATTGCTGATGTACACAAGGTCGCAACAGTAATCAATCCAAGTGACAGGAATCTAAAGGCTACTATCAGGGATATGTTCAGTACATATGTTTTTAAGTCCTTTAAATACAAATCCCCTATCGCTCAATATGTCCAGTGCTTCAGGTAGAGCCTTCTGCAGGTTTTTCCGCGCTTTCTCCGAATCGTGAAAGACGATGATCGAACCATTTTCCGAATTGGAAGTCAGGTGTCGAACAATGCTTTCAGAGGTCACAGTGCGATCAAAATCATAGGTCACTATATGCCAGAAAACAATCTGATACCTCACAGACAAATATCGGTACTGAGAGGGTTTCATCTTGCCATATGGAGGTCTGTAGAGCGGGGATTTCACCATCCCGGCACATTTTGCAACATTGGCAAAATACACTTCATTGGAGACCTTCAGACCATTCAGGTGATTGTAGGTATGATGACCGGTGGAATGACCTCTGCTATGGTACCAGTCGGTAGAAAATTCGGGGTATGCGTCCATATTTTTTCCAATCAGAAAGAAAGTGGCCTCGGCCTGGTAATTGGACAGCAGCTCCGCAACCCAAGGAGTAATCTCAGGGTGGGGACCGTCGTCAAATGTTAAATAAATGACCTTCTGTCGGGGATCGGGTTTTTTAAACCATGCTTTGGAGAGAATACTGGATGCCAAAGAAGGCATTTGCCTGAATTTCATTTTAATACAAATATTGAATCGTTAGGAAGAAGTGTTTTTTTCAAAAATAAAAATATCTACGTTTGTGGTCTGAAATACCCAAATGAATATGTTTTTGAAAAAATTCATCAAAGCATTTCTGATGCTTACTCCACTGTTGGGAATACTGATGTTGGTATTTTCAGTGCTATCTCTGTGGGGTCGCCAATTTTACAGAAAAGCTATGCTTGTATTGGTTGTATTTTTTTGGATTGTAAGTACTCGTCCAGGGGCGTGGCTTCTGATGAAACCATTAGAAAATCAGTACGAAACATTTGAATCTTTAGCAGAAAGCGACCAGGATGCCTACATTTTGGTGCTTGGAGGAGGTTGTAATACCAATGGACATTCGGACTATGAACGGCTTAGCGAAGCATCGCTAAGAAGGGTGGCTGAAGCCATTCGAATCGGACAATTATATCCAAAGACTAGTATTGTACTCAGTGGCACGAGTTGGCGGGGTATATGCGATGTAGCAGATTATGCAGCCGTAATTCTCAAAAAGTACTTTCCTAAAGAGCGTATAAATATTCAGTATGAATCCCGCGACACTCGTCAGGAGGCTGAGATGTTTAAATTACAATTCGGCACTCAAAAGCCGGTCATTCTGGTCACCAGCGCTTCACACATGCCTCGTGCAGTAAGGAATTTTAAAAAACTTGGCATACGCGTCATACCAGCTCCTACAGATTTTAGAATTAAATCGGGTAAATTCTGGATATCTGACTTCCTGCCATCAGCGGAAAATCTCAAAATTTCAGAAACGGCACTGCATGAATTTCTTGGATTAGTCTATTCCCTTTAACTCGATGAAAAAAGTTTTACTCGCATTATTCACCTTCATCTTATTGCTGTCCATCGCCGTACTGTGGCGTACACTCCGTTTTGTATCTCCATTGGACAATGTTAAACCTCTCAGCGAGCGCATAGAGTGGCAAATAAGCGATAGCCTGGCTGTAACTAAGTTGTCAAAAGCCTTGTCCTTTCCGACCATAAGCCACAGACGCGCCATGATGGACCTGGAAGCTTTCGACGGATTTCTGAAATTTTTGGGCGAAAGTTTTCCACAGGTTTTTGCCAATCTTCAGGTAGATACAGTAAATGATTATACCTTGGTCATTTTCTGGCAGGGGACTCAGGCTGATCTGGATCCTATACTTCTGATGGGGCATTACGACGTGGTGCCGGTTGAATCTGCCTCACTCGATCGCTGGGATGCACTTCCTTTTTCAGGGATGATTAAAGATGGATACATATACGGACGCGGTGCGATTGACAATAAGACGCCTTGTATTGCCATACTTGAGGCCATGGAAAACCTTTTGGCTTATGGCTTTAAGCCGAAGCGGACCATGATCGTTTCGCTAGGCCACGATGAAGAAATCGGGGGAGACGATGGAGCAGTGGAAGTTGTAAAATTTTTGAACAAACGAAACATACGTCCGGCTCTAATCCTCGACGAAGGGGGTACCCTCGGTCAGGGCATTGTACCCGGTGTGGACCGGCTTACAGCGCTGATCGGCACCGCTGAGAAGGGATATCTGAGTCTTGAATTGATTGTAAAAGGTAAAGGAGGGCACTCTTCTATGCCTGAACGGGACAATACCCTCACTACCCTTGTGAAGGCTATGCACCGCCTTAATAACAACCAGATGAGCTTCGAAATCAGTGAGCCTGTCAGAGGCTTTATTGATTGTATGGGCCCGCATATGCGGTTTCCTGCCAAGATGGCATTTGCCAACACATGGCTTTTTAAGCCTTTGATCTTTAAAACATTCTCTACATCGGCTCAAGGTATGGCCATGCTGCGCACCACGCAGGTACCTACCATCGTGGCAGGAGGTGTAAAAGATAATGTGATCCCGAATATTTCGCGTGCTGTCTACAACTATCGCCTGCTGCCGGGCCATACTGACAGTATGCTGATATCCAGGGCAAAACAGATCATATCGGATACCAATGTTACAGTGCGCGCACTCGACGATGCGCCTTATACTCCCGGAAGCAGAGTATCCCCTCATGACGATGATGTGTTCAGAGCTCTGGCTTCGGTGATCAAAACCACCTTTCCGCAGGCGATCATCTCACCCTACCTTGTGCTTGGCGCCACCGATGCAAGACACTTTACGTCAATTTGTTCGCATGTGTACAGATTCAGCCCCATTCTGCTCAGGCCTGATGATTTGCCGAGAATTCACGGCATCAATGAGAGGGTGTCGATCGCTGACTTTTGTGAAGCAATCCGGTTTTATGCTCAGGTGATCAAAGATTTTTGTGTAGAGGACGTATTGTCCGAAACGATACAGAAAGCTTCTATCTAATAATCACAACATCTATCAGAAGGTCATGGACATCACATTCCTCCAAAAGTGAAAATACCATTCAAAAAGATGCTCGTGTGGGTGACTTTGTATACGTTCTGCCAGACTGGTTCTGCGGGGAGTTGTGCATTTAGCGGGCTCAATAATCGCACTCCGACATTCAAAGAGTCATATCCAAGGCGCTATTCGCCGTAATAAATCAGCTTAGAGCCCTCATTTTCAAATTGGAACGGAAAGAATCGGAGATGACGTAGCGCCTTGAGAAGTTTTTGCTTTTGATCCGGAGATACAAAAAAGAGCATGAAACCTCCGCCCCCGGCACCCAACAGTTTTCCTCCTACAGCTCCGGCCTTGAGAGCCGTCTGATAAATCTGATCTATTGCCTGATTGGTAATACCCCCCGCCAGCTGTCGCTTGAGCTGCCAGTTTTGATGCAGCAGATGTCCGAGGGCTTGCAGTTCACCCTCAATCAGCCTGTAATAGAGCTCCTCGGCCATATCGGCCATACGGCAGAGCGCATTAAACTTATCTGTATGGCTCAAGGTGTTTTTGTGTTGCTCATGCAGAATTGCGCTTGCACTTCGTTGGCTTCCGATGTAGAAGAGTGCCAGGTGTTCTTCGAGTGATTTTTTGTTTTCGGGTTTTAAGTACAAAGGAGTTACTCTGACTGTTTCATCCGGCAGAAATTCGATGAGGTTGATACCACCATATGCAGCTGCATATTGGTCTTGTTTTCCGATGGGTTCGCCGAGTATATCTATTTCAATTTCGCAGGCCCCTGATGCCAATTTTTCTTTGGTTACAATCTGCTGCTTTCGCACCAGCAGATTGTGTAGCAGCCCTACCGTAAATGATGAGGAGGATCCCATCCCCGTGCCTGAAGGCACATCTGCAATGCTGCTGATTTCTACTCCCCCTTGAATATCCAGTTGAGACAGGGCTGTTTTCAGTATCGGGTGCTTCAGCTCTTGTACACGGTTCACGGTTTCGGTCACGGAATATTTTGTTCGGATCTTATCCGGCTCGAAATAGTCATGGCTGCTGATGTACATGTATTTATTAATGGTGGTGCTGAGCACGGCGCCCTTTCTCCGACTGAAGAAAGCTCTTAAGTCTGTGCCTCCACCTACAAAGCTTATTCGAAAGGGTGTTTTTGTGATGATCACGTCTTAGTGAAGTTATCGATTAGGGATTTTGTGAGCTCGTATCGTTTTCTGAGGTATTGTTTTTTTTGATAAAAAGTTGCTGGATTTGCTCCTTGGTGAGGGATCGCAGGGATATATCCTTGTCGAGAAACCGGATGATTTTCTTGCTTACTTCTTTGTCTTTCAATACCCTTCGGTGTCCAAGCCCGGAGGTAGTGTATAGGCGGCTGCCGGGCCAGTTTTGATGGGTCATCAATGCTTCGGAATAGCTTACGTCGTTGTCATCCGTATCGTGAATGATCAGCCCGGGAATACTCAGTCTGGAGACGATACTAGCCAGAGAATAGTCTTGAATGTTCTCCCCGTAGATTTCTTTTAGTTTCATGCTAAGAGATTCTTCGGTTTTTTGCGAGGCACCGATTCGGCGACAGAAGTCCCTTACCGTATTGCTGATAAGGGCAGGTGAGCCAATGACTACCAGCTTTTGAACGGGAAGACCTCTGATGGCCGCATTGACGATGGCAACACCACCTAAAGAATGCCCGATCATAGCGTAGAAAGGGCCACTTTCTTTGTTTACTGTTTCAATAGCTTGCACAAATTTGAGCAAGTCGGTTTTTTTTGCCGGATATCTCCCATGTCCGGGAGCATCGATGGCATGGGGTTGATACCCATTTTGAAGGAGTTTTTTTATTAATTTATAAAACTGGGTGCCACGGCCACTCCAGCCATGCACGAGCAGCACTTTTGGTCCTTTTTTTCTCCATCGGTAGAGGGTAAATCGCATGCCACCGGCGAGAAGTGTTTTGGTTGAAGCTTTCTTTTGCCACTTTCGCTCTTCGGGGGGCGTTTTGAAAGAAATGGGTCTGAAAAATAATTGTAAAGCAAGATTGAGAGCCAATCTCGGGGCAATATGTTCAAGTAGCCTTATGGACCACGGAATCCATGCCGGGACTTTGAAGCTTGGGGCGGGTTTGAGAGAATGGTTATGTTTCATTCCTTGAGCAGACCTTCTGTTTGTAACAGTTGTTTGATCGATTGTATTTCTACAATTTTTCTGTAAATTTTAGGTTCGGCGGCTCTTTCGGCACAATTCTCCAATTTACATCGTTCGCAAGTCACATTTACGTCGTGGTTTGGTATGGATGGGTCATCTATCCAACGGATTTTTTTTCGGGTTTCATTGTTGATTTCCAATCCGATGTTTACCGAGGTGCGGCTAAAGGGCTCCGAGAGGGTTTCGCGTGCCCAGGTGATGACTAAATATTCCTGTCCGGAATCAATGTAACTGGATTTCTGCACTCCGAGCGCTTGTTTGTTTTCCTTTGATAGCTGGCTGAAGATCTTGATGCTCATCCATCGGCGACAGTAGTGCTCGCCATTTGCATTGCCGTGAGGCTGATGCTTATTGCCCAGGTGTAGTTCCTTGGAGAGGTGAAAGCTCTGTCGGTGTCCTTCCTGGTTAAAACGTAAAAAGAACATTTTGTTCAGCCCAAAACGACCCGGCAGAATGTTGGTCAATCTGTACATCAGCGTTTCGGGTGAGGTATTCCACTTGCGCAGCATGGATTCCAGAAATTCGCCCGGAAATTCCATAGACTCAAGCATATAAGACACATCGCTGCAAAAAGCCTGCAGGGGAAGCAACAGAGCTCCTGCGAAATAGGAGGCTTGAAAATTAATCAGTGCCTGGTCAAAAGTTTTGGTCGAATTCCAGTCTTTGTAGTAATACACGCGCTCTTGGAGGGGGAGCTTCAGCCAGTTGTATCCGATTTCTTTAGCCAAGATAAAGGCCTTCTGATAGGGGTGCAGACCGGGATGTATGGAGAGTTCATTTCGCTGCGGGTGATAGAGGGCGCGCATTTGCTTTAGAAGATGGGACTCATTGTTAAAATTTAATTCGGTGACGGAGGTGCCATACTCTTTGGTGAGCAATTCTTTGAGCAGTTCCCAGTTTGCTGCTTTGTCGAGTGGAATGTGAAATTTTCGGGCACATAGTTCGGTTTCTTTTTCCAAATGGGGGAAGTAATTGTCGTGAAGCTCCTGATAAGATCGGAGGGCGGCCGAGAGAAATTTTTCTTTATTGAGGTCATAATTGCGTGCAATATCGATGTAGGTGGATATAAAGGCGCTGATTTTAGCTGGCGACTGGGTGATGATTTCCACAAATTTCTGGTAGTCGATTCCAAAGTGTTCGAAAGGGAGTTCATCGAGGATACCGGAGTTAAAAATATCTACGAGGGGTGCTAAGGAGCGGGGCAGACGTGTGCTTACAAGATTGTCGTAGGTAGTACCCAGAGCTTCGGCTAAGTCTGCGATTTTGTCGGTTTTGGGGTATTTTTTTCCTTTTTCAATTTCATTAATATAAGATACGGACAGACCGCTGGCGTCTGCAATCTCCTGGAGTGAAAGATTTTTCTCAGTGCGGAGCTGGCGCACTTTTAACCCAAAAATCAGTCGAATTTTATCTTCTGTAAGCTTGTACATCGAACAAAAGTACGATTTTACAGTGATATCGACCTACTTTATGAAAAAAACAAAAAAATCGAAAATTTTTTAATAGCGAAAATTCGCTGTATATAAAAATTCGTTTTATATTTGTC
The DNA here is from genome assembly GCA_046295455.1 of Thermaurantimonas sp. Taxonomy (GTDB): domain Bacteria; phylum Bacteroidota; class Bacteroidia; order Flavobacteriales; family Schleiferiaceae; genus Thermaurantimonas. Next base: position 27,209 of record JBKBNI010000011.1, on the reverse strand, counting down.
TCGACTATTTAACCCCAGTAACACATGTTCACAAATAAGAACTCCCAACTTACCGTAACTGCACCGATACATCGGGATGCAGAGCATATTTTTAGCCAGGAGGCTCTTGAATTTCTTGATTCTTTGCATCAGGAGTTTAATGACCGAAGAGTAGCCTTGCTCAATATGCGTCGCAAGAGACAAAAAGAGATTGACAAAGGCGCCTTTCCTGATTTTTTGCCACAGACCAGACATATCCGATTAGACACATGGAAGGCAGCTCCAGTACCTGAGGTGATAGCCGATCGTCGGGTAGAGATTACAGGTCCTGTAGACCGCAAGATGATCATCAATGCCCTCAATAGCGGTGCAAATGTATTCATGGCTGATTTTGAGGATGCTACCTCTCCAACCTGGCAAAACATATATGAGGGACAGGTGAATTTGTACGACGCTGTTCGGAGACAAATTGATTTTGCCCTTCCGAACGGAAAAAAATATGAATTACAAGAAAAGACCGCCGTGTTGTTTGTGCGTCCGAGAGGTCTGCACCTTCCCGAAAAGCATTTGAAATTCAGCAACAATTGGGCTTCCGGATCTTTGGTCGATTTCGGTTTGTATTTCTTTCACAATGCCCGTAAGACTTTGGAAAATGGTTCTGGCCCGTTTTTTTACTTGCCTAAGCTTGAAAGCCATCTCGAAGCCCGCTGGTGGAACGATGTGTTTAATTTTTCACAAGACTATCTCGGCATACCTCGGGGAACCATTAAAGCTACAGTGCTCATTGAGACAATCATGGCTACATTCGAAGCGGATGAAATCATCTACGAACTTCGTGAGCATTCCGCCGGTCTTAATTGCGGACGCTGGGATTACATCTTTTCATATATTAAAAAGCTTAGAAATCACCCGGAGTATATTCTTCCTGACCGAGCCCTTGTAACGATGGAAACCCCCTTTATGGACGCTTACTCGCGTTACATTGTTCAGGTATGTCATCGTCGCGGTGTGCATGCTATGGGAGGTATGTCTGCTTTTATTCCCGTCAAGAACAATGAAGCCGAGAATCTGGCGGCATTTGAGAAAGTGCGCAAAGACAAACTGCGTGAAGTACTCAATGGCCATGATGGCACATGGGTTGCTCATCCCGGACTTGTCGCCCTTGCTAAGGAGATCTTTGATCAACACATGCCGGATGCAAATCAAATATCGAAGCAAAAACAAGAAACCGACTTTACTGCTGCAGACCTGCTCACACCTCCAAAACTCGAAGTCACTGAAAAAGGCATTCGGCACAATATCAATGTCGCTCTTTTGTACATCGAAAGCTGGCTGAACGGTGTAGGTGCGGCAGCTCTCTACAATCTGATGGAAGATGCTGCAACTGCTGAAATTTCGCGGGCTCAGCTATGGCAGTGGCTTCACTTTCGGGTGAAAACAACCGATGGAATCCAATTCACCGAATATTTGTATCAAAAGTTCAAAAAAGAGGAACTTTCAAATATCCAAAACATGCTTGGTGAAGCCCGCTATAAGGGAGGTCGCTTCCGTGCTGCGGAGTGCATTCTCGATCAGCTCGTGCTCGATGAGGAATTTACAGACTTTCTGACCCTGCCTGCATATGAGTTTTTGCCCTAAAAAATTAGTAATTCAATATATCAGTAACACAAATTAAATCCCCCTTTCCTATGAATAAGCATCAATCTGTAGAAGCCCTGAAACGTGACTGGGCTACCAACGAGCGCTGGACGGGAATCACCCGTCCCTACAGTGCAGAAGATGTAGTCAATCTTCGCGGCTCTGTAAAAATTGAGTACACTCTTGCCACGCGCGGGGCTGAGCGTCTCTGGAATGATCTGAATACCCTTCCTGTCGTATCTGCCCTGGGAGCTCTCACTGGCAATCAGGCTATTCAGGAAGTGCAAGCCGGTCTTCGGGCAATCTACTGCTCGGGATGGCAAGTAGCCGGCGATAATAATACAGCCGGTGAGGTTTATCCGGATCAATCTCTTTATCCGGTCAATTCTGTACCGGAGCTGGTTCGACGAATCAACAATGCTCTTCTGCGCACAGATCAAATTCATTGGATGAATGGCGATACCTCTATCGATTGGATGGCACCGATTGTGGCCGATGCCGAAGCCGGATTTGGGGGCAATCTAAATGCTTATGAACTGATGAAATCCATGATTGCGGCAGGTGCTTCCGGCGTTCACTTTGAAGACCAGCTCTCTTCAGCAAAGAAGTGTGGCCATTTGGGAGGTAAAGTACTTGTACCGACACAAGAGGCTATTAATAAACTGATTGCTGCCCGTCTGGCAGCCGATGTACTCGATGTACCGACTATTATTATCGCGCGTACGGATGCCGATGCTGCCAACTTGCTAACCAGCGATGTAGATCCCAGAGATCAGCCTTTCCTGACTGGCAAGCGCAGTACCGAAGGATTTTACTATGTGCGCAACGGCATTGAGCAAGCTATCGCAAGAGGTATTGCCTACGCGCCCTACGCCGATCTGATCTGGTGCGAAACCTCTAAGCCCTCGCTCGAAGAAGCACGTCAGTTTGCAGAGGGTATCCACAGCAAATTTCCGGGTAAAATGTTGGCATACAATTGTTCACCTTCCTTTAACTGGGCTGCCAAACTCAGCGAAAAACAAATGCTCAATTTCCGGGAAGAATTAGCCTCTATGGGATATAAATTCCAATTTATCACCTTGGCCGGATGGCATGCCTTAAACAACAGCATGTTTGAGCTGGCATACGCGTACCGCGAGGAGGGTATGCTTGCATACAGCCGACTCCAGCAGCGCGAGTTTGCCAACGAATCTCTCGGATACCGGGCTGTTAAGCACCAGGCCTTTGTGGGCACAGGCTATTTTGATGCTATACAAAATGTAATCACTGCTGGTTCAGCATCTACACTTGCATTGGCTGGCAGTACTGAGTCAGAGCAGTTCCATTGATTTCCCTTAGCTTCAGTTTTCCCCCTTTCTGTTTGCTCTGACTAATCCAAACCCCGTCTAAGCGACGGGGTTTTCTTTTGATTTTCAAAAATGTACCAATAGGTGTGAATCCGATTCGAAATATTCAGGAAGACTTCGCGATTGATTCAATTCCATATGAATTAAAGTCCAACGGACACATTGAGCAACCAGTTACGGGCTGCCTGAGGGAATATGTAGGTCACTCTGTCAAAAACATATCCATTCGAAGCATAAAGATTCGAGAACAAATTGTTTACAAACAGATTAACAGACAACTCGCGACACCACCTGACAGGGATATTTGCCGTAATCCGCGCATCCGTAATATGATAGGGATTAAGACTTAATTCGCGGGTGCCTGTATTGTCAAGGTACTGACGACCTATAAATCTGTGAATTATACTTGCCGAAATACTTTTTCCGATAAATCGCGTCAGTCCTGCTTGCACAACTTCGCCTGCCGAGAGTGCAATCGGAGTGTTTCCCAGCGAAATAAAAGTGGTATCGTCTATGACTTCTTTCCAATCCTTGTTTATGTGCTGAGATATAGCCGCATTGGCAAACAACTCCCAATTGGATTGCTTCCAGGATGTGGCTATCTCAACCCCTGTTCGATAACTTCGACCCACATTCCTTCGAAGGGCGAATCCCACATCTGTGAGTTCACCGGTGACTACCAGCTGGTTGTAATAGTCCATGTAGTAAGCATTGACCTCCAAGGTCAGATTACTCGACTTCCACCGGCTTCCAAGTTCGTAGTCGATTAGGCGCTCTGGTCTGGGTAGGTCATCATTCTCCAGATAATCGCGTCGGGCTGGTTCGCGATGAGCCACAGCCATCGATCCGTAGAGTTCGAATTGGTCATTAAGTTTATAAAGCAATCCGGCCTTGGGATTCAAAAATGGCAATCGATCATCTATATTGATGTTTCTCTGATTGCGATCGAGCCCTCTGCCGGTATATGTCACCAGGCGGTACTGAAGGTCACCATAGAGAAACCATTTTTCATTGACCTGATAATCAGCTCGCAGAAAAGCGGATAGATCTCTTTTTCGGGCATCATTGAAATAAAATCTCTGGTAAGGGTCAAGGGGCCCACTGTATCTTGCCCACAAGATTTCGCCAAAATGGTCGCCTATGTAGTCATAGTAAGAAATTCCGCCCACGACATTCCACCCGGTCTTTTCATACCGAAGGGTAGCAGATGCCACGTATAAATCGTTATCCAGCCAGAGCCTGCGCACCAGGTCTGTTCGCCGGATGGTGTCCAAACCAACGACCATAGGTTGCAGGTTGTATCGCGACAGCCGATCGCTCTGACGATACTGTTCGTAGTAGCCAGCACCCTTGGTATAGTTGGCAGTTAGATTGGCTGAGAGAGCATTGTTGAATGCATGACGCAAATGCAACTGATAGTGCTGCTGCCCATAGTTGTCTACTTCATCGCGGTAGAAATCTATCGGCTCTCCCTGATCGTTGAACTTTGCACCGGCGAAGTTGAATCTGCGTCCAAACATACCGATAGAAGCGCTATCTATCCCATACCAGGCCTGATAGGTAACCTCCCGACCTCCGAATGCCACAAATCGAAGGGAAGTTTTTTTGCCAATTCGGTGAATATTAAACATCCACGATTGCAGATCACTTGTTGAGCGGTCAATATATCCGTCGCTCTCAATACGCGAAATCCGGCCATCCAGCACCCAATGGTCATTCAAAAGGCCGCTTCCGAACTTGGTGGTCAGCCTCCGGGTTCCAAAACTGCCTGCACCAAAAATACCTTCCGCGAATGCTTCTTTTCGCGGCTGGTCAGTCTCAATATTGATGCTTGCACCGAAAGCCCCCGGACCATTGACAGAGGTGCCGACTCCTCGCTGTATCTGCACCGACTGAGCAGAACTCACGAGATCAGGCATATTTACCCAGAACACACCTTGGCTTTCAGCATCATTGATGGTTACTCCGTTTATAGTCACATTGATTCGGGTCGGATCGCTGCCACGGATCCGAAGACCCGTGTACCCGATGCCGGCACCGGCATCAGAAAATGACACTACACCTGGTACGTTTTCAAGCAATACAGGTATGTCGCGTCCATCATTGAGCTTCGCCAGGGATTCTATATCGATCTTCGTCTGTGCTACAGGTGTCGTGCTCAAGGCTCTGTAGGCCGATACATCCACCGCGCTTAGATTCATGATCATGGGAGTCAACTGTAGCAAAACCTCTTTCACCGACCAACTCACCTGTGTGGTGAGAATCTGATAACCGTCAGCTTCAAGAATGATTTCTGACCGCCTGAATGTCCGGGTCAGGCATACCCTTCCATTTACATCGGAAGGTAAGCGTTCACCTGTAGCTGGCACAAACACAGAAACACCTTCCAAAGCGCGACCGCTGGAAGCATCCCGTATCACAATACACAATCCCGACTGGCCGAAGGATGTGGAGAAGGAACAAAAAAGGGCTACAATGAAGAAAGCCCGAGCCCTGTCGAAGAGGGCCACAGCAGATATCACAGATAACTGCTGCACACTGAACCGAAATACATCTCTCATGATTAACAAGGTTAATCACAAGTAACAGGGGCGGTTACCCGTGTGCATGAATAATTAAAAGAACCATCTCCTCCCTTGGCGGCATTACCCGCCCAGGTTCAATGGGTATCATCTCAGCCGAAGCATCGCGCGCCTGCTTCAGCACCCCTTGAGAATGTGTCACAAAGTTATGTTACTTTAAATAGTCCCAAAAGTCATATTTTGATTTAACAGTATTCTAAGAATCGGCACGACCTTCCGTGTAGAAAATTTCCTTCATACCACATGAAATGCGCCTAGTCAAAATCTGATGTAGAGGACAATGCCGGTTTTTTTAAGATGCATGTCAGATAGTATGAAAGGAGTAATAAATACCGAAAGAAAAATTTTAGTCTCAGACGAATGTGCTCCTACTTACAGGATGGGAAAACGTCAAAGGCTCAGCATAAGATTGCAGCCTCTCGCTTCTGCGTGGTCATACCTGCCCAATACATCAAAGGTGCCATCCAAATAAACCTTTCCGATGTCTTCGGTCGCAATGAATGCACAACTGTAAACATTGGCCAGGTCGATGACATGAAGTTTACCGGTCTTATCACTGAATGGCCCCATTGGATCATTGATAGCCCGCCCAAAAACCCTCTTCCATGGCACAGGCCTAAAGGGTTTATCTCCTATTTTGTAGGATTGTGAAAGGAGTTCGGTCATGCCGTATTCTGAATCGATCCTTAATGGACGCAATTTTTTCATCAGCAGCTCGTGCAATTCCTCCCGAATCAATTCCCGCCTACGACCCTTCATACCTCCGGTCTCTAGTAGAATGGTTGACCCCAGATGAAGGTCATACTGCTCGGCCAGATCGACCAAGGCATATGTCACACCTACAAGCAAGGTCTTTTGTCGGGAATCGTTGAGCCTGACAAGCTTTTGGACCAGACCGGGATAGTCGTATAAATAAAATCCGCTATCGCGATTTTCACTTTGCTCAATCCATGACTGAACCATGTAAACAAGCGATGAATCACCCCTCTCCAAATAGGACGGAAGCAATCCAATAATACAGTATTCTTTTGGATCCCCATAAAATAATCTAAACCCTTCAGAAAGGCTTCGGTCGTACACTCCAAGGGAGGCTATGTAGTGCTCTGATGGAACGCCACCTGTCGTGGTACTGCTTCTGAATACCGTATCAAAAGAGCCGTCATTGCTTAGAATGCGGTATTTTTTGAAAAATTGAATAGGTAAGAAAGGAATTTTTTCAAGCGCATCCACCTGTTCCGGTCGGATGCCTATAGCATCCGTAAACGCTCGGTATGTGGGATTGCGTGCGTATTGAAAGCCAAATACTTCGAGAGCTTTCTCAACGAATGCATCTTCTGAAAGTTCCAACGATATTAGCTCTGCAGGAATTGGTGTCAGTCCGTTCAATGAAGTATTTTAGCGGTTAATAGATTGATAAGTTTGACAAAGGTAAACCTGCTCTTAGTTTGGGTGATTGTTCTCGTGTCAATTGGTTTCAGTTGCCGAAAGTTCAATACTTTCGACCCTATTCCCTACATCGAATACAAAAGCCATGACTTTCGCCGAGCCGAGCCTCTATTGCTAAACATGCTTCTATTAGAAATGGTATTCAGAGATGGTGACGGCGATATCGGGCTTGACGAGGGCGACACGCTTCCTCCCTTTGATAAGGCAAGTCCCTTTTTTCACAATTTGTGGATTGACTTATATACCATCCGCAATGGGCAGCCTCAGGATACATTTACCTACAATGCCCGCATTCCAAACATTACACCATCTGGACAAGTCAAAAGCTTAGAGGGAGTGATCAGTTATGAGATACCCGTGGACGGTCTCTCAGAAGGGGATACCATACGGTTGGGAATTCAACTGGTGGACCGGGCACTCAACATATCCCCACGGGCTTTTTCTCCGGATATCGTCGTTCGACCCCCACAATAAGTGATATTCCACATTTATTTTGCTTCATGAACATTGTTGACACCCATACGCACATCTATCTGGGAGATTTTGAATCAGATTTTGACCACACAATACAAAGAGCACTTGATATCGGTATCCAGAAAATGCTTCTTCCAAACATCGATCTGGGATCTCTTCTTGCGCTTCACAGATCCGTAGAGGCTGCACCCTCACTTCTGTATCCCATGATCGGACTGCACCCTTCATCGGTTAAATCTGATTTTGAGAATCAACTTAATGAAATGTATAAAATATTGACGGATTCCGAAAACAAATACGTAGCTATCGGCGAAACGGGAATTGATCTATACTGGGATGTTTCGACATTCGAGTTGCAGGTCAAGTCATTTGAACGGCAGATCGCATGGGCACTGGATTCCGGACTGCCGCTGGTTATTCACAGCCGGAATGCTTTTCATGAGATAGTAGAAACACTTGAGCCATACCGCGGTAAAAACCTCAAAGGTGTATTTCATTGTTTTACAGGTTCGCTGAAAGAGGCAGAGTGGATTCTTGACTTTGGATTCTACCTGGGAATCGGGGGAGTGCTCACGTATAAAAAAACAGATTTACCCACCGTGCTAAGCAATGTGCCCAGGGACCGCGTTGTGATCGAAACGGATGCTCCTTACCTCAGCCCCGTTCCCTATAGAGGTCAGCGAAACGAGCCTTCCTACATCGTCAAAACGTTGGATAAGCTGAGCGAAATCTGGCAAATTTCTGTAGATCAGGCCGCTGAGGTCACCTATTCAAATGCAAGAAACCTTTTTCCAAACGCTTGGAGATGAAACGAATCCTCGTCATTTATACAGGAGGTACCATAGGTATGGCACGCCTGGGAACCGGAGGGGCGCTTGTACCGGTGGATTTCAATCAATTGTACGGACTAATCCCGGAATTGAATGAACTTGAAGCTGAAATCCATTTTCAATCCTGGCAAACTCCTCTGGACTCTACCCAGATGACCCCGGATCATTGGGCTAAGCTGGCTATACAGATTTTTGAAAATCACCCTTATTACGATGGATTTGTCGTACTACATGGGAGTGATACTATGGCGTTTACGGCATCAGCACTGAGTTTTATGCTTCAGAATCTCGGCAAGCCCGTCATACTGACCGGTTCTCAACTGCCGGTAAACATTATTCGTACCGATGGAAAGGAAAATTTGCTGACCAGTATTGAAATAGCCCTTCTAAGCGACGACTTCGGCCGGCCTCTGATCAATGAAGTGTGCATCTACTTTGAATACAAACTCTACAGAGGTAACCGAACGTACAAGCACTCATCCAATTCATTTAAAGCCTACAACAGTCCGAACTACCCACTTCTTGGTGAGGCCGGGCTTGAACTGCGTATATACACCCAATATCTGCTCACAAAAACATCTGAACCCGTCCGTTTGTATCCCAAGTGTGATTCTAATATATTAAATATCAGCTTATTTCCAGGGATTAATTTCAAGTGGATAAGACAGGCAATTGATAATGCCCCCCAGCTTAAGGCACTCATTCTGCTGACGTATGGATCCGGTAATGCACCTATTGATACCGAATTGAAAGCAATGCTCAAGGTGCTTGGGGACCGAAATATCCCGGTTATAAACATTTCCCAATGCAAATCGGGATCCGTGGTCATGGGTAAGTACGAGGTCAGCCAATGGCTTCTGGATTATAATGTTATCAGTGGCTATGATATGACCCGTGAGGCAGCAATTACAAAAGCTATGTGCATTCTACCCTATGTGCAAGGCATTGGACCTTTCAAAGATACCTTTCAAAATCCCATTTCCGGTGAATTAACCTTAAAATAAATTTCATTTTTTGGTGCAAGTGAAATTTTGTTAAATTGCACGCGTTTTTATGTGAACAAAGTACGGAGAGATGTCCGAGTGGCTGAAGGAACACGCCTGGAAAGCGTGTATACCCCTAAAGGGTATCAAGGGTTCGAATCCCTTTCTCTCCGCTGTACAAACAAAAATTTAACCTAAACCAATCACACATATGAGAAAAGCGCTCTCTGTATTGACACTTTCAGCGGCTATGCTGATGTTTTCCATGAATTTTTCCTTCGCTCAGGGACAAGAAGATGCAGAAAATCAATCTGAGCAAACCGAGGAAGTAACTCAGCAAGTCGATACCCCCCAGGCACAAGAAGCAGAGGATTCGGCTGTTGAGTCCAAAACCTTCCATCAGATTATTAAGGAAAAGTTTATAGAAGGGGGACCAGAGTTTATGGGAATCGTTCTGATCGCGCTAATTTTAGGTCTTGCCATCAGCATCGAAAGGATAATTTATCTAAATCTTGCCAATACAAACAATGAAAAACTCATTTCCAATGTCGAGGAGGCACTTAAAAATGGTGGTGTTGAAAAGGCCAAGGAAGTATGCCGCAATACGCGTGGACCGGTAGCATCCATTTTTTACCAAGGGCTCGACAGATATTCAGAAGGGATAGACATTGTTGAAAAATCAATTGTATCATACGGTGGAGTAATGATGGGGCAACTCGAAAGAGGTGTGTCATGGATATCGCTCTTCATAGCGCTCGCACCGATGCTTGGATTCATGGGTACTGTAATTGGTATGATTCAAGCTTTCGATGCTATTGAAGCAGCAGGTGATATTTCACCCTCTCTGGTGGCAGGTGGTATTAAAGTAGCTCTCTTGACCACTGTATTTGGTCTTATCGTGGCAATGATTCTGCAAGTATTTTACAACTACATCATTGCAAAAATTGACAGTATTACAAATTCAATGGAAGAAGCATCTATTTCTTTGGTTGATTTGCTTGTAAAACACAGCCACAATCAAGGTAAATAAAACTTAGGTCGTATGATTGATTTTGGTATTATACTCACTTACGTCATGATAGGTATTTGTGTGGCGGCTATCGTTGCATTTGCCTTGTCAAAAGTGTTTACTCATTTTTCAAAGGTTAAGAATGCACTTATCGGTATTGCAGTCCTCGTGGTAATATTTATCATTGGCTACGCTATTGCAGATGGAAGCGATTATGTAAACTTCCCGTCTTCAATGAACATTACAGAAGGCAAATCAAAGATGGTGTCTACAGGTCTTACTACGTTTTATGCTTTAGCCCTACTTTCAGTAGTATCGATCATATATGTAGAGGTTTCAAAAATTTTTAAATAAAATGGCTAGAAGAGCAGCGCCAGAAATCAATGCAGGCTCGATGGCAGATATTGCCTTTCTGCTTTTGATTTTCTTTCTTGTGACTACTACTATGGATGTAGACTCCGGTATCTCCAGGAAACTGCCTCCCTATGACGAACGTGAACCGCCGGAGCAACCGCCCATAAAAGAAAGAAACATCCTTAGAGTGTTGGTAAACAGTCAGGATCTCCTTCTGGTAGATGACCAATATATGGATCTTGGTGATCTTAAAGATTACGCAAAGAGGCATATATCGAATTTCGGCAGAGAAGAAAATCTATCTGAAAGTCCGGAAAAACATGTGATTTCGCTACAGAATGACCGTGGAACTTCTTATGAAATGTACATCGCTGTACAAAACGAACTTACTGCGGCATACAACGAACTTAGAGACGAGGAGTCAATGAAAAGATTTGGCAGGAAGTTTAATCTTCTTAATGAAGCACAAGCAAAAGAAGTGGCAGACTATTACCCAATGAAAATTTCAGAAGCTGAACCTGTAAAACTCAAGTAATATGTCAAAATTCAAACGCAAAACAGGTAAAGGCCAGCCGGCTATTTCCACAGCCTCTCTGCCTGATATTGTATTTATGCTCTTGTTCTTTTTCATGGTGACCACTGTTATGCGTGAGGTGACACTGCTAATTCAAAACAGGAAGCCCTTTGCTACCGAAATTGTAAAGCTTGAGCGCAGATCCCTGGTATCATATATCTATGTAGGTCCACCTATCAAAACTTTACAATCTCAATTTGGTACAGAACCACGCATTCAGCTAAATGATCAATTTGCCACGTTAAACGACATAGGGCCATATATCACAGATGAAAGGGAGCGACGCAATGAAGCTGAAAGACCTCTGATGACAGTATCCATTAAAGCTGACAAAACTGTTAAAATGGGTTTGATCACGGATTTAAAATTTGAGCTTCGCAGGGCACAGGCACTAAAGATAAATTATTCAACTATCAAGGGTAAACCTTTTGGAGAGCGCTAATTCTTCATCACATTGTAAAATAGTAATGAAAAGCTGTCTGAAAAGGCAGCTTTTTTTATAAAAAAAAACCGTCACCTTTTAAAGTGACGGCTTCAATAAAAATCTTCAGAATATTATCCCAATGCGATCCGTCTGAAACCTACTACTTTTAGCCCCTTTTGTACAGATTCTAAGTACTGAGCTACACTCATCTTGGGTTCCTTGATAAATTCTTGCTCCACAAGAGTATTTTCTTTGAAAAACTTACCAAGACGGCCCTGAGCAATCTTATCTATCATATTTTCAGGTTTACCTTCTTGTCTTGCAAGATCGCGGCCGATTTCAAGTTCTCTGTCTATAACGTCTTGTGATACAGAATTTTTATCTAAGGCTATTGGATTCATGGCTGCTACTTGCATAGCTACATCTCTTCCCGCTTCAGAAGCTTCAGCATTCAGGGCCACCAGTGTCGCAATTTTTTTGTTTGAGTGAATATAGGACGTTACGAAGTTACCTTCAAGGACAGCATAGCCGGCTAAGTCAATTTTTTCTCCTATTACTCCTGTCTGTTCGACTAATTTTTCCGATACAGTGATGCCATCAATGTTTAGGCTTTTAAGAGCCTCCATATCAGCCGGTCTGTGCATCAGCGCTAGATCGAGTATTGCCTTATTCAGAGCGATAAAGCCTTCATTTTTAGCTACGAAATCCGTTTCGCATGCTAGAGCCACGATTACTCCATAGGTGTTGTCGCTGCTTACTGCTGCCAGTGCACAACCCTCAGAAGTTGCGCGATCAGCGCGGTTTGCAGCTATTTTTTGACCTTTTTTTCTGAGAATGTCAATAGCTTTTTCTACATCTCCTTCTGCTTCAGTGAGTGCCTTTTTGCAGTCCATCATTCCGGCACCGGTAATTTTTCTCAGATTGTTTACGTCAGCTGCTGTGATATTAGCCATGTTAAAAGTAATTGATTATTAGGTTATTATTAAATAGACAAGGGCAAAATTATGGTTTTGCCCTTGCAGTATTTGTTAGCGTATTATTAAGTATAGGTGTTATTCTTCGCCTTCATCGGCTATTGCCATTTTTGCAGCTCTTTTGGATACCTTATCTGTATTTCCTTTATCCTTTTCGTTACGGCGATCATTCAATCCTTCGAGAATAAACCCTTTTACATATTCTAAAAGCTTAGCGATAGATTTTGATGAATCGTCATTCCCAGGAATTGGAAAATCTACATCGTACGGATTTGCATTGGTATCAACGATGGCAAATACTGGAATATTGAGTTTGTGTGCTTCTTTAACTGCAATATCTTCTCGATTAATATCCACAACAAACAGTGCAGCTGGCAGACGGCTCATGTCTGCGATTGATCCGAGATTTTTTTCAAGTTTTGATCGAAGACGATCTACTTGTAATTTTTCTCTTTTAGAAAGTGTGTCAAATGTGCCATCAGCCTTCATCCGATCAATGTTGGTCATTTTTTTGACCGCCTTACGGATGGTAATAAAGTTGGTAAGCATTCCACCCGGCCAACGTTCGGTTATGTAGGGCATGTTGAGCTCTGTTGCAAGGCTAGATACTGCTTCTTTAGCTTGTTTTTTAGTAGCTACAAAGAGAATTTTCTTGCCACTGGCTGCCATTTTCTTCAATGCTTCTCCAGCTTGCTCAAGCTTTTGAACTGTTTTGTAGAGGTCAATAATGTGTATTCCATTTCTCTCCATAAAGATGTATGGAGCCATAGCAGGATTCCATTTGCGGGTTAGGTGACCGAAATGAACGCCCGAGTTGAGCAAGTCCTTAACTACTTCTTCTTGATTCATATTTTAATATAGATTGTTTGGTTATTTACTTTCCTTTGACTAAGCACTTAACTTAGCAACCGGTGGGTAGCAGAGTATTCTGATCCGACCGGTTTGGATGCTAAATGCACCATTAGCGCTTGGAGAATTGGAATCTCTTCCGTGCTTTTTTACGTCCGTATTTTTTGCGCTCAACCATGCGGGGATCTCTTGTAAGCAGGCCTTCGGCTTTCAACACCGGTCTGTATTCCACGTTGATTGTACACAATGCGCGACTTATCGCATGGCGGATGGCCTCGGCCTGTCCGGTCACTCCTCCACCTTTGACGCTTACTTTAAGGTCGTAGGCTTCTTGAGTTCCGGTTAGTTTCAGTGGCTGAAGTACCTTAGCCTGAAGGATTCCGGTTGGCAAGAACGTTTTTAATTCGCGTCCGTTGATTGAGATTTGGCCGCTTCCTTCTTTTAAGAATACTCTTGCCACAGCTGTTTTTCTGCGTCCTATTGCGTGAATTATAGACATATTGTTGTTTACCATTCGTTTATATTCAAAACTTCGGGTTTTTGCGCTTCATGATTGTGAACAGGTCCGGCATACACTTTTACGTTTCTGAATAGATCTCGGCCTAATTTGTTTTTTGGAAGCATGCCCTTTATAGCTAATTCCACCACACGTTCTGGTCTTTTGACCATTATCTCCCGTGGAGTTCGTGTGTATTGACCTCCCGGGTATCCAGTATGAAAGACATATTGTTTGTCCGTAGCTTTTTTACCACTTAAGGCTACCTTTTCAGCGTTGATTACGATCACATGATCGCCACAGTTGATGTGAGGACTAAAATATGGCTTATGCTTTCCCCTAACAATTTTTGAAATTACTGACGCGAGTCTTCCCAACGTCACACCGGTTGCATCCACTACATACCACTTCTTATCCATGGTATTCGGTGTAACCGTGAGAGTTTTATAACTTATCGTGTTCACTTTTATCGAATTATAATCGTTTGACCAATTTTGGTTTAATTTTACCGAAATTTGGGCTGCAAAAGTACATGAATTTTTCAATATACCAACCTCACTTTGTGAATTTATGTTAAAATCATGCATCTAAATCCATTAATGAAAAAATCATATACTCTGCATACTTGAGGTATTTTTAATAAGTTCTGGGATTGCTCATGCAGGAAGCCTTAGTTCAAATCTTTACCAGAGTCTAAGTGATTTGACGAACAATCGATCCCAGAGTATAATGTACACCGTAGAGTGTGGGATTTTATCTTTTGTGGTGATTTTAAAGTCCGACTTCCTATTAAATATTAATTAATTTCACCGTAAACGAGTAAAAAAACTCAAATGTTGACTTTTTGGCTCATTTTTCATTGTTTTAGATATTTGAGTTGTCTTACAATTGGAAAAACACTAATTTCATAAAAATGAAAATTCCAATAAATATCTGCGCAACAGTTTTGTTATGCCTTCTTTTTAATCAAGGATGTAAAAGAGAAGACGGCAATCAAAACGGGAGTATTCCTCAGTCTTTAGGAATTCGTGGAAAATGGCAATCCTCAGGGGATAATATATCTATTCTGCTTTCGACACTGCATCAGATCGATTCCATTTTCTTTGATTTTAGGGTTGATAATACATATATAGAGCGCCAATGGGATGCTTACGGTGCATTAATAGGCCAATTTTCCGGTATATATTCCCAGTCCAGAAGTGTTGTCGGCAACATTTGGAGCATTCGGTTAGAACAGCAAATACCATTCGCCACGATCAGCGAGGGAATTTTTGAAATCTCTGGTGAAACCATGAGGTTGGAAATCGTTCAGACGTTTCCTGATATACAATTATTGCCACCTACTCCACAAGGTGGATTTGGAAGTTCAAATGGCGGAGCTTTGGGTATTACCAATGTGCAGACCTATGTCAAATTACATTGATATGATTCTACCTGATTGAAGGTCTCTCATTAGAAATTGAAGATAAAAATAAGTCCATTACACCTGTATCGTTCAATTGAAAGTTTTGAGAGCCTTTTTCGGTTACTACATCTTTCAGGACCACATTCAGGACCACACTCTATTGTTTATGATCAGGGTTAAAATTTAAAATACCGGTGAACTAAGCCAGAAATCTCAAACATGCGGCCTATGGATAATGAGGAAGGCCGGTGGACGAATACATTCGAATAAACAAGGCTCTTGCAGATGAGTATACTTTTGCACAGCTCTGCAACAAAATGTACTATGCAAAATCTCGCAGAAATTATACTTAATCCCGATGGTTCGATCTATCATCTGCATCTCAAACCTGAAGAAATTGCTGATGTAATCATCACAGTTGGTGATCAGGGTCGTGTTGATAGGGTGGCAGCATTTTTTGATCAAATAAAAATAATTCGTCAGCACAGAGAATTCCGGACTGTGACGGGAATATATCGGAAAAAGGCAATGACGGTCATCTCGACCGGTATAGGTACAGATAACGTTGATATCGTACTCAACGAATTGGATATCCTGGCCAATGTACTGCTGCCTGAGCGGATTGCGCACCCTTTTCCAAAAAGTTTGATCATCTGCAGAATGGGCACATCAGGAGCAATCCGGCCTGAAATTCCCGTAGGAACCCTTCTTGTCAGTGCAGAAGCTTGGGGAGTCGATGGATTGCATTCGGGATACGATTTCGGAGAGCTGACACAAGTACGAGAGGGTGTCTTTGCTTATCGGGCAGATTCAGATACTGAATTGCTGGATTTGTTTGTAAGAGAAGGGTTTATGAAGGGTAATACTTTGACTACATCTGGTTTTTACGGGCCACAGGGACGAAGTGTAAGGATACCTACTTTATTTGATTGGATGAGGACAGGTGGAGGTTTTATATCCGAAAAAAACCTTGCAAATCTGGAAATGGAAACCGCAGGCATATATGCATTGAGTAATCTGCTGGGTCATCGGCCGGTGTCACTCAATGCAATCCTCGCCAATAGAATTACCGGAGAATTTTCGACCAACCCGGATGGGGTCATGGAAGAAGTAATACGGCGAGGCCTCGAAGTACTCAGCAGAATTTGATTAAGAGTCGGTAGGGTTTGTTTTTTTAGGTACAGGATCGTATCCGTGAGTACCCCAGGGATGACAGCGTGAGAGCCTTTTCAATCCAAGCCACCCTCCTTTGGCAGGTCCCCATATTTTTATGGCTTCGATCATGTATTCGGAGCACGAGGGGGTGTGACGACAGACTTTGGGAAAGAACGGCGATATCATATATTGATATAACCGTACCGGAATAATGATCACAGAGCCGAGCACTTTATTGACAAGGGAACCCATCATTGGCTATATGAATGTATAAGTGGTTCCATCTTTAGAGTCCTTAAGTTGAATACCTACTTTCAGTAATTTGTCACGTATGGTATCAGACAAAGCAAAGTTGCGATCGGCACGGGCCTTGTTTCGTATTTCAATCAATATCTGTATCACTGCGTCAAACTTATTGGGTTCATTCACGGAAGCCTGATCTTTTTCGAGACCTAACACATTCGAAACCAGTGTACTGACAGCATCAGAAAGCAACTGCAGGTCGGATGCTGTGAGCGTTTCCTGACCGGTCCTTACAAGATTGATCAGCCGGGATATTTCAAATAATTCGGCGATGGCTACCGGAGTATTGAAATCATCATTCAGCGCATCGTACACCTTTTGTACGGATAGACGTACATCGATGGTAGATTTTTCGGAGGGTTTTATATCGCGCAGAAGTGTGAATGTATCCATTAAACGGCGAAAGCCCTTTTCGGCGGCTGCCAGAGCTTCATCGCTGATGTCAAGTGTACTTCTGTAGTGTGCCTGAAGCATGAAGAAGCGCACAACTGCCGGACTGTACGGTTTGGAGAGAAAGGGATTTTGACCTGTGAAGATGTCTTGGGGCAGAAGAGTATTGCCGGTACTTTTGCTCATTCGCTTTCCGTTGAGGGTCAGCATATTGGCATGCATCCAGTAGCGCACGGGTTTCTTGTGATGAGCAGCGGTGCACTGAGCGATCTCGCATTCGTGATGCGGAAACTTTAAATCCATTCCTCCCCCGTGTATATCAAATACCTCTCCCAGATATTTTGTGCTCATAGCCGAACATTCAAGGTGCCAACCCGGAAAACCTTCGCCCCATGGAGATTCCCAGCGCATGATATGGGTTGGCAAAGCTTTTTTCCACAGGGCAAAGTCAAGGGGATTGCGTTTTTCGCTTTGACCCTCAAGCTCACGTGTGCCAGCAAGCAACTCATCTACATTCCGACCACTTAATTCGCCGTAAGACTCGCGCTCCATGTATTTTCTGACATCGAAGTAAATAGATCCGTTGACTTCGTAGGCCAATCCCTGGTCAATTATTTTTTTTATCATTTGAATCTGCTCCACAATATGCCCGGTAGCAGTAGGCTCAATAGAAGGAGGCAGGACATTGAATCGCTCCATAATTCTGTGAAATCCCACAGTATATCTCTGTACAACCTCCATGGGCTCTAACTGCTCGAGTCTGGCTTTTTTGGCTATTTTGTCTTCTCCTTCATCGGCATCGTTCTCTAAGTGTCCGGCATCCGTTATGTTTCGCACATAGCGCACTTTGTATCCCAGGTGCTGCAAGTACCGAAATACCACATCGAAAGAAATAAACGTGCGACAGTTGCCCAGGTGTACATCATTATACACGGTCGGACCACATACATACATTCCCACAAACGGGTAATTTAACGGTTCAAAACGTTCCTTCTTACCAGTTAAAGAATTAAACAGCATGATTGTATGCTGCTGCATTTGCTTCATATCGAGGTTTTATCAGGCCAAAAATCGGAACAAATAGCTTTCGGTCTGTTTAATGAAATGAAAATATCCGAGTTCCTGTTTGTGATTGAGATTTAGAATCCAGGCTCAGAAGCAATTGCCGAAATCAGTTTAATCAGCCACTATTATTTACATAAATTTTGTGCTGGGATAATTTAGATTTAAGGATTACTGTTTAATTCTTCTTTTTTGAATCGAACAACAATCCTATGCTGAGGCTGCTGTTGACAATCAAAGGACTGGAAGTAGGCTTTACAAAACCATAGGTTGAGATTTTGTCGCCAGAAGTTAATCCATAACCGATCCCGATATTGAAGTCAATTAAAAAAATGTCATCAAAAACCCATTGGCGCCCCCCATAGATCAGGAGCCCAAAGCCCACTACTCGTACACGTTCTTTTACCTGAGTCAGGCCAATGTTGGGATCCCAGATGCTGTTGACCTGGTCAAATGAATGAGCCGTAAAGACCGCACTCGGGCGTACGTAGTATCCTTTTAGTATGTGTGATCTTCTCATGTTTGAAAACACATAGTCCGGCATGGAGATAAATTTTAATCCCGCTCCGATAAAAATTCCCGCCGGTCTTGGGTTGTCTTCACTTACCAGGTCAAATCCGACCCCGGGAATTCCCAGCCACCCTTCAAAACTCCTTCCCGGTCGGTGGACTCTTTCATACTTTAAAATCAGATTATCATTTAAGGGGGCGAAAAAATCGAATTTGACTGCCTGGGTTTTTTGTCCGTAAAAAAACTCCTCTGCATGGATACCCCCATCTTTAGACTGATCCATTGAAATGCGGGTACCGTCTTCCATGGCGATTTCGAGGATTTTATATTTTTCGATGGAGATGATGGCTGCATCTTCTTTGACTGGATAATTTTTGTATTTCACTGCATCGACCCCCACTTCTACGACTTTGCACTTGATATAGCTTTTGTCTTTCAGATGAATGTAGTCTTGTGCATGTACTCCGCTAAGCAGGAAAAGTGCTGCTAATAGTTGGATGAGTTGTGTTTTCATGACAGAATATTTTTCACTTTAAAAAAAACGTCTTATGTCCATTCAGTGGTTAGTTAGCTGGAAATAAAAAAGCTGCCGAAGCAGCTTTTTAAATGGTACCGAAGGTGGGACTCGAACCCACACGGATTACTCCACACGCCCCTGAAACGTGCGTGTCTACCAATTCCACCACTTCGGCAAACAACGAGCGAACAAAATTAATTTTTTATATAAAAACTAAAACTAAAAATTCATGCAAGTGATTTCCTTTTGCGATACTCCAGTTCCTGGCGCAAATACTTTGGATGGATGAAAAGCATCCCGTAGCTCTCACCCGGATTTTTGACAAGATGCTTGTGATGCATCTTGTGTGCCCTCAATATAGCAGCAAAATAGATATTCTTTGTGGATTTAAACCATTTAAACCGCTGATGAATAAAGACTTCGTGCACGATAAAATAAGCGATACCATACAAGGCTATTCCAGCCCCTACGCTCACAGACCAGGGATTGGAATACATGATTCCCAGCATGATACATAGCCAAGAGGGTATGGCAAAGATGAGAAAAAAGGCGTCGTTTTTTTCAAAAAATCCAGGCTCCTTCACGTGGTGGTCTCTGTGTAGAAACCACAGTGGCCCATGCATGAGATATTTATGTGCGCCCCAGGCTACATACTCCATCGCCACAAAGGTGACCAGAACCACTACCAAATATGCAAAAATCATAAGATTAGGTTTTGAATCATGAAAAACATTACAAAAATACAAACAACCCAGAAGGCATTACGGGTTGCGGCCACGCTTTTAAAAAATCTGTAATACATAAGAAACATCGTCAGGGAAACGCCAAACCATCCGATGTAATTTTCAGAAGGCGGTAACGCATTTTCCCAAGTCCAAAAATCGAGAAAAATTGCAACCGGTTCGATAAGAATATCCGCCCCGGTCATCAGACCAGCTCCGAGCAAGGATTTTATCAGAATCGGAAGTCGGGTGCGTTCAATCAGATACAAAATACCGGAGAACAATATGTACCAATTCAGTCCAATGATCAGAGGTGTATTCCATACCTGAGGTCCCAGAGGACTCCCATAGGTGTAATTTCCAAAGGGAAATCCCGTGTTTACACCTATGAGTTCAACCAGGAAGCCTATTAGGTATACGCCAATCAGCAGGCCAAATGTGCGTACTAATGTGCCTTGATAGCTCCTGAACGCAATAACGCTACAAAGAAGTAAATTCAGAGGCGTCAGAGGCAGGAAGATTTTTCTCAATCCTGGTTGATTAAACGCAAATAACGCCCATAGATGCATAAGTGTAATGAGCAGTAAAAGAGCGTTGTCTGGCGATTTGATCAGGTCTTTTGCTTTTTTCATGAATGGGTGTCGATTAAGTCGGAGACAATTCTGGCCGAAAGCAAGCATAGGGGGATTCCACCGCCGGGATGAACACTGCCTCCGCAAAAGTAGAGGTTTCGGATTTTTTTGTGAAAGTTGGGGTGTCTTGCGAATGCTGAGAAGATGTCATTGCTCCCCGCACCGTACAGGCTGCCTTGGTAGGAATACGTCTTGCTCTCGATGGATCGGGGATCGAGAGTGGCTTCTGCCTCTATAAGTGCACTGATGTCTGCATCAAGTCGTTTGCTAAGTTTTTTCAACACATTGTTTCGGGTCTTTTTTAGGAGATCGTCCCAATCCTGTCCGGTATTACCTGGCACATTGACCATCACAAACCAATTGTCAGCACCTTCAGGTGCATCTTCAGGATTCCAGCGGGATGTAATGTTGATATACACCGTAGGGTCGTCGTAGACGGTTTTTTTATTAAAAATGCAATTAAATTCTTCTTTGTAATCGTTTGAGAAAAAAATATTGTGCATATCAAGCTCCGGAAATTGATGCTTGATACCCCAGTAGAAAATCAAAGCCGAGCTGCTTCTTGGGTAATCCAGGATTTTTTGTGGCTGAGGTGCATCAGGAATTAAATGCCGGTAAGTAGGGACGACATCCATATTGGATACAACCAGGTCAAAAGGTATGAACTCGCCATTGACATCCAGTCCGGTGGCATAGTCAGATGTAAGGTGTATGCGCTCCACCTTTGAATCAAAATGAAAATGGACTCCTAAATCAATAGCTGCATTGTACAAGGCTTTGGTAATGGCATGCATACCACCAACCGGAAAAAATGTACCCACATTGTGCTCAAAGTGAGGTATGATATGCATGATACCCGGTGTCTGATAGGGATCAGAGCCATTGTATGTGGCAAAGCGGTCAAAGAGTTGAACGAGCTTCGGATGTTCGAGCCATTTTTCATTGACATCATGCAGTGTGGATGTAATCTGATATCTGGGGAAGAATGCAATGGCTTTGAGTGTATCATGGGAGAGCCAGGTGCTCCACTTATGAAGAGATTTTTCTAAAAAAATTCGCCCCGTTTTTTCATACGTGAAGCGGGCATTCTGCATATACTTCAGAATTCTGGACTTTGGTACACCCAAAACTTCTTCGACTTTTTCGGCAAAAGAGCTGAGATTGCCATTGGCCGGAAGAAAGATTCCGTCGTCCCAGAAGTAATGACAGGCAGTCGGGTGTCGGGTATAAGAGAAATAATCCGATAAATTCAGACCTGCGCTTCGGAATGTATCTTCCAGGTATTGAGGCATTGTAAATAAGGAAGGACCAGCGTCAAACCGGTATTTACCTACCCGTATTTCAGACAACTTTCCACCGGGATAAGAATTTTTTTCAAATACGTGTACGCTCATTCCTTTGGCAGCCAGCCTTATGGAGGTTGCTAGTCCTGCGACTCCTGAGCCAATGATGGCAGCACTTGATTTGATTGCTTTCATAACCTTACACTACAATAGGTACAAAGGTTAAGTTTATTTTCGCCGGAATAAAGTTTATAATTTTAATGAATAAATCATCTCGGATTGATCGCTTCCTGTCATTGATTGAACGCGCTGGAAATGCGCTGCCACATCCAGCCACATTATTTTTCCTGTTTGCTGTATTTGTAATACTGCTCTCAGGCATTGTAAGCATTTTTGACATTCAGGTGATTCATCCGGGAAACGGAACCGTAATCAAACCTGTAAATCTGATCTCCAGAGAGGGATTGGATTTGATATTGACAAAAATGGTGACAAATTTTACGGGGTTTGCTCCTCTGGGCACGGTGCTGGTAGCCCTCTTGGGAATTGGCATAGCCGAAGGGAGCGGGCTTATTGGTGTGGTATTGAGAAAAATCGTGCTGTCATCTCCCCCTCGGCTGCTCACGTTTGTCGTCGTTTCGGCGGGAGTGCTGAGCAATACCGCAAGCGAAGTTGGCTATGTGCTATTGGTTCCGTTGGCAGCGATCATTTTTGAATCAGCTGGAAGACACCCCTTGGCCGGCCTTGCAGCTGCCTTTGCCGGAGTCTCGGGAGGCTATAGTGCCAATCTTCTATTGGGCACGATCGACCCTCTTTTGGCAGGGCTGTCCGAGGAGGCTGCCCGTATAATTGATAAAGATTATGTCGTCAATCCTGCTTGCAACTATTATTTCATGGCGGTATCTACATTTCTTATCGCTTTTGTAGGAACATTTGTTACCGAAAGAATAGTCGAACCCCGCCTCGGGAAGAATTTTCAGCGAGGGGAGGGTGTGCAGGCTATTGAAAATCTGAGTGTTTCGGAGCGAAGAGGGCTCAAATACGCGCTTGTTACATTTCTGATCTTTACCGGGCTTTTGCTGGTCGGACTTTTGCCCGAGAAGGGGGTATTGAGAGGCAGCGATGGCAGCATACTCAAGTCTCCCTTTATGAATGGAATTGTGGCGTTGGTATTTATTAGCGCTGCTGTTTTGGGTATTGCCTACGGTATCGGGGCCAGGACGATCAAGGACGACAATGATGTGATGAAAGGGATGTCAAAATCAATGGAAACTCTGGGATCTTATATCGTTTTGGTCTTTTTTGCTGCTCAATTTGTAGCATATTTCAATTGGACAAATTTGGGACTGATCACCGCTGTGAAAGGGGCAGAAGGTTTGAAAGCGCTCATCAGTACACTCGGACTAGAAAATAAATACCTGATGGCTGCTTTTATAATGGTTCCTTTTATTTTTCTTTCGGCAGTAATAAATCTGGTAATGGGATCTGCATCAGCAAAATGGGCTATTATGGCACCGGTTTTCATTCCGATGCTTATGCTATTGGGATATTCTCCGGAATTTACACAGGTGGCCTACCGGATAGGTGATTCGGTGACCAATATCATCAGTCCGATGATGAGTTACTTTGCGCTCATTGTAGCGTTTATTCAACGATTTCAGCCCAAGGCAGGCATAGGGACGGTGGTATCTCTTATGTTGCCGTACTCGGTGTTTTTTCTTATTGGCTGGATCCTACTTCTGTTTGTCTGGATATTGCTTGGATTGCCGATCGGTCCGGGGGTATCTTTATTTTACAGCTAAATAATTACAAGTTTTTACCAAAGTGTACTTTTGTCGGTAGAACTCAAAGCTTACAAGCTCTACTCCAGGTAAAAAAAATTTTTAAACCAACTCAACACATGAAAAGACTTGTAAGACTCTTTTTGGTCATCTTGGTTTTAGCTCTGATTGGATTTTTTATCTACTGGTTTTTCTATCTGCGTAAACCCAAAGAGCCCGTCAGTTTAATCAGTTTAAAATCTACTCTTGTCTGCAATTCAAATGATGTGGAAGTGCTTCGATCAGATAAAGAGAACTGGGAGCCAGCTCAAAACGGAGATGAAATCTATTGGGGTGATAGAATACGAATTCCATCAGGCACACAAGCATCCCTGGTGATCAACCCACGAAGTAAAATTGAGCTGCTCGATGAATGCGAGGTGTGGCTGGAGCAGACTAAAGACGGAAAGGGGGCACTCTACCTTATCAAGGGAGATGTGAGATACACCCTGGATGCTGATCTCGCTTTCTCCACCGGGAAAATTAAGTACAGTGGTGGAGAAGTTCAGCTGCAAGCCAATAAAGCCGTGGTACCCTACATTGAAACAGGCATCACTCAAAAGTCTGGAGGAGAATCTACGCTCTTTTCGAGTTATGTAGGCGATCACAAGCTTAAAAATGCATCCGGGGATTATACCATAGAGAGCGGAAAAGCAGCCATCATTCCACCTTCCGGGGATCCTCCTCAGATCGTCGATCTGCCGAATCCACCCCAAATTCTCACCCCTAAAAATGGCGAAAAAATACAGAAGGGATATTTGAAAAAAGGCTTTGACGTGATATGGACTCCGACATATGGGGCGATTAAATACCGGCTGGAATTTTTACCGACCAATCAAAGAACGGCGGTAGGTCAAAGTTTCTACACAAACAACACAGGTATGCGGATCCGAACCATTGAACCCAATCCGTACATCTCAAGAGTTTATGCCGAAGACATTAGAGGCCTGAAAAGCAAATGGAGCGAAGCCGTTGAAATTGATATCAACAACAATTACTTCAGGCACTTAGAAAAACAGGCAGGTTCACAGGGTATTTACGTCGGCTTTATGCCCTACAGGGAGGTGATGATTGCCGGAGGTTTTATTCGCGGATACTCACCATCCGAGCACGATGTAGTGCTTTTCTCCCGGACAGATTATTGGTGGATTCAGCCTCTGGTAGATGATTTTAATACACCAATTGACCCGGACGGTTATTTTGAAATCTATACAAATCTCGGAGATGCCTTGGCAGTGTATGTCGTTCGCAAAGGATATAAAAACTTCAATGATCGGTATCCAGACGGACAGCTTCCTACTGTAGACGGGGTAAATATAAAAGCTTTTAAAATTGTTCCTCGAAATACTTATTAATCAATATTATAGAATATCTACAGTATAAGTTTAGGCGGGTAGGATATTCATTCCATGTCTTTGTGTCTTACATTTGCAGCCGTTTTTATTTGAAATAATTGAAAATCAGATTATTATGATGCATTCAATACTGTACGTAGTGCCTTTAATGGGTGTAATTGGACTCCTGGCAATGTTTATAAAATCTTCCTGGGTAGAAAAGCAGGATGCCGGGGACAAGAAGATGAAAGATCTTGCGAGTTACATCGCAGACGGTGCCATGGCTTTTCTTAAAGCAGAATGGAAAATACTCGGATACTTCGTTGTTATTGCTATGTTGCTGCTGGCCTGGCTCGGTACTCAAACCCATAATTCAAGTCCGGTCATAGCGATTGCTTTTCTGATCGGAGCTGTATTTTCGGCTACAGCGGGATACATTGGAATGCGTATCGCTACGAAGGCAAATGTGCGCACCACCCAGGCAGCCCGTAGTGGACTTGCAAAGGCATTGAAAGTCTCATTTACCGGTGGAAGTGTCATGGGTATAGGTGTGGCAAGTCTTGCCGTCATCGGACTGGGAGGATTGTTTATTGTATTTTATTACATCTATGTCATCAGTGTAGGAGGCAGTGTGAATGGGGATGAAATGGCAACCGCTCTTGAGGTGCTGGCAGGGTTTTCGTTGGGTGCAGAATCTATTGCCTTATTTGCACGAGTAGGCGGTGGGATCTATACCAAAGCGGCTGACGTAGGTGCGGACCTTGTCGGCAAGGTAGAAGCAGGAATCCCGGAAGACGATGTCCGCAATCCGGCCACCATAGCCGACAACGTAGGGGATAATGTAGGCGATGTAGCAGGGATGGGTGCCGACTTATTCGGATCCTATGTAGCCACTATTTTGGCTACGATGGTACTTGGCAGAGAGATCGTATCGGAAGATGCTTTTGGAGGAATAGCTCCCGTAATTCTGCCAATGGTGCTCGCCGGGTTAGGACTACTCTTCTCAATAGTAGGGATGCAACTGGTACGTGTATCGGATGACAAGGGTAATGTGCAAAGGGCTTTGAATTTTGGAAACTGGGGCTCAATCATATTTACAGCCATTGCGTCTTATTTCGCCGTTGTGTTTATTCTGCCGGAAAGCATGGAAATCCGTGGGTATGCATTTACCAATATTCAGGTCTTTTATTCAATTTTACTAGGTCTTGTGGTGGGTGCCTTGATGAGTGTCATTACAGAATACTACACTTCTATGGGAAAAAGACCTGTAAACTCCATTGTGAAGCAATCAGGCACCGGTCATGCCACAAATATCATTGGCGGACTTTCGGTAGGTATGGAGAGCACGGTATTACCCATTATTGTACTAGCGGCCGGAATTTATGGCTCCTATCAGTTAGCGGGACTTTATGGAGTAGGTATTGCTGCTGCCGGAATGATGGCGACTACAGCTATGCAGCTTGCCATTGACGCTTTTGGGCCTATTGCCGACAATGCCGGAGGTATCGCCGAAATGAGTCAGCTGCCCGAGGAAGTTCGGGGACGCACAGATGTGCTGGATGCCGTAGGAAATACGACTGCTGCTACAGGAAAGGGTTTTGCGATAGCCTCTGCCGCATTGACTTCATTAGCACTTTTTGCCGCCTTTGTTGGAGTAGCGGGGATTGATTCGATTAATATTTACAAGGCTGATGTGCTTGCAGGCTTGTTTATTGGCGGGATGATCCCGTTTATCTTTTCATCTTTGGCTATCGCAGCCGTGGGACGCGCGGCCATGGATATGGTCAATGAGGTACGGCGTCAGTTCAGAGAGATTCCAGGTATTATGGAGTATAAAGCCAAGCCTGAATATGAGCGCTGTGTCGAAATTTCAACCAAGGCTTCTATTCGTGAAATGATTGCTCCCGGTGCCATTGCCCTACTCGTGCCTGTCATCATTGGTTATGCATTTGGTCCTGAAGTTTTGGGGGGCACATTGGCGGGAGTGACAGTGTCCGGAGTGTTGATGGGAATGTTTCAATCCAATGCCGGTGGAGCATGGGACAATGCGAAAAAATCATTTGAAAAGGGCGTAGAAATCAATGGGCAGATATATTACAAGAAATCAGAACCGCACAA
>JBKBNI010000010.1:0-86351 GCA_046295455.1 Thermaurantimonas sp. | reverse complement strand
CAAAATATTGGAATGGAAATATAAGTTGGCTTAAATCAGGTGAACTAACTGATGGACTTATAGAAAAGGAATCTGAGGAGAAAATTACAGATGAAGGTTTGAAAAATTCATCTGCAAAATTATTCCCACAAGGAACTTTGTTGATTGCTTTATACGGTGCAACAGCGGGTAAACTAGGCATTTTAAAATTTGAAAGCACAACAAATCAAGCAGTGTGCGGCTTTTTTGAAAACTAATTTTATGTTACCAAATACTTGTTTTATTTTCTAGGGGCTTTCAGAAGAAAAATAATCGAAGATTCTTGGGGTCAAGCACAACCTAATATCAGCCAAACATATTTAAAAAATCTTCCTTTCTCCCTTCCCCCACTTTCCGAGCAAAAACGTATTGTGGCAGAAATAGAAAAGCAATTCGCCAAAACCAAACAACTCAAAGAACACATCATCGCCAACCAACAAGCCACCGAGCAACTGCTCAAAGCATTGCTGCATCAGGCATTCCTGCCTGCCGAAGCAGCACAGGCAGGCGAGGTGAAAGAAAAGGAAGAAGTAAACAGTTAGTATGAGAAGAATAGACAAAGACACCTTTTTACGGAGCTTCAAAGTACTTTCAAATCAATCTTTTGATTTGTTGCTTGGAGCTGGTGCGTCTATTTCTTCGGGCATACCTTCGGGCAGCGATTTGGTTTGGCATTTTAAACGGGAAATTCTTGCCAGTAAGGGGACTATAAATGGCCAAAAATTTAAAGATTTAAAAGTAGAATCAAACAAAAAAATCATTCAAAGCTACTTTGCCGAAGAAGATACAAAGGTCTCAAATGCTTATTCCTATTATTTTGAAAAATGCTATCCCGACCCATTAGTAAGGCAAGAGTTCCTGAGTAATTTGGTAAGAGATAAAAAGCCGTCCATTGGTTTTATGTGCCTTTCGGCTTTAGTGGAGAGCAATAAAATAAATACCGTTTGGACTACCAATTTTGATGATTTAATAGAGAAAGCCATCACTGCATTAAATTTCCTGAGCTGTCAGGTTGTTTCACCTGATAACGCAAGAACGGTTCAAAACTTTCGAAGCGACATTCCCACAGTTGTAAAACTTCACGGAGATTTCCGTTATGATGCTTTGCAAAATACAGATGCTGAGTTGCAGCAATTGGAGGAAAATCTACACAACTATTTTTTACAGGCATCAACACAAAGAGGCTTATTGGTAGTCGGTTATTCGGGCGGTGATGAATCGGTTTTACAAACGCTTGAAAAAGCATTGGAAAAGCCAAACGCATTTCCAAAAGGTTTGATTTGGTGCATTCCCAAAGATGTAACGCCAAGTGAACGGCTTATCCATCTGATTGAAAAGGCATATTCTCAAAATCAGCGTTCGGGCTTTATGGAGATTGATAGCTTCGACTATTTCCTGCACGAACTCTATACCGTTTGTGAATTAAAAAACGAGCAAATAGATTCCATAGCCAAGGAGCGATTTGAACAAAGAAAACCGTTTCGCATAACCCAAAGTACATCGAATACTACACCTATTTTGCTGAATGCCATTAAGGCAAAATATTTTCCGAAAAGTATTTTTTCAACCAAAACCAAAATCAACGGTGAAGGCAAATGGAAAAAACTAAGAGAAGTATTAGAAGGCTCAAATATTGTTGCAGCCTTCAGCAAAGGTGAAACACTTTCTCTTTTTGGCAATGAGATTGAAATAAAGCAGGTATTCAAAGAATATCTCACAGACGAGTTAAAACTGATTGACATTCCAGAACATTTATTTCATCAACCCGATTCCTTCTATATCGGAATGCTTTATGATTTGATTGAAAAGTCTTTGATAACCGTTTATCAGCTCAGTTTGTATAGAAAAGGGAGAGAGAGAAAAATATTTTCAACGTTACATCCAATCAATCAACAAGAAATACAAGACATTCAAAGATTCAAAAGAAATTTTAAAATTCAGGAGGGCTATCAGGTATTTGAAGCCTTTGAGTTTAAAGTGGAATTTGTAAACAAAGACCTGTTTTTGCTCATTTGCCCAACCATTCACATTCAGACAACAACAGGTACGGAACCTGATAAACTTATTGTTCAAAACATTACCAATACCATCATTTCAAACCGTTGGAATAAGAAATATGGAGAGAAAGTCAGTTTTTGGTTCAAAGAATTAAAGCGGAGAAATCCCAATTTATCATTCCGTTTAGGTGACTTTGAAATCAAGCTAACAGACTATTATGCAACAGCAGATCAAAAAATGGGCAACATTTTCTGTTTTGATAGCTACGCAAAAGCTAAGGAGCCTTTGATCTACTTCCACCATCAAGACGAATCAAAACAATCCATTCATCCAATAAACGGCTTAAAACTGTTCGGACCATTAGAAGAAAGTTTTGGAGCAAATGGAATAGTTTCGAAAATTCAATTAGCCATCATTGCACCCGACACAGGTTTTGAAAGAGTAAAATCACATTTGGAATCCTTACTTAATTCTTCCACGCCTAAAACAGAACTTGAATATTTAAAAGAATACCCGGGATTTGATTCCGTGTTTAAAAAGCATTTACTTATCCCCAATTCCACTAAAAGCGAATATGTCATTACAATCAACACCCAAGAAATACGGAATTATTCAGCCATTAAGTTTTATGAGCTAATCAAAAGTAAGATTGATAAGTTTGCTTTAAAAAATGATAGCATTGATTGTGTTGTGATTTACATACCCGACTATTGGAAGAATTTCAGGGAACTCAAAAATGAAAACACCTATTTCGACCTACACGATTCATTAAAGTTGTATGCAGTAAAGAAAGGTTTGCGACTTCAATTTATTGAAGACAAATCAATCAACTACAACGACCAAGCAAAAGTAAAATGGTGGTTATCGTTAGGCATTTATGTAAAATCAAACGGAACGCCTTGGAAAGTAAAAACGGATAACACTGAAACGGCATTTGTTGGTTTGGGATATGCGGTTCGGCAAAATGCTAAAAACAAAGTTGTTTTAGGTAGCAGTCAGATATTTGATGGCAACGGAAATGGTTTGCGTTTTTTACTTCAACCCATTGAAAAGCCAGTTTTCTATAACAAGAATCCTTTTATGAGTAAAGAGGATGCTTTTCGATTGGTAACCAATATTAGAAACACGTATCATAAAATTGACCCAGTTATCGGGTTGAAAAAATTGGTGCTGCATAAGACAACTCACTTCACACGAGACGAAATGGACGGCATTTGTAATGCACTCGAAGGCATTGACAACATTGAACTTTTGCAGATTCAACAATTTAGTAAATGGCGAGCTATT
Source organism: Thermaurantimonas sp. (assembly GCA_046295455.1). Lineage (GTDB taxonomy): Bacteria > Bacteroidota > Bacteroidia > Flavobacteriales > Schleiferiaceae > Thermaurantimonas. The sequence continues at coordinate 83,048 of JBKBNI010000010.1, read as the reverse complement.
AAACTCAGGAAAAAGCAAGACGGTAGCGGACACGAATTTGACGGTTTTCCTATTGACAGAGGAACAATCATTCAGTTAGACGAATTTAGTTTCTTGTTGTGGACACACGGTTTGGTTCAAAGTAACGAATTGACAAAGCCATATTATCAAGGGAAAAGAGGTATTCCGACACCTTTACTGATAAAAAGATTCAGAGGAACTGACCCGATAGAAACAGTTGCCAACGACATTTTAAAACTGACAAAGATGAATTGGAACGGAGCAGAACTTTATAAAACAATGCCAGTAACGATTGACTTTTCAAAAAGACTTTCAGTAATGGGAAAACAATTAGAAGAACTTGGAAACAAAGCCTATGATTTTAGATACTTTATATAGCCCACGCATTTTGCAAGCATCCCGAATGCTTTCGGGAAAAAACGCAACGCTTAACCTGACACAGAACAACAAAAAAAGGTAACAAGACAATGACACTCAAACCCAACACTGAAAATGGTTTACAAGGAAGAATGACAAGAACACCGACCCGCTAACACACGATTGCCGCAATAGGGGCTGACGTGCAAATTTGAAGCTTTGTGCTTCATATCAAATTTAGTGCTGGGTTGACATTTTTGTGCTCCGGACGCTGCGGTCTGGACAAGTCCGAAACCCGCCACTGCGCCAAGCTCGAAACCGTTAGCGGTCATGCTATTGGGACAGTGAAACTATTAAACTGACGGTCTGACAATAAACTTTAAGACAACAAATTTTGACAGGTGAACACGGACATAGAAACGATACAACAAACGGACAGCGTGTAAGCCGATACTCATTGCCCGACCCTTCGTGTTTTATTTTTTTTTCCCACCGCACAAAAATTTTGAAATTCTATGCCGATCCGCAAACTGCACATTCACAAGCCGCACAAGCCAACGCCCAGACCAAAGCTTGCAAAAGAGTGTGCTTATACCAACCCAATCAGAAATTCAATTTTTTTACTCACACCTTTAGGTGTTTTAATTTTTTTGCAACCGCACAACCCACGACAGACAAGCATTTAGACAATTCAGAGCGTAAACAAAAAGGTAGTGCAACTTGACATGTTGGACAGAACGCCATCTGCTAACATGGGTTTGGCAAAAGTGGCGGTTCTGTGCTTCGTATGACAGTTTTTTGTATAATTGTAGTGTGGTACTTCGTATGAAATTTAGTGGTAAAAATCGCCACCTTCGCCAAGCGCAAAACGTTGGTGGCAAGTGTAGACATGACAGCGCAACCTTAATAAATTCAAGCATCTTTAAGAATAATACCTTCTACAAAAACCGACTTCTAAAATTCTTACCTTTATACTGACAATGGACGAAAATTTAAAATACTATTTAGAAAATACAGTTGTGTCAAAATCTGCTATAGAAAGCAGGTTGACACATCCTATTACCAAACTTAGATACCCGACAAGATTAGTTTACGTCCTTTTGAAAAAATATGCTAATGACTTTTTAAAATCAGGTTGTGAACCTCGATTTGTTAGTTTAGCGGGACTTCGGGGAGTGGGTAAAACAACGCTTTTATGGCAAATCGCCAATTATATTTATCTCAATCACCACAAAGACATTTACTTCTTTAATGTAAATACGTTGAAGAACTTGGGCATAGATTTATATATTGCCTTAGTAGAATTTCAAAGACATATTATTAAAAAACGATTTAATGAGTTAACAGAACCAATAACACTTCTATTTGACGAAGTTCACGATGATGACAATTGGAGCAAGACATTGAAAATCCTTTATGACGAAGCAAGAACTGCTTTTGTTCTCTGCACAGGTTCATCTGCTCTACTTCTTAACCAAACTGCTGACTTGGCAAGAAGAATGCGAATTGAAAAAATATATCCATTTAAGTTTATAGAATTTGTTGCTGCAAAAACTTATATGGAAAACAATGGGAAGAGAGTGTATCCTGAACGTGGATTATCACATGGATTAAAAGAAGCTCTTTTTTATAGTGAAACGCCAGAAGAAGCTTTCAGAAAAATTAAAGTGTATGAAAACAATGTAAACATATATTTCAACAAAATAAATTCAATAAAGAGCCTACAATTAAAAGACCTTTGGCAAGGTTACATAAGCTATCAAAACATCCCAAACTTCTTATTTTTCAAGGATAAATACACAATAAACGACAGTATTCTTGACTTATTTAAACGAGTTATCTTAGAAGACATTCCTAAACTTAAACCAACATTTGCTGATTTTACAAAAATTGAAAAATTAATTCTAAGACTTGCCGGTTCGGATGAAATAAACCCTGAAAGACTAGCAGGAGTAATTGGTGTAAAGCAAAGTGATATTAATGAACTCATAGACATATTAGCGAAAGCAGAGTTATTAAATGTTCTACTGCCTTTTGGTGGTTTAGACACTAAAATAGTTAAGAATAAAAAAGCATTTTTTATGTCTCCTTCACTTAGGAGAGCATTACTATCAACGCTATATGGACAAAATTTACCTGGCCAATTTAGAAGCAAATTAATTGAAGACATTATTGTAATGTATCTTAGACGAATTCTTACTGATGGTATTATTTCATTTTTATCAAGTAATGATAAAGTAAATCCCGACTTTGTTATTGAAACAAGAGACAAGCCAATTCTTCTTGAAATAGGAACTAGTAAAACTTCTTTGAGACAGTTTACAAATTCAAATGTAAATAATCGTTATGGACTATTAATTTCAAATGGAGTTGTAGAGCCAACTTTAAAAGGTGATTTTATACAAATTCCATTAAGTTGGTTTTTACTTTTGTGACAGAAATTAGAACACCAGCCACCAACAGCCGCTTGCCGCAATGGGGGCTGACGTGCAAATTTGAAGTTTTGTGCTTCATATCAAATTTAGAGCTGGGTTGACATTTTTGTGCTCAAGACGCTGCGGTCTGGACAAGTCCGAAATCCGCCACTGCGGCAAACGGCAAAACGTTACCGGTCATGCTGTTGGGACAGTGCAACCATTAAACAGACAGGCAAATAATAAACTTTAAAACAACATACTTTGACGAGTGTACAACAATATACATGCAACATTACTTCGGGACAGGTCGGGCTGACAATCCGAAACTTATGCTTTTGCAATAAAAGAATTAAAACATCCCCACTGCACAAAAAAAATGAATTTCTACGTCAACCTCATAAGCGGTAAATTTGGGGTTGCTGTTACACTCAAAGCCGACACTATGACAACCCCAAAAGAGCCGCTTTTTGCCCACGCTTCAAATGCTTCATTGTATATACATAATTCTAACTTTGGATTTTGGCAGAGATGAAAAAAGACAAATACTTACAGATATTTAATTATCTACTTGAGTTTTCAAACCTTAGGAGTAATCCTGTAAGAGACATTGAGGGATCCGACAACCAATATCCTGACAAGATTTGGTTTGCGGACATTCCGCAATACGAAATTTTTGATTGCATCACATTTCCGAATCACAATCAAGATGCTGACTACTGGTTGAAGATTTCAAAACCGAAAAGCGAACCAACACCGCCAACATTTTCCACGCTAAGCGAAACACTTTCTGATTGGATTGTAAAAGAAAGTTTGACTGACGAAAATGGAACACCAATTTTGAGAGATTCCGTAATAAAAAACGGCAAAACAATCTTTTTAGCAGACAATCCAGAAATTGAAGCAGAGTTTCAATCTTATCTCAACAACAAATGGATTGATGATTTGGAACTTTACAAAAAACAACTTGAGACTTATGAAGCAAAACTTGCGGAGTATGAAAAACAGAATAAGACCTATAAACATCTTTTCAGCATTTACAACAAAGCCCAGCAGTTCAGAGAAGAGTTTGAATTAATCGTTGGGGTTGGACTTTTGCATTTTCAAGAGGATGCAGATAGCCCATTAATTTGCCGACACATTCTCACATCAAAAGCAGAAATTACTTTTGAATTTTCAGCGACAGAATCTTTTGTAAAGGTTTCGCCAAGCATTGAGAACGAAATACAAATTGAAACGGATGCAATACGTGATTTGTCTGAGCAGTTTGATTCAGCAGACATTATTGAAGCAGAGAAGAAAGTTGCTGAATTTCTAAAGGAGAAAAATATTACAGATAATCCGTTTGACAATCAGATTAAAGAAGCAATTCAAATTTTCGCTTACAGAATAAGAACAGACGGACAATCAAAAGATGATTTAGCTAAGTCAAAAGAAGTTGCAAAAAAACCTACGGTTTATTTCGCACCTGCTTTGCTATTGAGGAAAAGAAACACAAGAAGTTTTACATCACTCTATGAAAAAATAATAGAGAATATAAGCTCAGCAAACGATTCAATAGACATTCCTTTAATAAATGACATCATAGGTTATTTACAAAACCCTGATGATTTTACAAATGATTCTGAAAATGAAAGTTCAGATTTTAGTGCATTGAAAAATGAAACAATTTACTTCCCGAAGAAATACAATGATGAGCAAATTGAAATCATAGAAAAAGCAAGACGATATAATAAAGTGTTGGTTCAAGGACCACCAGGAACAGGAAAATCCCACACCATTGCAAATTTGATTTGCCACCTTTTGGCAAACGGCAAAAAGGTTTTAGTCACTGCATACACGAAAAGAGCCTTGGAAGTTCTGAAAAATCAATTACCTAAAGATTTTCAAAACTTAACTGTAAATCTTTTGAGTGGTGATTCTTCTTCTATTCAAGACCTTGATGCAAGTGTGAACGCAATCAATGATGAACTTTCAAGAATTACAAATCTTGACGGTTACAAAAAGGAGATAGAAGAAAAGGAAAAAGAATTGTCTTTGCTTAAAGAAAAGAAAGCATACACAAAAAACGAGTGGTTGAAAGTAAAGGAGAAAACGACAAGACGACAAACTATAAATAGTAATTATCAGGGAACACTCTTAGAAATTGCTGAAAGAATTGAAAAAGAACTTTCCGCTTTCACTTGGTTCAAAGATGATTTTACCGACATCAGTAAACTTCCTTTGATTAAAGACATCGAGAACTTTATTTCGCTTACACGGCATTACCAAAGTATTGATTGCAGCGTTTTTAATTTAACGATTCCACAAAAGGAAAAACTCCTTTCGATTTCAGAACTTAAAGAGTATCGCAAAATTGCAAACGAATTGCTTCAAAAATACTCTTCCAAAGACGAACACATCTCTATTTCTTGCAAAGACTATCCTGAATTAAAAAAGCTATTACAGTCACTTCATAGGCTGTTTACTGAAATTGAAAACAATATTTCACCCTTCAAAGCAAAACTAATAAGTGATTATCGCCACAATCTTTTCATTGTGAAAGACAAACTTTCACAAACAGCAAACATATTATCAGAACTGCCAGACGAGATACTAAGACAGTTTGACAGAAGTTATGAAATTAAATATCCAGGTGATAAAAGTTTAAAACAGCTAAAGAGCGATGCAGAGTTTCTTCTACAGTTGTTAAGTGAAGGGAAAAAATTGAGAGGATTACTATCTGTTTTCAATAATCCCTTTGCTTCTGCAAATGTCAAGCAACGAAAATATTTTATTCAAGGTGTTCAGGTAAATGGTAATGATTGCGATACGAAACAAGAATTTAAAACTGTATTAGCTGATATAAAAATAAAACTAGACTTTGAAGAACTTAAAGCCATTTGGGAAATAGAACCAAGCGGAAATTCCAAATCATATTCAAACAAAGCAAAGTTTTATAGGCGGCTCAAAGAAGACACAGAAGGTTTAATAAGTTTACTTTCAGAGGCAAAAATAATTAAATCGCAGATAGAATCAATCTCATCAGTAAGAATTCAAGATTACGAAATTGCAAATGTTCAGACATTAATTGAAGAAACAGAATATAATTTTCTGCTTGAACAAGCAAGAGCATTTAAGTCCAAAAATATTGAAGCAAATAATCATCTTTCAATTCAGAATATTCATCCTATTGCTTCTTCAATAATTAAAACAGTTGCAAACATTGACACAGAAAAATACGAACAGCATCTTTCTGAAATTGACACATTAAACTTTGAGAAGGAAAAATACAAGAGCTACAAAAATCTTCAAGAAACCCTATACAGACATTTTCCGATTCTTGTAAGTGAGATTTTAGAAAACTCATTTGATTATGCAAATTTCAGACAACTTGAAAATGCGATTCTTTTTAAACATGCTTATGCTGAAATTGAAAAATTGTTAGAAGAAGATAATGAATCAAAACTTGCTGTAAAGTTATCAGACCTTGAGCGACAGGAAGAAAAATTAATTTCAACAATCGCTTCAAAAAAAGCTTGGTTATGTGTATTGGACGGGCTTAACAAGAACCGCCTGTTACGCCAGCATTTAGAAGCTTGGGTGCAAGCAGTAAAGAAAATTGGAAAAACAGGAACAGGAAAAAGGGCGGTAAAATTTCGGAAAGAGGCACAGCATCAAATGGAGAAGTGCAAAGATTCTGTTCCATGTTGGATTATGCCACTTTACAAAGTGGCTGAAACAATAAATCCCGAACAGGGAATGTATGATTATGTTATTATTGATGAGGCAAGCCAACTGGGTGCTGATGCAATTTTTCTTCTCTACATTTCCAAAAACATAATTATTGTCGGAGACGACAAACAAACATCACCCGAATATGTTGGTGTGGATACAGACACAATGACACAGCATATTAAAAGACACCTACAAAACATTCCTTTTGCGAATTACTACGGAACAGAGTTTAGTTTCTTTGACCATGCAAAAAGATTTTGCAATGGAATGATTGTATTGCGTGAGCATTTCAGATGTATGCCTGAAATCATTGAGTTCTGCAATAAACATTTTTATGCACCAGATGGAAAAGGTCTTTATCCTTTGAAACAATTTTCTGAAAACAGAATTGAACCGCTAAAAGCAGTGTATTGTCAGAGTGGCTATGTTGACGGCAGATATGAGAACATTACAAACAAAGTTGAAGCGGAAGCAATTGCAAATAAAATTGCTGAACTCATTGATGATGATAACTATAAAGGAAAATCTTTTGGAGTAATTGGTTTACAAGGCAACAAACAAGCAGCCATAATTGAAAATTTGATTATTAAGAAAATCGGGGAAGTTGAATTTAAGAAGCGTGGCATAGTTTGCGGAAATTCTGCAAGTTTTCAAGGTGATGAAAGAGACATTATGTTTTTAAGTTTAGTAACAGCACACAACCACAACAGAGCAGCATTGACAAGACCTGAAGATGAAAGAAGATTTAATGTTGCAGTCAGCAGAGCGAAAGAACAAGTTTGGCTGTTCCATTCAGTTTTATTAGAAGATTTGAGCAATAAAAATGATTTACGTTACAAGTTGCTTGACCATTTCCTTAATTACAAACCGCAAACAATTCCACGCCAAACCACTTTTGAAAGAAAATTAGGAACACAACCCGAGCCATTTGAAAGTTGGTTTGAGGTTGATGTTTACAACGATATTGTTTCAAAAAATTACAGTGTGATTCCTCAATATGAAGTTGCAAAAGGAAGATACAGGATTGATTTAGTTGTAGTCTTATCAAACGGAATCAAAATAGCAATAGAATGTGACGGAGATAAATATCACAATGCAGAGCAGTTCACAAATGATTTGATGAGACAGAAGGTTTTGGAAAGATGTGGCTGGCAGTTTTTCAGAGTTAGAGGCGGTGAATATTATTCCAATCGTAAGAAAGCATTAGAACCACTTTGGGAACTTCTTCGTGCAAACGATTTTCAAAATGAAGTACCGTCAATTACAAACAATTATCAATTTAACGAACAATAGGAAACAGTTATTGAAATTACTGAGATAGTTGAACCCGTAACACAAACGGAAACGGTTGTTCGCCAAAAAAAAGTTACACAACAAGATTTATTTAGAAACGAAACCCAAACTGCATTGTCTTTTACGAATGATGTAGTGCAACCAACTAAAATGAAAACAGCGTCCGACTTGTTTTCATTTCCTGAAATTTTAGTTTTCACTTCGCAGCATAATGTTTACAAGGTTTCAAATAGAGGATTGACGAGTCTATCGCAAGTCATTTCACAAATTGAATTTGAAGAAGGAGAAAAGCCAATATACTTCACTGGAACAAAAAGTTATTCAGGATATTTGATAGTAGCATTTCAAAATGGAAAGGCTGGTAAAATTTCAATGACAGCTTTTCAAACCGAACACAACCGAAAGAAACTTAAAAATGCTTATAGTGATGAATCAAAATTGATATTCATTGAGCATATCGAGAACGATATTGACTTAGTAGCAATAAGCAGCATTAACAAAGTAGTGTTATTCAATACAAGTAAAATTAATCCAGTTAGCACTAGAACGACAAAAGGCGTTCAGGTGATGAAACAGAAGGACAATAGCTTTATGACTAAGATAAAGAAATTGAACCAAGTAAAACTTCAAGATGCAGAATACTATCGGAAAGATGAAAGTTTGAATGTAGTCGGTTATTATTTAAAACAAGGTGATGAAATCTAAAATCCGACACACATAAGCACACTCATTTGCAAACCTCTACAAGCCCACGCCCAGACCAAAACTTGGTAAAGAGTGTGCTTATAACAACCCAATCAGGAATTCAATTTTTTTACTCACACCTTTGGGTGTTTTAATTTTTTTTCAATGCACAACCCACGACAGACAAGCATTTTGATAGTTCAGAGCGTAAACAAAAAGGTAGCGCAACTTGACATGGTGGACAGAACGCCATCTGCTAACAGCGGTTTTGCCTCAGGCGGGGTGACGTGCAAACCTGGAGCATTGAGCATGTACACAAGTGTAGTGTTGAGTCAACACTCTGGTGCTTTCGGTCCTTTGGTTTGAACTAGTTCATAAAATAAACCGGAGCTGTTGTCCCCGGATGCTGGTTATTCTACCGGGATTTTGCTTTATTCTAAATTCCTGGCGGTCGGTGGAAGGAATATTGTCTGGTTCTACCTGTATTTGCGCAGTAGCCAACACCGGCACTTGACTAAGTAATTACCAGAAGTGGATCTCTTGAAGTGATTCATTCGGCTTTCTTGAAATGGCAGGATTTAAAGGCAATCTGGCCTCAGGGCGCCAGGATTAGGGTCACTTGCAAAGCACTTTTTTCACTACATAAAATTTGTTGTCAAATACGACGGTAAGCAAGAGTTCTTTATCCATGGATCCCGGCTGCACTTTGATTTCAACATTGTTTTTGCCAATACGACCGAAAAGCTTTTCCGAGCCAAACAGAAGCTGCCCCTTTGCATTGGATATGTAATACCGAAACTCTATGGGATTCTCAGCTACAAAAGACAGGACAAATTCCTTTTTGAATGGATTGGGGTACACATCGATAGAAAACGGATTTTCACCGGGTAATTTTTCGTCTGGTATTCCTATTGTTTGTTTTTTTACCAGCCAGACCTCATAGATTGATGGATCAGCTGATGTGAGATTTGTTTGATTGTTTGCAAACGGATTGAGGGCTGTACTCTGGATGCCACCGAAAATATATCCTACAAGTGTACTGTCCTGGCTGAGTAGGTGTAGTTTGACCACTTCATTGGAATAGTGGGGAACCGATTGATTGAGAATAAATTCGGCAGAAGCCCCTTTGAGTGAGGGCATCTCGTTGGGGAGTTTATACTCGTTCATTTGTCCATTGGCATCGCGGGTCACATAACTTATTGTGCGAACAAAGGGCACCTGATTGTCCTGAATCATTTGCCCGTTTTGAAAGTAATATTGACTCATTCCGCCAAAAAAAACTGAGTACATGCGATTGGCAGAACTGTCGAAAAGAGGTAGTACGGCACTGTGATAGTTGCTGAGATATTGATTGAAATCGGTCTTTGGAAAGTAACCGGAATCCACAATATCGACTGGATACAAAAACGGCAGATCGGCATTCATCTGAAATACACCCGAGCTAATCATCAATCCCTGTTTTCCATTTGGGTAGATCTGCGGCACAAGATTGTAATCTCTCCTTCGCAAATGAATGGGATCTGTGATGGCCGATACATTTCCAAAGCTGAGTTGGTTGCCAGAGTTATTGACTGTGAATTTCCGAATCTGATTGGTGTACCGTTGGGTGAAGGTGGGATTGTTCATGGGGTTATACCGACCGTTAAACAAATGTCCTCCCACCAGGTAAAACGTGTCTTGCAATTTCCTAAGATGCCCACCCGTGACAGCAAATAGTGTATCCTGAATCTGCTTAAAGAAAGAGCCCAAAGGCTGATTGTTTTTAATGGCTTGAATCACACCGGAAACCGAGATGGTAGTCAGATATGGAAAGGTAATATGACCATTGACCGAGGCTGCAAAACCATATCCACCCACTATGTAGAGGGTATCCCCGGCCTGATGGAAGTTCATATTGGTAGACTGCAATTGCTCACGGATGGTAGTAGGAAGACTGGAGACCGAAGCTGTCCAAAACTGTTTGGTCGTTGGGTCAATCACATACAGGTCGGTATTGTTCATTGAGGCTGGAAATGCATTGAAAGGTTGTCGTGCATGCAGGCCATCCTTTCGGCCGCCGATGACCAGCCAATGGCCTTGATGTTGTCCAAAAGCAAACGAATGCAATCCCGGGAGATTTGAAACAGATATCGGATTTAATACAACGTGATAGTTCAATTCCCCTTGCGCAGCTGCGTGTCTTGAAAGCATCATTAAGGCAATCCATATGCCTGTCATAATAATTTTATTCATGTTGAATCTGGCAGGGATAATGTTAATAACAGACTTCAAAAGTCTTCTGTCAGCAGGCAAACATATAGAACTTAAGTCACTTAATTCAAAAGAGTTAATCCGAAATTTCAATAAGGTGTGAATATTTTGTTTAAAACAATTTGCCTGCATCAATCTATCGCCGAGCTCAAAAAAATACCTTAGCCATTATACTACAAATCCGATTTCAATGGCCGCATCTGCCAAAACCCCCTCAAAAAAAACTCTTTCCTCCAAAAAAAAGATTTTTGTGCTCGACACATCAGTCATTCTCTATGACCATAATTCCATCCAAAACTTTCAGGAGCACGATGTTGCCATCCCCATCACAGTATTGGAAGAGTTGGATGAATTTAAAAAGGGAAATGATACCAAAAACTTTGAAGCACGAGAATTTATCCGGTTTCTCGATCGTAAATCCAAGGATAAAAGTCTCACCGAATGGATATCTCTGAATGGAGGTAAGAAAGGCAGTTTCAAAGTTATCATGAATGCTGTGGGGGGCGAAGTAGATGCCAATCGCGTGTATATGGGCAATAAAATGGATCATCAGATTCTGAATGCCTGTATCAATCTGAAAAAAGAGGAACCTACCCGGCGGGTGATTCTGGTGACCAAAGACATAAATCTGCGCCTAAAAGCGAAAGCACTCGACATAGAGGCAGAAGATTATGAAACCGGTAAAATCAAAGACCTTGAAAACTTATATACCGGAAAATCCGAAGTGGATGGATTTGTACCTGAAATCATAGATGCGCTTTATCAGACCGGCAGTGTAGAGTTGGAAAAAATTCAGAAAAGACGCAAACTTTTCAAACCTGAAGTAAACCAGTTTTTTATACTTCGCTCCACCCGGAATACTGCCCTTGCGTATTTCAATGGATTTAATTCACATCTGGATCACGTGCCTAAGCACAGTGCCTACGGCATAAAACCCAGAAATGCCGAACAGGCATTTGCCATTCATGCCCTGCTCAACAAAGAAATTAAGCTCGTGGCTATATCCGGAGTCGCCGGTACAGGTAAAACCCTCCTCGCCCTGGCCGCTGCGCTGGAGCAGCGTCGAGAATTCCGGCAGATCTATCTCGCGCGGCCTATTGTGCCCTTGAGCAATAAGGACATAGGCTATCTGCCAGGAGATATGAAAGCAAAAATCAACCCCTACATGCAGCCCCTCTGGGACAACCTGAAGTTCATCAAAAACCAATGGGAAGAGAAAGACAAGGAAGCCAAAGCCTTGGATGAGATGGTCGAAAATGAAAAAATCGTGATCACACCACTTGCCTACATCCGCGGTCGCAGTCTTTCCAACATCTTCTTTATCGTCGATGAAGCGCAAAATCTAACCCCACATGAGATTAAAACCATCATTACCCGTGCAGGGGAGAATACCAAAATCGTCTTTACAGGAGACATTTTTCAGATCGATACACCTTACCTTGATGAGCAATCAAATGGGTTGTCCTATATGATCCATAAACTGCGCGGTCAGAAACTCTTTGCCCATATAGCCCTCGAAAAAGGCGAGCGCTCTGAATTGGCTAATCTGGCCAATGAATTGCTTTGAAACAAGGCGGAGATGTTTTTTTGAACGCCATCCCGAGCGCACTGTGCAAGGAGCGGTCATCGCCAATGGATCTCCATAAAAATCACTTGTACAAGAAGTGCTGGCCGGCCAGCAGATAATCGCGCCATTTGTGGTGCATCTCACTGTATTCGCTGAAGGCTTCCATGCCAACGAGCCGAATCATCTCCAGAGATTTGACCTCCATCAGAGGTTTAATGCGGGTAATGAGCTTTGTTAGGGCAGAGTGCAGAGACCTTTGTTCTGATGCACGTGTGAGCTTCATCGAGGAATCGGCCAGATTCCACAGATTGTTTTTGAAGACTGAGAGGTACTGTTCGAAGTCCCTCGTGTGTGAATCCGGCAGTTGCGCAGCAGCGCCTTTGGAATTTATACCCTTTCGAAAAGCCTCGAGAAATCCCGAAGCCATACCCAGGAGGGATGCTGCCATGCAAAATCGGGCAAAGAGCATAAAGTCGAGATTATACAGGTTATAATCCGGAAAATGGTTGGTATAGCCAATGGAAAAACTGTATTCAAAGGGCACCTGCGTACCAGAGACTTCGATGGCATACGTTTCCGAAGCCTTTAGCGCCCAGTAGGGCCAGTGCCTGTGGATAGTGACTTGATCCGGCCGCAGGACAAACGTGCGGACTTCGCCGTTGGGCAAGCTCGCATTGACCGTAAAGGCAGTAGCCGATAGAGCCCCGGTGCAATAGTCCCATCGTCCCGAAATTTTCCAGCCCATTGGCAGTCTTGTAGCTCGGCCGCCCACGGCACCACTGCCGGCTACTACTGCGCCCTCCTTCCCATAGACGCTTTCGGCAGTTTGCCTCGACATGCTTCCGGCGAAAAATCCCGCTCCGGCGCCCAGATTGATCCTCCAGCCCAGGCTGCCGTTGATTTTAGCCGTGCGATAGAGCACGTCTAATCCTTCAGGAAGTGAGAGTTGGTCTCCCTTCAGGGATTTTGGGAGAAAAATTCGAAACCAGGAGCCGCGTTTAAGTTCATCCTGCCATGAATCCGGCAGTGCGGATTGCATATATATCTGAGCCGCATCAGCGGAATGGTCTGTGAAGATGTTGTATAGAAGCATTTCAATCCAATTTGGGAGTCAATAGTAAATAGATCGATTCAAAAATACCAACTGTTTGACCCACAAACCGATTGATTTCAAATTGTACCGATTTTGCCCCGGCCTCACCATGCTTTTATCATAAAAAAAAAATCATCATCCTTTTCATCCTGCCAAGGTGGGTATTGTGTTAAAATGATTATATTGTTGACATTAATTTGGTAATAAAAATATCAAAACTCAAATGAAACCAACACCTATAGTGATGACCTGGTACTCGCTCAGATACGGAGTGGTACAGGATGACTGGTGGGTACAGTATGCAGCAGATCAGGGTTTTCACAAGTTGGTGGTCGCCGATATCAATAGTACCTCTGCCGTATTTGACATGATGCATCGCGGACAGAAGTGTGGGGTACAGGTGATACCGGCCATCGATGTGCGGCAGGGAGTCGAACGACGCTTCACATTGGTGGCACAGACCTGGGCGGGATTCGCTGCCATCAACGAATGGCTTACCAGCTACCTTCACTCCGGAGAGCCGATTCCGAAGCGTGCTCCCGCATTGGAGGGTGTCCTGGCGGTGTATCCGCTGCGAAGAGATTGGTTTTTTTCTCCACAACCCCACGAATACATCGGAATCAGCCCGCAAGACCTGGTGGTACTGAGTGTTTCACCCTGGCGCTATCATTCCGGGCAGCTGATTGCCTGGCCGGTGATGGCTTTTCGGCATAAGCGCGACTACAATACACATCGATTGCTTCGGGCCGTGGACCTCAACTGCCTTCTGAGCAAACTTCCATCGGAGCAGCAGGCTTCACCCGAAGTTCGTGTTTATACGGATGAGGAGCTTCGGCAAGCGTACTGCAATCATCCGCAGCTGGTCAGCCGACAAGAGCGGCTGATGGAATCCTGTTGCTTCCACTACACCTTTGGACAGATGCAAAACAAGCGGGTCTTCACTACTTCAGCTGAAGACGACTGGCAACTCCTGCAAAAAGCCACCGAAGAAGGACTGATCCGACGCTATGGCCACGAAACACCCGAGCTGCGTGCACGCATCCAGAAGGAATATGACATCATTGTCCAAAAAGGATTTGTGAGCTACTATCTGATCGCCTGGGATGTAGTTCGTTTTGCCACACATAGGGGATTTTTTCACGTAGGAAGAGGTAGTGGTGCCAATAGCCTCGTGGCATATTGCATGGGTATCACCGATGTAGACCCGATGGAGTTGGATCTCTATTTCGAGCGTTTTATCAATCTCTATCGCGAAAATCCCCCGGACTTCGACCTGGATTTCAGCTGGCGCGACCGCGATGAAGTGCTCTCCTACATATTCAAACGACATGGTACCCGGCATACGGCACTGCTGGCGGCAGTGAGTACATTCCAATACAGAGCTGTGGTGCGCGAATTAGGAAAAGTCTTTGGCCTGCCCAAGCAGGAGATTGACCGGCTGGCTGAAGGGGACTTATCGGCGGGCACCATCGATGATATTGGCCGCATTATTCTTCGATATTCTCAGCATCTTCATGATTATCCAAATCACCTGACCATACATGCCGGGGGCGTGCTCATCTCTGATAAACCTATGTATTGGTACACCCCCACATTTGTTCCCCCTAAGGGACTGCCCACTACCATGTTTGACATGTATATTTCTGAAGATATCGGGCTCTATAAGTTTGACATACTCAGTCAGCGCGGGCTCGGTCACATACGGGATGCCGTAGAGCTCGTTCGCCAGAATCGCGGTGAGGCGATCGACATACACGATATCCCTCGCTTCAAGGCCGATCCGGCCATCAGTCAGATGCTCAGGGAAGGGCGTACGATGGGCGCTTTCTATGTAGAGTCGCCTGCCATGCGCCAACTACTCAAAAAGATGGGCTGTACCGACTATATCAGCCTGGTCGCTGCCAGCAGCATCATCCGCCCGGGGGTAGCGCGCAGCGGCATGATGCGCGAATACATCCGCCGATACCGGTTTCCGGAGGCACGCAGGGATGCGCATCCGATTTTATACGATATCATGCCTGAAACATTTGGTGTCATGGTCTATCAGGAAGACGTCATCAAGGTAGCACACTATTATGCCGGCCTTACCCTTGAAGAGGCTGATGTGCTGCGCCGGGGAATGAGCGGAAAGTACCGTTCGCGAGAAGAGTTTGAGCGGGTCAAAAGCCGATTCTTCGAAAACTGTCGTCACAGAGGGTATCCCGACGAAGAGGCTGCCGAAGTCTGGCGCCAGATCGAGAGTTTTGCAGGGTATTCCTTTGCCAAGGGACATTCGGCCAGCTTCGCCGTGGAGAGCTACCAGAGCCTTTATCTTCGGGCCCATTATCCCCTTGAATTTATGTGCGCGGTCATCAACAATTTCGGGGGATTCTACAGCACCGAAATGTATATTCACGAGGCCCGCATGCTCGGGGCTGTGGTACAGCCGCCTTGTGTCAATCACAGTGGCGTACTCACGTGCATCGACGGACGCACCCTGTGGCTTGGTTTAGGACTGATCAAATCAATGGAGACTCCTGTCGTGGAGCGCCTGCTTGCCGAACGCGACAAAAACGGCCTCTATACCAGTTTGGAAGACTTCTATCGCCGGGTAAATCCTGGTCTCGAACAGCTCAAAATCCTTATCAAAGCCGGCGCCTTCCGATTTACAGGACAAGACAAGAAAGCGCTCTATTGGCAGGCTCATTGGCTGCTGACGGGAGAGAAGCCCGATCGCGCGCAGCCGGCATTGTTCCGGGAGCCGGCCATGGACCTCACTCTTCCCGCTCTTGAAACCGACCCCGTCGAGGAGGCTTATGACCAGATCGAGTTGCTCGGTTTTCCGCTCTGTTCGCCTTTTGAACTTGCCCTTGGAGTCCCTGCCGAGTCAATAAGGTCTGACGACCTGCCCCGCTACCTCGGACAAGAGATTGACTTCTACGGATATCTGGTCACCATCAAGCCGACTCGTACTTCCAAAGGTGAGCGCATGTACTTTGGTACCTGGATCGATGTGGATGGCTGTTGGGCCGATAGTGTGCATTTTCCTCAAGTAGCGCTGAAGTATCCCTTCCGTGGCAAGGGAGTATATCGCCTCCGTGGCCGCGTGTGTGAAGAGTACGGTGTATATTCTATCGAAGTTGAGTCTATGGAAAAACTCGGAATCAAAAAACGCACAGACGTGTGAGCGGATACGTAAGGTGCAGAGCCCAACTTCTTGTAACTATTTTCAAATAGCTCCTTTGCATCGCTCTCCGTATTACTACATGACCGTTCTTTTCCAACGACAATACACATTTACTGCATATGCAGTAGTGCGGCAAAGAATCGTATACAAATACATTGCAAATTATGAAAAAGTACTTGCCGTTAGCCGTATTGATTCTGATTACCGTTCAAGGTCATGATCTATGTGGTCAGATGTTTGAAAATATTGATAATTATGTAAGCGAATATTACTTTAAACACATATTTTTTATCAATGAAAATGAATTTGTCGTTCGGAACGGAGAAGAAGTTATCAGATTTGATTTAAGCAAAGATGAACCATTTCAGGAGAGATATAGATTTGATTCTAAATGGATTTATAATCTTCTCTATTTAGATCACAATATTCTCATTAATCATTCGGGTGTATATCATCACAATTATTTCAAAGAATTTAAGAAAATATCTGATTTAAAAATTGAGTTATCTAAGAAGAAAAGTAAGGAAGAATTTGTACATCAAAAATTTGTGTTTGATAAGTCAAAAAAGACTTTTGTTCTCGCCGATAGCAAAAAGAAAATAGTGTATCTCTTAAATGCAGAAAATGGGAATGTTGAATCCATGAAAGTAAATATAGATAGTGGTGATGAAATCTTCCCTGTGAATGCCGATTATCTGTATATCAGAAAAAAGTACAATAAAAAGAAAAGGATGAGGGACTACTTAATCTATCATCTAAGATCTAATACAGAAATTCAAACCATTGGTTTGTCAAATATACTTGCTGTTTCCGATACGTTGGCATTCGTATATGAAAGTAAATACAAGTTTATCAATCTGAAGACAGGTGAACTTTACGATTGGGTCAATAGCCTGACAAATCCAAATATACAATGTTGTCATCACTATCTAAGTCAGAACGGCAGATACATAATCAGTGTAGGAACTGCTCTGACATTTTCAGTTTATGACATTCAAAAGCGAAAAATTATGACCTCTTCTGAATATAATAATAGGTCAAATATTTGGAATGTTTACGACAATCGTTTAAAAAATGTTTTACCGGCTGACATGTATTATTCTATTTACGATATTGAAATTTCTCCGGATGGTAGTAAGTATGTTTTTTCAGAGCAAAATGGATGGGTTCTGGTCACTACAACAGGAGACTTTAAAAAAATAATGCAATACGGGAAATACAGGATAAATGAAAGCCGATCAAACAGACAACAAGCACAAAGCAGCACGCCTCAAAGTTCCAGGCCGACACCTGTTTATTCGGGTGTAAAAGAATTGAATCTGAGCTTTCAGTCCGAGTACAGATATCAATGGTTTAATAATACCAGCAATTACAAAGATATGCAGGTTAAAATAGAGGTCACACCTACTACCATTCAGGAATATATCTGGGGCAGAGGTGCTTATGTGACTTGGGGAGGACCTTGTACAATAGTCCACAGTAAGAATGAAACCATAGATGGCAAACCCGGATTGTTATATGTGTGTTCGGGTGGTAAAATTTACTTTTTTTACTCAGATAAAGGCGTTAGCGCTGTCAGGGTAATAGAATCTTCAGGTCACTCTTTTGACTACATAAGTCATCTGCCTTAATAAAGATTTGCAACAATATGTATATGTATTTGACTGATTTCAAAAAATTGCTGACAGCTTTACTGTCTGTTTTAATTTCATCCGGTTTATTCAGCCAGCGTGTTTCCTATATCGAATTTCCGGAGTATGGATTTAAACACAAATTTCCGATTGGATATGCCACCCATTCCTCCCCAAAGGGTGATTTGAATGCTCAATTTATTAAAGGATATAATTACGTTCGAAGAAATGGAGATCAGCTTGTAGATATTGTACTTGAAGTCTATAAGGGCGGATGTTACGATCCTGAAGAAGTTCGCCGGTATTGTGAAACTTCGTTAAAAGGAGATAAGAATTCATCTTTGACATTTTCAGACGTCAAGTCGGATTTGTATTTGTCTCCTTTTGGTTGGTTGGTTTTTAAAGGAACAGCTCGGAATTTTGACAATGTAAATATGTATCATTTCTTCAATTTGTACATAAGTAATGACTATATGGTAGTCGTCAGATCATTTATGGTTCGCGATCAGTTTTGGGAAGTCGGTTATGGCACTGTGGCAGATAATTCGGATGGCCTTTCATTTGTCGAAATGCCTATCGAACGAACCTTGAAAGAATTAGGAATTTCAATAAATGTTCAAGGTTTTTACAATCAAAACTTTACGACTGGCGACATTCCTGCATTCAGTTATTATCGCTGCGCAGATTCGGACAATTTGCCTTATTTCAAAATTTTCTTGTTTGAAGGGGAAGTAAAAAAGAGGTATGATCTGAGAACATTACAATTTCTACAACACAAAGACGAATTATTGGAGTTTAATCTTAGAGACATTCCTTGGTCCTCTGCTGGTGCCCGAAAATTTACCAATAGTAAAAAGAGTTTAAAAAAATTTATATATACATCCGAGAATGGCACTACATATCCACTATATGAAACTTATTATATGTTTGATTTTAATGGAAAAAGTTACATAGTATTATTGAATGTGCCAATAAGGCCAGATTCAATTCTCCGCGGATATCAGACTGCCAATTACGACGCTGAATATATTGGTCGTGAGATATTTATGATGTACGAAGAAAATCTTATTAAAATACTTGAGTCCATTCATTGAACCAGTCTGCATATCAGCAAGATTGGTGTAAAATTTCCTCTGTCGTAGAAAATTCATTAAAAACACACGATCATCATCAATCAAATACTACGATCGATATTCCACTGCTTGAGGGTTTGTTTTCAATGTTCAAAACGCTCTTATTTAACCGACAGGAGATGGTTGAGCGGGATGATGTAGAAAAAAACATGTCGGCTCCTACCAAAAACGGAAACTGCGCAAATAATCCAATCGGAGTAAGATCCGATTGTGCGTTGTTGTTACCATCGTATAGAAAAAGGGCAATGGCGTTTTTACTCGCTGGAGTTAATGTTGAGGTGGACACCAATTGATTGTTTACCAGGAGAGAATCCCTATCAGCGGTGATTCCCTGGCTGGATGCAAACACAGTGACGAGCGATTGATTGGCGCTATTGGGCAATCCACTGAGCAGCAATCCTACAAATGAATTGGCCGGAGGAAGTGTACGCAGATAAACCAGTGGATTACTTCTTACGAAAGGCTCCCGGTAGTAGTACACCACGCGGTCTCCTGGAATCTTTGTATTCACTTCAAATTCGTAAAAAGCACTCTTCTTCACCTCGACAGGTCCCCAGTTGCCTTCTGCATCCGTGCTGGCGGTGATGTCTGGTACGGCTCCCTTTCTGAAGCCGGAATTTGGATCGACCTCATATATCTGGATTTCAGCGCCTGCTCTGGGCTGATTTTCACCCAGGGTGAGCACCCTTCCTGATATTTTGATGGTGCTCTCAGGCATAGGGTCTGTATGTGCGGGCCTTTTATTGTCATTCAAAAAAGAATACATAGCCTCAAAGGTCTCTCTGCATGTAGCCACCTGATAGTGATCCTTGCCATCTAAACTCAGATTGGTAGCGCCGTTGATGTTTCCTCCCTGGACGATCAAGTCCTGGGGAGACCAGATGTTTAACATGGGTACGGCCCCATTGGCAGCCGGTGAATTCTGCACATTGCTCCCAATGTGAATATAATGTGCCACCTTAGCAGCCCTTTGGTTGTCTGAAAGGTAAGTGTATGCCAATCCTCCTCCGGCTGAGTGCCCGGCGAGGTTTACTTTTCCGGCCTTGGTGTAGGTGCGGATACTGTCTATAAATCTGTCGAGCAGTGCAGCGTGATTCGCGCCTTGAGCTAATGTATTCCAATCAAAAACATAAAGTCTGTCAGCACAATATCCATTTGAGGCAAATCTCATGACCTGACCGGCCCAGGTATCTCCCGAGGCAAGAAATCCATGAATGAATACAATGGGTGTAAATTGGTTACAAGGGTTATGATCGTTTGAAGAACTATTGGAAGAATCTTTCCGACAAGCGATGAAACCAAACAGAATAATTGCTGTAACAGTTAGTGCTTTTTTCAATGTATGTATATTTACGTTTTACAAATATGTGATTTAATCTTCACCGGGCGTATATTTTTACAGTAAAAAGATGGAAGATTGAGCAATAAAAAAACCGCTTTTTAAAGCGGTTTCTTTACATTATTTTGCTTTTCGATTTTTACAACATGATCTTACCCTCGGAAACCTCTTCGCCTCTAATGTAGTATTTGGCAAAGTTGACTAAATCTACAAGACTTTTTGCCTTGAGTTTTTTAAGGAGCCGCAGCTTGTATGTGCTGACTGTCTTATCTGAAATCATTAGTTCTTCAGCCACCTCTTTGTTAGATTTTCCGGAGGCGAGTAAACTAAGGACTTCGCTTTCTCTTTTAGAAAGCTTGACCACGGGTCTTCCAGGTGCTTTTGAGCGTGCACGCGCCAGGATATCTCTGTTGAAGTATTCCTGACCAGCCATAATTCTGCGGACAGCTTTAAGAATCATTCGTGGCTCAGTGCTCTTGGTTATATATCCATTTGCACCAAGTTTTCTCGCAGCTAGTCCGTAGAGTTCTTCCGGATGCATCGTTACCATAAGAACTTTTACATCTGGCTTAATTTTGCGGATATCTCTTAATGCTGCCATTCCATTTTTTACCGGCATTTCGATATCCAGAAATATTATATCCACATCTACATCAGGAAGAAGCCTTAACAACTCCTCCCCATCAGATGCTTCCCCCACTACCTCTACCTCTTTGTCTCGATTGAGGTAGAGTATCATGCCTTTACGAAACATGATGTGGTCATCACAGATAATAATTTTGGTCATTTTGTTTTTGATTAGTTAGGCTTACACAGGTCAAATGTACATAAAATTTTAAACTACCAATTTTTTACATGATTTTAATCAATTGAAATGTATTCAACTTGGCCTATAATAATAGTAAAATAACTGGTTTTGCATTCATTGACTATCCGACATTAAGCAAATCATATTTTTGTTTTAACAGAGACTGGAATTTTTTACTTTAATTTCAAATTTGTTTGATGGGGATATCTTTATTTAAACCAAATTTTATTTGTTACCAATGCTTACATGTTTAATTCCTCTGTATCCCAAAAGTGAATGAGATTTTAGTATTGACTGTTTTATAAGTAAATGTGAAAGAATTTTTGTGCTCCCAAAAATGGATGTGCGTAAAATCATCTGAAAGATTTAAGTAAATACAAGCGTTTCGCTTGTATGATTAAATTGTGTTCGTTGTAGTTCATGTTGACGTATTTTGATATTTGATTGTTATTATAGGATGGCTAAGGCTTTCGCGTTATATTTTCTTTGGAGCGCATGCTTTTCTCCTGCCACAGTGTTGTCAATTTAAAATGGAAATAAGAGGAGCTTTGATTTAATTATAACTCCAAGGCGGATTTTGTTTGTAAGAAATACCAGAAAATTAACATTGTAATTATACACTGATAACAGTAAGTATAAAACGTGATATAGCACTGTGCATGCCCAAGGATGAACAAAACCTTTACCAATGATTGTTTCTATTTGTGTGACGTTTAATTATAAGGTCGATATCGGGATTAGTGAATGGGGGTTGAGCATTTGATATTGGTAAAGAATTTGTCTAAATTAAAATTTTCATGTTTTTAAAATATCGAAAAATCTGAACCCTATTTTTGCACAACAAGAATATAAAAATGATGGAAGTAAAGAGTGCGATTTTAAGTTCTTCTATTGTGAAGAAGTATTGGATGGCCTTGACAGGCTTGTTCTTATGCACATTTTTGATCGTGCATCTGGGAGGTAATCTCATCCTGCTGAAAGGAGAAGAAGCTCGTTTGGGTTTTAATGCGTATGCCAAATTTATGACTACGTTTCCGGTGATCAAAGCTATATCGTATCTGCTGTATTTCAGTATTTTGTTTCATGCCTTTGACGGTATATTGCTAACGATTCAAAACAGATCCGCCCGGCCGGTTAGATACTACTACAATAAGCCTGAGGCAAACAGTACATGGGCATCGCGTAACATGGCCTTCCTTGGAACCATCATCTTGATCTTTATTGTTTCTCACATGGCAAATTTTTGGTACAAAATGCACTTTGGAAATATTCCATTGGATGCCAACGGAAATAAAGATTTGTATGAAGTAGTAGTCGCATTTTTTAAAGATCCCAATCTGGGAATTCTTTATGTATCCATATACGTCTTAAGTATGGTAGCGCTAGGATTTCATCTGATTCATGGTTTTGCATCTTCATTCCAAACATTGGGTCTTTACCATAAAAAATACAATCCGATTATTAAAAATACAAGCCTGCTCTTTGGCGTACTTGTACCTTTACTATTTGCGATCATTCCTATTTTTATATATTTACAATAAACATTTGATATCATGAAGTTGGATTCAAAAATTCCGAGTGGTCCATTGGAAGAAAAGTGGACCAAGTACAAAGGGTCTTGTAATCTGGTCAGCCCTGCCAATAAGAGAAAGCTGGATGTTATCGTAGTAGGTACCGGTCTAGCCGGGGCTTCGGCTGCAGCTTCTCTGGCAGAGCTTGGGTATAATGTGAAGGCTTTCTGCTTTCAGGACTCACCCCGCAGAGCACACTCGATTGCAGCACAGGGCGGTATCAATGCCGCCAAAAACTATCAGAACGATGGCGATAGCGTGTATAGACTGTTTTATGACACCATCAAGGGAGGTGACTATCGCTCGCGTGAGGCAAATGTGTATCGTCTGGCCGAAGTGTCGGCCAACATCATTGACCAATGTGTAGCGCAGGGAGTTCCCTTTGCACGCGATTACGGAGGGCTTTTGGATAACCGCTCTTTTGGAGGGACACAAGTCAGCCGTACTTTCTATGCCAAAGGGCAAACCGGTCAGCAATTGCTTCTGGGCGCGTATTCTGCATTGAGCCGCCAGATTGCAAAGGGTACGGTCGCGATGTATGCACGGCATGAAATGATGGATGTGGTCATAGTGGACGGAAAAGCCCGCGGAATCATCGCACGCAATCTCGTTACCGGTGAAATTGAGCGACATGGTGCCCATGCCGTACTTCTTGCATCAGGAGGATATGGCAATGTTTTCTTTCTCTCTACCAATGCCATGGGAAGCAATGGTTCGGCTGCGTGGAAAGCTCATAAAAAAGGAGCCTTATTTGCTAATCCATGTTTTACGCAGATACATCCCACGTGTATACCACAGTCTGGAGAGTATCAAAGTAAGCTCACGCTGATGTCTGAATCCTTGAGAAATGACGGCCGGATATGGGTACCTAAGGACAGAAAGGATGCGGAACTCCTCAGAGAAGGAAAATTACATCCGAATGACATTCCAGAGGAGCGTCGCGACTACTACCTCGAAAGGCGATACCCTGCATTCGGAAACTTAGTTCCCAGGGACGTAGCGAGTCGCGCAGCTAAAGAGCGCTGCGATGAGGGGTACGGGGTGAATGCGACCGGTAAGGCAGTTTTTCTCGATTTCGAAAGTGCTATCATGCGGTATGGTCAGATAGAAGCCAACCTGCAGGGTTTAAAAAATCCTTCTAAAGATAAGATTCGTCAACTCGGTGAGAAAGTTGTAGAGTCCAAATACGGCAATCTGTTTCAGATGTATGAAAAGATTACAGATATCAATCCGTACAAGCGTCCTATGATGATTTATCCCGCAGTGCACTACACAATGGGTGGCATTTGGGTAGATTATGAACTGATGACTACCATTCCCGGACTCTATGCACTTGGCGAAGCCAACTTTTCAGATCATGGTGCAAATCGCCTCGGAGCGTCTGCACTGATGCAAGGTCTGGCAGATGGATACTTTGTCATCCCTTACACAATAGGAAATTATCTGGCCGGAGAAATCAAATCCGGAAAGGTAGATACCAATCTCCCTGAATTTGAAGCAGCTGAAAAAGCTGTACGAGATCAGATATCCCACTTCCTTGGAAATAATGGGAAAACATCGGTTGACACCTTCCATCGCGAACTCGGCAAAATCATGTGGGACAAATGCGGAATGAGCCGAAATGCCCAGGGGCTTCAGGAGGCCATACGTGAGATTCAAGCGCTAAGGGAAGAGTTCTGGAGAGATGTGAAAGTACCCGGTAGCGCTGATATGTACAATCCTGAACTCGACAAAGCAGGACGTGTTGCAGACTTTTTGGAGTTGGGAGAACTGATGTGCCTCGATGCTTATCAACGAAATGAAAGTTGCGGTGGTCACTTCCGCGAGGAGTATCAGACAGAGGACGGAGAGGCCCTACGCAATGATGCAGAATATGCCTATGTATCTGCATGGGAATACACCGGTAAGCCCTCTGAAGCCATATTGCATAAAGAACAACTCGTATTTGAAAATGTTAAATTAATAACCCGCAGTTATAAATAAAATCCGGAGACTATGAACCTGACACTTAAAATTTGGAGACAATCCGGACCTGATGACAAAGGCAAAATTCAAACCTATAAGGTGGCCGATGTGAATCCGGATATGTCATTTCTCGAAATGCTGGATGTACTCAATGAAGACCTGATTGCCAGGGGAGAAGATCCGGTAGCCTTTGATCACGACTGTCGTGAAGGCATCTGTGGCATGTGCTCTCTCTACATCAATGGTGAAGCCCACGGGCCCGGGAGAGGTATTACGACCTGCCAGTTGCACATGCGTTCCTTCAAGGATGGAGACACCATCACCATTGAGCCCTGGAGAGCGAAAGCATTTCCAGTGATCAAAGATCTGGTAACAGACCGCTCTGCATTCGACCGAATCATACAGGCCGGCGGATATATCAGCGTCAATACAAGTGGAAATACCATCGATGCAAACGCTATACCGATTCCGAAAGCAGATGCCGACAAGGCCTTTGATGCAGCTACTTGTATAGGATGCGGAGCATGTGTAGCTACGTGCAAAAACTCATCGGCTATGCTCTTTGTCTCCGCCAAAGTAAGCCAGCTCGCCCTTCTTCCTCAGGGAAAGGTAGAGGCTAAGGAACGCGTACTGAAAATGGTACATCAAATGGATCTGGAGGGTTTTGGCAATTGTACCAATACAGGTGCATGTGAAGTAGAATGTCCAAAAGGTATCAGCCTGGAGAACATTGCCAGGATGAATCGAGAGTATCTCTCCGCAGTCATCTCTTAATTATTATAATTCTTAAAAAACGAACCCCGGTGTAATACCGGGGTTTTTTATTTTTTTTCTAATGCTGCCTTAAATCGCTGAATGGCTCTGTTTCTCGCAAACGTGTGATCTACTATTGGTTTTGGATACTTGGGAGATTTGTATTCGGGTACCCATTTTTTTATATACAGCTGATTTTTATCAAATTTCTCAGTTTGAAGGGCAGGATTAAATATCCTGAAATAAGGAGCCGCGTCATTACCACTGCCCGCAGCCCACTGCCATCCGCCCACATTTGATCCCATTTCATAATCTAAGAGCTTAGCAGCAAAGTATCTCTCACCCCAGCGCCAGTCGATGAGTAAATGCTTTGTAAGAAAACTGGAAACAATCATTCGTACTCTGTTGTGCATAAAACCGGTTGTATTGAGCTCTCTCATTCCGGCATCTACGATCGGGTAGCCTGTCCGACCTTCACACCATGCAGCAAAGTGTTCTTCATTGTTTTCCCACTCTATTCGGTCATATTCTGGCTTAAATGCTTTATCCGGTATGTGTGGGTAATGATGCAAAATCATTTGATAAAAATCTCTCCAGATCAGTTCATTCAGATATTTTTCGTTGGTGGCGAATGCTACCCTTGCAAGTTTCCGGATGCTGAGGGTACCGAAGCGCAGGTGTACACCTAGCCTCGAAGTTCCGGTCAAGGCGGGAAATTCCCTTGTAGTATGGTAGTTTTTTAGAATAGGAAGATCAATACTTCTGGAAGGATATTCATATGATATCTGCCGAAAGCCCATCTCTTCAAGAGTCGGAATGGTCACCGGGCTTGTCTGATAAAAGTTTTTGAAATAAGTCTCCGTAGGATATGATTTCAGATAAAAATCATTGACTTTTTCTTTCCAACGACGGCTATAGGGAGTGTATACAGTATAGGGCTGTCCATTATCCTTGAGAATTTCATCTTTTTCAAAAATCACATGGTCTTTGGCCCCCAGAAATCTGATTCCTTTGGAAGTTAAAAATTCATATACTGATACATCCCGGCTCCGGGCATAGGGTTCGTAATCTCGATTTGCAGAGACTAATCCAATATTCCATTCTTCAACCAGGTCTTTCCAGACTTCTGATGGAAACCCATATTTTACCAAAAGAGTGGAGCCCTTTTCTTCCAATTCAGTTTTTATTCTTTTGACCTCCTGGTATATAAAATTGACCCGTCGGTCGGTCTTGTCTGATAATTTATCAAGGATGTTTCTGTCAAAAATAAACAACCCTAAAACCGGGAGCCCGGAAGTAAGTGCTTTGTGTAAAGCTGCATTATCTTCAAGGCGCAGATCCCTCCTAAACCAGTGAACCGCAATTTTTTCCATAGAATGAACCCGTCATGATTTTACCATATGAAACAATAACTGCAAAACGCAATAGCTGTTTTTACAACATAGAAGTTTAGAGAAGGCTCTCAAGTTGGTCATAAGAGATTGCATCTGACAGGGAGAAATTTCCAGATTTAACTCTTTTCAATTTTGAAAGGTATGCACCGCATCCCAGATTTTGTCCGAGGTCGTGTACAAGACTTCGAATATAGGTGCCCTTAGAGCAATAAACTTCAAAGGTGAAGTAAGGTGGCTTGTAATTAATGATATCGAATTTAAAGATTTCAATTTTTCTCGGTTCAAGTCTTTTTTGGATTCCAGTGCGGGCAAGTTCGTATGCTCTTTTTCCACCGATCTTGATGGCTGAGTAGAGAGGTGGACTTTGTAAAACAGTGCCTAGAAATCCTTTTGCAAACTCCCGGACGACCGATAGGGAATCCGGCAAGGGTGCGTCTGTCGGCGTTTCGTCCGTTTCGAGATCATAGCTCGGTGTAGTGTACCCAAATTTACCTTCACCAATATAGACCTTCGAATCATTGAGATACTGATCGATCTCTTTGGTCGCTTTTCCGGTACAAATCACCAGTAGTCCACTGGCAAGAGGGTCCAATGTACCCGCATGACCTACCTTAATCTTATCAAGGGCGTATTTTTTTTTGAGAATGCCTCGGATGCGTTTTACAATTTCAAAAGATGTAAATCCAAAAGGTTTATCGACGAGTACTACCGCCCCATTTAAATAATAATCAGGAGATTTGGAAACCAATAGAATTAATAATAGTAATAAGAGACGATTGAGATAAATCCGACAACAAAACAGTAAAATGAAAAGTATTTTAACTGTGCCTTTTTTACCATTGCAATCATCAATTTGCATGCTGCTATACCCACCACCAAGGATGAAACGAATCCGACGAACAGCACCAGAAACGGTATTTGTGTCGGAGCTTCTACAGCAGATGCCTCCTGGATCAGATCTCCGGCGTCGAGTATGATTTTTCCGAAAATTACCGGGATGACCATCAAAAAGGAGAACCGGGCAGCTCGGTCTCGATCGATCCCTAAAATGACGGAGGTGCTGATGGTAGCGCCTGAGCGGGAAATACCCGGAAGAATCGCAATAGCCTGCGCCACTCCGATCACAAAGGCACTTGCAGGAGAGATGGACTTACTTGAAGCTTTGGATTTATCAGCTATAAAGAGCAATATACCCGTAACGATCAGCATGACACCTACAAATGCAATGTTTCCTTCAAAGAGAGCTTCCAGTTGCTCTTCGAATAGAAGGCCAATCACACCGGCAGGAATCATCGAAAGAATAATTAACCCTACGAAACGTGTTTCTTCATTGGATTTAAATTTGAATAATCCATTAATTATCTGCGCCACATCTTTGTAATAGACCACAAGAGTCGCTGTGGCTGTCGCAAAATGAACCACCACTGTAAACAGTAAGCTTTCATCTCCCGTCAGTTTTAAGCCGAGGAGGGCTTTTCCGATTTCGAGGTGACCGCTAGAACTAACAGGAAGAAATTCAGTCAATCCCTGGAGAACTCCAAGGATGATAGCATCAATAAGATTCATTTACCGGATTCTTTGGGTTGATACATTATTGCAAAAATCTGAACAATAAACCCAAGGGTAATCAGTGTAGGAGCAATGCGGATGCGGGTAACACTAAAAATTGATTCGTTAAAAACATTAGGGTCGTCACTTCCTCCACCAGCCATCAGAAGATAACCCATGGCCATGAGCGCGATTCCGCTAATCATAATCAGGTAGTTGACTTTTGTGAGGATGAAGGGTTTTTGACTTTGATTGTTTTTCATAAATACAACTGTTCGAGGTCTGATTTCAAATATTTATTGAGAGCAAAGAAAGTACAGACCGATGAAATGACCATACCCAAAATACTCAGTGCCGGAATATTCCAAACATACACAAAAGGGTTCAGTGAGGCAAATAGATCTGCAGTCCAACTCGAACCATAAGTAAAAATTACTAAGATCAGGGCAGAGGCGATCAAACCAGAAAAAAAACCTTGTAAGATGCCTGTGAGAAGAAATGGACGGATGATAAACCATCGCGTGGCCCCAACCAGCTGCATCGTTCGTATTGTAAAACGAGATGAGTATATAGCCAGTCGAATGGATGAATTAATCAATCCTATCGAAACCAGCAGGAGAACGAATACCATGGCGCTGGCAGCGATCGAAATCTTCTTGATATTTGAGTTCATCAGAAAAATCAAATCCTTGTCAATCACAACCTCTTCGACGAATGGATCGGCTTTTAGAAACGATTCGATGTAGGTGATATGCTCATCCTCTGTGTATTGTGCATATAGATTAACTTCGATCACATCTGAAAGAGGATTGTACCCCAAAAACTCCACAAAATCCTCGTTGAGTTCTTTTTTTAGAGTTTCTGCAGCCTCTTGTTTGGATATGATTTCGGTACGTCTTATCCTCTGATCTGTTTCCAATATTTTTTGGATCCTACGGACTTCAGAAGGTGCTGCATCGGGCCTGAGGACTACGAGAAGGGTGAGGTTTTCTTTTAGATTGGTTGCTATTTCTCTTGCATTGATGACGATAATACCGAAAAGTCCCAAAACGAACAGCACGAGAGATTGAGCTACAATGACGCTTAATATGTTACTTCTTAGCCGTCTTCTTAAAAAATTTTGTGCCATAGGTATTATTTAATCCACTCCGGGAGATCATCGCTGCTTTGCTTTCTTTTGTATTCGTTACAGTCGATGACGATAGAAATAGGCTCTTCAGGTGATTCGAAATCTGACCTGCTGACTTTAAGGGCAGGATCTGCATAGCATTTTTTCATAAAAAGTGCCCAGACCGGCATTGCAGCCGTCGCGCCTTGTCCGAAGTAGGTAGAGCGAAAGTGCGCTGACCGATCTTCACAACCTACCCATGCTCCTGCCACCAAATTCGGAACCATGCCTACGAACCAGCCATCGCTGTTGTTTTGAGTTGTTCCGGTTTTGCCGGCTATAGGATTGTCAAATGCCCATGGAAAACCGGTGACTACATTATCCATGTAACCTCCGCCCCTGCTTCTCAAGCGCGCACCTGTGCCAAATTGGGTCACTGCCTTTAAGATATCCAACATTACATATGCAACTTCTTCACTCATGACCTCACGTGTAAGTGGCTCAAATTCAGTAAGTATAAGGCCATTTTTATCTTCGATCCGCAAGACTACGACCGGTTCGCTATATGTGCCCTTATTAGCAAAGGTGGTGTAGGCGCCCACCAGCTCATATACACTCATATCCATGGTGCCAAGCGCTATGGAGGGTGCTTCCGGCACTTCGCTCTTAATTCCAAGATCGCGGCAAAGCTGTACGACGCTGGCCGGACCGATTTGCTTCATCAGAAAGGTGCTTACGGTATTTTTGCTTTCTGCTAGAGCGCGTTTCAGCGTCATCATTCCTTCGTATTTGTCATCCGAGTTGGACGGACACCAATCTTTCAATAGACCGTACATACCGGCTTCAATGCAAACACGCGCGTCAGGCACTTCAAAACAGGGACTATATTTTTTTTCCTTAATAGCCGTCGAGTAGAGAAATGGTTTGAATGTAGAACCTACCTGCCTTTTGGCCTGGTATACGTTATCAAATTTAAAATGCTTATAATTAATGCCTCCCACCCAGGCTTTTATGAATCCTGTCTGGGGTTCGACAGCCAAAAATCCCGATTGGTAAAAGGATTTGTAATATCGAATGGAGTCCAGAGGAGATAGGATGGTATCAATTTCACCATTCCATGAAAAAACCTGCATGGGTATTGGAGTCTTAAAGTTCTTCATGATCGAATCCTGACTAATACCCTTGGATTTTAGATCTTTATAACGTTCGCTTCGCTTTACCGCTCGCATCATCAAATCCTGGATTTCCTGTTCAGTAAGTTTTACAAACGGAAAATCTCTTCGGTTACCTTCCCGTGCAAAGAAAACGCGCTGATAATTAGAAAGATGCTCAGCTACAGCCTCTTCGGCATATTTCTGCATTCGGGAGTCTATTGTCGTGTACACCTTCAGTCCATCGGTGTATATATTGTACGTAGAGCCATCCGGTTTGCGGTTGTTTTTGACCCATTCTGACAGAAAAAGTCGAATATGCTCCCTGAGGTAAGAAGCGGGCCCTTCTACGTGGCTTTGCTTTCGGAACTTTATGCTTAGTGGGATTTCTTTTATGCTGTCCAACTCCTCACGGGTGATAAAATTGTTTCGATACATCTGCTTAAGTACCACATTTCTTCTCTGAAGGGCTCTTTCGGGAAACCGCATCGGATTAAAAAATGAAGGATTTTTTGCCATGCCTATCAAAAGTGAGGCCTCATGTATATCCAGTTCCTTTGGCTTTTTATCGAAATAAATTTGTGAGGCAGATTCGATCCCGACAGCCTGGTAGAGAAAATCAAACTGATTGAGATACATGGCCAGAATTTCCTGTTTCGAATAGTGCCGTTCGATCCGCAGAGCGATGATCCATTCTTTGCCTTTTTGAATAATACGCTCTGCAATGTTGCTGGGTGGATCGTGAAAGAGCATTTTGGCAAGCTGCTGAGTGATGGTGCTCCCGCCACCAGCTTTGCCAAATAAAACAACTGCCCTAACAAGTGCTTTAAAATCAATGCCTGAGTGACTGTAAAATCGCTCGTCTTCAGTAGCTACTAATGCATTGACCAGATGCGGGCTTAGATCTTCAAATTCGGCGTGCGTACGGTTTTCCTTATAAAATTTACCCAGCACTACTCCGTCCAGGGAGATGATTTGAGTGGCCAGATTGCTTTTTGGATTTTCAATTTCCTCAAAACCTGGTAGAGGTCCGAAAAATCCAAAAGAGATAGCTGAAACAAATATTAAAACTAAAGAAAATAAACCCCCTACGACGATCCAAAAAAGCCTTATGTATCGGGTGGTATTTTTTATTCTTTTTATCATTTATCACTATTGCTTTATTTCGGTAATCAATATTCCTACTCTGGATATTCCGGGTAGAGAATCAATGCGCATCAGGTGCTGAAGACAAAGGGAATAATACCCTGGATTTTTAAATTTGAGAGGCCCTCTTCCTACTAAGTTTTCTAATTTTTTTTGGTTCGAAAATCCTTTTCCAGTCATTTTTCCGAGGTGGTCAAAGAGGATGTAGTTTGCGGTATCTCCATATTCTTTTTTTGAATCGTACAATATTTGCCTTTCCAGATAAAGATTGGAGAAGGGATATTGATCTGTGTAGTACAAGATGGTTTTGATGGTGAAAACCTTTGAAGTATCCTCGACGAAAAATGTGAAACAAACTATAGAATCTTTGTGCATGGGCTGATCTATGGTGACAAGGTCCATGTGGTAGACGTTTCTCTCGGAGCATTGTGCCAAGAGCAGTATGGCAATAATGAAGACAAGTATCAAAATCAACCGGCCTGTAATGATGTCTTTGATTTTAAACGTTTTAAGAGACTTGTAGATTGAAAATATAAATCCGGAATCAGATGTGGGCACCCGGCTCAAAAGATTCATTTATTTTTTTGGTTTTTTTGCGAAGTTCTTATTTCTTTTCTTTTGATTTTTCCTTTTTGGCGGTATTTCTCTTTGGTCTATCAATGTTTTGTCAGAGATCAGTTCATCTGGTTTTGAGAGTCCCGGAAGGGTTTGTGATAATTGGTTTTCTGTGAGCGACTCAAGACTTTCGGGCATTTGATTACGCTTATTGTCTTCGAGGGTTTTTAATACCTTTTCCAGGGGAATACCGTGCCAATGTGCGGTATTTTGTGAGTAAGCATACCACAGGATGCGCCTGAAAATATCTACTTTCAAGAGGACGGCTTCTCCGGCTTTGGTTTTAAGCACCTGGTTGAAGTCGGGGAATTCCTTAATTGCCTCCATGTATGAATCCAGTTCATAATTGAGGCAGCATTTTAACTTTCCACACTGGCCGGCGAGTTTCTGAGGATTTAAAGAGAGTTGCTGATAGCGGGCGGCTGAGGTATTGACAGCTCTAAAGTCTGTGAGCCAGGTGGAGCAGCACAATTCGCGCCCGCAGGTACCGATGCCTCCAAGGCGGGCAGCTTCCTGCCGCAGTCCTATTTGGCGCATTTCGATTCGAATTCCGAATGAAGATGCCATGTCTTTGATGAGGTTTCGGAAATCTACGCGTTCGTCAGCGGTGTAATAAAATGTGGCTTTGCTGCCGTCAGCCTGAAATTCCACATCGGAAATTTTCATTCGTAGTCCATGTTTTTTGGCTAATTCACGGGTTCTGACTTTTAGCTCATCTTCGCGCTGCCGGTGTTTGCTCCAAATGGCAATGTCCTTTTGGGTAGCTTTGCGTATTATTTTATGTTTTACTTCCACCACATCGGTTTTTTGTTTCCGTCGTATTTGTAATCTTACCAGCTCACCGGCCAGGGACACCACCCCTATATCATACCCTTGTGAAGCTTCTACCACCACAATATCTCCGATGTACAGGCTCATTCCATCGGCATTGGAATAAAATTCCTTTCTCGTACCTTTAAAACGCACTTCTACAATCTTACATGTATTCAATTCATTCAGTTCCGTCATATTGGCAAGCCAATCGAATATAGGCAGTTTATCGCATCCTCCAATGGCACAACTACCGTTGCTTCGGCATCCTTTGGGGGTTCCATTGATCGGCTTGCTGCATGATGCACATCCCATATCTCTCATATTAATCCCCGCAAAGGTAAACATAAGCCTTACCTAAGCCGGAAACGATGCAGGAGTAAATATTACCAAGCGTTAACAATTTCAAAAAATCTGATTATTAGATTAATATCCTACTTCGGGCAGTTTCGGTAAATAACTTTGCTGCTTATTTTCAATATTCATACATGGAAGCCATCAAAGAATTTGAAGAAAAATCCCCGGAAATCGTTTTTGAGTGGAACGATCCGGAATCTGAAGCTCGCGGATGGGTGGTTATTAATTCACTGAAAGGGGGAGCTGCTGGAGGAGGCACAAGAATGCGCAAAGGACTTACAAAAAATGAAGTGCTATCTCTGGCCAAAACCATGGAAATAAAATTTGCCGTGGCAGGTCCGGAGATCGGAGGCGCTAAATCCGGAATTGATTTTGATCCGTCCGATCCAAGGAAGCACGAAGTGCTCAGACGCTGGTTTAAAGCCATTTATCCGCTATTGAAAAATTACTACGGAACGGGAGGCGACCTGAATGTAGACGAAAAAGAGGAAGTCATTCCAATAACCTACCATCTGGGGATTCAGCACCCTCAGGAAGGTGTCCTGGTGGGGCATTTCAAACCGGATGAATTTAATAAAGTTAAAAAAATCAAAAATCTTCAACAGGGTGTAATACTTCCTGTCACATCGGACTCGATAAGGCCAAAAATTAATCGAATACTTACAGTATCGGATCTTATCACAGGCTATGGTGTGGCAGAATCGGTAAAACATTTCTATAGAATTTTCACAGATTCACATGTGGCCGGAAAGAAGGCCATCATACAAGGATGGGGCAATGTAGGGGCCTCTGCGGCTTACTATCTTACCTCCTATGGTGTAAAAATTGTTGGCATTATCGATCGAATGGGTGGGGTGCTTCGTGAAGAAGGTTTTTCTTTCGAAGAAGTCTCAAAACTATTTGAGTGTAAGACCAATAATCAACTCAATGCTGCCGAAATGATGGATTTCGAAGACATAAACAATGCAATCTGGAGTATTGGTGCAGAAATTTTCATTCCGGCTGCCGCATCCAGATTGGTAAATGATGACCAACTCAGACAACTGATTCATTCTGGCCTGGAGGTTATTTCATGTGGAGCGAATGTACCGTTTGCAGATGAAGAAATTTTTATGGGGCCGATTGCATCTGAGGCAGACGACCTTGTAAGTTTAATCCCGGATTTTGTGGCAAACTGTGGCATGGCCAGAACCTTTGCCTATCTGATGAGCGATGATGCCCGTGTAGATGATCAATCCATCTTCAGTGATGTGTCAGACCGAATCGAATACATTTTAAAGAAGTGCTATTCAATCAATCCTCAAAAGACAGGTATCACAAAATCAGCCTTTACGTTGGCCCTGTCATCAAACTCCGAAATCTGCATATTTAAATGATGGAATACCTTATTATTTTCATTTTTATTGTTGGATATACTGCCATTGCTCTAGAACATAAACTTCATATCAACAAGGCAGCTAGCGCACTTGTGACCGGAGTTTTGTGCTGGGCGCTCTATGCTCTATCTGCTACCCAGCTGGTAAGCTGGCCGGACGTAGCCCACTATCTCGGCCTGGTATCCGACCAGCCCAACAAAGAAAAGATGCTTGAGTACATCTCGGAGCATCAGCTGCTTGAGCACCTGTCTGAAATCGCCAGCATATTGTTTTTCTTGATAGGAGCTATGACTATAGTAGAGACTATAGATGCTCACGGTGGATTCTCGATCATTACAAACAGAATAAGCACCACCAGCAGATTGTCGCTTATGTGGCTTGTGTGTGGACTAACCTTTTTTATGAGTGCAGCTCTTGATAATCTGACTACTACAATTGTAATGGCATCACTGGTGCGAAAGATGGTAGCGAATTATAAAGATCGATGGCTTTTTGCGGGAATGATCGTCATTTCTGCAAATGCAGGAGGTGCATGGTCTCCCATCGGAGACGTCACTACTACCATGCTCTGGATCGGAAAACAAATTACCACCGTGCGTATCGTCACGATGGTGATATTACCGAGTATGGTGTGTACTCTTGTACCATTACTGCTACTGACACGTGCGCTCAAAGGAAATATCAGCCATCCGGAAATTAAATCCTCGGCTGGACATAGCTATCTGGCAGTCAAGCCACACGAAAAGAAGATCATATTTGTAGGTGGTATTCTTCTATTGCTATTTGTTCCCGTTTTTAAGGCCATTACGCATCTTCCGCCGTTTATGGGGATGATGTTTAGCCTTGGGATTATGTGGATTGCCACTGAAATATTGCATAGTAAAAAACCCTTTGCTGTGCAAAGG
The DNA here is from genome assembly GCA_046295455.1 of Thermaurantimonas sp. Taxonomy (GTDB): domain Bacteria; phylum Bacteroidota; class Bacteroidia; order Flavobacteriales; family Schleiferiaceae; genus Thermaurantimonas. Next base: position 46,897 of record JBKBNI010000010.1, on the reverse strand, counting down.
GAGCTCTCTGTCATTGGTGTTATTCGAAAAATCGATATGGCATCCGTATTATTTTTTCTCGGAATACTGCTGGCGGTCGGAAGTTTACAAAGTATGGGAACGCTGAGTCACCTTGCATCTTTTCTGGATCATACCATAGGGATTGAACATAAATCAGGGATAATTCTTCTCGCTTTGACCATAGGCATATTATCAAGTGTGGTGGACAATGTCCCCTTAGTGGCTGCAGCCATGGGGATGTATCCTATACAGCCAGGTACATTCTTTGAGCAGGATGGGCTTTTCTGGGAGTTTTTGGCCTATTCTGCTGGAACTGGTGGCAGCGCCTTAATTATTGGTTCAGCGGCAGGTGTAGCCGTTATGGGTATTGAGCGCATCACCTTTGCCTGGTATTTTCGAAAGATTGCCCCTCTTGCTCTCATCGGTTACTTAGCTGGAGCGTTAGTGTATGTGCTTCAATACAATATTTTACACTAACAGGTAGTTTCATTCTTAGTTAAGCGAATTGTTGAAAAACTTATCAACCTCTTTTTTGCATTCAATTTATGTTTGTGAATTAAAAAGTTAAAAATGCTTTTGCAGATAAATACTGGTGTAGCACCGATAACTCAGACCACCACCGACGAGCCGGTTCAAAAGACCCTTTCTATTATTGAGTTGATTACCAGCGGGGGAATAGGAGGTATCATTATTATGTCCGTATTGCTCCTGCTGTTTTCAATAGCGTTGTACATATTTATTGAGAGATATCAGTCCATTTCGAAGGCCGGAAAGTTGGATCAAAGTTTTATCAGCTCGATAAAATCACAGGTTTCTGCCGGAAAATTAGACTCTGCAAAGGCGATGTGCCTTGCCGCCAATACACCGGTAGCCCGAATGATCGAAAAGGGCATCAGCAGGATCGGCAGACCTCTGAAGGACATCGCTGCAGCGATTGAAAATACAGGAAAAATCGAAGTGCTACAGCTTGAGAAAAACCTTGCCTTGCTTGCCACCATTTCAGGGGCTGCACCCATGATAGGATTTCTCGGTACTGTGATCGGGATGATCCTGGCCTTTCACGAAATGGCAGCCGCCGGAGGACAGATTCGTGTGGATATGCTGGCAGAAGGCATTTATACGGCCATGACCACTACGGTCGCCGGATTGATTGTAGGTATTGTTGCTTACATGAGCTACAATATCCTTGTATCAAAGGTCAATAATGTCGTCTATCAAATGGAGGTCAATGCGACAGAGTTTCTAGATTTGTTAAACGAAGAGGTATAAACTTACCATCCTATGGACTTAAGAGGTAGAAATAAAATTAGTGCAGATTTCAGCATGGCCAGCATGACGGATATTGTTTTTCTACTTCTCATTTTTTTTATGCTTACATCTACATTGGTTACGACCAGTGCTCTTGATTTAATCTTACCTAAAAGCAAAGCTGAAACTGTAAAAAAACAAGACATCACAGTCACAATTAAAAAAGATCTTAAAATATTGGTCAATGACAGATCAGTAATGGAAGAGTCACTCGAATCAGAACTCCTGAGTCTGACCCGTGGGAAAGAATCTCCTGTGATAATATTGTTGGCAGATGAAAGTGTGCCTACCGGTAAGGTAGTCAAGGTCATGGATATTGCCTACCGAAACCGAATGAAAATGGTGCTTGCTACAGACCCTAAATAAAATGTATGAATTGGCCAAAAACAAGAGAAGAAAAAAAGGCATTGATCATCACTTTGATAATCAATTGCATACTTTTTATTTTGTTTTTCTTTGTTGGCCTTACATATCTGGACCCAAAGCCAGAAGAAGGTATTGCAATCCAATTTGGATTTAATATGGATGCCGGAGGTCCTACACAATTGGAAGACAATAAGAGTCAACAACAAAAAATTACAACACCACCCGTTTCTCCTCAACGTCAAATTCATGACATAATAACTCCTACACAAGAAACAGAGGATGCTCCTTCCGTTTCTCAAAGTCGCAAAAGCAAAAACACAACTCCTCCTGTGGAGCCTCCCAAAAAAGAAACGTCACAACAAACACAACAGAATCAACAACAAATTGACCAACGACTTCAGAATATTATCAATAATCCTAACAGAGGCACCTCAGGACAAAGCGGGTCGGGATCCCAGCAGGGGGCTCAGGGTTCACCTGGTGGGTCAAATGAATCCGGTAGTTCGGATGGAAGCGGAACAGGAATAGGCTCCAGTGGTACAGGATATTTTTTAGGAGGACGTACAGCTCAGATCAAACCCAAACCAGACTACAACTGCCCTGAAACGGGAAGAATCGTAGTGCGTATCAAAGTAGATCAGAATGGAAATGTGATTGAAGCCACACCGGGAGTAAGTTTTCAAAATTATTCGACCAACGTCTTTTCAGAATGTCTGAATCGAAATGCCAGAGATGCAGCTTTGCGCACTAAATGGAGTTCAGACCCCGATGCCCCTGAAGAACAAGTGGGCTTTATAATCTATGAGTTTAGGAAGAACTGATTGAATATTAAATAATTAAATAAACCTCTTCCAGTTCTACATAACATAGATTTAACATAGGAGTTAACACTACTTAACTTAATGAAGATTGCTTTGCGGGCAGTTATTCGCGCATGAGAAGTAAAGCAACCCTTTTCCTATTAATATTTTCATCATTATTTAGATTAAATGCACAAAACGCCACAGTAAGAGGTCGAGTAACTGATAAGCAGTCTAAAGAAAGCCTAGTGGGTGTAAATGTGATCGTAAACGGCACAACTATAGGTGCATCTACAGATATTGACGGTTTTTATGAATTTAAGGTGCCTCCGGGAAAACACCAATTAGTATGTTCCTTTATGGGCTACGACCAGCAGACAGCCGTCATTGATGCATTTGGAGGACGTATATATACCCAAAATTTTCAAATTCAGGAATCCACACAATTGCTGAGCGATGTACAAGTTGTGGCATCAAAAGTTACTAACACCCAATCTGCCGTAATTCTCGAAATCAAAGAAGCAAAGCAGGTGGTCTCTGGAATATCAAAGCAACAAATTTCTCTTTCTCAAGACAACAATGCAGCTCAAGTTATGCAGCGTATCCCTGGCATTACCATCACTGAAGGCAGATTTATACTCATAAGAGGTCTTAATGAGCGTTACAATAATATAATGGTCAACAATGCTATAGCTCCCTCTACAGAGGTTGATCGCAGGAGTTTTTCATTTGATTTGATTCCAAGCAATGCGTTAGATCGGGTATTGATATTTAAGTCCGCAGCTCCAGAGCTTCCGGGCGACATTGCGGGTGGCGTAATTAAAATTTACACCAACAACATTGTTGAGTCAAACTTCGACCAGGTACACTTTGGTACCGGATATCGCACACAGACTACTTTTCTTCCTTATTTTCAAAGTCAAGGATCATCTACTGATTTTTTAGGAATTGATACCTACAGAAGCCTTCCGAGGAGCTTCCCCAGCACTGATAATTTTGAAGATCTTCCTGTGCAAAGTGCCGAAAGAGCAAAATTTTCTCATCTTCTGAAAAACAATTTCGAACCCCTCGAATTCACGGCTATTCCTGATATAAGTCTCGGCTACACCCTGGGGCGCGTTAAGAATACGGGATCAAATCAATTCAGCAACATTACATCTATAAGCATCAGCCAATCATATGTTCATACAGTCAGAGACTTTTTCAGATATCTCGAGTATGACTTCAATCGTCCAAATGAGGTACTTGAACGCTTTGCCTTCGAAGATAACATTTATGAAAAAAATAACCGGGTAATGCTCATGTCTAATTTCTCATGGTTGAGAGGAAGCAGATGGAAAATTACCTTCAACAATCTCTTTAACCAAATTGGCGAAAATGAAACCATTCTGCGTGAAGGAGATGATTTTATACAGGATATTGGTTTCAGACGCCACTATCTGCTGGGATATCGAAGCAGAAGTATCTACATCGGTCAAGGAGAAGCTATCTACACCATTTCAGATAATCACCAATTCAATTTTATTGCCGGTCTCAATTTAATCCGTGAAAATGAACCAGACTTAAGGCGCTTCAGAACTTTTCTTCCAGACAATTCGACCGACGGAAGATTTGTGATGATTACACCTCCATCATCCAATCTCTTTGATGCATCAAGGTATTTTGGAAATCTGTTTGAGTTTTCGTCATCCCAAGGTATCAACTACACGTATGACACTAAGAACACTGGTTTTATCCAAAAAATTAAAGCCGGATTTCTGTCTGATATCAAATTCAGAGATTTTCAGTCGCGCTACTTTTCATATCTGATTCCTGGAAGTGTCCCACCGGACGTAAAATCTGAACTCGAGCGTCAACCTCTTAGCACCATCTTTTCAAACGATAATGTAAAACCGTTTACTGGTTTTGTACTTCGGGAAGGAACAAGGCCTGTCGATTCTTATGAGGCAAGAAACTTTTTGATAGCAAGTTATATAGGAGTCAATTCCCAATACAGGAGATTTAATTTCGACTATGGATTCAGATTAGAAACCAATATTCAGCAGCTTTCAGGCTTTCAGGGGCTTGTCCCGGTAGAGGTAAACAATCCGTTTACTAACTTCCTTCCAATGCTCAATGTCAGCTATTACTTAAATGAAAAGTCACAGATTCGTATCGCGTATGCAAGAACTGTAAACAGACCCGAATTCAGAGAGCTAGCACCTTTCATGTTTTACGATTACAAACTTGACGTAAATAAATCCGGCGAGCCTGGCCTTCTCAATGCCGTAATAGATAATGTAGATCTTCGGTATGAAATATATCCAAGGCTAGGCGAAGTATTTAGTTTTTCATTGTTTTACAAATACTTTGATAACCCCATCGAACAGAGAAATATTATTACCACCGAACTTCCTACCCTTACATTTTTAAATGCCAATTATGCGACAAACTACGGAGTAGAGATTGAATTTAGAAAAAGTCTTAAAGGTGTAGTAAATAGTGCCTTTTTAGAGCGACTCAGTTTTAACCTCAATGCCTCTTATATTTATTCTATTGTTGATCTCGGCGAGCAAGCGTCTGCTCAGGTCCAAATCAGACCCCTTCAGGGCCAGTCGCCATACATCTTCAATTTGATCACAGCATATACTGCTGAAAAAACCAAACAAAGAGTTTCAGTATCCTACAATATTTTCGGTGAAAGGTTATTCGCAGTAGGTGATCTAAACTTCCCTGACATATATGAATTACCCCGTCACGCAATTGATATTACCTACACAAAAACATTCAATAAGTATCAGGTCAAGTTTGGTATACAAGATCTTTTAAATTATAAGTATAGGTTTTTTCAAGACACCGACCGCAACGGTTCACCATACGACAGCATAGACAGAAACATATTTTCATTCAGAAGAGGTGTTCTGTTTAACATCAATCTGACCTATGATATCCGATAACTTAAACCACTAAATCAATCCAAAAATGAAACACTTAGTAAAATCATCCCTGTTTATTTTATCTGCGGGGATCATCGCCTCATCTTGCTCCAAAAAAGATGATGATAATGGCGGAAATGGAAACAACCAGCAGCTCGTAGAGCTTACCGGAAACCTTACCACAAGAACTCTCACAGCTGACAAGAAGTATCTAATCAGAGGGCAGGTATTTGTCAGGGAAGGACAGATCCTTACCATCGAACCGGGTACTATTTTGTTTGGAGATAGAAGGACTCGTGGTACACTCATCATTGACAGAGGTGCAAAAATCATTGCCAATGGCACTCCAAACAGACCAATCGTTTTTACCTCATCTGTAGAAGATGGACTGCGTGACCGCGGTGACTGGGGTGGTTTGGTCATCCTTGGCAATGCTGCGTGTAATCAAGTTGACCCGGCTGTAGAAGGTATAGATCCTCCAGTATTCTTTGGAGCTAATCCGGCTAACCAAAATTCTGCTACAGTAGCCAACAACACTGAATCCTCAGGAGAGTTGCGTTATGTGCGTGTTGAATTTGCGGGCATCGAACTTTCACCAAACAACGAAACCAACTCTATTACTACTGGCGGTTTAGGTAGCGGTACCGTGATGGAGTATTGTATGGTATCTTTCGGTGGCGACGACGGGTTTGAATTCTTCGGAGGAACCAACAATGCTAAGTACCTCATCTCATTTTGTACTTGGGATGACGACTTTGACATAGACTATGGCTGGAGTGGTAATGCACAGTTTGGTATTGCAATCCGTTATCCTGGTTTTGCAGATCAGTCAGGATCAAATGGTTTTGAAACAGATAATGGTCCAAATGACAATGATGTACAGCCCTACACAACAGGGGTAGTATCTAATGTTACAATTATTGGCCCAATTAAGCAAGGCTCATCTATCAGCAACGCAAACTTTCAGCACGCATTCGATGGACGTCGTCGTACTGCTCTGAGCGTTTTCAATTCAGTTTTCACAGGCTTCCCAAGAGGTGTTCGCTTCAATCAGCCTTCAGTGTACAATAATTACGCAAGTGGCTTAGGTGTACTGGAAAACAATATCTTAATTGCTGCTTCCAGTGGTAGTAGATTCTTAGCAGGAACCGGAGTTTCTGTGGACTCTGTTCAGGCCTATTGGCAAGCCCGCAATCAGACTTTCGTGGGAATATCTGATTCTACTCACAACTATTGGGGTATCAATCCAAATGTCTTTTTTGGAACTAGATTAACCAACGATTACACAAATCCTACCTTTACAATCCCTGCCGGCAAGCCGCTTTTGACTGGTGCTAGCTTTAATCATCCCAAATTCAATGAACCAGGTAGAGCAAATTTCTTTGACAAAAATGTAACCTTCAGAGGAGCTTTTGGTACTACGGATTGGACTGCCGGATGGGCAGAGTTTGACCCTGTTGACAAAAAATATTAATATTCTTAAGTACATTTAGCCGGGGCAATTGCCCCGGTTTTTTAATCCCGTTTTTTATTTATTGTTTTATTAAAGCAATGTTGAAGTCCTTGAAAAATTCATTAAGCCTAATATTTTTATTCTTCCTTTGCGCTTGTACACAAAATAACATTGAAATAAATCCCAGCGCATATTTAAGTCCACAAGAAGATTCAATTTTTAAATATTCAATCATTCGTTACGCGGGAAAATTGCCCCCAAAAAGTAGTCATTCCATTAAGTTTGATCCATTTTTTGATCCTTATTACATTGACCTTGCGAATAGTCACAAACTTGATTTTTATTATCCCTCAAAAGACGGAAAGATATATTTTCAACTAAGCAGAATCGCCCCAAGCCTTAAGGAAAAATACGTAGGTATCGGTGGTATAATGGAAAAGGACTCTGCCGGAGAAATAGTCTATTACGAAGAGCTCTATCGAACCTGGAAAATGCCTTACGACGAGTTATTAACCGTATCAAATAAAATATTCACCGACATGATCAAAGGTAAAAGTTTGGAAAAGTATTATACTGCAAATACCCCTGATGATGTGTACATAATTGAATTTCCTGACGAAAACACCTACTTTGATACAAAAGACAGAATCTGGAAAACTAAAAATAAAGACGTTCTTGAGGAATTTGAAGAAGAGCGCAGTAAGTTTTATGAGAAAAAATTTATGGAAAGTTCAAAACAGGAACAGCAATAGCAGTTATTAAATAAAAAACCCAATGGCTACAACAGATTCAAAATTCAAGATTCTAGTCGTTGATGACGACCCTGACATTCTTGAGATCTTAAGCTACAACCTTAAAAAAGAGGGGTATCAAGTCCTGACAGCCTCCAATGGAGAGGATGCATTGAAAGCTGCCAAACTCGAGCGACCTGAACTTGTAGTGCTCGATGTAATGATGCCGGGTATTGATGGTATGGAGACGTGCGAAAAAATTCGAAACTCTCCCGAACTTTCTAACGTTCTTATCGCTTTTCTTACGGCCAGAAGCGAAGATTACTCCCAAATAGCTGGTCTGGAAGTAGGAGCTGACGATTACATCACTAAACCGATAAAACCAAAAGTTTTTCTCAGTCGCATTAAAGCCTTGCTTAGAAGGGTGACCAGAGACGAAAATCAACTGAAAAGTTATGTATTTGGGGATTTAAAAATCGATGTTGAAAAATACGAAGTTCAAAAGTCAAATAAAAAAATTGCCCTCCCACGCAAAGAGTTTGAGTTGCTTTCACTTCTGGCGTCTAAGCCTAATAAGGTTTTTACCCGGGAAGAAATTCTTGACTCTGTCTGGGGAAGCGATGTAGTGGTGGGAGGACGCACGATAGATGTTCATGTCCGTAAACTTCGTGAAAAATTAGGTGATGATATCATCTCTACTATTAAAGGTGTCGGGTATAAATTTGAAATTTCTTGAATAACGATCGGACTGGTTGCAAAAAATAGATGACTTATTGGATAAACTGAACTTAGACGATCCCAATCGTTTAAGCCTGTTATTATCTGTAGTAGCATCCGTTTTTTCCTTCTTTCTGCTATTGTATTTTAGTAATACCAAACTTACATATCCTGCTTTATCATATTTCACATTATTAATCTTATCACTCGTATTTTTTTATCTGGTTTTTTATTTTGTGATACGTTTTTTTGTGTATCGAAAAGTGCTTTTGATATTCAAAGCAATAAACCAACTAAAAATACTTGAAAAAACAGAAGAGGAGGTAGCCAGAAATGTTTCATTGAGAAGTGCACAGATAGCTGTTTTCGACTGGGCCGAAGACAAGGTAAATCAGATTCAGATTTTAAAGGAAAGAGAAAAGTATCGAAGGGAATATCTGGGTAACATAAGCCATGAACTAAAAACACCTATATTCAACATTCAAGGTTATATCCTCACTTTACTTGACGGGGCGATGAATGACCCCGAGTTGTGCGAAAAATACCTTCGCCGAACCAACAAGTCCATCGATCGAATGATTAATATTGTAAATGATTTGGATCTTATTGCGCAGCTTGAGAGCGGTATTCTGAAGTTGAAAATTACAAAATTTGACCTGCTCGAATTGGTAAAGGATGTATTTGATCAGCTGTCAGATAAAGCCAAAAGCCGAAATGTAAAGTTGAAATTAAAGAAAAACTACGACCGGCCAATTCTGGTAAAAGCAGATCAGAAGCGCATCGAACAGCTGCTCGTCAATCTGATTATGAATGCCATTAAATACTCTAAGCCTGAAGGGGGGGTGGTGGAGGTGGCTTTTTATGAATTACCTGACCAAATCATGACAGAAATATCCGATGACGGCGTAGGCATACCTCAGAACGATTTGCCCCGCATATTCGAACGTTTTTTCCGTGTGGACAAAAGCCGATCACGTGATGCCGGCGGCAGTGGGCTGGGTCTGGCCATTGTCAAACACATCATCGAATCGCACAGGCAGTCGATAAACGTTCGGTCGGCAGAGGGCATTGGTAGTGCATTTTCGTTTACGCTCAGCAAGTTTGAGTGACAGAAAGTCAAAAGAGAAAATCATATCCTTTTAAGGACATTTTTTCATATTTCTCTTCATCAAATTTGTATAATTTACTCTCTTTTCCCTGGGCTGTAATTGTGGTTTTTCCAGTATCGACAAGCAATTGACTATTGAAAATTTTCTTTCTGAAATTTCTTTTGTCGAATGTTTTATTCAGTGCCTGCTCGTAGAGGGTTTGGAGTTGAGTGAGGGTAAATTCTTTAGGAAGAGAATTAAAACCAACAGGTCTTCTTTTGACACGTCTTTTCAGTCGTTCTTTGGCATAATCAATGATTTCGTTGTGATCAAAAGCCATGGGAGGTATATCGTGATAATTTAGCCATTTGCATCCATTCTTCTCAGCATTTTTTATTTCCTTTTCAGTAAGTTGCATTAGTCCGTAAAATGGAATATTCACGACGCGTCCGATAGGGTTTCTGTACACTTTTGCGAATGCATTGAGTTGCTCTAGATATACATCTTCGTGTTCGATGGTATTGAGCAGTAGAACTTTGATGTTTTCCTCAAGGCTTTCGTCTGCTTTTACATACCTGCTGGGTATGACCCACGCTCCCTTGTAGGGTTCTTCCTTCCTTCGAGTCAGAAGGATTTTTAAATTCTCGAGGTCAAAGGCAAATAATACGATGCCCGTGGCTAGAGCAACGTTGAAATATTCAGCTTTTTTGTTTTGTGTCATATTGTATCTTTTAAAGAATATCTTTTAATCGTATGAGCTCTTCTCTGATATGGAGTAGCTTTTCTTTAAGAAGTTCTTTCGAAGTAGTGCTTACCTTGTCGTTGGATTTTGGCTCTTTATTTTTGCCGGAGATTTCTTTTTTTGCTCCTTCAAGAGTAAATCCTTTTTCTTTCACGAGATAGTAAATATCCTGAAGCGTCTCTACATCCTTAGGTGTAAAGAGCCTATTTCCTTTTTTATTGGTTTTCGGATGCAAAAAATCGTTGAATTCTTTGTGCCAAAACCGAATGAGAGATGGATTTACTCCCAGCATTTCAGTTACTTCACCCATTGTAAAATATCGCTTAAATTTCTGCAATTTGTCTTCCATCAGTCAAACGATTGATTTTGTTGGCGAGCCAGGCGAAGCATCAATTCAAACTCTTCGGGAGTTAAATCGTTGAAAAAGTAGTTTACAGGATCCACTTTTACACCGTTTTTTATCACTTCGTAGTGCAGGTGAGGTCCCGTAGAGGATCCTGAACTCCCAACATAGCCAATGACATCACCGCGCTTCACTTTCTGTCCCGGCCGAACGAGCGACTTCGACATATGTGCGTATAGGGTGTGGTATCCGAATCCATGTGAAATGATGACATAGAGCCCATATCCGGAACCTCCCAGGCCATTGTCTTGAATCACCGTTCCATCGCCGGTGGCATAGATTGGGGTGCCTACCGGAGCGGTAAAATCTATGCCTGTATGCATTTTTAGTACTTTGTAGATCGGATGAATTCTCATGCCAAAACCGGAGGCGACGGCAGTCAGATTTTTATTGGCGATGGGTTGAATTGCAGGGATGGATGCGAGCAGTTTGTTTTTATCCTTTATCAACTCTATCAATTCGTCGTAGGATCGACTCTGAATATACGCTTGTTTGCGTAGTTTGTCGATTCGCTGAGTAGTCTCTTTGACCAATTCGCTGGTAGAGTAGCCGTCGAGATTCTTGTATCGGTTGATTCCGGCCAAAGCACTTCTCCGAAGCGATGTCGATATGGGTTCAGCCTCGAAGATGACCCGATATATTCCATCGTCGCGGTTTTCGAGGTCCAAGAGAGCATTCTCGAGACCGTTCACTTTGTTTTTCAGAAGTTCATAATTGAGTGTCAGATATTCGATTTCCCTAATAAGTTCCTTTTCTTTAGGAGTCACCAGAAAGGATTTTGAGAAAAAGAGGAATAAGTAGGCAAATAATGCGGATGAAACCAGGAATAGGAGTGTATTCCCAACCTGTTTCCATACAGAGGGTTCAAGTTTTTTGTAAGATAGGGTAGTGGGGTCGTATATGTATTTATGCCTTTTTGCCAATGTGCAAGATTATTTGTTCAAATATTGAATCTTACTTGCAAAAATACATGTCAAAGAAAGCGATAGGCATAATTTTGTCCGTTGGATATAGCCACTTCAATTCTATCATTTTTTTGTCTTCATAGTATGAATATACTTACTTCTAAAGAAATCAGGAAATTATTTTTAGATTTTTTTAAGTCAAAAGGACACAGAATTGTCCCTTCTGCCCCACTGGTAATCAAAAATGACCCTACTCTGATGTTTACCAATGCGGGAATGAATCAGTTTAAAGACATATTTCTTGGCTATTTACCTGCCAAGTACGCACGGGTGGCTAATTCCCAAAAGTGCCTGCGGGTAAGTGGTAAGCACAATGACCTCGAAGAGGTGGGTATCGATACATACCATCATACGATGTTTGAGATGCTGGGCAATTGGTCATTTGGCGATTATTTTAAGAAGGAAGCGATTGAGTGGGCTTGGGAGTTGCTTACGGAAGTCTACAAGCTTCCTAAAGACAGATTGTATGTTACGGTTTTTGGGGGAGACCAGGCAGAAAGTTTACCCTTTGATAGCGAAGCTTCTGAGATTTGGAGTGCCCATTTGGAGACTGAAAGAATTCTTTCCGGAAGCAAAAAAGACAATTTCTGGGAAATGGGTGATACCGGACCTTGTGGCCCATGCAGCGAGATTCACATAGACCTCAGAAGTGATGAAGATCGCCGAAAAAGGGATGGAAAAGAGCTCGTAAATGCCGGACATCCGCAGGTGATCGAAATCTGGAATCTGGTATTTATGGAATTTAACCGCAAAGCCAACGGAACCCTCGAAAAACTGCCATCCCGACATGTAGATACAGGGATGGGCTTCGAGCGCCTGACAATGGCTCTTCAAGGCAAAATTTCCAATTATGATACTGATATTTTTCAGCCGATCATACAAAAGATAGAAATGCATACAGGTATCGGCTACCACAGTGATGAGAAGACAGATATTGCAATGCGCGTAATTGCTGACCACGTGCGTGCTGTGGCTTTTGCCATAGCTGATGGTCAGCTACCATCCAATACAGGTGCCGGATATGTGATCAGGCGAATTCTTCGCCGTGCAATCCGATATGGATATTCCTCCCTGGATATCAAGGCTCCGTTTATTTACACCCTGGTCGATATACTGGCCGATGAGATGGGTGATTTCTTTCCTGAGATCAGAGAGTCGTCTGATTTCGTATCCAGGGTGATAAAGCAAGAAGAGCAAGCCTTTATCAAAACGATCGACAGTGGATTAAATCGGCTCGAAGAAGCTATAAAAAGCGCCGATAGCACTGTAATCGATGGCCAGAAAGTCTTTGAGCTGTACGATACGTATGGTTTTCCGGTTGACCTCACATCACTGATTTTGAGGGAAAGAGGATATACTGCCGATTTGGAAGGGTTTAACCGCGAGATGCAAAGACAAAAAGAACGTTCCAGAGCCGCTGCAGAACTTACGACAGATGACTGGGTAGAACTCAGATATGGAGGGGATGTTTTTGTGGGGTATGATACCTTGGAAGTGCAAACAGAAGTGGCAAAATTTCGAAAAGTGGCTTCAAAAGAAAAGACGTTTTACCAAATCGCTCTGGTCGAAACACCTTTTTATCCGGAAGGTGGCGGACAGGTAGGCGATACAGGTGTTTTAGTCTTTGGAGAAGAAGAAGTTGAAGTGTACGATACGAAAAAAGAAAATGGAATCATCATTCACTACACAAAACAGCTACCTGTAGACGTCTCAGGTATGGTCAGAGCAGTAGTAAATGCTGATAGGAGAAAGGCCACTGCGCGCAATCACTCCGCCACTCATCTGCTACACTATGCACTGAGACAGGTGCTGGGCACACACGTAGAGCAAAAGGGCTCACTGGTCTCTCCACATTGTCTGAGGTTTGACTTTTCGCATTTTGCCAAAATGACAGATGAAGAGATTCGGAAAGTAGAAAATACCGTGAATCAGATGATTCTCGAACATTTGCCTCTTCAGGAATACAGGGAGATCAATTTGGATACAGCTTTGGACATGGGTGCAATGGCCCTTTTTGGGGAAAAATACGGAGACACGGTGCGCGCCATTCGGTTTGGTCCTTCGGTGGAGCTGTGTGGCGGTACCCATGTGCCATCTACAGCTGCCATCGGACTCTTTAAAATTACTCAGGAATCTTCCATATCTGCCGGCATTAGGCGGATTGAGGCCATTACCGGCCTTGAATTTTTAAGTGAATTCCGGAGTCAAAGCTTGATTTTAGAGGGGATGAAAGAACTTCTCAGAAATCCGAAAGACCCCATATCTGCTCTTCGAAGCCTGGTCGAAGAGCGTCAGACACTTCAGAAGAAGGTAGAGAAGTATGCACGCCTAGAGGTTCAGAACTTCTTTGAATCCATTTCCAAAGAATTTGAAAATTCATCCAATCAGATATGCGTAAAAAAGGTGGAAATGGACGCACAGCAGGTCAAAGATTTGGCATACAGATTAAAACAGAGATTTCCCGTTGGGTGCTTTGTTTTCGGATACGAATCGTCGAACAAACCGGGTCTAGCCGTTGCAATCGGTGATGATGCGGTGAAGGCAGGTAAAAATGCCGGATTGGTCGTAAGAGAGATTTCAGCATTGATCAAAGGAGGGGGAGGTGGACAGCCAAACTTTGCAACGGCCGGCGGTTCTGATATGTCGGGATTGGAGGCTGCCCTTGAGAGAGCAAGACAGGTTCTGGCATCACATTAAAGCAAAGAGTATTTTAGGTTGACCTATCTTTGGACGATTGAACCCGACACTTCGCATGAAACTAGTTGACAAGGATGATTTTGCCAAGGCCACCCATTTGGATAAGGTGGGGTTAAAAAGTATGGCAAGCCTAATGATGAGAATTTTAAAATTAAATGACATCAACGAAGTGTATGAAAAATTGTGCGAGCACAAAGGGATCGAGTTTATTGATAAATTGTTTGAAGAGATAAATGTTCATTTTAATTATTATGAGGAGGAGTTAAGCCGGTTTCCCAAGCAAGGGCCTTTTATCACTGTATCCAATCACCCTTTGGGTGGAGTAGACGGAGTTTTGCTCATTAAGCTTGTGTCGCTGGTCAGGCCTGATTTTAAGATTATTGCCAATTTTCTACTGAAAAAAATTGAGCCAATCAGTGACTTTATCATGCCGGTCAATCCATTTGATTCAGAAATAGTGCACAAAAGCAGCATCCCTGGGATTAAAGACGCAATACGTCATTTAAAAGAGGGCCACCCTCTTGGGCTGTTTCCGGCCGGCGAGGTGAGTACCTACCACTTTGACGAAGGTAAAATTCTGGATAAGGAATGGGAAGAGGGCGCTATTAAACTTGTCAAAAAAATGAAAGTACCCGTCGTTCCGGTGTACTTCAAAGCCAGAAACTCATTTTGGTTTTATCTGCTTGCATCCATTCATCCCAAACTGCGCACAGCAAAACTGCCCAGCGAAATTTTTACACAAAAAAACAAACCCATACTTGTGCGAATAGGCAAACCTATTATGCCGGCAGAGATTGACGAGTATCAGGATGTGGAATCTTTGGGAAACTTCCTTCGTACACGCACATACATGCTATCCAGTACCTTACCACCCAAAAAATCAGTTATAAAACTGCCTGTCAGTCCCCTTGGCCGCAAAGACACAAAACCCATTGTGAAGGCGGCTCCCGTGTGTAAAGTCCAGGAGGAGATCAATCTCTTAAAAACCAGAAATAAAAAACTGACCGAAACCAAAAATTATGAAGTGTATGAGTTCTCGGGCGACGAATGTCCGTACCTCTTGCACGAGATCGGAAGATTGCGCGAACTGACCTTCCGCGAGGTAGGCGAGGGGAGCAATGCCGAAATTGACCTGGACGAGTTTGATCAATATTACACCCATTTGATATTGTGGGATAGTGAGGCTCAAAAATTGGTCGGCGCCTATCGGCTGGGCATCGGTCAGAAAATTTACCCAAAATACGGGCTCAAAGGTTTTTATGTGCCTACTTTGTTTAAAATTGAAAAAGAAGCCGAACATCTTTTTTCAGAAGGGATAGAAATGGGGCGCGCATTTGTAATCAAGGAATATCAAGGTAAGCCCCTGCCTCTTTTTTTACTTTGGAAAGGAATCGTCCACGTAATCCTGAGAAATCCCGGACACCGGTATCTTACAGGCTGCGTGAGCATCAGCAATTCTTACAGCAAATTCTCCAGAACACTGATGATCGAATTCATCAAACTCAACTATCTCGATAAAAATCTCACTAACTTTATAAAACCACGAAAGGCCTACAAGGTAAAAATCGACGAAAAGGATAAAGAATTTGTGCTTTCTAAAGCCAAAGATGATCTGAATAAACTGGATAAATTCATCGAGGATCTCGAGCCAGGAAATACACGGATTCCGGTCTTGCTGAAGAAGTACATTAAGCAAAACGCCAAAGTAGTCGCATTCAACGTGGATCCGAAATTTAACAATGCTCTCGATGGCTTTATGTACATAGATATTAATGATCTGCCGTCGCAGACGATTCAGCCTGTGCTCGAAGAACTTGAAGCCGCAACAAAACGCGCTCAGCAAAATTCGCAGCCAACTGAATAAAATTGAGAGTGAATGAAGCGATGATTCAATTTTTTATCAATTAGTAGAAGGGTCGGGATGCGCAGGTTGATTCGACAGGGATGTATTTTTTTAATTCAGCATCTGGAGAGTGTGACCTTGTATGGCATAAGAATTATGTGTTTGTAGTAGTTAGCGCGTCGAAAAACATTTTTCGATATACGATCTTAACTTTATTGATTCCTTCTCCCAGGTCAGTTGTTGTGCAGCTGCGTCCAACCCTTTAGCATATGAAGATTTTCCTTTTCTCATCACAGTCCGTATGGCCTCGGCAATATCTTCGGGCGAATGGCTTTTTATGATTTCTCCAATCCTGTAGTACTCCACGATTTTTTTCACTTCTATGGCCTGACTGCTGATAACCGGAATTTTGCAATGAATAAAATCAAAGACTTTATTAGGGAGGCTGTATTTGTAGTTGGGCGCATTTATTTTGTCTAAAGAGGCGCCGGCATCAGCTATTTTGGTGTATCCGAGCATTTGATTGTAGGGCATGGGAGGAAGGTATTTCACCCGACTTGACAAATCCAGAGAATGTATTTTCTTTAAGATGGCTGACAAGGCATTGCCTGAGCCGATGATGAGCACTTTAATATCTTGCGGTAAAAGAAGGAGAGCCTCCAGCAGTTCTTCAGTGCCCCGATCTACATTCAAACCTCTACCCTGCACAATGATGATAAAATCACTTGCGTGAAAGCCCAGGGATTTTCTGTCAATATTTGGAATATCAGCAGGCAAAGGCGATATATTTCGCACATACTGCACTTCGATGCCATATTCGTATGAATAGAGTTCAGCGATCGACTCATTCACGGTGAGCATGCATTTGAGTCTGGGTAGCAGAATATTTTCGAGTGTTTTCCAAACTTTAAAACGCGAAGGCCTGTACAGTACCTCAGGACTTCCGCAGAAATATTCATGGCTGTCATAGGCCAGCGGGATACGTTTAACCTTTGAAATCACCCAGTTTGGAAGCAAAGTATCCAGATCGTTGGACCAGAGACCCTCGGCTCGCATAAAAAGCAGAAAAAAAAAGAGCCAGACCTGATAAGATGCATAAAATAAAATTCCCGATTCAGCTGGCAACCTGAATCTCACGGTACGATAATCCCGATGCAAAGGCGGGCTGGTCTTGAGTTGCCGACCCACGCAGATGACATAGAAACCGGCTTGCAGCAGTTCGAGACAGATCTTGTGCACGCGCTGGTCGGTAGCCAGATCGCTGGTAGCAGATACAATGACGGTCTTTTTGCGGTTCATACCTTTGTGACCACAAGTTTACACCACTGTTTAATGAATTTGATACCTGATATCAAAATATCTGATTATGACTATCCTTTACCTTCAGAATGCATAGCTGCCTATCCGCTTCCCGATCGGGATCAGTCCAAACTATTGGTTTACAAAGACGGAGTCATTGTTGATTCGCAGTTTACAGCTCTGGAGTCTTTTATTGAGGAGGGCTCTTCTATGTATTTTAATCAGTCAAAAGTCGTGTTTTCGCGCTTGTTTTTTGAAGATCAGGACGCAAGAGGCCGTCCGATTGAGGTCTTTTGTCTTGAGGCTGCTGATGGAAATGATCTGTTTACATCGTTGGCAAGCACGGGATCAGTCACCATGAAATGCATGGTTGGACAGGCAAAACGATGGAAAAAACAGAAATTACGACTGGTCATACCTCACTCGCTGGGAGACTTAGAGCTTTATGCCGAAAAGGCAGGCAGAGATGGCAATGTATTTCTCGTGCGCTTTTCATGGGATGCACCGATCACCTTTGCAGAAATTCTGGAGCTTGCCGGCCATGTACCCCTACCTCCGTATTTAAAAAGACCTGATGAGGCGCTCGACAGACACAGATACCAGACTATCTACGCGCGTCAGGAGGGATCGGTGGCGGCTCCGACTGCCGGTTTGCATTTTACAGAGAGGGTGTTCCAATCATTGAAGGCCAAATCCGTAGCCATAAACTTCTTGACACTTCATGTAGGTGCCGGCACTTTTGCCCCTGTAAAGTCCGAATACATCGCCCAGCATCAGATGCATGGAGAGTTTATAGAAGTTACACCTACACTTCTCGAGAGCCTCCTTCAGCAACCGACGCGCATTGCTGTGGGCACAACTAGTCTCCGAACTTTAGAAAGCATTTACCATCTTGGAGTACGCACCCTTGCCGAAGGAAGGCTGGAAACACGGGACATAGACCAGTGGTGCGGATTTACTCATCCGAATGACATAACATTCGAGGCATCCGTTGAGCATCTTTTAAATACTTTCCACAGTCGGGGACTTGAGTCAGGCATCAAACTTAAAACGCATCTGATCATTGCGCCCGGATATAAAATAAAGTCCATCGACGCGCTGATTACCAATTTTCATCAGCCATCAAGTACTCTTCTGCTCCTGGTCTCAGCAGTAACTAAAGGAAATTGGCGAAAAATTTACAATCACGCCCTTCAAAACGATTATCGATTTCTGAGCTATGGAGACAGCAGTATTTTGTTTACCCAAAGAGAGTAACTGACATGCCGGTACTTCAGTTTGAAAACCTTATCATCCAAATAGCTTTAACATTTGCCGCACTGACAGGCATTAGCAAGTCTGTAGTGCCTGAAGCACTCTGCACCCTGCCCAACGTATTGAAAGAAAATTCGGGGATGGTGGCATGGGGCGACACCCTGCTTTGGTTTATAAACGATAGCGGCAATCAACCAAAACTCTATGCTGTAAATACAAGATGTGAAATTGTAAAGGAGGTATGGGTAAATGGAGCAGAAAATGTAGATTGGGAAGATATGGCACAAGACAAGGAGGGCAATATTTTTATTGGTGATATTGGCAATAATTCCAATAAAAGAAAAACGCTTGTAATATATAAAATTTCTAAAGCCGATCTTCTCGCATGTACCGACAGTGTAAATCCGGTTGTATCAATATGTTTTTTTTATAAAAACCAGGATAAATATCCGCCCGATTCAGATAAAAAATATTTCGATGCAGAGGCCTTGTTTTTCTACAATGATTCTCTGTCTTTAATTACAAAAAATCGAACCTATCCGTTTGACGGAAAAGCCTATTACTACAGGATACCTGCGGAATCAGGCCATTACGCTCTGATGCCTGCCGATTCGCTTTTTACCGGTTTGGGGCTAATGGAATTGCATTGGATTTCTGGTGCCGATATATGGTCTGATAATCACCTGATTGCCATCGGGTATGATAAACTTTTTTTAATTGAGATTGATAAATTTGAAAAAACAATATCAATAGGATTGGGCAGATGGGATCAGTTTGAGTCTGTGGCCTCAGGAGAGCGCTATATTTACATCTCCAATGAAAAAAATAAAAAAAACAAAGCAACCTTGTACAGGATTGATAAAAAAACGCTGGAATTTATGATCAAGAATTAGTTTTTTTATTCCGACTTTTAGCCCTTTCAAGAGTTATATTTCTATAATTCTCATCTTCATGATAGCGTTTTTTGGCTCGCTTTAATACCTTTTCTCTATATTCTTCATTTGAATGATATAATTCTCTGTATTTAGCCTTGATTTTTTCACGATAGGATTCGTCTGATTGATATTTTTCTTTTAATTTTGAGAGTATTTTTTGCTTATTTTTTTGGTAATATGATTTTTTGGCCTGGTTCATAAAAAAAAATTACACATATCAAAGGTCGAACATCGAAATGTAACCTTGCCTGCATAGTTTGTGAAACAGATTTCAAACCTTATGAAGAGACGAAAAATTTTTCTTACTTAATTTTAATCAATTTCAGATTCCAGGGTAAAAAGAGACGATCATCCAATTAATATAAATTGAAACAATTTGTGTAAATGTGTGTCCGGTTGATAAACTGACCTTTAAATGTATAAGATTTTTAAAACCCTACCTGAAGACGCCGTGTACAGGAATTAGTAGCCTATGAAGTAATTTAATTCTACAATATAGCATCTCCAGATAGAGACAAACATCGATCACTGGTCGGGACAAAGAAGCCTCAATGAAAGCAAGACCTATTAATGATACACGAATGCTAGAGCTATGATTAGAATGAACTTTTATCAAGGCATGGCTTTTTTATAGTTTTGCACAGTATTATATGGATTTTAAACTAGTAGCGCCGTACACACCGACCGGTGATCAGCCGGAGGCCATTCGACAGCTTGTCGAAGGTATCCGAAATGGTGAAAGAGCCCAGACACTACTTGGAGTGACAGGTAGTGGAAAGACATTTACAATGGCCAATGTAGTTGCCCGGATTCAAAGACCAACTTTGATTTTAAGTCATAATAAGACATTGGCAGCACAGCTGTATGGAGAGTTCAAGCAATTTTTTCCTCACAATGCAGTCGAATATTTTGTGTCTTATTACGATTATTACCAGCCTGAAGCATTTATTCCCGCTACCAATACCTATATCGAAAAGGACTTATCGATAAACGAAGAGATCGAAAAACTTCGGCTCAGTACGACATCCTCCCTTCTAAGTGGTCGGAGAGACGTGCTGGTGGTGGCTTCGGTTAGTTGTCTTTATGGTATAGGCAATCCTGAGGAGTTTTCAAAAGGAGTAATTGAACTTCACAAAGGACAAGCCATTGCACGCACCAAACTCTTGCACCAGCTGGTAAGCTCGCTATATAGCCGCACAATGCATGAGTTTGCCAGAGGGCGATTTCGGGTAAAGGGAGATATCATAGACATCTATCCTGCGTACAGCGATCATGCTATACGGATACATTTCTGGGGCAACGAGATTGAAATACTTGAAGAGATTGACCCTGTAGATGGGACTGTACTGTCCGAATTTGAACGGGTTCGAATTTATCCGGCCAATATTTTTATGACTTCTCCGGTACGTCTGCAGGAGGCCATTCGACAGATTCAGGACGACTTAGTGGTTCAGACCGAATTCTTCCTTAAAAATGGTAAGCCTTTGGAAGCCAAACGCCTGGAAGAGCGTACAAATTTTGACCTGGAGATGATCAAAGAACTTGGCTATTGCAGTGGCATTGAAAATTACTCCAGATATCTGGACGGCAGAGCACCGGGCACCCGACCATTCTGCTTGATAGATTACTTTCCTTCTGACTGGCTGCTCATCGTCGATGAAAGTCACGTGACCATACCTCAGGTGCGTGCCATGTATGGAGGCGATCGCAGTCGTAAGGAGACATTGGTAGAATATGGATTTCGTTTGCCTGCGGCACTTGACAACCGGCCTTTACGCTTTGAAGAATTTGAAGCGCTGATTCATCAGGTAATTTATGTTAGTGCGACTCCGGGAGAGTACGAGCTCCAATCTTCAGGCGGAGTCATCGTCGAACAACTCATCCGTCCGACCGGCATGCTTGATCCCATCATCGAGGTACGACCTACATCCAACCAGATAGATGATCTGATGGATGAAATTCAGAAACGTGTAGATCAGGATGAACGTGTACTGGTCACTACCCTTACCAAACGGATGGCAGAAGAGCTGTATAAATATTTTTCACGCTTTGGAATTCGGTGCAGATATATTCATTCAGACGTGGACACTTTAGAGCGTGTAGAAATTCTGAGAGATCTGAGAATGGGGCTTTTTGACGTGCTTATCGGCGTGAATCTCCTCCGTGAAGGTCTTGACTTGCCTGAAGTGTCACTGGTGGCCATCCTCGATGCTGATAAAGAAGGTTTCCTCCGAAATGAAAGGTCACTTGTGCAAACCATAGGTCGCGCGGCACGCCATCCAAACGGCATGGCGATCATGTATGCAGACTCCATCACAGACAGTATGCAGCGTACCATCGACGAAACCAACAGAAGACGGGCGATCCAAAGCGAGTACAATGCCCGACACGGCATCTCTCCTCAGGTACTTCAAAAATCTTTTGATACACACTTGCCAATCGCGACGCGTTCACCGAAAACAGATGAATCCACAGAAAACAACATTATAGCTGCAGAGCCAGAGGCAGAACGATACATAGCGCCCGAAGCCATCCGTAAAAACATTGAAAAAATACGAAAAGAGATGGAACAAGCGGCAAAGTCGCTCGATTTTATCACTGCTGCTCAGCTCCGGGACAAAATGCTCACGATGGAAGCAAGACTAAAAGAAATGACTAAAGCCTGATGGATGAACACATCCAATACATGCATCGATGCTTTCACCTTGCTGCTCATGGCAGATATACGGCTCGTCCCAATCCTGTAGTGGGGGCTATACTGGTATATCAAGGCAGGATAATCGGTGAGGGTTGGCATCGCATGCCCGGAGAGCCCCATGCTGAGGTGATAGCCATCAGATCTGTCAAAGATGAAAGCCTCTTATCAAAATCCACGCTCTATGTTAATCTTGAGCCCTGTTCGCACTATGGCCGCACACCACCGTGCTCATTGCTCATCATTGATAAAAAAATTCCAAAAGTTGTGGTTTCAAACCTTGATCCAAATCCTTTGGTATCCGGCAGGGGTGTGCACATGCTGCAATCTCATCAAACTGAAGTCATCACCGGAGTGGAAGAGGCAAAGGGCTGGGAGATAAACCGACATTTCTTTACCTATCATACACTGAAGCGTCCCTTCATTCATCTGAAATGGGCAGAATCAGCAGATGGTTTTTTAGCTCCCCGTTCGCAATCCTCAGGTCATCCGATCCTTGTCAGCAGTCCTCAATCCTTGCGGTTGGCGCATCAATTGCGTGCATCCATCCAGGCTATCCTTATCGGCTCAAAGACGGCTGCAGTAGACAATCCATCCCTGACCACGCGAAGAGTAGACGGCACCAATCCACTGCGATTTGTCGTAGATCGCCGAAGAAAGTTATCTGAATCTCTCAAAATCTTTCAATCCGAAAACCCAGCAATCCGAATCGTTGACCGTCGATATGCCCGGAAAGAAGACATCGCCCTACGGATGACAGACGACTGGACCTGGCTCAACGCTCTCATGGACGAGTTGCATCATCGGAACATTCAAAGCCTGCAAGTAGAAGGAGGTGCGTTGATACTCAATAGCTTTATTTCCCAAGGTCTTTGGGATGAAGCATGGATGATAAAATCCTTAACACTCTTTGGAGATGGAGTCAGAGGACCGGCTAAAGATGTCATCTGGCCGTTTTATTCCCATAATTTTCAATCTGATACAGATACCATTTTCGTATTCCGGAAACTGCTTTTCCCAAAACAAGAAATTTCCAACTTTTAATCAAATTTTTCTAAATTTATTTAAATTGTTGAAAATAAGTGTTTTATAAAAGTTTGAATTTTAAATGTTGAGATTGATATTTTAAGGAATATCTTTTGGTATTTTTGAAACAAATTTTTTTTATAATGAAAGTAGGTATTTGGGCGAAGATCGGTTTGATTGTTATATCGAGTCTTCATCTGGTCAACGCTCAGATGATAGAAGGTTTTGTCCGAAATAAATGGGCGCAGCCTGTTCCAAATGCGCGCCTCGAGTTTACTTCTGCATCCACTGGAAAGGTTTATTCCACCCAGGCCGACGCCTCAGGATTTTACAAAATAAATCTTCCGTTTTTTGAAAAAGAATCTGATAAAAGACCTTTTGTTGTATTTGATGTGTTTCCAAACCCATTCAGCAATCAGACTAATTACATTGTCTATGCACTGAGATCTGTTCGAGCGAATATTTCTGTGGTTAATCGGATTGGCCAGGTTGTCAGACAGTTGCACAATGGGCCCTTGCAAGAAGAGTATAACTATTTCACATGGGATGGCAGAGATCAAACTGGTGCAGAGGTACCCGAAGGTATGTACATCATTCAAATCGTTTCGGGTAAAACAACCATAGCAAAAAAAGTCTTGAAGTTAAAAAATGCACCCTCTTCATCCATAAGTCCTAATAATCTCGATCCTGAAATTTTGCTCGAAAATATTATTGCATTCTATCAGGTTAGTGTAAAAGCCGTTGGCTACAAGGATTATTTCAATCCAAAATTTTCTCCGCAAGGCAAGACTGTACACAATTGGGTTCTTTTTAAGGAAGATTCTCTGCCATTTAAGACCGTAGATCATTATTTAGCCATAAGAAAATCCGATAATACGTACGAGCCGTTATTCATAAATGGCATCTGTCTTGGGATATCTACCCCTGGTACTAATCCGGGAAATCTGGCAGCATCAAAAGAAGAATATTACCGATGGCTTAAGTACATTTGGGAAGCAGGCTTTAATTCGGTCAGAACCTATACATTGCATTTTCCAAGATTTTATGAAGTTTTAGATGAATTTAACAGGGAGCATTTTGAAAGACCCCTCTGGCTGATGCAAGGAGTATGGTTGGATGAAGAGCTAGAATCTAAAAACCTCTATGAATCATCAGAGTTTATGGACTCTGCTATAGCTGAAGTCATAGATTGTATGCACGGTAAACGCGTAATCGGAGAAAGAAAGGGAAGAGCTTTTGGAACCTACAATTTGGATGTATCCGACTGGATCATGGGTTATATCATTGGTCGGGAGGTGTATCCGGATGAAGTCGTTTACACGGACAGTATCATGTCACTTCAATCGCCAAACCTCACCTTTCACAACGGAGAGTATTTCTCCATTGACAGTGCCAGTCCGTCTGAAGTCTGGTGGACAAAACGGCTTGATTTTTTTATGGATTATCAGATGAAGCACTACAAAAAAAGTGTTCCCCTGTCTCAATCCAGTTGGCCAACATTAGATCCTCTGACACATCCTACAGAACCTCCCTATCCAATAAGCAGCGAAGACTGGGCGCAAATTGATCTCTCAAGACTTAAATCGGTGAAGCTGAATGGAGGATACTTCGCCTCCTATCACGCGTATCCTTATTATCCCGACTTCATTAATGAAGACAGTATTTTCAGAACGTTTTCAGATGCATATGGGCCAAATTCTTATCTTGGATACCTTACGGCTCTGAAAAATTATTACGGCAAGAAACCACTTGTATTGGGAGAATATGGAGTGCCCTCTTCGTGGGGCAATGCACACTTTTCTCACTCGGGTATGCACCATGGAGGTCATGATGAGAGACAACAGGGCAGATACAACATTCGTTTGATCAAAAATATTCATCAGACACAGTGCGCTGGAGGATACCTGTTTGCGCTTATGGATGAATGGTTTAAGACCATGTGGTACACAAATCCAATAGGTTCTACGTACTCCAGACGACCCCTATGGTGGAACGTTGTAAGTGCCGAAGAAAATTTTGGTTTCATCGCATTTCAGGTGGATACTCCAAATTATAAAATCTGGCCCAACATAAATCTGTCCTGCTGGATAAATTCCGCAAAATTCTCATATGATCCGGCTTTTTTCTACATTCATTTACAGTTAGAAAGGGACGTAAATCCCGCTGATACCATATGGATTGCTCTGGATACGTATGATAAGAATCTGGGAGAAAGTATCGCTCTTAACGGAACTGTACTTCAGTCAAGATCAGAGTTTTTGTTAAACATAAATACAAACAGACCGCTACTGTACATCACAGAATCGTATGATACCTACGGCATATATCACGGATACTCCGAACCAACCCAAAAATATCGATCTACTGTCACTGATGGAGGTCCATGGAATGTGGTCAGATATACAAACGGATGGAGAGAATATGAAGATATTGATTCTGTTGGGATTTTAAATTTTAACATTTATTCGAATCCTTTTGATACCATTACAAGTAAAGATGCTGTTTTTTTTAAAAACAAAGAAGTGTTGATACGCATACCATGGACATATCTAAATGTAGTAGATCCTTCGAATCAGGAGGTGCTCGATGACGATAGAAGCACCAAAATAAGAGAAACCCGTATTACTGATGGATTCCAAATCCAAATTTTTGATCAATCAGGAATTTGCAACGGTTCATCTTCCATCAGAATGCTATGGCCACGCTGGGACAAAGCATGGCCTTACAAAGAGAGACTTAAAGAAAGTTACTTCATATTGAAGAACACTTTTCCAACACTTGACCTCAAGCCGTTTTAGTTCATTTTTGGTATTATTTCCTAAATTAAAAATTATTAAATTTTCAAAAGAATATTTTATTTCATAATTGATCGGTTTGACCGTTTATTTTAATTGATATTCAAGTTTTTTAAAAAGTTAACACGTCAAAAAAGCCCCTTTGGTTTCAAATTTGAAAAATTGTAATCTTTATTTTGCTAAATGAGAAAAGCTTTACATTCTGTTCTGTTTTTAATTTTTGGTTTTTTGGGATTTTGTCAGCCAATAGCCTTTGTGATAAATACAAACAATTCCGGGCCTGGGTCACTTCGGCAGGCTATATTGGACGCCAACTCCAGCTCATCATATACAGCGATTCACTTTAATATTCCCACTTTTGATCCGAATTTTAATCCAACTTTGGGCGTTTACACAATAACAATCACTGGTGCATTGCCCCAAATCACCAGGGCGAACCTTCTCATTGACGGCACCACTCAACCGCAAGCCAACAATGTATTAATCGGTTCTAATGAAAGGACAGGCACGTGTACTCCGGCAAAATTTTCGCCTGTAATTAAAAGACCAGACATCAGTATTGTAGAAAATAGCAGCATTTCCACAGGTTTCGATGTTTCCGCTTCAGGTGTAAAATTTAAAGGACTTCACATCACGGGTTTCGGGACATTATTCGACAATTCACATCATTGCATCTATTACAGATGGGGAGCTAATAATGGTGAAATATCTCACTGCCTGATTGGGGCAGATATCAGCAGCAATGGTTCTACTATTTCACTTCCGCCAGCTGGCATACAAACCAACGGTGGTGGTGTCTTTGTTATTGCCGGAAGCAACTTTCATATTCACAATAATATAGTAGCTCATTGCGGTGGCATGGGTGTTTATTTCGGCTTTAACTCTGAGAATGGTTTGGTTGAGTATAATGAATTTTATTCCAATGGGCGAATTCATGTAGTGACCGATGGTTTTGATGTGGCCTTTAATTCCAAAAATTTTATAGTTCGTTACAATTTATCTCATTACAATGGAGGAAATGGATTTGACACGCATCAGGCCGAGGGCAATCATTTATTTGAATGCAATACATCACATCACAATGGACAGCTTAAAGTAGAGACCAGTGGTTTTCGTATTTGGGGGCAAAATAGCATCTACAGGTACAACGATGTGTTTTCAAACTACGGAAACGGTTTTCATGTGGCAGCATTTAGTTCTCCGGTAGCTACTAAAGGCAATATCATTTCTCAAAACCGCACCAAAGACAATGGAAACTACGTGATGGGACCAAATCCCAAAACAGGTGCGATCGGTATAGATCTGGTAGCTACAGGTGGTGACAACCTGAAAGGCGTACCACCTTTTGTGACACTCAATAGCGATGTGCCCCCCGGCAATAATGGTGGAAATAACCTTAATAACTTTCCGGTAGTCGAAAGTGCTGAGTTTGACGGAATAAATCTTCACATTAAAGGATTTGCAAGAACAGGTCAAACGATAGAAATTTTTAAAGCACATAATTATCCGAACGGCTTTAATGCCCAAGGAGAGTTATACATAACAAATTTTGTAGAAGGCTCATCTTCAGATCTTGACAATACCACCGGTAGTTACAGTGGAATGGTAAACGGAAAAAATGTGGGAACAGGCACTAATGTAGACAGATTTTATGTGATCTTACCCACTACGGCTTTTGCGGTTGGTGACTCTCTCACCACTACTGCTACAGGAACCGATGGCACTTCTGAATTTTCTCCCGCAGTGGTTGTAATTCCGTATTCACCAGCCGCCGTTATCAATCCCATTTGTCATTGTAAATGGAATAAAACTCCTACATCAATTGCAGGTAATTTTGGATATACCAGCAGTGGAACTTCACCAATCACTATTCCGGCCGGACCGCAAAATAATTTTACTGGAACAGCACTAAATGCTCAACCCACAGTTTTTAACCCTGGAACGAACAACCATGTATTTGATCTTGAGTATGCGGGCGGTTCTGCGTCATGGACAATTCAATCAAATACGGCTACAGCTAATGGTTTAACCAACTACTGTCCGCAAGATTTACATGTACAGATTTCTGCATCCAATGTAGCTCCTAATGTTGGGGATAATGTGACGGTTACAGTCACCATCACCAACAATACGGGAGCACCTTGGGTATTTACCGACGGATTTATTACTAACATTGAATTGACTGTCACTCAACCCGGTGGTTTTGTGTTTTTATCAGGGACTCCGTCTACAGGATCATACAGCGGATTTAATTGGTCAGTTCCTTATTTAGCTCCCGGTGCATCAGCCACATTAACCCTGTGGTTTACAC
This sequence comes from Thermaurantimonas sp., assembly GCA_046295455.1. Taxonomy (GTDB): domain Bacteria; phylum Bacteroidota; class Bacteroidia; order Flavobacteriales; family Schleiferiaceae; genus Thermaurantimonas. The sequence goes on along the minus strand of JBKBNI010000010.1, from coordinate 18,554 downwards.
TGTAAATTCTTCTGGTGTCGTATCAGCTGTAAGCACAATATTTGATCAATACGATATTGATCTTACCAACAACTTTGCAGCGGTAAATATTGTTACAGGGTCATCATCAAGTGGAGGAAGTGGAGGTATAGAGTCCTTTGGTGGACTTTCACAACTCTTGTCTCAGAGAAATATACAGCGCTTGAGAGACGGCAAATACACATATTTTGAAAATATAGAAGCTCTTCCCGCTGCTGGCTCTGTAGGTACACTCCTTGCAGGTCGTGGGCAACTGACTTTAGCAGACATTACACCCGTTACTGGTCCGGAACAATCTGCAGGTAAGGTTGTCACCCCAGGTGACCTTATTGGTATTACAAACGCCATAGATGTCTACTCTGTTGATTATTTTAAGGGAACTTTCCGCTTGGGATCAGTACTTGCACTCGAATCACCTGCGGGTAAAATTTATGACCACACCAAGGTAGTGTGTGACAGACTGACGGGTGCCCGTATGCCCGAAATTCGTACAGTAAGTGCTTCAGGTCATCCCTTTCTCATGGCTCTGCTCGAGCAGGAAAATGGGGAATTAGATTACAACATCACCTTTGTTATGTATATAGATGAAAATGAAAACATTGTGATTGATAATAAATGGAATCTCTCCGAATATGAACCCAAGACCGGTCATAGAGTATTCAATATGCAAGTGTGGTCAGTGTCCCCTCACACGACCATTCAAATGGTAGAAGACATCATCAATCTTGCTAAAAGCCACGGACCAGTGCAATTTTTAAACATTCTACCTGCAGCCATGCCCACTGTTTTTGTAGAAAGCGGCTATTACAGAAATGGCAAACTTCATCTCAAAGTACTGAACAAGTCTAATGCATCCAGAGTGACTATCAGAGGATTGACTGCTACTACTGAAACACAAAAACATGTTCCGGTATTCGATGACCTCCCTTTGCCTGAGGGTCAAAATGTTGTTGATTTTGAATTTCCGGTTGGTTTTGCTTTCGACGCAGGATTCAATATTGCTAATAATGCAACTTCAGGACTAGATCAAATCTACGTGGCAGATGGTGCATGGGGTGTCGACTATGAATTGACATCTGCTGACAATGTATCTTTTGAAGCACTTCCACAAACAACTGAGTTATCAAAAGTTGGATTTCATCTGGAAAGAGCTGCTGTAGCATCAGCCCATGTGAAAGAATACTTCTCCATATATAGAGTCCTCCTCCCAGGTGCTTACAGAGCTATGGACCTTACCAAATATTCAGACTTAAATTTTACAGCTAATGTCCGAAAAGAAACAAAAGTTCAGGTTGTAGTTGTTAAACGTGGCATTTCCACCTGGGCTGAGCAGTTTCGGACTCAAGTGACTTTACTACCTGGTGTTCGTACATATACAGTGACTTTTGATCAACTTAAATCTGCAAATGGAGGAATTTTTACAGCTGAGGATATTATATCTGTTTTGTGGGTTAGCAATGTCGGTTCAACAGATGACAACAATGTAGAGGTGACCATATCAGACTTGATCTTCAGAAAGTCAACAAATCAAACCCCGAGTGTTCAACCCGGCAAAAGAGAGGTTTCAATCTTTCCAAATCCTACCGTCAAAGACTTTTCTTATGCTTTTTTGATGGAAGCAGAGGCTCCTGTCAAGATTGAAATGATCAACTCTCTCGGGCAGGTAGTAGAAACTTTGAAACACGAGAAACTTCCGGCTGGTATCCATTCGTTTTCTTACCAGAAGCAACTTCGCCCTGGAATTTACTTTGTCCGAATTATCACGGGTCGCAATGTACGGACGGGCAGTGTGGTCATAACCGAGTAAATAATTCGTGTTATAATTTGTGTTAAGCCCGGCATAGTCCGGGTTTGACTAATTTAATAGAAAAGATTATCTAAGGTCGGTAGGATCAACATAATTTTTTTTAATTAATAAGTGCCAATATTTTTACCGAGCAATAATCGTTAATTTTTATACAATGTTGAACATCGTACTATTTGGCCCTCCGGGTGCCGGTAAAGGAACACAATCCCAGTTTGTGGTCGATACATTCAATCTAATTCATCTATCCACGGGTGATATTTTTCGACGTAATATTAAAGAGGGAACTGAACTGGGCAAACTTGCGCAGAGATATATGAATGAGGGTAAGCTTGTACCAGATGAAGTGACCATACAAATGCTCAAGGCAGAACTTCTGAAAGTAGATGATGCTCCCGGCTTTATTTTTGATGGCTTCCCCAGAACTGAAGCCCAGGCAGTGGCGCTTGATGACCTTCTTAAGGAAATGAATACTTCAATTACGGCGATGATAGCTCTGGAGGTGCCTGAAGAAGAACTTAAAATGAGATTGGCAGAAAGAGCTAAAACCAGTGGAAGGCAGGATGATGCTGATCCCGCTGTCATTCAAAAAAGAATAGATGTTTATAATGCCGAAACCTTGCCGGTGAAAGGATATTATGAAAGGTCAGGTAAGTACAAGGGAATAAATGGAGTGGGGGCAATCGAAGACGTAACAAGAAGATTGATTGAGGTAATAAAAACTCTGAGCTGATTGCACAATCAGAATCATTCTTTATTTTTGCCCGCCTTTTGTGATTTAAAGTAATATTTGATTTATAGAATGTCCAAAAAAGAGATCGAATCAAAACACGACGAAGTAATCCTCGATGTAGGAGAGACGCTTACCAAAGCCGAAGTATTTATTGAAAAAAATAAGAAACCAATTACATATGTAGTAGTTGGCATCATTGCCGGGTTTGCGGCTTATTTTGGTTTTAAATATCTATATCTTGACCCCCTAGAAAAGGAGGCGCAACTTGAACTTTACAAAGCTCAAGAAAACATTGATCGTGATTCTCTCCGTCTTGCGCTTGACGGTGACGGCGTCAGTATGGGATTGCTCGAAATAGCAGATGAATACAGCTTAACAAAGGCAGGAAATTTGGCACATTACTATGCAGGTGTATGTTATTTGCAATTAGGAGAATATGAAGAGGCAATTCGGCAAATGGACCGATTTAAAACCGACGATCCTGTCTTCAGTGTATTGGCAAAAGGGGTAATAGCAGATGCATTTTTGGAAATTGGACAACCCAAAGAAGCGCTTGAGTATTACAACAAAGCCGTCAAAGCATCCAGTAATGAATTTGTAGTTCCCTTTTATCTGAAAAAAGCAGGAATGCTCGCTGAAGAACAAGGTCGATTGAAAGATGCGCGCTCTTATTTTGAAAGATTAAAGAATGACTTTCCAAAATCTCAGCACGCTCTCGATGTTGATAAATTTTTAGCAAGAATTGAAGCTAAACAATCGCAAAAGAAATAAATCTGTGGCTACTGCCAATAAAAATCTCTCACAATACGATAAAAGCCGACTGCCGTCGGCTTTTTCATTTCGGTTTGCAATTGTCAAAGCCCAATGGAACATTCAGGTGACCGATGGACTCTACAAAGGTGCTTATGATACTTTACTCGATCTAGGAGCTTCACCGGGAAATATTGTCACCATTGAAGTGCCCGGTAGTATGGAACTCATATATGGATGCAGGCAAGCTGCAGCTGTCAATCCACCTGTAGATGCGATCATCGCAATTGGCTGCCTTATCAAAGGTGAAACCATGCATTTTGAATTTGTTAGCATGGCAGTATATCACGGCCTTAGCCAACTCAATCTGACCCTACCCATACCAGTCATAGCTTGCGTATTAACTGACAATCAGCTGGAGCAAAGTCTGGCACGTAGTGGAGGAATACATGGCAATAAAGGGGTAGAAGCCGCTGTAACAGCTCTTCAAATGTGCGGACGTAACGTTTAAAACATGGAAAATGTCGTCAGTTTTGCCTTGGTGGCATTCACTTCATTTTTTTCTGTGATGAATCCCGTAGGGGTGATGCCTCTTTTTTTGAGTATGACAGCGGGTTTAGACTCTCAGCACCGACGCAGAACTGCCGTCAAGGCCTGTACCGTCGCATTCATTACACTGGTGATTTTTGGGCTTTTAGGAGAATTTATTTTTAACTTTTTCGGAATCTCTGTTAATGGTCTAAGGGTTGTAGGTGGTTTTATCTTCTTCAAAATGGGTAGTGAAATGCTTCAGGCACAAGTGAGTAAAATGAAACTACCCGATGAGGAAGTAAAAAAATATGTGGGTGATATATCTGTGACTCCGCTCGCAATACCTATGATCACAGGCCCGGGTGCCATCACAAATGCTATGCTGTTGATGCAGGATTCGACCAATTTGACTTTTAAGGTCGTACTTGTAGCTGTGATGCTGATCGTGTGCCTTGTAATGCTCGTGGCATTGTTATTTGCAAGCAGGATTATCAATGTATTAGGTTCTACCGGCATTAATGTACTTGTAAGATTAATGGGGCTTATTGTGATGGTGGTGGCTGTTGAGTTTTTTGTTGCTGGCTTTACTCCGATTATTCGATCAATATTACATATTGAACCTTAAAGCTTTCGAAGGACAATCAAAAGAAATCCTTTGTGGGATAAGAGACAGAGACTGTTTCCATCAAATTCCTGAGCTCAGTTGGTCACTGTAGGTATACAAATAGATTATAATAAATGGATATCAATGATCAATCTGAATGCCGGCCAATCCTTTCTTTAGATCATATAAAATTCAAGAATCAATATTTAAAATTAAATTGTATTCTATTTATAAAAAGGTGTACAATCCCCTTAGCTCAGATTAAGGCTGGAGCCTTATTTATTAATTTTAACCAAAGCTCTTTAATTAATTCGAAGACAAGTGATTTCACAAGTATTTAGATGATTTTGTGCAGGCACAATTCTGTAAGATATTAGTTAAAACAGTTAGTAAATCATACACTTATATTTTGTATCATAAATGTATTGTGAATTGTACTTTTATTGGAAGAGAGTAGAGCAGTGTAAAAATTTGTCACAATGGCAGGTTTTAGTTTTTTAACTCTATTGAGCCCAACAAAGTGTGATCCAATCTTTTGTGATACTGTTATATATTCTTGCTTAAAAAACATTAAAAGAAATAGGTAAAAATTTTTTCAATTTTCCGAACGCAAGTTATGATATCTACTGTAAACTATCCATGACTGCATATGGACTCAAGAACGAGTACCATTTATTGAAAAAAGATTGCTAATGCCAATGTAAACAAATGTTTTCCGGTATATTAATAAATTATTTATTCAGAGTGATTTGTAAGGGTTAATTACAACATTAATTTAATACAGATCAAAAACAAAAAAAATAATTTTGCTGCATAATCAAAACAATCCAAAATGAAAAAATCCGTACTAATTCTCTTTTTGATGTTGTCTGGAGCCTGGTCATTTGCTCAGATCACCTCCTCGAGCATCAGAGGTCGAATTCTTGACGCAAAAAGCGGAGAACCCCTTCCAGGGGCCACTATTGAGGCTATCCATACGCCCTCTGGAACGAAATATGCCGCTGTGACCTTAGACAATGGAAATTATCAGATCAGCTCCATGCGTGTAGGTGGCCCTTATCGAATTGCTATCTCATTTATTGGGTACAATACCAAAATTATCGAAGGGGTTAATTTGGCACTTGGAGTACCATCGGTATTTGATGTTCGTTTGGAAGAAATTTCACTTTCTTTGAGCGAGGTCACAGTTACTTCTACCGTTGATCCAGTTTTTAGTTCCGGTCGGACAGGAGCAGCAACCTCTGTGGATAACAAAACGCTGAATGCACTTCCTACCATATCCCGTAGAATCAGCGACTTCACCCGGCTTACTCCCCAGGCGGGTCGTGGAAATTCATTTGCCGGTGCCGATGGTCGACTGAACAATATTACAGTAGATGGTTCTTATTTTAACAACTCCTTTGGTCTTGGAGGTCAGCCGGGTGACCGCACCGGAGTTTCTCCTATTTCATTGGACGCCATTGATCAAATTCAGGTCAACATAGCTCCCTACGATGTTCGTCAGGGACTCTTTGTCGGAGCTACTGTCAATACCGTCACCCGCTCAGGTACCAATGATTTTCAGGGTTCAGTGTATTCGTTTTTCAGAAACAATAACATGGTAGGCCGTAAGGCAAAAGATTTGGAATTTAACCCAGGAGAGTTTGGATATGACCAGTATGGAGCCAGATTGGGAGGACCGATCCTAAAGGATAAGTTGTTTTTCTTTGCTTCTTACGAATATGAAAAAACAACTGAGCCAGGTACAACCTTTCGCGCTAACAGAGGCAATGAACCTGTGGGTGGTAATGTGACCCGTGTATTGGCTTCTGACCTAGATTCACTTAGTTCATTTTTATTAAACCGTTTTGGATATGTGACCGGCCCGTATGAGGGATATGACAATAATACTTTAGCACACAAATTCCTCATTCGCCTTGACTACAACCTGGATAAGAAGAACAAGCTTTCACTTAGGTATAATCATTTGAATTCGTTTTCCGACATCCTTCTATCCAATTCGTCTTCTCTCGGTTTTGGCTCGCGTCGAAGCAACCTTACTGGTTTAAATTTCAGAAATTCAAATTATCAAATTCTGGAAAATATTCGTTCCATCATCGGTGAGTGGAACTCTCAGATATCCAGCAATATGTCCAATCAGTTGATCGCGGGATATACGTTTCAGGATGAAAGCCGTCGTTCGCTTGGTACCTTCTTTCCGATGGTGGATATTTTGAAAGACAATACTGTTTACACCACATTTGGTTTTGAGCCTTTTACACCTAACAATGAATTGAGATATTCGACCTGGCAGTTGCAAAACAACTTTAATATCTACAGTGGCAGACACACCCATACCTTTGGTATAAGTGCCGAATACTATCAATCTGAAAACATCTTCTTCCCGGGTTCGCAGAGTGTTTATGTGTACAACAGTCTGGACGATTTTTATACAGATGCCATTGATTACTTCGACAATCCCAATAGAACGGTCTCTCCGGTTAATCTCAGAAGATTTCAGGTGCGTTGGTCAAACATTCCTGGACAAGACAAGCCGATTCAGCCTTTGAAAGTGTTTTTACCTGGCATTTATTATCAGGACAATATTCAAATCACCGATCGTTTTAATATCATTGCCGGAATACGGGTGGAGGCTCCATTTTTCGGAAATACAGCATTTAATAATCCGCAGGTTGATACTCTAAAATTCCGCGATGAAAATGGAAACGAGGTGATGTATAAAACAGATAAATTGCCAGATCCTAATCCACTGATCTCTCCGCGTTTTGGATTCAACTATACCGTCAATGAGGAGCGAACATTGCAGATCAGAGGAGGTACCGGAATTTTCTCTGGCCGTCCCGCATACGTGTGGATATCCAATCAAATCGGCAACAATGGCGTAATGACAGGATTTGAACGCCTTGATAATACCAACCAAAGACCATTTCACCCAAATCCTGACCACTACAAGCCATCTGTAGTGACCGGCGCTCCTGCATCACAATACGAGTTAGCCCTTACTGACCCTAACTTCCGCTTTCCACAGGTTTGGCGTTCTAATATAGCTGTCGATTACAAATTGCCATGGGGGATGATTGGTACTATCGAAGGTATTTACAATCAGGACGTTAATGGAATTTACTACATCAATGCCAACCTGGCACCCGCTGACTCTTTTTATGTAGGGGTAGATCCGCGTCCACGTTGGACTTCCACTGCAGCTACCCGTATCAATCCTAACATTGACAACGCTATTGTCCTTAAAAATCAAAACATAGGCTACTCGTACAACGTCTCAACCCATATAGAGAGACCGGCACGCGAAGACGGTTTATATTTTAAGTTTGGTTATTCATATGGCCTGGCGCGCAATACAGTTGATCCCGGTTCTATCGCATTTGGTTCATGGAACAACAATCAACACACCGGCGATCCAAATAATCCAGGACTTGGATTCTCTACCAATACTCAAGGCCACAGAACATTTGCCGCAGTAGCTTACACAATTGTAAGTGAGCGTGATTACACAAATATGGGAAATAAATTTTTCAGAAATTTTGGAAGCACCACCATTTCATTCTTCTATGATGGCTTTACCCAAGGTGTGGCCAGCTACGTATACAGTGGTGATATGAATGGTGACGGCGGTACATCAAACGACCTGATCTACATCCCAAAAGATAAGTCAGAAATGAATTTTGAAACCTACTCTGTCACTATAAACAATCAATCCATCACCTTTACCGCTGACCAACAAAGAGAGGCCTGGGAAAACTTTATCAATAAAGATCCCTACCTTAGCCGGAATCGCGGCAAGTATGCTGAGAGAAATGGTGCGTGGTTGCCAATGGTTCACAGAGTTGACTTTAGCATTTCTCAGGATATCGGAGTGAAGGCTGGAAATAAGAAAAACTCTCTTCAACTTCGTGTTGATATCCTAAACTTTACAAACTTCCTGAATTCTGACTGGGGTGTCGGTCGCAGATTTACTTCTACAGCTCCGCTGATCAACCGCGGAAGAGATGCCAACGGCCAGCACAGATACCGCTTGCTGCAGTTGCAGGGCCAACTCATCGAAGATCCTTATCAGTTTACAAACCTTGTACAGGACGTTTGGAGAATTCAGGTTGGTATACGCTACAACTTTAATTAATCCTATTAGCACCCTAATATTAGAAAGCCCCGAAAATTCGGGGCTTTTTAATTTGGTGACAATCTATCACTCTTTGACTGACACATTGTCAAATAGACCTACTCATATTGTCAGAAAAAAGATCTTGGCACATAATTCGTCAATGGACACATCGAACTACTCAGTATTAACCTAAACATAGATAGTTATGTCAGAAGTAAAAATTCGTCCATTAGCAGACAGAGTGCTTGTAGAACCAGCACCTGCAGAAACAAAAACGTCATCAGGAATTATCATCCCCGATACCGCACAGGAAAAACCTCAGCGCGGTAAAGTAGTAGCCGTAGGAAATGGCAAAAAAGATGAGCCCATGACTGTTGCTGCCGGAGATATGGTACTATACGGCAAGTATGCAGGTACAGAAATCAAGATTGACGGAAAAGATTATCTCATCATGAGAGAATCTGACATTCTTGCAATCATTTAATTCTCCACGACTAATAGACGAACTTTAAACCCAAAAAACCAAATCAACAATGGCAAAAGAAATCAAATTTGACGTAGAAGCTCGTGAAAAGCTAAAAAAAGGCGTAGATGCATTGGCTAACGCTGTGAAAGTAACACTCGGTCCTCAAGGACGTAATGTGGTCATTCAAAAATCTTTTGGTTCACCCCACATTACAAAAGATGGCGTAACCGTAGCTAAAGAGATCGAGCTCGAAGATAAAATTGAGAACCTGGGTGCTCAAATGGTAAAAGAAGTTGCCAGCAAAACTGCAGATATTGCCGGTGACGGTACTACTACTGCTACAGTACTTGCTCAGGCCATCATCACCCAAGGCATGAAAAATGTGGCAGCCGGTGCCAATCCTATGGATCTCAAGAGAGGCATCGACAAGGCTGTGTCAAAAGTAGTATCAGAACTTAAATCTATCTCAGTAGAAGTAGGAGATAGCTATGATAAAATTGAGCAAGTAGCCACCATCTCTGCCAACAATGATACAACTATTGGCAGCTTGATTGCTGAAGCCATGAAGAAGGTTAAAAAAGAAGGTGTCATCACTGTGGAAGAAGCAAAAGGTACTGAAACCACCGTTGAAGTGGTTGAAGGTATGCAGTTTGACCGCGGTTACTTGTCACCTTACTTTGTAACCAATGCCGATAAAATGGTTGCAGAGTTGGAAAATGCCTTTATTCTCATCTATGATAAGAAGATAAGTTCAATGAAAGAACTCCTTCCAATCCTCGAACCTGTCGCTCAAGGTGGACGTCAGCTCCTTATCATAGCTGAAGATGTAGAAGGTGAAGCGCTGGCTACTCTGGTTGTTAACAAGATTCGCGGTGCATTGAAAATAGCAGCTGTGAAAGCTCCGGGATTTGGTGATCGCAGAAAAGCTATGCTCGAAGACATCGCAATCCTTACTGGTGGTACAGTCATTTCAGAAGAGCGCGGATTTAAGCTTGAGAACACTACCATCGATATGCTGGGTCGCGCCGAAAAAATCACCATCGATAAGGATAATACCACTATAGTAAACGGTGCAGGCAATTCTGAAGACATAAAAGCCCGGATAAACCAAATCAAAGCTCAAATCGAAACCACTACCAGTGATTACGACAGAGAAAAACTTCAAGAGCGTCTTGCTAAGCTTGCCGGTGGTGTAGCCGTACTCTATGTTGGTGCTGCTTCAGAAGTAGAAATGAAAGAGAAAAAAGACCGCGTAGAAGACGCTCTCGCTGCTACACGTGCTGCAATCGAAGAAGGTATCGTACCTGGTGGAGGAGTTGCTCTCGTTCGCGCCGGCAAAGGCCTTGAAGGTCTTAAAGGTGACAATGATGACGAAACCACTGGTATCGCCATCGTAGCCCGTGCCATCGAAGAACCCCTTCGTCAAATCGTCGAAAACTCTGGTTTGGAAGGCAGCGTAGTGGTCCAAAAAGTAAAAGAAGGTAAAAACGACTTCGGATTCAATGCTAAAACAGAAGCATACGAAAATCTATACGAATCTGGAATTATCGATCCTACCAAAGTTGTGCGTGTAGCTCTGGAAAATGCTGCTTCCGTAGCCGGAATGCTGTTGACAACTGAAGCTACCATCACTGAAATTCCTAAAAAAGAAGCTGCACCTGCCATGCCAGGTGGAGGAATGGGAGACATGATGTAATCCAGCCTCATGAGTATTATGCTAAAAGCCTCCCGTGCAGGGAGGCTTTTTTATTTGAACTGCAACGGGAAGTAAACTAAAAAGGTTGTTTCCTATCTTTGTAGCCGATATGATCACACCTGTAAACACTCCACATGCGCCCCAGCCCATTGGACCTTATAATCAGGCTATAAAAGCCGGAGGTTTCTTGTTTGTAAGTGGACAAATAGCAATCAATCCTGAAACTAATAAATTGGTTATTGGAGATATCGCAGTAGAGGCGCGCATGGTTTTTGAAAACATTGCTCAGATTCTGAAAAAAGCGGATTTAAACTTTTCTCACATCGTTAAATCTACCATATTTCTTAAGGATATGAGCACCTTTCCTATTGTCAATGAAATTTATAAACACTATTTTCAGGAGCCCTATCCGGCAAGAGAAACAGTCGAGGTATCCCGCCTTCCAAAAGGCGTAAATATTGAATTATCAGTGATTGCATATTGTCAATAAAAGCAGTAGAACCATTGAAAAAAATTTTTTTACAATTCCTTCTTATCATTTCCTGTATTGTACACGCCCAGCAAAAAGATACGACAGACGAATACACCCTTCGGCGGGTAGAAGATTCCTATGAATACCGCACGCAAAGCTCTTCAGATCCCTGGGGAGAAAAAAGGGTTTTCTATGGCGGAAATTTTGGACTCTCCTTTGGCAATTTTACCAATATTATGCTCAACCCTCGAGTCAGCGTATATGAACCCGTCAGTAAAAGTATACTCGGAGGAGGCCTCATATATCAGTATATCAATAATTTTGGAAACAGATTTAACATTGGAGGTTTTAATCTTTTAGCACATAAGTTGATTTACAACACCTTGTACTTCGGAATAGAATCAGAAATGCTGCACATCTGGAGTCGAAATGTTGGTTATTGGTCTTATCCGTTTATGGTCGGGGGTGGTTTTTTTTCGGTTTTTACCGGAGGGTTTTATAGCTTTGGATTATTTTATCCAGTCTATCAGGGAGCAAATCCAATCTATCCAAATACGGTGATATTGAGATTCAATATTGGATTTTAATAAGTTATAACATAATCGGAAATATACGTGAGAACGAAGAGAATAGGTGTATTTATTGATGGTAATTATTTGAACCATACAAGTAATTTTTACAATTACACGCATCCAAAACACAGAAGATTACATTTAGGTGGGCTACTGAACTACATAAGATATTGGATAGCTCAAACCACAGAAAGCGACCGAAGACTCGTAAAGATCGTAGAATCCCATTACTTCCGCATTCGAATCAATGTTTTTGAAGCCAGCAACAGAGGCAATCAATTGTTTTACGACCGACAGCTCGATGATATTCTCTCCTATGAAAACATATGCCCCCACTACATCGTGTACCGTCAAAACAACAATACAAGAAAAGAAACGCCCTCAATGGAGGCAAAACTCTCTCTGGAGATACTGGATGCATGCTACAGACAAAATATCGATGCAGTGGCATTAATAGCTAATGACGGTGCATATTCTGACGTGGCCATAAAGGCTACCGCACTTGGAATACCGGTATTTTTATTTCACTGGGAGTATGAATACCAAAATGATGAAGGTCTTGAAATCGCCGTGCGTACCTCGCATAATCTGATGGATGCCTGCTCCTATGTAGTCAATCTCAGCGAATTAATTGATAAGCAAAAATCTACAGATTATTTGCTGGACAAAATATTTGTCAGCGATCGTGATATCAACTCGCACCACCACGAAGCTGAAAATGATGATTCTGTAGGAGAATCACAGGACTATGAACCCGATTCGGAGCAGGATACCTACATGAACGTCAACTCGATTCACCAATCCGTCACATTCAAAAATGGAAAATTAGATTACGAAGGTGAAATTCTTACTCTGAAGAATGGATATGGCTTCATAAAATATCCGAACAATAATCTCTTTTTTCACCATTCCGATGTTTTGAATGCTGAATTTCAAGAGCTTCAGCCTGGAGAGAAAGTTATTTTTACGGTCGCCAAAAACGATCAGGGGCAGGAAGTAGCCAAAGAGGTTCGAAAGTTTATCTACTGACATTAGTCCTTAGACCCGTTTTTGCATCTAAACCTAATCCATAATCAATTATTTTGGTATTGAAGCGTTCGCTCCTTACATAAAAAAATTCACCCAAAAAAAAACGCTTGTCTGTCAGACTTAAAGTTCTGTCTGACCTCTGCAAAATCTGTTTTTTATTTGCAAGCGGGAAAACAAGGGAGAAATCTTTTTCACATGTATGATCACCAACGCGATGCCTCTACACTAGGGGCATCAAAGAATTCTGAATTTATCATTGTAGAATGTCCTCGGGATGCCATGCAAGGCATCAAACCGTTTATTGATACAGAGCGAAAAATCAATTATCTGAACGCACTTCTAAAGGTAAACTTCCACACCCTGGATTTTGGCAGTTTTGTGTCTCCCAAGGCTATACCACAGATGTGCGATACGGCTGAGGTGCTGGCAGGCTTAGATCTCTCCAGGTCTGCTACCAGACTTCTGGCCATAGTAGCCAACGAGAGGGGAGGCGAGCAGGCTTGTTTGTTTCCACAGATTTCCTACATCGGATATCCATTTTCGGTGTCAGAGGAGTTTCAGCGCAGAAACACCAATAGATCGATCTCAGAATCATTGCATCTGGTCAAAATCCTTCATCAGATGGCGACATCGGCCGGAAAAGAACTTGTAGTCTACCTATCTATGGGTTTTGGTAATCCATATGGTGAGCCATGGAGTCCTGAGCTGGTCTTGCGCTGGAGTGAAGTGCTGGCTGATATAGGTATCCGCACATTGAGCGTATCGGACACGGTCGGAGTAGCTACCATCCGATCTATTGCTCAAATATTTAAATTGCTCATTCCCAGCCTGCCACAGGTAACCTTCGGCGCACACTTACATACTCTTCCTTATCAATGGTTTGAAAAAATTGATGCGGCCTACAAAGCTGGCTGCCGCAGATTTGACGGCGCCATAAGGGGATTTGGCGGTTGTCCCATGGCCAAAGATGACCTGACCGGAAATATGCCAACCGAAAAACTAATTAGCTACATGCTCTCAGAGAAATTACCAAACAATCTGAATTTATTAGCCTTTGAAAGTGCGTACAACGAAGCGTTAAAAATTTTTCATCTCTAGAACACCCAAACCGGAAGGAGACACTTTTTGCTAAAAGCTCCCATTGACCGACCGAGTGCGTACTGAGCCCTGATTTATTTTATTAATTTGTACTCATAGATCCTGGTCATCAGCTGTCCGTGCTTCCTGCGCTCTGTGGTGATATAGGCTTCGATAACTGATCCGGTCTTGACGCCGGGTAGATGCTCACGAAGGGCCTTAAAATTATTGTTTGCACCCGTATACTTATGGGTGTAGACAAAGTTGGCGAGAAACTCCTGGTTTAGCGGAATGATCTTACAACTTCCTTCTATCTTGCAATCTGTGATTTTATGAATTTTAACTGTAGCCAGATGATTGTCTTGTGCAAATGGCTGTATAACCTCCAGGATGACGATGGCTGCACTCTTCTGAATGTCTGAACATCCCCTTCCTGCGCGGCATCCAGATAAGATAAATAATGAGAGCAGAATGCTAAATCCCTTTGTAGCGTTGGAGAGCATCCTTGAAATTTTGGTGCATGAGGTCAAACTGTTTTTTTGTCTGATTGAAGAATTCCTCATCCAGCAATCCGTGCAGCCCCCCCTTTTCCGGTAAAATCAAATCCTTGCTGAATTTGAAGCATTGCTTCATGGGTCCGGCTTCGATCTCTATGTAGAAATGTACATCATGAGAATAGACTGAAATTTTAAACAGAGGATGCGGAATGACTTCTACAAGGCGCATGGATTACTTTTTTGGAGTGGTGATTTTGTCTGAAGCTTGTAGTTCGCTGATGAGAGGTGAATTTTGAAAGACAAATACAGTGCTTTTGCTTTCCGTCTCTAGATCCGATACACGGGCAATCATATGCATCAACCATAAATAAAACTGCAGACCGTACAGCAGCGTAGCTAAAATGAGATGTACCGGCTGTGCAAAGGCAGGTAGGTCAAAATAATATAAAACAACACCAGCAAATACTTCGGCAAGCAGAAAAGCCATCATTACATTGATGAGTCTCAGAGGTTTTTTAATAGACCTGTTTCTGAAAAATATAAATCCGTTGACCATAAGGATCAATATCGACAGCGAGCGGTGTACATAAAACTTAAGACCTATGGTGTCCAACCAGGTTTCTTTGTTCATTCCACTGAGTTCCTTGTTTAGATAATCTACTTCTTCTCTGACCTGAGTGCCGAGAACAATTTGAATTATTGTAAGAATTAATGCCGCTCCAAGCCAATGACGAAGCGACCTGTCTAAGGTGAAGTCAGACTTTGTAGATTTACGGGTAAACAGAAGAAGAGATATCAATACGGAAACAATAGCCAAAGCGCCAAGCATGTGAATGGTAATGGAATGCGGAATCAAATTGCCATCCACGACTTTCTTTCCAAGCCATGCAACAAAGCCAAGTAAAAAGAAGCCAGTAAATGCAAGTAACGGAATTATTTTCAGACGCTTCCAAAAGCCTATGGAATATATCGCAATAAGCAACATCGGTAGGCCTGCCAGGGCACCCAAGAGTCTGTTTATATATTCGATCCAGGTATGTATTGGGTTGAATATTGCATAATCGTGCACGGTGTAGGGAAGCCAGTCATCTTCCCGGAAGGTATCGGAAGTTACCATTGTTTTTTTTGCCCGGTACAGAGCCCCTTCATGTACGATAAAGACACCCTTTTTGTAGAGCTGATTGGGATGAAATACCACTTCATCAAGCTTTGTGGGTGGGATTAGGTATCCAAAGCACTTAGGCCAGTCGGGGCAGCCCATACCTGAGCCGGTTGCGCGCACGATGCTTCCTGCTAGAATGACAAGGTATATGAGCGAAAGCTCTATTACAATCAGTCGTACAAACCACCTTGCATTCATGCCAAGAGAAGATTAAAGTTTTGAAACTTCGTGCACAATGGCCGAATAGACACCGTTGTTTATTCCATTTATGGCTTCTTTGATTTGCTCTGCATCGGTGATTGATGTATCAAATTCGACATATGCAGAACTGTGCTCAAAATCCACTTCAAACTTTGTTACCCCGGCCATTTTTCGCACATTTTTTTCAATTAATTTTTTACAACCGGTTTCACAGGTCATTCCACGAATTTCAATTTCTGCGGAAGCATTAGCAATGGCATTTGTTTGACCAACTGTTTCAGAGGTTTGGGGAGCGGATTCATTACAGGCCCACGCCATGAAGGATAAAATACAAATGAATATGAACCTTCTCATATAAATTAAATTTAGATAATTTGAATATACAATATTACGCAACTTGAAAGTTATTGTTTTTCGAAAAATTACTGTTGAGCTTCAAAATCAGATAATATACCGGCAGCTCTAAAAAATGAGGCGATGGATGTCTGGTAGCGATGAAGAAGCTGGAGGTAGAGCAGCTCAGCATCTATAGCTTGGATCTCCCGGGCATTGACCAGAAAGAGAGAGCTCTCTCCGATTTGAAATTTCCGCTGTTCTATACGGAGAAGTTCGAAGAAGTTCTTCATATTTTGTTTTACAAGGTTCATCTGCTCAAATTGGTTTTCAAGTAGGAATGCTTCCTGTTGCATCCGACGGAATAGCGCCGTCTGGCGATTATCTCGATTCAAGCGGGCTTCGGATAGTCGAATTTCTGTGATGCGTAGTGCTGCTCTTTCGCGTCTTAAAAAGAGCGGAATGGCAAAGTCTATTCCAAACTTGTAATTATTGGGTGAAATAAAGAAGTCATCACCGGCTGCAAATCCTACTTGTTCGGTTAGGAAATTGTACTTTAAGTTAAGTTTTGGCAGCAATTCATTTCTCCTAAAGCTCCTCTCAGCTTCCAATAGCCTGATCTGATAGTCCAGTAGTTGGCTTTCCGGATTGATCTGATTGAATTGATAAGAAATTTTTAAAATGCTGTCAAAGCTTACCGGAAACTCAACAGGAGTGAGCAATATCTGAGGAATGGCAAACCATGAAAGTTCGAGGGGCTCCCCATCGGCACTCCAGAGGTGATTAGAGAGTTTGAGACGTGCATCATTGAGCAATGCACGAGCCTGCTCGGCAGCAATTTCTCGAGATTGCACGAGGATAAAAGCTTCTAAGGTGTCCACTGCAGGAAGATCTCCATTGATGTAGGCCGATTTGACGAGTTGAAATCTTTGTTTAGCTACATCTATAAATCGATTTCGCATCTGAAACTCGGCAAATCTCAAAGACCACATCCAGTAGTCAGCTATCGCTTCAAAAAGCAGGTCGTTAAGCATTCGGCGCTGCATGAAGATAGAATATCGGTTGAAGAGATTGGCCTGCTCAAGTGCAAGTCGCCTTTGGTCTGTTAGGAGACCTCGAAGTAAGGGGATATCTGCTCCCACAGCAAGCAATCCGCCCACGGGCAGATTGTTTTCAGGGTTCAGAAATTCTCCGCCGGCAGTGCTCCAGGTAGCATTGAATTTGATCCCCGGATATGTAAAAAATTCAATACCCCCGTCCTGGTAGCTGTAGTATTGCTTGTCGTTATAATCTTTACCGGAGGCAAAATAAAATGCAACCGGGTCAAAAGACCCTTTGGCCATCAGCCTCCTTGCCCTGCCCTCTTGAGGTAGAAGTTTTGCCTGTGCAGATACCGGATGATTTTTCAAAACTAACTGGATGAAGTCCTGTAATGGCATAACATAGGCGGAATCAGGTAATTGGTCAAATTGGCCGAATACTGCTGTCGTACCAAACGAAAAAATTGCCAGAAACATCCAGCTTTTCATCATTTGGAAGCTGTTTTTTTTGATTTATTTCCGTTTCCTGTGTCTTTATTTTCAGGGGTGTAATATTCCGGGGGAAACCCATTGAGCTGTCGCCAGATCTCATACCACACCGGAACATCTTTTAGAAGCAGAATAGCTCTGACTCCTGAACCAAAACGAATCTGCTCTGGCCATGCCACATCTTCTTTATCCGGAATCATCAGAATTCGGTACATGCCATTTTCACTCAGTACGTTATCAATGGCTGCAATTTCACCTCCGAACGTACCAAAAGTGATGCTTGGCCATCCTGAGAAGACGATGGCAGGCCAGCCATCGAATTCAATTCTGCCTTTCTCATGCAGGTGCATCAGGGGAAGATCCACTGGTCTGACAAATACCTCAACGGCTAATTGATATTGAAGGGGCATGATTTCCATAATAGGCTCACCCTCCTTAATGTTTTCACCGATACCCACGCGGGTCATACGGGTCACCATTCCCCGTTGAGGGGCAGTGACGTAGTAAAAGCTCTGACGGACATTGATGGAATTAATTTTACTTTGAAGTTTGGCGATTTCAGCATTGGTTGTATAAAAGTCGCTGATCGCTGATTGCCGGTCACTTTCGGCTTTTGAAATTTTTTCGGCAAATTCTGCGCGAATGCCCAGCAAATCAGCTTTGGACTGTAAATACTTATTGCGGGCTGCTGTTTGCTTGGCAGTGGCATCCTGGAAGGCCTGATTGCTCCGCTCCCAATCAAACCGGCTTTTAACGCCCTCGTTGTATAGGGTATCCGTCCGTTTAAATTGAATTTCGGAAAATTTGTATTGCATGATTGCCGCTTCATATTCGTTGCTGTCAGCCTGAACTTTGAGAATGGCTTGCTGGAGCTTGATTTCCTGACTTTCTTTTAAGGCTTTAATTTGTTGAGCAAGTGCTTCGGCCTTGTCTTGGTAAGAAACCAGGGCAGCTTGTTTGGCC
>JBKBNI010000009.1:0-91773 GCA_046295455.1 Thermaurantimonas sp. | reverse complement strand
TAAAATGTTATGTTTAAAATTAGTTACTTTTTCCTCCATAAGCTTTATGATAAGCAAGAATGGCCTCCAGGAATTGCACATAATTGTTAAATGCCTGTTTTAAAACATTTTTTAAATCTTTGATGTCTTTATGATTTTCATATACTTCTGTTACAGCTTTGTGGGCTATATCCATGATCTTTTTAAATTCAATTGTTTCCCTCTTGTCGGCTCTTTTGGCTAAATAAGCCAGCTTGGGTCTGAGCATGTAGAAAGCATTTAATTCCTTTTCAATTCCACTCATTTGAATACGTTTTACTTCTCCAAAAAAATTTCGTATTTGAGAGGTGGTCATTCCTTTTGCCAGGTATTGACCAAATTCTTCGCAAAACGAAATGGTTTTGTTATCAAATCCATTTTTTATCCACCCGGAATTAAATTTTGATTCAAAGCCATTTTGGTCTTTTTGATATTCTTTGTTCTTGTTTCTGTTACCTAAATGTTTGTTGTTATTCATATACTAGATTTTATTAGTTCGTATTATTTGTTCGTAATAATAACTCGGTCCAACGGGCGGCAATTGCTATCAGCTCTACAAAGTGATAACTGCCTGTGATTTTATTGTTTTGATACGTATTGCATACCATATTTTTTTGTAATTCATCAATGAATGTTACAAACTCATCATCTTCATCTTTTTTACGGTATTGCTTCTTCATTCTTCCAAAATTATAAGCCATCATCCATTGCCATTGTGGATTAAGATTATAAGTATCAGACTCTTTTTTCATATCGTATATTATTGCTATTCTTTCCAGCAGCGATTTAGGTATTTTATTGTTTGAAAAGAAGTAAAGTAATTCATCTTTGAGTTTTTTTACAATACTAAATTCATATTTCCAGTTGAGTGGATAATCAAAAAGTGTAATGCTGTTTTTTTCTTCACCGTTGCAGGTATGTTGTTTGGCTTTTTTTTCAGCTTCACCAGCCATATCCGCAGCTTTTAAAATAGGAAATTTAGTTGTAACAATGGCTAATCCTGCTGATAGCGTTAAATTACTATTATCACATACCCACTTACGGAATTCATTGTATATTAAGTAGGCAAAATCAATTACTACATCCCATTTCCCCACAACAAATAAATCATCACCACCGGAATACACAATAAAAATATGATTTTTGAAATTTTCATTTTTACATCTCAGCGTATTGATATATCCTTTAAAAAAATAATCCAGACTTCGGCTCAATGCAGTATATCGCGAAAAAGTTTTGCGTTTATCAGAGAAGCCGCGAATAAAAATAGAACCTAAGTTATCAACATCCATTCGCAACACAGCAATGCGTTTAAAATCTCCTGTACCTCCCAATTCGTTAAAGTTAAGAATTTGGCCATTTTTATCTTTAGGAAAATCATTTCCACCAAAAAAATCAAAACCAAAGGCGTTTCTGTTGCCTTTAATATTGGGATTAATTTGAGTGCTGTTTATACTTATAATATCTGCATTATCAAATGTTGTGGTTGTTTTATTTTCAATAAAATAACAATAGTCGTCTGATACAGGTGATTTTATAGAAAAATAGGAAGCAGATTCACCTCCTTGTTTGTATCTTGAAAATGCAATGGCTGTAGTATTTCGTAACGTTTGTCCAAGGTCAATTTGTTTTGCCGTGTGTGTCGAAACTTTCAAATTATCAACTAGTTTAATGTCTGATTTGTTTGAAATTTCTTCACCTGTTATATCGTCTAATTCCACATTATATCCCATTCCAAAGGGCTCAAAAAAATCACAGTACTGAAGATTGAGTTTATCTTTAAATTTTGAACGTTTCTTATGATTTAATTTTTCAGTAAGTGTTTTCCATTTTTCACCTACTTTTCCATCATACAAATCATATTGTGATAGAGGTACAAAGTCAATAGCCAGGAATAAATCCGTTTTATGAAGTGAAAACAATTTTTTTGAAATTTCTTTTTCTAAATCTTCGATTTTTCTTCTGTTGGATTGTGTATTTGCTGATAAAAGATAAAATCCACCGCCAGAAGAATAAACTACATTGGCTTTAAATAATTGAAGTTCTCTTAGTATTTCCCGGATCACAAAATCAACCAGCAGTTGTAAATAAAACGACCTGCCTTTTAAATTTTTTGAAGCTTTACTACTTACTATGTTGTACAAATAGTTTTGAATGCCGGATAAATCACCTCCTAGCAAAAGGATGGCTTCTTCATTATTATTTATTTCAAAACTATTTAGCTTAGTTTTTTCTAAAAGGTAATCATAAATACAAACAGCAAATGCGGCTACTGTTTTAGAATGGTCAAATAATGATACATCAGGCAAATGCATGGTGCTTGATGGAATATGCACCGTATATTTATGTAAAATATTTAATAGTGAATTACAAAAAGCTTCAGGACAGGCGGATTTAATTGTTTGTAATTCACAGACGAACTCTTTCCAAAGTTTTAAATATCCTTCACCTTCATGAAGTTTAGATTTTGGAAAAAAATCTTCATGTAAATTAAGTGCAGAAATTGGTAGTTTATACTTATATTCATTTGCTTTATCATCATTCAATATATGTTCAAAAACAGAACACATTTCAACTTTTTTAAAATTTTTTATTTCTACTTTTTCTGTTTCATCTTTATTATCCTCCATGCCAGCTGAAGTTGTTCTGTCAATGCCAGATGACCAATGATCTGCTTTTTGAATGATTTGCTCTAATACATTGCCTGGATGCGGATTGTGGTGTGAAGATGCTAAACTTTCTAATTTATTATGCGCATTAGGTAATACATATCGAAATATTTCTTTATTGTCCTCAAAAAACTGAGCAGTCCATAAAACATGTTTATGTGAATACCTTCCATAGTATGAAGGACAGTATATTCCGGGATTGTTCCAAAGAGTAGGGCTTAAAAAGTTAAATGAATTCCCATTTCTTTCATCAGCTCTTTGATAAAATTTCCCTATATCATGAAGGATTGCTGATAAATATACTATAATCTTTTCTTCCGGTATATTCATGATTGATTACTTTCTATCAGTCGATTTTTTTCTTTTTTATTCTTTTTATTGAGAGCATCAGCGGTGTTACGTTCACGTTTTATAATTCCATTTCCAACGCTAACGGCTTTTCCTATACCTACGTATGGCGGTATGGTCATATTTACAGAAAATTTTAGATCATATGCGTGAAGTTTTACATCCCTGTAAGATGTTAAATATTCTTTGTAGATATTGTGAATACTAACTTTTAAAGGGCTTTGAATATCAAACTTTATCCCTTCTGCAAAAGCGATGATATGGGCTGTCAATATTTTTTCAAGAAACACAACCCTTTCTGCAAGTGATTCAATGGCTAAATATTTCCTGTAATTATCAGGATTTAATGCAAGCCATTTATTTATTCTGTAAGTTAAAGCCTTATCCCATACCTGAATATTAACGTGCTTTAAACTTACATTGAATACCCTGAGGTTAATTTTATTACTACCAATTTCAATATCATGGTTATGAGATGATAAAAACTCCAACATAGGTTCGCAAGCGTCTTCAAGACAATATATATGCGCTTTGTTGTTTATGATTTTAAATTGAGCTAATGGATATCTGAATAATCTTCGGTTATCATCAATATGATGATGAAATAACAATTTATTCTTAGTAATTTTTTTTGCAATAGCAGCTCTTAACGCAGTAACGTTGTGCGGCTCAAAAGGATTATCAAAGACTACGTGTAAGATTTTTAATCTTTTCATAACATAATAAACAACGGTCTGTATTTATTAACTAAACATTGACTCAAAAATAAGTGAAAATGCATTTAGTTATAAATTAAATTATAAAAAAATTAGACAAAAATCCTTCTCTAAAACACTAAATCTCTGATGAATAAGGTAGCACTAGTACTCAACCATACCTGCCAGACCTTACAACGTAAATCTCCACATCGAAATAAATACGCGGGAGTATGCCGACTGCACCACGAAACAAAATCAATATATGGTCACTTCTATCTATTGCATACTAAGCTTCACTGTCGGGTTTTGTGGAGTTTGACATACATCAAAATAAAGGTAGCTATGACGGGATTTTCTATCCGGGATTTTCTTTTAATCTTTGACGACCAGGGATTAAGCCTGTAGGATTAACTTTTAGATTTTGTATTTGGGATGGCAGATCAGACTTCGATCGAATCTCATGACTCTTGTATCATTGTATGCTTTGCCGTGAATGAGCATTGTTTGATATCAAAATCTCATAAACGGAAAGATAATCTTCATAACAGATCATAAGTGGCAGCATGCTGTATTGACTTTAAAATCATCACTGAAACACATGGGAGGCTCTTCGCCATTGTAAGATCCTGATACCTCTTGTAAAAAAATGTCATTCAGTCTTATGATATTGCAGATACACCGGAGTTGTGATTTTAATAATTGTCTGAAACCTAAGTACACATATCTATTTGATAATCTAATGAATAAACCTTTCGATTTCACACCGGACTTCAGTATGAGTGAAAACGATGGTTATAGTTTTGAAATAGTATCATAGTCTAAAATGATTTTTTTTACAACTGCCGATACGCTTTTAAAGTGTGATATTTGCCGGACTTTCCAAAAAGCACCAGCACAACAAGGGATCAATCTGTACATGTACCCTCTGATACGCCGTATTTTATTTACCATTCCACCGGAAGAGGCTCACCATCTGACCATGTCAGCACTCAAGGCAGTGTACGCATGGCCGTACGGCAGAAAACTCCTTCAATACAACTTTAATGCAGGAGATTACCGGCCATTTGAATGGAAAGGTCTTCGATTCAGGCATCCTGTCGGATTGGCCGCCGGCTTTGACAAGGACGGAGCATATATCCAACCTTTGGCCTCACTGGGATTTTCCTTTATCGAGGTAGGCACTGTCACTCCCCGCCCTCAGCCTGGGAATGATCATCCCCGACTGTTCAGACTGCCGAAAGACAAAGCTCTGATCAATCGATTGGGGTTTAACAACGAGGGCGTACACGCTCTTCGGGCACGACTCGAGAAGCATCGGCCGCACAACCTGGTCATCGGGGGAAACATTGGAAAAAATAAAGATACCCCTAACGAAGAAGCCGTGCGCGACTACATTTCGTGTTTTGAAGCACTGCATCCGGTGGTTGACTACTTCACGGTCAATGTCAGTTCGCCCAATACCCAAGGACTCAGGGCACTGCAGGACAAAAAGCCTCTGGAGGAAATTCTTCTTCAACTAATCAGGCATCCATTACAATCCCGATTATATCGCCCGGTGTTTCTCAAAGTAGCTCCAGACCTGAACGATGGTCAAATAGATGATATAGCAGAGGTATGTCAAAACACAGGCATGGACGGAATCGTGGCAACAAACACAACCATATCAAGGGAGGGACTTATCACTTCGCCATCTGAAGTGTTACGTATCGGGTCGGGCGGACTTTCCGGACTTCCTGTACGAAATATGTCAGACCAGATATTGAAAAAGCTTGCGCTACGGGTTAGCTCTGAAGTGCTTCTGATCGGAGTAGGCGGAATCTTTACCGACGAAGATGTGCGAAGAAAACTCGACCTGGGAGCCAGGCTCGTACAGGTATATACAGGATTTGTCTACGAAGGGCCGGCAATGGTCCGGCGGATTATAAAAAATCTACAAAAAAATGATGAAAACCAAGCTCAGCGTAAACATCAATAAAATAGCCACGCTCCGCAATGCACGTGGTGGCAACATCCCGGATGTCTTGAAAGCAGCGATTGATTGTCAGCGATTTGGGGCGCAGGGAATCACCGTGCATCCCAGGCCGGACGAGCGCCATATTCGGTACAGCGACGTACGCCAGATCGCACCCATCATCTCTACTGAATTTAACATCGAGGGGTATCCGTCTGAAAGGTTTCTTCAGCTCATCGAAGAGGTCAGACCACACCAGGTCACCCTGGTACCGGATCCTCCGGGGGTACTAACATCCAATGCAGGTTGGGACACCTACGCCCACCTGAACTTTTTGAAGGAGGTCATTGCACGAATAAAAAAGACCGGAGCAAGGGTATCGCTTTTTGTAGAGACCAACGAAGAAGATATTCGTGGAGCAGCTGAAGCAGGCGCCGACCGCATCGAACTCTACACCGAGGAGTATGCCAGAGGCTTTGTGCGCGATCCGGAAAATGCTGTGGCGCCTTATGCAGCCTGCGCCGAAATAGCCACAGGTCTTGGTTTGGGGGTAAACGCCGGACACGATCTCAACCTCGACAATCTTCGATACTTTGTGGCAGAGACACCTCATCTGCTCGAGGTGAGCATCGGTCATGCGCTGATCTCGGATGCACTGTATTATGGACTGGAAAATACCATTCAAATGTATCTGCGTCAGATTGCTCTCGCCTCCGAGGGAAACGGGTTGGATTAATTCTACGCATGTAAACATGCACCTGCTGCAACACACAATCTGTAAAATACTGTGTGTCGCCTACGATCAAAATGTTTAGCTTGGTCTTAATATAAAAATCGGAATATCGCGGAGTAATAGTTACAGGAATCATACACAAGGTTATAAAAAAAAACTTTCTTATTTGGGATTTTTTTATTTACAAATCTTTACACATTTATAAAAGTTTTATCTACCGACCTCTGGCACGAGGCATACCAAGGGAATGCATTGATGTCGTTTTCGCAGCTGACCTGTATCGCTGCTCAGCAGGCAGCTCTATGCCGTGGAGGTAGGGTGCATTGGAGTAGAGCTTCTGAAAAGACTTGTCCATGCGTTGCATTGCCGGGGTGATATTCCTGAGGCTCAATTCCATTGGTCTGCGCAATGCAGAAGGAGTCATCGTGTTGATTTCCAGATGATTTCGCCCCATTAACAGGAGCACAGGCCCCTCAATCCGGTTATTGATTAAGGCTACTCTGTTTGAATTGCCTTCCACCACAGAAAGTCCGTTTCGACCGATATGATTTTTGAAAAACACATTGTTCGGGCCTGAGAAACCATGCGAATTATCAGCAATGGCCATAGATGCCCGATTGCCTTCAAAAAGATTTGCATACGGATAGTTGCCATGTAGCACCAGATCTCCGGTCAGACTGTTTTCAATTTCAAAACCAAATACGGTAGTAGTCTGCCTTGGATTCAATGAATAGTTAAACGCAAAAACATTTCCGTTGGCTCCGGCCTGAAGAATGATCGAATGTCGAAGAACATCGAAAATGTTGTCTATTATCAGACAATTAACCGAGCCGAGGTGTACCATCGTACCATATCCTCTGCCACCGGTGCCATAGCCATGGGAGAGCGTGAAATAGCAGCCTGATACCTCAATGTGAGCACTGTTTCGGATTTCTACATGTGCATAATTGGTGTAATAGCTTTCGATATCAGACACACGGCAATTAATCGCATAATTAAAGTGAAAGTTAGAAAACTGACCGGAGGTGCGATCCAGTCGATACACGGTAAAACCTTCAAAGAATACATTTTCTGCGGGAATTACCTCTGCAATGGCATGCTGAGTGTCGCCCCGTGTACTGTCGCGCACAGCATCGTGTAGGTGCAGTGTTTTTCCCTTTCTGCGTTCAATGAAAAAAAACTGGCCTGTCATGGCTTTACACCAATTGTCGCGACATAAGTCCGAATCATCTCGTATCCAACGGATCCATTGGAGATTTTCAGGTACTTCGTCGCGAATTTGTATTGTTCGGTCCCCCCTGTTCAATGGTTCTATGGCATATCTCTTTCCTGTCAATCCTCCTGCTATATTGAATCCGTGACCTGTGCCACTATTTTGAATGTACACAATGGTTTTTCCGGGTCCCATACCTTTGATCATCACATTGGACGGCACATTCAATGTCCTGGTAAGAAGGTACTTCCCTTCGTTCAAAAGAATCATTCCTGGTTTACCCTCTAAAGATCGGATAGCTTGTTCTATGTCTTCATTGACTGAAACAGCCGTATCTGCTTTAGGTGAAAGTCGAATGGTGCGTTTTGGATTAAATTCACATCGATAAAGACCGGCCTTACTCCAATCACTCAAGTACGAGTCCAGCGTTTCCTGAGCATTGCACGCGAGAAATGCCAGGACTGTTGCATGCAGAAATGTGTATTTCACAATCATTCATTTGTATGCAAATAAAAACCTCTTTTTACCGGATAGGTCGTCGATGACATCCGAACGGTAGTATGCCGAGGCAAGGCGATGGACATCCTCGCTAAACAACGGATTGATTTCAAATGCCATAAGTCCGCGATCGGTCAAGATGTGGTAATGAGCTTCAAGGATCTGCCTGTAAAAGACCAGCGGGTCATTCGCCGGTACAAAGAGCGCCAGATGCGGCTCATGGTGTAAGACTTCCGGACGCATAGTTTTAGCTTCGGAAGGGCACACATAGGGAGGATTTGAAACAATAAGATCCACCGTGTGGGGAAGACGCTCTGCGAAGCCATCCTTGAGGATATCCATTTCTATGAATTGAACCTCTGCACCGAGGAGGTCGGCATTGGATTGTGCTATGGCAAGAGCCGCTTTGGAGACATCGGTGCCGATGACCTTTGCATTGGTAAAAACTTTTTTCAGCGACACGGCCAGACATCCGCTTCCCGTGCAGTGATCCACAATGGTCTTCGGCTGTATGCCCCGGTCGTTTAACCATTGAACCAACAGATAAAATAATTCCTCAGTTTCCGGGCGCGGAATGAGTACATCGGGCCCTACCACTAGCCAGTGACCTGCAAAGAGCTGTCTGCCGGTGATATATTGATAGGGTTCACCCGATTTGAGTCGCTCCAAAGCGCGGGTAAGCTGCTGAATCTGTTGTAGTTCCAGAGGCTCATCTGCAGGGACCTTCCCGAAACCAATACCCGCAAAATCTTCCAGCATACACTTGATCAGCATTCTGATTTCCTGTCGGTCGTGGGTATGGGACAGAGTAGCCTCAGCGTATTTTTTAAATTCTCCCGACGTCAAGATCAGGTATTTTGTTCTTTTTTCGCTTTGAGCATCAGTTCCAGAATTTCGCAGGCTGCTTCAGCCAGATTGGTTCCTGGCCCGAAAATTCCGGCTACACCCGCTTCAAAGAGAAAGTCATAGTCTTGTCTCGGAATCACTCCACCGGCTATTACGATGATATCCTGACGTCCGATTTTTTTCAACTCCTCTATGACGGCGGGAATAAGCGTCTTGTGTCCGGCTGCCAGACTGGATATACCGAGAATATGCACGTCGTTTTCAGCGGCCTGACGGGCGACTTCTTCCGGTGTCTGAAAGAGGGGACCCACATCCACATCAAAGCCAAGATCTGCAAATGAGGTCGCTACGACCTTGGCACCCCGATCGTGGCCGTCCTGACCGGTTTTGGCCACCATGATTCTCGGTCTGCGACCTTCCTCGCGGATAAATTCCTCTACCAGATGCCTGGCCTTTTTGAAGAGATTGTTATCTTTCATCTGCTGAGCATATACGCCTGAAATGACTTTGACCACGGCCTGATAGCGTCCGAATGCCTGCTCCATGGCCTGAGAGATTTCGCCCAAGGTAGCCCGCCGGCGCGCAGCTTCTACGGCAGCCTCCAGCAGATTGCCCTCTGTACGGTTGGAGGCGATATCTGTGATGCGTTTCAGAGCCGCCTCTACCGCCTGCGTATCTCGTGTGGACTTAATTTCATTGATACGTGCAATTTGTTTGGTGCGCACGGCTTCATTATCTACCTGGAGGATATCGATTTCGGTCTCTTTTTCGGGAGGAAATACATTGACGCCAATGATCCATTCTCTCCCACTTTCGATCATTGACTGCCGGCGGGCTGCGGCCTCCTCAATTTTCAGCTTCGGTATTCCGGCCTCCATGGCTCTGGCCATTCCTCCCAATTCTTCAATTTCACGCAGGTGTTCTATAGCTTTGAGTACCAGCTGATGAGTAAGATACTCCACGTGGTACGAACCGGCCCAGGGATCTACCGTAGCACATATCCCGCTTTCATACTGGAGATAGAGCTGGGTATTGCGCGCAATACGGGCAGAAAAATCTGTAGGCAGCGCGATCGCTTCATCCAGGGAATTGGTGTGCAGGCTCTGCGTACCTCCGAAAGCAGCTGCAAGAGCTTCGATCGCCGTGCGCGTTACGTTATTGAAAGGGTCTTGTTCGGTGAGACTGTACCCTGATGTCTGACAATGGGTGCGGAGGGCCATGGATTTTGGATTTTTTGGATTAAATTCTCTGACAATGGCAGCCCAGAGGAGCCTTCCGGCCCTCATTTTTGCGATTTCCATAAAAAAATTCATCCCAATTGCCCAAAAAAAGCTCAATCGGGGTGCAAAGTCATCAATGTCGAGTCCAGCCTGAATGCCGGCGCGCACATATTCCAATCCATCGGCCAGGGTATAGGCAAGCTCGAGGTCAGCGGTAGCACCGGCCTCATGCATATGATATCCGGAGATGGAAATGCTGTTGAACTTCGGCATGTGTCTGGATGTGTACTTAAATATGTCTCCTATGATACGCATCGACGGCCCGGGTGGATAGATGTAGGTGTTTCGAACCATAAACTCCTTGAGGATATCGTTTTGAATGGTTCCTGTGAGCTTATCGGGCGAAACTCCCTGCTCCTCGGCAGCCACGATGAAGAAAGCCATTACCGGAATCACTGCCCCGTTCATGGTCATGCTCACCGACATTTGGTCCAGGGGAATGCCTTTGAAGAGAATTTTCATATCCTCTACCGTATCTATGGCCACACCAGCCTTTCCTACGTCGCCTACTACCCTCGGATGGTCGCTGTCGTATCCCCGGTGAGTCGCCAGATCGAAAGCCACCGAAAGCCCCTTCTGCCCGGCTGCCAGATTTCGGCGGTAGAATGCGTTGGACTCTTCGGCGGTAGAGAAGCCCGCATATTGGCGGATTGTCCACGGACGTATCACATACATACTGGCATACGGACCTCTCAGATAGGGAGGCTGGCCTGCTCCATAACCGATATGTCCGACCCCTTCAAGCATATTTTTGTTTGAAAAGTACGGAATCTTAATTCCCTCCGGAGTGGTGCGCTCAAGGTCTCCGGACATTTCACACTCAGCGGCCGAAGTGGATATGTCTTCCGCAGTCAAAAGGATTTTCATACAAAGAAATTTTGAAAGAGTAAGGGTTCAAAGGGCGAATCTTCTCTAAACGGAATGGTTGCCCGGACAGGTTTTTCTTCTTCCGGTTTAAATTTTGAAACACCTACCAATATTTTGTCGCTCCGGGAATATTCTTCCAGGAGTTTCTGCCGGTACTGCTCTGTGTGCTCAGCGAAATAGGAGGATTGAATCAGTTCTGAGGTATTCGAAAAGTTAAACGTCTCGTGCAAGTACCCCAAAGCATTCTCAATCAATTGTTTTGACAGGTCTTCAAATGAATAGCTACCGGCGATCGGATCACTGCAGGAATCAAGTTTCGATTCGTAGATGGAGATCAGCGCCTGATTTCGAGCCAATCTTTGAGCCTGTGGATCATACCTTCCGTTCAATACATTGTAAGGCAATACCGTGACAGCATCTGCACCGCTGACCAAAGCGGTTAATGTCTTTATAGAGTTTCTGACCAGATTGGTGTAAACATCCGATGTAGTCAGGTCAGACCTGCCCGTGCGGGTGTGGATAAAGACGGATTCGGATGCAGTTCCTGCTTTTTTCATCCACGCCCTGGACATCACTCGCAGACAGCGATTGAAGACAAAATCCTGAAACGTATTGCCTGTGGTAATGGTCAGAAAGCCCGTTCTACAGAGGAGTTGTGGTTTAATGCGACGAAGATCGTTGAGCATTTCAATGGCAAGTGCCAATACCAGGGCCGGTGGCACCCCGGCTTCCAAGGGTTCGGATAAGTCTATGAGAATGCTGTGAAAATCCGTATGAACATCTGAAATAATACGGGTAGCAAGATCAAAATCACTGAACCAGGGCAGGCACACGAATATCTTTTTCGATGAATTTTCGATGCGGGTAAGGGACAAAAAGGCTAAAAGGCTTTGGTAGTGTTCGGAGAAGTCAGATCGAATATCTATGGTCGTGCTTAAATACTCTAGCCCTACCTCCCGAAAAAGTACTTCCCAGCCTGGTGTGCGGTCCGCATGGATATAAAGTCCCGACGCTCCAGAATTCAAAGCATCCAAAACAGCCCTATTAACTGCTCCATCCTCCCGGTGTGCCAGATCTACCCACTCGGATACGACGGTATTTGGCTGTTGTCTGGAGGCATATCCACCCAGTGGAGTCTCCGAAAGGTGGTATGGCTTAATGAAGACCTGACGATCAAGTTGTTTGAAATATTCTTCAGGAGATTTGCCACCCGACTCTTTCATCCAGAGTTTTAACCACTCTGATTCGGTCTGAATGTCAAATTGGAGATTAATATTCATACGGCTTGCTAAAAAAAAAGACGTTGCTAAAGTACGCAATGTTGTCACCAGATTTGCCTTTTTTTAAATGTCCGATCCATTACCAAACCATATATATTCATCACAGAGCTACCGATTTTTTTTTCAAAAGAATTCGAATTGATCAGGCAGTTGAAAATAACTTTGTGTAAACTCTGCTCAATATGCTACTGAATATTTTTAGAAAGAAAAAAACATTGGAAAAGCTATACGAAAAATACGAAAATCTGCGAATTGAAGCCTTTCATTTTGAAAAAACCGATAAGGAGCGAAGTAAGAAATTGCTTGAAGAAGCGAAGAAAATCAGCGATGAAATAGATAGATTTAAACAGGAAAATAAAATTAACACTCTTATCTGAATAAATCAATTCTGTCCTTATCTTAAATATGCAGAATCAGACTCTTATTTGAGAGTAAATTTTCTGTTATGAGAATGATTCTTCCTCATATAGTATTATTATTTACTTTCACTGTAAAAAGTCAGTTTACAAAAGATGAAATCTTAGGACGCTTCCATCCAGAGAATCATCCTGACTTCGTGCGTATTAAGTCTGAATACGCCAGTCATAACGCACACTATCTCAGACGTGAAGTGGCAGAAGCTTTTTACATAATGGCGGATGCTGCGCAGAAGGATGGCATTCGGCTCACAATTGTTTCCTCCACACGTAATTATTCACGTCAAAAAGCCATATGGGAAAATAAGTACCACAAACTTACCGGTACGCCCATCGACCGTGCCAGCCGGATTATGAACTACTCGAGTATGCCCGGCACTTCCCGCCATCATTGGGGCACCGACTTCGACTTAAATTCCGTTGACCCCGAGTACTTCAACACCCCTGTCGGACAACGGGTATACACCTGGCTGCGCAACAACTCCTGGAAGTATGGTTTTTTTCAACCCTACACAGCTATTGACAGCATTCGAAACAGCGGATATTTCGAAGAGAAATGGCATTGGTCTTACAAGCCACTGGCTGATCTCTTTCTATGGGCTTACCGGATGATGGTCTCCTACGACGACATCAATGGTTTTCCGGGAGCTGAAACCGCAAAATCCCTCAAAGTCATTGATAATTATGTACTGAGCATCATGCCCGAACTCCGATAAGGTATCTGTGGTATATCTCGTCGGAGCCCTCACGTGGATAATTGAATACCTTTGTTGCTCACTGTAAATCTCTATGAGCTTGTCTGTATATCTCGACGGAAGACCTTTGGATATAGAAAAAATGTCTGAAATCAGTCTACCGATCGACTTTTCGATGCGTACCGAAAGGGCCTGGTATATTGGTCCGCCGGTTCGGGAACCGGTAAGGCTTCCAAACTGGACAGGATCTACAGAATTGGGCGGGAGTGTTAACTTTTACAACCTTAGAATCAATCCCCATGCTCACGGCACACATATCGAGACATCTTGGCACATTGACCATACCCGTGCTGCTCAACCGGTTGTGCATCAGCTCTTTTACAAAAGCTACCTCTACACCTGCAGCCCGCTGCCGGATCGCGCTCTCGACCTGTCGGCACTTTGGCAAAACCTTCCCGATGGTATATCGTCTGTAGTGCTTCGCACGATGCCTAATGATGACGCGAAATACACGTTTAACTACTCAGATACCCACCCTCCATACCTTAAACCCTCAGATGCGGCACATCTTGCTCAATCCGGTATTTCCATCTTGCTGATCGATCTTCCCTCTGTAGATCCCGAACGCGACGATGGGGCATTGGCAGCGCATCGCCAGTTTTGGGATAACCAAAAATCCGACAATGCAAATGCTGCGCTGATAGGTGAATTTCTGTACATTCCGAATATAATTACCGACGGAGAGTACGCTCTCCACATTCAGCATCCGTCTATGAACACAGACGCCGTCCCGGCGCGTATATTTCTTATTCCCTACGTATCACTCTAAGTCTGATTCCAGAAATGATCTTGTTAAATGTTGTGAATAATAAAAAAATGGACTTGTGTGTTCTGCCGCTGTCTAACGGCATGACTTTGGTTCATCGGTACAACAAGTCTCCACTCGCTCACTGCGGATTCCTTATCAAAGCCGGAACCCGCCATGAGCTGCCGGATGAAAGTGGCCTCGCTCACTTTACCGAGCACATGATTTTTAAAGGTACCCTTCGTCATACGGCAAGGTATATTCTGTCCAGAATCGACGACATGGGAGGAGAACTCAATGCCTACACCAGTCGTGAAAACACCATTGTTCATGCGACCAGCTTTCGTCAAAATTCCCGGAAAACCATAGAGCTGCTCTTTGAAATTGTCTTCGAATCCACATTTCCCGAGAAGGAAATCAAAAAGGAAGCAGAAGTCATTACAGACGAAATACATTCGTACAGGGATTCACCCACCGATGCACTTCTGGACGAATTTGATGAATTGATCACCGGTGGACATCCCATCGGCAGAAATATTCTGGGCACACCCGAGTCGGTCAGCTCTTTCGGAAGGGAGCATTTTGTCCGGTTTACATCGGAACTCTACAATCCGGATCGAATGATATTTTTCTATTCCGGTCAGGTAAAACCGGACGTTGTAGCCGGATGGATTGATGTCCTGTCGGCCGGGAAGTCGGTCACTAGTTCATCCTGCCGCAATACCGAGCCACCGGTCTTTCAACCCTTCCACATCGTACGCCAACATCCCAAAAACCAATGCATTGCTGCCATGGGTACCCTCACACCCGGCGTGCACCATCCGGACTATCCCACCTTAGCCTTGCTCAATCATCTGCTGGGTGGCCCTACACTCAACAATATTTTAAATCTCAACATACGCGAAAAATATGGCCTGACCTATGAGCTTGAGTCATTTTTTAACCCATATTCCGACTGTGCTTTTATGGGTATCTATTTCGGAACGGATAAAGATTCAATGAAAAAAGTCTTTAAGCTAATCAACAATGAGTTACAAAAGCTCATGGACCGTTCACTCCCCGACCGAAAACTGATGAAGGCGCGTATTCAGTTTATGGGGCATTACCTGATCCAACAAGACAACGCTCTCAACCATATCATCAATGCTGCAAGATCCTATGAGCTCTTTCAAAAAACGGAAAGCCCGGAATACATCTGGCAAAAACTTTCAGAAATCAGTGCATTAGATATCCAGGAGGCAGCCTGCAGATATCTGAATCCTGACAACCTCTCAACCCTTATCTTTGAGTCGGTATGAATCCCAATCTCAACCCAGAACGCAACCGCTTCGCTGCCGAAGAACTGGAAATTGAGCGCAAACTTCGGCCGGCCACATTCGATGACTTTGCCGGTCAGGATGCCGTGGTCGAAAATCTGAAGGTCTTTGTAGCTGCCGCAAATCAACGCGGAGAAGCACTTGACCATATCCTGCTACACGGTCCTCCGGGACTTGGCAAAACAACTCTGGCCAACATCATTGCAAATGAGTTGAAAGTAAATATTAAAATTACCTCAGGCCCTGTACTCGATAAGCCCGGAGACCTTGCCGGGCTACTGACAGGCCTTGAAGAGCGAGATGTCCTCTTTATCGACGAAATTCACCGTCTGTCGCCTGTTGTGGAAGAATACCTGTATTCGGCAATGGAGGATTTTAAAATAGATATCATGATCGATTCAGGGCCGGCAGCTCGCAGCATTCAGATTCAGATTAATCCTTTTACACTCATCGGAGCTACCACGCGCAGCGGCCTTCTTACCAGTCCTCTTCGCGCACGATTCGGTATCAACTCCCGACTGCAGTACTATTCTACTGAACTTCTTTCGACCATCGTAGAGCGAAGTGCTCACATACTTGGCGTATCTATTCAGCCCGATGCTGCAGTAGAAATTGCCCGTCGCTCGCGAGGGACACCCCGGATCGCCAATGCCCTCCTGCGTAGGGTTAGAGATTTTGCACAGATTAAAGGCGACGGAAACATTAAGATTGAAATTACACGCTATGCCCTCAACGCTTTGCAGGTTGATGAAAACGGTCTCGATGAAATGGACAACCGCATCTTATCGGCCATCGTCGAAAAATTTAACGGAGGTCCAGTCGGAATCAATACCCTTGCCACCGCCGTGGGCGAACAAGCCGGCACAATCGAAGAAGTCTATGAACCCTACCTGATACAAGAGGGTTTTATTGCCCGCACAAGCCGCGGGCGGATCGCAATGGACAGAGCATTCAGGCATTTAGGTAAAACCCCCCCCGGCTCCAACCTTTCTTTGCTTTTCGATTTAGATAATG
Organism: Thermaurantimonas sp.; assembly: GCA_046295455.1. Lineage (GTDB taxonomy): Bacteria > Bacteroidota > Bacteroidia > Flavobacteriales > Schleiferiaceae > Thermaurantimonas. Next base: position 75,126 of record JBKBNI010000009.1, on the reverse strand, counting down.
TCTGACGGTAGAGGTATCTGATTGCACATAGGCTGTATCAGACCTTACACATGATTATGCAGGTGGATGTTGATTTCACTTCGTTCGTTGATTCCAAAGTGGTCAGAAGTATGTGGTGCTTTCGGCACCAGAACGACCGGGTGTCATACCCGGACTAAAAAGTCAACCCATCACAAAAGAGATAAAGTGCGCATCGGTTTTTCAACCGGAATCTGCTGGTGAGTACATTCTCTTACCCGGGTCCCCGGCTTGGCGCAATGTACACAGCGGGATTGGAATACAAATTTTTTATAACCCGGGAATACCACTGAAAACCATCGTTTTATGAAAACCCTTCATCTGAATATTTTTTTGTAAAAAAGTCAACTCCTGACCGGTCTTTTAAAAAAAGCAAACTAGGTTTTCAATCTGCTGATTTTATAGCCCAATGCTGCTACAACCAGCGTCATGAGCGGGCTGATCAAGCTAAATAATGCAAAAGGTATGTAGGTAGTCGTTGCAACTCCCAAAACTCCTGAATGATAGGCGCCACATGTATTCCAGGGTATTAATACGGAGGTGACTGTACCGCTATCCTCCAGGGTGCGACTCAGATTCTCAGGAGTCAAACCTTTGTCTCTAAATGCCTTCGAATACATCTTGCCGGGAATAACCAACGATAAATACTGATCGCTGGCACTCACATTTACAAACAGAGTGGTGCCTACCGTAGCAGCAAACAGCGAAAATTCAGATCTTGCAAATGACATTATGGCATTTGTGATCCTTGCCAGAAATCCGCTGGCCTCCATGGCCCCGCCAAAACACATGGCCGATAGAATGAGCCAGACCGTATTGAGCATACCGGCCATTCCGCCGGTGGTGAGCAGATCATCCAGCTCCGACATTCCCGTTGTAATTTCATGTTTGACAGTCAGTACCCGTATGAGTGTTTTAGTCTGTTCGATCGCGTTTAATTCGCTCAACTGGTGTCCGCGCTGAAAAATCAAACTCACAAGCAGACCTCCCAAAATTCCGACAAATATTGCAGGGATACTGGGAAACCTCTTCGCTATCAGTACTATCACAAGGCCGGGTATGAGCAGCAACCAACCTGATATATGAAAGGATTCTGTAAGCGCAGTGAGCATCTGATTGGATATATCATCCTCTGAGGTTTTCCTGGTATGGAAAATTGAAATAATAGAAAAAGCAGCAAGGGAAAGTCCATAACTTGGAAAAGTAGTGATGGTCATATATCGTATATGTGTGGCCAGATCTGTACCGGCCACAGCTGGTGCGAGGTTGGTCGTGTCGGACAAAGGACTCATCTTGTCGCCGAAATAAGCGCCGGTCAGAATGGCACCCGCTGTGATTGCAGGGTTAATGCCCAGGGAGTTGCCTATGCCCATCAATGCAATTCCTACAGTAGCTGTGGTGCTCCATGAGCTACCAGTAGATAGCGAAACAACAGACGACACAACGACCGCAAGCGGAAGAAAAAAACCCGGAGATAAAATTTTTAAACCATAAAAAATCATAGTAGGTACAATACCACTGAAGGTCCAAATAGCCGCCAGCGAACCAATCAACAATAAAATAAAAATGGCCGGGCTGCTCTGTTGAATGTTTATTGCGATTTTATCCATTATCTCAGACCAGGTGACTTCAAAGCGATGCGCCAGTCCAAATGTCAAAAATGTACAAAAGATCAGTATTATTTGATTGCTTCCACTTAAGGCGTCGTCTCCACTTACAAATAAAACATTGATAGACAGCAATATAATCAATACCGCAACAGGAGTCAGCGCAGTGATTAATGGTATTCGATCGATTTTCAACTGATTTTTTACAGACAAATTAAATTGATTCTGAAATCAAAATCGAAATTTAACTGTTTAATACATTAAAATTTGAAGAGATTAGCGAACTTTGCGTTAGTGTGTAAAATACACTTACTATGGTACAACACGAAATCGAAAATCCCAACACCTTGTCCGGTAACAAAGTATTGATTTTTGAGAATGACGAAGTAAATCAACTTCTTCTTAAAATCATTCTGGAAAACAACGATTTACAACCTGAAATCATCCGCAATTCTGAAGAGCTATACCAAAAAATAAAAAGTCACTCCTATGAATTGCTTCTTTTGGACATGGAGAATAAAAATCCTTCCTCATTCGAAATTATTGATACTATCAGAAAAGAAATTAAATCAGATATACCTGTGATTGGTCTCTCGACGAAGGATTACCGCGGCAGAGCTATCTACCATGGGATCAATGTATTATTACAGCGACCCATCGAAAACCGCACTTTGATGCATCACATTATGAGAGTTATCTACGGAAACTCCCGGTATAAAAATCCGATCACCGTCACGATTTAAAAAAATTCGCTCTCCGTCCTGCTTTACAATACAGACCTTTGCTTCCATAGTTGGATCGGCTTGGTAAAAACCCAGTTTAGGCTTTTTGCCAAAATAATTCGGATTAAACTGTACCAGAAGCGTACGGTGGCCATTGAACTTTATGCCTATTTCATGAGGATTTTGTATCCATTCAATTTGCGATTCATCGAGTGCTTTTGATTTTAAATATTTTGATAAAGAGAAAGAGATTTTGTCACGATAGGACTGATCTTTAGTATATACAATGGCTCCAAAACCTGATCCCACATACAACAAAACCACTGGGGCATTGTGTACTGAATACAATTCGACTCTCAGTACATTTTTTGACAAATTAAACGAATGCACTACTGAATGTATCAGAAAAAGCACTACCAATATCAGACTCGTAAAAAGATATATTTTTTTTCGATAGACCCATCCAATCGAACAGAGAATAGTGAAGGCCATACAGAGCAGGAATTGAACATCTGAAATATATATGTCCGTAATAGTAGATAGAGGAGCACTTTGGATACATTCTGTTAAATAGTTATTTAATCGAATGATCAACGAGGGAAGGATACCTAAAATATGAATTTGCGGCAGAAAAATAGACAATACGGCAGTAGGAAAACCTATAAATAAAGCTAGTGTCACTAAAGGAATTGCATAAATATTAGCGAGAAAAAACCAGGTAGGAAATTTTGAAAAATAATATATCGTAAATGGCATCGTAAACACTTGAGCTGCCACTGATACTGATACAAGTTCACTGATTTTCTTTAACAAAATTTGTGAGGAGAAATCAAGTAATTTGTTTATAAATCTAGAAATTGTTACAATGCCAAAAACTGCTGAGTAACTCAATTGGAAACCAATATCATAAAGCATAAAAGGAGAACAGGATAATATCACCAGTGCAGACAGACACAGTGAGTGATATATACCTGTTTTTCGCCTTAAAGCCAATCCGGTCTGAATGAAAGTAAACATTGTAGCAGCTCTGATCACTGAAGGGGTGAGTCCCGTAAATAGAGCATAAAACCATAAAGAACCTATCACAAATATTGCTTGAAATATTCGATAATGGCTCCCGAAAAAGAACGATAAAAAATAAGATACAAGCAAATAAATCAATCCGGTGTGCAGACCTGATACGGCCAGGACGTGTATAATACCGGTATCGGAATACACCGTTCGGGTGGATTCACTCAGATAGTCTTTGGTGCCTGTAAGCAGTGCGATTAATACTTCTTTATCTTTCGGAGCACCGGGCCATTTCTGTATGACATCTACCATTGTTCTATTTATCATCCATGCAATTCTGAAAAGATTAAAATGCTCTCTCTTTTCGTGTTTGATAATCGATGTAGTACGGATATATGACTGATGGGTGATCCCCTTACTCACAAAGTATTTCGCAGGTGAAAATGCATATGGAATTTTCACATCCCTGACCGGCGTAAAAGTACCGGAACACATCAATAGATCTCCGGGTAAAATACCATCTGTAAGGCTATCTTTTGGAAGATAAAGAACGGCTCTAAACAAGGGATAGCCAATAGAATCTACTATCAATCCTTTAAGATGAATATCGGTTTCTTTCTTCTTGAGAATTCGTTCAATTTTAACAACGGATAAGCCAGAGAAATCACCTCTGTATTTGACTATTTTCTGAAATTCGATTGAATATAAAATTATTCCCAATACATAAAAAGAAAAAAATCCCCAAAGGCCCCTGTTTTGTCTGTTAAATATGTAAAGGAAGAGAATCAGGATTAAAGTACCTATCCAATACGCTAAAAATTCATGCAGTGCACACACTCTTGAAGTCAGCAGCCCTAAAATAAAAGAAAATGTGATTTTAAAAAGCCAATGGTGGGGCCTCGGTATATAAGAGTCTGTAGCTATGGAGGCTTTCAAATCTTATATTTTCATAGTAAAAATAAATGATATCGCGATATTCAAAACCTTGAGAAGCCATATTAATAGCACCTTCCTGAGACATTCCGACACCGTGGCCGTTTCCTCTGCCTTTTAGTATGTAATAATCTCCTTCCGGCTGTATGTCGAAAAAGGTAGACCTAAGGTGAAAGTGAAATCTAAAGTCCCTTAATGGAAAAGATTTGCCATTAAAATAAAAGTGATTTAATCGGTTAGGCTGGGCAAATGAATCGATAGCATCCACCAAATCCCTTGTAATTTGTAATTGAAGTTTACGAGCAATATACTCCTGTACTTCCTTTTTCGGCAGACGTTTGATCCATTCATAGGAGCTCATGCCTTCGGAGTATGGATCCCGTTTTGCTTTCAAGTTGGGTAGTTTTCGGTGCCAGGCGTCTTCAGCACACACCGTGTAACCTCCGCTGTTTGCATGAAAAGCTGCGAAAATCGGATCTCCTGTCTCTGAATCTACCACTATGGTATCACGTGTTTCGGCTACGGCCCGTTTTATCGATTCAGCATTTCGAAAGTAAGCCCTGCTGTGATAGACTTGTGATGAAATATCATCTTTCAGGTTATACCCTTCTTTGATGTGTTTATTTATATTTCGTATGGCGAAAGTTCGGGCCAGTACCGCTTGTGCTTTAAAATACTCCAGCTGATCTACATTTCCGCCCTCAGATTCTACCACTCCGGCTACATATTGCTCTATGTTTACCTGATTGACGGCTATGAGATTTTGATTTTGCGGCCACAAGAGGAGAGAACCATCATACCATCGCTCTTTTTTATTTATGTGAATCAAAAAATTCGAAGATGTGTCTTCAGAACAAAAGGCCAAAGCATAGAATTTTCCGAGTGATTTTTTTCCGACTTTAAGGTGTATATGCTGACCTGTCTTTTGAACAAAAAATAAGGTATTTTCCGAGGTTGAATGTACTGTAAATATTGTATCGACAAGCTCTCGATTTTGCCCGAGTGCCAGAATGTGATATGACCCGTTTTTTACTCTAAATAAACACTCAGAAAAATTTTCATTACTAAACAGGCGTACCCGTATATCCCATGGCTCGCCATGAATTCGATAGCAAGCAAATATGATACATAGAATAATGAGGATAGCGTTACGCATTTTTATTCCTTTCGATATAGTTGTATATGGCTGTGGCCGCTCTTTTAGATGCGCCTTTTCCTCCTAATATTTCACGGAGTTTCATAAATTCTGCCTTTTGAGCTTCTATTACTTTCTGATCTTCGAGAAGTTTTCGCACCCAGTCCTCCACCTTGTAGACCGAACATTCGGATTGAATCAATTCCGGGACGGCTTCTTTGCCCAGTATGAGATTTACCAGAGAAATGTATTTGACTTTTACGAGTTGTTTAGCGATCCAATAGCTCACAGGACTACCCTTGTAAACTACTGCAAGGGGTACACCCAGTAGAGCTGTTTCCAGTGTGGCAGTGCCTGAGGTTACGATAGCAGCTTTGGAGCAGCTTAGCAATTCATAGGTCTTCCCAAAGTGAAGTTCAATATTGGTGATAGCAGATATGTGTGAAGCATAGATGTTTTTGTCTACAGAGGGTGCTCCGGCAACTACAAATGAATATTCAGGATTTCGGCGGGCAGTCTCAGCCATTACGGGTAAAATGTTGTGAACTTCCTGTAGTCTGCTGCCCGGTAAAAAGGCAATGTCGTATAGTCTATTGTTTTGGGTAGGTGATGGATTAAGATATTCCTCCAATGCATCATACAAAGGGTGGCCAACATATTCTACTGCATAATCGTATTTCTCATAAAAATTTTTCTCAAAAGGCAATATGGTAATCATCAAATCAATATCCCTTTTGATTTGGTAAACCCTTCGCTCTTTCCATGCCCATATTTGCGGGCTTATGTAGTAAATATTTAGGTATCCCTTTGCTTTGGCAAATTTTGCTATTCGCATATTAAAACCTGGGAAGTCAATGTAAATAATTGCATCCGGTCGGTTTTCAGTAATCCAGTTTTTACAATAATTTAAATTTTTAAGAATTTTAGGGAGATTTTTCACCACCTCGTAGAAACCCATAAAGGCCATTTCCCGGTAGTGAAGCAGAAGCCTAGCACCAGCCTCTGCCATTTTGTCACCTCCAAAACAGTAAAAAGTACTTTCGGGGTAAAATTTCCGAAGATTTTTTATCAGATTTGCTCCGTGCAAATCACCCGAGGACTCTCCCGCTAACAAGAGAAAATTCATAGTTTTGGAGTAGAAAACAAATAAACATTCAGCTCAAAACCCGGTCTCAGAATTTTAAAAATATTTTATAACAAATATTTGTGAATAACTGATATAATTAGCAATATCAATGTAGCCGAAAGTATACCTCGGGAAGTATGCTCTTTTTGTCTGCGTAAAAACAGAAAAAAAAGGCCCACATTGACAATAAGACCAAGACTTATGACCTGAAAGAGAAGATTCTTAACCTCAGACGCTGTTAGAATGACCTGACCTGACAACAATACTGGATATTTCAGTACCAATGCGAGTAGACTTAGAATAGGTGCCACAAGCGCAAGAAATACACCTGCCATCAGGCTTCCCTGGGAGCGAATTTCTGAATTTCGAAATTCCATTTTGACATGGTTTGAAGCTGATCATATGCCGTAAAGTCGACATTGATTGGTACAACGGAAATAAAGTAATTTTTCAATGCATATTCGTCGGTGTCGGTACCCGGATCGTGGTTTACAAACTGGCCGGATAGCCAGAAGTACCTGCGACCTCTTGGGTCTGTACGCACGTCGATTTCTTCCTCCCAGATCGCATCAGCCTGGCGACATATGCGCACTCCTCTGTATTCCTGATCATTTACAACCTTCGGAATGTTGACATTCAGACAGATGCCCTTGGGCAGTCCGTGTTTTAAGACCATCTTTGAAATTACGCGGACCCATCTTTTCGCTTTGGAAAAATCAGCATCCCAGGCGTAGTCCAGGAGCGAAAAGCCGATGGATGGAATATTTTCTAAAGCACCCTCTACGGCTGCTGACATCGTGCCACTGTATATGACGTTGATCGACGAATTTGATCCATGATTGATGCCTGAGACGATCAGATCCGGCTTACGTGGCAGCAAATAGGATATGGCTAGCTTTACACAGTCTACCGGTGTTCCACTGCAGGCATATTCCTTTTGGACTCCATCATCGATCTTTATAGGGTCGCAACGAAGCGACGAATTAATTGTAATGGCATGGCCCATCCCTGACTGAGGCTTATCCGGCGCCACTACTACGACGTCTCCTACTTTCCTCACCGCGTCTATCAGACTGCGAATACCCGGAGCGGTGATTCCATCGTCATTGCAGACCAGAATTAGTGGTTTTTTCATTTCATTACTTAATGTCATGCAAAAATAGAAGATATCAAAGTGAGCGGTCTCTTGGCAGGCATGCGATTTGTTATTTTTGTTCAAAAAATAGAGGATATGATACTAATTCTGATCGTTTTTGCCGTAGTAGGATACATCGTTCAACTTAAGCTAAAATCAAAATTTGAAAAATACAGCCGTGTGCCCGTAGCCGCGGGCCTTACGGGAGCAGAGGTAGCTGAGAAAATGCTGCACGACCATGGCATATATGATGTGAAAATAATTAGCGTTCCTGGAAAATTGACCGACCACTACAATCCCCTTGAAAAGACTGTAAATCTCTCTCCTGATGTGTACAATGGCCGATCTGTAGCGGCTGCTGCAGTAGCCGCCCACGAAGTAGGTCATGCGGTTCAGCATGCCACTGCTTACTCATGGCTTCAAATGCGATCTGCCTTGGTTCCTGTTGTGAGCTTCAGTAGCAGAATGCTGTCGTTTATATTTCTCTTTATGTTGTTTGGTTCGTTAATCGTAAATGCTTTTCCGATTCAAACTGTCCTGCTTACGATCATTGTCCTACAGGGTGCCATTACATTATTTACTCTGATCACCCTTCCGGTGGAATATGATGCCAGTAACAGAGCACTTATATGGCTCGAAAACGTTGGAATCACCTCTGCCCGAGAACACTACATGGCCAAAGATGCTCTGAAATGGGCTGCAAATACTTATCTTGTGGCCGCACTTGCATCTCTTGCCCAACTGATGTATTACATTATGATATTTCTTAACAACAGAGATTAACATATCACTTTTGGCATACTAAAAGAAAAGCTGTCCAATACAGGACAGCTTTTCTGCTTTTACAGGGATATGGTGCCTTGATTCTTTTCCGATTAATGAAATATTTAAGTATTTGTATTGTAGTTTTGACCCTGTTTTAAGGTTTTTTCTTATAGAATTTTAACAGCTGTACCTGCATGGATAGGTTCTCTTTTTTAAACACTGCTCACTTGCAGTTTTTTGAAGATTTATATAATCAATATTTAGAAAATCCTGACATCATTGAGCCTTCGTGGCGGGCTTTTTTCCAGGGATTTGATTTTGCCAATGAATATGCCAGTGGCTCCCCTGCCGATAAAGTTAGTGTAATAGAAAAGACTATAACAGTACCCGCAGATAACTCTCACCTGGTTAAGGAATTTAGAGTGATCGAACTTATCAACGCTTACCGTCAGAGAGGTCACCTGTTTACAGAAACCAATCCTGTCCGTGCCCGACGGAAATATTCGCCAACGCTTGATCTGGAAAATTTCGGACTCGACGCCTCTGATCTCGATACGTCATTCGAGGCGGCACGTGAGCTTGGGATGCCAAATGCAGCGCCTCTGAGGAGAATCATTGAACATCTGAAAAATGTGTATTGCCGGTCCATTGGTGTGGAATACATGTATATCCGAGATGTCGAACGCAGAAAGTGGATCATTGACCGGCTCAATGAGAATGAAAACCTCCCTAACTTCACGGCAGAACAAAAAAAACATATTCTGACCAAACTCACCGAAGCCGTGGGCTTCGAAACCTTTCTGAACACCAAATTCGTCGGTCAAAAACGCTTCTCTGTAGAAGGAGCTGAATCGCTGATTCCGGCCCTCGATATGGCTATCAATCACGGAGCATTTCTGGGAGTTAAAGAGGTTGTAATGGGAATGGCTCACAGAGGACGGCTCAATGTGCTTACCAATATTTTTGGTAAGACCCAGCGCGATATCTTCTCCGAATTTGAAGGCAAGGAGTATGAGGAGGAGGATTTTGACGGGGATGTCAAGTACCACCTTGGATACAGTAGCATCAAAGTATTGGATGACAGCAAACAGATACGCCTTACCCTGGCTCCCAATCCCTCGCATCTGGAAGCAGTAAATGCTGTGGTAGAAGGTATAGCCCGTGCGCGGATAGACTACCAGTATCAGGGCGATATGTCGGCTTTGCTACCCATCTTGATTCACGGGGACGCAGCCATTGCAGCCCAGGGAATTGTGTACGAAGTCATTCAGATGGAAATACTCGAGGGCTACCGAACCGGAGGAACAATACATTTTGTGATCAACAATCAGGTAGGTTTTACGACCAATTATCTCGACGCACGTTCGAGTACCTACTGCACAGATATAGCCAAAGTCATACTTGCACCTGTATTTCACGTCAATGGAGACGATACAGAAGCGTTGGTACACGTCGCAAAGTTTGCCATCGAGTACAGACAACGGTTTTTACGCGACATCTTCATTGACTTGCTATGCTACCGAAAGTACGGCCACAACGAGGGCGACGAACCGCGATTTACTCAACCTCTTCTTTATAAAATCATTGCTAAGCACCCCAATCCCAGAGATATCTACATGAAAAAGCTCAAGGATGAAGGATTGGTGGATGAGGAATTTCTGAAAAAAATGGATGCTGACTTCAAGGCGATTCTCGAAATGCGCTACGACGAGTCGAAAAAAATTGAAAAAAACCGGATTACCCCCTTTCTTGAAGAGGACTGGAAAGGCTTCAGAAGGGCGAAGAGAGAGGATTTTCTGTCTTCACCTCAAACAGGAGTCAGTCGTGAAAAACTCATGAAAGTAGCCAAAGCTCTAACATCCCTTCCGGAGGATAAAAAATTTTTTAACAAAGTACTTCGATTGGTCGAAGACAGGAGAAAGATGGTCGAGGAACGCAATGCCTTGGACTGGGGTATGGCAGAACTTATGGCCTACGGTACACTCCTACTCGACGGAATTCCGGTGCGGATATCGGGTGAGGATGTCGAGCGAGGCACCTTCTCCCACCGCCACGCAGTCATTTTGGTAGAAGATTCTGAAGAAGAAATCATTCAACTAAACCATATACAACCCGGACAGGCACGATTCGAAATTTACAATTCCCACCTGAGTGAATACGGCGTTCTGGGATTTGAATATGGATACGCCTTGGCCAGGCCAAACCATCTGGTAATTTGGGAAGCGCAGTTTGGAGATTTTGCCAACGGAGCTCAAATAATCATTGACCAATTTATCTCTGCAGCGGAAGATAAGTGGGCAGTACAAAATGGTCTGGTAATGTACCTCCCTCACGGCTACGAAGGGCAAGGTGCCGAGCATTCAAGCGCTCGTTTAGAGCGATTTTTACAACTCTGCGCACAACTTAATATGGTCGTTTGCAATCTGACTACTCCGGCTCAGCTCTTTCATATGCTTCGTCGGCAGTTTGCCTGGCCATTCAGAAAGCCTGTTGTACTGATGTCACCTAAATCACTCCTGCGACATCCACTTGCAACAAGTACATTGGAAGAATTGGAAACCGGCCACTTCAGGGAGGTTATCGATGATCACTTTATTGAGGATAAGGCTCAGGTGACCAAATTGGTATTTATGTCAGGTAAGTTGTACTACGAGCTCCTTGAAGAACGCGAAAAAGAAAATCACCGAGATACAGCCTTGATACGGATTGAACAACTCTATCCTCTTCCCACAGCAATGATTGAAAGCATTATTCAATCCTATCCCAATGCCAGCAAAATAATATGGGCACAGGAAGAACCTGCCAATATGGGAGCTTACTATTACATGCGAATCAAATTCCCGGTTAAAGATTTCATCGTCGTAAGCCCTGCTGCAAGTGCAAGTCCTGCGAGTGGATCTCATCAGGCTTCAGTAGCCCTCCAAAAGCGCATCATCAAAAAAGTATTTAGCATCTAACCATACATTAAAAACAACAATAACCCATGATATTAGAAATGAAAGTGCCCTCTCCGGGCGAATCAATCTCCGAAGTAGAAATAGCACAATGGCTGGTAAAAGACGGCGATTACGTAGAAAAAGACCAGGAAATAGCTGAAATAGACAGCGATAAAGCTACTCTTGCACTACCGGCTGAGGCCTCCGGGACAATCAAAATTCTGGTACCGGAAGGTACTACTGTAGCCGTAGGCGATGTCATCTGCACCATTGACACAGCTGCAGTGAAATCAGCCGGAGAATCGCCTTCAAAATCCAAATCCGACACGTCGGAAGCAGCCACTCAAAAAGCAGATACTGCTGCAGCACCCCAACCGAACCCTACAACTGAAAAAGACTTGAAGCCGGCCTCTTATGCAGCCGGTGTACCTTCACCAGCGGCAAAAAAACTGATGGAAGAGACCGGTGTGACACTGTCCAAAGGCAGCGGAAGAGATGGCCGGATTACAAAAGCCGATGTGATAAGAGCGGCTGACGAGACCAAGGGACGCGCATCAATGGGAACACCCGGAACCGGTAGCCGGCAATCCGAACGAAGAAGAATGTCAGCCCTTCGTCGTAAACTCTCCGAACGTCTGGTGTCTGTCAAAAATGAAACGGCCATGCTAACGACCTTTAACGAGGTAGACATGAAAGCCATTTTCGACCTTCGGGCAGAGTTTAAAGATGCCTTTGCAGCGAAGCACGGCGTAGGTCTTGGATTTATGTCATTCTTCACCAGAGCATGTGTGAGCGCATTGAAAAGCTTTCCGCAAGTCAATTCTATGATCGACGGGGAGGAAATGGTGACTTTTGACTACTGTGATATTTCGATTGCAGTGAGCGGGCCAAAGGGATTGATGGTACCTGTGCTGAGAAATGCCGAAAATATGTCTTTTGCCGGTGTGGAAAAGGAAATAAAACGCCTTGCTACCCGCGTGCGGGATGGTGTAATTACAGTAGATGAGATGACCGGCGGCACCTTTACCATCACCAACGGCGGTGTATTCGGCTCAATGCTTTCGACGCCAATCATCAATCCTCCGCAATCGGCAATTCTCGGTATGCACAACATTGTCGAGCGGCCTGTCGTGCGTGAAGGTCAGATCGTCATACGCCCGGTGATGTATGTTGCACTGAGCTATGACCATCGCATCATCGATGGACGGGAATCCGTAGGCTTTCTCGTTCATGTGAAAGAATGTCTCGAAAACCCTGTCGAAAAACTTATGAATAATGATCCGCGCAAAGCATTAGAATTGTAAATCATGCTCTACTTACGGCAGATTCTGAAACTGCTGCGGACAGATTTTAAAATCGAATGGCGGGAAAAACACCAGTTTTTCTCACTCTTGCTTTACATCACATCGTCTGCATTCATCGCGTATATGATGCTGAAGTCTGATGTTGCTCCCCGGGTATCCATATCAGTCTTTTGGATTGTTTTGGGATTTGGAGCTGTAACCATCACATCCCGAAGTCTGATTCGAGAAACCTCTCACCGCTTTGTCTTTTACTACCAGACGACTCCGCCCACACTCCTTATTGTTTCCAAAATTCTCTTCAACTGCATTTTGCTCACCATTATCTCATGGTTTACAACATGGCTGTTTGATCTGCTATTTCAGACCGGCTTTCCTATCAGATATCTGATGACCATCAGCACCCTCGGGGCATTGGCTTTTGGTACTACGCTTACTCTTATTGCCGGTATCTCAGCCTCTGCACAAGGCAATGCTGCCATCATGGCCGTATTGTCATTTCCGCTGCTGCTGCCTCAGCTGTTGATACTGATTCGAATCAGCGAAGCCTTGTTGATCAGTGCGGAGAGTGGCAGGTTTATTTTGGCCTCCTTATTGGTCGATGGTATAACATTGGTTTTAAGTATTGTGCTTTTTCAGTTTCTTTGGAAAGAATAAATTAGCCTGATGAAAGTCCAGTTTAATATGTCGCTCAATGAGCCTCCGTTTCACATTCGGCTGGCTGTGAGTACATTGAGTTTCTTTTTAGCGTCTTATATCACCCCGGGAGTCCATTTGAGAGATATACTTGCCGCTTTTATTGTAGCCCTTGTTTTGGGAATATTCAACATAACAATCAAACCGCTTCTCATCCTCCTAACCTTACCTGTAACTCTGGTGACCTTTGGGATATTTCTTTTTGCGATTAATGCTATTGTCATTCTCATTGCAGCCAATTTGGTCAGTGGATTTGAGGTGAGTGGTTTTTGGAGTGCTTTGTTGTACAGTTTTTTTGTTTCGCTGATCAGCGGGCTTCTCCACGGCCTTGCACAGAGTCTTGGGAGGTACAGTAAAAAGGATAAAACCGACTATTAATTATCACTACAAATCTGTTACTTTTTTTAAGTCAATCAAAAATAATTTTTCCGGAGAACTGACTTTGATTGTCCGAAACTGAATTAGTCAATCAGGCCAATGAGTTTTTGTGTGAATGGATGTTTTGGAGGGGTTGCGATGGTGCCACTCCACTGCTCTACAAATTCACCCTCGTACATTACCAAAATACGGTCGCAGAAGTAATCCGCAATGATCAGATTGTGGGTTATAAACAGATAGCTGAGATGTAAGTGACGCTTCAGGTCGTTTAGCAGATTGATCACAACTGCCTGGACAGAGACATCAAGTGCGGCCACACTCTCATCCAAGACCAGCAGAGCCGGCCGTAATACCAATGCCCGTGCAATCGCAATGCGCTGCCTCTGCCCCCCGGAAAACCGGTGTGGATAATCGTAAAACCTGCACCCGTCGATACCCGTAATGTTTAGTATTTCTCTGGCTTCATTTTCAGCCTGAGTACCTGAAAGGCCCTTTGCAAGAAGGGGTTCCATGACCTGCCGACCTATGGTGAGTTGTGGATTCAGACTGGAGAAGGGGTCTTGAAACACCAGTTGGACAGCGTCGGCTCTTCTGCCCGGACGATGGAATGTGATGGAGCCGGCATCGGCTTTTTCCACCCCACAGAGAATGCGTGCCAGAGTGGACTTCCCGCAACCGGATGGCCCAACTATTCCTACGGTTTCACCGGAATCGATCACCAGCGTAATGTTTTTTAGTATGGTTCGCGCTTTGCCGTTTTGTCTATATGACTTACTAATATTATGAATATGCACTATCGGGCCTCTTCGGTAGTCGCGGGAAGTCAATCCGGCAAAGGATTCTGACATGTTGGGTACTTTTCGCTCCTCGTCCAGAAAGTCAGAAACAACCGGAAGATACTCAGGTTTATAACCAATTCTGGGTTTTGAGAGCAATAAGGCCTGTGTGTAAGGATGCTGAGGTGTACGATAGATTTCCTTTGTGTTGCCGGTTTCCAGGACTTCTCCTTGTCTGATGACCATTATTGTTTCACACAGTGAGCCTACTAGGTCCAGGTCGTGACTTACAAAGATGAGCATGGTGTCAACCTCTCTACACAGGGAGCGAATAAGGTCCAGGATTTCAGCCTGAACAATCATGTCAAGTGCTGTGGTAGGTTCATCAGCTATGAGCAATACCGGTTTTTTTATCATCGCCATTGCTATTACGACTCTTTGGCGTTGGCCTCCACTAAGCTGATGGGGGTATTTTTTAAATGTGGCGGCTGGGTCAGGCAGTTGTACCCTCTCCAGCCAGTCGAGGGTCATCTGTATTTTTTGAGAAGCCGGCAAGTCGGAGGTTTCCAATGCTTCCATAATCTGTTTACCAATCATCATTGTAGGATTGAGAGCACTCATGGGCTCCTGAAATACGTAGCCGATATATTTTGCTCTGTCTTTGAAGGTATTTGGAGTGTTCAAATGAACTTTTTCGTTTTTTGTCTCAAGAGTCAAAGAATCAGTCAAGACGCGAAGCCCTGGTGGAAGAAGTCCTGCTATTGCTTTACATATCAATGACTTACCTGATCCACTCTCCCCCACCAAACCAAGCTTTTGACCTCCGGCCAGTGAAAACGTCACTCCCTTGACCAGTGGCTGTGTACTTTCGGATGTCGTTACAAATAGGTTTTTTACCTCTAAAAGTACACTCATTTTTTAGAAAATATTAATCAGCCTGCAGAATACAGTGTGCTGCAAATTTGTTATAAAAACAGGATTTTCAAATATTCTTTTATTCTAGACATTTCAAAGAATACGTTCAAAATGAACAGAAGGAATCTACTAATTATATCCCTTACAGCCATTGCACTGATTGCGATCTACAGTATTGGAGGATATATCATGCAAGACCCTGAACGACTTCCGGTGTACAATCCGGCTGATCTAAATCCGGAATTGGTGGACAGCAGTCTCCGACGAGTTGGAAGAAATTTTAAAACAGGGGCTTTCAATGTAGTCAATCACCTGGGAGATACCATAACAGAAGAATCTGTGGAAGGCAAAATCCGGGTAGTCAATTTCTTCTTTACGACCTGTCCTTCCATATGCATTGATATGACCCGCGAATTGAAACGGGTTCAGGAAGAATTTAAGGGCGATTCCAGATTGATACTAATGTCCCACACCGTCATGCCCGATGTAGATTCGATACCTATGCTCAGACACTATGCAGAAATCAACGGTATAGACCCCTCGATTTGGTGGCTGGTTCGAGCTGACGAAGGGGAGATCCAACGCCTTGCCCGAAAGGTCTATTTTGCTGTGAAAGACGGATATGGAGAGGCTGATGATCACGGATTCATCCATACAGAAAATGTGGTGCTTGTGGACACTCGGGGGCGGCTTCGCGGATTTTATGATGGCACAGACGCCGAAGACATTCAGAGACTGATACGTCACATCAAAATTCTGATGTCAGATGATACTCCTAGATACTAATGCAAGTCAGATCGAGCTGTATTATTTCGATTCCTCCCTTCCGCCCAAAAAACCGGTATTCTGACTGAAAAAAGCCAAGACAAGCATCTAAACATCTACTTCAAACTGATACCGTATCTTCCGGTAGTCTGCCTGAGAAAAAAAGGACAGACATGTGTCCCAAAGGTGATTTTTTACCTTGAGATAGGATTGATTCCTGGCAATTTTGATCAAAAAGCGCATTCTGTAATATGAGTTAACTCGTGCCACAGGTGGAAATTCCGGGCCGATGACTGCAATCTCCCGGATGTCTTTCAGTTTTTTTGCCAGACGTGTCGCAGCTATCTGGACTGTTTTCAAATCCACATGGCGCAGGGTTAGCTGAATCATTTTGACAAATGGAGGATAGAAAAATTGTTTTCTCTCTTCGGCCTGCCAGATATAGAAGGCTTTGTAATCATGAGCTGTAATAAAGGAGAGTATCGGGTGCGTGGTATTGTAGGCCTGAATATATACCTTTCCCTGCTCCCCGCTCCGTCCGCTACGACCGGCGACCTGCTCGAGTATCTGATAGGCGCGTTCGTGAGCGCGATATTCGGGAAAGTAAAGCAGTGCATCTGCATTGATCACTCCTACTACCTCGACCTTGCTGAAATTAAGCCCTTTGGTCACCATTTGTGTTCCCACTAGTATATCTACATTTCCGGACTCCATATCTGTGAGAAGCTGAGCGTACTTTTTCTTGCTCCTTGCCGTATCAAGGTCCAGACGTCCGATCCGTGCTGATGGAAAGAACGCGGAAAGTTCGTCTTCGACCTGTTCGGTACCGGCTCCCAAGAGCTCCAGATAAACGCTCCCGCACATCACGCAGGCAGTAGGTACTGGCTTTTCGCTGCCGCAGTAGTGGCATTTTAACTTATGTACGGCTTTGTGAAAAGTCAAGGCGATGTCACAATGGTCACAGATGTAAATGTATCCGCAGTCATGGCACACAATCCGTGGAGCATAGCCTCTGCGATTGATAAAGACGATGGATTGTTTCCCGCGGTAGAGCGCACTCTCCATGGCATCAAGCAGGGTCTGGCTAAAATTGCCGCGTAGTCTGTTTTGTTTTTTTTCGGACACGAGACTTACGAGTTTTACTTCTGGGAGGCTAAGACCTTCATAACGCTCGTGGAGCTCGACGAGTGTGTACTTTCCGGACATCGCATTGAAGTAGCTCTCTACCGATGGTGTAGCGCTACCTAAGAGCACACGGGCGTTGTATAATGTGGCTAAATAGATAGCTGCATCGCGGCCCTGATACCGAGGGTTGGGTGCCTCCTGGCGGTATGAGGCGTCGTGCTCTTCGTCGACAATGATCAGGCGCAAGTCGCAAAACGGCAGAAACAAGGCACTTCTAGCTCCGACAATCAGGCGGCCCCCGGATTCCTGTTTTCGTACGGATTCCCAGACATCCGAACGCTCCTTGTCGGTCATGCGGCTGTGGTACAAGCTGATCCCGTCGCCAAAAAATTGCCTGAGTCGCCCGATAAGTTGGGTTGTTAGTGCAATTTCAGGCACAAGCATCAGGCATTGACCCCCGGTCTTTTCTACCTCTTTGAGCAGGTGAACGTAGATTTCGGTCTTACCGCTGGACGTTACCCCGTGAAGGAGTACTGTCTTTTCGTTGATAAACGAGCTAAGTATCTGATCGAAAGCCACTTTCTGTGCAGGAGTTAGATCAAAACCCGACTTCCCGGCCCGGCCGGGGAGAGATGATTCTTTCACTTCCAGGATTTGGAAGATCCCTTTCCTGACCAATGATTCAAGAGAGGACATGCTGGCTTTCGCCTCATGCAGGAGTCTTTCCAAGGTGATGTGGTCGGAGGAGCTTTGGAGCTTGTAGTAAGCTAAAATCAAATTTTGCTGGATCGGAGCCCTTTTGGTCAGATTCAGAATTTTAGCAATTTCCTCTTCTTTACCCGGTTGTAGGTTCACTACTCTGATCCACTTCTCCAGAGACAAGTGTCTGACCTTTTCCTTAATGATCAAATGGCCGGAGTCCACGAGCCTTCTTACTGCACGCACGGCAGATGTTCCGATGTGTTTGACAACATCCTGGATTGTGCAGTCGGGGTTGGAGTGTGCAAATTGCAAAATTTCAGTTTCCTGATCCGATAGGTCGTCGGGCCAAAAGTTGGAATCGTACAGGCAGGTGAGTCGGGTTTCACTTTCAAGCTTAAAACGCGTTGGCACTGCCACATTCATCACCTCACCGGGAGTGCACATGTAATATCGCGCCATCCACTCCCAAAACTGAATGATTCGCATATCGTCCACTACGGGTCCCAGATCCTCTAGTATAGGCTTGGGTACGTGATTTTCAGGTGCAGTATTGTGTAGTTTTACAACTATTCCGGAATACAATTTTCTCTTTCCAAACGACACCACTACTCTGCTGCCGGGTCTTATACTATTGCACCATTTCTCTGGAATTTCATAGGTAAATCCGTATGCCAAAGGTCTTGGCAAAAGAACTTCTGCGTACCTGTATGAAGTATCTAGTTCCAAAAGGGTCTAGTTTTTTAATGAAATTTCAAACGGAACTCTGTTGAGGATGCTTCTTCCAAGGGTTATTTCATCGGTATATTGCAGTTCTTCACCCACAGCCACCCCTCTGGCCAAAGTGCTTATCTGGACATTAAGGTCTTTTACCTTTTTATAGACATAATAGGCCGTGGTGTCTCCTTCGGCCGTAGATGGCAGGGCAATAATGAGTTCATTTGCGCCCAGCTGCTCTATTCTGGCTGCAAGGTCTGAAACCTGAATCTCCGAAGGTCCGAAACCGGCCATAGGATTGATCAGGCCTCCA
Organism: Thermaurantimonas sp.; assembly: GCA_046295455.1. Lineage (GTDB taxonomy): Bacteria > Bacteroidota > Bacteroidia > Flavobacteriales > Schleiferiaceae > Thermaurantimonas. The sequence goes on along the minus strand of JBKBNI010000009.1, from coordinate 56,053 downwards.
AGGACGTGATACAATCCCCGGTACTGACCAGTATTTTCGATGGCTAATACATCGCGGATATCTTCTACTACACAGATTTTTGTAAGATCGCGGTGAGGGTCTGCGCAGATTTGACATATATCAGTTTCAGAAATGTTGTGACACTGCATACATTTTTTAGTTTCAGTCATTAAGGCTATTATAGACTCAGCGAGTTGCAATCCGGATTCTTTACTTCGGCTGAGCAGATAAAGAGCCAGGCGCAAAGCTGTTTTGCGGCCTATTCCGGGCAGTTTTGCTATCTCTGTGACAGCATTTTCCAGTATCCGGGAGGGAAGTGTTTGGTCAGTCATGGAGATCCGATATAGTAAACATTTTATTTAAAATTACCTTACAAAGTAAAAAAAGAGCTAAAGTACCTCTTTGTCCGCTGGCCGAATTATTATTCAAAGGTCGAGATTCAAGCCGTCGTATGCTAAAAAAACCCTTTCCGATAGCTGTGTTTCTACTTCTGCGTGAAGTCCGAGGTCATGCGATATATGCGTCAGATACGTCTTTTGAGCGTTCACTCTGTGGGCAATCTCCAGAGCCTGCTCGAGATTGAAGTGAGAGTAATGTGGTTGTTTACGCAGTGCATTGATTACAAAGTACTTTGTGTCTTTCAAGAGCTCAAAAGTCTTCTCCGGCATAAAGTTGGCATCTGTGATATAGCTAAAATCACCAAATCTGAAACCCAATACAGGCCAGTCTCCATGCAACACGTTCAACGGGATAATTTCAATACCTTGAATGTCAAAAGGTGAATCATCCTCAATGACTACCGGTATCAACTCTGGTGCACCCGGATAGCGCTTCTCCTCCGGTACGAATGCATAGGGATATTGATTTTTTACCGCTTCTATAACCCTCCGGGAGCCATAAATGGGAATCGGTTTATTTTGGAGAAAAATCAGAGGTCTAAGGTCGTCAAGTCCGGCAATGTGATCCATGTGCTCGTGAGTGAGCAATACTGCATCGACTCGGGAAAGTCTGTTGGAAAGCATCTGCTGCCGGAAGTCAGCACCGACATCTATCTGAAAGTGAAAACCCTTTATAACTATATGTGCTGAGGTTCGCGTTCGCTTGTCACGTGGATCATCAGAGGTGCATACCTTGCATGAGCATCCGATCACAGGTATGCCCTGAGAAGTACCCGTACCGGTGAATACTACTTTATCCGGCATCGCCATTTATGCATCGAAGGTTACATTGTCAACTATCTCAAGCCCATAGCCCACTACCCCTACGCGTTTTATCGGATTGTTGGTCAATAGCCTGACCTTTTTGATTTTCAAAAATCGAAGAATCTGAGCTCCTATTCCGATATCGCGGGCATCCCGTGTAAAGGAGGGTTTCACATCAGAGGATTTTTCTTTGTAAAATCGAATGACATCCAAAAGATTGTGCCCGAGATGGTTCGACTGATTTAAATATACAATCGCACCTTTTCCCTCCTGGGATATTCTCTTAAGTGCTTTGTGCAGCTGCTGAGTAGGATCTGCAAAAATCAATGAAAGCAAATCTGCTCCGGCCAATGCAGAATGAATGCGCACCATGACAGGTTCTTCCTGATCCCAACTGCCCATCGTAAGGGCCATGTGGATCTGATGATTGGTCGTCTGTTCAAAGGCATAAAAGTGAAACAAACCGTAAGGAGTCTGAATATCAAACTCTTCAATGAGCTGTATAAGCGACTCGTTTTTCATTCGATAGGCCACAAGATCCTCGATGGTGATAATCTTTAAATCAAATCGCTCGGCGATTTTAAACAACTGTGGCAGCCGTGCCATGGTGCCGTCGTCGTTCATAATCTCTACAATTACCCCGGCCGGTTTTAGTCCGGCCAATCGCGCCAAATCAATAGCTGCTTCTGTATGACCGGTGCGTCGAAGCACTCCCCCAGGTCTTGCCCTGAGAGGAAATATATGCCCTGGGCGGGCAAAATCTTCTGGTTTACTCTTCTCGTCTACAAGTGCCAGAATCGTACGTGCCCGATCTGCGGCTGATATCCCGGTTGTATTGCCTCTGCCCTTGAGGTCTACGGAGATGGTAAATGCGGTATGGTGCGGATCAGTATTATGCAGTACCATAGGAGGCAGATCCAGTTCGTCGCATCGGCTGTCCGGCAGCGGTACGCAGATCAAGCCCCGCCCGTGAGTGGCCATAAAATTGATCATTTCAGGAGTCACCTTTTCAGCAGCGGCTAAGAAGTCTCCTTCGTTTTCGCGATCTTCATCATCCACGACGATGACCACTTTGCCCTTTTTGATATCTTCGATTGCCTCTTCTATCGTATTGAGCTTAGTTTTGATTTCTTCGGGTGGGTTGCCAGACATTTGTGTTCACACCTTTTATATACTGTATTAATCCTGATAACAGAGCAAAGTTCATATTGAAAAAATGATAGATATAGACAATCAAGTGGATTTTTTGCTTTCTTTTTGAAAAAATACTTCCCACCACACCCAGGAGCGAAAGTACAGCTGCCAATGCGCATGTCATCTTATAGAAGGTAGACCCTGTGCTGAGAAGTACCAGATTTGAAATCAAAGCCATCATCAGCAATATCGGTGTGATCCAGCGCAGACCTTTGTGTGACCAAAAGACAAAAGCCAACTTCCAACTTGAGTGAATACATCGAAAGAAGTACACCAAATTCTGAAAATTACCAGTAGAAATACGCTTTTTCCGCTGAAATTCCTCTCTGGGCTGCGTACTTACATCCTCCAATCCCCTGACTTCAGGATGCATGTAGGATCTGTATCCGGCGCAGTAAAGCTGTAAGGTCTGATAAAAATCCTCCATGAAAAAGTTTTTTGGAATTGGTCTGAAGAGTCTTCTTTTAATGGCATAAAAACCTCCCTCCAGACCCATTGGCATCTGCCAAAGCGCAGACTCTGCGTGCCTGATTGAATTTTCCCAACTACGGTAAAAGTTCTCCTGTACAGCAATTCCTTGAGAGGACCGAACGATATACTCCAGTGTGCCCCCCACAGCCCCAAAGGTCGGATCCGAATACAGCAGGGCCACTGCCCGGGAGATGGATTTGCATTCGTGTATAATATTCGCGTCGGTACAAATTAATACATCCGATGTGCTGACGGAGGCCAGCTGGTTGATGATTTCTGCTTTTCCGGTTCGACGTTCGAACCTGATCAGATTCAATCTCAATGGATATTTTTTTTTAAAATCCTCTACGATTGAATCCGTGCTGTCAGTGCATGCATCGGAGCCGACCGTTACAGAGAGCAGATCCTGTGGATAATCAGATTCAAGAAGCGACTTCAGTTTGGCCCCAATGACTGCTTCCTCATTATAAGCAGCAAAGATTACATTGACAGATGGCCACTCCTCAGGTTGTATTACGGATGGATGGGCTTTCTTAGGAAGTGCATTAAGCAGCCGGCTGTATCCCTGGTAGGTGTACACTACACCCGTCAATGAGCTCCAGAAAATAACCTCCGGCAGCCACATCCGGCTATTTTTTCAAACCGATTTCACGCAGACGCTCTTCCAGGTATTCACCGGCTGTAAGATCGCTGTATGCCTTGGGCCGATCCTCTGTGATGCATTGTGGTAAGCAGGTAAGTGACATGGACGATTTCGGATGCAAGAAAAAGGGAATTGAGTACCGGGGTTCATGCCACTGCTCGCGGGGAGGATTTACCACCCTATGTGTTGTCGATTTAAGCACATTATTGGTCAGTCGCTGGAGCATATCCCCTACGTTTACGATGATTTGCTCCGGCAGGGCCGTTACGGGTATCCATTCACCTTTTTTATTGAGCACTTCCAATCCGGCAGCGGATGCACCCATCAGGAGAGTGATGAGGTTAATGTCCTCATGTTGGGCTGCGCGCACGGCATCTTCAGGCTCTGCAGTGATGGGCGGATAGTGGATCGCTCTGAGGATACTGTTGCCATGTGTCACATATGGATCAAAATAGTGTTCTTCCAGACCCAAATACAGAGCAATGGCCCTTAAAATCTGCATACCTGTCTTTTCCAAAGTTTTGAAAACCAGTTTTCCGGTTTCGTTAAATCCTTCGACCTCGAATACTTCTACATTAGGGGGATAGAGTTCGCCATCGACAGGCTCATCGACCCATTGTCCAAACTGCCAGAACTCTTTCAGGTCCCCGGTGTTGAATCCCTTTGCGTGCTCTTTTCCAAACGGGGTGTAACCCCTCTGGCCGGCGAGATCTTCGATTTCATATTTTTTCTTTATGTGTTCCGGCAGCGAAAAAAACCGCTGAACCTTATCATACAATTGGTCTCTGAGTTCGTCACTCAATCCGTGATTTTTCACCGCTACAAATCCGATTTCCTCATAAGCTTTGCCAAGTTTTTGCACAAATGCTTTCTTGGAGGTCGGATCCTCTGATAAAAATTCTGCCAAATCAACCGTGGGTATCCTTATCATCTCATATGAGTTTGTATTTCAGATTCACTTGTGTCAATGTATCCTAGCATAAAAAAGAACAGACTAATCCCATACAAGAGCATGGCTACGGGGACCATATCAGTATTATTAGTCTTAAATGTACAAAAGCCCAATATATGATTGGAAATCGAAATGCTTATCACGCCCAGCACCACCATAGCCTTCTTCTTCGGTTCGTCACAATTTAAAAACGAAGTAAAAGACATTATTGCAAAAGATAGAACAAATATGTAAAAAACGATTGCATCTGAACTTAATCCGTTGAGAACATACAGATAGGATAATGCCGTGTTAACAATAGCAACGGAAAGTCCGACCAATGCATTCTTTATGCTCCATTTTGCACGCAATAAAGCTAAAACTGCTAAAAATGCAAAAGCAGCCGAGTATGACAAAATAGGCGTTTCAAATCTACAAGGGTCATATGTCGGTTTGATCAGCATCAGTACATTTCCCAGTAGAAAAAATCCAAACGATGAAGTCAGAAGAGCATTTTTTAATTTATCTGAATTATAATAAAAATTGTACAACAACAGCGAAAGGGGTATTAGTAACTTGGTAAAAAACAATAGAGAAAAATCACCCGAAACATACTGAGCAGCCGTATGGGCAGCAAGTATGGCCGCATAGATTTTTATAAAGTCTTTAATTTTCAAGTAATCGGGAATTAAGGATTGAAAAATTTCAATGCCTCTGGAATTTGAGCGTTTAAATCTCTGATTCTGCGCTCATCCGAAGGGTGTGTGCTGAGCATTTCGGGTGGTTTCTGACCACCGCTAAGTTTAGACATTCTCTCCCAGAATTTTGGAGCCTCCCTGGGATCATAACCTGCCATGGACATGAAAATAAGTCCTAAGCGGTCAGCCTCACTCTCGTGCAGTCTAGAGAAAGGAAGTATCGCACCCACCGTAGTGCCTACACCATACGCACCAAGAAAAAGCGCTTGTGTTTCAGCAGGGCGATCGCGAAGAGCAATTGCAAGGGCAACACCGCCAAACTGCTGCAGCATCCCCTGGGACATTCGCTCATTTCCGTGCTGAGCCACAGCATGAGCCACTTCATGACCCATGACCACAGCTACACCAGTTTCATCCTTACAAATTGGTAAAATACCAGTGTAAAAAGCCACTTTGCCACCAGGCATGCACCAGGCATTGACTACATCACTTTTTATCAGAATAAATTCCCATTCGAAGCCCCTGAGGCGATCCGACATATTATTCATAGCCATGTAATCTTCTACGGCTTTTTGAATTCTGCGTCCTACACGCTCGATCATAAGTGCCTCAGGAGTGCCTCTAATGATCTGCTCTTTTTCTTTGATTTGCTGGTACTGTGCAAAACTGAGGGAGTTTAACTCATTACCAGGGATAAAAGCCAGCTGTCGTCTGCCGGTAATGGGCACTTTCTTACACGTTGTGGTTGTAAGTAATAGCACTGACAGCCAGATAGGAAAAAATAGTCTTAAATAGTTCACCGTATTTGAGTTTGAAATGTGTTTTCGAGCTTGTAAAATTCGTCGCCGTCTTCTTTTCTGAATATAAATGTCGCTACATACAGACGTTCGGCTACTTCAGAAGAGGGTGTTTTAGGGAGTTTGATATTGAGTGGTGTTTGTCTTAATCCAAACAGATCCCCCGCATCATAGCTTCTGCCAAAAATATTGATTGTATCGAGCAATATGCCGGGAGCAAATTTTGCTGAGTCTGTAGAGATCAAGACCCGGAAATGAATCACAGGATCTCCCTTTCGAAATACCACGCGGTTGGTATCGCGCAAGGACTGCCCGTCTGTGGTAAAAGTAAGACTGCCGCCTGAAAGCTCTGTAACGCCGGGGAAGGGCATCGTAGCGAAACTGATACCACCTCCGTAATCCCTTGATTCAAAATCTCCCAACAGATAAGACGTGACGTAAAACGATGTACCTGAAAAAAAGTCAAAAAACTTCACTTTAGCCCTGACTTCATAATAATCCCCCTTGTCAGTGACTAGGTGGTTCACACCGACTTTGACTGGCCTTTTGGACACGACATCCAGTTGATCTGCCAAATTGATGTCCACATATTCATTGTTGAGATGAAGCGCCGGTACGGGAGGCTTTTTAAAGAATGTATTCATGATGCTGTCCGTCACGCCCGGATTGAACACCGGCGAATTTTGAGAGGGTATATTCATCAGAAAAATTCTGCCAGGGAGATAATCCGTATATAATTGAAACAATGCGGCAGCTGCACCCGATACAGGATCATTTGGCCCATAGGTGTTGGTAATGGTTATATACGTAGTTGCTTCAACCTGAAGCGCGTTGATAGGATCATCAAGGGAATCTCCGCCTGTCGCGGACCTTTTGCAATGGGTGGATATAATCAATAAAAAAACCGGCAAGAGACGGTCTACTTTCAAAAATGGCATGTTGAGGTTTTTATTTAGCAAAAATGTGTCTATCAATTCTTTTTTACAACCCCCTTTTTTTGTTCCAAATCCACATAGATCGGTAGATGGTCGCTGTACCCGCCATTAAATTTAAAACCAATGAATTGCCGATAGGGCATTTTTCCCGGGTAGCGAGCATCGTCCTCCAACAGAAAATCGGCTTTGAATACATGTGCCCTGGCGTTAGTAATTTTCAGAACGCTTTCTTCAGATAGCAGGGGACGTGATACAATTATTTGGTCTAAAAATTCCCATTTGCCCTGAAACCTGTGACTCCCCTCTCCTGCAGGCATACTTAGCATAAGATTTACCAGGGGTTTATCATCTTTAATATGTCCGGCCTCCAAAATCTTAAATACACTTACATCCTCTGGTCCGTCATTAAAATCTCCCATTATGATGATGTTTGCATTTGAGACTACGGAGAGTATGCTATCGGCTTTTTGTTTGAGCGTGCGCGCTGCGGCAATTCGGTTGGGTTCGCTGGTGGCAGCACCTCCAAGTCGGGAAGGCCAGTGATTTACAAAAAAATGCACTGTGTCCAATCGATCCAGAATACCCTTGACATACAGGATATCGCGGGTTACAAATTTCGGATTATTGCTGACTTCTACCCTCAGGGGTTCGGAATACAGAAGCACAAACAATTCGTCTCTGTAAAAGAGCCCTACATCTATTCCTCTGCGGTCGGGTGATTCATAATGGACTACATTGTACCTGCCATCGCGGAGTATTGGGTGTCGCGCCAATTCGTCAAGCACAAGGCGGTTTTCGATCTCGCAAAAACCTATTACTGCCGGAAGATTGCCTTCGCCTACTGCTCTGACGACTTTGGCAATTTTAGCTGTTTTCTCACGCCATCGATATTCGGTCCATCGGTAGTTTCCTTCAGGTGTGAAATCATTGTCGTTTTTTTCTGGATCGTCATACGGGTCAAACAGGTTTTCGACGTTGTAAAACATCACCCTATAATGACCCAGACCAGACCTTTGTGGTTGATTAAAGCAACTAAATAAGGTGGCTATAATGAGTGGATACAGTGCATTTTTCACCTGATGCTATTTTTTTTTTTTTTTACAACCTGGGGTTAATATTTTCCCAATCTCTTTAAGCTCTCCGAAGCGGGCGCATATTCTGGATTTAACGCTAAAGCATGGGTGTAATCTTCAATGGCTGCGCGGACATTGCCCAGCATCTCGTGTGCATAGCCTCTTCCATAGTAGGCCTTAAATGATTCGGGATTAGCCCGCACCGCCTTATCAAAGTAATCCCGGGCTACATCGTATTTCTGAATTTCGACATGTATAAATCCCATATTGAAATAGCTTTGCTCGTCCTGTGGATTGACCATTGTAGCCTTTGTAAACATTTCAAGAGCCTCATTAAACTTCCCAAAGCGCATGTAGGCATACCCGGTTTTATAAAGCAAATCATGCCGGTTAGGACTAATGTTAAGAGCATTCTGCAAGTATTTAATCGCAAGGGGATCTCCCTTGGCCGTAAGAAGTACACCCATCATATCCAATGCATCGACGTAATCCTCTTTAATTTCGATCGACCTCTGAATCGACAACAAGGCACGATCGGTATCACCATACAGATCCCTTATCACCACTCCCATCATAAAGTGTGCATTGGCGTTATTGGCGTTGTTTTCTAGCACGATCTTTAAATGCTCCAAGGCAGCCTCCAGGTCTTTGACTGCCAGATACAATTCAGCAAGACGCATCCTGCATACCTCATTGGAAGGGTTGTTCTGCACACATTTCAGCCAACTATCTCTTGATGTACGGGTTCGGTTGAGCACATAGTATACATCACCCCTGATCAGTTGTACCCGTATGTGATTGGAGTCCAGGCTCCAGGCTCGATCGATGTCCTCCAGTGCTTCCCTAAACTGCCGCTGATCCAAAAGGAGGGAGGCTCGCTCTGCCAGGTAGATTGCATTGTCTGGATTCTGTTCGATCAGTGCGGTCAAGCTGTCGATCGGGGTGGTTATCTGATTCGGGATCGTGGTTTTTTCGTTATCAGGAGATGCACAGCCTGCTGTCAAAATGGATATCAAACTGAAAAGCCGGAATACTTTTTTCCACATCATACGCACAAATTTGATGTAACTTTCCAGAAGCAGCAATGTATTTTGTACAGATTTTAGATATTGGTAAGAAGTGCTTATCGAAATTACTCCACTGGCAGAAGCAAAAAAAATGCTTTAATGTTTACCAAGGGGTAATATTCTGTTTAGTCTATTAGTTACATTACACTATTCATATTCAAGGTGGGTCTATCCGCTCGATTGCATCGGTCTGTAAAATCGACTCATGATATGGCATCAGCTACTGTCGGCTTACACAACTATTAATATCAATTTAAGACAAAAAAAAACCACAACCTTTTTGGTTATGGTTTTGGTATACAGAGGTGGGTTCAACAGGATTCGAACCTGTGACCCCCTGCTTGTAAGGCAGGTGCTCTGAACCGGCTGAGCTATGAACCCTTCTGTTTATAAGAACGGCTGCAAATATACACGTACTGATAAAGTTTCAGCATTTAGTTCTCTCTTTTTTTTTCTGCAGCCAAGTCACTCATTATCAGTGAAAGATTTAAGCCTTTGTAATCTTTAAAATTTATTTAAGGAATACAATCAGTTCCACACAGGGTTAGAGGGGGAGTTAATCCACAGCAGATAATCGCCTCCAACCTTCCGGAGCATATGTGACCAACGCTCTTCGGGAGGAAGCATGAGCAAGTCAATGAGAGAATGGTCAACCACAATCCAGGATTTGTTTTTAATTTCATTTTCAAGTTGGCCGGCAGCCCACCCGCTATACCCTCTGAAAAAGACGACTTCCTGCTCGGTAATTTCACCTTTTTGGATTTTTTCAAATAAGGTATCTACGTCTCCACCCCAGTAGTATTCGCCTGATATATGGTAGTTGGATTCGATCAGATCATTTCGCCTGTGGATAAAGTAGAGATTCTGAGTCTCGACAGGACCTCCATCGAGAATAAATATATTGGTATCTTCAAGATGGTCAATAAAATCCCCGATCATGTGATCACCTACCTTGTTGATGATAAATCCAACGGCACCTTCATGGGAATAGGCCACCAGATAAATAATGGTCTTCTCAAATATTGGATCCCCGAGCAGTGGCTCTGAAATCAGAAAACATCCTTGTCTGGGTATGTCTAGTATCTCCATTTTGCAAACAACTTATTCCGAACATTGGTATAAAATTACTAATCAGAGTCATGAAGAACACTTCTTTTTCAAAAATATTTTTGTTTGTCAGTAAAAAAGTTTAGATGAAAAAAAATTTGCACAATGCTCGTGAGAGCTATCAGCGGGGAGAATTGCTTGAGATCTTCCTTCCTGAAGAACCGATGGCACTTTTCGATACATGGTTTGAAGACTTTCAGGCCATCAATGCCTACGACTTTAATGCAATGACGCTTTGCACCGTCGGATTGGATGGTTTTCCGAAGGCAAGGCAGGTACTTCTAAAGGAATACTCGAGCGAAGGGTTTGTGTTTTACACAAATTATATGAGCAATAAAGCCCGCGAAATTGAAAACAATCCACAAGTTTCTCTCCTTTTTTACTGGGCGCAATTAGAACGCCAGGTGCGCATTCAAGGCCTTGCATCTAAGGTGGATCGCAGTGTGAGTGAAGCATATTTTAAAACCCGGCCAAGAGATAGCCAGATCGGCGCCCATACTTCTCCGCAAAGCGCCATCATCGAATCAAGAGAATTTTTAGAAAAGCAATTTCAAGAACTCAAAGACCAATTCGAGAATACGGGAGATATCCCCTGCCCTGAAAACTGGGGTGGATACATCGTCAAGCCGGTATCTTTTGAATTTTGGCAAGGACGCCCCTCCAGATTACATGACCGTATTGTCTATGTACGCACGGAAGCCTCCATGTGGAATCGCTTCCGCCTTGCACCCTGAGAATCTCTTGATGCATATTAATTATTATGAATCCCTGAAACATGATAAACGATAACATCACCACCGGTCATTGGATATTTGCAGCCATTTTTATGGTGCTCTTTGTGATTTATCTGGCATGGAGCTACCAAAAGGATGCGCCCATTCACAAAAACTATTATTCAGGTGCCGTCTACATTCTGTTGGGAATTGTTACCTTGATTTTTTTAGTTTTTGTGTTTTTCCGGGTATTCTGATTTCCTTGCAGACCATCAGGAAGAGAGAACCGCTGGATTTCTTTTTTTTGAATACCGCATTCGCTACATTTAAACCCAGCGGCACTTTTGATGTCAAAGTGCCTATGATCGGTGAAGAATCTGAAAAACAAGTATTATCTCTGCTCAAGAGCGGAAGACCTAAGGATTTTGAGCGTGCATGTGAAGTTATATACAACCAATTTTCACAAAGAATCTATGTCTTTGTAAGCGCTTTTCTTAAAAACAAAACCGATGCCCAGGATGTGTTACAGAATACCTGGTCAAAAGTCTTCAGCAACATTGACCGATTCAAAGGCCAATCTTCTCTATACACCTGGATTTACAGAATCGCGTACAACGAGTGCATCAACTGGATCAAAAGCCGGGATTACGGTCGGTTTACGGAAGCTGACCTTAAGGATACATACCACACGACCACCACATCCACAAACTCCATTGACTTTGAAAAGGCGGCAAGGTGGTTTGACGAGGCGGTGGATATACTTCCGCCAAGGCAGAGGGCTGTATTTATCATGAGGTATTTTGACGAAATGCCTTACGAAAAAATCAGCCGGATCACAGGACTTTCCGAGGGATCACTTAAGGCTTCCTTTCATCATGCTGCCGCAAAAATTGAAAAATATGTAATTCAGAAATTAAACGAAGTATAATCTACTGTGTCTAACCTGAAAGGTATGAAAGAATCAATTAAAGACGAACTTCGGAACTTCCCCCTGCTGCTCCAACTCAGGGATCAGATAGTCCAATCTAAAACCAAACCCGGCACATTTCAAAATTTTCAATCCATATACTGGGATTTTGGTATTCATAGACGAAACAGAAAAATCAGGACGCTCATACTCGCTGCGGCTGTTACGTCGGCTGCCGCTGTAGCAATTTTCGCGCTGTTCCAACGAATTGCTTATCAAAAGGCAATTGAGCAGCAATACTACAGTAGGCAAAGTGAATGGATAGCCATCAGCGATGAAGCTGTCCTTACCATCGAATATGTAAAGATGTATAAAAACCAACCGGAAACCAACGAAATTGAATGGATATGGCACACATTAGATTAGTTGCCGCAGCGCTGCTGCTTCTTATTGTCTTTCCGCTACACGCACAAAACGACCGGCTAAGTCAGAAAGCCCGAAACCGAATGGAAAGCATGAGAATAGGCATCATCACCTCAAAACTCAATCTAAAACCGGATGAGGCCGAAAAATTTTGGCCTCTCTACAATGAGTACCGAAAAAAACTCGACAAAATACTCGCAGATCGCATGCAGCTTATTGAATCCAGATACTTACCCGAAGATAGTATTTCAAACATCTCAGATGCCGAGGCTGAAAAAATTTTGGGAAGTATCTTAAAATTAAACAATGAATATGCGCAGACTCAAAGCGAATACTACAACCGGTTTCGAAAACTCATCGGAACAAAGCGGACATTGGATTTGTATTTGGCAGAAGTTCAGTTTAAGCGTGCGATAGTAAGAGAGCTGAGGGAAAATCCCGTCGGAAAACAGGAGTAAAAGCTGCCAGATCACAATTTGATTCTAAACTGCAATTTTATTTCGGAAGTTTGGCTGCCCTCAATTTCCTGAAGCCCGGAGCTTACCCTGTATCGATCCGAAAACCGAGTAAACGCATAACGCATCCAGAAGGTAATGCTTCCGATCCTGTATTCCGCCAGGAGATAACTCCGTGTACCACGGTCATAGAGGGCTGGCACTGAAAATGAATATAGCACATCGTGTTCAAAGGCATATATCCTGCTATCAAAATCATCGGTTTCAAAGACTGCCAGTCGATAGCTCAGCTTCAATGGAAGGGTAGTAAAGGCGTAGCGAACATCCTGAAAAACCATCCAGCCCAGGCTGTTGCCCTTGTGAGAATCTGAATTTGAAAATTCCACCCTTGAAGCAAGGCTTAGCTGGGACGTGGGAAGCAAATTCTGATGTAATCGGACAAACAGCCTTCTCTGATGTCCGGCTGGTCTCACTACTGATTCATCCAATCCATTGATCATACTTACTTCCTCTCTCAATCTGATATAAAAATTGTAGTGCCGTCTCATCATGTAATCTGCCTGTACGAATACATCCCTGCCTTTACCCGGCTGATTTAAGTTGTAGCGAGGCCAATCAAAGTAATAGAGATCCCCATACGCATTTATAAACAATCTTGGAGCAGCTTCCCACCGGAATCCAGTGTAAAAGCCTGTCTCTGCATCATTGCCCGTACTCTCGGCAAAAGGCGCGTGAAACAACGCAGTGTATTCTTTTTCCAGTTTCCGAAACAGGAGTACATACGTCAGCTTACTACCTGCACTGAGGTAAGCCCCATGGGTCATGCCTCGGCCGCCTGCCTTACTGGTGGCCACTTCGCCAAACAGTTGAATCAATGGGAGAGATATCAGGTAATCTACCGATGCATTCCAAGCGTTGCGGCCTTGAAGGTGATAGGCCTGATAGAGACGGTCCGGCGTAGAGAGAGGCGGTTCAAAACGATGCTCTACAGCCGTCGTACCTATGCGCAGAAATCTCCAGCCGCCCTTGACATGCACACCTAAACTTTCGAGAGTTAAAGTGTTTCGGGCAGCCCGTTCTGAAGGAGTGCGATGCAAACCAGATAAGCGAATAGAACCGGCTTCCAAAACTCCACCTTCTCCATCCTCAATGTCGACTGCAGAAACCGCCGAAGACATCTTTTTCTTTGAATAGAAGGCCGAAACATCCAGATTTCTGAATCCATAGGTAACTGCTGCTCCCCGGAAAAAGCGGTTTTCATCCAGTCCATTGTACGGCACAAATCCTCTCCCAAATCGTTGAACATTCAAAACAGAAGGAGATTTTCGAAATGCAAGCGAACTCCACAAGACCAATCCCTGACCGAGCTGCACCTGATAATCCCCCAGAATGAGGGTTTTGAGTTTTTTGTTTTGAGTAATGGCAATGTGGCCACTGTAAAAATCAAATCCTCTTTGCCCTTGCTCCCACAAGAAGGGCTCTCCGGCATCCTTATCGCCGGTAAACCCAATGCTAAATACATTGCCAAATACATACCTGTGGCGTACAAAAACCCGATTGGGATCACCGAGATAATAACTTCCTACAGTAGAATCGCCGGATCTTACCCTCCTCCGAAGTTCGTAGCCTCTTCTCTCCTCCAGCCCCCTCTGAAACCGAACAAGCGTAGTATGGCGACCTTTGGTCAAGACATCCTTAGGATTATATCTGCGGACATCTGAAGGTCCCAGGTATGTAAAATATTCCAGCTTGCCCAAAACTGCCGGATCAAAACCATTGAGATACTCCAACTCATAAAATGAAACAATCCTCCCATACTTGCGCCGATGCTCAAGCAGGTTGTAGATCTGAAAGGCGTTCAAAAAACCCAACTGGGCCAATAGTTCTTTGTTGGCAGTATTCAGATTGATCTTGTTTTCGCGAAAGAAGTCAAGGTTTTCAGCCCATTGAATCAGGTCTGCATCTTCGCCCAGATTCTCCGCAATGGCTTCTGATTCAAGCTCCAGCTCATTGATCTCTACCTGAGAATGCACTTTCAGAACGAAGAGCACCGGAATAACGCAGAATACAAATAACCTTCTTACCATTGGTATGAAAAATCAACCCCTGAAGTTCCACCAGGTAAAGCCATGTGCATAAACGATACATTGACCAAGAGAGATTTCCACGCCACACCCAGCCCCAGACTAAATGCAGAATTGGTGTGCGAATACCCACTTCGAATCCAGAGATGTTCTATCCACTTCCATTCTATCCCGAATCGGTACTGAACCGGGCTGCGTTCTACCTTTGAAATTTCTGTAAACAGCCACAAATTTGAACCAACCTCATGCGAAAAACCCAGTCCGATTCCTCCCGGAAAATATTCATCGTATTGTCGTATCCTGCGGATCTGAAAGGGGTTGAAATACATCATCGATACAGCAAATGTCTGACTGACAGCGTATCTGGCTCCAATATCTGCATGGGGAACAAACAAACTCCCCCTCTCTGCCAGCTGGTAATGCGTCAGGTTTAAACGAATACCTGCGGAAAACGGTCTGATGATCTTAAAACCATAGCCGGCCGTAAGGTGATTTTCTGAAAATCCATCTATGCCCATCGATGTCAGACCAATGCCAAGATGTTGATTTGAATTGAGCTTAAAATGGCCAGCACCCTGAAAAACATTCAAATCCGAGACCCAAAATCTGTTTTGCACAGCCAGGCATATACCCGAATGGTCCAGCACTGGCAATGCAGATGGATTGTTAAACAAAGCAAAACCATCTGCCAACGCCACAGATACACCTCCAAGACCCATTGAACGCATCCCTGCCGGAACAGTATACATCTGTCCTGCAAGACTTTGCCAAACAATACAGACCACGATAACCAGCAGCCTCTGACCGAATATCTGCCTACTTTTCAACTTATTCCATATTTTGCAACAATTTTACGTCCCTAGGTCTGAATGCGGATGAAATTTTGTTTACTTTTTGTGATTAACCTGCTGTTCAGCACGTGCAATTCCCATTTGCGTTCACATGATCTGCCTGTTTTATATCAAAATTTTGGTATTGAAAACGGATTGTACAACAGCATTATCAATGATGTACATTATACTTCAGGAAACGAGAGATATTTTGCCAGTGAAGGCTCAGGTCTTATTCATTTTCAAAAGGGTAATTTCCTGTATTACGGAACCCAGGAAGGTCTTCGAATGCCTTTTGTAAGTTCGATCGTTGAATACAATAAGGATACTCTGCTTGTGGCTTCAGTCAATGAAATATATTTTTTCTCAAAAATATCCAAAGAATTTGTAATATTCAGTGAAATACCAGCATCAGAAAACATCCGAAAGATGTATGTCCAAAAAAATAATCTACACGTATACTCCAACATTGGTAATATCTATCGAATTAACCTCAAATCAAACATTCGAAAAGCCTTTTTATTACAACTTCATTCCGTAAATCAGATCATTCGTTTATCTGACTTCATCTATGCATTATCTGAAGATTCTGTGATATATCGTATCCATGAAAATGGAATTGAAAAATATTTTTCAAACGGGGAAAAGATTCATAAAATTGGGTGTCAGGAAGGATATTTAGTCATTATTCAGTCCGACAAAATCATTCGATCAGGACCTTTCACCCACAACATTATCCATTTGAACTCATCCATCAGCAGCATCACAAGCATCACGTTTAATACACAATATTTATTGACAAGGATTTCAGAAGACAGATTGCTGGTTTTATACGCAAATGGAAGGATTCATTATCTTACCATACCAAGCACGTCAAATCGTTTTTTCCTCCTCGATAATGGCGAGTTGTGGATATCTTTTCCAACGGTATTAAAATGTTATTTATTTCCATCGGTATCTACATATATAGAATACAATTTTAGTGATATTTCCAAAATATATGACAAATGCAAAAATTCAGATGAATTGAATTTTTCGACAGGAAAGGATATCTGCTCCATCAATCTGTCAAAAAAGAAGTTGAACAAGATCCATTTTGAAGGACCGCTTGGATTAATTCTACAGATCAAGTCCTTGTCCAAGGATACCATAATACTAAACACCGAAACAGGAATATACCTCATGACAAACAAAATATTGAAACCCTTATTAGGAAAAGGAAACCAGGCATATACAGGTGATATTGACGTGCATCCCCTTGGATTTATCAGCATTCCATCAAAGGAAAACTTAATACTAAAAAAAGGTTCCTACACAATAGTATATCCCTTTAAACACTTGATTTTATGGCATCACTGGATTGATACCTCTACCCTATGTATTCAATCTGAATCCAGGCTTCACATTTGCAAAACTCAATACAATGAATTGAAAGAGATCAGATCATTTGATTTGGCTGAAAATGCAATGCTTCATGTAGATTACTCATCTGGAAAGATCTGGAGCTTTAATGACGGTTACATTGCAAATTTTGATACAATAAGAGAGATCCGGAATATCCAGATTGATTTTAAAAGAGATAATATCATAAACATAAGTCCTATCGGAAAGGATTCACTCATTGCAATCAGTGATCAGATGTATCTAATTTATCTGCACGAAGACAGTATCCGTAAACAAAAAATAAGATACTCAGATTGGATACTTAAAAGATTCAGTGTCTTTGACCTTTTTTCTCATAATGCCAATAATTATTTCATCACCAATGAAGGAATATTGGAGGTTAGCAAAGAGTTTCTCGTTCGTGAAAAAAAACCAAATATATTCATAACAAATGTCTTTGTAAATGGGGTACATCGGTACCTTCCCAAGGATAATTTACTAAAAAATACGGACAATACCGTACATATATTTTTTTCGGTTACATCAGATATATTTTCTGAAAAAGAATTCAGATACCGATACATCATTTCATCAGGTAAAAGAAAAACAGATACTGTAGACTCATCATCACCTGAATTATATTTGTCGAATTTAAATCCCGATACATATTTGATCAAATATGAGCTGCTTTCGTCAGATCAAAAAATGATTGATTACGGACAGCTTCACTTCACAATATCCAGACCTTTCTGGCAAAATATATGGTTTATTTTTCTGGTATTTTCAGGGCTTTATGGAGGCTCATTATACATCATTCGATGGAGAACACGTCAAATCCGAGAAAAAATAAGGCTGAAAGAATTATTGCTCGAGACAGAAACAAAAGCCCTCAGACTTCAAATGAACCCACATTTTCTGTATAATTCATTGGAGTCCATCGAAGGTTTTATCCTGAAATCTGACAAACTTTCAGCCATAAAACATTTGAATAATTTTACACGGCTGATGCGCATGATTCTGGAAGGAAGTGATAAGGGTGTACACTCCCTAAGAAGAGAAAAGGATCTGCTCAAATATTATCTCGAATTGGAAAATATGAGGTCAGGAAATCAGTTTGACTTTCGTATCGAAATTTATCCGGAGAGCGTAGATGAAGATGGTTTGCTGATCCCGTCTATGATGATTCAGCCACACGTAGAAAACAGCATTATTCACGGAGTAAGGCCTCTTAAAGATCGCAGGGGGCTGATTCGTGTCAGTTTCTATGTGCATGAGGATGAGCAAAAGATAGAAGTGCTTGTTGAAGACAATGGAGTTGGAAGGTCAAAATCATCCGAATTATCTGTAAAAAATGATGTAAAATCGAAATCATTAGCCCTACAAATCAATGCGCAAAGACTGAAAATGATGAGCCAAACACACAAAAATTCGTTTTTTGTGTCTATTGAGGATGTGTTTGACGAATATGGACTACCTTCGGGTACGCGAGTGAAAATACATATGCCAATCCTCAAAAAGATATATCCCGCATGACAAAGGTCGTACTTGTAGATGACGAAAAGACAATTATAGAGTCCCTTGCATCCAAGATTCAAATGTTTTGCCCCGACGTTGTCGTAGTAGGTACATCCACTACAGTCGAAGATGCCTTAAAAGTAATTGATACGCAAAGACCTGATGCTATCCTCCTGGATATACATCTCAACGATGAAAGTGGCTTCGAACTCATCAATGAACTACAGGTTGAGTTCGAAGACTATGAGCCGGCCGTTATTTTTGTAACTGCCTATGACGAATATGCATTAAAAGCCTTTAAAGTCAATGCAATAGATTATATCCTGAAACCTGTGAATGTGGAAGAGCTCCGTGCCGCACTGGATAAAGTAAAGAAAACAGGGCAAAACAAACTTCCTGAAATGCCTCCATATATAGGCGCGCATTCTCCGCTCGGCAGTTCCAATGACCGGATACCGATTTATACCAATGAGGGAGTTGAATTTCTGCTGTCTAAAGACATCTTGTGGATCGAAACGCACAAAGCTCATACCTTGGTCGTTAAAGCCAATGGAGAGAAAATTGAATCTACGCGACCTATACGCTTTTACGATGCTATGCTGCAAAAATCCAAATTGCTTCGGGTTCACAAATCGTACATTTGCAATTGTGAGCATATAGTAAAATATTTGCCATACAACGGCGGCTTTGTCGAAATGACCAACGGAGCATTTATCTCCATCTCCAGCAGAAAGCGGGAGACCATCTTAAAAAGAATATCTCCCTACCTGTAAGGTTTTTCTATCCTTACTGCACCATCCACCTGTAGGTCCCTGACCCTTCAGCAGATTTCACGTGCACTATATACATCCCAGCCTTTAGCTGATCTGAAGGAAGGTCAATCGTGTTGATCCCGACGGGTAAATGGAGAGAACGGGTGTACACTACCTTCCCATCGACTGTAGAAATATGTATGGTACACTTACCAGAAACCTGGCTCTCAAATAAAAAATGTGCCCTGCTTCCGCAGGCAGTGGGATTGGGAAAAATGGACGCTGTCCTAAAAGGATTATACTCTTCTGCAGAAAGTACTGAAGGAGTGAGCGAAAAGAATCTTGATATACTGAAAAACAATTGGTTTACCCCATCGATACGGATGCGTGCAGCAGAAGTACTCAATCCCGGAGGTAAGATGACCAGCGCCTCTCCATTATTGGGTCTTCTACCTAGATAATGACTCCATGTGCTTCCATTATCGGTACTCAGGTAGATATCCACTTCCTTACAATTAATGTTTCCGGCATCTGTAGAGGCTACATTCCATGTAATGCGCGTTAGCGTACCTGAGCGCATCACTGCTCCCTGTGTCGGATAGGTGACAGAAAACGGACCAGCAGAAGCATCTACCGTGAGCAGTATTTGCTGAAAACTCACCGCAGACCCATCCCGAAGCGTAAGTCGAAATCTCAGATTGCGGCCATATGTCGGAAGAATTTCCCCGATCACATTGATGCCGGTGAGCACGGAAGCGTATCTGGGAAAAAAACGGGTACCCGACGGAACCGGTGGAAAACTTCTGAAAATAGGTGCATTGCCCGACGGATTGTTTGGCGCTCCGGAAGGTCCGATGTCAAACTGCTCCCAGGTATAGAGAATGGGGTCTCCGTCTGCATCCGAGCCAAATCCTTCGAGTTTAAAAGGAGTTTCCCTTGGAATGGTGGTGTTTGGCAGTCGGATACTGTCTACCAGCGGTGCGCTGTTGGGGGTGTTTATTCTATTGGCACAAGAGTTACCTGACCCCAGTATGGCAAAGTTACGCATTTCGCCAATGGAACCAGTGTGGAAGTAATCATCGCTATTATTTTGAAGGTTAGGGGGGCATATCCCAGCATATCCCATGATGGTGGAGGCGCTTCCGGGCTCCCAAGCCGTGGCCCCGTTGCGCTGACAGCTGTTGTTTTGGGTATGGTTGGCGCCAAATTGATGCCCAATCTCGTGCGCGACGTAATCAATATCAAAGGGATCCCCAATCGGGGCCGAACTCCCCGTCACACCCTGGGCTTTGCTGCTTTGGCATACGCATGCCAGAGATGCTAATCCTCCGCCTCCGGTGCTGAAGTTATGTCCGATATCATAGGCATTAAAACCGATGGCATTGTTGATCACACCAGGGTTAGAGGATAAAAGTTGCGATGCATTATTGTTCTGAAAAGGATCCGTCGCTGCATCCAGGAAAATCAAAGAACTGTTGTTTGGTACCAAAACCAATCGTATGGCGATATCGCGCTCATAGACGCTATTGACCCGGTTTATCGTAGTGATGATGGCATTCATTACCATAGGTATGGTCCCTCCGTGAAATTGACTGTACTCACCGGTTGTAGTGACAGCAAGTCGATATTCACGGCGTACTTTCTCCACAATTATTACATTGTTTTGTGTTTTGAAGTACTCTTCATGCTCGTACTCCAGCGGTGATCCGCTCACGTGACATACAAATTGTTTCTCAGTTTGAAAATCCTTCTTAAAGTAGCAAATGCTCACTTCCGGAAGGTTTCTATACAAGGGATCGATGAACCAGGTACCTGAAGGATGACCGGTGACCATAGCTGTAAAGCCTTTAGGTCCGATTTCGGCTTTGAGGTAAAGGGTGGAAGAACCAAAGATAGTATATCCTCTTACAGCTCGTATATCCGTAAACTCATTCTTCATCTCCTCCGGCATAACTCCGGAACAGGCTATGACAAAAGTGAAAACTTCTCCATCAGGAGAGGGTATTTCAAGGGTTGGAAAAGCACACTGCTCCCAGAACTCGCAGGAGGGTGCTGATTTCAGCACTTCGAGAATTTTATCGTTTTGGAAGGCAAAGAGTGCATAGTGGCGCGAAACAATCTGAGCTTTCGCGCTGTCATAATGTGTATTGTCAATCCTTTGAAAATATCGGTCTTGAGAAAATCCCTGAAAAATCGAGCAAACTGTAAGGACAAAAACAAATACTCGTAGCTTCATCAATGCAGTAAATTTGAAACGAACAAATATATGCAAAAGGCCATCCTGTTTATTGATTCAGAATGTGTGCTTTGCGACGGATTGTCCCGGTATGTAGCTGCTATCGATACGAGAGACAAACTGCGCATTGCTCCTTTAGGAGGGCACACGCATACCCTAATAGCACACACATCCCCTGATACTGAGACTTTTTCGCACGTTGAGCTGTTTTGGAATAACACCATGTTTAAAGGACCCAAAGCAGTGTTTAATTTGGTTAAAATTCTAGGATTTCCATATTCGTTTTTATTGATTTTTAATATTTTACCTGAAAGATTTCTGTGGAAACTCTACAATTGGGTTGCCGAAAATCGCTACCGGTGGTTTGGAAAAAAGGATGGCTGCTCCATTGGATCTCCTAAATTTCACAAAAAATTGCTCCCATAACCCTCTTTAAGTATACGTATTTTATGAAATAAACCGTAATTTTGCACCCCAAATCAAAAAAAAGTAAAATGTACGCAATTGTAGAGATAGCAGGGCATCAGTACAAAGTACAAAAAGACCAGCCTGTCTTCGTCAATCGCCTTACTAATGCTGAGGGTGAAGAAATCACCTTGGATAAAGTTATGCTTGTAAGTGACGATACGGGAGTGAAGGTTGGCGCCCCGGTTATAGAAGGAGCCTCTGTAAAGGCCATTGTAGATAAGCATTTGAAAGCTGACAAAGTGCTCATCTTTAAAAAGAAAAGAAGAAAAGGATACCAAAAGTTAAACGGTTTCCGCCAGTCGATCAGCAAAATTGTAATTAAAGAAATAATTGCTTAAAATATTTACGTCATGGCACATAAGAAAGGTGTAGGTAGTTCAAAAAACGGACGCGAATCAGAAAGCAAACGTCTTGGTGTTAAAATTTTTGGAGGACAAGCAGCTTTAGCGGGCAATATTATTGTGCGCCAACGCGGTACACGCCACAATCCCGGTAAAAATGTCGGAATTGGTAAAGATCACACACTCTATGCTCTCGTAGATGGTATCGTAGAGTTCAGAAAAAAGAGAGACAATAAATCATATGTTTCGGTAATACCAGTCGAAACTGCTCAGGCATAACAATTTTTAAATGCATCCATTAGAAAAGCTGTCAAAAAATATTTGACAGCTTTTTTATTTTTTATTTGCATTTGGTTTTTATGTACGATATGTCAACAGCTCAATCATCCTCTGCCGAAAAAAAGGTAACCACCAATACTGTTCAAGAGATGAAACGCCGTGGTGAAAAGATCAGCATGCTTACGGCATATGACTTCACAATGGCGCGTATGGTAGATGCCTCGGGCATTGACATTATCTTGGTCGGGGATTCCGCTTCAAACGTCATGGCGGGTCATGAAACGACACTACCCATTACATTAGACCAAATGATTTACCACGCGAGTGCCGTGGTAAGAGCCGTAAAGAGGGCTTTGGTAGTAGTGGACCTGCCATTTGGCTCCTATCAGGGTGATAGTAAGCAGGCGCTAAACAGTGCCATCCGCATAATGAAAGAATCCGGTGCACACGCCGTAAAGCTGGAAGGCGGGGTCGAAATCCTCGATTCAGTAAAACGAATCCTATCGGCAGGGATTCCCGTGATGGGCCATTTGGGGCTCACCCCTCAAAGCATTTATAAATTTGGGACATACACGGTTCGGGCACGCGAAACAGAAGAAGCCGAAAAACTCTATCAGGATGCACTTATACTTGAGCAATCAGGATGTTTCTCAATCGTTTTGGAGAAAATACCCTCGCAGTTGGGTAAGCGCGTGGCAGAGGCCGTTCGGATTCCCATCATCGGAATCGGTGCAGGACCTTTTGTAGACGGCCAGGTGCTTGTGACGCATGATATGCTTGGAATGACGTATCAGTTTCAGCCTCGATTTTTAAGGCGCTATTTAAATCTCTACAAGGAAATAACTGATGCCATCACACGCTATGTACACGATGTAAAAACCGGCGATTTTCCAAATGAACAAGAGCAATATTGATGCTCAACGCCTTGCTGACCGCATTATTTATGAGGACAACCATCTGATCGTATTGGATAAGCAAGCCGGAGAGCTTGTCCAAGCCGATAAAACCGGAGATGCCTGCCTGGCAGATGCCTTAAAACTGTACATTAAACGAACAAAGGGAAAACCCGGAAATGTCTTTCTGGGTGTGACCCACCGTCTGGACAGACCGACTATGGGGCTTGTCATTTTTGCCAAAACCAGTAAATCGCTCTCGAGAATCAATGAAATGCTCAGACAAGGGCTGATTCAGAAGACATATAAAGCTCTGGTAGAAGGCAGAATTCCAATAGGCACCACTGGCGAACTCTCTCATTTTCTGATTAAAAACCAGGAGCTCAATAAATCCTTTGTCACACACTCAAACCACAGGGGTGCCAAACCAGCCAGACTGCGGTATGAGTGCATAAAAGAGTTCGACACGTATAGTCTCCTGCAAATTCAACTCTTAACAGGTCGGCATCATCAGATCCGATGTCAATTGGCTCACATCGGGCACTGTTTAAAGGGCGATGTCAAATACGGTGCGAAACGCCCGAATCCAGATGGCTCGATTGGCCTACAGGCATTCAGATTGGACTTTATCCATCCCGTAAGCAAAAAGCCCATATCGTGTGTCAGCCGTCAATCCTTAGCTCCATGATTCGAAAAAAGGTTAATTTTGTCAAAAAAAAACTGACTAGTAATCATAAATACTATCAGATTCTGGGACTGCCCCCCGGAGCTTCGCGCGAACAAGTAAAACGGGCATATCGCAAACTTGCAAAAAAATACCATCCCGACGTAACCTCCGCACCTGAAGACCTCATAAAATTCAGACAGATAAAAAATGCCTACGAAATCCTTACTGGCAGGAGTACATACTCAAGAATTCCAGTCCGGTTTCGGACATACCCGGGTACACAGAATTCAAAATCTTTTGAATCAGCCAAAAACTTGGATGCCTTCAGGCGAAAATACGGTATGACGAAGGAAGAATGGATACAAAGAAAAGCCGCCTCTGAACGCATTCGACAAAAATATTCAGAAGAATCCTTCAAAGCTTTAAAATCGGGACTTTTTTGGGCAGTGATTTTTACTATTATTGTCAATACTTTTTATCCGATGTCCAAAAAGTACTTCAATAACTACATGGCACACAAAAATCAGGAGAAAAGTATTGCCACGATTAGTTATGTAGTAGGAAATGACGTGGGTTTTGTCTTCAGGACAGCCGATAGAATTGTGAGAACTGAAATTCGCTGTTCATTTTTCAATAATATATCATATTTGCCAAATGGATTTCCTGCATTAAAGCACGACATGTATCACGTATTATACAACCGCAACAATCCAAAATATTTCAAAATTGACTTTGAAAATCTTCATGAAACAACAAAGCGTGCTTACATGACCAGATGTGTTGAAAAAATTCGGGTAAACCCAGGACCTTTTGTTGATATTCCCCATGAAAATATTCCGCTTTTTATACAAAAGGTGTACGATACTTTCGGCCTGGAGGGATTAACAATTGTATATCACCACTCTACAAGATTTCACAAAAATATCCGATACAATTCCCTGGTTTATTTCTTTTTTAAGAGAAATAAATTATATAAAGAAATTTTCGAATCATTTTTAACATAAATATGACTCATAAAGATATGTTTATTAAACATTTATACGTGAATACCTCATTTATAAAAAGGTCAGATGTACTACTTTTCACTTCTTTGGAGGCAATGCTATTAATTCATAGATTTTATATACAATTCGTTAGTGAATTTAGGTAAGCATTAGTAAATTTTAATACTTATAACATATTTTTAAATATTTAGTGGTCCTGATCTGATTTGAATTTTTTACATTCGTAAAAACATATGTAACATAGTAATGAAAAAAAGACTAAAGTTTCTGGACAGGTATCTAACGCTTTGGATATTTATGGCAATGGGTCTGGGAGTTCTTACAGGATACATATATCCAGAAGTCAAGCGGGTAAACGAAAGTCTCAGTTACGGCACGACCAGTATTCCATTGGCTATTGGTCTCATTCTGATGATGTACCCCCCGTTGGCTAAGGTCGATTACAGCATCATTCCACAGGCTTTTAAAGATAAGAAAACGCTGGGAATTTCTCTTTTGTTAAATTGGATAGTTGGTCCGCTTCTGATGTTTTTTTTAGCATTGATTTTTCTCAGAAACGAACCTGAATATTTCACCGGCCTTATATTGATAGGAATCGCACGCTGTATTGCAATGGTAATCGTGTGGAATGACCTGGCTGGTGGAAGCAGAGAATACGGTGCCATGTTGGTAGCTCTCAACAGCATATTTCAGGTCATTACGTACAGCGTGTATGCGTGGGTTTTTGTGACTGTTCTTCCCGGATGGATGGGTTTTGCTTCCCAGAAAATCGATGTTCCGTTCAGTGAAATTGCAAACAGTGTTTTTTTGTATCTAGGCATCCCATTTTTGGGTGGCTTTTTAAGCAGAACAATCTTGGTAAAAACCAAAGGAATCGATTGGTACAACAGGAAGTTTATACCGGTGATTTCACCCATTACTTTGATTGCTCTGCTTTTTACGATTGTGCTGATGTTTAGCCTGAAAGGAGATAAAATAATAGAACTTCCTCTTGACGTGATCAAAGTAGCCATTCCTCTTATATTTTACTTTGTTTTAATGTTTTTCACCAGCTTTTTCATAAGTAAAAAACTAGGAATTGACTACGAAAAAAATGCAGCAATTTCATTTACGGCTTCAGGCAATAATTTTGAACTTGCCATCGCTGTTGCCATTGCTGTTTTTGGGATCCATTCAGGTCAAGCTTTCGCCGGTGTAATCGGCCCCCTGGTGGAGGTACCTGTATTGATTTTATTGGTCAGATTCAGTCTGTTGTTAAAGGATAAATTCTATGCACGTGAAAATGATACTGTGGATTTCCTTCAAAGGTGATCGCAAATTAAATAATTAAAATCAACGTGTTATAAAATTTTTATTCTTACAAAATAATAAGATTCTCAATAAAACAGGTTTTATCCACATTTGTATTGGTTCATACAAGTGATATCCATTGTACATGTAAATAGACCAATGAGCAGCCGTTATTCAAAAAATGCAAATTACCTGGCTCAAGGCCATGTAAATTTGTAAAATTCAGGAGGTCACTCATACAAGTCCGGACTGCTTAACATGATTTGATGATCATCATTCCACAAAGACTAAAAAATCAATTATTCATCTGATATTTCAAAATAAATCTCTATTTATATATACAAATGAGTCTAAATTATTATTTTTTTAGATAGGTAAAACTTTAATTTTAATTATTAAATATCTTTGAATAATTAGAAATTTTAAAAAATTTAACAATGAAATCCAATTCAATTCGCCCTCGATTATCAGTTTCAATGACTTCATTTGACTACTTGCTTGAGTTTATTGCCTTGGTAGGATTATTTTGTCTTTTTTATTTCACTTTTAATTTTTACACTTATTCGCCGGACATCATTCCCGTACACTTCGATCTTGAAGGAAATGCCGACAGATACGGGAGTAAAACTGAACTTATCCTGATTCTGGTAATTTCTTCTCTTCTTTACACCGGAATATCTGTTCTTCAGAAGTATCCTCATTTGTACAATTACCCTTTTGAAATACGAGAAAATAATGCTCTTTACCAATATACCCTTGCAGTGAGGCTTCTCAGGGTTTTAAAAGTAGTAATTATCTGGATATTTTTTACTATTTTATATACTGTGCGATCAGGTACGGATTCGTTTTCCGGGATACTGATCGTAATGTATGTTGGTGTCTTTTTGACTGTTATGATTTCTTATTTCATTCTGGCATCTAAACACACCTGATAGTGACTATTTGGTGGTGAGTTTAATTAAGAATGGCGGAATACGCAGATCCGTATCTACAGGAGGCGAAATCCGATAGTACAGTCCAAATCCAAGGTTCGAAAGGAGACGATTAATTTCTATTCCAGCTTCATGAAAAACTCCTGAAGGTGGCTGATTATTGACTTCAAAATGAAAGTCAGATTGAAAATTAAATCCGTATAAGGCTCTGTAAACAAACTCGATATGGGGTCTTTTTGGTTTGCGATTAAAAAATACATTCCACGTATCATACCTAAGCATCAAATGGATAAATGAATCCATGAGAAATTCGTTGAAAAGCATGGTTTCAAAACTCATCCGGTCTGCCAGTGCAAACTGACGTAGCCGGTCGATTTGACCACTGTAGAGATTGGCTCTCCCTGCATAGAGAAATCCTATAGGTGCCGGAGCGGATACTAATCCTGCAGCTGCCTCTGTATAGAGATACCCTACCCTTCTCCGTCCAAACCGGTAATTGACACGCGTATCTACTTTTGTAAATCGAATACTAGCTGCCTCGCCGGCGAATGACTGTATTGAATTCAGATAAAACCTCGGATAGGTGTATCTGACTGTTCGTCTGCCGAGAAAGGTTTCGGTCACTACATCGTTAGGAGCGAATTCCAATGAATACTCCAGTAGGTGGATAGCAATCCCGTTGGTCAGCAGATCGACACCCTGCTGCGGATTAAAAAAGAAATATTCTCCTCCGAACTTCCGAAACTCCCGATTGTACTTCACGATGTTTTTAAACCGGGGCGTCCATTCCCATGCTACAAATGCATACGCCGAAGAGACATAATCCCAGCCGGTGATATACAGCCGACGTGCTGCGGATTCGAGGAGATTTCGCTTTGGGGAGAAATAAAAAGAGGGCTGAGCTGCCTCTGCCATATCGTATGAATAACCGCCACCTACGACCAAATTGTACGGCTCCAAAATCTGATAGGATGCCTGATATCCAAATTTCCAAACTCGGTCACGCCAACCATATCCGGCAAATCCACCCACACGAAACCGCGGATGCAAACGCTCATTGGTTGTAAAACCGAGCCCTGTACGCATTCCCTCAAAGATATTGTAACTCAAAATGCGATTTAGATCCATATCAACATACTTCACCCTGAGTTTTCCATCTGTAAAAGCTGTCAGCCAGATTACGCGTCTGTCAAGATTGAGCACCTCACCGATCGAGTCATTGAAGCGGTATGTGCGTTTTTCCATTTCTGTGAGTTCATGAACCCTAAACTGGCTCCAGTACAGACTGTCCTTCTCTCCGGCATCGGGATTTATTCTGATGTCAACGCTTCTGAAATCTTTGATCTTAAAACCGGGAGACAAATCGATATCCCGGTGAAAGGATCGCATACTGCCATACAAAGTCAGTCCATTGATGGTGAAATTAAAGATTTTGAAGTCGCTGTTGAGTTGTACCGGAAACCACCGACCATGAACCTTCTCATAGTGCTGCTGAACAGATACAGAAAAATTGGCTTCTCTAGCCGGCGAGGCGACGACATTGGTGATGGCATAATCGGGAACGGCGATGTAGAGAAGACCTTTCATGCACTTGTGCTCATGACCTGGTCGGGGTCTGAACGAAATTATAAACACTGTATCCGCGTCGTTCCGATCGTAGAGCGTGTCTTCAATTAAATAGAAATATTGATTTTCAGCTTTTTTTGAAATGGGGTTGTCTAAGGAAATATTGAATATTTCAAACGCCTCTTTATAAAATGAAAAACTTTGAAGTTGTGTCGCCAGAATGCTGAACAAAGGGTTTTTCAGCCCGGATATCTGTGTGGCTAACACGGTTTCATTGACTTTTCCTGGATTTAAAAAGCGTCTTTCAGATACGGACTCGGAGATAAAAAGATACTGTCTGTTAGCAAATTCAATGGTTTTCAGAGCAAAAGAATCAATTTCCTCCGGCTTTAGTGAGTCTTTGATAACTTTTAAATCATTGGTATCAAAGGCCATGATAAATTTATTATAAGCCTTGTAATAGTATGAATGAATGTTTTCAGGGTCATTCTGATGGCGCTTTTCTGCTGCCATGCGAATGATTCGAAGGGCAGGATTCTCACCGGGAAATACTTTCACTTCGCCTATGAGAAGGGTAGCTGGCTTTAGGAAAATTGTGCAATTTTCTGAGCAGGTGTATTGGCGCAGGTCTATTTCAAACTTTTCATAGCCAGTGTAGCTAAAGACAACTACACTGTCCGTGGGTAGAAGTCGTATTTGAAATCGGCCTTCGATATCGCTTGTTGTGCCTCTTCTGGTATTTTTTACCGAGATATTTCCAAAGGGTAGTCGCTCGTTTGAGTTTGCGTCGAGGAGTATCCCCGATATGGATTGAGCAGAGATAAAGTGAATAAAACTTGCTCCTACGAAAACAAAAAGGACGAATGCTCTAGGAATGCTCGCCATTGAGCAGCGGTTCAAGCAGTGGGAGTTTGTCTTTGGTCATGGGCTTGTCCAGAAACATTTTGACCAACTTATTTTTATTGGCTCGTTGGCGATCTTCTTCGTCTACCGAGGCAGTAAACAACACCACGGGATATTTGCGCCCTTCCTTTTCAACATGTTCGATAAATTCCCAACCGTTCATTCCGGGCATATTTACATCCACCAAAATAAATTTTGGATTAGCCTTGCCATCCTTTATTGCAGATAATGCCTCTATCGGGTCAATAAAATCTATCACCTCTACTCCATCCAGATTCATTGTAAAAACTTTGCGACATACCAGGTTTTGGATCTGATCGTCGTTGACCACCATTATTTGCTTTTTATTTGTCATCACAATTAATAATTACACAAATGTATCATTTAAATGAAAAATTAAAATATTGAAATCATTAATTTTGAGACTTGCTCTTTTCCCTTTGTCGCTATTGACACAACTGGTGTTGGTCATTCGTCACTTTTTATATGACAAAGGAATACTGCGCAGCAGAAAATTTTCGGATGTGGCGGTTATTGCCATTGGAAACCTTTCGATGGGGGGCACAGGTAAAACGCCCATGACTCAATTTTTAGCCGATCAATTGAAAAAATCATTTAATGTGGCAGTACTCTCCAGGGGATATGGCCGGAAGACAAAGGGATTCAGGTGGGTTTTTGAGTATTCAGACTATTTAGAAACAGGAGATGAACCACTGCTATTGAAGATAAAATTTCCGGAATTGCCTGTTGCCGTATGTGAAAAACGGGTGGAAGGAGTTGAAAGAATCCTATGTGAAATGCCCGACCGAACCCTCATTTTGTTAGATGACGCTCTTCAGCACAGACCAATTGTACCAACGGTCAGTATACTCCTTACTACATGGGATCTTCCTTTTACGGATGACTATCTCATACCGGCAGGAACTCTGAGAGATCTGCGATCAAGGGCACGAATCGCCGATGCTGTAGTTGTAACCAAAACTCCTAAAGAAGTCAAAACACAACAAAAGCAAAGTCTTGAAAATAAGATTAAAAAATATTCTGACGCTCCGGTTTTTTATGCAAAGTTGGTCAACAGTATTTCGCATCCTGATTTTAATGGATATACTGCAGAAGCCATCCCAAAAAAGGGTATGCTGATCACAACCCTTGCAAATCCATCTTATCTGAGAAAATATTTGGAGCACAAAGGCATCAACCTTTTACAGCATAGGGCATTCAGAGATCATCAGTGCATTCCTGAATCAATGTGGATTGAAACACTTCATAAATGTATTTCTGAACACATGGTCTGCTACATGACGGAAAAAGAATGGGTCAAAGTACCCGAAAAAATAAAAACAATGCACCCTGATGTGTTTCGCATTGTGAGCGTTAAATTTGAAATTGAAAACAAAGAATTGTTCATGGATGTACTATTAAAAAAGATTTACAATGAAAAAAACTACTAAATATCTCCTAACAATACTTGCCTTAATAATCATAACAGGTGTGGTCAATTCTAATTCAAATGGTGCTTTTTCGGCTGGCTACACCGGTGCACCGATTGATAACGGTCTGAACTGCACAAGTTGCCATGGTGGACAGCCTACAACGGGAAGCAACCTCATCCTGAGCAATATACCTTCCAATGGTTACGTACCAAATACAAATTATCTCATTACCATAAGCGCTCAGCATCCAACATTCAATCGGTTTGGATTTATGCTCACAGCCCAAACCAATACTACAACCAATCCAGTCCACGCCGGGACATGGACACTACTAAATAACCAAAGCCAACTCAGGCTCAACAACCAATATGTATCCCATACCTCTCAGGGAACCCTAGGCTCAAACAATGCTCGAATCTGGGAAGTCCAATGGACCGCTCCACCTGCCGGTTCGGGACCTGTAGCCTTCTATACTTCGGTCAATGCAGTGAATAACAATGGTACGACATCCGGTGATCAAACCATATTAGGAAGCCTTTTTGTCAATGAAGCTATAGTTTCGATACCAGAACAAGAAAAGATCAATAAGCTAAGAGTCTATCCTAATCCGGCTATTTTCAAGTATATCAATATTCAATCTGCCCATCCATTTACAGACCTTAATCTTTTTACCATTGATGGAAGGCTTTTGATTTCAAAGACATTTGATCTGGTCGACTACGCCTCAATGGACCTTCACGGACTTAGCAGCGGAATGTACATTTTACAAGTATCTCACCACCATCAGATTCTCAATGTTCATAAAATCTGGATTCCATGATCTTCGATCAAGCGTACTGGACCGAGCGCTGGAATTCCGGTCAGACGGGCTGGGATATTGGATATCCCTCTCCTGCTCTGATAGATTTTGCTCACACACATATCCCAAAGCAAGCGTCCATCCTTATACCCGGTGCCGGAAATTCATATGAAGCTGAAACACTCTACCGACAGGGATATAAAAACATATTTGTGGTAGATATAGCGCATGTGCCTCTGCAAAACTTTGCTGAGAGAATGCCCGACTTTCCAATACATCAATTGATTCACAGTGACTTTTTTGAGTTGAAAAACGTGTGTTTTGACTTTATACTGGAGCAAACATTTTTTTGTGCACTCGACCCGTCTCTGAGAGATTCATATGTTCAAACGACGTATCAACTCTTACACACAGGAGGGCAGGTAGCCGGGCTCCTGTTTGATTTCCCGCTTACCAATGAAGGGCCACCCTTTGGGGGGTGCTATGACGAATATGTAACCCGATTTTCAAAGCATTTCGACATCATCACTCTCGAAAGATGTACAAAAAGCATCAAACCCAGGCTTGGAAGAGAGTTCTTTTTCCATTTGAAAAAAAAGAGCCATTAAAAGGTCCGTTTCTATCTTAGCCCGAAAATTTTTTCATGTACAGACGTAAGTTGCCAAAAGAGCAATGGACCTGGGCATTTTATGACTGGGCAAACTCTGTGTATTCGTTGGTCATAGGTACGGCTATATTTCCAATTTACTACGCCACAGTGACCGGCACAGGCAACGCCACGGTAAAATTTATGGGCAAGAGCTACCAAAATTCAGAACTATACAGCTACTCTCTGTCCTGGAGTTTTCTGGTAGTAGCATTACTCTCACCCCTGCTCTCGGGTATTGCGGATTACACGGGCAACAAAAAGTTTTTTCTGCGCCTATTTTGCTACCTCGGAGCATCGAGTTCGACAGCTTTATTTTTTTTTACAAATGAAAACCAGGTTATCATGGCCCTGTTATTCAGCACGTTGGCAAGCATTGGATTTTGGGGGTCAATTGTATTTTACAATTCGTATCTTCCAGAAATAGCTCCCCCCGAGCAGCACGATGAGCTAAGTGCCCGAGGCTACTCCCTGGGATACCTTGGTAGCAGTATCTTATTGATATTCAATTTAATAACCATCACATATCCCGAAACATTCGGTTTTAAAAACGCTGCCCAGGCCACGAGGTTTAGTTTTTTGACTGTCGGGATTTGGTGGGCGGGATTTGCGCAGATCACCTTTAAATATCTTCCCAACTCTCCCAGGCGAAGGATGTACAGACGCGCATACCTCGTGGCAGGATACATTCGGATACGACAAGTTTTTAAGCAGATACTGCGGATGCCTTATCTGAAATTGTATCTCTTTTCATTCTTCCTGTTTAGTGTAGGAGTGCAAACCATCATTCTGATCTCAACTTTGTTTGGAAGTCAGGAACTAAAGCTGGAATCCAAACAACTGATCCTCACAATCTTGCTAATTCAATTCTTTGGAATCGCCGGGGCACAGCTGTTTTCATACATCTCCTCTAAGGTCGGAAACGTACGCGCGCTCATGGTCAATGTAAGTGTATGGATCACTATTTCCACATTGGCATATTTTCTCGAAGCTTCCGACAAATATGTGATTTACAAATTTTTTGCACTTGGATCCACGGTAGGGCTGGTCATGGGAGGAATCCAATCTCTGGCGCGCTCCACGTACTCAAAAATGATTCCGCCCACAGAAAACACTACTAGTTTTTTTAGTTTTTACGATGTCACAGAAAAAATTGCCATTGTAATCGGTACATTCCTGTACGGCTCAATAATCGGTCTGACCGGCAATATGAAAACATCGGCATTGATACTGGCATTGTTCTTCCTTCTCTCTATAATTTTTCTCTCGGGAGTAAAGCTCCGTGAGGTGAGGAAGAAAAAAGCATCCCGATACATATAACTATCCCATGAATATCATACTTCAAGGATTTGAGCTGCTTCTTGGTTCCGCAAGCCCCAGAAGGCATGAATTGATTTTTAAGATGAATCTTCCCTACAAGGTGGTCAAAATCTCCGTGGACGAATCATATCCGTCGGACCTGGTCAGGCAGGAGATCCCTGAGTATCTTTCCAGGAAAAAGGCCCTTGTATTCTTCAGAAATCTTCATTCTGATCAAATTCTCATCACAGCTGACACCATTGTGTGGAATGACGATCACGCCCTCGGAAAGCCTCGTTCCAGAGAAGAGGCCGAATCCATGCTCAGAGAGCTATCCGCACGGTGGCATCAGGTATACACGGGAGTTACCCTGTCACATTCAAGACTGCAAATGACATTTTCTGTTTGTACGGAAGTATATTTTGAAAATATCAGCGAGGATGAGATGACATTTTACATAAACGACTACAAGCCCTATGACAAGGCCGGCTCGTATGGAATGCAGGAATGGCTGGGAATAGTAAAAGTGCGGGAGATACGAGGGTCTTACACCAACGTAGTAGGACTTCCGACCGCTGAGCTGTATAAAAATTTGAGGCAATTTGTAGTCACCGTTCGTCAACTCGAACATGAAGACGCTCCTTAAACACATCAGGCGAATCGCTCTTTATTTTTTGTTTTTTACCAATATTTGGGTGCTGGCGTACCGGTTTTTGCCAGTGCCGATGACCCCACTGATGGTCATTAGATTGATTGAAGATCGGAAAGAAAATCTGCCCCTCAGATACGTATGGATGCGTGCAGATCAAATCAGTGAATACGCCTATCTGGCAGCCATCGTCTCAGAAGATCAGAATTTTTTCAAACACAGGGGCTTTGACTTCGGCGCTATTGAAAAGGCTATGAAGCACAACAAAAACTCCAATCGAATCAGGAGAGGTGCCAGTACCATAAGTCAGCAATTGGCCAAAAACCTCTTCCTATGGCCGGGACGCAGTTGGATACGGAAGGGTTTTGAAGTCTATTTCACGATATTACTTGAGCTGTACTGGCCAAAGAAGCGCATCCTATCCACCTATCTGAACGTGGTGGAAATGGGGAGGAATGTTTTTGGTATCGAAGCAGCAGCACAGTATTATTTCAAAAAACCAGCAGTACGCCTAACAGACGCAGAATGCTCTCAAATAATTGCAATCCTGCCAAGTCCCAGGAAGTGGAGGGCAAATCCTCCCGGCCCTTATGTAATGAAAAGATCAGCCTGGATTCTAAGGCAGATGCGCCTCTTTGGTGGAATTACGTATCTCCACTTACACCATTGCTGCCATTAAGCCGGAAACAACGCCACTAAGAGCCCCTTACCTTCAAAAAGGATAAAAATAAACTGATTTTCAAAGCGCACCTGACGTATGGGGTCTTTATAGGGAAGTTCAATCCTTCGCAGATAATTGACGTTTAATCCGCTGATAAGTATGTTTTTACCTTCCATTCCATAGAGTTTTTTGTCCCGAATCTGTACAGAGCTAAGGTTTCGCACCGGAAGCAGTTTGATGTAGTTTCCAAACACATCAAAAATCATCAATCCGACATCTGGGATATAAAGATACAAGCCACTTGCATCGCTTTGCATGTATTGAGGGGTATTTTCAGTCCCAAGCAGCTGGGTAATGTTTTGGGTTGAAAATTCAATACCCTCAATTCGTGGGTTGTAAAGAAGCACCTGGTCAAGTACCTGATCGTAGAGCCAAATGCGGTTTTGGGTGGTCATGCTGGCCAGTTGTACATCCATCAGCCCCAACTCTTCCAACATGAGTGATTGCTGAATCTTATTGAGTTTATTGTCCAGAAAAAGAATGTGGTTAAAGGGCTGATACCTGACCAAAATTCTCATCGGATTGAAGGGATCGATGGAGGCCACTCTGCCTAAATTGGGCTCCGAAAAACTTATTTTTAGTGTATTGGCCTGAGGATATGGCACGATCTTCTGTATCTCCTGATCATAGATCAAATAAATGTTGCCTAGGTTATCGGTAGTAAATGACCGAATAGCTGCATCCTCCACCCACAGTACAGTATCGAGTGTAGAAATATCGTACAGCTGACTCTTCAGCGGCTGATTCAGCAGCATTGCAATAACTAAAAGACCAATTTTCTTCATTTCATCATTGTCAATAACTCTTCCAAGATTGTCCGATCGTTTTTAAGCTTGGGTACCTTGTTTTGACCGCCAAGTTTGTTCTTAGATTTCAACCAATTGTAAAACAAATTTTCAGACGCAATATGGACTATCGGAAATTTAAGGGTCATATCCTTGTATCGCTTGGCGTCATAGTCGGAATTTAGATCGCGCAGGGAAGAATCAAGAACTGTACAGAAGTATTCAAAATCCGACGGCAACTTGGAAAATTCAATAATCCATTCGTGTGCACCGCTGGACTTACGGTCAAAGTAACAGGGGCCGGCCGTGAAATCGCGTACTTCAGCTTGAGTGGCGAGACATGCTGCCTGAATGGCTTTTTCGGCGTTCTCGATCATTAACTCCTCTCCAAATGCATTAATAAAAAGTTTTGTGCGCCCCGAAATGTAAAAGCGAAGGGGTCTGGTCTCTGTAAATACGATGGTATCACCGGGTATATATCTCCACAGACCCGCATTAGTGGAGATGACCAGAGCATAGTTGACGCCCGTATATGCCTCCCAAACCGGGATAATGTGTTCAAGCGGATTATCGTCTAAGTATTCTACAGGTATCAGTTCGTAGAAGATCCCATAGTCCAGCATCAGCAGCATACTTCCCGGGTTGAGTTGATCCTGAATGCCAAAAAAACCCTCCGAAGCATTATAGGTCTCAAGGTAGTGAACTTTGTTGCCCGGAAGCAACTTTTCGAAAGCATGACGATATGGGGTAAAACTAACGCCTCCATGAATGTAAAGCTCCATTTCAGGCCATATTTCGTGCAGATGCCGCACCCCGAGCTTATCTAAAATGCGCTGAGCCATTACATATAGCCAGGACGGAACGCCTGCCATGCTCGTGACATTTTCCTTCGTTGTAATATCAATGATTTTTTCAATTTTTTCTTCCCAATCGCTTATTAAGGCGATCTCCTGGCTTGGCGTAGAACGCCACTGCACCCATGCCGGGAAATTTTTGATCAAAATAGCACTTAAATCTCCCGAATAACTGCCATTCGCTTCATTGATAAACTGAGTGCTTCCTCCGATTCTCAGGCTTAATCCATGAAAAAGCCTACTCTCCGGAAACAGACTGAAGTAGATGCCAAGCATGTCTCGTCCGGCCTTAAAATGACATTCTTCAAGAGCATTCTGACTTACAGGGATATACTTACTGCGGTCGTTTGTGGTACCCGATGATTTGGCAAAGTAGGAAATTTCGCCAGGCCACATGACATTGTGCTCTCCTTTCTTTATCCGGTTGATGTAAGACTCAAGTTGCTCATACTGTACGATAGGCACAAACTTTCGGAAGTCTTCGTAAGATTCAATTTTAGGAAAACTGTGCTTAACCCCATATTCCGTGTATCGAGCTTCATCGATTAGATCTCTGAGGATTCTTCGCTGAACTTTTTCAGGAAAATCCTTGAAATAATCCATCTCATCTAATCTGGTTTGCAAATTCCATTTGAGTACATTATTGATAATGGACTTCAGCATGCTCTCGATATTTTTACCGTGTGTAAAAATAATGTAAACTTTAAGTATGACTTACCAGGGATTTTTAAATAAAATGACTGTTTTTCAGGATAATCCAGTCCGATATTACCTCAATACCGAAAAGGATGTATTTTTTCTTAACGACTTGCTGGGTTATTACCTTAAAATCACTTATAAACACAGAATAAAATGTTTTTGCGGAAAAATTGTAGAATCTGTTTATCGGATGAATTTTTGTCAGACGTGTTTCTTTACCCTACCCCAGGCATCGGACGCCATCCTAAAACCCGAACTTAGCCGAGCTCATCTGGGAATAGAAGAGCGAGATCTGGAATTTGAAAAAGCCTATCAACTGCAGCCCCACACAGTCTATCTCGCTATATCAGGCGGCCTAAAGGTAGGTGTGACCCGTACAAGCCAGCAGGGAACCCGATGGATTGATCAGGGAGCAGCCGTTGCCCTACCTCTGCTCAGCTTGTCTAACAGGTATGAGGCCGGCATGTGGGAAATGGAATTAAAAAAACATTTCTCTGACAAAACATCATGGCGCAACATGCTCATGTGGAAAGACCCAGATATCGATCTGACAGAAATTAAAGAAACACTCAAAAAAGCATACCCAAACCAAATCCATGATTTCTCGGCCGACAACACTATGTATCGGTTTGAATACCCAAAAATTTCAATCCCCGAAAACATAACAACCTTAAATCTTGAAAAGACAGATAGCATAAAAGGAATACTAACAGGCATTCGTGGACAGTATATCATCCTCGACAATAGCAAGGCGCTAAATATCCGCACCTATGAAGGCAGATTTATTGAGTTTAAAATAATTAAAAAATAAAGTACATTTGAAAGTAAGAACTTGATCTATGCTTGGGATATTAAAACGATATGTTTTTTTTATTCTCGTAATCCTCATTCATACAAGAGTAGCGTCAGGTCAAATCTTTCAATATAAATTTATAAATTACAATTCAAACAACGGCCTATCACAAAATTCCGTCTATTCCATCGATCAGGATAGCCTTGGCAGACTTTGGATTGCCACAGCAAACGATATCAACATTTGGGATGGTCATGAATTTTACATGTATTCAGATTTGTTTAAAGGCAGAAAATATTTATCTTCAAAAAATATAAAAAAAATACATTTATATAAAAATAAATGTATTGTTCTCAACGATGCAGGTATTGAAATAATTGACACTAAAAACCAAACATTATTACCAATTGAAGAAGCTAATTTTGCAATCGATTTTGATGTATATTCAAACCAGCTTTTTTTTAATAATGATTCTATCCTTTTTGCATATGATCTCGAAAGTAATACAATAATTTACAGATATATTATTCGATCGTATTACAGTACAATTTTTGCGTTTAGAGATTTTATTTATGCATACTCTATAATGAGTGGTGGAAAAATTATTGACTTATATTCACAAAGGGAATATGTAATACCACATTGCATACTTAAAAAGGTAAAGTACAATAATAACTATATTCCCGTGATGATTACAAAAGGGCTAACTCCAGATAAAATTCCCGCTAATATTTATTCTCAAATACACTTCTTCGTATATGACAACCTGGAATCTATTTCTTCATTTTACCTTCATGAAGATAAATTCTGGATTGCACAATATGATTCAATTTACATCATACAATCTCAAAAGGGAAAATACATAAAACAAAATAAAAAGACTTTAATTCCGGAACTAAGTCAAAAATTTATCTATGATTTTTTTACTGATTATAAAAATAATCTTTACATTCTTACAAATATTAATGGATTTTATATTTTCTCAAAAGATATAAATAAATTTACACATATTAGGCACCCAAATCCAAATTTTAATATGGTAAAATCCATACATGTGTTAAGTGATTCCACCATTGTAGCCGGAGTGTATCCAAAAGGAATTATTTTCTACCATCCAAATGGTCAATTCCAAACCTTTGTTACAAAGAATATGAAGCCTGTGTGGGACATGGAATCATCTTTTAAATCTAACGACGAATATTATGTGTTAACAAGTAACATAATTTACGCATTTAACAAAGCTAAATTAAGAAGTATTATACGATCCTCATCAACAGAGGAATACAGCATTTTGCATAGAGGAATCAACTCCTATTTTCTTTGCTTTGTAGATAGAATGGTCGAAAATTCAAGGATAGTAATAGAGGAATTAACTGCAGATTTCAGACCGATCAGAAGTATTATTACAGATAAATACGTCACCTCATTACTGCAAAAAGATCATGAAAATTTACTAGTCGGAAGGGTTGACGGAGTGTGGTGTTATAATTTAAAAAATCTTACGGCAATAAGAATACTGAAAGATCGAGCACAATCAATTACAAAAATACAGAATTCAATTTATATATGTTCCAATAATGGCCTTTTTATATTGGATAATAATTTAAACATCAGAGATGCCATCACTAAAAAAACTCACAGCATATCAGACGACTTTATTTATGCTTGTCTTATGGATTCAAATAAAAATATTTGGATATCAAACAACAAGGGATTAAGCCTGATAAATTTAGTCACTAAAAAAGTTATAAACTATACTATAAATGACGGTCTTCAATCCAATGAATTTAACACCAATGCATTTTATAATTATAATGGTATTTTGTATTTCGGAGGTGTAAATGGTATAAACGTAATTCCAAAAAATTACACATATAGAAATTCTAAAAAACCTAATGTATATCATACAAACTTTTTAGTTGACGATGAAATAAAGATAGACGATACTTTAAAAAATATTGTCTTGAATTACTCAAACAATACGATATCATTGTCTATCAGACATATTAACTTCACGAACAAAGAAAAATCTGAATATTTTCACAGATTGACCCCTTTGGAAAAAAATTTCATTAACACAGGAAATAATAATTTTTTAAGATATTCTAATTTACCTGAAGGAAAATATACATTGGAATATTATGTAGTGAATCAATATGGTAATCAAAGTGATGTAAAACGCTTATCCATTATAATTCTTCCGCCTTTTTGGAGGACTTGGTGGTTTTATACATTGGTCATACTGTCTGCAGTGATTATGAACTCTGGTTTTATTATTTATTTATATGAAAAAAACAGGCAGAAAATTTTACTCCAAGTAGAAATCCAGAAGAATCTTGAATCAGAAAGAATGAGAATATCCAGGGAGCTGCATGATAACGTGGGAGCTCATTTGTCGTATTTAATATCTCAAATACAAATATTTGCTTCTAAATACAATAATTTATTCAATGAAGAAGATACAAAAAAATTTATGAAATTGGAATTAGTTTCGAAAGAGGCAATCCAAACAATAAGAGAAACTATTTGGCTATTAAATAAAAGAGAATTGACTATTGAACAATTTATTGATAAAACTAAACAATACGTATACAAAATTCGCGAATTAAATGAAAATATTGAAACAGAATATTATGAAAATCTGGATACGCAGATCATTATTCCCCCATCTACAGCTATTAATCTACTTCGAATCGTACAAGAATCAATCACCAATTCGTATAGACACAGCAGATGTAGCCGAATAAAGATTTATTTTGAAAATCCCGATGATAAACTTCATATTCGAATCATGGATGACGGTGTGGGGTTTGATATTAACAATGAATTTTTAGATCATTACGGACTTAAAAATTTAAAAGCGAGAGCAGACGAAATCAATGCACAGATAGAGATTCGCTCTGAAAAAATGAATGGCACTTGCGTCGAAATCAAATTAAATCTACAACATTTGCAGTATATGTAGCCGAATGTATTTTCCTGTAGCTTTATGTATTTAAATACAGTAGACATGATAAAAGTAGCTATAGTGGATGATAAGCGTATCAATGTTCAAAGCCTTATTGATCGAATCAGGCATAGCTCTGACTTCCAAATTCTTTTTACAGCTACTGATGGTCAGGATTTTCTTTATAAATGCAAGGTATCGGAAAACCTTCCGGATGTAGTG
Source organism: Thermaurantimonas sp. (assembly GCA_046295455.1). Taxonomy (GTDB): domain Bacteria; phylum Bacteroidota; class Bacteroidia; order Flavobacteriales; family Schleiferiaceae; genus Thermaurantimonas. The sequence continues at coordinate 14,447 of JBKBNI010000009.1, read as the reverse complement.
TTTATGGACATTGATATGCCGGTAATGAATGGAATCGAAGCCGTATCGGTTGCCTCTGGGTTGTATCCTTCAATCCGATTTTTGATGTTGACTGTCTTTGATGATGATGACATCATTTTTGAGGCAATCAAATCTGGGGCTGTAGGGTATTTACTCAAAGAAGAGAAACCGGAGCGCCTTGTGCAATACGTGAGGGAAGTGATGGAATTTGGGGTCGTGCCCATGAGTCCGCGAATAGCGCGAAAAACGCTTCAACTCCTCACACGTGCACAGGTAGATATAAACAAATCCAAAGAAGAGGTACTAAGCGAAAGGGAATTGGATATCTTGCGTAATTTGATCAATGGATTGGATTATAAGCAGATATCTGAGAGGCTATTTATCAGTCCAAACACAGTTAGAACGCACATATCAAATATTTATAAAAAACTACACGTTAACAATAAGGCGCAAGCCATAAAAATGGCGTATAAAAAAGGAATTTTTTAAACAAAAAAAACCAACCAAAAATGGTTGGTTTTTTTATCGCCGAATTTTATTTTTTTTTTACTTTACCTTTTCAACAACAGCTTTGAACGCCTCTGGGTGATTCATTGCCAGATCGGCAAGCACTTTTCGGTTGAGTTCGATGTTTGCTGTTTTTAACTTATTAATGAGCTGTGAATAGGATAATCCGTTCGAGCGTGCACCCGCATTGATACGCATGATCCACAGCGAACGAAAATTTCTTTTTTTAGCTTTGCGATCGCGATACTGATAGGTTAGTGCTTTTTCTACAGCATTTTTAGCTACGGTCCAAACATTTTTTCTGCGACCATAGTAGCCTTTAGCCATCTTGAGAACTTTTTTTCTTCTTTCTCTTGAAGCTACGTGATTTACTGATCTTGGCATTTTTTGTGAGTTATTTTGTGATAGGCGACTTGATTTTCAAGTACTTTAGGAGCCGGACACAGGGTTTTTTAAACCTTAATTTTTAATACATCAGATGCAGAGCATCAGTTTTACATTTGGCAGGTCAGACTTATGTACAAGTGCATCTTTTGTAAGTGCTCTCTTTCGGTCAGTTGCCTTTTTGGTAAGAATGTGGCGTTTGCCTGACTGTTTTCTTTTGATCTTGCCTGTAGCAGTGATCGAAAAGCGCTTTTTCGCACTTGATTTAGTTTTCATCTTTGGCATGTCCAACAGAATTTATAGAATTCGACGATTTACTTTTTCTTTTTTGGTGCAATAATCATTATCATTCTCTTGCCTTCCAGTTTTGGCATAGATTCAACTTTTCCTACATCCTCAAGCTCTTGTGCAAGGCGGAGCAAAAGTATCTCTCCCTGCTCTTTATATACAATAGACCTTCCCTTAAAAAAAACATAAGCTTTGACTTTTGCGCCCTCCTCTAAAAATGTGCGCGCATGCTTCTTTTTAAATTCGAAATCATGGTCATCAGTTTGTGGTCCAAACCGTATTTCCTTCACAACAATTTTTAAGGCATTGGCCTGAATTTCCTTTTGTTTTTTCTTTTGCTCGTAAAGAAACTTTTTATAGTCTATAATTTTACAAACCGGTGGATTGGCTTTTTCAGTGATCATCACCAGGTCCATACCCATTTCTTCGGCAATACGAAGCGCTTCGTGCGTGCTGTAGATTCCTTGTTCTATATTATCACCTACCAATCTCAACTTGGGCTCGGTGATTTGATCGTTTATTTTAAAGTTGAAACTGTCTTTCGACATTCGGAATTATTTGGATTTAGTTAGTATTAAATTCTGGTAAGTAGGATGCTATTTCATTGGTGATGTGCTTGGCAAAGGTAGTCAAATTCATTTCGCCAAGATTCTCTCCACCGTGACGTCGAATGTTGAGGATATTGTGTTCTTTCTCACGCTCCCCAACGATGGCCATGTACGGTATTTTGGATATTTCGGCATCACGTATTTTTCTTCCTACTTTTTCGTTTCGGTCGTCTAAGCCAACTCGGATGTCATACATACTCTGCAACTGAGCAGCTACTGACTGTGCATAGTCTTGAAATTTTTCGCTGACCGGCAAAACGCGTACTTGCTCAGGCGAAAGCCAGATCGGGAAGTTTCCGGCGCAATGCTCGAGCAATACAGCAACAAATCTCTCCATAGAACCAAATGGGGCGCGATGTATCATCACAGGTCGATGCATTTGATTGTCAGGTCCTTTGTATTCTAACTCGAACCGCTCAGGAAGGTTGTAATCTACCTGAATGGTACCCAGCTGCCACATACGGCCAAGTGCATCTTTTACCATAAAATCGAGCTTAGGCCCGTAGAATGCTGCCTCTCCATGTGCTACAACTGTAGGCAGACCTTTCTCCGATGCTGCTTCTATGATTGCCTGCTCTGCCTTTTTCCAGTTGTTGTCCGAACCTATGTACTTGTCCGGATTTTCAGGATCTCGGAGAGATATCTGTGCCTTGTAGTCACTGAAGTCCAATGCTTTGAAAATGTATAGCACAAGGTCAATGACTTTTTTAAACTCTTCTTTCAACTGTTCCGGTGTGCAGAATATATGGGCATCATCTTGCGTAAATCCCCTCACGCGTGTCAATCCGTGCAATTCACCGCTCTGCTCATAGCGATACACCGTGCCAAACTCAGCCAATCGCAGAGGCAGCTCTTTGTAGGAGCGGGGTTTAACCTTGTAGATTTCACAGTGGTGAGGGCAGTTCATTGGTTTGAGGAGGAATTCTTCGCCTTCCTCAGGTGTGGTGATGGGCTGGAAACTGTCTTTACCGTATTTGGCGTAATGTCCTGAGCATACATAGAGGTCCTTGTGGCCTATATGAGGGGTAATCACTTGCTGATATCCGGCTTTTTTTTGGGCATCCTGAAGAAATTTTACCAATCGTTCCCTCAAAGCTGCTCCTTTTGGAAGCCAAAGGGGAAGACCCTTTCCGACGCGTTGGCTGAAGGAAAACAGTTCTAATTCAGCACCGAGTTTTCTGTGGTCGCGTTTTTTAGCTTCTTCCAGCATCTGGAGGTACTCCTCCAGCATCGATTGCTTTGGAAAGGAGATTCCGTACACGCGGGTGAGCTGTTTATTTTTTTCGTTGCCTCTCCAGTATGCTCCGGCTGCGTTTAGAATTTTTACGGCTTTTATAAATCCGGTGTTTGGAATGTGTCCCCCGCGACACAAGTCGGTAAATGTACTATGATCGCAAAAGGTGATGGTTCCCTCTTCGAGTTGTTGAATAAGTTCGGTTTTATAGGGATTGTCTTTATAAAATTCCAATGCTTCCCGCTTCGTGACATGCCGCATTCGAAACTCAGCTTTCTCTTGAGCTCTTTTGAGCATTTGTTTTTCAATTTTTTCAAAGTCGGACTCTCCAAACACCTCATCTCCAAAATCGATGTCGTAGTAAAATCCGTTTTCGATGGGAGGGCCAATGGTCAACTTTGCATTGGGGTAAAAATCCAAAATTGCCTGAGCCATTACGTGAGCAGACGAGTGCCAAAAGGCGGCCTTTCCCTGTACTGAATCCCAGGTGAAGAATTTAAGGCTTCCACCTTCGTGTAAAGGTTGATTCACTTCTATCGTCTTGCCATTTAACTCAGCAGAAAGGACATTTTTTGCCAACTGATTACTGATGCTTTCTGCAACTTGTAAGGCGGTGATGCCTTTTTCAAATGTTTTTGTCTTACCGTCGGGAAATCGAATTTCAATCATCTAATCTAAAAACGGCTGCAAAAGTATATTGATTTTGGCAGTATTAAATCGCATATCAAAATTATTAGGATGAAATTTCTACTGGAACAAATACTGCCAACCTACTCTAATTTGAGATCTCCAGCTTTTCTCATCCATTGGGTCTTCCTGATCAATGATCCAGTATTGGAATTTAATCATTGATTTCCAACTATTTAACTGGTATGCATAGGCTCCTCCAAAGCGCAAAAGCCTACCGGGGATCAAATCATTGAGCATCAACTCTTCAAATCTCACCGAAAAAATAGATTTTAACGGTTTGGAGAAATAATTCAATTGGCCATATAGTCCTCCTCCCTGAAAAAAACCGCCTGTCTGCCATTTGGGAAGACCAAGGAGCATGAAGTTATTGGAATCTCTTGGTGTAGCTCGAAAAAAGTGGAACTCATACTGGGCAGAAAATCCCATCCATTGGAATGCCATGTCAAAACCATATACATACTTAATCCCATCGATCACTTTAATTCCATATTCACCGCCCGCTCCAGACGGCAGAGTTCTGTTTGGCACAGGTTGTCTTTTGTCTGTGTAACGCCCGTTTACCCCGACAGCCACCATAGGAACGGGAGTAATCCGATCATCAATATCTCTATATCTGAAGCGCGAAGGGTATGCAAATTCAGCACGGCCTACATATTCAAGATTGCCGGAGGGATCGTTGTCGCCTCTCAGGCTTAATTCGCCTAGTCCGGTATATACACCGCCCACGATATTAATGCGCTGTCTCCAAAATGTTTTACCAAGAGAAACACCCACATCGCGACGAGAAAATATATCTCCCCGCACTATTTCGGCCCGCTGCCAATATGGAGTGTAAATAAACGGGACTAATGATGATCGTGAGTAAGGCAACTTCGTGTATCCGAATGTTATGTCTACCACCTTAAGCCCTTTGTAGCGAACAAAAGCATCCATAATTCCGGGGTTTTCCGGGTCAATTAAACCGGTGGCCGCTTGTCCAAGATCTGAGAAGTCCACTTGCAGTTCGTACTCTATGTCTCTTTTGTATCGACCCTCTATTTGAAGCTGAGCATCCCGGAGATTAAATCGGTTTTTACGCTTGTTTAACTCTCCCTCTTTTAAGAACCGATGGTTGTAATATGTGGATATTGCACCGTTAATTTCTATGGTGTGATCCCCATTTGTCAGAGTAATCTGAGCATATATCGATTTTGCATTCAGAGAAATAACCAAAGAGATAAGTGGTAAATATTTTTTCATGGATTGGGGTTTTTGAAATAATACATTTTTTCGCGGTCGTCACTAATAATCCGAAGAGTACGGTCGGGCATAAACAGGATGCCCTCTGGATTGATGACCGGAATTTTCCAAGCACTTAATATGGAGTAGTCCAGAGTTGATAGCTTAAAGATCGTCCTGTCTTCGTCGCTTAACAGATACAAATGACCATCATAATATGTAGCCGAAGAAATATCTCTTGCATGTTGGAATCTTATAATGTTTATAGATCGAAAGTTCCGGTCAAACTCCATAATGTAGACAGGGTCCTTTTCTGTGATAAGTAAAAAACTCTTCTTTTCAGGGATATATGTGATCGATTCAAAACTTTTATTTCTTCCCCCAGCATATGGTATTTGAATGGTTTTAATAAGTTTCAGATCTTTTGGTTCTATGACAAGCACATTGCGATGACGCTCCTCAACGACATAAAGTGTGTCATTAACAATAGTAATTGCTTCAAAATCAACACCTTCGATCGGTGATTTGCGAATAATTTTACCATCTAATGTGGTTTCATAGAGATCGCCGTCATCACTGACAATAAAAAGGGAATTGTACTTCGCATAATACACCAAATCACTTGGCTCGGGGACATCTATATAGTGAGACATATAAGGCTTGATGGTTTCTGGCTTTGGTGTTTGCCGAGTAGCCATGCAGCCTGCCAGCACATACACCAGCAGAAGGATAATTATTCGCTGTATCATTGGGATTAATTAAGTGTTTTAGTAATTATTGATTGGGAGCACCGGGTGTCATAATCATTTCCAAATACGTATTGCCGATACCATCCGGACGCAATCCTATAGACTTTGCAAAATCATACGGCAAAAAAGTCATTTCGTCTACTAGAACTAAAGCTCCTCCGGCTTCATCCTGATAAGCAATGAGAAAATCTTCACCCGACGAAGAGAGACCAAATGAGGTATTTATGAATTGTCCTTCTGTATTTCTTGAGTTGCAGAACACGATCAAGAATCCCCTTGGTGGTATAAACCAGTCTTTTGAGACTGTATATTTGGTAGGATTTCCTTTATTATCGCTAAAAAATGTTTTTCCGCCCGTGAGTTTGACCCATCTGGTAAATGATGGGTTGAAGATTTCAACCCAGTCATTGCTTTGTCCGAATTCGTCTGGTAAATTACTTCCTGATGCCACTAACTCGTTAATTCTCAAGGTATTTATTTGAAGTGCCTTGATGGTGTCTGCCAGTGGTGGAGGAGTAGGATCACTGCCTGGATCTGAAGGTAACACTCTGTCTTTTAAACAAGAAAGCAATGTTAATAACGCAAAAACTGATACAACTTTAATTAATTTCATGTGCTAAATTTGGACAAAAGTATTTAATTTCTATTATCAAAACATTAACAAATATTTGATCCCTGCAAGCCTCTATCACTGCCTATTTGACAAAGAAAATGTCTTTATAGAAGTATCATCTAAAATTATCTCACATGAAAATAACCTTCTAAACTTTCCAAAACAAAATTTAGCAGCAATTACACAGCAATATTCCAGGTTATGTGCTTTTATTGGCGCCATCCTTGGAATGAATACAAATTTTCTGTTCATCATGCTGCATTTTGATAATTCATTAATTAATCTTTATTTTGGCAATTAAATCAGTTTTCAACTCAACACGAATGAGCCACTTACGAATAGCAACAATCGTTCTAACATTATTCTTCTCATTTTCAGGAGTTTCTCAACAGTTAGCCTCTACCTCCAACACCAGCTCCACTACACCTAAAGAGGAGAAAAAAAGTAAAGAATTCAAACAGGCAATGGACGCCTTCAAATCCAACGAATTCTATTTTGCTGCTGAACAATTCAAAAAGGCATTTTCAAAAACTCGAAACAAATCCGAGCGGACAGAAATCACTTTTTATCTCGGATTGTGCAATTTTAAAATGCTGAATTTTAAAAATGCGATTAATTATTTCCAAAGAGCTATAAATGCCGGGTATTCGGATCCAGAAGTAAGACTTTTACTAGCTCAATCACTACACAACCTCGGAGAATGGGAAGATGCGATAAAAGAATATGAAGCATATCTGAATCTGCAGCCGGACGACCAAAGGGCAAAAAATGGAATTAAGGGTTGCCGGCTTGCAGCCGATTTAAAGAAAAATCGCACAAGATACCTGGTCGAAAATGTTAAAGATCTCAATACCAAAGAAAATGAATTTGGTGTGGTATACTCGGGAAGACCAGGTACATACGACGAAATTATGTTTACATCAGACCGACTGGGATCTACCGGCAAAAAGCGTGAGGGATGGTTTGGCGGCAACTTCACGGATATTTTCATAGCCAGAGCCGAAAGGAAAACCAATAAAAGACAACAAAGACTAAAAAGAGGAGAAAACAAATCGCTCATGGCAGAAACCAAGTGGCTGGAGCCCGTTCCGGTTAGCTCTATGATAAACACAAACTTCCATGAGGGAGGCCTGACATTGGATAAAAGACGGAAGACTATGTACTTCACCCGCTGTCTGAAGCAAAAAAGCCAAAACCTGGGCTGTGGAATCTATGTGACAGAGCGTTTGGGTCAGGACTGGAAAGAACCGGAAATTGTGATTCTGGCACCTGACTCCGTGAGCAGTGTGGGTCATCCCGCCCTTTCGCCGGATGATAAATTTCTCTACTTTGCCAGCGATATGCCAGGTAGCCTGGGAGGAAAAGATATATGGATCACAACGTACAACCGAAGATCCCGCTCCTGGGATACACCAAAAAACCTCGGTCCATTGGTCAATGGTCCCGGAGACGAGCTTTTTCCGTTTGCCCACGACGATGGATATCTCTACTTTTCGAGCACCAGCCATCCCGGTCTGGGAGGTTTGGATATATTCAGAGTTCCGGTCGATGAGGAAGGAATGCCCACAGGAGCTCCGGAGAATATGGGATATCCAATCAATACCAATTTTGATGATTTTGCCATCGTGCTCGAGGATGGAGGCGCTCGTCGAGGTTTTATCTCGTCTAACAGAGAGGGTGGTCGCGGGGGCGACGATTTGTATGCCATTTATCTGGCACCCTTGGAGTATAGACTGGAGGTATTTGTTACCAATTCGAAGGACAAAAAGCCTCTGCAGCAAGTAAGTGCCCGTATTGATGGAAGCGATGGATCCAGTATTACGGTAAACACGGATAAAAATGGTGTGCTCATTGTAGAGCCGGGTACGCTCAAAGAGAACGTGAGTTATCAAATAAATTTTGAGAAGAAAAAATTTCTCAGTGGTTCCAGCAATTTTACCACGATGGGCATAACTATGGATCAATATGAATTCATACCAGCAGAGAATTACTTTTTGTATTCATTCAAAATCAATAAATCGCTCGATCCTATCGAAGAGCCGATAGTACTGCCTAATGTGTTTTTTGATCTTGCAAAATGGGATTTAAGACCTGAATCCAAAGAAGCCTTGGATGTGGTGTATGACATTCTGGTCAAAAACCCCAACATTGCAATTGAACTGCGGTCACACACCGATTATCGCGATTCTGACGCTAATAATGATTTGCTCTCCCAACGAAGAGCACAAGCTTGTGTAGATTATCTGATCGAAAAAGGCATCGACCCGGAACGCCTAACCGCAGTAGGTAAAGGTGAGCGGGAACCATTTGTCGTGCCTGAGAATTATGAAGGATACGGCAAAGGACAATTTAAACCAGGCACAGTTCTTACAGAAAAATTTATCAAAACCCTCTCACCTGAGCTTCAAGAAGTTGCTAATCAAATCAACCGCCGTACAGATTTCAGGGTGATTTCTGAAAATTATGTGCCTAAGGCTAAAACTGATCAACCTGATGCTCAGCAAGGTGCAACAGCTACCAGTACTGATTCAAAACCGGATGCCCCAACCGAAAAGCCCATCGGACAAATACACATCTGCGAACCACGTGACAACTTTGGTAAAATAGCCCAGCAATACAACATCACTCTGCGAGAACTGCGGGAGCTAAATGGAGGACTGAGAGGGGTACGGGTTTTTGAAGGCCTAGAACTGAAAGTCACCCCAGGGGGGGATTATACAGAGTATGACAGCAAACGGTACCGTGTAGAACAGGGGGATAATTTCAGGACTATCGCTCAAAAAACAGGATTGACAGTAAAAGAGCTAAAACAACTCAACCCTAACGTGAAAGAACCTGATCTTATTCCCGGACTTATTATCTTTGTCAAGTAATAATTTATTATAATCCTCTCGAGCTTGCAGCCCGGCCATCCGGCCGGGTTTTTTTTTATAACCAAAAGCACCTCGCCTTCAGCCCGATACCTGTGCCCTGCTCTGCCACATATCGGGCATCTGCCTGAATCTTTACGATCCACACAACTTCTGAATCTGATGTCATGACCAGGACTTTGTTTCTCTGGACAATGTTAAGTTTTTTATCTTTTAAAACATCCCCTACCTTCTTGCGGCCGCCGTCTTTGAGAAAGATGTAATCGGACGGAAGCCATGGGCGAAATGTCAATGTGGACAGTTGCACAACGGGGGAAATCCACAGGTCGGCATTATCACTCACGTGCTCGACAGTACCCCACCCCTTTATTTCGCATGGGTGATTTATATCGAGCCACTCTTTTGTGACTGACAACTTTGACGAGCGATGTTCGCGCGGATAAACGTAGAGTTCTGCATTTCGGGTGAATACAAGCGGATATCCTGAGTGCCAGATTTTTGATTCCGGAAGATGGAATCTCTGGATCAGATTATCCACTGAGGATACCGGAATGTTACTTTCCGTTAGGACCTCCTGAAGCAGTGCTCTGTATGCAGGCTTCCAGGGATATAATTGGGCCAGGGAGATCTTGTAACCTTCATGGAGCTCTTCTTTATTGAGCTGGATATACTCTTTTGATTTGAATCGAATAAATGCGAAAGCACTACCAAGATTTTCCAGGGTATGCTTCAACCCTGCAGAAACCCTTGGGTGCAGCGTGTGGAGCAGCGGGAGTATTTCGTTTCGAATCCGGTTTCGCTCATAGACTTCCGAAAAATTTGATATGTCCTCCCTCCAATCGACGGAGTTGCGCAAGGCATAGTCCACAATGTCTTCTTTAGTGGCATTGGCCAGAGGCCTTAAAAAAAACAGTTCATCGCCTACCTGAAGAAGACCCCGGAGACCGGCTCCTCTGGTCATATGGAGTATAAATGTCTCAATATAATCATCCCAATGATGTCCAAGTGCGACATAATCGGCATTGTAGCGCACTTTCATTTCGAAAAACTTTTCGTAGCGGAATGCCCGGGCTGCCATTTGAAGGCTGTGGCCTCTGCGGCTGTGGATGCTCTTGTCAAAGTGAAATACCTCGACAGGTATGGAATGGAATCTGCAGAATGCTCTCACCAGCTGCTCATCTTCATCGGAATCAGTCCCTCTTAAATGGTAATTGACGTGTACGGCAATTACATTTTTTTGATGCTTTCGAAAGAGATACAGCATGGTCATCGAATCCACTCCCCCGCTGACACCTGCAAGGATGGGCTGCTGTTCGACTTTGAATTGACTCAGAGCATTAAGAAAAACCTTCTCTACAGGATGTAACTCCTCACTGTCCATTATTTAGCTGATTACGGAAGACAACTTAAGCAGACATTCATCATACTCGTCTGTGGCGTTGGCATAAATCGTCACTGCTGAGCCTACCCCAATGTATGAATATCCTTTTGATACGTCGGCCACTACCGACCGGATGATCACGCTGCAATCCATATTTCCGCCTGGAGCTACATATCCAGCCGTTCCTGAATAGATTCCTCGGTTGTGAGACTCCACACGCTCGATGATATTCATTGCGCTGAGCTTGGGGGCACCAGTCATGCTGCCCATCGGAAAAAGTGACCTGAATATGTCCCCGATTGTAGATCCTGGACTGAGCTGGCCACGGATGGTGCTGATCATCTGATGAACACTGGCAAATGTGTGTATCCCAAACAGTTCATCGACATGTACAGAACCGATTTCGCAGATGCGTGACATATCGTTTCGGACCAGGTCCACGATCATGACATTTTCGGAGCGTTCTTTCCTGCTTTCAAAAAGCTGAAGTTTCAGCTTTTTGTCTTCCTCTTCGTCTAGTCCCCTTCTGATTGTGCCTTTGATGGGTTGAGAGTACAGGGTGCCATTTCTCACCGTAAAAAATCGCTCCGGTGAATGGCTTAGTGTTGTAATATTTCCAAATTTAAACAACCCGCTCATCGGTGCCCTGCTCCGTTGTACTCTTTGAAACCACGTGTCAGGGATATTACTCAGCGGCTGATCCGAAACATAAAAGACACAGTAATTCATCTCATAAATATCGCCCCGATAAAGGTGCTCCTGGATTTTATGAAATGTGGATATATATGCCTCATGGGTGGTCACCGGCGCGAAATCAGGAATTTTGTTTGGGGAGGATTCCCTAATATCACAGATTTGAATACACTTCAACACCTCCCTGAAGGATTCTGTATCCTCTGGCAAAAACTCGGCAAAAACCGTCTGACCTTTTGAATAAAACACCCAACGCGGGGTAAAAAAGATGGCCTCCGGAGTGGTGAAAAACGAATTTTTCTGATTGATATGACCGACTAAGGTACTTTTAAAATTATAGGCCAGTAAAAATCCCATCCAATCATCACATAATGACGGTGGACTCAGGTGTATCTCCTCCCAAGGCATATACCTTTTTGCCCCGGCAAAGAATATCCAGTCGTACTCATAGAATCTGTCCTGTGTATGCCCACAAGAGTCAAAGAGCATACACTCCGGCTGATTGAACCCCCAGCGAACAAGCATGCGGTAAAATTCATCCGGAGAATGATGATCTATGACAAGGGTCAGACGTCTTCTGGTCTCTACATGATGCATACATTCTTTCAGCATGCTATGGACTAAAGGGATTTAAAAAAGGCATTTAACACAGGGATTAGCTCTTCGCGATTTTCTATGTGGCTCATGTGTCCTGCTTTCAGGATATGGGCTTTAACCTTTGGAGCTTTCAATTGGTCGTCCAGGGACTGACCAACAAATACCGGATCCTCCAGCCCTACAATATGGAAGACCGGAAACGGTGCAAAGTGCAGAAGTACAGTGCGGTCAGGCCTGATTTTCATGCCTTCCAATGCTGCTACAATTCCCTGCACGGCTGTCTCTGCTGCAATCTCAGACTGCTCTTCGATCTGTGTTTTATACAACTCGTGTGCCCACTGGGCAAACAACCCCTGGAAGGTGGTTCTGGCAAAGAGCTGGGGATTTTTCTTCGCAATTTCGATGCCTCTGTTTCGATTCTGGATTTTATCTTCACTATCCGCAGAAGCTGTGGAATGCAGCAAACAAATAGCCCGTACAGATTCGGGATACAGCTCCCCAAATGCCAGAGAGACGTATCCTCCCATAGAGTGTCCGATCAATGCAGCCTTTCTTACTTTTAGTTTGGTCATCACTGCCTTTACGACTTTTGCCATTTCTTCCATGGTATGTACATAGGCAATGCACTGGCTTTTGCCAAATCCGGGCAAGTCAATAAAAATATGTCTGAAAGTAGTCGGCAGATGGTCTGTGAGATATGTCCACATCTGGCTGTTTTCCAAAAATCCGTGCAGCCATACGATGGTTTTTCCTTTTGGGTTTCCGTAGGTGTAATAGGTGATTTTTACGTTTTTATAGAGTATATAGTCTTCATTCATACCGGACAGAGAATGTGATGCTAAAATAATTCGTTACGTATAACCAATGTGAAACAGTGCATCACCTTTGTGTACAAGTGGTATGTTATTATGTCCAATGATGTATCCGGATACAGTAGAAATTACCGGAATGTTGTACAAATTGTAAGGATTGTGAATATAACCGATAATCTCCCCGTCAGCCACTTCCTGTCCCGATTGTTTTAAGAATGTAAATAGACCTGAAGCCTCTGCTCTGACCCAGGTAGAGTTGGCACAAATGATAGATTTCTGGGCAGAGGAAGCTCCTACTTTTACCATACCAAAGTGTCGCAGTACCCGACGTATTCCTTTCAATCCTTCTTCAATGGCGAGAGTATCGAAACGCATAGACTCACCGCCCTCATAGACCACTATGGTCTTCTCCATTTGGGCCGCGGTAGCTCTCAGAGATCCGTCTATGACTGATGAATACAGTGTAAAAGGCGCGTTGAAGGCTTTGGCCAGCTCAGCAGCCTTTTGATCCCGCTTATCGAAGCGAATCTGAGGATAGTTGGTCCTGCTGGCGCCACCCGTGTGAAAATCAATGCCAAAGTCGATGAGAGGCAGAATTTTTCGGCTGATAATAGATGCCACGATGGAGGCGAGTGAACCATCAGGATTGCCTGGAAAAGAGCGGTTTACATCTTTTCCGTCCGGCACATCTCTCGAAAAGTGGATAAATCCGTACACATTGATGATGGGCAGTGCGATCACCGTGCCCGAGAGCAACTGGTGAATCCATCGCCCGGCTACTACCCGGCGGATGATCTCTACACCATTGATCTCGTCGCCGTGCAGGCCCCCGGAGAGCATCACGACCGGACCCGGATTTTTGCTCCGGTACACAAATACCGGCATGTGAATGATTGTACCCGATGGCAGGCGGGCAACTTCAATTTCAATTCTCTTGTGGGTGCCGGCACTGACTGGCTGTGTATCGATCAGGATATCGTCCATCTTCCAGTGTAATTATATGGAGTAATCGATAATAGCTCCTTTTTCACTTCTTCGCGGACATCGAGTTGATGGATGAAATCAATAAATTCGGTCTGACCCGGCGGAGATTCCCGACGGCTTAACGCCTTCAGTGCTTCATATGGATTGGGATAATTTTCCCGACGCAGGATCGTCTGGATCGCTTCGGCGACCACAGCCCAGTTTTTTTGAAGGTCATGGTCGATTGCCGGCTTGTTGACCGTTATTTTGTCAAGTCCTTTCAGCAAGGATTTGATGCTGATTACAGTATGTGCCAGGGGGACTCCAATATTTCTCAGTACCGTACTATCGCTTAGATCCCGCTGAAGCCGGGATACGGGAAGTTTTTGACTCAAAAATTCAAACAGGGCATTAGCCAGCATAAGATTGCCTTCAGCATTTTCGAAATCTATTGGATTCACTTTGTGCGGCATGGCTGATGAGCCTACTTCTCCGGCAATTACTTTCTGGCTGAAATATTCCATGCTTATGTAGTGCCAGACATCGCGGCTAAAGTCGACCAGGATTGTATTAATTCGCTTTAAGGCATCGAAATAAGCTGCCAGGTGATCATAATGCTCAATCTGAGTGGTTGGATAAGAACGAGATAAGCTAAGATGCTCATTTACAAATCGATCAGCAAACGCGTGCCAATCCAAATGAGGAAAGGCCACATAGTGGGCGTTCATATTGCCGGTAGCGCCACCGAATTTGGCTGAAAAAGGAATCTGTAACAACAGCTTCCGTTGGTTTTTCAGACGAACCAAAAACACGTCGATTTCCTTACCGAGTATAGTGGGC
>JBKBNI010000008.1:0-95848 GCA_046295455.1 Thermaurantimonas sp. | reverse complement strand
AAGTTTATCAACGGCAATGCATGGGGGCAGGACGAAACCGTGCCCACTGCCTGCGGCTTCGGCTCCCCGGCAAACCGACTTGTGGTCGTGCCTCAAACCGACACCATCCTCCCCGCAGTGTGCTTCGGCAGCTGCAGCCCCTGTCCGGCTCCTCCACCTCCGGTTACCTTTGTGACATTCAATGTAAGTACAAAAGGAAAAATTGTTTCTACGGAGGGAGTACACTTGGCTGGGACTTTCAATCAATGGAACTATGCACAATACAAATTGAATCAGGTTCAACCGAATATCTATCAAATCACAATTCCTTTAGACACTGGTGCTGAGGTGTTTTATAAATACTCAATCAACTCAAGTTTCACCGGTCAGGAAATCATTTCCGGATCTTGCACACAGTTTGGAAATCGTTTTTTGAAAGTTCCTGCTACTGACACGCTTCTTCCTGTAGTTTGCTTCGAATTGTGCGATACCAGTTGCTTTAGTATCGGTATAGATGATTTTGATCGGGATCAATTAAAAGCATTTTTTCATAGAGATCAATTGATCATACATGGATTGCCTTCCGGCGCATATCCTTTTACGCTGACCCTTTTTGACTTGACCGGACGAAAAATTCTTGATCTCAAGGATGTTACTCAACCGGAATGGGTTCGAACAATCCAACTCCCGGCAGCATCCTATCTGCTTAGATTATCCTTCGATAATCGGGAGAAGACATTTCGACTGGTCAAGCTAAATTAAAATATGTGTTATTCAGTTTCATTTTTAACTCACAAAAATGAGGTATATACCCGGAGATTAGGTGTTGCAGAGAATAACAAGAATATATTGATCAATCAATTTGACCAGATACGAAATCATATCGGAACTGCGTGGTTCAGAAGCGGCTTTGAACATCCGGGACTACCAATCATAGTTAAATTAAACACAAAACCTACAATCACCGCCGGCTTCTGGGGTTTGATACCTTTATGGGCTAAAACACATGATCAACAGAAAAAAATAATTAACCAAACCTTGAATGCACGTATCGAAACGCTGGACGATAAACCCTCATTTAAAAATGCGATTCAAAATAAGTGCCTTATTCTAATCGACGGATTTTTTGAGTACAAACACATTGGCAGAAAACCCCAACCTTTCTTTATTCGCCATGAAGACAACAGACCAATGCTCCTTTGCGGGATTTATGAAAATTCGCCGGAATCGATACCATTTCCAATAACTGTCTCGATTGTTACAAGACCCGCGAATACATTTATGAAAGATATTCATAATAAAAGTCAGTCTGGAGAGGCACGAATGCCAGCCATACTCGATATGGACTCCGCTGAGCTCTGGCTTAGGGAACCTGTCAATCAACTCAAAACCCTGATTTCAAACCTAAGAGTAGATGACCTTTATGCTATTCCCGTTCGGCAGCTGACAGGCACTCAAGGAACCGGAAACACCCCGGAAGCACATATACCTCTACATTGAGAAATATGCATTGTATTTAAACATTTATAAGCATATTCGCTTCTGTGAAGAATCCTTAAGACCCCAACCTTACGGTTGGTTTCTATTTTATGCAGTCCAATGAAAACCAATCGCCTCAGTTCGCTCTCCCCGGCTTTTTTCTTAATCAGCGACCTTATATCTCTAAATATTGCATTTTTTTCAGCGGTAATTTATCGGTTTGACCAAAACACTCCCCTTGAATCTGTATATTACGATTATTACGTACAGCTTTACATACTATTGCATGCGGTCTGGATAGCGTTTTATCTTCACTCATACAATCAACGTTTATATTCAAATTTTACAGATATTTCAAACAGCTTCAACAAGCGCTGGCTCTTACTTATAGTCGTCTATTTGCTCATGATTGTCAGTTTAAAAGGTTATTACTATTCAAGGATATTTGCCTTGATATTTTTTACAGTATTACTTTTTATTGGCAATATTTTTATTTTAATTACAGCATGGTTCACTACCCGATATATCACCCCCAATCAATTGCCGAAAATCCTTGTTATAGGCGCCACTAAAGATGTATTTAGTGTAAAAATTAAATTGATTTCTGAAGGTGAAAAATCATCAGAAATTATTCCAATCATCACCGATTCTCCTGAAACTTTTCTCGATCAATATCATGAGCAGGATTTTTCAATGGTCATCAGCATTTACAGAAATTCAGATGCTATTGTAAATGTACAAAATTGGTGTGATAAATCATATATTCCTCACTATATTGCACTTTATGAATTTGCAGATTTGACATTTTCGGCAGATGTATTCCAAAAATCAGGTATTCAACTACTAAAAATGCGCGATGAACCATTGGCTAATCCGCTTAATAAGGTATTAAAGCGATCCTTTGATATTATTGTTTCTTTGGTCTTGATTTCTATACTATTTATTCCGTCTATCCTGCTCTCTTTAAGCTTGTATCTATATTGGAAAAAATCTCCTATTTTCTGCCAAAAAAGATATGGCCTGGTTGGCAAAATTTTTACCATGTATAAATTTCGAACAATCGATGGAGAAAAATGCCCTCTTTTCTGCAGATTTTTGAGAAAGTTCAGCATCGATGAGTGGCCTCAGATCATCAATATTCTCAAAGGAGATATGTCACTTATCGGTCCCAGACCTTACCATCTTTCGGATGTGGATTTATTCAAGAAAAAAAGCAAAAAATTTATGGTTAGGCATTGGGTAAAACCCGGAATCACAGGTTTGGCGCAGATCCGTGGATATCGTGGAAAAATCAATAACGAAAAGCACTATCACGAACGATTGAAAAACGACGTATGGTATATTGAAAACTGGAGTCTGACTTTGGATATAAAAATTTTAATTCTATCTCTTTTTCGGATATTAAAAGGAGATGGCGTATAAAGGTGAAAAATGTCAGAAATTATTGATTAAAAAACTCTTCTGACAAGGTCATCGGCATGTAATGACGTGCCTATGTACAAGGACAGGCCAATAAAGCACTCCTAATGCAGCTGTTTTGGATCAGAAGTAGTGGTTGTGAATAATACATGCATTAGTTCTTCATTGAGATACTATGCGTTTATCATCTGAAATTTTTGAGCTTTTGATGTGTATTATGTAGCTCAAAAAGTTCTCTGTCAATTTAGGTACAAATCTTTTATATTATTCAATTAGAAGCAATCAAAACTTGATTTATTATATTAGTGACACTTGACAAAATCCTGTTTAGAGACAACAGACTTCAAAAAAATTAAAAGTAAAGAATCCATGATGCTATCTCTGCAGATACACATTGCTGCTCTTGCATTCCGATTTTTCAGTATTCAAGGAGACAAGAGACTACCTCTTGGATCTATTATTTAAAAAAATTTAGCCTAACAAGTGAAATATTCAACGGTAAAGAGGTTTTTAAGTATTCTTTTTGGGTAAAAATAAAATTATATTTGCGTCCGCTTGTAAAAACACAGAAAAATAAACTATCGCGCTGATATTCAACCTCTGGCAAAAATTGTGAATGTTGATATCAGGAAACATTAAATCAAAAAAAAATGGACTTAATCAAGTACGTACAAGAAAAGTACATCGAATCAAAAAAGTGGCCTGACTTCAAGGCGGGAGATACGATCACGGTCACCTATATGATCAAGGAAGGCGAAAAAACCCGTCCTCAGTCATTTAAAGGTGTGGTAATTCAACGCAGGGGCTCAGGTGCCACCGAAACATTTACCATCCGAAAAATGAGCGGTGAAATCGGTGTAGAGAGAATTTTCCCGTTGAATGCTCCGTCTATTTCATCCATTGAAGTAAATAAATATGGTAAGGTACGCAGGGCCAGGATATTCTACCAACGGGGCCGTATGGGTAAAGCAGCGAGAATTAAAGAAAAAAGAATGTAAACTTCACGTTTATTTAATAAGAAATCCGCTACTTTGTAGCGGATTTTTTATTTATGAAAACTACTGACCCGTCTGCATTCCCTCTCATTAAAGAATACAATTCATTACAAAGAAAAATTACAATTGTAAAAGTCAGTGACAAACTTTACATTGTAAACATTCACAAGAAAATATTTGGGGTACCCTTTTTTTCAGTCTCGCGAGAATTCAGGTCAGAGACTGAAGCACAAAAATTCTTTACCCAAACCGTCGGTGAATAAATTCGAAAAGATAAACTCCATCTTTCCTGATTAATCAAAAGTGGCACATGCTTCTCGGAAAGTATTGATGTGGGCGTCCACTATATCGGCTAACCTCCGTGAATAGCCACCCCCCATGCTGACCGCTACAGGAATATTATTTCTTTTACAAAATTCAAAGATCAGTCGGTCACGCAGCCTGCAGCCCTGGTGCGATAATCCAAGCCTCCCCAACGTATCAGTGCTTAAAACATCAACACCGCTTTGGAAGAAAATGAAATCCGGCTCAAACACATCTGCAATTTCATGAAGATTCCTCTCGAGCAATTTTAAATATGGCTTATCGGTGATCCCGTCTGGCAAGGGAATATCCCTGGAAGATTTTTCTTTGTGAAGTGGATAATTATTGGCTCCATGCATGGAAAAAGTGTAAACACACGGATCATTGTAAAAAATTGCGGCTGTTCCATTCCCTTGATGAACATCAAGATCGACAATTAGAATTCTTTGAGCCAGGTTGTGTCTCAATAAATAAGAAGCCGAAATGGCTATATCGTTTAGCAAACAAAAACCTTCACCTCTGTCAGCATATGCATGGTGTGTACCACCGGCTACATTGAGACTGCATCCGTAGATCAAGGCATTCAGGGCATTTTGAATACTTCCTCGGGCTATGCACTTTTCGCGGAAAATCAGTTTTTCGTTTTGAGGAAATCCAATTCTGCGCTCTTCAGCCCTGGATAGTAGAAGCTTTTCCAATTTGACGACATACTCCCTGGCATGTACGGCCAAGATATCTTCTGATGCAACCGGTTCAGGATAAAATATTTTGCTTTCAGATATGATGCCCTCTCTGAGCAGCTGCTCGGGAATAAGTTCGTATTTGAGCATCGGAAACCTGTGTCCCTCCGGCAAGGGTTGTATGTATTCTTTCCTCCAGGCTACTGTAACCATTTATTTCTTAAAAATCAATGATGTAAACGCGAAATGCCCTTAGGGGTTTATAGAGTGAGGCTATCCCTTGTGTTGTTTATCTAATTTATATGCCGTAATTGATACCCTCCTTGACTCTGAGCAGCCTGTATACAGAAGTTTTGAATCGTAAAAGCTCTCCGATGGTCGCTACAGATAAAACTCAGTAAAATTGAATACCAATCCTTTATTAAAAAGGGTGATTCTAAAGTATATTTCAAAGCTATCCACATTTCATTGGCAAAAAAGAAATTACAGCAGCGTATTGCATTCCACTTCCTTTAACACAAAAGAAGAATGTACCGTCATAATATTGGGAATTTTTGAAAGTTTGCTGATGATGAAAGCATGATAGGACTCGATATCATGGCAGGTTACCATCAGAATGTAATCGTATTCGCCGGTGACGTGATAAAACCATTTGACCTCCTCAAGATGGCGGATATTTTCTTCAAACTCCTGAATGACTGTCTCGTAATGTTCTTTAATTTTCACATGAGTTAACGCCGTGACTTTAAAACCGAGTGCACTTTTGTTGATGACGGTTTCATATCCAAGAATGAGTTTTCTCTCTTCAAGTTTTTTGAGCCGCTCGAGCACCCCTGATGGACTTTGATATCCGGTTTCCAAAGCCAGTTCTTTCAATGTTGCCCGGGCATTTTTTTGCAGATACCGGAGCAATCGGATATCGCTTTCATTAAATTTTATGGATTTGTCTGTATATTTTTCCATTGTCCATGAATATTTTCAAAAATACTTTATTATTTAAATATTATTTTCAATTATCTATTAATACTTTGAAATTTTTAATAATAAAGGGATATTTTTGTGTAAAAAGTATTTTTTTATGCGCCCCGAATCCTTAATGATGACCTACGGCTACCGTCCGGAATGGAGCGAAGGTGCCATCAAATGCCCTGTATTTCAGACTTCCACTTTTGTATTTAAATCAGCCGAAGAAGGCAAAGCCTTCTTTGAAGTAGCGTATGGCAAACGGCATGCACGCCCTGGTGAGATTCCAGGCCTGATTTACAGCCGGCTCAACAATCCCAATATGCAGATTCTCGAGGAGCGGTTGTGTCTGTGGGATGGAGCGGAGGAGGCTGCAGCTTTCGAGAGTGGTATGAGCGCCATAGCCACGACGATGCTAACCTTTCTGCGGCCTGGAGATGCCATCGTATATGGAAATCCCGTATACGGAGGCACACATCACTTCATAAATCATTATCTCGTATCTACAGGGATCCATGTACTTGACATACATCCAAAACAGGAGGAAGAAGATATATTCCTTTGCGTAGAAAAATCCGGTCTTGCCGAGAAAGTAAAAATGATTTATGTAGAAACCCCAGCCAATCCGACCAATGATCTCTTTGACATCAGCATGATCCGCTCGATTGCGAATCGCCTTAGCGCCCAAAGTGGCCATCAAATCAAGGTTGTCGTCGATAATACCTATCTTGGACCTGTATTTCAGAACCCACTTTTTAAAGGTGCTGACCTAGTTGTATACTCAGCTACCAAATACCTCGGAGGTCATAGTGATCTGATCGCGGGGGCGGTGCTCGGCCGACACAGTGACCTCGAACACATCAAACACCTGCGAACCTTTCTTGGGAATATGATCAGTCCAAACACAGCCTGGCTGCTCATGCGATCGATTGAAACGTTAAAAATAAGGATGGAACGCCAGCAGGAAAACGCACGCCAAATAGTGCAGTGGCTTCAAAATCATCCGAAAATAACCCGTGTTTACTATCCGGGTCTTGATACTCAGGGAACGAGACAAGTGGACATTTTTAAACAACAATGCACCGGTTCCGGCGCCATGATTTCGTTTGATATAGAGGGAGGTGAACCGGAAGCCTTTGCCTTTCTTAACCGATTGAAACTTATCCACCTGGCTGTGAGCCTCGGCTCCAATGAATCACTGGCACAGCATCCTTATAGCATGACGCACAGTGATGTGCCCGAAAACGAAAAACAACTCCATAACATTACTCCTTCCATGATTCGATTGAGTGTAGGGATAGAGCATCATGAGGACCTTTTAGAAGATTTGAATCAAGCCCTTTCCACCAAACAGCCCGCAGGTGTTCGGGCTTCAGATGCCGAGTGCATTTCTGCTAAATGAACTTTATCTGATTTACTTTTAATCCGTAAAAAATAAGTCAACACAGGATGCTATGGGTGGATCTCGGAGCAGAACGGTTCAGATCTATTGTTGTATTTATTGGTACCACATCTGTCTGTGTCGCTTTTTTCGCTTATTCGTTTACTTTTAACGTGTTTGAAGGAGGGAGTGATAACTATGCGCACTATTTTATTTCGAAGTACTCCTGGCGATATCCTCATTTACTTTTAGACCATTGGGGTAAACCTCTGTTTACGCTTTTGTCTTCCTTATTTGCACAGTTTGGAATCAGAGGGGTTGTTTTTTTGAATTGTTTTCTGGGAGGAATTACTGCTATTTATACATATAAAATTGCCTCTTCATATGTTGATAAGACTGCATTATTGACTCCTTTATTTTTGCTTTTTTCACCAGTTTATTTTGTCTTAATGTTGTCGTCTATGACGGAGATTTTGGCGTCGTGTTTTTTGATCATTGGAGCATATTTGTATCAAAAAGAATATTATCGCACTGGTTCTGTATTTTTTTCCGGAATAATTCTCATCAGATCAGAGATGATCGTGATTTTTCCATTTTTGATTTTATTATTAGTACTAAAGAGACAAAAAAAGGCCATCCCATACCTTGCAGGTATACCCTTGCTTTATTCAGTGATTGGAGGTGTTTGGTTTGGTGATTTTTTTTGGTTATACACGCATTTGCCGTATTTGCATCCGACTGATTCATACGGGAAGGGCTCTGTACTTCACTATATACTTCACTTTCATATTTTATTAGGATGGCCTTTTCTATTTACACTTATTGCCGGATTGATATCTACCGCTCTTTTATTAAAAAATAAAACTCTTTTCAGGAGTCCATCGCTTCTGCTTACAGTACTTATTTGCGTGCTTTGGATCGTACTTGTAGCTGCTCATTCATATGTGTATTATACCGGTGGAAAAGCTTCTCTCGGCTTGCTCAGGGTATTGGCGCCGGTGATTCCCCTGATGAGTATCACGTCAATTATAGGGCTCAAAAACATCTTGAATTTTCTGTTAAATATTTTTCCTTCGGGAAAGAGTTTTTTCATACAAAAAATACTGTTGCTTATCATAACACTACTCCAAGTGATGCAACCGTGGATTCAGCTTCCAATACCATATCGATATGACGAACATGAAAAAACGATGATGGCTGCATTGGATTGGATAAAAGAATACAATGAAAAACCTATCAGGATTCGATATTTTGACGTATTTGTTCCGTACTATCTTCGACTCGATCCTTTTGATAAAGAGAGATGCATCGAAGGAATAAGGAATAAAAGTAATCCGGAATCAGAAATCACCGAAGATGAATTGATAATTTTTGATACCCGATTTGGAGTTCATGAAGGCGGAATTAGCCAGGATATTTTATTAAACAATACACATTTTAGATTAATAAACTACTTTGAGCCAATAGTTCCACATGTCACGCTCAATAATACGGAATATAAAGTCTATGTTTTTGAAAAAAATTCAGTACGATCGTATCATAATTATAAGACTTTAGATAGCATAACTTGCTCTAAATATTCAACAAGGAAAAGACTATTTGAAATTCAACAAAAACACCTAATAGGAGATGATGAATACATTGGACTCTTTGAAGAATCAATTTTAAAATTAAAACCGGATTTTGATCCTAATATCCTTCATATTCAAATTGGAAGTTTTGATACCAATCATGTGTTGGAAGGCCTGGATTTTTGTGTGGCATTTGTACGCAATGATTCTATCATACAATTTATGTCTGTGTCTCTTGATACCATTTTAAAAAAAGGGTACCATGATTTCTTTACAGGTGAATTGGATGGAGACATTGTGAAATTTTTTATTTGGAATACAACACGAAAGTCTCGTGACTGCTATCTCTATTCAATCCAGGCGGATTTGGTCAACAAAACTTATTGATTGGTATGCAGCAAATTGATAAACAATTTGAAAGCTCCTGAATGACCGGCTGGTAGTTGTCGAAAAAAACTTAAACCGGTATAGATAAACGTTCCTTTTCCATAATTAGCAATAAGAAGCCCTCCTGACTGAGGCTGTTCGCCGGGGTCAGCCCAGGCCAACGGCATTTCGTAGCGAGTATCGACATCCTCGGCGAAATAGAGTCCAATTTCCTGATTCCAGCCGGTGAGATCTCCCTTGTGAATACGAAACGGATGATTTAATACCTTGTGAGCCGGCTGCTGTACTATCGGATCAGCGGATTCATCAGCGATTCGGCCCCTACCTATGCTAAACGGATAGGGTCCGAGGTTGCGCACTTTCAGATCACTACCACTGGTTTGGTAAAGGATGATGTAGGTTCCGCCTTCTTCCACATATTCCAAAAGTCGGTGATGCATGTTTGCCAAGGCATCTGATGTATTGTATGCTCGTATCCCGCAGATGATTACGTCATAGTCTTTTAAAAGAACCGTGTGTAAACGTTCGGGGTCGATTGCCGAGACAGCAAATCCTGTATTTCTCAACAGCTCATCCAAGCCATCACCAGTGCCAGGTATATAGCCTATTTTGAGGGGTTTTACTCTATTGTTTTTAACACGCACAATCCGGATGGCAAGCGGCTTAAAAAAGAGGTGCTTCCCGATGTGTTCATATTCTATGTATTGATGAGAGAGGAGGTTTAAACTATCCTTTTCGGTCACTTGATAGAATTTAATTTCTCCTTCGCCATTTTCGCTCAGGGATCCTCTCAGCTGCACATTAATTTGTTGATCTGCTTTCAGATGATTAAATGTGAATTTATTTTTAGGTATTTGTATATTTTCAGGGGCATCTACCCAAACGTTCAAAGTATCTGATACGGCATGAGAATGTAATGTGACGCGTATTGAAAAAGTATCTTCAAATATCCTGTACAGCACGGGTGCGTCTGCAACTGCAGTAAGATGCGGAACTTCCCGTACATGTTCGACAATTTCACCTTTTACACGATCGTTATAACGAAAGGTCACAGGGATTTTACGCTTGATTTCAGCACCCTCGACATCGAAGACTATTTCTATTGAAATAGGTTCATCTGCAGTCAGTCCAATCTGCTCCGGTGGAGAATCATATAAATAGGGAAGAACATTTCGAAGCCAAAAGGGCTGCGACAGGCCATTTTTCATTGTGTAACCGACTGAGAGGGATAGAGAGGTTCGTGGCTGAATGAGTCTGTTGACCGTCAGTGTAGTGTCAGGCGTAGATACCTGGCGGACAAAGACCATCTCTCCGATGCGGTTAAGCACATGTACTTTTAGAATGGTGTATTCATCGGCAACGAATTTTACTTTTTCAGCCGTAATTTCTGCATAGATTCCGCTGCATTGCCAGATGAGTTCATCGATTTTTTTTTGGATATCTGTTCGAAACGGCTCCGGAACGCAGCTGTTGATGGCCTTTTTAAATTCGTTGAGCTTAAATATAGATGCATTGGGTTTATCATGATTGAAAGTCAATGCAATGGCACGTGCCTGTCTGTCGAGCTCAGGACACCTCCAACGGGCATATCCAGTTTCGATATCATCAAAAATGTCTTTAAAAGCGGGTTTTCCTTTTTCAAGTTGAAGATATTCGGTTATCGGACCTCTTGTGGCAGGTATTCCAAACCCTTGGCTTTTGTGCTGGCTTCTTGAATATGCGGCAAGCTCTCCGGTTTCACTTCCGAGGTATGGATAATAGTCTCCGGTTGTGACTTTCAGCAATTTTCCGATGCCTATCTGATTGGTATCCAAATCTTTAATCCACCAGACTGAGGTGTTCCAAAATAGCCTTAAGGGCTGCCACACTCCAAATAAAACGGCACTTTCAGGGGCATACTCAGGATCTGCAGCAAGGTCAAAGGCACGAAGGGCGAGATGAGCCGATGCAGCGTGGTGTCCATGTCCGGCTCTTTTGTCCGGGGGAAATCGGTTGATGATTACATCCGGCTTAAATCGGCGGATTATGGTCACAACATCTTTGAGAATTGAATCTTCATTCCATAGCTCAAGCGACTCTTCCATGCTTTTGGAGTATCCGAAGTCGCGTGCTCGCGTAAAAAACTGGATTCCCCCGTCGATTTCTCTGGCTTTGACCAGTTCATTCGTTCGTATGATTCCCAGAGCGTCACCCAGCTCTGGTCCGATTAGATTCTGGCCACCTTCGCCACGAGTCAGCGACAAATAGGCCACTGTGGCTTTCCGGGAATTAGCTAACCAAGTGATGAGCCGTGTGTTTTCGTCATCAGGATGTGCAGCGACATAAAGTACCCGGGTTGTATTTTGTAATTTCTCAATCTCATGAAGAATTTCAGATGAATATTTATTAGTAAAATATTGAGCGCGTCCACTTAAAGTTATAAAAAATGAAATTAGCAGAAACCTATGTATATACATGTTGTTTTAACTATATGTTTGTATAAATGTTTATCAATCGAAAACTCCGAACGGCCAAATATGAAAAAAGTTTTATTGTCTTTCTCAATGGTGGCAATGACATTGTGTGCCCTTTCTCAAAAAAAAGGAATTGTACGTCTTACTCACGGCGAATTTACTTTTAAGTCCAATGCCCATGAGCCATCCATATGGAAAGAGAAAAAAAGCGAAGCCGTTGATGGCAAAATCTATCGCCTTGTGCTGTTTGAAAGCGTGCCTGAGCGCCCGGTACTGGAAATTTTAAAGGCAAACGGCATCGAAATGCTCGAATATGTTCCTCGCAACGGATATATTGTATCGATTGAGACGAAAAGCCGGATTGAGCGATTATTTGAATACGGGGCTGTGTGCGTTTTGCCGATCCCATATGAACTGAAGGTCAGCAGAGAAATCTATTTAAATGAATTGCCGGAATACACCTTTTTAAACGAAGAACTTTTAAGAGTCATTATTGTGCCGTTTCGGAATCTTAGTATTTCACGGTTGCTCAGAGAAGCAGACCGATACATCCAAAGAAACCTCAACGTCGATGACCTGAACAATCTGGCAGAAGTTGTAACTCACAAATCAAATATTCAATCACTTGCCTCGCTGCCAGGAGTGATGTACGTGCAGCAGGCAGAGCCCCCGGGCGAACCGGAAAACAATCGGGCACGCGAAAATCACAGAGTACAAAACATCAATTACGGACGGCTGACACCCTCCGGCTTCACTGGCGAAGGGGTAGTGGTAGGCATTGGTGATGATGGCGCCATAGGTCCCCATGCCGACTACAAGGGAAGACTTCAGCAGCCATTTGCTACATCGAGCACAGGTAACCACGGAGATCACGTGGCAGGTACAGTCTTCGGAGCTGGAAATGTAAATCCCTCGGGAATGGGCATGGCACCGGGAGCAGAGGTATTTTACCGGACATATCCCGAAAATCTTCAGAACATTCTAAGCGACTACTCTCAGTATAATGTCCGCATCACCAACTCTTCTTACAGCGATGGCTGCAATTCGGGGTATACAAACAATGCCCGAAACATGGACATACAGACCCGTCAGCTGTCATCCCTCTTGCATGTGTTTTCGGCTGGTAATTCGGGTACGCAAAACTGCAACTTTATATCTGGATGGGGTAATATCACCGGTGGACATAAGCAAGCAAAAAATGTCATTGCCGTAGGAAATATAAGTGCTTTGGACTCGATCAACAGCAGCAGCAGCCGAGGCCCGGCACGAGACGGGAGGGTAAAACCTGAAGTAGTGGCCAATGGTACCAGTGTGTTTTCGACCGTTGACCCTCATACGTATGCTACTTTTACAGGTACTTCAATGGCATCTCCGGGTACAGCCGGTACCTTGGCTACCATCTATCACGCTTATCGAAGTCTGCACAATCAGGACCCGAAAAGTGCACTTATTAAAGCCCACTTATTGAATACAGCCGATGACCTTGGCAATCGGGGGCCTGACTTTCGATATGGATTCGGCCGCATCAATGCGAGAAGGGCGATTCAGGCCATCGAAAACAACTACCATTATTCTGATACCATCTCTCAAAATCAATCCAAAACCTTCACTTTGGAAGTGCCATCTAATGTGGCTCAGCTCAAAATAATGCTGTACTATCACGATCGTGAAGCGCTTGCAAATGCACAAAGCGCATTGGTCAATGACCTCGATATGTCTGTCTCTTTCGGATCGTCCACCTTTTTACCATTGGTATTAAATCCTGCTCCAAATGTCGTGGCACTTACCAGTGCTGCTGTACCCGGGATTGACAGTGTCAACAACGTCGAACAGATCATTATCGATACCCCAACACAGGGGCTTTATACCATTACCATCTATGGAAAAAATGTGCCCTTTCCAGCTCAGGAATTCTTTGTGGTGTACGATTTTATCACCAATACCCCAATCCTGGCATATCCTAACGGAGCTGAAATCAGCTGGGAGCCTGCAAGCCTTCAAACCATACGTTGGGAAGCTCCAGCTGGTGCACAGACCTTTCAACTGCATATCTCACCCGACTCTGGCACTACATGGATACCGATTAACACCAATATAGGAGCCAACGTGCGTAGAATTCAATGGAATGTTCCCTCCAATTTCTTCGGACGATATTGGATCCGACTGACCCGAGGAAGTCAGCAGGTAGTGAGTCTATATCCGGTTCATATCATCGGCACACCTCAAAACATTACCATCAATCGCGCATGTCCCGATACAGTCACGCTGACATGGAATGCCGTACCCAATGCTTCAGGATACTATATCACAAGGCTTGGACAGAAGTACATGGAAATCTATGACACCGTTTTCGGGCAAAATACCACAATCGCACATCTGACGGGGCTGGATTTCAACGGCGAAGAATGGCTGAGTGTAATGGCCTACGGAGCAAACGGAGTCATTGGAAACAGAGGAGTAGCAGCTATGAAAGCTCCCGGACTTTTTAATTGTGTTGTTCAAAAGGATTTGGCACTCCAGGACGTATTTAACCTACCAAATGGCCACATCCCTTCATGCAGTGCAACGGACAGCATTCAACCGGTCATGCGAATCCACAACGCAGCTACGGATGCGATTACAAGTGCAGTAGTGTCTGTTTGGGCTGATAGTCAGCTTTTAGTGTCAGATACGCTCACTACCGGGCTCCCACTGCCAGGAAGCACAGTTGATTACACATTTAGCAAGAAAATTCTTCTTCCAAATCAACCCTCAGTACTTCTGAGAGCAGAAGTCAAAGCTGCAAATGATCAGAACTCATTAAATGATACCCTTCTTTTTATCTCCGGTGTCTACACAGCTACTACTACCCCAATATCCTTTACCACAGATTTTGACACTATTTCGCTTTGTAATATCAATGCCGACTGTGAACAAACAGTATGTCCAATACCGTCGTGGGTAAATCTAGATAACGGCACTCAGGATTTTATCGACTGGAGGGTACACACAGGCAATACACCCACCACCAATACAGGTCCTCCGGGGGATTACAATCTCAACGGAAACGGCCGTTACATTTATTTGGAAGCTACTGGCTGCGCAGATAGAACTGCAATTCTTTCATCTCAATGCTTCCCTGTTACAGGACTTACATTGCCCGAACTTTCGTTTTGGTACCACATGTGGGGTGCAGCAATGGGGAGCTTACAGGTGGATATTTTAGACAGTAATCGCTGGACAACCGTATGGCAGAGAAGTGGTAATCAGGGTAATTCATGGCAAAATGCTCGAATCAGTCTTGTTCCTTACCTGGGCAAGACAATAGCAGTGCGCTTCGTAGGTACTACCGGAGGTAATACCTCAGATATCGCGCTCGATATGATCGAAGTCCGCCAAAATACTCAACCTCCGATTCCTGATTTTACGCCCTCTGCAACCACCACGTGTCCTTCAACACCAGTAGTGCTTAACGACAACACTACAGGCACCCCAACCCAATGGCAGTGGAGTATATCTCCCGCCACCTTTACAATGGTTGGAAACTCCACACTTACCGATCAGAATCCCGTTGTGGCTTTCACGCAAACAGGAAGTTACACCATCTCACTTGTGGTTTCAAATCCAAATGGAAGTGACAGCATTACCAAGCAAAATATCGTCAACGTTACTGCAGGTCAGGCACCCCCATTTTCACAAAATTTTCAACCCCTGATCTTTCCCCCTGCCGGCTGGACAGTAGATAATCCCGATAATGGCATCACCTGGGAGCGGCAATCCCCTACACCGCACAACACAGGGAATGCCTCGGCAAGTATGTACTTTTTCAATTACCCACTTACAGGTGAAAAAGATTTTTTAAATCTCCCGCTTTTATCACTATTCAACCTTACTCAGCCGGCATTACTTTTTGATGTTGCATATGCCCAATACCCCTCATTTTCGGATAGCCTGGCCGTGGAAGCAGCCGTTGGATGTGTTTCACAGAATTATGTAACTCTTTATCAAAAGGGCGGCAGTCAATTGGCTACGGCGAGCGCTACTGTCGCACCATTTACACCTACCCCTTCTCAGTGGCGCACAGATACCGTACTGTTGACTCCCTATGCAAATAACCCTATACGACTTCGTTTTAAATCCATCAATGGCTACGGCAACAATTTGTATATCACAAATGTGAGATTAGTAGATCTGGCAATTCAGCCACCGGTGGCAGGATTTACAATACAAACTCCAGCCTCGGGAAGCACCATTTGTATAGGAGACACAGTAACATTTGCGGACAACAGCCAAAACAACCCTACCAATTACTCCTGGAATTTTGGAAATGGTGCCAGCCCGGCTTTCGCAAATACTCCTGGACCTCATAAAGTTATATATGTTAACGGTGGTCAAAAGACCATTACCCTCAACGTACTCAATCAAAGTGGATCCTCCTCCAGTTCACAGTCTATAAATGTGTTTTTAAATCCAGGCGCATTTCAAAATTTGACTGTCAATGCAGACACCCTGTTTTACACAGCCAATATCAGTGGCAGCTACGATTCTCTTCTTTGGGACTTTGGAGATGGCAATAACTCAACAAATCTCTCGGGCTTCCACCAATACAAAACCAATGGTATTTTCACCGTATCCCTGACCTTGTATCACAGTTGTGGAAATAGCGTATTTAACAGCCAGATAACCATATCCGGCATTGGTACAGAAGAATGGAATGAACACATGTTCAAAATTTTTCCAAATCCCAACCAAGGAGAATTTACACTCATATTGCATCCGTATTTTGCCTCAGAACGGCTTCAAATAGTCGATATCACCGGACGAGTTGTGTATTCAACTCCTACGGATAACCAGAAGAAGATCCTCTTGAATCTGAGTGAACTGCCAAACGGGACATATATCCTTATCGCAACTAACAATAAGGGGCTGAAAATTCAAAAACCATTGATCATCAGCAAGTGAGCCAGAACTTCACAGTCCAATAGATGCATTATGTACACGCCAATAAGGAAAATCTATGCCATAGAAAACAATAAGATCATATATCTGATCCCTTCCTACTTTTGTGATTCAATTAAATTTCATAAAAATGGCAGTAGAACTAACAGAAAAAAATTTTGAAGAAATTGTGGTGAAATCCGATAAACCCGTACTCGTAGACTTTTGGGCTGAATGGTGCGGTCCATGCCGGATTATCGGCCCCACAGTCGAAGAGCTCGCTAAAGAATTTGAAGGCAAAGCTGTGGTAGGAAAGTTAAATGTTGACGAAAACATCTCTATAGCTTCAAAGTACGGAATCCGTAACATCCCAACTCTGTTGATTTTCAAGGGAGGAGAAGTTGTTGATAAGCATGTAGGAGTCGCCTCAAAAAATATTTTGGCTGATAAGTTATCCAAACAACTCTGAATCAAACCCAAAGCCGGAAAACAGCCGGCTTTACCCTCACAAATTGAAAACACGTGAAGTAGAACTGCCCGGCCAATACGAGTTTGGATCCCTGGAATGGATTTCAAGACAATTGGCAAACGGCTTTATGAGTGGATTTCACAGAAGTCCCTATCATGGCTTTTCAGTAGAGTTTGCCGAACACAGACCCTACAATCCCGGTGAAAGCATCCGGTTTATAGACTGGAAGGTCTACGCCCGCTCTGAAAAACTATTAATCAAAAAATTTGAAGAAGAGACCAATCTGAGATGCAGGATTTTAATAGATACAAGCTCATCGATGTATTATCCCACCGTAGCTGCAGAATATATTGAGCCCGACAATCCATCCAAGATCCATTTTTCAATCCTTGCAGCAGCAGCCTTAATACATTTATTTAAATCTCAAAGGGATAGTTTTGCGTTAACTTTTTTTGATGAAAATACACATTCACATACCATTGAAGGCACAAGTGCCCTACACCAACGAATGTGTTTTGAACAATTAAAAAATATCCTTACACAGCCATCTTCAAAAAAACAAAGAGGAACAAAATTACCGGAAGTACTACATCAGCTTTCCGAAACAAGCCCCAAAAACTCGCTTTTAATTCTCTTCAGCGACTTGATACTCCCCGACGCAGATTCGGCAAGTGACCTGTTCAAAGCATTCAATCACCTGAAATTCAACAAGGTTCAGCTTCTTATTTTTCACACTTTACACACAAAAACAGAAATCGATTTTGACTTTGAATTACAAACACCCATACTATTGATAGATGCTGAAACAGGAAAGGAAATAAAGGTATCTCCCGCAGAAGCTAAAAGTACTTATACCGGTATGATGAGAAAGAAGATAAAAGAATTACACACATATTGCACCAATGCCGGAATTGATATTCATTTGGCAGATATCAATCTCGGCTACCATCAGGTGCTTGCAGAGTATTTGAAAAAGCGTATCAAAAAATAGAATTTCACATATAAACAGATTTATTTAAATAATAAAATAAAACTGTTCAACAAAGAAAAACATATTGAAAAATAAAACATTTTAATTTGCATCAACAAAATCTCAAAAATCATTTATGCCTGCAAGAAATCAAAATAGCTTAATATTTATTGACGATATTGATGAAAAATTAACCGTTTCATATAAAGAAGTACTAAAAAATTTAAAAAAATATTGGCGACTGTTTATTGGTTTTACATTTATTGGGATAGTAATATCAATAATAATTTACTTAACAACTACACCAAAATATGAATCCCGTGCAATGCTGCTACTAAATGTGGAAGACGATGGCAGCAGTGCATTTAAAAGCTTGCAAGAACTGGTAAGTAGTTACAATCCCAGACTTATGTATGAAAATGAAGTTGTTATATTAAAATCAAACAAATTATGTTTAAGAACCATAGAATCGTTTGATTATGAAGTAAGCTACTTTGAACCTAGTATTTTTACAAATAAAGAAATTACCTTAAATAGTCCTATAGAAGTAATAATAGATAAAAATAAACCACAGCTAATTTACACTGAATTTGTTTTACATGACATAGATATTACAAAAAATATATTTAGATTAAAGGTTACAAATCCAAAAGATATTATTTTTGATTACAAAACAAAAAAAACTATTAGAACTTCAAGGGTAAATGAAATTATAGATTCTCACAATTCATCATTAAAATATTTTCATTTTGGTGAATGGATAGAGACAGATTTATTCAAATTTAAAATTAATATAAGAGGCCAATACTCTTCTCCAGAAAGGTTAATTTTTAGATTAAATAATCCATTTATTGAGGCAAATGAATTATCGAGAAATTTAAAGTTCTCTCCAACAGCGAAAGAAAGTTCAGGAGTAGATATATTTTTTCATTCAAACACCAAGGAAAAAACAGAATTCTTACTCCGAAAACATATAGAAGAGTACCAGAGACTTGGAAGAGAGATTAAAAATGAAAATCTTATTAAAACACTGGATTTTATAAATTTTCAACTTTCTCAATTACAAGATTCGCTTCGAGATTTAGAAACCAGAATTCAATTGATGAAGTCTTCTAATTTGTTGTTAGACAGTAAAGGTCAAGGCATAACGTTACTTCAAAAATTATTTGAATTAGATAAAAAAGATTTTGAACTAAAATTAAAGGAACAAGTATTAAATACACTGATACATTCTTCTGAAAATTCAGATCTAAATACCATAATATTACCACAGATTTATGGCTTTAATGACCCATCTTTAAATTCTTTAGTAAACAAGTTTAATCTTTTAAAAATTCAGAGACAAAAACTTTACTATCTGAGTGATGAAAACCCTTTGATAATTCAAATAAATAATGAGTTAAAGTCAATATTAAATCTCATACAAAATTATGGCAAGAATATGATAAAAAAAAATAGTGAAGAGATTAAAGTTAATAAACAAAAAATAAGAGAGGTTGAATCGGAGCTTTCAGAAATTCCTGGTTTGGAATTAAATCTTTTATCAATTGAGAGAAATTATAAAATTCTAGAAAATATATATATTTTCTTTTTGTATAAAAAGTCAGAGATAGAAATCAGTATGAATTTCACAAAATCAAATATATTATTTATTGATTATCTAAACACAGATCCTATAAAAATTTCACCTATTCTAAGTTACAATTTACTGATAGGAGGCTTTGGTTCTTTTGGGCTCATTGTATTGATTGTTTTAATTATTACAATTTCAAAAAACACAATAGACGAACTAACAAATTTTGAAATATTTACCAATTTGAATATTCTCTCATTGATTCCTCATAACCGCAATTCAGAACAAAACATTGTGTTTACCCAACCACAATCAATAATTGCTGAATCATTCAGGATTATTAGATCAAATTTAAAATTTTACAAAAACCCTGAAGAGAAGTGCATTACTACATTAATCACCAGCTTTGTGCCGGGGGAGGGAAAAAGTTTTTGCTCTCTGAATCTTGCCACAATCCTTGCTTTAAGCGGTAAAAAAGTCTTGCTTATCGGTGCAGATATGAGAAAACCCAAGCTGTATGAAGACCTCAAAGCCAAAAATGAAATTGGCCTCAGCACGTATCTTTCCGGTCACACGTCTTTGGAAGAATCAGTTCAAATTACAACCGTTGAAAATCTGTACCTGATCAGTGCCGGTCCTATCCCACCCAATCCAAGTGAATTGATTATTACAAAAAAATTCGAATTGCTGATGGAACATTCAAAGAATGTGTATGACTATATCGTCATTGATACACCACCGCTACTAGCAGTAAACGATGCAAGTGAGATTATGAATTATTCCGACCTGAATATCATTGTAGTACGTAAAAACGTTACTCAATTAAGTTTTCTTCGAAACCTCGAAAGTAAAATTCAGAAAAATTCAATTCGCAATGCTGCAATCGTCTTAAATGATTTTGACAGTAGCCCGGTAGGTGTGGGGATCAGTTCACAGCTGAAAGGTTATGGATATATTGTAGAATGAAAGAGCTTGATATTTTTTTGCAAAAAGCCATTAGAGCTGCTTCGGAAGCTGCTCTGCGCATCTTGACCATTTACGAATCGTCTGATTTTGAAGTTTTCAACAAGGAAGATGAAACTCCTGTCACCTTCGCCGACTACGAGTCTGACCGCATCATTCACAGCCACCTCAAGCCAACGGGTATCCCCGTAGTAAGCGAAGAATCAACCTACAGTCATCTGACTGACAAAAATCTTGATACATACTGGCTTGTCGATCCACTGGATGGCACCAAAGAATTTATAAAACAAAATGGTGAATTTTGCATCAATATAGCCTTGATCAAAGAGCACAGGCCTGCACTTGGCATCATAGCCATACCGGTAACCCACAAAATATACTGTACTGCAAAAGGTGCAGGTGTTTCAAAATCGCAGGTAAACCGATGGGGTTTAAATGAAAATTTTAAATTTGAACCATTGACCAAGCCAACACTTCCAGGTGAACACGAGCAGCTTGTATTTCTAAAAAGCAAAAGTCACAGCTCCAGCAGTGATCACCATTTTATTCAAGATCATCTGAACAGAAAGTATTCTCTGAAATACAGGCAAATAGGCTCAGCAATTAAATTCACAGAAATCATCGAAGGTCAGGGTCACGTATACCATCGCATGGGCCCCACCATGGCATGGGATACGGCAGCAGGTCATGCCATGCTCTTAGAATTTGGGGGTACCATACTCGACCTTGAAACCGGTCAGGAGTTGGCATATAATTTAAATAATCTAAAAAACAATGAATTTGTAGCCTCATTGATGTCTTTGAAAACAATCCTATGAAGTTCAAAACAAAGAGATACATCGTAAGGAGAAAGCACGCCTTTCAATTTGCATTCTACGGCATTAAGGAATTGCAACGGGAGTCTCATTTCAAAATTCATATGATTGTTACTTGTATTGTAATCATTTTTGGAGCTGTGTTCAGACTCAATGTAACGGAATGGGCTGTCGTAAGCATTTGCATTGGAGGAGTGCTCACGGCGGAGGCAATGAATTCGGCGATTGAAACCATTTGTGATCTGGTAATGCCCTCCCGTCATCCTTTGGTAAAGCGGATAAAGGATATATCTGCAGGCGCTGTTTTGATTGCTGCATCTGCAGCCGCACTGGCTGGTCTCTTTATTTTCGTGCCCAAAGTGTATCTTTGGGCAATGTCACTTTTCTGAACGATGCATGAGTAAATTTATTTTTTTTCGAACTCCCAAGCCGAAAGGATTTCATTACAAACCTCTTTATTACAACGAAAGAAAAGAGAGAATCGAGCAATTGAAAAAAGAGCTTGAAAATGACAAAAGTAACCGGGAGGGTTCAGAAAGAGAAGAATTTAGAATCCGACTGAACTCCAACATCAAGAGGCTAAGAAATACCCGATCATCCCCCACCTCGGGCCAAAACATCAGACTACTGGTCATACTCTTCGCTTTATTTGCTATTTTTTGGCACCTTTTGAAACCCCTACTTTCTTACGAATAATCATTAATCCCGGATGATATTACCTTTAAGATGAACCGTGGCATAATCAGACTTTTACCGGATCATATTGCCAACCAGATTGCGGCTGGGGAAGTGGTTCAGCGGCCAGCCTCAGTGGTAAAGGAATTGCTTGAAAATTCGGTAGATGCGCAAGCTGATCAGATCACTCTTCTAATAGAAGACGCCGGCAAAAGTCTGATCAAAGTCATTGATAATGGCTATGGAATCAGTGAGATAGACCTCAGACTGGCATTTGAGCGTCACGCAACATCAAAAATCATCAATGCAGAGGACCTCTTTCGTATCCGAACTATGGGCTTCAGAGGTGAAGCATTGGCATCTATTGCTGCCGTAAGTCAGATCGAATGCATTTCTAAAACCTCCGACGATGCCATTGGGAGCAAAATTGTGCTTGAAGGTGGTAAAGTGAAGAGTCAGACTCCAGAAGCCTGTACTACCGGAACAATCATATCGGTGAAGAATTTATTTTTTAACATTCCCGCCCGGCGAAGTTTTCTGAAATCCGATACTGTCGAACTCCGTCATATCTATGAGGAATTTCTAAAGATAGCACTTTCCCATCCCGGCAAGCGCCTAAGGCTGCTAAACAACGGTCATGAAATATACAACCTATTGCCCGGAAATCTGAAGCAGCGGATCCTTTCTATATTTGGAAATAAGGTAGGTGAAAATTTACTGCTCATCCAGGAACACACGTCCATCATACGAATCAATGGGTATCTGACCAGGCCCGAAATATCAAAAAAAATAAAAGGAGATCAATATTTCTTTATCAACAATCGCTTCGTAAAAAATCGATATCTTCAGCATGCCATAATGGCAGCTTACGAAGGTCTATTGCCGTCGGACAGTTTTCCCGCTTTTTTTATCAACCTCGAAATAGATCCCTCCGAAATCGATGTGAACATTCATCCCACAAAGACTGAAGTAAAGTTTAAGGATGATCGGGTCATTTACCAACTTCTAAAATCTGCTGCAAGAAAAACCTTGGGGATCAATGCAGTAGCCCATCCCATTGATTTCGAACAAGAAAATTCGTTTCAGCTCCCATCCGATTTTAATGGGACACCAAAAATTCCGACCATTGAAGTAGACCCGGAGTACAATCCATTCAAAAGCCACTCCACACACTTCCCAAAAAATACCACCATTCAGGTGCCTGCGGTAAATATCCCAAAAAATTGGGAAGAACTGTATCAAATTGCGGCCATGACCCATCCTGAAAATCATCGTCAAGTAGAAATGCCCACCTTACCTGACCTCCAGGTAAAAAATTCCCCGTTTGCAGACACAGTTGAAATTTTTCAGCTTTTTCAAAAATTTATTTTGTATAAAAAAGAAAATCAAGTATTTATTATTCATCAACAATACGCCCACGAACGGGTTTTGTATGAAAATATGTTAAAATCTATACGAAATAAGACCATTCTCTCTCAGCAGATGCTCATTCCCCTGAGACTCGAATTTAAGGCTCACGAAGTGGAATTCCTTCAAAACTGCAGAAGCCTTCTCAGTGAATTTGGATTCGACTACGAGTGGATTGGGACCAAAGAAATTGCCCTTTATGGAATGCCTATCTATGCAGATGCTAGTCATGCTGAAGAAATATTACGAAATCTGTGTGACGAGCTATCCGACCTAACAGGGCCCGAAGAAGTCGTACAGGATAATCTTTGCCGAAAAATCGCTGGATCTTCGTCATATAAAGTCGGGCAATCACTCAACCAGGAGGCTATGGCCAGACTGGTGAGTGAGTTGTTTAGATTAGAGAATCCTGCAGCAGGCATCCGAAGGAAAAAAACATTTGTCCAAATTCAACCTTCGGAAATCGACCACTGGTTTAATTAATTTCAAAATCCAATTGTCCAAAAATGTATTATCAGCCCGTAAGATTCAATCTTCTGCCCGAAGTTATAAAAAATCTATTGATTATCAATGGTTTATTCTTTTTTGCCACCTTTGCGTTTCGCAATACTTTCTTATTGGATCTCAATCAGGTTCTCGGACTGTATATGCCGGGCTCTCCGGAATTCAGGCCCTACCAGTTGGTCACACATATGTTTATGCATGGCAATTTTGGTCATATTTTTTTCAATATGTTCGCGCTATGGATGTTTGGTACGAGCCTCGAAAACTTTTGGGGTGGCAGGCGATTTCTGATTTACTACTTGCTTACCGGACTCGGAGCGGCCGCACTCCATCTCGGAGTTAATTATTGGGAAATGCTCAAGCTGGAATCAGTGCTCACGCAGGCCGGATTTGACGCCAATTCATTGTCTTTGCTTCGCCTGGGCGAGGTAGATCCACGTCTTGCCTCGGCAGCACCAAGGGATTTAATTCAGCAATACTACATGAAGTTTAATGTTCCTACGGTAGGCGCATCCGGAGCAGTCTTCGGGGTGCTGCTTGCCTTCGGTATGATGTTTCCAAACCAACTCATTTTTATCTATTTTCTTTTTCCAATCAAGGCCAAATATTTTGTGATGATATATGGAGCCCTGGAACTCATCAACGGGCTGAGCAATGATCCTTCGTCCAACATTGCTCACTTTGCGCATCTTGGAGGTATGCTTTTTGGATTTATTTTGATAAAATATTGGCAAAACAAAAGCCATCCTTACAACTATTGAAATAGTAAAATAAGTAAACAATAATGGACAGCCGTATTTATTTTGTAAAAAAATCAATATGAAGTCTGAATTTAACAAACTCATGCGAGATGGTGATACACTGACAAAACTTATTGTCATCAATGTTTTGGTGTTTGTATTTGTAGTTTTTATCAAATTATTTCAATTTCTTCTTCAGAAAAACTTCGCCGACCAGATCATTGCTTGGTTTACTCTACCAACCTATTTACCGGATTTGATTCTCAGACCATGGAGTTTTGTATCGTATATGTTTCTCCACGAAGGCCCTTTTCATCTTATTTTCAATATGATATGGCTATATTTCGGTGGAATGATTTTTCTGAATTTTTTCAGTGAAAAGCTACTTCTTGGCACCTACATCACAGGAGGACTTGCCGGAGGTTTACTATATGTCCTTTCATACAATATTTTTCCTGTGTTTGAAGGTGTGGTTACAGCATCAACCAACCGGGGCGCATCAGCTGGCGTGATGGCCATCATCATTGCTGCCTGTACTTACGCACCAAGTTTCCCGGTGCGTTTATTTTTCGTCTTGGAAATTCGTCTTTGGGTCGTGGCGGTCATTTCAGTGCTCTTTGATCTTGCCAACATCGAGCGTGGAAATGCAGGAGGTCACATCGCTCATTTGGGGGGCGCTTTATTTGGCTATTTGATGGCTAAATCTTACAACAAAGGTGTGAATCTGACCCAGTGGATCTTTGATCTGTACGATTATCTCCATACCTTTTTTAGACCAAAAAAAATGAAAAAGGTATATGCCTCCAAAGGATATACGCGTGTTTATTCCAAAGACAGTGCACTCAGTGATAAACAAAAACTCGACAGCATTTTAGATAAAATCTCCCAATCAGGATACGATAGCCTAAGCAAAGAAGAAAAGGAATTTCTCTTTAAAATAGGCAAACAATAATACACCGATGCTTTGAAAACTCTGCTGAAATCAGTCTTCTACGCGATTCACATCGCAGTAGTCCTGATGATGTTGGTCTGCGCGTACTCATGGTACATCCCACCGGATTTGGTTAAGTATGCCGGACTGGCCGGATTGTTGTTTCCGCTACTGCTGATAATCAATATAATGTTTGGTCTTTACTGGCTAATTCGACTCAATCTGAAAGTTTTTCTCACTGTGTTTTCTGTCGCTGCAGTGCTGCCTCAGTTTAAGGCAGTGTTTCAAAATTTTATTCGAAATGAGGAAGTGTACAACTATGATTCTCTCACATTTACCACATTCAACGTCCGACTGTTTAACTATTGGCATTGGGTAGACGCCGATGTAAAAAGCGAGATACCCAAACTACTCGACTCTCTCGGCACCGAAATTCTCGGCATTCAGGAGTACTATAAAGGCGTTTATACACCTGATTTACAACAATTTAAGTACAGATACATCGCCACAGGTTATGAAAGCGATGACTTTGGCATGGCCATCTTTTCTAAATATCCGATCAAAAAAAAAGATTTTGTGCGCTTCGAGTCTACGACCTCAGAGGACAAAAATGGCTTCATCTATGCCGATATTGAAACTCCTTTGGGCATGATTCGTGTCATTTGCGCCCACTTAGTCTCTTTTAAATTGACCAATGAAGATTTGAGCCTAGTGGAAAAACCTGACATAAGTGAGCATCCGGAAAAGATAAAAAACAACTACAAACTTCTGTTTCAAAAAGTAAATCTTGCATTTGAAAAGAGAGCCTCCCAGGTCCGTGATCTCAAACTTTTTATCTCAGAAAGCTCTCTGCCAGTGGTGCTGCTCGCTGACCTCAACGACACTCCGATATCATACACCTACAAGGTGCTGACAAATCACCTTCTCGATCCATTTACACAGGTAGGCACCGGTGTAGGTCACACATACAACCGCACCCGATATCCGTTCCGAATAGACTATGTAATGCACAGCAAACACTTTAGTGCTTTGAGTTATTCTGTCGCTCATAAACCTAAACTCTCAGACCACTACCCGGTCACATCCATATTAAAAATCAATTCACTAACGCAATGATGATAAAAACTTATTCTAAAACAAGCAGCATGCTCTTCGAACGCGCCCAAAAAAGCATTCCGGGAGGTGTCAATTCGCCCGTAAGGGCATTTAAAAGCGTAGGAGGCACTCCCATATTCTTCAAAGAAGCGCATGGTGCCTATCTGTATGATGAGGACGGCAATCGATACATTGATCTCATTGCCTCCTGGGGTCCTATGATACTCGGCCATTCACATCCTGGCGTCGTAGAAGCCATAGCCAAACAAGTAAATAAGGCAACTTCCTTCGGCGCACCCACCCGCCTGGAAATCGAAATGGCAGAGCTCATGAAAGAAATGGTGCCTGGCCTTGAACTCGTCCGTATGGTCAATAGCGGTACGGAAGCCTGCATGAGTGCCATCCGTCTGGCGCGCGGATACACGGGCAAGAATAAGTTTATTAAATTCACCGGGTGCTATCACGGACACGCAGACCCCTTTTTGGTAAAGGCGGGCAGCGGTGTGGCAACGTTTGATATTCAGTCGGTGCCGGGCGTTACCGGCGGTACTGCCCATGATACGCTTACGGCCCCGTATAATGATATCCAAGCTGTTAAACAAC
This sequence comes from Thermaurantimonas sp., assembly GCA_046295455.1. Taxonomy (GTDB): domain Bacteria; phylum Bacteroidota; class Bacteroidia; order Flavobacteriales; family Schleiferiaceae; genus Thermaurantimonas. The sequence goes on along the minus strand of JBKBNI010000008.1, from coordinate 68,576 downwards.
TCATTGATCAAAATCCTGGTGACATCGCTGCAGTGATTGTCGAGCCTGTGGCCGGAAATATGGGATGTGTACCCCCTCAGCACGGATTTCTTGAAAAACTCAGGGTTCTCTGTGACCTTTATGGCATAGTTCTCATCTTTGATGAAGTGATGACAGGATTTCGGCTGGCCAGAGGTGGTGCGCAGGAACGCCTCGGTGTAAAGGCGGATCTGGTCACCTTTGGAAAGGTCATCGGAGGTGGACTCCCTGTCGGAGCTTTTGGCGGAAATCGCGATATCATGAGTGCTGTAGCGCCCGTGGGCAAGGTATATCAGGCCGGTACCCTCTCAGGTAATCCCCTCGCCATGATCGCCGGGTACACCACCTTATCGATTCTGAACCAGCACCCCGAAATCTACTCGGAGCTTGATCAAAAAACGAAATTACTGCGCGACAAAGTTGCCAAGGCTTTGGAGCAAAACGGATGGAATTTTACATCCAATATGTATGGAAGTATGCTTTCGTTTCATTTTGATGTAGAGCAGGTATCTAACCTTGAACAAGCATCCATGCAAAATCAGGAAACATTCAAAAAATTCTTCCACCACATGTTAAACCAGGGTGTTTATCTCCCTCCTTCAGCCTTTGAAAGCTACTTTCTCAGCAACGCCCTCAGCACGGAAGACATCGAATTCATTTCAGAGGCAGCAAGCACCTTTAAAATGTAATTGCATAAATACTCAACAGAAAAGCCGGATTTTGTGAATCCGGCTTATTTATTTCATTTTTTAATTGAAATGACTGAAAGATTCCTTCAAATAGATATTCGTTAAAAACAGTATTTACCCTCAGCAATCAGTTTGGCTGCAATTTCACGGCGCAATAGTTTTGGATTCACCGCTTTTTGATACTTGGTAAACCGCTTCAAGCCCATTAGCAGGATACGTTGCTCATCTCCCTCCGTAAAACTGAAAATGGCTTCACGACCAGCTTTTTGAATCTTCTCAACGGCGAGATAGGTGTACAGCTCCGCCATTTTGATTGGATACTGTGCAGATTCTAAACCTTGGGTATGCACGATCTTGAGGGCACGCAGCACCGCTGATTCAGCCACGTAGGTCTCTATCAACATATCTGCAGCATTCATAAGCACCTCTTGCTCCTCTTCAACATTCACTCCAAATTTTTCGACAGCCTTACCAGCGACCATCAGGAAGGCTTTCTTCAGATTGTCGATGACTTCTAGCTCCTGAGCAAGCGGCTGGCTGTAGTCCGGGGTTTCAAAGGAGGGTATAGCCATCAGTTCAGAAGCAATTTTCGCAGCGGGAGTCATCAGATCGAGTTGTCCTTTAAGGGCTTTTCTGAGCAGCATCCCTACAGAAAGCATGCGGTTTATTTCATTGGTACCTTCATAGATTCGTGCTATGCGCACATCGCGATATGCTGCCTCCATCGGTGTATCTGCAGAATACCCCATACCTCCGTAGATTTGGATACCCTCATCCGCTACTAATGAACCGGTCTCAGAGCCATGAACTTTTAAAATAGCGCATTCAATTGCAAACTCTTCTACGCCCTTCAACTTCGCCTCCTGAGGGGAAAGTCCGCTTGCTTCCAGCCGGGCAATGTTGTCTTCGATTTCCTGACCGGCACGGTAGGTAGCCGACTCACTTGCCCAGGTTCGGGTAGCCATATCTGCCAGCTTCTGCTGGATGGCACCAAAACTTGAAATCGGAACCCCAAACTGCACTCTCTCATTTGCATATTTTACGGCGTGGGTGGTGACTCGGCGACATGAGTCCAGTATGGCCGCTGCCAGTTTGATACGACCTACATTCAGTGCGTTCATGGCAATTTTAAATCCGCCACCGCGTTCGCCAAGCATGTTTTCTGCTGGGATTTTACAGTCATTAAAAAATACCTGACGTGTAGAAGATGCACGAATGCCGAGTTTATTTTCTTCTTCGCCAAAGCTCATTCCCGGAGTACCGCGCTCCACAATAAAGCCTGTGATGTATTTGTCATCTTCGACTCGGGCAAACACAATAAACACGTCCGCAAATCCGGCATTGGAAATCCACATTTTCTGGCCGGTGATGCTCCAGGTTTTGTCAGCATCATTCCACACAGCGCGGGTTTTGCCCGAATTGGCATCGGACCCAGCTCCCGGTTCGGTAAGGCAGTATGCACCCATCCATTCTCCGGTAGCCAATTTGGGAAGGTACTTCTTTTTTTGTTCTTCGGTACCGTAGAGCAAGATGGGAAGTGTGCCTATTCCGGTGTGTGCGCCATAGGCTGTAGAGAGCGATCCGGATATCCCCGAAATTCTGTCACATACCAACATTGATGTCGTGAAGCCCATTCCAAGACCGTTGTATTTCTCTGGTATAGAGATACCCAGCATCCCCAGCTCACCTAGCTTTTTCATGATTTGAAGCGTAAAATCGTAATCTTTTTCTTCAAACCGATGCCGGTGAGGAAGTACTTCCTTATCGATGAATTCGGTGCAAGCATTGGCCATCATGAGTTGCTCCTCAGAAAAGTCCTCTGGTGTAAATACATCTTCCCATGATTGAGATCGGATGATAAATTCTCCTCCCTTCATGTAATTTTTTACTTTAGTTTCCATAGGTGTAAGGGATTAATTTGGTCAAATATACTGAAAATAAATTATGCATGCATAACATTTTAAAAAATATTTTTCATTTTTTTGTATGCATCACTTTGATAATCAATAAATCCTCCGTTAAGACCAAATCCAACCTAGCACCGACCCACACGCTCTTTAGATCATCTGCCGCTTGCGACCATTGTATTAAACCACTGCGGTAAAAATTTGCCGGTTTTTTATCCTTTTTTAAAAGGAAATTGTAAGACCTATCTTGTAGATACCGCTCGCACAAATTAATGCACCTCCGTAAGTAGCCCTTATAACCAAAGGAAACCAACTATCCGATCACGCACAGGTTTTTTGCATCAATTTGTCCGGTAATATGATGTTAGTAACATCTATACATGTCCTGATTAATGGATTTTTGAATATACAGCATTGCCAACTAATTAAATAAAATCTCAGCACAATATTCATTTATTTACTTATGAAACTTTTACATTATCCGGCATTAATTGTACTTTGTATTTGTCACCTGAGTTGGAATGCATTTTTTTTTGTAAATCTGGGATTTTTTTTATTAAAAGTAGGTGGAAAGTTCTTACTACATTTTTTACTTTTGATTACAAATTCCTCATACTATGAAAACTTCACGTTCTCTGATCTCCTCCATCTTTCTTTTTATGACCATTTTATGTAGCTGCAAGAAGGAAAACAATGACGTCATCCCAATTTCTGATGCTCAGAAGATGATCCTAGGAAAATGGAGACAGGTAGCCATTTTTGAGACATCTGACTCTACCAATAACTTGTTACCCGATTGTGAAAAGGCTATTAATACCATTTTTGACTGCGGACAAAATGGTATTTGCGTGATTTCGAACAGTGCTGGATGTACTTTCGACAGGGAAGCCTCCTATGCAATGAGTGCAGACGGTAAGATATTTGCAATTGAAGGATTGGTTTATAATGTAAAATCCCTGACCAGTTCACAATTCATTTTCGAAACTCAAAACAAACAATTCAGACAAATTTGGACGCGCTGATTTGTCCTGCACATTCATATATGCTTATTTATTAATTCAATCTTTTTATAATCTGAGATTGGATAAAAAATAATTTTAATATTCATCTTTTACAATAAGGGTGAAAATTGAGTATAATCAATTACCAATGAGAAAAAGATAATATTAATAAATTGTTTAGTTATTAGATAAGTTTGATCTCTTCACATACAAAAAATGATCAGGAAATGCTTTATACAATATTTAGCATTCATATAGGACTTTTTAATAAAAAAATTATTCAACAGAACACTATCTAAATAATTAGTAAATCAGATTAAAATATTTGCAGATTTCATATCAGAATACTGTAAAGTCTTTAGAATCTAAAGCACCTTTAATTTCAGGGTAGCATATGAAATTGCGCTCTTTACTTTCTGTAAGGGCATCAATACGCAGAAAATCCGGATGCATTTCAATCGGCATGGATTCACCGCTATTTGTTAGTAGCTTAATGGATGTTTGGTTTTGGTCATAAGCTTTATTTTCAACTTTTCCCGAAAAAACAAGATATTCTTCCTCTCCATCCACACATGGCAAGCTATTTTTTACAAGATTTCTGACTTTCTTAACGTAATCTGGCGTAATGTATTTTTCAGTAAGTTTAATTTTAAGAAGATTTCTATCAATAAGGCGCATACACAGTCCACTAAGTATAGGATCATGGTCATAATACCACAATTTGATGGCTGACCAAATATCGGTATCATCGAGAGACAAAAAGATAGCCAACCACACCGGATCATTTCTCAGCATATCGATATTTACATCCTTGCGAAGTAAAGCTTCTAACGGACGGCTTGAATGGATCTTATATCCCTGTCGAAAGCGCCATCTTGCCCTTTCAAAGATTTTTTGAAGGAGAAGCTCCGCTGAAAGTACCGTCTTATGCAAATAGACCTGCCAATACATCAACCTGCGGGCGATCAGAAATTTTTCTACACTGTAGATTCCTTTTGCATCTACGACCAATTCATTTTCATGGACGTTGAGCATGGTGATAAGTCGCTCGGAATTGACCATACCCTCGTGGACACCGGTGTAGAAGCTGTCTCGTCTGAGATAGTCAAGCCGATCCATATCGAGCTGGCTGCTCACCAGATGGTGAAGGAATCTCTTGGTATACTGATCTCTGAAAATCCGGATAGCCAATGACAGTTCGTATTCGAATTCGAGATTGAGTTTCTCCATTATCAAAAGAGAAAGATCCTCATGTCTGACCGGAAGAAGAGAGTGTTCGAGAGTGTGTGAAAACGGGCCGTGACCTACATCATGTAGCAAGGTCGCGATGAGTGTAGCCTCCTCTTCTGATCTGGTGATTTCTACACCCTTACGCCTCAGAATTTCGATAGCTCTCTGCGTCAAATGCATGGTGCCGAGCGCATGGTGAAACCTCGTATGGGTAGATCCCGGGTAGACAAGATATGTAAGGGCTGTCTGACTTATTCGCCGAAGTCTCTGAAAGTACGGGTGGTCTATTATTTTAAGGACAAGAGGACTCTCGATTACAATGAAACCATAAATAGGGTCGTTTATAATCTTGGTTTTATTTTTGATCAAGGACTTTTAACAATTTTGAAATCTAGACAAAAGTATGGATAATACCCGCATTCTTTGGGTTGATGATGAGATCGATCTACTAAAGCCGCATATCATTTTTCTCGAAAAAAAAGGTTATAAACTCGACACAGCCACCAATGGACGCGATGCCCTTGATATGATTCAGGATGCGCATTACGATGTGATTTTTCTGGATGAAAATATGCCGGGGCTGTCGGGTCTGGATACTTTGGTGCAGATCAAACGGCGGAACCGCAACACTCCTGTCGTCATGGTCACAAAGAGCGAGGAAGAACGCATCATGGAAGAGGCTATTGGATCACAGATTGCAGACTACCTGATTAAACCTGTAAACCCAAATCAACTCCTCCTATCCATCAAAAAATTAACTGAGCAAAAAAAGCTCATCAACGAGAAGACTGCCACCGATTACCAGACTACATTCAGACAATTAGCCATAAACATGAGTATGGCATCCTGTTTCGAAGACTGGGTGGATATTTATAAAGAATTGATTCGATGGGATTTAAGTCTTGACCATCTGGAAAATGCTACCTTCCGCGAACTGCTTGAAACACAAAAAAAGGAAGCCAATGCGCTGTTTTTTAAATTCATTTCTAAAAACTATAAAGAATGGCTGAAGGGCAGTGACATAGCCCCTACCCTATCCCCGCAGATTTTTCCGAGAGAACTCTTTCCACTGCTCAAAGATGGGAAGAAAGTATTTGCCATTGTCATTGATAACCTTCGCTACGACCAATGGAAAATTATTGAATCTGAACTAACTTCACTGTTTATTACCTCACAGGAAACCATTTATTCTTCAATACTGCCTACTGCTACTCAATACGCACGAAATGCCATGTTTGCGGGTTTGATGCCGTCAGAAATCAAACGCCGGTATCCCGATAAATGGTTTGATGATGATGATGATGAAACAAAAAATCAGTTTGAAGAATTTTTTATGCGGGAGAATTTGAAGCGGTACGGGCTTAGCAGCCTGAAATGTAACTATGCCAAAATATCTCAATTGACCTTTGCTCGGAAATTTGTTGAAAATCTTAAATCCCTGGCGGACAATGACCTAAACGTAATAGTATACAACTTTGTGGACATACTTAGTCACGCCAAAACAGAAATGGATGTCATCAAAGAACTAGCAGACAATGATAAAGCTTATCGATCTCTTACACGGACATGGTTTTTACACTCTCCTTTGTTTGAAATTCTTAAGTTTTGCTCCGAAAGAAATATCATCGTACATCTGACAACCGATCACGGTACCATCAATGTCCAGAATCCGGTCAAAATAATCGGCGAACGCGAACTGACTACCAATCTGCGTTACAAAGCCGGCCGAAATATGTCATACAACCCAAAAGAGGTACATGAAGTAAAAAATCCGGAAGAATATCATCTGCCAAAGATGGGTGTCAACACCGCGTTTGTCTTTGCCGGGAAGGATGATTTCTTCGCCTACCCAAATAATTTTAACCACTATGTGCGCTACTACCGCAACACCTATCAGCACGGAGGTATTTCTTTAGAGGAAATGCTCATCCCTTCTGTCTTGCTTTTACCCAAATAAATGTTTTAGATGGGTACTAAACTTTTGGTTAGTTTTAGTACCCATCGGCAGAATAGGTATGCAATCATGCGAAACCCCCTCAAAGACTTTCTCAATCTAGTGTTTCCGGAGTCATGTGTGCACTGTGGAATAGAATTGTCACAAGCCGAAAAGTTCTATTGCTTTCAGTGTGAGATGACAGCCGGATTCAATCAGGACTATACCCTACATACAAACCCGATGACAGAAGTGTTGTATGGAAGAATTCCGGTTACTGTGGCGCACTTTCTCTTCTATTTTTACAGACATACAGTGGTTCAGAGCATACTCCATGAGTTGAAATACCGAAACAATCCTGAATTAGCCCGGTACCTGGGCCGTATTCACGGTCGATTGCTCAAAGACAATGGTCAGTACCGACCAGATAAAAATTCGATTATCATACCTGTACCACTCCATAAAAGCAAACTGAGAAAGCGCGGATACAATCAGGCAGAAGAGTACGCCAGGGGATTGTCCGACGTCCTGAAATTGCCGGTTAATACCACTGCATTGGTTCGTCGAAAATATGCCGAAACTCTTACCAGGCGGGGAAGACTTTTGCGTTGGATCACCCTCAGAGAGGCCTACAGACTCGAAAGGGCCGACGAAATCGCCGGCAAACACTGTATTTTAGCAGATGATATTTGTACCACCGGAGCCACTCTGGAGAGGTGCTATCAAGAACTCACACGTGCCCACATCTCCTCTGTTTCAGTGTTTACCATAGCATTTGCGTCGAGGATTTGAATATTTTAAGACTTAACAGCCTCCTATCCTCCCATGACATAAAAGGCCTATCTGTCACTCGTGAAATTTTGATTTCAGAAAGCATGTGAATAAATGACTTACTTAATGATCTGCTGATGAACCGGCCATTTGGTTTTCAAACAGAAAAAAAACCACACATCAAGGTTAATCTTCAGGAAACAAAGAATATTTGATTGAAGTCTACTTTTGCATATATCATAAAGGGGTATACAGAATTTGAAAAGAAATTTTCTTACAACTTTATTGATTGCCTCTCTGGCCACACATATGGCTTTTGGCTGGGGACAAACAGGCCACCGGATTACGGGAGAAATTGCTGAAAGATATCTCACCCGGAAAGCCAGGAAAAATATTCAAAAAATTATAGGTTACCAATCCCTGTCCATTGTCAGCACATGGATGGACGAAATCAGAAGCGATTCTTTGTATAACCACACACACGACTGGCATTGGGTCACAATACCGGACGGTATGACATACGAACAAACACAAAAAAATCCCAATGGCGACATCATTGAAGCGATTCTGCGTCTTGGAAATGTCTTAAAAAACAAGGAACAGTCTGACTCTGCAAGGAGAGATGCGCTGCTGATGCTTGTGCACCTGGTAGGTGATATCCACCAGCCTTTGCACGTGGGCAGAGGTGACGATCAAGGCGGAAATACGGTTAGGGTGATGTGGTTTAGTGCCAGATCTAATCTTCATCGCGTATGGGACAGCGATATGATTGACTCCTACAAGCTTTCATATACCGAATACACCGATGCCATCGTAAGAAAATATGGATCTAACGCCCGACAATGGATGTCTACCGACCCTGTGGAGTGGGCTGTGGAATCGATGCAAGCCAGAGAGCAGGTGTATGACTTTGACCGCGATATGCCAATAGGATTTGCATATCAATACAGGATGAGAGACTTGTATGAGTTACGCCTCTTTCAGGCTGGTGTCCGGCTGGCCACCTTACTCAATCACCTGCTAGGGTAGCGGGCAAGGAACACAGGAGTACTCTGGTATTTACCCTTCAAATTTCCTATCTGAAACTAAATATCATACTTAAATAAAAAATATTCCAAAATTGTGAAATTTCGCTATTAGAAAAAATTTTATGCCCTTTCTTTGTATTTGAAAACGAAGTCAACCAATCATCAACTCACACACCATGAAAACGATAGTTAGTCGCCGGTCAGTAAATTTTCTCAACAAGAGCATTGCCGTTCAGGCCGCTCAATTAAACTCATCTTTAGCATTGCACATTCAGCAGCTAAGTATGGGAAACCTGACACCCTTAGAAAACTACCTGAAAGAAAAACTACTCCTCATAGATGATTCGGATATGCGGCAGGAAGTCATCGAAAACTTCTTCTCCCACGTCAGGCAACTTATACAATCAATGCGTCACAGAGCTGCCATTGAAGGTGACTTCTTTGAGGCAGAAAATCTTGAGAAATGCACCCTTTATTTGCCTATATTAGAAAGAAAATTTTCTAAAATCTCATAGGTCTCGAAGAGGCTGATACTATTTAATATTCACTTTTATTAAAATCCTCCGACGGCAGAATTGCTCCTTCTCAAAGGATCTGCCATCGGTGTCATTTTTCCATCCGCTTGAATTTGAATGGCATTAAAAATTCCAATCTGATCGATCATTCTGATTTTATAGCCCATTTTTCGCAGCTTTCCAAGGTTTCTCTCTGATATGGAACCCCTCTCTACGACGAGCTCATCCGGATACCACTGTGCATGAAGTTTTTTTTGATTGATAGCATCCTGAAGTGGCCAGCCCCTGGTATAAAGGTCTATGACCTGAAAAAGATTTGTAATGATGGTACTGCCTCCCGGAGTTCCTAATGCTGCAAGTGGTTTTCCGTCTTTTACGAGTATGGTCGGAGACATGCTGCTCAGCATACGGTGAGAGGGCCTTACTTTGTTTGCCTCTGAATACGGCAGCCCAAACTGGTTGCTATGTCCGGGAGCTGTAGAGAAGTCGTCCATCTCATTATTGAAAAACATCCCTCTGAAATACAATTTACTTCCAAAATAACTGTTGAGCGTAGTGGTCACACTAACCAACATACCGGATGAATCAGCCGTACAATAGTGCGTGGTCTGAAAACTTTCGATCCGACCAGACGCTGCACTTCCATAAGAGTGTGCCGGAGTTCGCCTTCTGGGGCTGATGTGCTGCACCCTATCAATGAGGTATTCCAACGACTGAATGTAATCGATTGAATCTGCATTGACCGCTTCAGGGTCTCCGAGATACTTGTTTCGATCAGCATATATGCCTTTAGCCATTTCGGCGAAGTAATGCGCATATTCAGCTGAGTACGGTTTTACTTTTTTAAAATTCAGCAGCTCAGCTTGCATACAAAACTGATGTAGTCCAATACCTCCGGCAGACGGAAGGGGCATAGTATAGATCGTATATTCATGGTAGGTCGTCTTATGCGGCTTCCGCCAAACAGGCGTGTAATTCTGAAAATCTCTTTCCATGTGAATTCCTCCTTTGGATTGTAAAAAGAAAACCATCTCCTCTGCAAAACTGCCTCTATAAAAAGAATCAGGACCAAATTGAGCAATACGAGACAGCAAATGGGCTAATTCACCTTGAACCATCAGGTCACCATCGTTCAAGGGTGTATCTTCGGTAAGAAATTCAGGTAGGTATCCATTAATTCGTTTAATGTCTGATTTATATTTATTCCATTGATCAGCCATGTAGGCAGTAAGCCGATGGCTCTCTGCAAGCTTCACTGCAGGCAGGATACAATCATGCCAACTGAGCTTGCCAAGAGAGTCGTGTAAGGCCTTCATACCCGCCACACTACCGGGTATCGCTACGGATAGAGCACCTTCGAGGCTTGCCGATTTAATCGGAGCACCTGAGGCGTCAAGATACATTCTCTCCGTCGCCCTTTCAGGAGATGTCTCTCTGAAATCCAATGCCATAAACTCGCCAGATCCGGAATAAATAAGCGCAAAACCTCCGCCCGCAATGTTTCCCGCTACCTGGTAAACAGATGCCAATGCAAAATGTACAGCTACTGCAGCATCCACAGCATTACCCCCTTTTCTGAAGATTTCCACGCCGGCCTCCACTGCCAAAGGATGTGCAGCAGATACAGCACACACGCCGTGTGTTGATTGGCCTCCAGCAGTATTGAACAGACTGAAAAACATTAAAACCAGAATCCCTCTCATATGATCAATAAAACTTTGCAACAATAATTTAATTGTGTATTTATCCGTTTCACTTTGGTCTAACGGTGCTTTATTTGAACAAACTTGCAAAAATGAAAGCCAACATAATAATCTTTTTTATAGGATTGTCAATCTTGTCTCCAGTCAAGTTTTTTTCTCAAATCCTTGCACAATCTGCCGTATCAGAGGCAGAAATCTACAGAAACGGTTATGCCCGAATCTTTACGCAGTCTGAAGTTTTACTTCGAAAGGGCGTCCACTCGGTCACAGTATTACTGTATGGACACAACTTTCTTCAGCAAACCATCATGGCTGAAATCTCTCCCAAAGGAAGCGTGCTTCGCATCGACGAACCAAAATCCATAGAGTGCCATGAGGACGACAGTTGCCAATTTTATCAGCAACAAACCAAATCCATATTCCGAACCATTCAAATTAAAAAATTGGAACTTGAAAAACTGGAAAGTCATGAAAAAATTCTGATGGAAAATGCTCGCATCACCAGTTCATCAACTTTAAATCTCAACCTGCTACGAGAATCTATTGCATTTATTCACAAGCAGATAATAGATGTAAAAGACAGCAAATCAAAAATTAAATTTCAACTTGAAGAACTTCAGCAAAAACATGACAGCCTCCAAAATCTGCTAAACCAGCGAATCCACTACCTACGTATGTACATACGTAAAATGACAGTTCTTGTCGAAGTTCCCTCTGACCTCCGCTATGAACTCCGCCTGAGCTACACGACCACCAACGTTTATTGGAATCGGGAGCAGGAAGCCGATTTTGAAGAGACTGCTTCGGTCGTTTACCTCCGAAACATAGCTTATGTAAAGACAGATTTTCGTGAAGTATGGACAAATATGCGACTTACCCTCATTGATAAAGATTTTGAATTTTCAACAAGACCATTGGAAATCAAACCTTTACGAGTGATGTTTCAGTCGATCCCGACATATAGAAACAAAGTACAAATTATACAAGGTCAGCCAAGCAGAGCAGGAACTCATATCCTGGCATCCGAAAGTGATATGGCTGATGGCAGAGAAGAGTTTTTTGTAGAGCGGGGCCAATCCGCTGATGCCAGAATCTTTATTCTTTCCGGCAAATACACCCTTACGCATGACAAACCGCTCAGAGCCGAACTATACACAGATACACTTCCGATACAAATCCGATACATTTTAGCCCCATACATGTCCAATAAGGCGCAACTACTAGGTGTAATCCGTCAGAGTCTAGAATCTGTAAGTCCAACTCCCTCCCTTGTCCGGTTAAACGGACGACCTGTAGGAATCAGCACGATACCATCCATCTATGATGGCGACAGTGCAGCATTCCACCTAGGATTTATCAATGACATATTGGTCGCGAGAAAGAGAGATAATCCTTTCAGTTCTCAATCGCTTCTAGGAGGTAGCCGTAAAGATCTTTATGAATACACCATTCAGATAACCAGCGTACGCTCTGCATCTGTTGACCTCACACTAGTTGATCGGATACCTGTAAGTACAGACAATCAAATTGACGTAAAATTTAAAGGCGCGACTGCTGAAGCGAAACCTGATCACAACGGGATCCTGATGTGGAATCTAACAGTCGCTTCCGGCCAGACACAGACAATCAGATTTGCCTTCGAGGTAACTTACCCGAAAAATACCCGAATTACTTTTACAGATAAGGTCGAATAGTTTGGGTGCCTGCGTGTCAATATTTATAAGGCCATTAATATTATATGTTTTAAAATATCAAACTTTAATCTAATTTTGCGACCCTGAATCAAAATAGCATACAAATTAATTAAAATTAGTCAAATCAACACGTTATGGTACCACAGTACGAGACTGTTTTCATTCTAAATCCCGTCTTGTCAGAAGAGCAGACAAGGGAAACAGTCGAAAAATTTAAGGGCATCATTGAGGCAAAAGGCGGTGAGGTGACCCACGTAGAACACTGGGGATTAAGAAAGCTCGCTTACCCCATACAGAAGAAACGCAGCGGATTCTATCACTTACTGGAATATAAAGCTCCTGGAGAACTGATAGACACCCTTGAGATTGAACTGAAACGCGACGAAAGGGTCATGCGCTACCTGACCGTTCGCATGGACAAGGATCACATCGAATATGCCCGCAAAAGAAGACAAAAACTTCAAAACACTTAAAAAATGGACATTACCAACGAATTAGAAGCATCGGCAGCCGGAGGATCAAAGGGAGAAATCCGGTACTTGCAACCCATTGCCATTGATAATACAAAAAAGAAAAAATTTTGCCGATTTAAAAAATACGGTATAAAATTTATTGATTACAAAGACCCTGATTTCCTTCTTCGCTTTATCAACGAACAAGGAAAAATTCTTCCTCGTCGTATCACCGGCAACTCTCTGAAATATCAGCGCAAGCTGGCTCAGGCAGTGAAAAGAGCTCGTCATCTAGCTTTGTTACCATTTGTTGCGGATAACCTTAAATAAAAGAGGCCATGGAAGTAATATTGAAAAAAGATGTAGAAAACCTGGGATTCAAAGACGACATCGTGCAGGTAAAACCGGGATATGCCCGCAACTATCTCATACCTCAAGGCATGGCCGTAATTGCCTCTGAATCCGCAAAAAAAATCCTAGCTGAAAATCTTCGCCAGAAAGCCCATAAAGAGGCAAAAATTATAGAAGACGCCAAAAAGCTAGCCGAGAGCATTCAATCTGTGGAAATTAAATTACCAGTAAAAGTAGGTAAAGGTAACAAGCTTTTTGGATCAGTTTCAAACGCTGACTTATCTGCTCACCTGGCCAGTATGGGTTTTCATGTGGACAAAAAATACATTTACATCCCCGGCTCAGTGATTAAAAACGTCGGCAAGTACACGGCACAAGTACGCCTTCACAGAAGTGTGCAGTTTGATCTGAATTTTGAAGTAGTCGGTCAGTAATATAAAACCTCAAAAACACAAAAAGTCGTGACTTCGTCACGACTTTTTAATTTTAAAAATGCATAGCTACTTTTGAATTCTTTTTGACGCTATGAAGATTACAAAGGATGAAATTTATAAAATAGCTGCTCTTGCCAAATTAAAAATTGACGAGGAGCAGATCAACTCTGTAGAATCAGATATGAATAAGATTTTGGCCTTCGTGGACAAGATTAACGAACTTCCTTTAGACGGCGTCGAACCACTCGAATACATCAATGAAGACATTAATGTACTTAGAAAGGACGAAGCCAATTTCACTGTCAGTCAGTATGATGCGCTAAAAAACGCTTCTATGAAAGACACCGATTATATCAAGGTACCTAAAGTATTGGGATGAGTCCACTCCGCTTCAGGTAGTAGCGAAATGCTTCCCGATCATTTTCAAAGGTTAGTATACTAGCTCCGTTTTCATTTTTTGGGATTGAAAGTAGTTGAATAATCTCCCTGTTTGATATTTCCAATGACTGCAAAGGATTTACCTTGTAGTACACAGGTATGACCGTAACATCCGGATTAAATATGGATATAACAGCTTTTTCGTAAACCATCAATTGATGCGCTTCAAAGAAGACGAGGCCTAACTCCTCCTTAAGTTCGCGACGAAGACAATCTTCCACCCCTTCGCCCCATTCCAATCCACCACCGGGAAATTTAATCATTTCGATATTGCTCAGTTGCTCTCTGCATGCAACAATGTGATTTGAATCTTCTGAATCAATGATGGCATAAACCCGGATTGAAAACTGTCTTCTCACAAAGCAAAAATAGCCGACTTAGTATTTGTCGGCTATCGCTATTATATAAAAGGTGTAGCAGATTCGACTACCTCATTATTGTTATCGAACCGTTGTACCGCTCCTGTCCGACGACCAAGTCATAATAATACACTCCATCCGCGACAGGGTCGCCTGTATTGTTTCGCCGTCCGTTCCAGCAAGCGCCTGGATTGGCATCATCGCAATTCTGGTAGTTTGATGATTCAAATACAATATCTCCCCATCTGTTGAAAATTCGGATTTGCGCCGAGGGGTGTGTATTCAGTTTCAGAACGATGAAGAAATCGTTTACACCGTCTCCATTGGGGGTAAAGATGTTTGGAATGGTTATCTCTTCTGGTCCGGGAGGTGGTGGAGGAGGTGGTGGGGTTGTTGTATCTACTGGACAAGTATCTGGTTTAACCAAATAAATCATCTTTCGAAATGTATGTCCGGCGAAACAATTGTCATAAATAAATACCTCAACAGAGTCATTTTCAGCCCAGGTTTCAGATTCCCAAAGGGTATCATTGGTTGGATAAGTCACACCTCTGTAAGTCCAATCAATAAAATATGGTGGTATTCCGCCACTATCAGGTGCCGCGTTCAATACATATTGGAAAGGTAAATCACAGTAAAAGAGAGTATCCGGCAGTTTACTTACGTATATGGGGTCATTATCAATGATGTAAAATGTGCGTTGAACTCCGGCGGTAAAGCATCCGCTATCAGCTGTGGTTATTATTACCGTTTCCACACCCTCATGAATTGAATCTGCAAAGGGATATATAATCAAGCCTTTTGCAGTATTGCCGGGATCAAACCGAATTTTACCGTCCAATGTATCGTAATCGGTTCCGTTTGTTGCGGTACCGCCCACATTGTAAAAGATAAACGTAGTGTCCGAGGCCGGAAACTGGCTTACAAAGTTCATTAAACCATAATTACACCCTTCGATAAGTGTGCTGTCATTTGGGGCATTTGGAAAGGGATTTGAAGTAATAAGCTCCGGCTCAATTCCCTTAAAACTTCCTCCTTCGAGGAAAACTGCGGAATTCAAAGCCCCATCTGTCACATCTGAAATGGCCATTTTTATGGTGTATGTCTGAGCACAATTCACTTTGGTTTCGGCCGTTAGAGGCACTGTAAATCCTGGCATGTTCACAGTTTGGGGAGAAGCTGTATTATTGACAAAGTAAATAGAATGCGCTACAAAATTCGGATTGGCAGCA
Source organism: Thermaurantimonas sp. (assembly GCA_046295455.1). Lineage (GTDB taxonomy): Bacteria > Bacteroidota > Bacteroidia > Flavobacteriales > Schleiferiaceae > Thermaurantimonas. Next base: position 52,821 of record JBKBNI010000008.1, on the reverse strand, counting down.
AGGCAAAGAGCAGGATTGCCACCACTGGGAACGCCACTGTTGACAGTGTTGATAGCCACGGGTATGTTGGTACCGGGGATCAATGCAATATTTTTTGAATTATTGGAAAAAGGGCCGGTAATCCCAGGGCCACTGACAAAAAATCCGAAAACATCATTAAATGACGAACATGTAAATCCGGGATATTCCTGAGATGCAAACACATATCTGAATTTTATTGAGTCACCCATAGGTACAAAGTTGAATGTGATGCGAACCAGGTTATTAATGGAAGACGCGGGCAATCCCATGGACACAAGCAGCGCCTGTAGGTCAGGATCACTACCACCGGCATTTCCCACCGGATTTACTGGGCCATTAGGTACTACGTGATTGACTCCCCCGGTGGCCATTACTACGCCACTGTCGAGACCCAGATTAGAATTTATACCATTGAAAAAACCGATTCCGGGATTTCCTACGGACACAATATTGCTCACTTGCACACCGGTGCCTATCAGTACATTCTGGATCAAATTAGGAACAGGAGAGTACAATGGAGCTGCCTGACTAACTGTGAGCTGTGCCAAGGCAGTATTGAGACCAACTCCTGAAAACATGAGAAAAATTCCAAAATACTTCTTCATGATTTTGACCTAACGTATTAAATATAAATTTCCTGATCTGACCTCTTTTACATCGTTTTTCAACGTAATTTGAATCTTATACAAATATAATCCCTGAGGGGCGTCTCCACTTTTATAGGTGCCATCCCACGACTGTTCGATGTTTTCTGATTCAAAAACCATTTGACCCCATCGATTAAATATTTGAATCTTGTACCTCTCTATACCATCGGCAACCACTTTAAATACATCATTGACTCCATCCCCGTTCGGAGTAAAACTATTTGGAATGTAGATTAAAAAATCGCGCTGCACCGTAATATTTCTCCTTACGGTATCTTGACATCCAAATTCATTGTAGGCTACTAAAGTGATGGTGTATGTACCGGGTGTCGAATAGATATGTTTTGGATTAGGCAGTACAGAAGTATTTCCGTCTCCAAAATCCCAAAAATAAGAATTTGCTTGTGTGGAGTTGTTAAACATTTGAACTGCAAGTTCCACAAAACTTATCTGCTCTGCCCTGAAGGCAGCAACTGGTTCCGGATATACATAGACAATGGTAGAATCAATTTTAACATTGCCACATTGGTCCGTAACGATGAAGTAGTAGGTCGAGGTATCGTTGGGTTGAACGATCATGCGGGTATCCTGAGTAAATCCGCCCTGCCAACCAAAAGTAAATGGAGGTTTATCTCCTGTAAAACTTGCTTCTATCTGAATCTTTTCACCCTGACAGATTCCATAATCAAGTGTTTCTATGGTAATGTTATCAGCCGTGTTGGCGTAAAGAGACTTCGTAAGAACAAGCGTATCCGAATAGCAGGAATCTGTGACATAAAAATACACGGTCGTATCCCCAAGCACGGAAAACATCTTGGTTTTGTTTGTATCGCCATCAGACCACCATCCAAAAGTGCCACCCTCTCCTCCAGTCATGAGAGCTTCTAATTTTATGGAGTCACCTGGGCAATACACCGTATCAAATCCACTTTTATTAAGAATACCCCCATTCATTGTTATGGGATCTCGGATCCAAATCCGAACTGTATCAAGAGGATACTGATAGCATGGACTCCATGTGTAATAGGTATTAAATGACAACAATCTGGGTTGTTGAGGTATTTTATTGTGTATCGGGGTTACCCACAATGTGTCATACACTTTCCCTGCACTAATCACAAAAGAATCCGGAAGTGCTACATAGTCAGTCCCTGCCACGGCAGTGCCTCCCGTATTGAATTTTATGGTAAGAGGTATTTGGGTGTTTAATGTTCGTTTGAAGATGATGGGGAAAGCTCCGCAGCTTTCAGAAATCGTATCACCTTTGTTGAGATACCCGGGGCTATTACCAGCATGATACATTTCAAGAGATGGCACCTTAAAACTGTTAGCCCTCAAAAAGACGGCTGAGTTCAATGCATTATCACTTACATTGGCTATAGCCAGTTTGATTCTGTAGTACTGACCACACTGAACCTGTGCCACTGCTTTAAGTGGTTTTGTGGCTCCGTTGTAGGATGTGCCGGTTGGCGCATTATTGAAATAAATGCTGTGCGCAACAAAGTTTGGATTGGCTGCCAAACAAATTGAAGCATTACCACCTCCCGTCGGAGCCCCTCCATTCAACGTGTTGATTGCAACCGGAATATTTGTGCCGGGTATCAAGGCAATGTTTTGTGTGGTGACCTGATTAGCAGGTGACCCATTGATTCCTGGCCCGGTCAAAAAGAAACCGAACACATCATTGAAAGCCGTGCACGTAAAACTTTGATATTCTTTTGACGCAAATACATATTCAAACTCTAAAGAGTCGGCATAACTGATAAAATCAAACTCAATTCTAGCAATGCTGAATAATCCTCCGGTGATTCCCATCTGTTGCTGGAGAGCCTGCAGTTGGGGATCTGTCATAGGTCCTCCAGGGCCGACTGCATTGCCACCCACCAGAGCGTCGGTAGCCGGTGCAGTCACCATAATAATGCCAGTATCAATCCCAATATTTGTATTTACGCCGTTAAAAGCGCCGATTTGATTTGTATTCGGCCACTGCGCCTGAGGTCCAAACCAAAAGACAATTAAAGAATCTTGGACAAATATGTTTTTTACAAGCCATAATCCATTTTGATATTGTCCTGTGTTATTAACTACCAATTGGGCATTGACAGTCAACACAGAAACGCAGGATAGAGCCCAAAGAAATATTTTTTTTGTCATCCAAATGACCGTCAATTATTTCTGTAAAATTACAATAAAGTACTAAAAACAAGTAAATCAAAACAGAAAATATCAATATTTGTGAAACGAATGAACAAATAATTTAAATTTTGTAGCGTAACTATGATTGAACAAAAAACAGGGATTATTTACCAATATCGCAAACCTAAAACCCAGCAAGTTAAAGGAGCCATCTTCATGCTACACGGGTATGGAAGCCATGAATTGGATTTATTTTCTCTCGCTGATGAATTGCAAGATGACAGGCATATTTTTTCGCTGCGCGCACCTTACAAGTTGCCGTGGGGAGGATATTGTTGGTATAATTTGGAGTTCTCTGCCACCGGCCATGTTTCCGGTCAGAACATCGAGGAGGCCGTGACATCGCGAGATCTCATAAAAAGTTTTATAGAGAGCACCTCAGTGAATTACAGCATTCCAGAAGGCAAAAATATACTTATGGGTTTTAGCCAGGGTGCCATTTTGGGATATTCAGTAGCGCTGACTTACCCTGAGATAGTAGATGCCCTTATCGCCATGAGCGGATATATCAATAATCTGATCCTTCCCGAGAACATATTGTATGATCGTCTGAGACACTTAGACTTTTTAATCACCCACGGTACAGAAGACCCGGTTATTCCTTATGAATGGGCCAAAAAAAGTGCTGAATTCTTAGAAAAAAATAAATTAAATCATCGTTTTTTTGGTTACCAAGCAGGCCACGGAATTGATGCTCAGACTCTTACCGAAATTAAGAAATTTATTTCGAAAAAAACTTTCTAATTAATTTTTTTTTAATTTTGTGTAAACACATAAAAATTCAATTAAAGATGAAAAAAAGTTTACTAATCACCATTCTCTCTTGTTTCTCTCTTGTCGCGTTCAGTCAAGGTAGAGTAATGCCTGAAACGCTCGAGTATCCCCCTCTCAAAGGACTTGCCGATGCAGGCACATGGGGGCCTTATCAGCATACAGCTTCAAAAGTTGCCAACCTTGGAATTACAGCAGGGAACGGAGGAAATGCATACGGAATATTATTTGATGCCAAAACATTTCTGTGGGCACTACCTTCATTGAACTCCGTCGGCATGGTGTACAGGTCGACTCCATCGATCACAAACGATGTGTCTACTGGTTCACTCCGCTATGGATATTCAACAGACCGGGGTCTTAACTGGAATATCAACCAAGGTCCCCTATGGAATCCGACACCATCCACCGAAGTGGCTCGTTATCCTCAGGGTGTTTTGTTTAATCCGACAGGCAATACAAATCCAGATAGCGTGTATGTAGCATTTTATGCTCCTGTATTAGATGGTTCAAACTCCAACTGGGGTGGTATAGTTGCAGGGAGCTCTCGTATATCAGATAATGCAAATCTCTCTACAACAAGATTTAGCTCCTTTAGTCCAGATACATCATTTGCAGTACAGGTGCCAAATGATTTTACTGCCGTAAATGCTACTCAGAAAGTATTTGGCATCGCTGAAAAGCGAATTGGTACAGCATATGATGATACCCTTATATTAACCGTCGGAACCTGGAACAGCGCATCTAAGTCATTTACATGGTCAAATCAATATTTGCCCTGCCCAGTCGGCACGAATGCTGACGGTGCTAAGCAACTTGCAGATGCAAAAATCGCGTTCGGACCAAATGGACAGGTAGGTTACATAGCCATTATCGGTTATTCTACAGACACAAATTTTGCCCCTGTGGAAGCTTTCCATCCAATGTATATGAAAACAATAGATGGCGGACAAACATGGACTGGTCCTTTTCCAATTAACCTTCAAACCTTGCAATTTACCCACGGACTTACAGGTAGTGTACTTGCTTCGATGCAGGCATACGGTACAGCTAATAACTGGACGATAAATCACCTATCCACAGCTTTTAATATTGATGTAGTAGTAGATGCCAACAACAATCCGCACTTCGGTGTAAACATATGTCCTGCAGCCGTTTCTACAATTACAAGTACCGGAGGTTCAGGAGGTCCGTTTTCGATTTATTCAGCTTTTAATTATGCTGTAAATGTTTATTCACCCAATGGCGGCAGCACATGGGCTGCCATGTTTATGGATACAATCGACTTCTTCAGAGGAAATTATGGCTCCGGAGCCAATCTAGGTGAGGACAACAGAATCCAACTGTCCAGATCCGAAAACGGAGAATACATTGTAATGACTTGGGGAGATACAGACTTTGACCTTTGGGGCAGTCCAACAAACGGAAACGTATTTCCGGATGTGAAAGCAAGAGGATTCAGGGTGCAGGGAAATAATATAACGCTTTATCTCAATAGAAATTTTATGGATCAGGCTGTGGACTATAAAGGAGCGGGTCACCAGCACTGTCTGAGCCATTTCCTCATAGATTCTTCTTCACTCGCGCAACCTCGTCTAAGAGTGCCTGTAGTAGTGCAGGAGTATCAAAACGGCGACATTACCAATGATTTACAACCGGTAACTTACAAGTACTTTAATTTTGTGTATGAGTTGACTACCAGTGGAGTAGGTCAAAGTGAGCATCTGAATTCACTATCAAACATAAGGATCTTCCCTAACCCTGCCAACAATAAGACTCTAGTACACTTACTTTTTGAAAACTCACATGCCGGCCAGTATACACTCGATATTACAGATATAACTGGCAAGGTCGTAAAAGTTCAATCACTTGGCTTTGTAGGTGAAGGTAGCCAAAGAGTGGAAATCAATACATCTGATTTGGCAGCAGGTACATATCTTGTCAATGTAAGGGGTGTACATGGTATCGCCTCTCAAAGACTTGTAGTTCGCTAAAACACCTAAAACCCCACTGCATAGCCGCCCGCATTGCTTGCGGGCGGTTTTTATTTGTACACTTGCACATGAACGAATTTGAACTTACTCTCAGATATAAAATACTGAAGTTCAAAGAAGCAACAGAGGAGATAAGACATCTGGTCAATGAAGCTACGAAGGCATGTGCCAAGGCACACGCCCCTTATTCAGGCTTTAGAGTAGGAGCAGCGTTGCTCTTGAATACTTCTGAAATCTTGACAGGCAGCAATCAGGAAAATGCAGCCTATCCAAGTGGACTCTGTGCAGAAAGAGTAGCTTTATTTCAGTTTGGTCATTTTAAGGGGGATCAATTCATTAAGAAAGTTGCGATCTCTGTCCCTCAGATCCAAGGTGAAGAATTCATCCCCCCTTGTGGTGCCTGTTTGCAGGTCTTTGCAGAATACAGGCAAAAACAAACATCTCCAATAGAAATTATTTTGTCAAACGGAACTGAGCTACTTCTTATAGCACCGGATATAAGTACCTTTCTTCCATTTGCCTTTACTGGCAGATTTTTAAAATGATTTTTTCAGCAGTTTTTCGCTTGATCCTGGATGTCAGCAGCTGTATGTAATCATTTTCATTTAAACATCTTTGAAAGATCTGCCTCTTTGCGGTATCAATCAAACAATTTAGCTGCGTTTTTTATTAAGATTGAAAAGAATTTCACATGTACCAACTCAGAGAAGAAGTAATAATTAAAGATAGTTTAGAGAATGTCTGGAACTTTTTTGCAACGCCTTTTAACTTGCAGCGCATCACACCTCCCGATATGGGCTTTGTCATTAAAACTCCAGTGCCGGATGAAATGTATGAAGGTCTGATCATTGCATATACTGTAAGACCACTTTTGGGGATACCCACAGAATGGGTCACTGAAATCACCCATATCCGCAAGCACGAATTCTTTGTAGACGAGCAGCGGATAGGCCCCTACGCTATGTGGCACCATGAGCACCACTTCAAGCAAACAGACGAAGGGGTTTTAGTAACGGATATTGTAAGTTATCAACTTCCTCTAGCACCCTTCGGCAATTTTTTGCACCCAGTTCTCATTAAACCGAGACTCGACAAAATTTTTAATTATCGAACCAAAGTAATCAAGGAAATTTTTAAATCCAAATGACGAGCGAACTACCGGAATATGTACTCTTTGGTGTAGACTTCGGCAGCCGTTATGCGGGAACAACTGTAATTGCCGTGTATGAACCCAGAAAAATTTACTTCTTGTCATGTAAAAAAGAAGAAGATGCCGATACTTTTGTCGAGCAATCTGCACTTCATTTTGTACCTGACTACCTCTTTCTGGATGCTCCCTTGTCCTTACCAGGACTTTATACGGGTCTCACAGGCTGTGAAGACTACTTCTACCGAAAGGCAGACATTCAATGTGGAGCGATGTCTCCTATGTTTTTAGGTGGACTCACAGCCAGGGCTATACGACTTCGGGACAAACTTGCAGTAAAAGGTATACCGGTCATAGAAACTTATCCTAAGCTCCTTGCTCAAGAGCTCCAATTGACAAATCTGGGGTATAAAAAAGAAAAATCTCATCTGCTGACTTGCAGATATAAATTGGTAGAAATATTCAATCCTTCAATAGAAATTAATTGTTCAGATGTAGATTCCTGGCATCATTTGGATGCACTACTAGCTTTAATGTCGGCAATGAAGTATGTTAGCAATGTAGCTACAGCGCTGGGGCAGGAAGAAGAGGGTCTCATTTTTTATTGACACCTGTATCTTAGAGCGCAATTTAATAGCTGTTTCCTGGTAGTCATGATTTTGAGTAAGATGTTAACCATTACCTTCTACGGGATTAAGAGACATACCGGACCACAGAGTTTCAACCGGCTCTGGAGGGCTCCGATGCTGTGCTTTGCTTTGTTAATACACCTTTCGTCAATGGCTCAAAACTCAAAAAGTTGGGTATATGAATGCAGGTATCTATGCAGCCAGGAGTGCAGAGGTAGGATGTATATGGAAGGCGTAGACATCAAGTGTGCTTGCGAAGAATGTATGCCTATGCTGTCCTGCTTTGAAGGAGGCCAATTGACAGCAATATATGCCGGGCGCAGAGCTATGGAAGAAGTTCAAAAAGCCGGGCAGTTTTTTTATCATTATGTGGATGAGTTAAATTCTTTTATCCATAGTCACTGGCCCAATATAGGATATCAGATTTCCAGAGTAGAATATCATTTGACAAAAGACAGCCGATATGTGAAATATTTCCTTGAAAGCATAGACGGTAAAAAAACAGCTGTGGCATTTAAAACAGACAAAAAATCAAAGCACTATCAAATCCGATGTCGCAAAAACTGCCCAATGGGCGCATATCTTAAAGATATACATCCAAGACCCCAGGAATATTGCTCCGAAAGATATTGCAAGTCTTCGGAGGAATATTTGGAACTTCAGCAGTTTTAGCAATCCTATTTGAAAATACTTTATCTATCTTTACCAAAATAAGAATATTGTTTATGAAAACTCAATTTTACCTCCTCTTACTATTAACCGGTTTTGTTTCAACTTTAAGTGCCGGCCCGATAAAAGACTATGCGATAAAGAAAAAACAACAATTTGAACAGCTTCGTAAAAATCCTTCGACTGAAATCCAAAAAATGCTAAAATTCAAAGCAAGTCCTTCACTAATTCAAAACAAACCTGCATCAGTCCTGATTCCGGATTCAATTGTAAATTTTGTCTGGGACGGAAGTCAATATCAACAAACAGGATATGAAATTATTCAGTATTCTGCACAGCAAAAGGTGGATTTTGTAAAGTTTTACATGCAGAATTTTTTAGTTCAAACAATTGATTTCCAATACCCCGGAACTCCCTTTGCTTCAACTATTTTCGTAAACACAAATCCGGGTGCATCCAATCAGCCTGATGAAAAAATGGAACTCTTCTTTGATTCACAAAACAAACTGATTAAAACAAAATCGTATGAACGTGTCAACAATGCATGGCAACTGGTGTATGCTGACTCCATCCACATCATAAACAATTCCGCCAACCCTCCCAAACCTCAGGAAATTCAATTTTATACATCAGAAAGCGGAGGTCCCTACTCTCTTCAGTTCTCCGTAAAAAACATTAGCTATGATTCCAATACAGGACTAGAGAAAAATTTCACCTTTGCCATCGATTTATTACAAGTAGGTGTCCCCATCGATGTATTTAAATACGAAAATACAACATGGGAACTAGGACACCTGGAGCTTAGAAATATCCTGTATGATTACGAAAGTATTTGTAATCAGATTTATGAACGATATACATTGCTAGATCCGTTAAACTATGCTGCTGAATACGGTCCTACAAGCTATGAATTATCAGAATTAGACCTTACAACTCAGCAGATGTCACCTTCAATGAGGTTGGTTCCATCCTATACAGGTAATAGTCTTACTTCTTTAATAATGCAAGAATATGATGGCTCTGGATGGTTTACGACTGGAAGGCAGATTCCAACCCTTATGAATAATAAACTGGTAGAGATTGATTACGAATCATACGACGGTAATAATTTTACTCTTATTCAAAGAAGTCAATTTCTTTATGATTCTCAAGGTAATTTCAGCGGTGAATTTCAAATATTTTACTCCGGGACATCTACAGATACAGCTGGATTTAAATATGACCGCACTTATACGGGAAGTAATCTAACAGAAGAGATCTATAAAATTTATGATCCGGGAATGGGCTTACAACCTCAAAACAAAGATCTTTTCTTTTATGTCAGCAGTATTTCGGTAGGTGAGATTGCCAACAATCCTGAACGCACTAAAATCTATCCTAACCCTTCAACTGGTAAGACTACCATCACCTTTCCAAAAGAAGGCCAATGGCTTCTGACACTCACTGACCTAACCGGCAGGATCGTTAAGAAGTTAGAGTTTATGGGCCTTACAGCAGAAGTATCTCTTACAGGAGTGCCTGCTGGCAATTATGTGGTCACAATACAATGTGGTACCTATTCTGAGAGACAAAAATTGTCTGTGTTCTAAAACAATCCTAATTCTTGGTTTGATGTATATCTGATTACATCAAACCAAGTTTTTCCAGTATAAAATCAACTCTACGCTCAGGCGTATGAAGAGGAACAAAGACAAGCCGATAACCTAAATCTTCATAAGTTTTACAAATAAACTCGTGAATCTGGCAGGCGGTCTTCCAATCCTCCCTGCGTTCATGATCCCGATTATAAATTTCCTTCCAAGGTGGAGTGATGAATACAGTGGGATGATAGCGGTTTTGCTGAGCCCAGTCTACCATTTCAGCATCCGGACTTAGACCCTCCAGAGGTAAGTAGGCTAGAGTATCAATCACCGAACGATCAAAGAAATTCAGACCATCGGTGACTTCATCATATTGTTGCGAGCGCCGATTAAAGACTTCGCGGGTGAAGTCTTTGAGATTTTTCCAGGGGAGGATATCCGAACCGGAAGTTAGACTTTGGCGGATGATATCTCTGGAAATTTCCTCAAATACTCGATAGCCTTTTAATTTTAAATGAGTGATAATGGTCGTCTTACCACTTCCCGGTGCACCGGTGATCACCACTCGTATTGGCTCTTTCTGCATTTCGATACGCTGATGTCCATAAATAAAGAAAGGGCAAGCTGACCATATCACACCGCTACGACCCGCTACCCTTGCTTCATTCCTGACCTGGGGGATTCACGAGGAGCTGGTTGTATGGGACTTGCCCTTTGCAAAAGTAGTTTTTTGTCCCGTTTAATAAAAACTTAATATATCGCTTAATCCTTATGCCAATGAAACAGAGGAAATTGCCTCATGAATTTTTTGACCTCTTTGTGAATCTTGGCTAAAGTGCTGTCTGAAGAATGATTTTTCAAAGCCTCATCGATCCAGACTGCTATATTCTGGCAGTCTCTTTCGTCCAAACCTCTGGTCGTAATGGCCGGAGTACCAATGCGAATACCGGAGGTTACAAAGGGCGATTTATCGTCAAATGGCACCATATTTTTATTTACCGTAATGCCCGCCTGCCCTAACGCAGCTTCGGCTGCTTTGCCGCTGATGTTTTTATTTCTGAGATCGATTAGCATCAAGTGATTGTCAGTACCTCCGGATATGATGTTGTAATCCATATCTTTTAGCATACTAGCCATAGCGCGGGCATTCTTCTGCACTTGCAGGATGTACTTTATAAACTGATCTGTAAGCGCCTCTCCAAATGCCACTGCCTTGGCTGCGATGACATGCTCAAGCGGACCACCCTGCACTCCTGGAAAGACTGCTGCATCAAGCAGCGACGACATCATGCGCAGATCCCCTTTTGGGGTTTTTAGTCCGAAGGGATTTTCAAAATCTTTGCCCATCAATATAAGTCCACCACGCGGACCGCGGAGGGTCTTGTGAGTAGTAGTAGTCACAAAATGACAATGAGGAAGCGGATCATTGAGCACGCCTTTGGCGATTAAGCCTGACGGATGCGAGATATCGGCCAATAAAAAAGCTCCGACTTCATCTGCAATAGATCTAAATGTCTTGTAATCAATATCCCGACTGTAAGCAGACGCACCGCAGATAAGGAGTTTGGGTTTCTCGTGCAAAACGCGCTCTCTGACCTTTTCGTAGTCGATCAGTCCGGTTTCCCTCTCCACTCCGTAAAAGGCAGCTTGGTACAGCTTTCCGCTGAAGCTCACTGGACTGCCATGGGTCAAGTGTCCGCCGTGAGAAAGGTCAAATCCCATGATTTTGTCACCAGGTTTCAGAATAGCCAGATATACAGCCGCATTTGCCTGTGAACCACTATGTGGCTGCACACATGCATATTCTGCCCCGAAGAGCAATTTTGCGCGATTGATGGCTTCCGTTTCTACCTCGTCCACTACCTCACAACCTCCATAATACCTTCTTCCGGGAAATCCCTCCGCATATTTATTGGTAAGTACACTTCCCATAGCCTTCATGACCTGGCCACTGGCAAAATTTTCTGAAGCAATGAGCTCAATACCGTCTGTTTGACGTTTTTTCTCTTTCTTTATAAGGTCAAAAACATAGTCATCTTTCCACATAAATCTGATGTAGGTTTGCAGGTAATATTCTGGTCAAATATCCATACAAAATGAATACACCTGAATTAAAAAATCTGAAATCCTGGATAGAAATTCCTGATAAGAGTGACTTTCCGGTATACAATCTCCCTTATGGTATAGGTTGTTTCGAAGATGGAAGCCACTCTGTAGTGAGCCGTGTGGGGGATCATATCATCAATCTATCTCTGCTGTTTCAGAGCGGTCTGCTTCGTGCCGATGAACTTGTTTTGAAGCATCTTGCCTCAGAATTTCTAAACGACTTTATTGCCTTACCCCGAAATGTGCACAAGGCCGTAAGAACCCGGCTTATCGAATTGCTCACAGATAAGCGGGCAGGTCTCTATGATCTCGACACCGAGATAAAAAATAACATCATTGTACCTCACAGACATGTACAACTCACCCTCCCTGTAAAACCAGGCGATTACACGGACTTTTATTCATCAAAAGAGCACGCAACCAATGTGGGAATAATGTTTCGCGGGAAGGATAATGCTCTGATGCCAAACTGGCTGCATATGCCCATCGCCTATCACGGCCGGGCCTCCAGCATCGTCGTGTCCGGTGCGGCTATACATCGTCCCTGGGGGCAGATTGCCCCCCCCGAAGGCGGCAATCCGTTGTTTACACCCAGTAAACAACTCGATTTTGAGCTTGAAATGGCTTTTGTCACACGTCAGGGAAAACCACTCGGCCAGCCAATTAGGGTGGATGAGGCAGAAGAGTACATTTTTGGAATGGTCATTTTCAATGATTGGAGTGCGCGCGATATACAGAAGTGGGAGTATCAACCCCTCGGACCTTTTCTGGGAAAAAATTTTGGTTCGACCATCTCTCCCTGGATTGTGACACTTGATGCCCTTGAGCCATTTCGCTGCGCGGGTCCTAAACCGGAAAAGGAACTCCTCTCCTACCTGCAAACCACCGGCAACAAAACCTTCGATATTCACCTGGAAGTAACCATCATCCCCAACGGAGGGACGCCTACAACCGTATGTCGAAGCAACTTTAAATATCTGTACTGGAACATGAGCCAGCAGCTTGCACACCATACGGTGAACGGCTGCAATATTCAGGCCGGCGACCTGATGGCATCAGGCACCATCAGCGGACCAGAGGCCGACAGTTATGGCTCAATGCTCGAACTCTCCTGGAAGGGCACTAAGCCGCTGAAACTCGCCGACGGCTCCGAGCGCGTTTTTCTGCATGATGGTGACACCGTTGAGATGCGTGCTTACTGTCAGAATAATGATATGTATTTGGGTTTTGGTCTGTGCACTTCCACAGTTCTCCCCGCAATCGACTATTACAATTGATCATTAAATCATATGTATGAACAATCATCCGTCTGAAACACCCATTTTAGAACACAAACGCATCTGCCACATCATCGATCGTATGGCCTGGCAGATCTACGAACATCACTACACCATTTCCGAACTGTATATGGTAGGGATTACTCCAAGAGGCAATATTCTGTGTCAATTGCTTGCAGACCGTCTCAGAGAAATCTCTCCTATTGAGATTCACTCATTTCAGTTAACTCTTGACAAGGATTTGCCTCACACACTTCCTGCAAATGTCACTCCCGACCTTCCCGGGCTCGATGGCAAAAATGTGTTAATCGTTGACGATGTACTAAACAGCGGAAGTACCCTCCTGTATGCCCTTAAGCCTTTTTTGCGCTTTCGTCCTGCATCACTGACTACCGCTGTACTGGTAGACCGGAATCATAAGCGCTTTCCTGTTTATTGCGATGTGATAGGCATTCAGCTATCTACATCACTTCAGGAACATGTTTTTGTAGATTTGTCTTCTGATCAATATAAAGTATATCTGCGATGAAAAAATTATTGCTAAAAGCATTTCTTCTCTTAGCCGGTCTGGGTGTTTTTTTTCAATTTCAAGCGTGCAAAAGAGCACACAAAAGTTCTGAGGGCACGATAGTGGTAGAAGTAAGAGCTGAATCTCCGCTGTATGAAGGTATCAATACAGCCGTTGGAATTTGGGAAGTAAACCTCCAGGAGCTTTTTCCCGAAGTGGATTTTTCGAAAGAAAAAATTTCATCTGCGCGGTTCGAGGAGGTAATATTGGTAATAGATCCAAATACGAAAGTGAAAAACGCAAAAATTGAGATTTCAGGCAGAAACGTTGACATGCAGAAGATCGCCTTTGCTAACAACATAGCCGCCGAAGAATCTGAAGTCCAACTGATAGTAGCGGAAGAACAGAAGAAAATTGAACGGTTTCTTCAGCTTGATAGGATAAATATAGTAATGGATGCGGATTTGGCAGAAGATTTGGATAGTGATTTTTCTGCACTAGTCAAGCTTAAACTGCGTGTTAACTATTAAATTGAATTAAGTATGAAAAAAATCGTTCATTTATTTTTTGCAATTTTTTGGATCACTTCTCAGGGATTTTCTCAAAATTCAGATGAAGCGGACCGCTTAATTGGTGTATGGGAACCTTCACATGGAAAAGCGCGTGTAAAAATTGAAAAAATTGGCGAAAAGTATTATGGTAAAATTGTATGGCTTCGCGAACCCATTGATCCTGTAACCAATCAGCCCAAAGTAGATAAAAACAATCCTGATGAGTCAATGCGCCAAGTGCCCCTAAAAGGCTACAGAATTCTTAAAGATTTTAACTATAGCGGAAAAGACGAATGGACAGACGGAACCATCTATGACCCGGAAAATGGAAATACTTACAGCTGTGTCATTAAGATGAGAGATGAAAATACCCTAGACATCCGAGGTTTTATCGGGGTAAAAGCTTTGGGACGTACCGACGTCTGGACTCGCGTGGCCGTAAAGAAAAAAGAATAAAATATGCTTTGGCGATTAACACATTTTACCCTCTTCCTGCTCCTCCTGGCTGTAATGCCCATCCATTCGCAAGTAATCACTGAATCCGAAGAGGACGATGAAGACGACTACGACTATAGCGATGTAGAGTACCTTGGAACTCCCACAAAGACCTACGCCAATTCCCGAATCTTTGGCCTTTCTCCCCAACGGTTCTTTTCTTTGGGCTGGGATGTACAATTACCTTATGAAATGCGATTCACTGAAATCGGAACCTTCCCAACCGATAGTACTAATCTCAACTTTGATGCTGAAAAAGGACTTGCAAACTACACTGGAGGTCTTCGATTGCAATTTATGACTCCTGTGATATCCAATAATCGCTTTCTTTGGCAGACTCAGGTGAATCTATGGGACGTGCAATACACGGCCAGAAAAAGAAGTCACGAATTTTGGCGTGACTCACTCATGCATATGACTGATACACTCGATCGATATGGACTTCGCACAGTCGGATGGATCAATACCTTCTACATACCCTTTGATGAAAAGAACTTTATCATAGCTCAGATTCAGCTCGATGTAAGCGGAAACTACAGTTGGGCCAACATCACAGACGGTAAACTTTTATATTCTGGTGCCGTGTTGTATGGTCAGCGACCCAACGATCGCAAACAATGGGCCGTAGGTATTTCACGCACCTATCGTGCTGGTGGTATGAACTATGTACCTCTCTTGCTGTACAATTGGACTTCACTTTCCAGAAAATGGGGAGCCGAGATATTGCTACCTGCCAGAGGTCATGGTCGCTACACATTCAGCCCGCGTTCTTTGTTGCTCTTTGGATATGAACTGGAGGGTTCCAGCTATCGCATCAGCCAATTCAGCAACGATGAATTTGATTTTTTGATCCGAAGGGGAGAACTTCGCCTAAGACTGGACTACCAGCGACAGATCAAAAATTTTTGGTGGCTGGGATTACAAGCAGGCTACCGGATTATGTATGCATTTGATGGAGACCGACTCGAAAAAGGCGGGCCTGATTTTTATAACTTGATTCGCACTCAACCATATGCCATGAGAAATCAAACTGACGGGGCCTTTTATTTCAACATTTCAATCAATTATGTAAGTCCCTAAGTTTTGTTGTTCGTTTTTTAAAACCGACCCTCAGGTCGGTTTTTTTACTTAATCTTATATATAGAAAAGGACTTTGCCGGCACGACCACTTCCAAATCATTAGTCGCATTCGGTGCTATCTCTGCATTATCGCCAAAGAGGTGCCGCATGGATGACAGTGAGATAAATTCAGATGGATTAAATCGAATACTTTGTGATTTCACATTGGATATAATCAGATACTGTTCTCCCGCTTTATCAGTCTTTGTGTAAAAATACAGCCCTTCCCTAGGCACAAATTGAGTAAGCCGCCCCGAAGCGAGTGCCGGATGATCTCTTCTCAATAAGTTAAGCCCACCTATAAACTGAAAAATTTCATTCTCCTCGGCTGTTCGCCCTTCAGAAGTAAATTTATTGATGGTATCCTCCTGCCATCCTCCGGGGAAGTCTTGACGAATAAGCCCGTGTCCATCGGTTTGAGCCATTAAAATTTCAGTACCGTAATACAAGCAAGGGATTCCTCTGAGCGTGAGCAGCCAACCAAGCGCAATTTTCAGCTTTTGCAAGTCCCTCCCCAAAACTCCGTAAATGCGTGCTACATCATGATTGTCTAAAAATGTGATATGCTTCTCCGGGGCTTTATATAAATAGTCAGAAGAAAGGATGTAATACAACTTGTTGATTCCCTCAGCCCAACCGGGTTCTCGGTTTAGGGCTTCTATTATGGCAAAATGCAACTGGAAGTCTGTAATTCCATCAAGGTAAGTATTAGCTAATTTGCGTTGTGGCAGGTCAGCATCAAAGAAAAGTTGAGGCGGTACCGTATGTTCCCAAATTTCAGCGACTATGTAAAGCCCGGGATAATCTCGCTTTACAGATTCTATCCATTGACTCATAAAGTCCTGATCACAGTAGGCATAGGTATCGATTCGGATGCCATTGAGCTTAGCAGTTTCTATCCAGTAGAGGGTATTCTGAATCAGGTATTTTGCAAGATTAGGATTCTTTTGATTAAGATCAGGCATATGTGTATCAAACCAACCTTCCATCATTATTTTATGATCGTAGTCTGACCGATAAGGATCCATTAAAGTAGTAGCCCTGTAATTTGTGCGCGTAAAAGTTTGCCACCAATGATACCATGAGGAGTCAGGTATATCGACAAAGAGATAATTTTTGTCCCCGAAATGATTAAAAACCATATCTTTAATCAGCTTAATACCATTTTTTTGCAACGTCGAACTCAGGTTTACATATTCTGACAATGTACCCATTCGTGGATCTATGCGATATAAATCGGTGATGGCATATCCGTGATAGCTTTCACGCGGCTGATTGTTTTCCAGCAGAGGTGAAATCCATAGTGCGCTTACCCCCAACTCTTTGAAATATTCCACCTTCGAAGCAATACCGGCAATATCTCCACCATGTCGAGCATAAGGCTCTTTTCTGTTTATTGTATTTTGAAAGAAATCTTTCACCCGATCATTAGTCGGATTTCCATTTGCAAATCGATCAGGAGTAATTAAATAGACCACATCAGAAGTGGTAATCGGATCAAAATCATAATGCGATTTAGGAATAATCGGAATTGAAACGATTTGTGAGCGCCTGCCGTGTTTGACCCTGAATTTCAATTCTTGAGTTTGTGGAGTCGACGGAATTTTAACAGTAAAATACAGGTACTTTGGATTTTTTGCAGGAGTTACTTCTAATATGGTTGCTTTTCCTGAAATGAGCTCTATTGTAGCATTGGTAAGGGCATTGCCTTTAAGGAGAAATTCCACTTCGTTCCACTGCATTCCACTCCACCACATCGGAGGATCTATCCGCTCAACCAGCACAGATGACCTTGACTGACCGGTCAGTGACATTGTACCAATGACACTAAGAATACAACAGTATATAAAGAACCTGTGAAGATTTACAATCAATTTCCCTTCATCTGCTAACATATTGTTTAAATATGACAAAAATCTTTTTTTCATTGTTAAGTTTTGTTCTACTTTCGCGGTAAATGTAAAAAGTACACTAACTAAAACGAAAGAGAAATGAAAAAATTCTACTTGCTTCTTAGTGCGATGCTCACAGGAGGAGTAATCATGTCGCAAGCTACATTCCCTGTCACCTTTCAGGTAGATATGGCCACACAGACTGTTGGGCCTAATGGAGTTAGAATCGCCGGAAGCTTCCAACAAGCTGCCGGATTTCCGAACAACTGGGATCCTGCTGCCACCCAAATGACCCAGGTAGGTACCTCTACAGTCTATTCCGTAACAGTAAACCTCATTCCGGGTACATATGAATATAAGTTTATCAATGGAAACTCTTGGGGTTCTGATGAGAGTGTACCCGCAGCCTGTGCTACCAATGGCAACAGATCTGTAACTGTAACCGGCGCTACTACCGTGCCAGTGGTCTGTTTCGGAATGTGTACCCCCTGTCCAGCAGGTCCACTACCTAAATACAGCGTAACCTTTCAGGTGGATTTACAGAACTTCTGCGGCACGTTTGACTCTGTAACACTTGCCGGTACTGTCGCAAACTGGGGCCAGGGTGTAACCATGAGCGCATCAGCTGCCAACCCAAAACTCTACACCGTAACCATCGATGTAGATAGCGGATCACATGAATATAAGTTCAGGACACATTCCGGAGGTAATACCAATTGGGAAGGTCTTCCCAATCGCCAGATTACAATATCAAGCATGCAGACTGTCCCCGTAACTTGTTTTAATCAGACCACTCCCTGCTCTCCAAAGCCAGCGGATGGACCTGTGACTTTCCGCGTAGATTTAAGCGCGGGACCCGTGCCTGCAGATACCGTGTTTCTGATCGGAGATTTCACTACACCTGCCTGGCAAGCCGGACGCGTTCCACTTGCCCCGATTGGTAATGGCGTATATGAAGTAACTATTCCCAATCTCTGTCCCGCTGTTCTTTATTACAAATTTGTAAATGGAGACGTTACCATTGTAGCAAATGAAGAATCCTTCCCTGACCCCAATGACCGGGCATGTGTAGAACCTAATGGTCTCGGTGGTTTCAATAGGGTATTTACTCGTACAGGTAATAATGATGTAGCTCAATACAAGTGGAATAGCTGTGAAAAACTCACCATCAGCATTCGTGAATCTGCTGTACACTCATTTTCAATATTTCCCAACCCTGCTAATGATATAATGACTGTACGTCTTGGCGATAAATCTTACACGTTACGTCTTACTGATGTAAGCGGTCGTCTTATCACTGAGTGGGTCAGAGCTACAGGAGATTTTCAAATATTTAAAAACAATCTCGCAACCGGAGTTTACATGCTGCAAATCATTGACGCTACCGGTAAGACCTCAACACAAAAAATCTCTTTCCGTTAATCCATTTTATAATTTTCATACACAAAGCCGCTCCACCCTGTGAGCGGCTTTTTTTATTAAAATAATTTATTCACAAAACATAATATAGTTTTATAAACAACGCTTTATTTATTTTTTTTAGAATATTTATTTGTGAAAACATCGGTTTATTCATTAATGATTGCGGCCGCGCTGGCCGCTTGCAACGGGCAAAATGCACGTAACCAAGGTGAATCATCTGCTGAGTCTTCAAATTCGCGCACATCACTCGACTGGGCAGGTGCGTATAAAGGCATCCTGCCTGCTGAGGGCTATGAAGGAATTTTTACTCAAATTACCCTTAATGATAACAACAATTACAAACTCTCCAAACGATATTTTGGCGACTATGACTCTTTGTTTACGGCAGAAGGTACAATCCAATGGATGAACGACAATAATCGTATCATCCTTCATGACATGACCTTCCGGGTTGGGGAGAACCGGCTCTTTCTCCTTCAAAATACAGAAGAGAGCATCCCTGCGTCCCAGCTGACCTCCTCTCTGAATAAAATAGCGTCCGATGATATCACCGATATCTATTGGAGATTGATTTCACTTGACGATAAGGAGGTTTCAGATCTCGTGAGCGAATCCTCGCAGAAGCCCCAAATCATTTTGCACAGTTACAGTCGTCGCATGAGTGGCAGCAACTCTTGCAACAGAATCATGGGTAGATACCATCTGGGCGATGGAAATACTCTAAAATTTAAACAAATCTCTTCGACCCGCATGGCATGTCAGGACGACAGATTGGAAAGACTATTTAATGTCTTTTTGGAAAATACCGAGCGCTACGAAACCGATGGAATCAACCTCATCCTCTACAATGATCAAAATGCACCTATGAAATTTAAGCGTTCAGAAATCCGTGATTTTTAATACCAAAAAAAGAATATCCGATTTCAGCTATTACACCTCTCTTATCTATATTTGCCTCGTGAGAAATATGCACCACATCCACCATCATCATCACACCTTCCGACACCAGGCAGGTCATGGATGTAGTGCACACCATATACACTAAACACACCAAAGCAATTTTTAAATCCAGGGCTTGCCAAACCGGCAAGTCCTTTTTGTTTTCAATCTCTTTATCCATATGAAAAATCTGAAAATAGCCATTCAAAAATCCGGACGACTGAGCGACAAATCTATTCAACTCCTTCGCGATGCAGGTATTCACTTTCCGCTCGATGGCAGCAAACTAAGGATGCAGGCCTCTAACTTCCCTCTCGAAATATATCTGCTTCGCGACGATGATATCCCCCAATACGTGGCAGATGGAGTAGCAGATATAGGAATTGTAGGCGAAAATGTGGTACTTGAAAAGAACAAAAACATCACGATAGCCGACAAACTGGGCTTCGGGAAGTGTCGCCTATCCTTGGCTGTACCAAAAAACAGCTCTTTTAATTCCATCGAAGACCTGAACGGTAAGCGAATTGCAACATCCTACCCTCGCATTGTTTCCTCCTTTCTTGCTCAATTCAGGGTGAAAAGCGAAATTCACGAAATTAGCGGCTCAGTAGAAATCGCCCCCGGAATCGGCCTGGCCGACGCCATCTGCGACATTGTAAGTACAGGGAGTACCCTGCTCACCAATGGATTAAAAGAAGTAGCCACCGTACTCGATTCCCAGGCTGTGCTCATTGCCCATCCCGCGCTCAATGCGCATAAAGCCGACTTGCTGGATAAACTGCGCTTTCGGTTTCAAGCTGTGCGCAAGGCACAGCACCACAAGTACATCCTGCTAAATGCACCAAACCAAAAAATTCAGGACATTGCCCGGATACTGCCTGGTATGAAGAGCCCGACCATTCTACCCCTTGCAATGAATGGCTGGAGTTCGCTGCACTCCGTAGTCGAGGAAGACACCTTCTGGGAAGTTATCGAGCAACTCAAAGCCCTTGGAGCCGAGGGAATTCTGGTCATTCCAATAGAAAAAATGATTGTCTAAATCAACTCCCTATCCAATGAATCAAATTATAATACATCCAGACAAAACTCTCTGGCCTACATTGTTAAAACGACCTGCTGCTGATCTGAAATCTCTTGAGCCAGTCGTACAATCCATCCTTCAGGCAGTCAAAACCCAAGGAGATGCAGCCCTTCGCAAATTTTCTGAAAAATATGACCACATAATACCAGACTCCTTCCTGGTATCTGAGGATGAAATCTCCATGGCTTCAAAACAAATTTCAACCGAACTATCTGAGGCCATTCTATTGGCTAGAAAAAATATAGAAACCTTCCATCTTTCTCAAAAAGAGGATATTAAACAAATTGAAACGATGCCCGGAGTTATCTGCTGGCGCAAGTCTGTACCTATTCAAAAAGTAGGACTCTATATACCAGGAGGCTCTGCACCACTATTTTCTACATTACTAATGCTCGGTGTACCCGCCATCATCGCCGGCTGCAGAGATATCGTCGTATGCACCCCTCCCGGACCCGACAGCAAAGTACACCCCGTTATCTTATACACGGCCCGACTGTTAGGAATCCGGCACATCTTTAAGATAGGTGGTGCCCAGGCCATTGCCGCTATGGCCTACGGCACAGAAACAATACCCGAAGTGTACAAAATCTTTGGCCCCGGAAACGCATATGTCACGGCAGCCAAGCAGTTGGTCTCCCGCGATGGCATAGCCATAGACCTCCCCGCAGGGCCGTCCGAAGTGGCCATCCTGTGTGACCATACTTGCAATCCGGCCTTTATAGCTGCGGATCTGCTATCGCAGGCCGAACATGGTCCTGACTCTCAGGTACTCCTGATATCATGGCACGAAGATGTGATCGCTCAGGTACTCCGTCACATCGAACTACAACTCCCCACACTCCCGCGTCAATCCATAGCCCGCCGGGCACTAGAGCACAGCAAAGCCATCCTACTCACAAACCCTAAAGAATGCCTCCAGCTGCTCAACGACTATGCGCCCGAGCACCTCATCCTCGCCTGCGCCGACGCTCCGGCCCTGGCAGAAGAGGTAGTCAATGCAGGCTCCGTGTTTATCGGTCACTACGCATGCGAGAGCGCCGGCGATTACGCATCCGGTACTAACCACACCCTTCCAACCGGTGGATATGCCAGAGCCTACAGCGGTGTATCCCTTGATAGCTTCGTTCGAAAAATCACCTTCCAACACATCACACCAGAGGGCCTGCAGCGCATTGGACCCTCCATCGAAAGCATGGCCCTGGCTGAAAACCTTCATGCCCACGCCACAGCCGTATCTCTGCGACTTCAGCACCTGCAAAATTCCCAAAATCAAACATCCTGACCCATCTGATATGAATCCCTTTTCGATCGACAAGCTGCTAAGACCCAATATCAAAGCACTCGAACCATACTCCTCCGCCCGGCACGAGTATTCCGGCAATGCCCGTATCTATCTCGATGCCAACGAAAATCCCTACTCCGATTCACAATTAAATCGCTATCCCGATCCCGCACACACCGCCCTGAGAAGCAAAATCAGCACACTCAAAGGCGTACCACCCGAGCAGATCTTTGTATCGCACGGCAGCGACGAAGCCATAGACCTCCTCATCCGTGCCTTCTGTGAGCCGGCAAGGCACAGCATACTGATTTGCCCGCCGACCTACGGCATGTATGAGGTGCTCGCACGCATCCACAATGTAGAGGTGCTCACAGTCCCCCTGACCGTCGATTTTCAATTGGACCTTCAAGTCATTGCACGAGCCATCCGACCCACCACGCGCATCATCTTCCTCTGCTCGCCAAACAATCCCACCGGCAATCTCCTCACCCTCAGCGATATTACCTGGCTCTTACACCACTTCCACGGAATCGTAGTCATCGATGAGGCCTACATAGATTTCGCATCCGCCCCCAGCCTTACCCATCTGCTACCCAAGCACCCCAATCTGGTTATACTCCAGACCTTCTCCAAAGCCTGGGGACTCGCAGCCATACGAGCCGGCATAGCCATCGCCACAGAAGCTATTACCGACGCATTCTACCGCATCAAGCTTCCTTACAATCTCAGCAGCCTCACACAAACCCATCTGCTCAGTGCCCTCGATAAGGCAGCCATCACCCGACACCACATCGAATTGATTCTAACCGAACGGCATCGACTCACTACCGCCCTTGCCTCGCATCCGGCAGTGCTCAGAGTCTTCCCCTCCGAAGCCAATTTCCTGCTCGTCCGGTTTCACAATCACAGCCACATCTACACCCATCTGCTCCACCACGGCATAGTCGTGCGCGACCGCAGCCATCTGCCCCATTGCCAGGGATGTCTTCGCATCACCATTGGCACCCGCGACGAAAATGACCAATTCCTGAAAGCCCTGGAATGTATATAAAAAGTTTCTCTTCATTTGGGCGTGCCCCTGACGAGAGAAGCTACCGCTTTCTCTGTCAGGGTCGGTCCCTTCCGCACTCGCTGCACGCTCGGTGCTCCGCCTTGCTTCGCACTGCCGGCTACGCCGGCATGCTCCAGGCACCTCACGCATTCCCTAAGGCTATCCATACCCGCGCAGGGATAGCTCCCCTGCAATGCCCCTCATATCAGACTAAAAATAACCCTTACCCATATGACCACTCCTAACCGAACCCAAACCCCCGAAAAGTTGCTATTCATCGACCGCGACGGCACCCTCATACAGGAGCCAGCCGGCACCTACCAGATCGACTCCATCGAAAAACTTTCCTTCCTTCCCGGTGTATTTCGCTATCTGAGCTCCATCGTACGCCACCTCGACTACACCCTGGTCATGGTCACCAACCAGGATGGACTCGGTACCCCTGCGTATCCCGAGGAGACCTTCCGCCCCATTCATGACCTCATACTCCGACTCCTCGAAGGCGAAGGCATTCTCTTTCGCGAGATCTGCATCGACCGCAGCATGCCCGCAGACAATAAACCCACTCGAAAGCCCGGTACAGCAATGCTTACACACTACATCCGAGGCGGATTTGATCTTGCAAATTCTTGGGTCATTGGCGACCGTCCCACCGACGTTGCACTCGCCCACAATCTCAGCTGCCGAAGCATTTTTATTCAAAACGCCCTGCATCCGATCCCCTCAGATATCAAAGCCGACCACATAGTGACCTCGTGGAAAGAAATCTACCAACTCCTCTTAGCCCACAGCCGACAGGTAACTCACCGTCGTCTCACCAGCGAAACCGACATCTCCATCACCCTTCAGCCAGAGGGCATGGGCCATGCCGATATCCGTACCGGATTGGGATTTTTCGATCACATGCTCGAGCAGCTTGCCCGTCACGGATTGTTTGACCTAACCATTCGGGCACACGGCGACCTTCATATCGATGAGCACCACACCATCGAAGATGTAGCCATCACCCTGGGTGAAGCCTTTTCATTGGCACTGACCGACAAGCGCGGCATCAATCGCTACGGATACTGCCTTCCGATGGACGACAGCAGAGCATTTGCCACTATTGACTTCGGAGGCAGAAGCTATCTGGTTTGGGATGCCTCGTTTACACGCGAAAAAATCGGCGATATGCCAACCGAAATGTTTTTTCACTTTTTCAAATCCTTTGCAGATGCAGCCAGGGCCAATGTCCATATCAAAGCCGAAGGCATCAATGAACACCACAAGATTGAAGCCATTTTTAAAGCCTTTGCCAAAGCCATCAAGATGGCGATCCGTCGGGACCCCGAGCATCTCGTACTGCCATCTACCAAGGGAATCCTCTAAACACCAAAATCATGAAAGTAGCAATCGTCAAATACAATGCAGGCAATACACTCTCTGTATCGATAGCACTGCAACGCCTTGGCGCTGACGTCGTCATTACCGATGATCCCATTGAAATTCAAAATGCTGACAAAGTCATACTTCCCGGTGTCGGAGAGGCATCTACTGCCATGCAATACCTTATCAAAAGGCAGCTTGATCAGGTTTTGCGCTCACTAAAACAACCCTTCCTTGGAATATGTCTCGGGCTGCAGCTGATGTGCACCCGTTCAGAAGAAGGGAGCACCAAATGTCTTGGCATTTTTCCCGTCGAGGTCCGGCGAATCTCCGGTGTAACCAAGATACCTCACATCGGATGGAATACCGTCACACATCTGTCATCCCCGCTTTTTGACGGGATTTCTGAAGGGTCGTATGTGTATTTTGTGCATTCCTACTGTGCCGATATATGCCGGCACACCATCGGGCAGACTCACTACGGAGCTCCCTTTTCGGCTGCCTTGCACCATAATAATTTTTTTGCTGTACAGTTTCACCCGGAAAAATCCGGCTCCACAGGACGAAAAATCCTGAGCAACTTTCTCAATCTCTGATATAAACAAATATGCAACCGAACTTTGAAATCATAGCAGCCATGGATCTGATCGGCGGAAGATGTACTCGTCTGAGACAAGGTGACTTTTCAACCTCTACCACCTATGAAGGTAGTCCGTTGGACATTGCGCTCCGATTTGAAGAGATCGGTATCAGCCGTCTTCACATCGTCGATTTAGAAGGTGCTCGTCTTGGCCGCTCCGTTCATTTACAAATTCTCGAAACCATCGCCAGTCGTACCAATCTGATCATAGACTTCGGAGGAGGAATTAGCTCAACAAACATTTTGAAAGATGTTTTTGACGCAGGTGCCCGATACGCTGCCATTGGCTCAATAGCAGTTAAAAATCTCCCATTGCTCAAGACCTGGATAGAAGATTTTGGAGCCGAACGCTTCTTTATCAGTGCAGACATACGCGACGGTCATATTTCAATCCATGGTTGGCAAGAGACATCCGAAATCAAAGTTAATGATTTTATCAACCGCATGAAACAGCTGGGAATCGGATATTTCCATTGTACCGATATTTCAAAAGATGGAATGCTCACAGGTCCTGCGACAGATCTGTACAGACAGATCATCACTGCCCATCCCGATATCAGAACAGTGGCCAGCGGAGGTATCCGTCATTTGAAGGATATCGAGCTATTGGCCGAGCTTGGCTGTGCCGGTGCAATTATAGGTAAAGCCTTTTACGAAGAATTAATTTCACTAAATGAACTCAAAGACTTTTTGAAAAAATATTGATCATGCTCGCTAAGCGAATCATTCCATGTCTGGATATAAAAGAAGGCCGCACCGTAAAAGGTACTCAGTTTGTCGATTTACAAGATGCCGGCGATCCAGTAGTTTTGGCTAAAAAGTATGCACTGGAGGGAGCTGATGAACTTGTTTTTCTGGATATCACAGCCACTGTGGAGAAGAGAAATGTCCTCACTCGGCTGGTGTCCGAAATTTCTCACGTGCTCGATATTCCTTTCACTGTCGGCGGGGGAATTAAGTCCATCTCCGATGTAGAAGCACTTCTCTCAGCCGGTGCAGACAAAATTTCAATCAATAGTGCTGCAGTCAGAAGACCTGAATTGATACGTGAGTTAGCCGAAAATTTTGGCAGCCAGTGCATCGTCCTCGCCATTGACGCCAGGCGCGTGGAGGATGCCTGGCGTGTCTACCTGGACGGTGGCCGTACCCCAACAGGACTGTGTGCCCTCGACTGGGCCAAAAAGGCCGTCTCCCTGGGCGCCGGCGAAATACTGCTCACCTCCATGAGTCACGACGGCACCAGGTCGGGATTTGCATTGGAGCTCACCGCTGCTGTGTCCGAATCCGTACCGGTTCCCGTCATTGCCAGTGGAGGTGCAGGAGGTAAAGAGCATTTTGCAGAGGTTTTTACCGTAGGAAAAGCCGATGCAGCCCTTGCTGCAGGAATTTTTCACTTCGGCGAACTCTCCATACCAGAACTGAAATATTTTCTCCGTCTTAACCATATACCCGTAAGAATCCCATGACCACTCCAGACTTCCAAAAAAATCCCGACGGCCTGCTTCCCTGTATTGTGCAAGATGCCTCTACGCGGCAGGTGCTCATGCTTGGATACATGAACTCCGAGGCATATGAAAAAACGCAGAAAGAGCGCCGAATCACTTTTTACTCCCGATCCAAGAAAAGGCTCTGGACAAAGGGAGAGACCAGTGGCAACTTTCTGTACGTCGTGGAAATCAACATCGATTGCGATGCAGATACCATCCTCATCCTGTCCAACCCGTCAGGACCCGTGTGCCATACCGGAAATGATACGTGCTTTGGAGCAACCCATCGGCCTACCACCAGCTTCCTGGCCGAATTGGAAGCCATCATCCGGGACAGGATGAACACGGCCTCCTCCGACTCTTACATATCCGGTCTCTTCAAATCAGGAATAAACTCCATAGCTCAGAAAGTCGGTGAGGAAGCGGTCGAACTTATTATCGAATCAAAGGACAAAGACGATGAGAAGTTTCTCAATGAAGCGGCAGACCTGTTGTTTCATTATCTGATCCTTCTTCGGGCAAAAAATGTAGAGTTGCGCGATGTTGAAGAGGTTCTGAGGTCCAGACACCACCGCTCAGCAGCCCGAAAAAGGCCTTGAACATCCGGAGACCTCTGCGCCCTCTGACCGGTGAAGCCCGAATGAAGATTCAAACGATTGTGCTCAGACTCTATGTGCGATACCGGACATAAGTCAAATGCCCGCAGCAGCAAGCGCTTACATATTTCTCCGATATTGTCCTCCGACTTTAAACATGGCCTCGGTCATTTGTCCAAGAGAGCAATACTTACTGGCCTCCATGAGCACCTCAAATACATTTTTATTTTGAATAGATGCTTCCTGAATGGCCCGGAGCATTCTTTCTGACTTTTCCGGGTTAAAGCTGTGCAACCATCTGACCGTTTCTATCTGGTCTTGTTTCTCCTCTTCAGTAGCGCGGATGACTTCAGCGGGTACAATAGTGGGCGAACCCTTAGAGCTGAGAAACGTATTGACCCCGATAATGGGTAAATCTCCGTTGTGCTTAAGTGTTTCGTAGTAAAGGGATTCTTCCTGGATTTTGGAGCGTTGATACATGGTTTCCATAGCGCCGAGTACACCGCCTCGTTCGGTAATCCGGTCAAATTCCATCATTACGGCCTCCTCGACCAGATCTGTCAGCTCTTCGATGATAAAACTTCCTTGTAGCGGATTTTCATTTTTGGCCAGACCCAATTCTTTGTTGATAATCAGCTGAATGGCTACAGCTCTGCGTACTGATTCCTCGGTGGGAGTCGTTATGGCCTCATCATACGCATTGGTATGCAATGAATTACAATTATCATAAATAGCGTACAATGCCTGTAAGGTCGTGCGGATATCATTGAAGTCTATCTCCTGAGCGTGAAGCGAGCGGCCGGAGGTCTGAATATGGTATTTGAGCATTTGTGCTCTCGGGCTAGCGTTGTATTTGTATTTTAAGGCCTTTGCCCAGATTCGACGAGCCGCACGCCCGATGACGGCATACTCGGGATCTATTCCGTTCGAAAAGAAGAAGCTAAGGTTAGGCCCGAAGTCATTGATGTCCATACCTCTGCTGAGGTAGTACTCCACATAGGTAAATCCATTTGCCAGAGTGAAGGCAAGCTGCGTAATGGGATTGGCACCTGCCTCGGCGATGTGGTATCCTGAGATGGAGACCGAGTAGAAATTTCTTACCTTATGGTCAATGAAATACTGCTGCACATCGCCCATCAGACGCAGAGCAAATTCGGTAGAAAAGATGCATGTATTCTGAGCCTGGTCTTCTTTGAGTATATCCGCCTGTACGGTGCCACGCACCACGCTTAGAGTATCAGCTTTGATGCGCTCATACACATCGCGCTCGAGTATCTGGTCTCCGGTAATTCCCAGCAGCATCAATCCCAGGCCGTCATTTCCTTCAGGTAATGGCGCATTGTAATGCGGACGGGGTAGGCCGCGGTCATCGTAGAGGCGTTTCAGGGAGTCTTCCACCTGGTGTTCCAGTCCGTTTTGGCGGATATACAATTCGCACTGCTGATCGATTGCCGTGTTCAAAAAGAAAGCGAGGAGCATTGGAGCAGGCCCGTTTATGGTCATAGATACCGAAGTAGTCGGATCTGCGAGATTAAATCCGGAATACAACTTCTTGGCATCGTCGAGGCAGCAGACGGATACCCCTGAGTTTCCGATTTTTCCATAAATATCCGGCCTTGTATCGGGATTTCGACCATAGAGGGTCACTGAATCAAAAGCGGTAGACAGGCGCGCAGCGGGCATACCGTGGCTCAGGTAGTGAAAGCGCTTGTTGGTGCGCTCGGGAGCCCCTTCGCCGGCAAACATGCGCGTGGGATCCTCACCGGTACGCTTAAAAGGATATATACCGGCCGTGTAGGGAAACTCCCCGGGAAAGTTTTCTGTCAGCTGCCACCGAAGCACATCTCCCCAGGCACGGTAGCGAGGGGTGGCGATCTTTGAAATTTTCAGATGCGAAAGGGATTCTGTGTATGTTTTAACCCGAATCTCCTTGTCTCGTACTTTAAATACATATTCTTCGTTGTGGTACTGTTGAATTTTTTCGGGAAATTTTTCGATCAGCTGCCAGTTGTGCGGATCCAGATCCAGCTTCAGGCGCTCAAACTCATCTTTCAGTTTTTTTATCAGGTGATCCTTGTCATCGATCTGGGATTGTGAGAGGTACTCTATCGTTTCATGAAGGGTGTAGAGCCGCTGTGCTATCTCGGCCTGGCGGTGTGTCCACTGGTTGTAAGTACGGCAGGTCTCTGAAATTTCAGAGAGATAGCGGGTGCGCTGAGGGGGAATGATGTATATTTTTTCAGACATTTCATCTGTAGCCACAAAGCCTGATTTCAGGTCAGCATAGGTTTTTTCCACTATCTTGTCCATGACTGCCTTGTAGAGGCGATTCATGCCCGGATCGTTAAATTGACTGGCAATGGTCCCAAATACCGGCATTTCATCCAGCGGCCTGTCCCACAGTTGATGATTTCGCTGATATTGTTTTTTCACATCGCGCAGGGCGTCAAGGGCTCCGCGCTTGTCAAACTTGTTGAGCGCGATCAGGTCAGCAAAGTCTAGCATGTCAATTTTTTCTAGCTGTGTGGCAGCCCCGTATTCGGGAGTCATCACATACAGAGACACATCGCTGTAATCGAGTATTTCGGTATCACTTTGGCCGATGCCCGAGGTTTCGAGGATGATCAGGTCGTAACCGGCTGCTCTGAGGATGCTGATGGCATCACCTACGTATCGGCTCAATGCAAGGTTGCTCTGGCGTGTAGCCAGCGAGCGCATGAAGACCCGCGGATTGTTGATGGCATTCATGCGAATGCGGTCTCCCAGCAGGGCACCTCCTGTTTTGCGCTTTGACGGATCTACAGATATGATGCCGATTGTTTTGTCCGGAAAGTCTATTAAAAATCTTCGCACCAGTTCATCTACCAATGAGCTCTTTCCGGCACCTCCGGTCCCGGTAATGCCAAGTACAGGAGCAGAGGATTTTTCTGCCAGTTTTTTTACGGCTTCGAGTTCGACGCGGCTCTCACCGGGAAAGTTTTCTGCAGCCGATATAAGTCGTGCCACTGCGCTCCAGCTTTGGGGTGCGGTGCTGAGTTTTTTTACTTGTCCGTTGAGAGGAAATCCGACAGGAAAGTCTGCCTTCATAACCAGGTCATTGATCATACCCTGTAGGCCAAGCGCCCGGCCATCATCAGGGTGATAGATTCGTGTAATCCCGTATTGATGAAGTTCTTCGATTTCGGATGGGAGGATTGTACCACCTCCTCCTCCAAATATTTTGATGTGTCCGGCATCTTTTTCTTTAAGTAAATCGTACATGTATTTAAAAAACTCCATGTGTCCGCCCTGGTACGAGGTGATGGCGATGGCCTGAGCATCTTCCTGAATGGCACAATTGACTATTTCCTCTACGGAGCGGTCATGACCCAGGTGTATTACTTCACAGCCTGTTGCCTGCATGATTCGGCGCATGATGTTGATGGCAGCATCATGCCCGTCAAACAGCGAGGCAGCAGTCACAATCCGCACTTTATTTTTTGGAATATAAGGTGTTATGGCAGATGACATAAAGCGAGATAATGTTTAAATTACACTCTACAAAGGTATTTTATATATGGGCTATATTAAGAATGTACGTGTATAGAACTTCCATTGGGTACAAAAGCTCTGACTTGTTTCTCTTTATCTATTAATTGTAATTTTTAATAGTTTGAAGCTATATTTGTGTCAAAAACGTATCAGCATCATGACCATTACCCAACTGGAATATGCCGTGGCAGTAGATGACCACCGGCACTTTGGCAAAGCCGCCGAAGCCTGCAATGTGACTCAACCCACTCTGAGCATGCAGCTGCAGAAACTTGAAGATCACCTTGGAGTGGTTCTGTTTGACCGATCAAAAAAACCGATCATCCCCACCGAAATCGGCAAGCACGTATTAAAGCAGGCCCGTAATGTACTCCGCGAGGCTAATATGATCCACTCTATCATCGCGGATGCCCGCAATCAATATGATGGCGAGTTTCGTCTTGGCATTATTCCTACTCTGGCCCCCTATCTGCTGCACCGGTTTATTGGATCCTTTCGCAATGCGTTTCCACAGGTCACACTCATCATCGAAGAGATTCAGACCGACATCATCGTCGATAAACTTCAGCGCGATCAGTTGGATGCAGCCCTGCTGGCTACACCTCTCGATCTGCCCAACATCACAGAAATCCCGCTCTTCTACGAACCATTTATGGCGTACATATCTCCCGCCGATGCCCTGTGGAAGGAGGAGTTTGTCGTGATCAGTGAGCTGAACAATTCAAATCTGCTGCTGCTCAGCGAAGGACACTGCTTCCGCAACAGTGTCCTTAAACTATGCAATGAATCGTCTAATTCACTAAATAATCACCTTTCGATAGAAATTGGAAATTTTGAGACCATTACTCGACTTGTGGACGAAGGAATGGGAAACACACTCATACCCTACCTAATGGCTCTTGAGATCAAAGGCGAGTCTCAGAAAAACATCAAACTCATTGCTGAACCAAGACCGGTAAGAGAAATCAGCCTGATCTTTTCGCGAAACCAACTAAAGAGCAAAATGCTTCAAAAACTGGAAGAAATTGTAAAAGCATCCGTCCCGGCTAAGTTGCTCCAAAAATCCGGAAATGTCATCCCGCCCAAATAAACCCATCGATCGGTTATACATTTGTCCTATCGATTACTCAAGATTTATCAATGGAATTTACCGAATTGATCATCGAGCTGCTCAAATACGTGCTGCCATCTGCCTTCATGCTGATCCTTACCTACATGCTGCTGTCCAATTTTATGGAAAATGAGGAAAAGCGCAGGCGCTACTCCCTCCGGAAAGAAAACGCTAAAATTGCACTGCCCCTTCGCTTTCAGGCGTATGAGAGGCTGGCGCTCTTTTTAGAGCGTATTTCTCCCAATCAGCTCATCACCCGTATTCCCAGTAAGAATCTCAATGCGCGACAGTATCGCCATCTTCTGGTCAAAGCTATCCAATCAGAGTATGAATACAACCTGAGCCAGCAGATGTACATCAGTGAGCAGGCCTGGCATTACATCATCACTGCCAAATCAGCCATGGTAGGGATCATCAACAAGCTCTCTGCCGAAGCACCCGAAGACATGAATGCTTTGGAATTCAGCAAGTTGATTATCAACCATTTTATGGAAATGGATAATCTGCCGACGAAAAAAGCCCTTTCCTTTTTGAAGCAGGAGATGTATCAGGAATTTTAAAATCATGGCTCTGAAACCAGGAGATCATGTAAGTTTTCTGGATGAAACCGGAACAGGTACCATTCTGAAAATTTCCGGTAACACGGCCACAGTGCTCACCGACGACGGTTTTGAAATCGAATATCCCATCGGGAAGCTGGTACCACGGCCGCCGACCCTTGCCCGGGAAGTGATGAAAACCCCGATCTCACCCAAAGATGCTGTCGTTCGCACTACAGGATCTACAGCAAAGCAAAAATCAGACGTTGTGGAAGTAGACCTGCACTTGCATGAAATTGCTGAAAACTATGGCGGATTTACCCGGCACGACATGGTAACCTATCAGCTCAACTATGCAAAAAATCAGTTTTTTAAGGCCCGTAAGGCAGGAGTCAAAAAAATCATCTTCATTCACGGCGTTGGCGAGGGCATTCTTCGTCAGGAGCTTAGAAAGATGCTTTCGTCGTTTGAAGGCGTGACGATCTATGACGCTGACTACAGTAAGTACGGCTATGGGGCCACAGCCGTAGAAATATGGAAAAACGACAGCCGATGACCGCCGGCCGAAAGATTGCTTAAATTCATTGACTGAAACCCGCTTTGCTGCGAGGTTGACCTGCTTGCAACTATCACTGAGTAAGGGGGTAGATTTTTATCGGGACCACCCATTCAATCATTTCTATATTTGAGCCTTCGATCAGATGACCACCACAGACATATGAAATTGCTTGAAAATAAAGTCGCACTCATCACCGGAGCCTCCAAAGGCATCGGTAAGGGCATTGCCGAAGTATTTGTAAAAAATGGCTGCCAGGTTGCTTTCACCTATCTCTCTTCCGTCGAAAAGGGGCAGGCTCTTGAGGCTGAACTGAGCCAATCCGGTGTAAAGGTCAAAGGTTACCGAAGTGACGCCTCCGACTTTGCACAAGCCGAACAACTCGTCAACAATGTGCTGGAAGATTTTGGCAAAATAGATATCCTGGTAAACAATGCGGGCATCACCCGGGACAACCTGCTGCTGCGTATGAGTGAAGATGATTTTAACCAGGTCATCAAAGTAAACCTCAACTCCGTTTTTAATCTCACAAAGGCTGTGATTAAGCCCATGATGAAAGCCCGATCCGGTTCGATCATCAATATCAGCAGCGTGGTGGGAGTGAAGGGAAATGCCGGACAGGCCAATTATGCTGCTTCAAAAGCAGGGGCCATTGGTTTTACAAAATCCGTCGCTCTTGAATTAGGCTCGCGTAACATCCGCTGCAATGCTATAGCTCCCGGCTTCATAGAGACAGAGATGACTGCCGTGCTTGACCCTAAAACCGTACAAAGCTGGCGCGACAGCATACCTTTAAAGCGGGGCGGCACACCGGAAGACGTGGCCAACGCATGTCTATTTCTCGCCAGCGACCTCTCCTCCTACATCACCGGTCAGACACTGAACGTTTGTGGAGGTATGCTCACTTAATGGCTTTGCCGAGTCCGTATGTTGGATTTTTCGACGGATATTTCCCTTATTTGGTGGGTGCTTGCCACAGGCATTCTTGGCTGGGCCGTCTTCAGACTTTACAGAGCTCAGGTAGATGTGTTTGGGAGGAAGGTTACATCCATCCTGCGACTTCTGCGTGCAGCTGCCCTTTCATTGATGCTTTTTCTGCTCATTCGACCTGTTTTTCTGATTCAGAAGATTGAAGAAAAGCCCAAATCACTGATTTGGATGATTGACCACTCCGCCAGTATGGTTCTATCCTCCGATTCAGACAGGGTTAAAAAACTTCCGGATCAGATACATTTGATAAATACCCGCCTGCACCCTCACCTGATGAGTGAAGTTCTTTCATTTGGCTCCAAGGTATCCGAGCAAGCCGATTTCGAATTCCGACAGCCTGCCACCGATGGATATCAATGGATCCAACACCTCATCAAAACCCGATCTGCCGGAGAGATAGCAGCCGTAGTGCTGGTATCGGATGGTATTTTTAATACTTCTTACTCGCCCGAATTTTTTGTCAATGAACTCAAAGTCCCGGTGTACACCATAGGAACAGGGGATACAACCGTGCTTGCCGATGCATCCGTTGTTTCGGTGGTATATCCCAAAAAAGTACTGCCGGATTCAGAGTTTGAAGTTGAAATCCTGACAAGAGCCGTACATCTGGAAAATGTCCCGCTAAAAATTTCACTTAAAGGCGAAGGGGTATTGCATGGCTCATTTACGTTTACGCCGGGCAGCAGCCCTGACTCGCGGGCTCTCAAAGCCACGCTGCAGGCTCAAAAGCCGGGGGTACACCGCTACACAGTCGTCATAGATACACTGCCGGGAGAGAAAAATACTCAGAACAACCTATACACCTTCTACATCGAAGTCATCGATCAAAAAGGCAAAATACTTCTGATCGACGAGATCAAACACCCGGATCTCAGGGTGGTCCGTCAGTATTTCGCAAAATTTTCACCAAATGAACTAGTGACAGTCGGGCCGGACAGTCTCAGATTTCTAAACGACGTGTATGATCTGGCCATCGTACATAGCCCTGCCCACCCTGAGACCTTCACTTATTTAAAAAAAAATCCCCGCTTACCGCTCCTGGCAATCCTGGGATACGGAGCCAACCCAGGCGCCTTGTCTGAGCTTATCGGAAGAGAAGTGGTACGCTTCGGGCGTGAGGATAGGGCATTTCCGATACTGAATGAACAGTTTTATAAAATTTCGGGCGAAACATTCCTGTACTCTGCAAATCTACCTCCGCTGGATGTGTTTTACTCAATAAACGGTATTTCGAATTCAGATATACTTTCTTTCCAAAAAATCGGTGGTACCAGCACCACGCGTCCGTTGATTTCTCTGCTGGAATCTACCCGAAAGACCGTACTCTTCCACGGAGAGGGAATTTGGAGATGGGCTAATTTTCTCCGAATGAACGACGACTCCACCAGCATGGACGGGCTTTTTCTGAAACTGACCCGCTGGCTCACCCAAACGGGCAAAAAGGATCCCTTCGAAGTCATCCTGCCGGAGAAAGTCAATTCGGAAGACCGCTTTGTGGTGAAGGCCTATCTCTACGACGAGTCTGACTTACCTGTTACGAATGCCGGAGTTGTCATTACGTTTACGGATTCGTCAGGGCGAACGTTTGAATATCGATTGCCATACGAAGGGTCGCTCTACACCAATATTGTCCAGGGCCTCCGACCCGGCACCTATCGGTGGAATGCGAATGCCTCTCTAGCCGGGGCATCATGGTCGTCCTCCGGAATACTGATTGTCGAAGAAAATATGGTAGAGTATTATGATCTCGTAGCCAACCATCAAGTATTGAGACAAATAGCAGAAAATACAGGTGCAGCCTTTTATACGTTGGACCAGCTGGACCAGCTCGAAAAAGAACTGCTTAGCCGCAAATTTTTACCCCAACTGGTGGATCGTTCCAAAAAAATTAAACTCATCGATTGGTGGCCATATTTCTTTTTAATATTCATTTTTATAGGTTTAGAATGGTTCCTTAGACGATATTTGGGCAGTTATTAATCAAAAAATACGTACCATGAAAAGAGGTGTGCCCTTCTTACTGGTCGGAGGCTTCATAGCAGCACTGCTGATCGTCTTACTGTGGGGATCAATGACCACTACGATCGACTTTGGTCAGAAAGGTGTCATATTCAGAACATTCTCAGGAGGAATAGACAAAAAAAAGATATTCAATCAAGGCTTTCACTTCATTGCTCCCTGGAATAAAATATTCAAATACGATGTAAAAATTCAGGAAAGCAATTCGATGATGGAAGTACTGTCGCGAAACGGATTGACCATCAAGGTGGATGTATCTTATTGGTACAAACCCAAGGATGATAGACTTCCGCTCCTGCACGATGAGGTGGGGCCAAATTTTCATGAAAAAATAGTAAATCCGGCCATACGCTCTGCCACACGGGAGGTTATAGGAAAATACCTTCCGGAAGAACTGTACTCAACCAAACGCGAAGTAATCGAAGACGAGATTCTGAACCGCACGCGTAAATCCATTGCAGATAAGCATATTTTGCTTGATGATGTGCTGATACGAGATGTCACCCTGCCCGCATCTTTGCAAGAGGCCATAGAGAAAAAGCTCAAGCAGGAGCAACTGGCGCTTGAATACGAATTTAGACTGGAAGCAGCTGAAAAAGAAGCCCAAAGAATCAGAATAGAAGCTAAAGGCAAGGCAGAAGCCTTTGATATCATAAACCGCTCTCTGACCGACAAAATTTTGCAGGAGAAAGGAATTGAAGCCACCATGAAACTGGCCGAAAGTCCGAATTCAAAAGTTGTGATCATCGGAAATTCCAGAAATGGACTACCCGTCATTTTGGGTGAATCCAAATAATCTGCCCGCATGAAAAAAATCTTAGTAGCCAACCGCGGAGAGATCGCCCTGCGAATCATGAAAACGGCCAGAGACATGGGTATATACACCGTAGCGGTGTATAGCGAAGCTGATGTCAACAGTCCGCACGTGCACTATGCGGACGAATCGGTATGTATCGGGCCAGCTCCTTCCAGCCAAAGCTATCTGAGAGGGGATGTCATCGTAGAGGCCGCACACTCAACCGGTGCAGATGCCATACACCCAGGATATGGATTCTTAAGCGAAAATGCGGCCTTTGCTCGTCTTGTCGAATCAAGTGGGCTGACCTTCATCGGGCCATCTGCCCACGCCATGGAGATCATGGGCGATAAGCTCTCTGCCAAAAATGCCGTGAAAAAATTTGGTGTGCCGCTGGTGCCGGGCACAGACGGTGCCGTGAGCGACTTTACAGCTGCCGTAGAGGTGGCTAAAAACATTGGACTCCCAGTGATCATTAAGGCTTCTGCCGGAGGTGGTGGTAAGGGGATGAGACTGGTTGAAGACATTCGCACTCTGGAAGAGCAGATGCAAATGGCCATCAATGAGGCTACGTCTGCATTTGGCAACGGAGCCGTATTTATAGAAAAATTCGTCGACAAACCCCGCCATATTGAGATTCAGATACTTGCCGATAAGCACGGAAACATCGTTTACCTATTTGAGAGGGAGTGTAGCATTCAGCGAAGACACCAAAAGGTCGTAGAGGAGGCGCCAAGCGCGGTAGTCACTCCCGAGCTGCGGAAAGCTATGGGTCAAGCCGCTGTAAACGTGGCAAAGGCATGTGGATATGTAGGGGCAGGGACAGTGGAATTTCTGGTAGATGCTTCGATGAACTTCTACTTCCTGGAGATGAATACCCGCCTGCAGGTAGAGCATCCGGTCACGGAGCTGATTACGGGTCTGGACCTGGTGAGAGACCAAATACGGATCGCTCGGGGCGAACCGCTGGGATACACACAAGAGGACCTGAAAATACACGGTCATGCCATAGAAGCCCGGGTCTATGCCGAAAATCCGTGGGAAAATTTCTCGCCGGATATCGGTACCCTTACCATATACAACAGACCTACAGGGCCCGGAGTGCGTGTGGACGATGGATACCGACGCGGGATGGATATACCTATCTACTACGACCCCATGATTGCCAAACTCATCACCTATGGTAGTACCCGTGAGGAGGCGATCGAGCGCATGATCAGAGCCTGCAGTGACTACGAAATCGGAGGTGTACACACTACGATACCATTCATAGAGTTTGTGATGAAGCACCCCTCATTTACCAGCGGCCAGTTTGACACCAATTTTGTAAAGCAGCACTTCCGGCCGGAATTTCTCCCCTCGCCTACCCCTGAAGAGCTCGAAGCGGCAGCCCTGGTAGCCTCGGCTCTTGCTGAAGCAAAACACCTCCCTGCTCATACGGACTCTGCCAATGGTCAAATGGTACATCACAGTGAAGTCTCGCTTTGGAAAATTCGCCGGCAGGTGTATTAAAGTCGCTTTAGTGACCCTTTGGGGGGGTGTGGCGGCTGTGGCGCAACCGGATTCAAAGCAGACTCAGGACAGTGTGCTGAATTATATTTATCAAAACAAAGGCAATCGCCAGCACGCCCTTATCATCGATGGAGATACTGTGCCGGTCTGGATTCTGGACGAGGTATTGTTTATAAGCACCCCGGCATTTGACAGTGAAGAAGCAAGGAGGAGGTACTATATCTTGCGCCGAAAGGTGTATAAGGTTTATCCCTATGCGGTGATCGCCGGGGATAAGCTCGACTCGCTGGAGTTCAGGCTTACCTTGCTGCAAAGCAACCGCGATAAAAGGCGGTTTATCAAAGAATTTCAGGAGTACCTGGAAAAGGAATTTGAAGAAGAGCTGAAAAAGCTCACCCGCTCTGAGGGGCAGATTCTGTGCAAACTCATCTATAGGGAAACCGGCATCACGGCCTATGACTTAATCAATAAATACAGGGGAGGCATACGTGCTTTTTTTTATAATGTAACGGCAAATTTCTACGAAATCAGTCTGAAAAAAGAGTATAAACCAGAGGAAGACCCGGAAGATAAATTTATTGAAAACATACTGCAGAAGGCCTTTGCGGAAGGCATATTGATGCCACGACAAAAGAAGGAATTCAATGCAGACGACTTTGACGAAGATGGGGAAGTCAAGCCCGGTCGAAGAAAGCGCTGGTGGCGTATATTTTAAGATACTAAGGGTCGGTGGAGAGGATAAAGCCGAGGCCGGGTCGGGTATGTATGAGTTTTTGATCAGATTCTTTGTCAATTTTTTTCCGGAGGTAGTTGATGTACACATCAATAAAATTGGTGCCGGTATCAAAGCGCGTCTCCCAAACGTTTTCGGATATTTCCTGGCGGGTGAGGATACGGTCGGGATTTCGAAGCATGTACTCCAGGAGTTTGAGTTCTTTGGGGGTGAGGTGCAGCGGTTTTGAGTTGCGGGTAACTTTTTTTGTTCTCAGGTTTAGAGTGACATCGGCATATTGAAGGATTTCCGGAGTGGACGCTTGCAGACCGGACCATTTGAGAAGCACTCGGATGCGGGCAATCAATTCGCGGATTTCAAACGGTTTGACCATGTAGTCATTGGCGCCTGCATCAAATCCCTCCAGCTTATCGTCGGTGGTACCCAGTGCTGTGAGCATGATGATGGGGCAGGTTTGATTGTATTGCCGGATTTCGCGGCAGAGGTCAATGCCGTTTTTCCCCGGTATCATGACATCTGTGATGATCAGGTCAAAGTTGATCTGCCTGAATAATTTAATTGCTGACATCCCGTCGTAGGCAAGAGATGCTTCAAAATCGTGTTCCCTGAGATGTTTTGCGATGACTTTTGCCAGTCTGTCGTCGTCTTCGATGAGGAGAATGTGTGGTTTATTAGTCATTTTAAATCAGCATTCTCGTTTGGATAGACAAAGCTACCTCTAGGATAGTAAAAATACAGTATATCCCGACGGTAGAATCGGGCATATTGCAGTTTTAAAGTAAAAGGTGTGGCAAGTCTGTAATCAGAAGCTATAACCCTAAGTGTAAAAGGCAAATGAAAAAAGCCGCCATCAAAGGGCGGCTTTAAATACAATTTTGCGGTAATATCTATTGCAGTCGTGCATTTACGGGTACGGTAAAGGACATGCGGACGGGCTTGCCTCTTTGCTTGGCCGGCTGGATCTTAGGATTGAGATTATTTAGACTTTTGACGGCGTCTACGGCAGCCTGATCGAGATTGGGATCGACCCCTCTGGCTACACTTACATTGGTTACAGATCCATCCTTATCAATGATAAAGGTGATGAATACTTTACCCTGTATACCCAATTGGCGTGCGATTTCGGGATATTTAAAATTCCGGACGATGTGCTGCTGGATTTTCAACTGAAAGCATTGGCTGCGTGCTTCTTCATCTTTTTCTTTTTCGCAACCCGGAAATAAAGGTTTGTTTTCCACAATGGCGAAACTAAAAATTTCATCGACTTCCTCCTCAACGACTTCTATGGGGCGGATTTCTTCGGTCTGACTGGTTTCGGTGGATTCCATGACCAGCTCTTCTTTGAGTTCGACCTTGTCTTCCACAACGTTGATGATGTCTTGTGGTGGAGGTGGAGGGGGTGGCTTCTGCTCGCGCTGGGTGACGATGACTTCTTCTTCGTCGATGACCAGGTCGAGGTCACCAAGATTGGCGAGAGTGCGATCGTAGGTTTTCCATTCGATGGAGATGTACACAACGACGAGGGCTAAGAAGAGACCTGTGAGAAAGAAGACGCTTCTTTTATTTTCCAGGTCAACCTGAGGTGATTTTTTAGGCTCCATTACTGGTTTATTACAGGAGCAAAAGTAAGGAATTTTTTTTGGATGGTCGGGATTCGGTAAATTTAATTGAGAGGGGTGCGTGAATGGATGGTTTTGAGGTCTGGAATTCGGATGGACTTCGGGTGCGTGAGGGATAGAAGCGGTATGAGCAGCAGCAGACGGGTATGCGACACACCGGGCGAGGAGGCGACAGCAGAAGCCACCGCAGCCGGATGTGTCGCACCCGTGTGCCATGCGAATAGGAGCGGATAGCCCGACCCCTGACGAAGGCGCTAAGACGCCTTGTCAGGGGTCACGCCCAAAAGAAAAAAATTAAGTCTGCCTCCCTGAAGGTGGCAGACTGCCGGCCCGAAATGCTCAACGGCCGGCGCCTGTGAGTATGGTATGCGGTGTGTGGGGGTGATACCACCTATTTTTGCCGTGCCTGAAAGATGTGCATTGTAATGAATATTTCGACCAAATACACCCCCGCAGACATTGAGCAGAAATGGCTTGACTACTGGAATGAATCCATGTGCTTTGCTTCTGAGCCGGACGACCGGCCGCCATATAGCATCGTGATACCGCCTCCAAATGTGACCGGTGTATTGCATATGGGGCATATGCTGAACAATACGATTCAGGATGTGC
Source organism: Thermaurantimonas sp. (assembly GCA_046295455.1). Taxonomy (GTDB): domain Bacteria; phylum Bacteroidota; class Bacteroidia; order Flavobacteriales; family Schleiferiaceae; genus Thermaurantimonas. The sequence goes on along the minus strand of JBKBNI010000008.1, from coordinate 11,338 downwards.
TGGTCAGGAGGGCGCGTATGATGGGTTACAATGCGTGCTGGGTGCCGGGTACGGATCATGCATCGATCGCCACGGAGGCCAAAGTAGTGGCGATGCTCCGGGAGAAGGGTATCGCCAAACATCAGCTGACGAGGGATGAATTTCTGAAGCATGCCTTTGAGTGGAAGGAGAGGTATGGGGGCATTATCCTGCAGCAACTGCGTCGCCTGGGGGCGTCGTGTGACTGGAGGCGAACGACCTTCACTATGGACGAAGCGTACTACAAGGCGGTGATCCGTGTGTTTGTGGATTTGTACAACAAGGGGTATATCTATCGGGGCCTGAGGATGATCAACTGGGACTGTGAAGCGCGTACGGCTCTGAGCAATGAGGAGGTGATCTACAGCGATAGCGGGGAGAATGTGACATTCTACTACATAAGATATTTTATTAAAAACTCGGATCAATATCTGACTGTGGCTACTGTGCGCCCGGAGACCATCATGGGTGATGTGGCCATAGCGGTGAATCCGACGGATGAACGGTATGCCGGGCTGGTCGGCAAAACAGCCGTGGTGCCGCTGGTAGGGCGCGAGGTACCTGTGATCACAGATCCATATGTGGACAAAGACTTCGGCACGGGCTGTCTGAAAGTGACTCCTGCGCATGATCCCAATGACTACGAGATAGGCCGCAGGCATGGGCTGCCGGTGATCGATATACTCAATGACGACGGTACGCTCAATGAGCTGTGTGGGATACCGGATTTTGTGGGTGTGGATCGATTTGAGGTGCGCAGACACATGCATCAGAGGCTGGAGGACGCCGGTGTGCTGGAAAAAACCGAAGACACCATAACGCGTATCGGTAGGTCGGAGCGTACCAATTCGGTGGTCGAACCGAGGCTGTCTATGCAGTGGTTTATCCGGATGAAGGACCTATCGGCCAAGGCTCTGGACGTGGTGGAACGGGGTGAGATCCAACTTCACCCTCAAAAGTTTATCAACACGTATCGCCACTGGATGGAGAATGTGAAGGACTGGTGTATTTCGCGACAGCTTTGGTGGGGGCATCGGATACCGGCGTACTATTACGGGGAGGGGCATGATGACTACGTAGTAGCCGAAACTCCTGATGAGGCACTGACTCTGGCGCGCGAAAAGTCGGGCAATCCACGCCTGACTGCCAATGACCTACGTCAGGATCCCGATGTGCTGGATACATGGGCCTCGTCTTGGCTGTGGCCATTGCAGGTCTTCGGAGGTTTTGACGATGAATGCTTTGACCGTGCCAAAGGCAAAATAGACCTGAAAAAAAACAGGGAGCTGAGCTACTACTATCCGACTGAGGTGCTGGTGACGGCTCCCGAAATACTCTTCTTCTGGGTAGCCAGGATGATCATCGCCGGTCTGGAGTATACGGATGCCATTCCTTTTAAAAATGTGTATTTGACAGGCATAGTGCGCGACAAGCTGGGACGAAAAATGTCAAAATCTCTGGGCAACAGTCCCGATCCTGAAAAACTGATGGAAACATATGGGACAGATGCGGTGCGGGTGGGTATGCTCTTCAGCTCACCGGCCGGCAATGATCTGCTCTTTGACGAAAAACTATGTGAACAAGGCAGAAACTTTGCCAACAAAATCTGGAATGCCTTCAGGCTGATCCGGGGTTGGAGCGGAGAAGAGAGACCTGCCAGTGAAACAGAAGAGGCAGCTATTTACTGGTTTGAGCATCAGCTGGCCGCATCGGTGGCTGAGATTGACGACCTGATGTCGAAATTCAGAATTTCGGAGGCTCTGATGGCGGTGTATGACCTGATCAGGGACAAATTCTGCTCGTGGTATCTGGAGTGGATCAAGCCATCGGCCGGGACATCGATATCATCGGTAGCCTGCGACCTCACAAAACAGTACTTTTCAGACCTGCTGAAACTGCTGCATCCGTTTATGCCCTTTATCACGGAGGAACTATACAGCCACATGACTGCCGGCGAAGAAATGCTTATGCATACCAGGTGGCCTTCTCCCGGAAGTGTGGACCAAAAGGCTGTGGCTGACTTTTTGAAATTCAGTGAGATTGTCACTTCGATCCGAAATTTCCGGGCACAGAATCAGATCCAACCAAAGCATAAAATAACTCTGCTGATAAAACCTGAACATGCCGATGTGCTAAAACACCCATACTGTTCGATGGTGGTCAAATTAGGGGGGCTTGAAGGCATAACAGCGCAACAGGAAACTCACGGAAATGTAAAAACCTTCCTGGCGGGGGGCATCGAATTTATATATCCCATCAGCGAAGAAATGCTCGACGTTCAGGGTGAAATCGCCAAGCTAAAGGCTGAACTCGACTATATAGAAGGGTTTTTAAAATCAGTGATGAACAAACTTGGCAATGAGCGCTTTATGCAGAATGCTCCTGAACAGGTAAAGCAAAACGAGCTGAAGAAAAAACAAGATGCCGAAGCGAAGATTGAGGCTCTGAGAAAACGGCTGAACCAATTGAATCAAACCATTATAAAACAATAAACATGGCAACCATTACATTTAAGGGTAATCCGGTAAATACTGCTGGAAATCTGCCCTCCGTGGGAAGCAAGCTTCCCGCATTTACCCTGACAGACACCTCTCTGAAGGATATTAAAAGCTCTGATTTCACAGGCAAATATCTGGTGCTCAATATTTTTCCGTCAATCGATACGGGGGTGTGTGCCGCGAGTGTTCGCGCTTTCAACGAGCGGGTGGCTTCGATGGACAATATAGCTGTGATCTGTGTTTCGAAGGATCTGCCCTTTGCACACAAGCGGTTCTGTGGCTCAGAAGGCATAGAGCACGTGGTGGGTGCCAGCGATTTTCGCTATCCGGAGTTTGGCACTCTCTACGGGGTCACCATGACAGATGGCCCGCTTGCCGGCCTGCTGAGCAGAGCTGTGATCGTGGCCGATCCGGAGGGAACTGTAATCTACACCGAGCAGGTGCCTGAAATCGCCCGAGAGCCCGACTATGATGCGGCCATGCGCGCGATCTCCGGTCAATAATTAAAACCAAATGAAAAACGAAAAACTTTCGGAACTACGGCAGCGCATTCAAGCATTACTGGAATCTTCCCGGCCAGCAGATGAAAAACTACTGCAGCTATGCCTGCTGATCCATACAGAGCTGCCGGATATGGACTGGGTGGGATTTTACTTTATGGACGATGAAAAAAACGCACTGGTACTGGGGCCTTTTGTGGGAGAGCCTACAGATCACACCGTGATTCCTTATGGAAGAGGAATCTGCGGTCAGGTGGCCATAAGCGGCCGGACGCTCAATGTACCCGATGTATCCCAGGCAGACAACTACCTGGCATGCAGCCTCAAAACGAAAAGCGAAATTGTAATTCCGATCTACAACGAAGCCGGAAAACTCATCGGCCAGCTCGATATTGACTCTCATGTGCTCCACCGCTTCGACTCAGCTACATCAGAGTTTCTTGAGGAAGTCTGCACGGCAGTGGGTAAGAAAATATTTAATGACTAAAGCATGACCTTCCAAGAGCTGATTCTAAAACCGGAACTCGCAGAAGCCATTGGTTACCTGGGCTTCAGTGAGCTGACAGAAATACAGGAAAAGACCTATCACCCAATACTCGAAGGGAGAGATGTACTCGGTCTAGCATCTACAGGCTCGGGAAAAACCTTGGCCTTCTGCTTGCCACTATGTCAGAAATTGCTGGAAGAGAAAGACGATGCAGGAGTGCTGATCATCAGCCCCACACGAGAACTCAGCCTACAGACGGCCAGACAATTGCAGGGACTCACCTACTTCACATCCCTCCATGCTGAGACCATCTACGGCGGCAATGATGCGGGAGCCTTTGAGCGCGAAAAGAAAGCACTGGAGTCCAAAGTACAGTTTATCGTCGCTACGCCCGGACGCCTGTTGGCTCACATGCGCAATGACTATGCGGATATGTCGTACTTCCGCTACTTTGTCCTCGATGAAGCGGATAAAATGCTGGATATGGGATTTTATGATGATATTAAAAAAATCGTCAGTAAACTGCCTGTAGTGCGCCAAAACCTTTTTTTCAGCGCTACCATGTCGCCTCGGATACGCCGGTTTGCGGATGAGATACTCATCAATCCCTTTGAGGTAGCCCTATCTGTGGCCAAACCAGCCTCGGGCATTTCCCAGCGCGTGGTCTTACTTCAGGAAGAAGCCAAATTGAATTATTTGATTTCGTTTCTCAAATCTCTGGGGGAGAATGAGCAGGCCATTGTTTTCTGCGGAAGGAAGAAGCATCTGCAAGCCATTGTACATAAACTGAGGTCTGCAGGCATCCAAGCTGCCCTGATTTCGTCCGAACTGGAGCAATCCGAACGCGAGACAGTGATGACCGCCTTTAAATCCAAGCAATACAAAGCATTGATTGCCACAGATGTACTTGCGCGCGGTATTGATATTGCTGACCTTGCCGCTGTGGTCAACTTCGATGTACCCCCCTCGCCGGATGATTACGTACACCGAATTGGCCGCACTGCCCGACACAACAAGACAGGTCAGGCAGTTACGCTCATTTCCGGGGAAGAGATGAGAAAGTTTGCCTACATCGAAAAAAAAATCGGCATCGAAGTGCCAAAGGAAATTGCCGGTGAAGGATTTGGGCCATTAATTGAGTGGAACCCGGAATCCACCAGTTCAAAAGAAAAAAAGTTTAAAAAAAAATCCTTTGCCAGGAAGAAAAAGGGAAATAAGGATAAATCAGGACCTGAGTCAAAACAGACACCATCAAAGAATCCTGAATAGGTATAATACTGAAAATCCAATTAAATACAGCATCCCAAAAAGCACCATAATCCGGCGCATGATTGCATGTTTTGCATTGAAAAACCCGGCTCTGTACAGAAGTACAGAATTAAAGCCTGCCAAAACCGGTGCAGTCAGAAAACTGATAACCGTCGCAAATGTCACAAGTGACTTCATATTGCTCTGAAAAAAGAAAATGACTAAAAACCCAAGAGCGGTTGTAATCCAGAGAAATAAAGCTCTCCACCGCTCCTTATTAGAATCAGGTCTGAGGATCGAAATGCTCTCGGCCATTACACGCGGATAAGCATCGAGTACGGTAAGCACCGTACTCAGCATACAAGCCAGAGCAGCCACCTTGACTGCCCACACAAGAGCTGAACCTAAAGCAGACTCATACATTTGGATAAAAAGCGCGGCAAATTTCGTTGCATCAGAGGGCATGGCATCCACTCTTCCGAATAATGAGAAATATCCAAGCAACAGAAAAACCATAGCCAAAACTGTAGTCCCCCAAAATCCGGTATTAAAGTCAATCATATATCCCTGTTTAGCATCGGGATGAATCCTGAACTTTTCGACCGACCAGAGGGACTGCCAAATGCTCAGATCAATCGGAGCAGGCATCCATCCCATCAGCGCTATCAGAAAGGTGAGATGAACTCCCTCCTGCCAGTCAATATCGGGCCAATAAGGGGGTGAAACCTCGTGCCAGGAGGCAGTGAGTGCTACCAATGTACTGACGCTCAAAAAAATGATAATCCACTTCACACTTCTGTCCAGCCAACTGTATCGCCCTCTGAGCAAGATAAACAGACTCAATAAAAGGACGAAAGCGGAGCATACCCGCACTGAAAAGAATGAACCGAGCAACACATTGAGAATGCCGGCCGTCACCAGAGTGACTGCACCCAGAATTCCGGGTACTGTACCTATGCAGATGAGGCCATTTATGTAAAAGGGAATCCTACCCAATGTATAGTACCCGCTGACCAAAGATTGCCCGGAATGCACGGCATAATACGGACCGGCTACGAAAAACGGCCACTTGAGTACATTGGCAAGTATCACCACCGGAAGCAACAAGAGGCCATACTCCGCTCCGGCACGGGTGCTCTGCACCAAATGTGACACACCAATGGCCGCTCCGGCGTACAGCAATCCAGGTCCCAGTCTTTGAAACCAATTGGAAGACATCGGCTTGTATTTCCGCAAATATTACAAACAGGGAGCTCTTCTGCCAGCACATCTCCTCCGACGCCACCGCGCGAAATCTACGGAGTGCCCTGAGCTTCCCTCACAATTGCAAATGCTCCCGGGTGGCAAAGGAGCAAACCGTGTGAATATCCAATAAATCCGGATATTCATCTCTACATCAGGTACTTAGGAAAGAAAGAATCAGCCCGCCTTGCACACCACGGCATAATCCGGTGGCCATGTACCTTTGTGCCCGAACAATTTTTCGACCACTACACATGCCACGATACCTTACCGGAGTACAGAGTTCGGGTCAGCCCCACCTGGGAAATATTTTGGGTGCCATAGCGCCGGCTATCGAATTTTCAAAGCGGGACGATGCTGAAAGTTTTTTCTTCATAGCTGATCTTCATTCGCTTACCACAATCAAAGACGGCCCGGTGCGCCGTGCACACACACGAAGTGTGGCAGCAGCATGGCTTGCCTGTGGGTTTGACGCTGAGAGAAATGTGTTTTTTCGTCAGAGCGACCTGCCGGAAGTGACCGAATTGGCCTGGTATCTGAGCTGTTTTACGCCCTATCCTATGCTGGCCAATGCCCACAGCTTTAAAGACAAAAGTGACCGGCTGAGCGACGTCAACGCGGGGTTGTTCAATTATCCTGTATTGATGGCAGCCGATATTCTTTTGTACGATGCAGATTTCGTTCCGGTGGGCAAAGACCAAAAACAGCACCTTGAAATCACCCGCGATATTGCAGCAGCACTGAATAATTCTGTTGGTCGGGAGGTTTTAAAACTTCCTGAAGCACTCATCCGCGAGGAAGTCATGACCATCCCGGGGACCGATGGCCGAAAAATGAGCAAATCCTACAAAAACACAATTGACCTGTTTGCTCCTGAAAGCGAGCTAAAAAAGCAGGTCATGAGCATCATCACGGACTCCACACCCCTGGAAGAGCCCAAAAATCCGGATATCTGCAACGTCTTTGCCCTCTACAGTCTTCTGGCATCGCCCGAACAGACCACCGAAATGCGCCGGCGCTACGAAGCAGGCGGTTATGGATACGGACACGCCAAGAAGGAACTTCTCTCCCTGATACTGGACAAGTATGCCGAAACCAGAAAAGAATACACACGGCTCATGGACGAGCAGGACATTTTGGAAAATCTGCTCCTTGAGGGAGCTGAAAAAGCCCGACGTGTAGGCTCCAAGGTTTTGAAGAGGGTACGTGAAACCCTGGGTTTTTAATTGGAAAAGTCATGAACAAGCCGCTCCGGAAAATTTATCCCTACTTATTCAGGTACAAAAGTCTTATTGCCCTCAGTGTACTTTTCAACGTGCTGAGCATAGCTTTTTCCCTGGTATCGGTAGGTCTGGTCATTCCTGTTTTACAGCTGATTTTTGGCGTAAACGGCACGATGTCGGACTCCATCACGGGCACCACTCTGTTTGACACAGTCAAGAGAGAATTTTACAGGCAGATTGAATATCGTCTCGAGAATACAACGATTTCTGAGGCACTTCTTTACGTAGTAGTGTGGGTGGTGGTCGCCTTTTTGTTTAAAAACATATTTCACTATCTTGGATTGTATGTCATTGCTCCCGTGCGCAACGGGATATCTTATCAACTCCGCAAAGAGCTTCACGCCAAACTCTTACAGCTGCCAATGGCTTTTTATGCCCGGCGGCAAAAGGGAGATATCATATCCAGGATTACGGTAGACCTTCGCGAGATTGAAGCAGCCCTGATTGTCCTTCTGGAAATGATTTTTCGGGACCCGCTGATGATTATCGGCTCGCTGGCCGTACTGCTGTGGATGAATTACAAACTGACCTTATTTGTACTGCTCACGCTTCCGGTAGTTTCATACATTATCAGCCGAATCGGCCGGTCGCTCAAGCGCCAGTCCAATACTGCACAGGCACAGTTGGGTAGTCTGATGAGCCATATAGATGAAACCATTACCGGACTTCGCATCTTAAAAGCGTTTAATGCAGAAAAATTTAAGCAGGAAAACTTTGAACGCGTAAACAGCGATTTTTACAAAACATCCAACCGTGTGATGCGCAAATATGACCTGGCATCGCCGGTAAGCGAAATGCTTGGAGCCATTATCATGGCAGCCGTCATCTGGTTTGGCGGGCGCATAGTAATCGCCTCTGACCAGTTTGGTCCTGCCAATTTCATTGCATACATTTTATTTTTTTACCAGATGATTCCCCCCAGCAAGGCAATAAGCCGTGCCTCTTACAACCTAAAAAAAGGTTCGGCATCCGCAGAGCGGGTCCTAGAGATTCTGGAAAGCGAAAACACCATCACCTCCCCACCGGATGCATTGAAAGTCAATGAATTTAAAGAGGATATTTGTTTTTCGCAGGTGTGTTTCGGCTATCGCGAAGACCTGATTCTGCGAGACATCAATCTTACCATTCCGCGAGGATCTACTGTAGCTCTGGTTGGTCTGTCGGGTAGCGGGAAGACCTCGCTGGTCAATTTGATTCCCCGATTTTACGATGTCACATCAGGCAGTATTACCCTGGACGGCCTGGATATACGACTTGCCGATCTCCGCTCTCTGCGGTCGCTGATGGGCATCGTCACTCAAGAGCCTATTTTATTTAATGACACCGTTCGAAACAATATCGCCCTCGGAAACCCAAAGGCAGATCTTAAAGAAATTGAAGAAGCTGCCCGTATTGCCAATGCATATGACTTCATCGTGCAGATGGAAGACGGCTTCGAAACGATGGTCGGCGACATGGGTTCACGCCTGTCAGGAGGTCAGCGCCAAAGGATTGCCATAGCCAGGGCCATTTTGAAGAATCCGCCGATCCTGATTCTCGATGAGGCTACAAGTGCTCTCGATACCGAAAGCGAACGGCTGGTGCAGGAGGCCATTACACGGCTGATGCAAAACCGCACCTCAATCATCATCGCACACAGGCTAAGCACCATTCGTCACGCCGACATGATTGTAGTCATGGACAAAGGCCGCATAGCCGAAACAGGCACACATGAAGAACTTCTGTCGGCCGGTGGTATCTATTCGCGGCTGACCAAGCTCCAGGAGTTTTGATTCTGAGGGTTATATCTTCTCCGGGCAGAGGTGCTCAGGGTCTTTTGATTTCTGTTGTGTCAGAGCTTCATAAAGTTCTAAGATGGGATGAGACGTAAGTGTGACATCCGGCAAGCATCTCTGAAATCATCTACCATCGACCTCCTGCTCCGCCACCTCCAAATCCGCCACCTCCAAATCCACCCCAGCCGCCGGCGCTTCCTCCCCAGCCGGACATGCCTCTTCCACCCATACCTATTGGAGGGAAAATTACAGGACCTCCCCTACTTATTCCTCCGCCTTTTCCGGGATTTCGCATCACAAGGTAGAGGACAATAAGTACTATGAGAATGATCAACAAGCCCGGAAGTTCACCTTCAGGTGGCTTTGTGCCTGTCTTGGGAAAATTTTCCTCCGCACCTCTTGTCTTTATTGCCTCAATGGCCAGTCGAAGACCCTCGTAAAAACGACCTTGCCTAAAGTAAGGCTTCATGATCTGCTCTACGATTCGCTTGGCAATCGCGTCGGGCAGAAACCCTTCAGAACCATACCCGGTTTGGATAAAAATAGCTCTGTCCTCTAAAGCGATGTAGATCAATACACCATTGTTGGCTTCTTTACTTCCAACCCCCCATGCTCGCGCAATTGCCAATGATCGGTCGAATTCGGACTCACCTTCCAGGGATGGTTCGATGCACACAGCAATCTGAATACCAGTCGAGTCTTCGAAGGCTATTAGTTCCTGACTGAGACGCCGGGCTTCGGATTGTGCCAGAAAAGCCCCGGTGAAATCGTTGACAGGAGCGCGGTATTTTGGGATGGGGCGAAGGGTTGCCTGAGCGGCCAGAGCCATCATATATAGCACAAGTACCAGATGCAACCCTTGCCTCTTAATCATATGAAATGTGATTTGGCAGTTCGTTGACGGTGTTTTTCTTTCCGGGAAAAAATCTGGCCAGCGAGGCCCCGGCCTCCCGCACACCGGCAATTATGCCCTCTGCAAAACGACCGGATTTGAATTCGGCAAGCATGACATCGCGGGTCGAATCCCAGAAATCCTGTCCGACGACTTTATTGATCCCCTCGTCTCCGATGATGGCAAACTCCTTGCGCACAGGACAGATGAAAATCAGCACTCCGTTCCGTTCGCGGGTCTTATCCATGCCGAGGTCTGCAAATTTATCCACGGCCGCCAGCAGGATATCTTCATAGTTTTGATTGGTGGTGATGTGAATACGTATCTCACCGCTGGTTACCTTCTCGGCTTCGGCGATGGTACTTTCAATACGGTTTATTTCATTTGTGGTAAGAAATTCGGTCAGCATAGCCTTTTATTTAAAATCAAACTGAACTTCGGGAGCTCTTTCGGCACCCGCCTCACTCTTAAACATGGCTTTCGGCTCAAAGTCAAACACCGAAGCCCAGAATCTGCCGGGAAATCGCTTTACAGCCTTGTTGTATACCGCCACGACGTCGTTAAAGTCTTTTCGGGCAGTGGCGATTCGGTTTTCTGTACCTTCGAGTTGAGCTTGCAGTTCTAGGAAGTTTTGATTGGCTTTGAGTTCGGGATATTGTTCTACCACGACAAGCAAGCGGCTGAGTGCAGAGCGCATTTGGTCTTGCGCGGCTTGAAATTCAGCGAGTTTTTCTTCAGACAGGTCATCGGCGTTCAGCTGCATACTCCCTACTCTTGCCCGAGCCTCCACGATCGCTGTCAGTGTGGATTTTTCAAAATCAGCAGCCCCCTGGACGGTCTGCACCAGATTACCTATCAGGTCAAACCGGCGCTGATACTGCGTCTGCACATTTGCCCATGATTTTTCGACATTTTCATTAAGATCGACAAAAGTGTTGTAGGTGCTGCAGCCATTTGAAGAAATTATTAGCACAAATGCCAATACAGATAGCAGTATAATGGTGCCTTTTTTCATGTCTTTTAAAAAATTTTTGCGAAGGTATAAGGCAACGACCTTTTTAGATGGATATTTTTTGAATTAGATTCCCTCTAATCAAATGTGTCAGGTTCTTGTTCAGATGCGGATTCGGAGGCCGGAATGAACTGTGAAGCTCCAGAGTTGAAGGGCATCAGCATTACCGTATCCGGATGCCTTTGAATCCAGGAAGCTATCAGACCAAGGATATATCCGTCCTCATTCACAGGAGTTAACGTCTTTCGAAAGGCGTCAAACTTTTGTATTTCATGATGTAGCCGGAAGTAGCCGTAGCCAATCAGTGTATGGTTTTCGACGACGATAAGTGCAGTTTCACCAATGGTGCGGCCTTGAAGTTTTATCTTGAAATCAGCAGACGG
>JBKBNI010000007.1:0-156741 GCA_046295455.1 Thermaurantimonas sp. | reverse complement strand
ATCCTTTAATGCGGCTAGAAAATTATTATATTTTTCAACTTCCATTGGTGGAATGTCAAATTCATTCCCTAAATCTACACCTACAATTTCATTGATATGCTCTAAAGCACGGTCTAATGTGTTTAATCCGATTATGTTAAAGCGTTCACCTCGTAGTAAGTTAAAATCTATGACTTGTTGAGGCTGCCCGAAAACTTCAGAACGCTCTGCAATCCTTAAATATTCGTCACACTGTCCGAAACTACCACACGAGTCAGAAGTTGTGAATACAAGTTGTTTCAGTTTAGGAACTTCTTCATCATGAGGTAAAGCTGGTAAGATGAAATTTACGCTACTAAGAAATGTAGTTGCTGTTTGTTTTGCTTGAGGTGTCATAATTGATAAAATTTAAGGTTAGTTGAACAAAAATATTCCTAGACAATGAATTTAAAAACAGGCTTTAACCTGTATTTTTGTCTTCAACAAATTTTCTTGATTGGATGTCAACAAGAAAAGTTAATGAAACTCCAATGGCATTTGACACTTTTAAAAGTGTTTGGCAGGAAGCCTTTATTGCATTTCTTTCTATTTGCCCATAACTAGAAGGTGCAATATCTAGTCTACAAGCGACATCTGCCTGAGTCAAATTATATGCCTTTCGGATTTTTCTAATTCTTTCAGATAGTTCCATTGTTGTTGTCTTTTTAGCATAGGCTATAACTTACTTATATGTCTCATAAAACCATCCTTATACATCCATAACGGGAAGATAGGTCTGATTTTTTTTTGACTTATTTATTTTAAGCATGTTTATAAAAAAATTATAAATCATCAAAAGGACTTTTAATTTTTTGAAGACTTTTTTCTGTTACATGAGTGTAAATTTCTGTCGTTTTCGAACTTTTATGACCTAATAATTCTTGTATATATCTTACATCTGTACCCGTTTCTAATAAATGGGTAGCATAGGAATGTCGAAGCCAATGCAATGTTGCAGGCTTTTTAATGTTAGCTTTTTGCAATGCTTGCTTTAAAACACTTTGCAAGCTCTTTTCACTGTACTGTTCTGATGGTATTTGCCCTTCAAACAACCATATTTTAGGTCGAAAAGCCTTGTAATATTCGCGCAACATATTAATCAATTTGTCGGAAATTGGTACAACCCTGTCTTTTTTACCTTTTGCATTTTTTATCATTAATAAATGCCTTTTGCTATCAATATCCGAAATCATTAAATTTAATAGTTCACTTCTTCGTAAGCCGCAGGCGTATATTAAACTCAGCATAGCTTTGTGTTTAATATTACCTGGCGCTTCCAGTATAGCTTTTATTTCTTCTTTGCTTAAAACATTGGGTAATTTTTTCTCACGTTTAGGGCGGTGTATTAACTCTATTTCCATATTACTGTTTTCAATTTTTTTGAAAAACAGTTTTAAGGCATTTACCACCTGGTTCTGAAAAGAAGCTGAGAATCCATTACGTAAAATATATTCATTATTAAAATGAATAATGTCCTGATTATTTATCTGATTTACAGCTTTGTTGTGGTAAAATTTTAAAAATGTCCGAAGAGCTTCGGTATAGGTTTTAATGGTATTGGCAGAGTAGCGCCTACTGCGTAGCCAATCTTTAAACTCGTTTACTTTTTTTACATGTTCATGGTTAAGTTCTACAATTAGTTTGGATGCTTCACCGCGGTTAATTGATGTTTTTCGATTTGTCTTATCCGCGAATAATGCATCGGTATTCAGGTAAGCTTTATCCTTAAATACACGAAATAACTCTTTTAGATTGGTTCTGTTGTTGGCTATGTGCCAGCACCTGTGGGTTTTGCTCCATTTGGCATCTGCAAAGGTTTTTACAATGCTGTTTAACTCCTGATTCATAGCAAAGAAAAGCCCCAAGCGATGGGTATTATGATACTGGATTGGTTTTATTTCAACAGCATGTAGCAAATGCATAAGGCCTTAATTATAATGGTCCTTTAATATTTTGCTATGTGAAAAATCACTTCAATAGTAACAAGAAATTATTTCATATGCAAATTTTTTTATATAAATTTTTGACAAGGTTACCAATAAGTTGTGTATACTGAGATTTTGGATAATTCCGGCGATTGTTAAAAGGAACTTCGTTGTAACTACCTGTATTAATTTATCTATAGATATTCAGGCGCACAACCTTTAAAAATCATTATAAAATGTAGACGCGCCGGAAAAACCCGGATTGTTTTTTTAGGGATGATTCCGAAAAAGATTCTGTGCAGGGGACTTTGTAAAAGGATGCTTCTGTTTTACGCTTATTAAAGGCAATCAGTGTAACAGTATTGTGGTGTTTACAAAAGGTTTTTTTTAGACCTGTGACCTAACTGATGTAATCGTAAATGGCCAACAAACGAATCCCCAATCTATACACCCCGAAAGACGTCGTTTTTATCAGATTTATTCCCTTTGGCAGGTGATGAGACAGCTTCGTATTTTATCTTCCGGCCGAACATGCCGGCAGGGTGCTGTGTTTCTCCTGTATTGTTAGTTGCTCTATGTTGCTCAGACTCATCCTCGGCGATCAACTCAACCCCAGACACAGTTGGTTTTCGGAAACAAATCCTGATGTCATTTACACCCTTATGGAGATTCGATCGGAGACCGATTACGTCGTCCATCACATACAGAAGGTGGCAGCCATCTTCTTGTCAATGAGGCACTTTGCCAATGAATTGCGGCAAAAAGGGCATCAGGTGCATTATTTTAAGTTGGATGATCCTGATAACCGGCAAACCTTTGAAGACAACATAAAATTGATCTGTAAACGATATTCCATCACGCGAATAGAATATCAGGAACCTGATGAATATCGGGTAGACAGGATCCTGTCTGAATTGCCAATAAAGCTGAGCTTGCCTGTAAAAATGGTGAGTTCCGAACATTTTCTTTCAGACCGAAATAGTCTGATAGAGGTATTTGAAGGAAAAAAGTCGTACCTTCTCGAAAGTTTTTACCGCCATTTCCGAAAGAAGTACAACATATTGGTAGATGAGCACCAACAGCCCGAAGGTGGCCGTTGGAACTTCGACGCTGAAAACCGCAAACCTTTTCCAAAGAACCACATGCCCCCACCCCCCTTGCTGTTTGACCACAAAGCGGAAGAGATCGTGGATACAATCCGACGGCTGGGTGTACAGACATTGGGAGCCATCCCGGATAACACACTATCTTATCCAATCAACCGACAGGAGTCTCTTAACCTATTGGACTACTTCGCCAAACATCTGTTGCAAAACTTTGGCACATTTCAGGATGCTATGCATACCCAACTATCCACGGGATACCACTCCAGACTGTCTTATGCACTGAATACGAAAATGATCCATCCGCTGGAAGTAATCCAGAGGTGTATCGATGAATGGAGCCAGAGACCAGATGAAATCAGCTTATCTCAATTGGAAGGCTTTGTACGCCAGATCCTTGGCTGGCGCGAATACATGAGGGCCATCTATTGGGCCAAAATGCCTGAGTATGCCATGCTCAACCATTTCGGACACTCCCGTCCCCTACCCGATTGGTACTGGACGAGCAAAACCCGGATGAACTGTCTCCGGCACGCCATCGGCCAATCGCTCTCCATGGCTTACGCACACCACATCCAGCGCCTGATGATCACAGGCAACTTTGCGCTGCTGGCCGGATGCCATCCTGATGATGT
The DNA here is from genome assembly GCA_046295455.1 of Thermaurantimonas sp. Taxonomy (GTDB): domain Bacteria; phylum Bacteroidota; class Bacteroidia; order Flavobacteriales; family Schleiferiaceae; genus Thermaurantimonas. Next base: position 153,060 of record JBKBNI010000007.1, on the reverse strand, counting down.
AGATCGCTGGTATCTCGGCATCTACATCGATGCTTTTGAGTGGGTAGAGATCACCAATACGCGGGGCATGAGCCAATATGCCGATGGAGGTATCGTAGGCACAAAACCCTATGTGTCGACATCCAACTATATCAACAAAATGAGCAACTATTGTCAAACCTGTCATTATGATCCCAAAAAGAGATATGGTGATCGTGCCTGTCCGTTTAATAGCTTATACTGGCATTTTTACCACAGACACAGATCTTTACTTGAAAAAAACCCGCGCATTGGCATGATGTATCCCACGTGGGATAAAATGGATCCGACAGAAAAGCAAAAAATCCTAGCCCAGGCTGAGCTATATCTGTCTCGCATCAATGAACTGTAAAATTAAATGCCCCTCCTTCATAAGTACTGGTCAGTTAAGGGTCTATATTTGTAATCAATATTCTCGCTTACAAAATGATATTTCGACAAATTACTGCTTGCCTGTTCATTCTTTTTACCGGCCTCTTCGGAGGAAGTGTATATGGCCAAAAAACTGAGCCGATCAGTATACCTGCCCCGGGCTTTGACTATGCGGCCAGGAGAGAGTACTTCAGCGGCCTATTTTCAGCTGGTTTTACCACATTTCGAGACTTTGCCACCTCGCCACTTTTTTACTCCGGGCCGGGTCTGCTTTTATCTACATCCGCTCACGAAAAATCTGCCCGACACGAACAGCAACTGGATTTGAGGTTTGGATTTTACACCGCCTTTGACGGAGCTCCGGAGAGCTCGGTTCTGAGCGGGACATCGATTTCCACGCTGGGCAATGTTCATGTGTATTACCACTATCTGTTTGCCTTACCAAAGATCAGCTCTGAAGCGTGGAACTTTAAAGTAGGGCCCTCTCTGATCATCACCCAAAATTTTCGAATCAATCCAAGTTTATTCAACAATTCCCTCGGGCTCGAAAACATCACAAATCTCATGGTCAGTGGTACTGCGACATATAATATTTCGAGAAAACAGGCTCGAACCCTCAATCTGTACCTCTTCAAAATCCATCTTCCAAAGCGCACCCGTGAGCTCCGCATGCAGCTCAATACGGGTGTGTTAAACTTTAATTTCAGACCAGGATATGCCTATTCCTACAATTCTGAAATCATTGGCACCGAAACGAGTCCCTTGACATGGGTATTTGCCAACTACCGGTGGAGTATGAACGGCTGGCGACTGCAGACCCATATGGAATGGCTATGGTATCTTCACAATGGAAATGCCTTCTCCCTCTCCTATCAATGGGATGCACTGCACGCACCCGGGAGATACGAAGCGTTTCAAATGGCTTCTCACAACGTAGGTTTTTCCTATTATTTCGAACGCAAAATCCGCCGACTGGAATGAAAAAGATTTTGGTAATCTGCTTAGTAGTCTTCCTTTTATCAGGGTGCGAAAAGGCCTTGTTTGAAAGAGATCGTGCCTCTGCTGATCCTTTGGTCAATTTTGACTATTTGTGGAGCGAGGTTGACAAAAAATATTCATACTTCGAACTGAAAAATATCAACTGGAACCTGGTGCGCGATACGCTTCGGCCTATACTTTCGAACCAATCAACAGAATTTGAACTGTTTGATGTGTTAGCCAAAATGCTAAATACTCTCCGGGACGATCATGTAAATCTGGTGTCACCCTTCAACGTGTCGCGCTACAATCTGGAATTGCAAAAACCGGCCAATTTCAACGCCCGAACCTTACAGGAATTTTATGTACCAAATGGTTGGAGGACAGGTCCGTTTTACCACGACTTTCTGGCAGGAGGTCAGGTGGGATATATTCGGTATTCCAGTTTTTTAAACAGTTTCACCGGTCAGCAGCTCGATTTTGTGTTGAATCGCTACAAAGACACCAAAGGCATCATCTTAGACCTTCGCAGCAATGGGGGCGGATCTGTGTTTAATGTTCCACTGCTTCTCAGCCGTTTTACAACTGACCGCGTATTGGCAGGATATACGATCACACGCAACGGCCCAAATCACAGCGATTTCAGCCCGAGGGAAAATTTTTTTATCACACCCGACGGCAATGCCCGATATCTGAAACCGGTCATTGTACTGATCGACAGAGGGTCATACAGTGCGACTACCTTCTTTGCCGTACTTAGCCTTGCCCTTCCCAACCTTACACTTATGGGTGATACAACTGGTGGCGGAGGAGGACTACCCAACGGGGGGCAGCTGCCCAATGGCTGGACTTACCGATTTTCTATCAGCCAACTGCTGGATCTGTATGGAAACAACTATGCAGAAGATGGGGTACCCCCCCAAATTCCGGTCTCCTTCGACTGGAGCGACCTGACAAAAGACGAAATTCTGGAGCGCGCTCTGCAAGAAATCCTCTAGCCAGTAGAATCAAGTCGCGGAGTCCCTTGTCAGGAAAGCGTATGCAGTTAAAACCTCAGTCCCACCGAGACCAGAAACCCATTAGAATAAATCGGTCGGGTCAAAACCTTCTCAGCTACAGCCCCGGTGCCAATCCCACCGAATTCGAAAAAGTAAGAAGGATTTCGGGAAGCGCCTTCGGACAGAAAGAATTCAAACCCAAAAAGGCCAAATCCTCCCAGTGTCAAGCCCCGGTCACTCAGTGTTTTGTTGGGAAGAAGAAATACAAATCCACCTTCAGAATACACCTGAATGCGTTGGCCGATGGGATAGCAATACCTGAAACCGACATGGGTGTTGAAGTACGGAGTCCAGGTCTCCTCTACGGAGGTTTGAAGGTGCTCCAGCCAATGTACATTGGCCCGTACGCTTATGCGCGACGGCTGATCAGTTCAGGAGTAAGCACATGCAATCCCATACCAAAATCATTGTGAACATTCATTAGCTAAAATCCATACAAAGCTTTGCGTGAATCATTCTGAGAATGAACCATAAAATGTGTAAAAAGCATGGATAAAAGAAATACAATCTTTCTCATGTGTGAAGTGAATTACAGTTGGTATTAATCGAATAATTCTTCCTTGTTAAGGCCTTTTATTGTCTTCTTTCTGGCGAGCATATATAGGATAAAATGCACAGCCAGACCAATCCCCCAAAAAAGCGCCATGTAGTACAATTGATCCACAGATTCATAGACTGAGTGAGCCCCGGAAAAAAACCATAAAAACGAGACGAAATTGAAAATAAAAAACGTGGCCGTGTGAAACCGGAATCCAACGTCGTATAGCGGCAGTGACTCGTAGTCTTTCTTACCGTAATACCATCCAATCAAAAAGTTGTATAAAAAGTAAACGGCGGCCAAAACCCAAACGCTCTCAAAGGCCGACTCCGATAGAAAAGCACTCATCAGATAGCGAAAAATAACCGCACCTAATCCCATAAAAAATGAGAATAATAAAAGATTTTTTGTGATCATTTTCATGACTAAAGGTCCATTAGATTTTTAATTTCGGGAGTATAAAAAATGTAAATGTTTCGCTCTGTAAATTTTTTGAGCAACGCATGACCCAACTCCGTTAGGTAATAATACTTTCTGTCCGGGCCTTTGTGTCCTTCGCCTGGCTCAAAATCTACTACACCGATATGCTTAAATTTTCTGAGACTTCGGTACAAAGTCTGAGTCTCACACGTCATGGTATTCATTGAATAGGTTTCAATAAATGCACTGATCTCTTCCACATACTTTTTCCCCTCCTTAAGCGCCAGAAAGATCCAAAGTGTCAACTGGCCTTTTTTATAGGTTTCTTCCCAGGCCGATAGCAGTTCTTCAAGGAGGTCTTCTTGTTTCATTTATAATTACACTTGTATTATACAAGTTATATAGTACAAATGTATACTCGAAACTCTCAATGATGCTCCTCTTTTAGAAAAAAATTCAATCTACTCCCCCGAAAGACCGGATAAAAAGTAGAAATCTGCACTAATATACTGTATTTCAATGACATAAAAAAACCCGGATGTCTCATCCGGGTTTGATTGTAGAAGGGGGAGATTGACTACAAAAAGGGTGTCTTTACAACTACGGCCTTCAGTTTTTTACCTCGAATATCTATAAATATTTCGCTGCCAGGAGCAGTGTAGTTTATAGCGACATATCCGAGACCTATTGCTTTTTGGAGAGAAGGCGATTGAGTACCCGAAGTCACCCTACCTATTTGGATGCCGTCAGCATTGAAGATAGCATAGTCATGGCGGGGAATTCCGCGATCCATCATTTCAAAACCAACCAGTTTTCTGGAAGGGCCTTCATCCTTGATGCGTTTGATAATGTCAGATGCGGTAAAAGTTTTGGTAAACTTTGTGATCCAGCCCAATCCGGCTTCGATGGGATTGGTCGTGTCATCGATATCATTGCCGTAGAGGCAGTAGGCTTTTTCCAATCTCAAGGTATCGCGCGCACCTAGACCGCAAGGCTTGATCCCGTAAGGCTTGCCGGCTTCCAAAATGACATTCCATAGCGTTTCGGCCGATTCGTTGGAGACATACAGCTCAAATCCTCCCGCACCGGTATATCCTGTGGCGGATATTATTACATTGTCTATTCCGGCTAACCGACCGATCTGAAAGGTATAATAGCCCATTTCCGTCAAGGGCACATCGGTGAGGACTTGCAAGGCCCTGACGGCATCAGGCCCTTGTACGGCCAGCAGGGACGTCTCATCCGAAATATCCGTGATCCTCGCATCAAAATGATTTTTTGACCGAATCCAGTTGAAGTCTTTTTCGATGTTTGAGGCATTGACCACGAGCATATACTGATTTTCGCCAAGCATATAGACCAGCAGATCGTCCACGATGCCTCCCTGGTCGTTGGTCATGCAGCTGTATTGGACTTTTCCGGGAATGAGTTTGGAGGCGTCGTTGGTCGTTACAGACTGAATTAAATCCAAAGCTTCCGGACCTTCAACCCTAAATTCACCCATGTGGGATACATCAAACACGCCCAAGGCATTGCGCACGGCATGGTGCTCGACAATCAACCCTTCGTATTGAACTGGCATTTCAAATCCGGCAAAAGGCACCATTTTGGCCCCCATAGCTCTGTGAATTTTTGTAAGTGCTGTATGCTTCATTTGGAGTTATTTATCCGGAACAAAGCTACACTTACAGAAGTGTTCACCGCATTAGACCAAAGAAATAAAGTATCATGTTGGTCTTGAACAAGAGATCGATTTTAGCCAGGTAGATCTGTGCAGATGAGTTTTCTTTTCAGACAAGGTTCAATCTTGTTTTCCGGCAGCCATATATACCACCCAGGCACCTCGCAACTCGTTGAGATTGAAATCGTATGCTCTGTCATCAGGATAGCGACGACGAATCTCCTCGCGCGTAGCCGGTGCGATATCTCCGCGCTGAATGACCCCATGGCAGTTGAGGCACAGGGGTTTCATGATAATAGGCTCAAAATGTCGTATGTAGCCATCAAAGAGGTCGATGGTCTGAGCCGGAGGGATCTGTCCCTTGGCAGAGAGCTCGGCCATGTGGCTAAGTACGGCTGTCTCGATCGAATCGGGTTTATTGGCTGGGTTTCGGTATCTGAGGGCTACTCTCCGTACCAGCACTCCGTAGTGCCTTGAGAGGCTGTCGGTCAGTGGATATGCCCGTTCGTTACAGTAGGCTACGGCTTTGACGGCGTCTCCACCTTCAAGGCCTTTTTGCAGCTCAGCCAGCATAGCTTCCTGCATGATCGATACTATTTTTTGAGCATCGGTACGGGCCTGACCGGTTAGCAGTGTTTGGCTTTGCTCCTCTTGTGTTTGCCCGCATTGGATTATCAAAAGGGCGGAAAGTGATGTGATAAAAATGCGGAATTTCTTCATTGCTTCGCATATTTGGAGTAGCCACCTTCGAGGTTGGCAATGAATGAAAAGCCTGCTTTCTTCAAACTTGATATACTGGCGCTGCTCCTTCGGCCGCTGGCGCAGTAGACCAGTACGGTGTCTTTTTTAGGAAGGTTGTTCAATTGCTCTTCAAAATCGGAAGCGTAATAATCGACATTGATCGCTCCCTCCACATGGCCGGAGGCGTATTCGCCGGCCGTACGGACATCGAGCACGAGTACATTTGGGCTTTTGCGCCATTGCTCAAAGAGGGTCTTATCGATCGTAATGGCCGAATCTGACTGATTTTGAGCATTACATGCCGTCAGAACTACAGCAGTGGAGATGAGCACGCGCATGATTGAATACATACGTTTATTTTTTAAATACCAAATATACTGCGATCACGATTAGGATAAAAGCGATGATGTGATTGATTCGAAGTTGTTCGGTTTTAAAAAATAAAAGCGCAAAAATCAAAAAGACAACGATGGAAATAACCTCCTGAATCACCTTCAACTGAATCAGTGAAAAAGGCCCTCCGTTGCCGTTAAATCCAATGCGATTGGCCGGCACCTGAAAGAAATATTCAAACAAGGCAATCCCCCAGCTGATCAGAATTATGGCCACCAGCCCGAGGTTTTCAAACCACTTCCATTCCCTAAACTTCAGGTGACCATACCAGGCAAGGGTCATAAACGTATTGCTCAATATCAGAAAGAGTATGCTGATTACGCCTTTCATCGCTCAAGATGGATAAGATTACCGACGCGAAAGTACTTGCGCGGTTTGTATGTTTTTAGGTCGAATGCCGAAAACCCTCTCGATAAAGTGCATATTTGTACATCAAATGAAAAAAAGCGTCGCCCGAGGGTATGCATCTTTGTAAGTAATTGAAGCACAATGAAAAAAACATATACAAACCATTCTAAAATTTCAGGTCAATTATCGGATTCGACTGCTAAGCCTGAGTTTCCGTTTGGAATCTGGATATTTTTTTCGATCGGATTGTTCCTTCTGTATTTTGATAAAATTCTTCCGGATCCCGCACAATTGCCCAGGCAAATTGCCATTGGGGTAATGACTGCAGCAATGGGAATATACTCTTATAAAAATTTGAAGCAGAAAGGTTTTGAGCTTCACATAACCGGTTTGATGTTGCTGGGATGGTGGATTACGATGGCTTTTTTAATTCCGGGATCGCTGGTAGAGGTAGAAGCCCGGGTTGAATTTCTGCGGCACGGGCTTACGGTGGCGTATTTTGTGATTTTGTGTGCCATGCTACGGGTGTATATGATGAGTGAAAAACACCTCTCTGTGCTTTATCTAACTATGGCGCTGATCGTTTCGCTCATAGCTGTGTTTCAGATACTCCTTTTGCTGAAGAAAGACGATTTTCTGATGCAGATGTACAGCGTGCAATCGGTCATTGGACATAAAAATCTGGTGTCGGGAGCCCTGCTCCTGTCACTGCCATGGATGTACTACAATATTCGCTATTCTGATTTGGGATCCAAAGTTTTTGCTCTTACAGGTTTGTGGTCCTCACTATTGGTGATTGGGCTTCTGCGGACAAGGGCAGCCTGGGTCGGACTGTTTCTGGCGCTGCTTGTACTGGTGCCCACTGCCTTAAAATGGATACGATCCAAAAGACAAATAGAGCTGAACTACAAGCGCATCATCCCCTATTCATTGGCGGCTTTGACCTTGATCGGTAGCATATACCTCTCCAGACATCAAATCATTGACCCGACTAACCTCAACCACCGACTCAAGTTCTGGCACAACAGCATCGAAATGTTTAAGGAGAATCCCCTTGGTGTTGGCGCCGGCAACTGGCAGTTTTGGTTTCCGAAATACGGGGTTGAGGGAATGAATACTTCGGTCATGGATGGAGAGACGGTGCTTCCTCAGCCACATAACGACTTTCTGTGGGTACTAACCGAAAGCGGAATAGTCGGATTTGTGTTTTTTATGTCTTTTTGGATTTTAATCATTGCATCAGCCACACAGATTCTGAAATCCCCCCACCAGAGCCACCAGACCTTACTTGTGCGCATTGCGCTTCTGAGCATCATTGGATATCTCGGGTTCAGTTTTTTTGATTTTCCTTTAGAAAGGCCAGAAATTCAGGTTCTTGTCATGTCATCAGCGGCTTTTGTCACATCTAAGGCCAGATCCGGTTTTGTAAAACTTCCCGCCTGGACAGCTCTTGTCTTTGTCGGTATAGCCCTGACATCGTCCTACTCAGCCCTTCAGAAACTAAAAAGTGAAAAAATCAGTATAAAAGTCTTGGAAGCAAACGCACGCCAGGATGCCCGTCGCATCATTCCTCTGGCAGAAAAGGCGCTGAGCAACTATTTTGTCGTAGATCGAGTCGGCAATACCATGTACTACTACATGGGACTTGGCTACATGGCCCAGCAAAACTGGCCCAAAATGAAAGAGATGTACGACAAAGCCCTCCAGCTGACTCCTTATCACTTCATCAGCATGAACCAGATGGGGAACTATTACAAATCACAAAACAATCTGGATGTAGCACTGCAATGGTACCTGAAAGCTCTGAAAATAGCTCCCCGCTACACAGCAGCTCTCCTTAACAAAGCAGAGGTCGAATTTAAACTCGGCCGCCCCAACGATGCCCTCAACACCTTGAACCTAGTATACGAACCAAAGTGGCAAATGCCTCAATATCAACCTAAAATTCATAAAATTATCCTCTACAGCCTCCGTCAGATTGCTGCATCGGGCGAATATCCGAGGGGATTAATTCCATTTTTCCAAAACACTCCACCACAAGTCCTGGAAAACGATCAGCTCCTTCTGCAGCACTACATCAATTTTTTGAATCAGCGAAAAGCGGCTGTTCAACAGGCAAATTCATCCAATTAATTAACATATGACACTCAAGAATTTTATTGAATTTGAACTTTTTACCATTGGTACCATCCATTTCAGGGTAGTAAATATCCTCGTTTTCTTAATTATCTACCTGGTAATCAGGATATTTCTGTATTTTTTGAAATTATATTTCAAAAAACTGGTGGACAATAGCCGGCTCGAATCCGGCAAAGCACTTGCCCTGTATCAAATTTCCGTATATCTCGTCTATGTAATCGGTATTATCCTGGCTATAGAGACCACCGGAGCAAAAATCACTGTCCTCATCGCAGGCTCCACAGCCATACTGGTGGGCATAGGTCTCGGATTGCAGGACTTTTTCAAAGACCTGGTGGCAGGTCTGATCCTGCTGTTTGAACGCTCAATCGCCGTGGGCGATGTCGTAGAGATAAACGGAATGGTCTGCAAAGTCAAGGATATAGGCCTGAGAGCCACCACCGTGAGCACTCTGGATGATATAGCTGTCGTGATCCCAAACACCCGTTTGACTAATTTCCTGATCATCAACTGGAGTCAAAATCAGATTCCCACCCGGTTCAACATTACGGTCACGGCAGAATTTGGCTCGGATACTGCCTTAATTGAAAAGTTACTGCTTCAGGCAGTAAGAAGCCATCCCGATGTATTGGAAGATCCGCATCCGAGGGTTATGCTCAATGATTTCGGACCAAGAGGATTTGTGTTTGACTTATTTTTTTACAGCAACAATCTCTTTGGGATACCAATGGTCAAAAGTCAGATACGATTCGAAATCGACAAACTTTTCAGAAGGCATAATATTCGGTTTGCCATTCCTCAAAATGAAGTTTACCTCCACAACATCGCTAATTCCAAATTATGAATACTGCCGTAATTGACCTGGGAACCAACACATTCAATCTATTGATTTTCAATACTTCAACCGGTTCTATTACATTCAACGGAAAAATAGCTGTAAAACTTGGCAAAGGAGGACTCGGAGAGCACAAAATTCAGGACGATGCATACCAAAGAGGTCTCCAGGCCATGATAAAGCATCGTGAAACCTGTCTGGCGCACAACGTCTCTATGGTCTATGCTGTGGCCACGTCAGCTATGCGCAGCAGCATCAATGGACGACAGTTTGCAGAAGATGTCAGACGCCTTACAGGCATTTTTATTAACATCATCGATGGAGAGACAGAAGCCAGAATCATATATGAAGGGGTCAAACATTCAATTCCTGATTTAAAAAACGAGACCATCCTGGTGATGGATATCGGCGGTGGAAGCACAGAGTTTATCATTGGAAGAAAAGAGAATATTCTCTGGATGAAGAGTTATGCCATTGGAGGCAGCCGATTGATCGAAATGTTTAAACCTCACGACCCGCCTGAGGCAGATGAATTGGGGGTCATCCGTCAGTTTGTACGCGACGAGTTGGAAGACCTCGCTGATGCATGCGAATCTCAGAAGCCCGGAATACTCGTAGGCTCTTCCGGCTCTTTTGATACCTTTGCGGATATGGTCGCCCAAATTGAATCCAGTGGGGTAAAGCCTTCCAATGGTTTCGAACTGCCGAGAAAAACCTTGTTGAATCTGCTTAATTCTCTCCTGATCAGCAATGAACAGCAGCGACTGAATATGCCCGGAATGGAACCCATGCGGGCAGATACCATTCATATGTCTGCCCTCCAACTCGAAATAGTCCTACATACCATTCCAACCATAAAAAAAATTCTACTTTCCACATTTGCCTTAAAAGAGGGAATTATGTTTCAAATACTAAACAACCAGTGTCCATGGCAAGAATCCTCATTGTAGAAGACGAGCGAGCCATTCGCAAAGTGCTACGCGACATACTGCTCAACGAAAATACATCATACGTAATCGAAGAGGCTGAAAATGGCCAGCAAGCCATTGACATGGCCGGAGAAAACTTCTACGACCTTCTGCTATGCGACATCAAAATGCCGGGTAAGGACGGGGTAGAAGTCCTGCGTCACTACCGGGAGCACTCTCCCGATACCCAGGTAGTGATGATCTCCGGCCATGGAGATATGGATACCGCCATAGAATGCATCAAAGCAGGCGCATATGACTATCTGTCCAAACCGCCCGACCTCAATCGCCTGCTCAACACTGTAAGGAATGCTCTGGACCGTAAAAACCTGATTGTTGAGAACAAAATTCTTAAGAAAAAAATAAGCAAGCAATATCAGATGGTCGGTGAAAGTGATGTGCTCAAAAGTGTAAAGGAAATGATCGACAAGATCGCCCCTACCGACGCGCGGGTACTTATCACAGGATCCAATGGTACCGGAAAGGAACTCGTCGCCCGACAAATCCATGAAAAATCAAACAGAAGCTCAGGTCCGTTTGTTGAGGTAAATTGCGCAGCTATTCCTTCAGAACTCATTGAAAGCGAACTCTTTGGTCACAAAAAAGGAGCCTTCACCTCTGCCGTAAAAGACCGGAAAGGAAAATTTGAACTGGCCGACGGAGGCACGCTCTTCCTGGATGAAATCGGAGATATGAGTCTATCGGCACAAGCCAAAGTACTCCGCGCATTGCAGGAAAACAAAATCACTCCTGTAGGCGGAGACAAAGACATCTCTGTAAATGTCCGTGTCATTGCCGCCACCAACAAAAATCTGCTTGATGAAATCGCCAAGGGTAACTTCCGGGAAGACCTGTACCACCGTCTGTCTGTTATCATTATCAAAATTCCACCTCTCTCAGAGCGCAAAGAGGATATTCCATTGCTTATCGAATACTTTGCCCGCCAAATCAGCGAAGAGCAAGGCTTGCCTTTAAAAAAATTTGAGCCTGAAGCCATACAACACCTTCAAAACCTGCCATGGACCGGAAACATTCGTGAACTCCGCAATGTGGTCGAACGCCTGCTCATACTTGGCAGCAACCCCGTGACCGCAGATGATGCCCGAAAATTTGTCTAAAACCCCATGCATAGGTAGCTACGATTTGCTCATCAGTAGTATTGACACAAGTGCCAGAAAAACAGACCATGTTTTAGATGACGAAAATTTCTCTCTGAAAACAAATATCGAGACCAGGGCAGATAGTATAACGATGCCCATGTTGTTAATCGGAAAAGCCCTCGACCCGTCCATTCCCGGTATCTGAAGTGCACGTACCAAAAAGTATATTGAACCGAAATTCGGGATACCCAGAAGGATGCCCGCCACTACCGAACGGAAATCCATGATTTTATCCCTCTTCATAACCCACCTGACAACCAAACTAACAACCCCAAAGACAAAGGCACTCCCAAAGCACAAGGCTGTAAATAAAGCAGTAACCTGCTCCGACAAATGAACTTGCTGAACATATTTCAACAGGGAGTCCAGCAGACCGCTACCCACAAATAAGACAACGGGCATCCATCCAAACCGGATGCTCCCGTGTACATCCTGCTTCCCGGCAATGCTCAGAAACAAAGCAGGAAATGCCAATCCAATGCCCAAAATATTCACCTTATTAAGATGCTCATCAAAATAGACAAGTGAAAAAAGCACAGGTATAGCAAGAGACATTTTGACCGCCACCGATACAGCCGATACGCCGTAGTCTTGAGTGACTCTGGCCATCAATCCAAATAGAGATATAAACAGCAGACCAATCAACACTGCCCAAGGTAGAAAGGGAAAGGCAGAGCGCATCGGCTGCTCACCTCCGCCGGAGACTATCCCCAGGAGAAAGGCAACCAAATAATTGGTGGTGATCGCCCGGAATGTATGGATTCTGTAACGAGGAAATATATTGAACAATAAAAAAATCAGAACCGAGCAAAGGATGCTGAGACCAAACCAAATCACGTTTTACTTATTTGACAGCAAATAAAAGTCAGCACCGGCGGATTTTTCACCTGAAATCATATGTGAGATACCCACCACTCCATATGGATGCTCAATGAATTTTCTCTCTTACTTTTCCAATAAGTCAACATTTTGAATTCTCAAAAGCCCTCGCGCGATTAGCGGCATCGGGCATATATACCGAATTCAAATTACGATTTGCAGCCTTTAAAAATCCAGGCACTGCAGAAGAGAATTGTTCATAACATTGCAATCGATATTGCCCTTTCACTATGATTGACTTTCGCCCATTCAGAGCTATCAGACCAACCCGCGACAAGGCTTACCTGGTGGCCACCAGGTCTTATGTGTCCTACCCTGAGCAAGCATTGCTTGACAAACTCAACAACAATCCCTACACCTTTTTGCATGTGATCAATCCGGAAAAGGCTCGTTCTTCTGGCGTTCAAGGGGTCGAAAAGTACAAGCTGGTCAAAGAGGCGTTTAAAACTTTTTGCAACGAAGGTGTCTTCATCGAAGACGAACGCCCTTCTTACTACATCTACCGCCAATCTACACCAGAGCACATATTTACAGGATTTATCGGTGCTGTAAGTGTAAAGGACTATGAGGAGGGTCGTATCAAAATCCACGAACATACGCTGACAAAGCGGGAAGAGATGTTTGCAGAATATTTGTATCACACCGGATTCAATGCTGAACCGGTGTTGCTGATGTATCCCTGGCAACCGAAACTGCGGGAAGTCCTAGAGCGGTATTTATTTATCCGACCGGAATATGAATTTACCTCCACCGATAAAATATTGCACGAACTATGGGTGGTCTGCGATCTCAATAGCATTGAAATCATTCAGCACTGCTTTGACTGCCTGGATAAAGTGTACATTGCTGATGGTCACCATCGCACTGCCTCTTCGGCTCTATTGCATAAGAGGCTGCAGGCGGAAGGAGCCGACTCTAAAGAGTCGGGCTATTTTATGGCGATGATGTTGCCCGAGAGCGAACTGGTTATTGATTCCTTTTTCAGATTGCTCGAAAATCCTTCTGAAAGTAAATACAATGAAATCATTAGCTTCATTCGAGCGCACTGTCCGATGCTTCCGTCGTCCGGAGTCACTGAAAGCGGCCAGTTTTCGATGTATTGCAACGAGGGCTGGCTGCGTTTTGCGTTTCCCGAAGAGTGGTATGATGCTAAAAACGAATCTGAAAGTCTGGATGCCAGCCTGTTGTTTGACTGCATCCTCAATCCCGTGGCTGGTGTTCAGGATGCTAAAGAAAACCATTTCTTGCACTACATGCCCACACCCGAAGGCCGGACAAAGGCAGAACTCTGGGCTGCAGAGCATCCTTTTTCACTAGTGTTTGAATTAGCCCCGATCCGCCCGGATGTAATCAAGCGCATTGCGGACAAACATCAGGTGATGCCTCCCAAAACCACCTACATCCTGCCAAAACTCAGAAGTGGTCTGACCATTTACAATCTCAATACCCTATAGTCAGGTATGCGTCGCTGAAGTGAACTGTGCATACAGAGCCTCCCATCTGGATAAATCGTTTCCGGCCAGACGGATATGATAAGATGTTTCGATTTTTTCTTTCTCGATCAGAAGATTCTGAAACCATTTTTTTGAGCTGTCTGCCTCCGGTATGCGCACCTGATGGTGGAGCGATTTTAAGAACCGGTCAATCTCACCGAATTGCAACCGACATTCTTTCGAGAAGCACGTGTTCAAAAAGTGGCTAAACACCACTTCAACTGCCTTTGATGTTGGATGTGCCATGTCTTCCTGATAGTACTCATAGTTGCGTAGTACATCGGTTACGATTTCATAGGCAGGGTAGTACCAAACATCGCTTGTTGAGTCAATAGTCCGATGCACGGCTGATATAAGGTGTGCTTTGCTTCTTGAATTATCGACAACACCATCGCGAAGATGTTTCACCGGGCTAACTGTAAAGATGATCGAAGCATCTTTATTGATTCGGCGTATGGCTTCGACCAGGCTATCGAGGGAATTGCTGATTTCATTTACAGATAGTAGCCGTTTTTCAAAAAGAATTGCCGGCATCTTGTGACAGTTGGCTACGTGCATTCCTTCATGCTTCAATCGATAGGTAAAAGCCGTGCCGAGCGTAATAGCAATCAGGCGGGCTGAAGCCACACCTTGATACATTCTGTCTCGGGCCGATGCTATCCTTTTGTGTAGATCTGCTTGTGTAGCAGCATATATCTGGCTGTGATGCAACCATGAGAAATATAGCCCATCCCGCCGGAAAATCCATTTACTTTCAATCTTATTTTCCAACACTAATTGAAAATGAACAAGAAGACTTGCAGGATCAAAGACTATCCCCATCGGATTGACCACGACCGGATGGTACAGCCGCTGCAGAAGTCCACCCACATAATCCGAAAAACAGGACCCTACCAGAATCAGGGGCTCCTCAGGGCGTATTAATCGATCGGAGAAAGGTACTGCGGGCAGGTCAACAATCTTGTGGTGATATTCCATGCTACATATTGATCCATTTCATCAGCAAATCGTACCGCTGCATCAGGTCAACAGCAGATTTGCTGTGTGCAAAAATGGCCCTCGTCTCATAATTGTAGCGCTCAAATGTCTGAATGATGCCATCCAGATTTTCCTTGTTAAGTTTAAGCGTGAGCAAGATCCGATTGCTACCCGGTAGTTCTGACATATAGAGCGCCACGATACGGGCATCTCCGCTTTCGGCTATCTGGGCAATCTGGCTAAGGTGATAATCCGCCGTTGAAAGTTCGAGTACGATTACCCCACCAGGGATTTTAAAGGATACGGACTGAGCAAAGGAAAACAACATTTCTGAAGCCAGAATGCTCCCGATGTATCCGCCGGAAGAGTCTACGACAGCTAATACATCGCATTTAAACACTCCAAATGCACTGATGACTTCCAGCTCGTGGAGGTGAGAATAGATAAAATAAGGCTTAAGCAGCTCTGTGGGTAAACTGCTGATCGAAACAGAACTGTCAATTTGATTTTCGAGATCCTCTAGTTTTACTACTCCTACAAACTCCCCTTCTCCAATCACCGGTAGCGATCGTGTGCCCTGCTGCAGCATCTCATCTATGGCATAAGCAATGCTGTCCGTACTGTGCAGCGGAGAAATCTGAAGGGAAATAAAATGTTCTGCAGTCATCACAAGACAAACATAGATGGAAACATCCGAACAATCACACCGGCTTAGATTAAATAACGAAAAAATGTACCAATCGGCGATTTAATTCATCTAAAGCAAAAAACCGGTCAGATTGACCGGTTTTGACATTGCCCTGGGTGGCAGATGGGTCTCGAACCCACGACCTTCGGAACCACAATCCGACGCTCTAACCGACTGAGCTACAGCCACCATTTTTAGGGCTGCAAATCTAAGGATTTCCCAGTCTTTTATACAAGTAGTTTCGGTTTAATTTTGGTATTTTTTAATTTTCCGTTTTTATGACAATGAACTTCCGAAATATTTCTCCGAGCACTTTAGCTTTGTCTATTACAAAAGAGCTTGCAGAAGTTCCGAAAGAGAATCCCCGGTACATTTGACTCGGGGCTATCGCCGGGTCAAACACACTTTTGGATCTTGAATTTACTCCTATTATGTCATTTGTTTATAAAAAGAAACATCAAAACATATTGAAAACCAACGCTCTTATTATCATCCTGATAACATCCGCATGGGGTTTACTTCCGATTGCAGGCCACAGCCAGAATAAACGCGCTCTCAAGATGTATCAGCAGGCCAGAGAAAAACTGGCCAGTCGCCTCACAGAAGATGCACTGATACAGTTAGAAAAAATCAATAAAAAGTATCCTGACTTTGAAGAGGCCTGGATTTTAAGAGGAGATATTTATACCCGAAAAAAAGATTACACCAGAGCATTGGAAGCTTACCATGGCGCTCTGCAAGCAGGTGCAGGGGCATTTTTACACCTGTCTGTAGCAGAAATTTATTTTAATACTTACCAATACGACCAGGCCTCAAAACACCTCGACATCTATCAGGCAAATCTCAAAGCGAGTCCTCAAGGACTTCAAAGGGCCAATAAAATCCGAAAAAATCTGGAATTTGCGAGGGTATCCATCACAGACAGCGTTCGTTTTATGCCCGAAAATCTAGGAAGTGCTATCAATGATGTGCATCATCAGTACTTCCCATCACTTTCGGCAGATGGTCGCCTGTTGGTATTTACTGAGCGGGAAGTGGACTCCGAAAAAAAGGATGAAGACTTCTACTTCTCAGAAATGACATCCGACGGCTCTTTTTCGCCAAAAAGAAAATTGCCGGGATCTATTAATACACCTCTCAATGAAGGTGCACAGACTGTTTCTGCCGATGGGAGGATAATTATTTTTACGGGATGTCATCGCCCGAATGGATATGGTTCATGCGACTTGTATGCAAGTTATCTGAGGCCTGACGGCAGCTGGAGCACACCCCAGAACCTCGGACCCTCTATCAATACCTCCCATTGGGAAAGTCAACCCTCTCTTTCACCCGACGGACGGACGCTCTACTTCGTGCGTGGCAAGACCGGAAGGGATGAATCGACTGACATCTATTATTCCACCCTTGAAAAAGATGGGCAATGGACAGAAGCCAAGCCTGTTTCCGGTGCAGTCAATACTCCCGGTCGTGAGGCGACCCCTTTCATCTATTTTGACAATCAGACTTTGTTTTTTGCCAGCGACGGACACCCGGGGTTTGGGGATATGGACTTTTTTTATTCAAAGCGCAGCCCGGATGGCACATGGTCCGAACCTGTCAATCTCGGCTATCCTGTAAATACTGCTGCTGAAGAATTTAGCCTGATCATCAGTCCAAATGGACAGACAGGCTACTTTGCCAGCGACAGCAGGCCGGATGGATACGGCGGATTTGACCTTTACCGGTTTTCGCTCGATGCACGTTTGCGTCAGGTACCAGTGGCATTCGTATCAGGTGTTGCTTCCGATGCTAACGACGGTAAACGTCTGGCAGGCTGTACCATACGGCTCTATGACCTTAATTCCGGGGATGAAATCTGGTCCGGTGAATCCCGAAAGGATGGTTCGTTTTTTTGGGTATTGCCCGGTAACGAAGAGTATGCGATGTATGTCGAAAAGGAAGGATACCTCTTTCACTCACAAAACTTTGCTGTAAAAGAAGAACCTCAGGACAGTGCTTTGCACATCGAGGTACGACTCAAACCGATTCGGGCAGGTAACTCTATTGTGCTACAAAACCTGTTTTTTGATACAGATTCTTACCGGATTCAACCCAAGTCTGAGTCTGAACTGGAAAAAATTCTACAGTTTCTGCTAAAAAATCCTACTGTAAAAGTTGAAATCTCCGGCCACACAGATAGTCGTGGCTCTGCCGCGTACAATCAGACTTTATCACTGAACCGCGCCAGGAGTGTGGTCGAATATCTCACTAAAAACGGTATCTCACCCTCGCGTCTTACAGCTCGGGGATACGGAGATACGCAGCCAATTGCTTCAAACGATACAGAGGAAGGCAGGCAACTGAATAGAAGAACGGAACTGAAGATTACGAGCATGTAGCTTAAGTTTTACTTAGGCATGAGCGTATTGCGAAAAGATTAAAGATTACTCTAATCCCAGCATTAGATCCTAAATAATAATCTCTTTTTTTATCATTGAAGTAGGATATTAATTCCTGAAAATTGATTCAGATTATAGATAAGGCTCCGGCTAATATTTATTTTTATTTTTGATAGGGTAAGCACACGGGTCTGCGTAGGCTCCTCTTCCAGCACAAACCGCAGACTTTTGGTGCCGGGGTGTGCTGTAAGGATTTTATGTAATTCGGTCAGCATAATGTCTTCCAGTGTTTCACAACTTAAATAGATGGTCATTCGCTGAGCCTTGGCGCTGAGCTCTGTAGCAGGTTCAATATTTGTGACATCGATATACGGGTTGCCGGGCATACCGTCGCTTCGCTGAAAAGGCCTTTTGACTTGAACAGTAACCAGGATTACCTGAGCGTTTTGGACGATGTGGCCCAACTTGTTAAAGGCCTGGCTACGAAGCCTGAATGTAAAAGTTCCGTCATAGTCCATTACTTCAAACCGGCAGGTTCGTTCTCCGTTTCTGTCTTCTTCAAGAAGGAAGGTATTGATCATGCCCATCACTTTGATTTCTTTATCTATGAGGCTTTCGGGCTCGGAAAGGTCGGCTGTTGAGTGCGTGGCAAAACTTTGGTATTCGATTCGATAGTCATCGAGCGGATGCCCCGAAAGATATAATCCGTTGATCTCTGCTTCGCGCTGCAGTATCTCTTGGTTTGTCCAGGGTTCTGAGGCAGGTATGGCGGGAGTCTGTATGCTGCTGCTCATCATATCCCCAAAGAGCGACATATGGGCTGTGGCCATTGCAGATTTATAAGCTTGGCCATAGCGAATGAGTGTTTCGATAAACGACTTGCCATCTACGTCGGAAAAGTATGTCGCCCGATGACATTCTGAGAAGTCGTCGAAGGCTCCTCCGATAGCCAGAGCTTCCATAACCTTTTTATTGATTATGCGCTGGTCTGTTCGCTGCACAAAATCAAAAATAGAGATATACGGGCCTCCGTTTTGACGCTCTTCGATAATGCTCTGTGCAGCACCTTCTCCGACTCCTTTCATTCCTGCCAGGCCAAACCGGATTTCCCCGTGGGCATTCACACTAAAATTCATATCACTTTCATTGACACTTGGACCCAGGATAGGAATCTTATGACGCCGGCAGTCTTCCATATAAAAACTGATGGTCTTGACATCGCTCTGGTAGTGTGTGATGGTAGCGGCCATAAATTCAGCTGGATGATGAGCTTTCAGATAGGCGGTCTGAAAAGCCACTACTGCGTAGCAGGTAGCATGTGACTTATTAAACGCATAGGAAGCGAAAGCCTCCCAGTCTGACCAGATTTTCTCAAGGGTTTGGACCGGATACCCTTTTGCAGAAGCCTGGTCGATAAATTTTGGCTTCATCTTATCAAGCACGGCTTTTTGCTTTTTACCCATTGCTTTGCGAAGCACATCTGCCTCGCCTTTGGTAAAACCGGCCAGCTTTTGGGAGAGAAGCATCACCTGCTCCTGATAGACCGTCACGCCATAGGTTTCGCGGAGATATTCCTCCATTTCGGGCAAGTCATATTCTATGGGTTTACGGCCATGTTTCCGGTCGATGAAGTCCGGGATGTACTCCATCGGACCCGGACGGTACAGGGCTACCATGGCGATAATATCTTCGAAAGAGGTCGGTCGTAGCTGTCTTAGGTATTTCTGCATACCGGGAGATTCGAGCTGAAATACTCCGATGGTATCACCAGTCTGAAAGATTTTTTCATAGGTCAGCGGATCGTCCAGGGGTATTTGATCCGGATCTATGGTGATTTTCTTGTGCTTTTTGATCATTTGGCACGCATCCTTGATGATTGTCAAGGTTTTGAGTCCAAGAAAATCCATTTTCAGAAGTCCCGCAGATTCGACAATGTTGTTGTCAAACTGAGTGCACCACATTTCAGAATCTTTGGCGCGCGCCACCGGCACGAGATTGCGCACGTCTGTAGGCGTAATGATGATACCACAGGCATGAATGCCGGTATTTCGGAGAGCTCCTTCGAGTTTTTCGGCCATGCGCAAAACTTTGGCCTCAGGCTTTTCTGAGTTATACAACTGCCTTATTTCCAATGCTCCTGGCAGCTCATTGCCTCTTACCCGTTCACGAACTTCTCTGTCCTCGAGCCTGAAAAGCTCTCCCAGAGATAAAGAGGTGGGCACCTTTTTGGATAAAATGTTAACCTCCGTGGGCGAGAGTCCAAGGACTCTGCCACAATCGCGCACTGAGCTTTTTGCAGCCATTGTGCCATAGGTGATGATCTGAGCCACTTGGTTGGCTCCGTATTTGTCTATGACGTATTTGATGACCTTATCGCGGCCTTCGTCGTCGAAGTCGGTATCTATATCGGGCAGGCTGACTCTTTCCGGATTTAGAAACCGCTCAAAAAGCAGATTGTACTTGATGGGATCAACGTTGGTAATACCAATGCAATATGCGACTACTGAGCCTGCAGCAGATCCTCGTCCGGGGCCTACTACGACACCCATTTCACGAGCTGCCCTGCAAAAGTCACTCACAATCAAAAAGTAGCCGGGATAGCCGGTTTTTTCAATGGTTTCCAGCTCAAATTCGATGCGCTCACGGATCTCGTCGGTCATTTCGGGATACCGCTGGCGTGCTCCTTCATAAGCGATGTGTCGCAAATAGCTGTTCTCTCCACGCTTTCCTCCGTCTCTTTCATCTTCCGGATTCTTAAATTCATCCGGTATTTTAAATTCGGGCAGGAGTACCTCTCGCTTAAGATCATAGTTTTCGACCTTGTCAGCGATTTCAGCCAGATTGTACAAGGCCTCTGGTATATCCGCATATAGCGTCGCCATTTCATTCACAGGACGGAAGTAGTAGGCATTATCGGTGTATCCGAATCTGTGTCCTCTCCCCTTTCCTATTGGATCTGAGACGAGATTGCCGTCGCGAATGCAGATGAGGGTGTCCAACAGTTCAAATTCGTCGGGATGTAGATAGTAATTATTGTTGGTGGCTATGGTCTTTACATGGTGCTCTCTGGCTAATTCGATCAAAATTTCGTTTACATGCTTCTCTTCGTCGGGTCCATGGCGATTGAGTTGGATGTAAAAATCACCGTCAAACTGTTCCTTCCACCATAGCAGAGCTTCCTCAGCAGCTTTTTTGCCCTGAGTCAGGATGAGTTGGGGAAGTTCGCCCCATAATGTTCCCGAGAGTGCAATGAGGTTGTCCTTATACTGGCAGATGTGTTTTTTGTCAATTCTGGGGTTGTAATAAAAACCATCTGTATTGGCGATGGAGACCAGCTTTGATAGATTGGCGTATCCAGCTTTATTTTTTGCATAGAGCACAATCCGCGGATTTCGCTCCTGGTAACTTTTTGCCTGTATATCCTGCACCAGTTCCAATTCGCAGCCAATGATTCCTTTTAGTTTTTTGTCGTCGGGTCTGTTGGCGTTGATTTCTTTTATTTTTATCATAAACTGGAATGCAGCCATCATATTGCCGGTATCTGCAATACCTACAGCCGAAAAATTGTATTCCGCAGCTTTTTGTACCAATTCAGACACCTCTATGGTCGAGGAGAGAACTGAGAAGCGGGTTTTATTGAAAATGTGAAAAAATCCGGACAGTTTGTCTGTATCAAGGGTGGTGGTAGTTTCAACGCGAGGAGGATCGGATTTTTGCGCTGCTGAGGCTTGTGTACTGGCGTTTTTCAGGTTTTTGTGTACCAACCCCCAAAGCTTCATGGGTTGAGGGTTGCGCCGTTTAAATTCAGATAAAAATCCTTCTCGCTTCTTAAGTTGTACTTCTGAATAATGTCCGCTCCGGATGAGCTCAAAGAAGCATCGCGCAGTAGCCTCTACATCGGCCGTAGCGTTATGTGCTTCCTCAAATGATTCACCAAAGAGGTATTGGTAAAGCTCCGTGAGCGTTGGAAATTTGAATTTTCCACCTTTGCCACCTGGAAGTCTGGTAAGCATGGCCGTGGCTTCGTCGCAAGTATCAAGCTTGCTTTTTTGAAGGAGTTTTTGATAGTCAAAACCATGCCGATACAATTCACTGGCTATTACATTAATGTCAAACTGAAGGTTATGGCCGGCTATGAGCTCTGATTTGGCCAGGGTTTTGAGAAATTTTTCAAACACCTCAGGAGCCTTACTACCCACTTTCCGGGCCAAAGCTGTAGATATGCCATGAACCTTTTCAGCATCATAAGGCACTTCCCAATCGTCTGGATATATTATTAAGCCCTCATGCTCTATCAAATTGCCCCAAGAGTCGTGAAGCTGCCAGGCAATCTGCACCACACGCGGCCAGTTATCCAGCTGAGTGATAGGGGCATCATATCTCTTGGGTAGTCCGGTGGTTTCAGTATCAAAAATCAGAAACATTTGAGTGTCAGAATCTTTGTGATATAAAATTGATAATCAATATTTTATGTAAAAATAGGAAACACCCGGCTAATAGATCGGAATAATTTTTAAAATATAAAAGAGCCTTGACGCCCCATTTGCCGGGAGATATTCGATGTCACAGCAGACCTGTTTGTGCTACGCGCTACTGCTATGACACATGCCGGCGTGGCAAAACCTTTACCCTTCTGAAAAGGAATTGACAAAGACAGATTTAGTTGAACAGATTGAGAAGAGTCGATGAGAAAGATAGAAAGGAGTGAAGAATATAAAGTTAAGGTTTGAAACTGCATTCCTCTTTTACCAATCTACTCTACCATTTGGCGTCTGGATACATTCGCGGCAAGTGCTGCATTTCAGCCAAAATATATCCGAGGTATTCAGTATGACGGCCTTGTTTTCCACCCTTCTGATACCAGGTGGCCACAGGGGTCGATAGGGTAGCTATTTTGAGTACTTCATCTACCTTGCTTTCCCAGGAGGGTTTCAGTGTTTCAGGATTGACTCCCACGCCGATATCTGCCATATTGAGGTCTACTTCATCTGCGATAAAAAATTCGCCCGTCCACATCCACAAATCGTCTAAGGATTTTTGAATTTTCTGGTGGCTTTCGTCGGTACCGTCGCCCAATCGAATAATCCACTCTGCGCTCCACTGGGCATGGTAGGTAATCTCTTTGATGGCTTTCTGAGCGATGAACCGAATGTGTTCGTCTGATGACTTGCACAAGGCTGAGTAGAGATAGTAGTTATAGGTGTCAAACAAAAACTGACGGGCAAGCGTATCGCCCCAATGGCCATTAGGCAGCTCGAGAATTAGCAGATTATGGAAAGAAGAAGCATCTCTGAAAAAAGCAACATCGTCTTCTGTATAATCCTGTCCTATCTGGCTTGCCGCATATTGATAAAGCATCCGAGCATGACCCAACTGATCAAGGGCAATATTGCTGAGGGCAATATCTAGTTCCAGTTCTGGTCCGTGACCACACCATTCGCTAAGTCTCTGGCCTAGGATCAGGGCATTATCAGCCAAACGCAAGGTGTATATAAGCCGATGGTCTGCGCCTCTGGTATGAATATTTTTTTTCATTTCTTGAAGGATGCTTTACATGTGACCTACTTCATCAGGAATATCATAAAAAGTGGGATGACGATATACCTTGTCGTCAGCCGGGGCAAAGAGGGGATCCTTGGCGTCCGGTGCGGAGGCATGAATGTGGCGCGCCTCGACCACCCAAATGCTGGTGCCCTCACTGCGCCTGGTGTATACATCCCGGGCATTCAGCAGGGCTGTCTGCGCATCGGGAGCATGAAGGCTCCCAACATGCTTGTGGCTCAGACCGTTTTTACTTCTTACAAAGACTTCCCACAGGGGCCATTGGTCATTGGACATAGCGTTGTATTACTTTATGACAAAGATAGCGGGGCTGATGTGTACCGGAAAATAAGACGGATCAGGAATTGAATTACAATCTATGACTTCGACATGCCACAGCGGCCACCAGCGAGAGCAGACAAAATGATGGCTTGCAAGACACACATCAGATGAAAGCTTTGAATGTAAGGAGTTCAGTATGCCTGCATATAAACGCCCTAAGGCATTCAAAGGTCACAATGCGCTCAATTATTCGTAAATATTGATCATTCACTTTGATCGGGCAGTGTATCTCGTTTGTCAAGATAGATAAAATTATACGGCTACAACGCTGTAGCCGGATTCAGATATTATGAATATTCGAGAGTTACGCTTCCTGGAGGGTGGCTGAGCGCTTTTTAGAGAAGGCGGCTGCGGCCTCCCGAACCCACTTTCCTTCCTCGTGGGCTTTACGACGTGCTTCAATTCGCTGCTTGTTGCAGGGTCCGTTGCCTGAGATTACGTTGTAAAATTCGTCCCAATTGATCGGCCCGAAGTCATAATGGCCGCGCTCTTCGTTCCACTTCAGGTGTGGATCGGGTATGGTCAGCCCAAGGTATTCGGCCTGCGGCACTGTTTTGTCAATAAATTCCTGGCGCAATTCATCATTGGATTTTCTCTTAATTTTCCATTTCATAGATAGCGCACTGTTTGGTGACTGATCATCTGAGGGACCAAACATCATCAGCGAAGGCCACCACCAGCGGTCGAGTGCGTCCTGGGCCATGGCCTTCTGCTCGGCTGTGCCAAAGGCCAATGTCATCATGATCTCGTATCCCTGACGCTGATGAAAACTTTCTTCCTTACAAATTCTGACCATAGCTCTAGCATAAGGCCCGTAACTGGTGCGGCAGAGCATTACCTGATTGGCTATGGCTGCACCGTCTACCAACCAGCCGATGGCACCTATATCTGCCCATGTGAGCGTAGGGTAGTTAAATATACTTGAATATTTCGCCTTGCCTGACAGTAGATCACCAATAGTTTTTTCGCGTTTTACTCCGAGTGTTTCTACTGCTGAGTAGAGATACAGGCCGTGACCTGCTTCGTCCTGAACTTTAGCCAGAAGGGTAATCTTCCTGCGCAAAGAGGGTGCTCTTGTTATCCAATTTGCCTCCGGTAGCATGCCGACCACTTCGCTGTGTGCGTGTTGGCTGATCTGGCGAACAAGATTTTTTCGGTAAGCCTCCGGCATCCAATCTTTTGGCTCGACCTTATTTTCCCCGTCCACATACTGCTGAAACCGATTCAGCATTTCCTGTTCGTTTGTCATTTTTGAAAGGATATATTTAATGGTGTAAAGATAACACTCAAAAAACCTATCTAATGCTCATATTGTTTGCAAATTGTATCATATTAAGACCCTTGATTGAATGGGGGCTACAATGTATCGAGGTATTCAAAAAACTCTTTTTCGCTAAGGATGGGAATATTGAGTTGATTTGCTTTTTGCAGTTTGGCCGGTCCCATGTTTTCCCCGGCAATGAGTAGGTTTGTTTTGCCTGTTATGCTGCTTCCTACTTTAGCGCCATGGCTTTCGAGCATGGATTTCAGATCCTCTCGGGAAATGCTTTGAAACACACCTGATATTACGATATTCTTTCCTTTTAACTTCTCTGACCGGAGTACTACAGGTTCGTTTGTGCATTCCATCTGCAGTCCATAGTCCTTAAGTCGATTGATCAATCGCCGGTTATTTTCTTTTGAAAAGAATTCAACGATGCTTTCTGCTATTTTTTCACCCACTTCATCGATGGATACCAAATCCGCAACGGTGGCAGTACTGATGTGATCTATACTTCCCAATGCACGGGCAATTTTCTTTGATACCGTCTCACCGACGTACCGAATTCCCAGCGCAAAGAGCACTCTTTCGAAGGGTTGGGTCTTGCTATTTTTGATTCCATCCAGAAGATTCTGCACACTTTTCTCAGCCAGCCGATCCAGGGCGAGCAGCTGATCTTTTTTTTCTTCAAGAGTGTAGAGATCCGCAATGTTGGCTATCAGTCCGTTTCGGAAGAGCATTTCAACTGTCTCCCCACCCAGACCTTCGATATCCATGGCTTTCCGACTTACAAAATGTTCTATTCGGCCGATGATCTGGGGTGGGCATCCGTCCTGATTCGGACAATAATGAAGGGCCTCACCGGGCAGGCGAACCAGCTCGGTGTGGCATTCGGGACAGTGAGTGATGTAGCGGTGTGGCAGCGATGTTGCGGACCGGGCAGTCAGATCTACGCCGACCACCTTTGGTATGATTTCACCTCCCTTCTCTACATACACAAAATCTCCTACCCTGATGTCCAGACGGGCGATTTGATCGGCATTGTGGAGCGAAGCCCTTTTGACTGTAGTTCCGGCAAGATAGACCGGCTCAAGCTCTGCCACCGGCGTAATGGCACCTGTACGGCCTACCTGATAGATAATGTTTAGCAAGCGGGTACGTGCCTGCTCAGCCTTATACTTGTAGGCAATTGCCCACCTTGGGCTTTTGGCCGTAAATCCCAGCTCTTCCTGTAAGTGATATTTATTGACCTTAAGGACGACCCCGTCTGTTTCGAAGGGAAGTGTATGCCTTGCTGACTCCCAATAGTCTATAAAATCAATTATTTCCTGAAAGGTATCTGCCTTTTGGACCATGCGCACATCCGGATCCGGAATTTTAAATCCCCAGGTACGGGCTTTCATCAATGAGTCAAAATGCGATTCGGCAACAGGTGGTATTGAAATGACAAAATACATATACGAATCCAGAGGTCGTCGGGCGACTTCTCTTGTATCCAGAAGCTTTAAGGTGCCTGAAGCGCAATTGCGAGGGTTTGCAAAGGGTTCGAGCCCTTGTTCGATTCGCTCGCGGTTAAGCCTACGAAAACCTTCGACAGGCAGAAAAATCTCTCCGCGTATAAAAAATTCTTTAGGATAATCTCCCTTTAGTTTCAAAGGTATTGACTTGATGGTGCGTACATTGGCTGTAATGTCATCTCCCACAGTGCCATCCCCCCGGGTAAGTGCCTGGATGAGCTCTCCATTCTGATACATCAAGCTCACAGCTATGCCGTCGTATTTGAGTTCGCATACAAACTGACACTGTCCGCCGGCAAGTTTCTCGGTGCGCGTAACAAAATCAAGGAGTTCCTCCTTGTTGTAGGAATTGCCAAGTGAGAGCATCGGATATCGGTGAGGTGCACTTTCAAATGTGTTGAGCACCCCACCGCCTACCCGTTGCGTCGGACTGTTTTCGTCCGAAAATTGCGGAAATTGCCGCTCTAACTCTTCGAGTTCCTTCATCATCCGGTCAAATTCCTGGTCGGTAATTTTCGGCTTGTCGAGTATGTAGTAGCAATAATTGTGGTGGTGAAGCTGCTCGCGAAGCTCTTCGATCCTGGCTAATGCCTCCCGCTCTGTCATATTATCGGCTTATTGATGAGCGCAAACTTAATGATCCATTGTGCATGTGAATCTATGAACCGCCAAGGGGAAAAAATAAACCGGGCTGAAGTATTTTTTTGACTTGTACGGATCAGCCTGATTTAAGGCATTGGTATCATCTCATCCGGGCTGATCAGGCACTGTTGCGGCTGGCATTGATATTTCCAAAAAAACATCTTACAACCAACTTTCTGAACACTTCCCTCCGGGAATCTGTCTCCGGTAGTCTGCGCAGCATGATAAGTGCATATTGCTGAATAATGAGCAGGGGTAAGATCATCTCTTCCCGCATCGCAATGGATTTTCGATTTATGGGCGACTCTTCCAGCAATTGTGAATATCCGGTTACTTCCAGCAACATTTTTTTTGTAAGGTCGGCTTCTTGTTTGAGGTCATTCCATATATCAGAAAATTCTTCATCCGTATCCAAATACGAGGTAAGTTCAAAATAGGTTTTTGCCAGAGATTGCATACTGTTGAGCACCAAGGCTCTGAAAAATTTAGAACGCTGAAAAATTTCTTTGAGCTTTTGACCTTTGCCCTCATCAAAAGCTATTTTGAGGGCCGTACCAAATCCGTAGTATCCGGGTACATTTTGTTTCATCTGTGCCCATGTACCTACAAAGGGAATGGCTCTAAGATCATCCAGCGACAATTTATCAGTCCGACCTCTTTTGGCCGGGCGACTGCTGATGTTGGTCTCTGCATAGAAGGGCAGCGGAGTAGCACGCAGAAGATATTCCGAAAAATCCGGATGATTTTTCAGACGTTCGTATTTGGAGTGGGCTGCTTGAGCTAAACCAAAGATAATATCGGTGTCATCTGCAGATATAGTAGGCTTATCGTTTCGAAACAAATATCTGCCTACTCCGGCGGTAAGAAATTGCTCCAAATTGTATCGGGCAGCCTGATGGTTTCCAAATTTGCTCGAAATGGTCTGTCCCTGAATGGTAATTTGGATTTCACTGCAAGCGATATCGGCACCTTGGGCTGCATAGTACAGGTGTGTATCTCCACCACCACGCGCCGGAGGACCTCCACGCCCGTCGAAGAAGATGGGCTCCACGTCGTAGGTCTTACACAAGCGCGTAAGGGTCACTTTGGCCTCCAGAATGGCCAGATTTGCCTTCAGATATCCACCATCCTTGGTTCCGTCGCTGTAACCCAGCATCACGATTTGGCGGTTGTCATGCGCCTCAATCCAGTGTCGGTAGCCTCGGTGAGAAAGAAGCTGAGTGAGAATTTCTTCTGAATTTTTTAGATCATTCACCGTTTCAAACAACGGTATTGGTTTGATTTTTAGATAAAAATCTGTGCCTGCAGCCGTGAGCAAAAACTTTAAGATGACCAGATCCTCCGCCGATTGGGTATTCGAAATGATGTAGCGTTCGATAGATAGTGGTCCATTTTTCACATGAATCATCGGAAGGGATTTGATCAGACGTACGGCATCCGAAAAATCAGGCGACATACACAGAAGCTCATCTGAGGTAAAGTTGCACTCAAGATTCCACCAAAAGTCGATTTTATCCTTCTCAGTTGTTAAAGCTGAATACTGCTCCGCCCAACCTTTGAAGTTTAAATATTCAAAAGCCCAGGACCGGTGCACGCGCGAGTCTTGTCGAATGTCCAGGGGCGCAAAATGAAATCCGAAAGTGTGGATCTGACGGATGAGTCCCGAAACTTCGTCAGCGTGTAATGATATGTACTTTTGGTCTAATTCGGATAAAATCCTGTTGAGGTCAGATATGAGTTCCTCCGGGTTTGAATAGTAGTTGTCATCATGCCTGTATATTGTGGACTGAATTTTTAGTTCGATCTCTCGAAGCTGCAGATCTACACCTGGGAAGGTAAGTTTCCTCTTCAGAGCGCGTATGTCGCGCAGGTAGCACCTCAAAATGCTTTCTTTTAGTCGCTTGCACGTATCGATTGTCGTATCCGATTTGACCGTAGGATTCCCGTCGCGGTCACCCCCCGGCCAAAATCCCATCGTCAGCAGCCGCGGATTGAAGGTGTATCGAGGGACTTTAGCCAGCAGGAAGGAATGAATCTGCGCATTGACATCATAAAAAATATTTTCGAGATACCAAATCAGCGCTATTGCCTCATCCAGTGGCGTGGGTTTGTTTCGCCTGTACATAGCACTCAGTCCGAGCTGTCGGAGCAGTACAGTCACATCGGCTGCACTTCCACGTCGAATGGCCATTTCCATATCTGTGATAATGCTCAGTATATGCCCGGGATAAAACTGGGTAGGATGTGCAGTAAGCACTATCCGAACTCCAAATCCGGATAATACACGCCCGAGAAAGTCGAGTTTGTTTTCTGCCTTTGACTCTTCTACCAGAAAAGTCAAAGTCCCCTTGCCCTGTAAGTCGTGAAGATTTTCAAAATGTGCATCTTCGACCGCATCGAAGAGCACCACCTGACGCTCGATATACTGAACGACCTTGAAAAGAAAATCCATTTTTTCTTGATCGCTTTGTGCTGGATAATGATTTTCGAAAAATTCTTTTAAGATTTCATCCGGTGCTTTTTTGGCCTCAAGCCCTTCGAGCGCTTTTTTGTAGAGAATGGGGATATATGGTCCTGCTGTCTGTATACCTGGATATGGCAGTGTGAGGAAAAGACTGTTGTATAATTGATAGGTGAGGGTTACGTACTTATCATAACTGTCCGTAAAATTCATGGAATTTTGACTTTTATAACCAAAAATAGGTTTTCTAAATCTGTTTTTTGATGCTTTCCGCTGATCTTAATTCATATTTAACAACCCTGAATCCTTCATATTCTTACAGCAAAACAACCAGATCATGCAGATTTGACGTGTATTTTTAAAGCTTTAACCACAACTTCAATATCCCCGCTTAAGCGACAGACGACCGACGTAGCTCAGCGGGTCTATCCTATCTCCCTACCGGCGGCTAAAGCGCGAAAATCGGAGCCTGCAGGATTTTGAAACAATTCGAGATCAAAAAACGGAACCACTGCAATGAAGTGATCAAAGAGATCTGCCTGAAGAGCCTCATACTCCAGCAATGCCGTATGCGTAGTAAAACAGTAGATCTCAAACGGCAGTCCGTTTTCGGTGGGTTGAAGATGCCGCACAAGTACCGGCTCTGTAGTGGATATACTCGATTTGCTTTTGATGTACTCAAGTGCATATTGCCGAAAAACGCCCAGATTCGTCATCTGTCGCCCATTGATGGGATTAGAAGTATCGATATGATGCTTTTGATTGTACTCTTCAATTTGTTTTAATCGCTCATCGATGTAGGAACTGATAAGCTGAAACTTTTTATACCGCTCAATCATCTCAGGGGTGCAAATCTTTACGGAGTGCATGTTGATGAAGAGAGAGCGCTTGATGCGTCGCACGCCGGCGCTCTGCATTCCTCTCCAATTCTTAAAACTGTCTGATATAAATGCATAAGTAGGTATGGTAGTGATGGTTTTATCCCAATTCCTGATTTTTACGGTGGTGAGGTTAATTTCGATGACATCTCCATCGGCACCATACTTATCCAATGAAACCCAGTCGCCCACCCTCAGAAGTTCATTGGCCGAAATTTGAATAGATGCAACCAAGCCAAGGATTGTGTCCTTAAAAATCAACAACAAAACCGCAGTAAGCGCACCAAGTTTCAGGAAGATGCTGTTCAGGTCACTGCCCGATATGATAGAAATCAGGAGCACAGCGCCCATGATGTAATTAATAATGTTGGCAACCTGCAGATAGCTTTTGATTGGCTTGTCCTTGTATTTATCGAATCCTAATGCAATGATCTCCAAAGACTTAAGAAATCTATGGACCGTACTCACTATCAGCAGCACAACGTAAATTTTGATTGCTGACTCTACAATTTGAGTCATAAATACATAATTGCGAAAGAGAATCGGCAAGGAGTAGTAGGCGATAATCGCCGGTATGAGATTGGCAAGTCCGTTGAAGACCTTTTTCTCTAAAAGAATATCATCTATCTGAGTTTCAGTTTTTGAAACGACTTTGTGCAGGTAACTCAATAGAATTTTCTTGCTAATGAAGAAGGATACAGAAGTAATAAGTAACAGAAGAAGCAAGTCAACCACCAATATAATGAAATCTTCTGCAGATGGTGACAGATGCAGAAACTTTGAGATTCTGTCAGTAAAAAAATCAATATCCTCAAGGGAGAGAAACTTTTCGGAAAAAAGCATGCGTTTCTACTTTTACGGCAAAGTTCTTTAAGTAAAGTGTTTTAAGAGTTAATAGACCCGTAAAATGAAAAAAAGTCAAACCAGACAAAATATAACCGTTGACCAACAAATAATCAAATCAAAACACCTTCGCAGGGATGTGAAGCTGGATTTTTTTATCCCGGACAGCAAAGGATCTCTCGGACTTCTGCTCATGAATGACGGTCAGGACAGCAAGGATCTTCATCTGAAGAGTGCTTTGGAATCCTTTTCGGCGGCATATCCATCGCTTACACCCCTCTCGGTAGGCATTCATGCAGATGACCGCATCCATGAATACGGTACCACCTTCAGCGCCGATTATCAGAAGCGGGGCAAAGGCGCAAGCGATTACCAGAAATTTATTCTGAATGAACTCCTGCCCAGAATTTACAATAGCTTCGAAATCAGCAGTGATAAATCGCGTCGGGCGGTGATGGGATTTTCGATGGGTGCGCTATCTGCATTTGACATCGTGTATCAAAATCCACAGGTTTTTGGCCTTGCAGGATGCTTTAGCGGCTCCTTTTGGTGGCGAAAAAAGTCTTATTTCAGAGGTTTCGATGAAAAGCGAGACCGCATCGTTCATCGAATGGTTCGCAAGCAAGGATTTAAACCTGGCTTGCGCTTCTGGTTTATGGCCGGAACATTGGAAGAAGAAGAAGACCGCAACAACAATGGGATCATAGACGTAATCGATGATCAATTGGACCTCATTTCACAACTTGCATGTGTAGGTTACAAGCCATATTATGACATTCATTACCTGGAGATCGAAAACGGCACCCACGATCAGCAGACATGGGCTCTGGGTATCCCGGTATTTCTGGAATGGGGTTTCGCCAAAAAAAGAACAGAAAGCTACCTGCTTAAATAATAAGCGATAACGAGTACCAAAATGATTACGCCTATAACAAATATTTTTTCCGCTGTTTCATTCTCTTGATCGTCAGAAGCTTCAGAGACCTTCCGTGGACGCAGTCTTCCAAAATATTTTCTTCGGCGTTTGTCTCTGGGGTTCATAAAAGCAAGTTTAATTTGCAACAAATATAAGTTTTAAAAAAAATTACAACCCTTTTATTCAACATTTATCATAAATTTTTAAACAACACTCTTGTAATATGTCACATTACAAACATTTAGGTCAATATCGAACAAGAATGGTATTTTTTAAAAAAAAAGTAAAAGTAAAAATTCTTCCACATCTTTTTTAATCATCCCAAAATCCCGCTCTCTGTAGAAGTTGCCATATTAATGTCAATCTTTCAAATTAAAGGAGAAGCCACTTCGATAAACCAAAAAGTCCATCGCTCTGGAGTACCTCTCCACATCAGACTTAGGTTTTCATCAAAATACAGTTTCTTTGTCCTAAATCAAGTAAGAAGTCTCAAATATGCCCGAAAAAACGGAAACTCGCACCATTTTTACGCTCTACGAAGTATGTAAAAGCATAAAAAAGACTCTTGAAGAACGCTACACAAAGCGATTCTGGGTGAGGGCTGAGCTGATGAAACTGAACTATTATAAGTACAGCGGACACGCCTATCCGGACCTGGTGCAAAAAGATGATGGCAGAATCATCGCTCAGATGAGAGGAGTCATCTGGAAAAGCGATTTGATGAGAATCCAGGTCTCTTTTTTACGCGAGATTCAACAACCACTTACAGAGGGCATCGAAATTTTATTTGAAGCAGGGATTACCTATGACGCCGTGCATGGTATCAGCCTCCGAATCTACCAAATAGACTCCACATTTAATCTCGGTGTAATCGAAAAGGAAAAATTGCAGACCATAAAGCGTCTGAAGTCAGAAAATATTTTCGAACGCAATAAACAGGCAGTTATACGCGATCTGCCGAAAAATGTGGCTGTCATTTCAGTAGAAACAAGCAAAGGCTGGGCAGATTTCAAAAAAGTCGTCGAGCCCTACTTTGAGCATTACGGACTTTTTTTTATGATGTTTCCCGCCTTGCTCCAAGGCGATGGAGCAGTAGCGAGTATCCGGGCACAATTGCAAAAAATTAAATCTGTAAAGTCCGAATTTGATGCCGTGATGATTATCCGTGGCGGAGGTGGTGAGGCCGGTCTCACATGTTACAACAACCTGGATCTGTGTAGAGACATTTGCCTGTTTCCATTGCCCGTTTTCACCGGAATCGGACACTCGACCAATCTGACCGTAGCAGAGATGACTGCCTTTCATCACGCCATCACACCTACTGCCTTGGGAGAATATTATGTAAACATTTTTAAAACAAAAGAATTTGAGCTCACAATGGCTGCCGAAACTGTAAGCAATCACGCCATCAAATCCCTAAATCGTCTGTACAACAGCCTCTCAAACCTTGTATCAATCCTGATCTCACACTCAAAAAAGCAATTTGCACATCAGCGAAATTTGATTGATGATTTGATAGCTAATATCTCAGGATCGGCATTCAGGATTACCTATACAGGCTACCGAAATATATACGAGCAGCTCCGAACCATTGAGAAGAGTGCATCAGATTTTATTACCCGCCTACACAAAGATTTGTCTAATCTGGAACGCATCATCCGAATTCAGGATCCAAAAAACATTCTCAAAAAGGGTTATGCTTACGTCCAATCCGATGGAATACATATAACATCCGTCGACCAACTCATGCCCAATCAACTTATTCAAATATTTTTAAAAGACGGAAGCGCATCTGCCCGGGTGACTTCCACCGAAATGAACACAAACAATGAACAAGAATAAAAACTCTAAAACGGATAAACTGTCCGATCTGAAAGAAAAAATCCTGAAAGTTCTGAGCAAAGAAGCCAGTAAACAATTGAATTACAAGCAAATAAGCTCAAGAATAGAAGTAAAATCCAAAGAAGACCGCGCGCTGGTCAGACTTTGTTTGGACCAACTGGTCAAAGATAAAAAAATTGAGTCCCCTTCAGAGGGAAAATATACATTTAGGCTTGAAAATCAATACCTTGTTGGCACAATTGACATCACTTCCGCAGGTCACGGATACTTCATCCCAGATCCCAATCCCGATGGTACTCAGAGCCGGGATGTATTCATAAGTAAGGAATGTCTCAACCATGCGCTCAATGGCGATAGGGTACAAATCATGCTCTATGCTTATCGCAAAAAGGGACTTCCCCACGGTGAAGTGACCTCTATACTCCAGCGTGCAAAAAAAGAATTCGTAGGCACCTATATGGCTGCAAGCAAGAAATACGGATTTGTAGTGCCGGATAATAAGAAAGTCTACACCGACTTCTACATAGGAGAAGAATATCGTAACGGTGCTCAAAACGGCGATAAGGTCTTGGTCGAAATGACCGACTGGCCGGAACTGGCTTCCAGCCCATTCGGAAAAATTGTGAAAATCCTGGGTCAACCCGGTGATCATGAAACAGAAATTCATTCGATCCTGGCCGAATTCGACCTTCCCTATGAATTTCCGCGCGATGTCGAACTGGAGGCAGAGCAGATCCCGGAAGCATTAGACGCCACTGAAATAAACCGACGTCGTGACATGAGGGGCATAACCACCTTTACCATCGACCCTGAAGATGCCAAAGACTTTGACGATGCACTCTCGCTACGTGCCCTCGAAAACGGTCATTTCGAAATTGGCGTACATATTGCCGACGTGACACACTACGTAAAACCCGGCTCCAGGCTTGACGAAGAGGCCTTCCGAAGAGGTACATCCGTCTATCTTGTAGATCGGGTGGTGCCAATGCTGCCCGAAAAATTGTCAAACTTTCTCTGCTCCCTCCGGCCTCACGAAGACAAGTATTGCTTCTCAGCAATATTTGAAATGGATAAAGAGGGAAAGGTTCACGGCAAGTGGTTCGGTCGCACGGTCATTCACTCCAACCGACGTTTCACCTACGAGGAAGCAGAAGATATCTTAAAAACAGGAAAAGGCGACTTTGCCAATGAATTGAAAATACTGGATTCCATCGCTAAAAAACTCAGGGAAGCGCGCTTTAAGGCCGGCTCTATCGGATTTGATAAGACAGAAATTAAATTTAAACTGGATAAACACGCCAATCCTGTAGGTGTGTACCAAAAAAGAATCGGTGATAGCAATCACCTCATTGAGGAATTTATGCTCCTGGCAAATAAGTATGTCGCTATGGAAGTAGGCCGCACCCCGGAAGGTAAAGCTTCCGGTCGAATAATGGTCTATCGGGTGCACGATGATCCGGACCCTGAAAAACTCCTTGAGCTTAAAAACTTTGTCTCAAAATTCGGATACAATTTAACGATTACAAGCCGGAAGCAAATCACAAACACCATAAACTCCATGCTGGAATCAGTAAAAGGAAAACCCGAGCAAAATCTTATCGAAACATTAGCAATACGATCAATGGCCAAAGCCGTGTACAGCACAAAAAACAGAGGGCATTACGGTCTCGGATTTGACTACTACACGCACTTCACATCTCCCATCAGGCGGTATCCAGATGTGATGGTACATCGCATCCTTCAGTTGCACCTCGAAGGTCGCGAAGCAAAAAACAAAAATGAATGGGAAGATCGGTGCAAACACGCTTCCTTACGCGAAAAATTAGCTGCTGATGCCGAAAAAGCCTCTGTCAAATACATGATGACCAAATATCTGTCAGACAAAATCGGCCAGATATTCGATGGAGTGATTTCTGGAGTGACAGAATGGGGTGTGTATGTAGAACTTACTGAAAGCAAATGTGAAGGCATGATCCGAATCGGAGACTTCAAAAGCGACTTCTACATCTACGATGAAGACAACTATCAAATCACAGGCACCCGAAAGGGCAAAGTATACCAGCTCGGTGACAAAGTCAAGGTTAGAGTAAAAAAAGCCGATTTACAGCGAAAGCAAATCGATTTTTCCATTGTTGAGTAGATTTTTTGGATTTACTTTCGCTCAAATTTGAAATTGATGAACTCAAAAAAAATTGAGCTATTAACCCTCGTAGTCGGCTCACTTTCAATATTTGCTGCCATTTATTTTGGATTCTTTGACGCATCCTCTGTTTACTCTGGTAAAATTACCAATTACATTTTTTCAGGTGCTTTTCTTATATTTATTACATACACATATATTAAGTCTTCGGAGTATGAAAAAATCAAAAAGCAACTCTCTGACGAAATCTCAAATCTCAACGATAGAGTGAATCAACTTACGAATGAAATTGAAGAAAAATCTCAAGTCATTCTTAGATTGAATACAGATATTGACAAAAAAAATCAACTTATCAAAAAAATTGAAAATGAAAATAAAAATCTATCAGAAAAAATCACCAGACTTGAAGAGATTGTCGATGAATTAAGCCAGAAAATTAAAAATACTGCAGCGGAGTGATCGAACTAATCGCAGCAGCTGTCTTGCTGGGAATTACCTTGAGTTTTATGATTGGTCCGGTCTTCGTTCTACTGATAGAAACAAGCATTTATCGAGGCGCATGGAAAGCATTGGTATTCAATACAGGTGTGATTCTCTCAGATATTTTTCTTATTTTATTGGCTTTCTATGGTAGCGAGCCGTTATTAAAAAGCATCATCGGAAACAATTCCATCTACATAGTAGGAGGTTTAATTATATTGGCATATGCGATCTTTTCTTTTTACAAAAAAAGAAACCTCCAAAGCGAAAAAATACAAATACAAATACAAAGCAGCTATGGAAAAAATTTTATAAAAGGTTTTTTGATTAATTTTATGAACGTAGGTGTGCTGGCCTATTGGATGACAAGCATTGTAATCATCGGAAACAGATATGAATATGAAATACAAAAAATGCTTCTGTATTTCTCAATCACAATCGGTACCTATTTTTCAGTAGATGTCATCAAAATCATCTTTGCCAGAAAAATGCGGGATTACTTGACTCCAACTCACATGCACCGCATGAATGCCGCTGTCAGCCTCATATTGGGAATTTTTGGACTACTCCTTATTATCAAGGGGTTATTGCTCAAATAAACCTATCGTACCGCCTACCCAAGTTTTGTTTTTATTATACTTAACCCCGATCATCTCACCCTTACTCAATCGCATCAGATTGATCACCGGAACAGGTCTTTCAAGATGTTCGGGCCACACATAGAGCAACCTGAATTCGGCCTTTGATTTTTGAACGTCTCCCGGGTCAGTGATTAATTCGGCATAGGTGACCTTCTCCTGCAAGACAAAGTTGTCGCGTTGGTCATCAGGTATGGCGTCAATATCTGCTTTACGCACGTGGAAGACAACCCCACTGCCCGAAAAGCTAAACAGAGGTTTTAGTACAAAATCCTCAAGATTTTCAGGAATTTCTTTTAAGTCCGAAAGCCTGATACATTTTGGAGAATACTGGCTTTGTATGTGAGGCAAAAGGATCTTTGAAATTTTAAAAAACCAATTTGGATGGGTGATCCACTTTACGTCATAGGACTTTTGGAAATCAATGGCATACTGCAGATCCTTTCTTTGATCCAATTCATCAAAAATAATCCGATTATAAATACGCTTGACTTGTATTTCTTTTCCGCCTTTTTTGTAAAATATTTTATCTCCCTTTGTACTCAGCTGGGTGAGGCATACATATTCGATACCCAATACTTTTTTTGTTACAAAAAAATCAATGGCAGTGTTTTGTTTTTCCGGCTCTATTTCAAGCAATATGACATTTTCTTTATCGCAATCTCCTACAATTATATTCTGAAGGTATTCATAGTATTGATGTTCTCCATTCTCACAGAAAAATGGAGACAAATGATCTGGAAGGTTATAGTGATTTTTATAATGGCTGAATATCCAGGGCTGATAGTAAAATAGCGATGGAAATCCTTGCAGCTCGATGAGCTTGGGGTGAATGTTTCCTAGCGAATCTACCGTCAGACCAAAATCGATGGCAATAAAATGCGGCTTGCCTTCGTCACCTGGTACGCGTCTGTCCGATGGTATATTGCCACCCGAAATATTATCCAAATCCAATGAAAGCACCTGAGAAAGGATATCTTCGGCAGCATCCATAAAATTTTTTTTCTCTGCAGCTGAAAAAAAAACAGGACTTTCAGCCACTCGAAAGGGTATTTTGTACTGGAAATCTGAGTATATCCGGTTGAGAAATTTTTGGTATAATTCGGTTGAGTACTTTGCATTAAAGGACTCTCTGTATTTCTTATGCATATTCCTTTCTGCTTTTTTGTTTTATTTCATATGCCTCTTTTAAAAAAGACATGATGACGGTATTGCGGGTAAGTATAATTTTATCCGAGTCATTTATCCTTTTGAGCATATCGTAATATTTCTCTTCACCATAGGTTTCGATGATATACTTTTTCTTCTCAGGATTGTGCAGATAGCTCAGCATTCCTTCTACATTAGCTTCCGGATGGAATTGAGTACCAAAGATGTGATCATCAAATCGCATGCACATGACCGCTCTCTCCAGCTTGACCTGAGGTCTTAGCTTCTCAATGGCGAGGATGGCGCTCCCCATCAGATTCAGGGCTACTTCATTAGGCTCAGTGATTTGATAATCGCGACTATCTACCGCCCAGAAGGGATCCGGTAATTCTGCCAGATAGCGGTCGTTTTTCCCCTCCGAGGTCTTATGAATCGGGAATATTCCGAAAGAAGTCGATTTACGCTTCGAAAGCTTTCCCAGACCATAATGTCTGACAAAAATTTGAAAACTGTGACAAATGAGAAACAATAGTTTTTTGTTTGAAAATCTGCGATTATGAGCTCTGAGTTTTTCAACAAAATCAAAATAAGCGTTTTCCCATTCGCTTCCTTCGCTTTCGATCGGGCTACCGGGACCTCCGGTAGAGATGTAGGCGTCATAATTCAGATCAGGTACATGTGCGGATCCTCGGGTATCGTATTCCGTGATATCCGGGATTAAATCATGCTCTTCACAAAAGTCCTGTACAATGCTATGTATTCCTTTTTTGCCCTGGTTGGGCTCTCCGATATACATATCCAATATTGCCACCCTAAAGGCCTTCTTCATTATCAAAGTGATTCAAATGGATGTTTTTTCCCTTTTTCTGACGGTGCGCTGTTCGATGCGCTTTTCATACGATTTGCCCTGGAAAATTCGCTGTACGAATATTCCCGGAGTGTGTATAAAATTTGGGTCCAATTGGCCTGCAGGGACGAGCTCTTCTACCTCGGCCACTGTAATTCTTCCGGCCATCGCCATTACATGGTTGAAGTTCAAAGCTGTACCCTTGTATATCAGGTTTCCGGCTGTATCTCCTTTCCATGCTTTGACAAAGGCGAACTGTGCATCGAAAGCATGTTCTAGAATGTATGCCTTGCCACCAAAGAAGCGAACTTCCTTTCCTTCAGCTACTTCCGTACCATATCCCGCCGGAGTAAAAAATGCGGGAATTCCAGCACCGGCGGCCCTGCACCTCTCAGCCAAGGTCCCCTGCGGAATGAGTTCTACCTCTAACTCTCCGCTTAGCATTTGTCGTTCGAATTCGTCATTTTCGCCTACGTATGAGGCGATCATTTTCTTGATTTGTCGCGTCTGAAGAAGCAGACCAAGCCCAAAATCATCCACTCCTGCATTATTGCTGATACAGGTCAGGTTTTTGATTCCGGAATTACGAATTGCCGAGATGCAGTTTTCAGGGATTCCGCATAAGCCAAAACCTCCAAACATCACAGTCATTCCATGCGCCAGACCCCTGATGGCTTCCTCAGCATCTTTAACAGCTTTGTTAATCATTATTTAAATTCATATAACGTCACAAAAGTAGAATTTAATTCGAATGATAAAAGCCAAAATTTGTATTGAATTATTATTAATCTAAGAAAAGGTGTATAGAAGTACAGCTTAAAAACACGATTTGTTTTTAAATTTCAATTGAGATTTAGTTGATAAAAATTTCGTTTTGATTGGAATAGTACGTCAACTAGAATTTTAATTACTGCTATAATACACTTATCTTATAGAGTTAATAAAGAAATTCTCCGGCATGTAGCTTCTCGACAGAAGTTAAATTTTGTGAGAATTATACCCAAAATAATGTATGCCGAAAAATTTTTGCTTTCACAACTCAGTAGCTTTTTTCAGACTAACGCCTACCAATATTTTTGAGCTTGAATTTCATTCAACAATTTTCCATGGAAATTGCTGCATCCCTCATTACCCTTACGGTTTTAGAAATCGTACTGGGCATTGACAACATCATCTTTATCAGTATATTATCCTCAAAACTCCCAAAAGAACAGCAGGCAAAAGCAAGGCAGTTAGGGCTAATACTGGCCATGGGTCTTCGGATTATGTTACTCCTCTCGCTGCAGTGGATGATGAACCTCACCCGCCCTCTGTTTGAGCTACCGTTTGGATTTTTGGGAGATGAAACTCGCGGAATTTCCGGTCGCGACCTGATTTTACTCTCAGGTGGGCTGTTTTTGATATACAAAAGCACAAGCGAAATTCATCACAAGCTGGAGGGAAACTCTGATTTACCCGCTTCATCCATCAAGACAGTAACCTTCACGTCAGTAATCGTGCAGATTCTGCTCCTCGATATTGTTTTTTCATTAGACAGTGTTATTACCGCGATTGGCATGGCTGACCGGGTATGGGTCATGATTACAGCCATCGTGATAGCAGTGGGAGTGATGATGGTGTCCATGCACTCGATAAGCAGTTTCGTAGAGCGACATCCAACGATCAAGATTCTTGCGCTCAGTTTTTTACTGCTCATTGGAGTATCTCTCCTCATGGAGGGCCTGGATCAGGGGATACCCAAAGGCTACATTTACTTCGCAATGGCGTTTTCTGTTTTTGTCGAATTGCTTAACATCAAAGTCTTAAAAAATCAATCGAAACCTTCCGAAAGCCAAATTCGCCGGAGGATTTGATATTTTGCACATAACAAATCATTCATAAATTTTTACGAACGAATCCCCGCGACTATTTCGTCCTGCCCGGAACATTCCTTCAGTGGTGTATTCGTGGTATATATTCCCTTTTGAGTCAATTGCAATGACACCGCCGGTTCCACCCAATTCTTTTATTGTTTTCAGGGTTTCGCGTATGGCTTTGGTGGGCTTTTGCTTTCCATATTCTATACGGGCAGCGATCTGGTAAGCCGCCGACGTGCGAATGAAATATTCTCCATGACCGGTACAGCTTACTGCAATCAGACCATTTTTGGCGAAGGTGCCCGCTCCAATGATGGGTGCATCACCGATCCGGCCAAACTTTTTCATCATCATACCTCCGGTAGAAGTCCCTGCGGCCAAATTGCCCTTACGGTCAAGAGCTACGCATCCAACCGTTCCAAATTTTTCACTTTGGGACGCTTCGATCCATTTGCGACGAACTTCTTCGGTGATAAAATACGAATTTGGCACGGTATCCAATCCCTGAACAATAGCGAACTGCTCAGCGCCCCTTCCGGACAGCATTACATGTTCGCTGTGGTTTTTTACATATTGTGCGGCAAGAATTGGATTTTTAATTTGTTTGACTCCACAGACTGCACCCGCATTCTGATCATGGCCGGTCATAAGGGAAGCATCAAGCTCGGCAATCCCTTGATGGGTAAGTACGGCACCTCTGCCCGCGTTGAAGAGAGAATCGTTTTCTAAAAGTGTCACCACGGCGACAACCACTTCTTCAGAAGAAAATCCCATTTGAAGCATACGGTATCCGCTGTCAAGGGCAGCCTGAAGACTGTTTATATACATTCGAGCTTTCTCAGGTTGATTCTTGAGCCTCATATTACCAGCACCTCCATGAAGCACCAGACCATAGGTATATTCCTGAGAAAACAGATTTAGTGAATACAATAGACAAAAGATTAGCAGTACAAACCGAACCATATCCTAATTAATTTTATAAATTTGTACAAAGATGAAAAAAGCCATGAAAGCAGAAAAAAATTATACTTCCCTACGTGAATTTTATCCTTACTACCTATCTGAACATCAACATCCTGTATGCAGATTACTGCACTTCATCGGGACTTTCCTTGTGATCATCAGCTTTTTTACATTTTTAATTACTTTAAATTGGGTATACTTTGCGATCATACCTTTACTTGGATATGGATTTGCATGGATTGGACACTATTTTTTCGAAAAAAACAAACCTGCAACCTTTAAATATCCCGGTTACAGTTTGGCATCTGACTTTATAATGTTTTTTGATATTATTAAAGGAAAGGAATCTATTAATCCAAAATAATTTTTTTTTGATTAAAAAAGGAATTTTTAATACATGCACGAAATTCCATTCACAAAAAAACTGCTTCGCTCATATACATTCTTTGCAGCTGTTTCCATAGCCCTATATACACCGGTTATATACATTCTTGGCATACATGACGTAGCCTATTTTGCTGCATTTTTAGTCTTAATGATGCTGGTTTCATTTGGACTTACTTACTACAATCAGTATAACATCGCACGAATAATCTTTTTTACATCAATTGCAGGAATTATTGTTGCATCGGTATCAAACAAA
Organism: Thermaurantimonas sp.; assembly: GCA_046295455.1. GTDB lineage: Bacteria > Bacteroidota > Bacteroidia > Flavobacteriales > Schleiferiaceae > Thermaurantimonas. The sequence goes on along the minus strand of JBKBNI010000007.1, from coordinate 110,036 downwards.
CAAGATTTAAATGGTGTGAGTTTATATATTTATCCATTGATAGGGTACACATTTGTTTTAATTTTAAATAATGAAAGAGTATTTCGACGTATCATATCATTCATTATATTTATTTCATTCATTCTAATTATTATATTTTTTTCGTTTAAAACCAATGTAGTATTTACACTTGAAAATAAAATATTTTATCTTTTAAATTTTATTTTATCCTTCTTGTTATTAAGTTATTTATTGGGCATTATTTCATATAAAAATTATAGGAGAGAAAAAGCGCTTGTTGAGAATAAAGCGAATGTTTATACAATTATGGAATCAATTCCACAATTAATTATTCAAATTGACAGAGACTACAATATTATATCATTTAACAATCGATTTACAGCTATTGTAAAGGCCCTTTTTGACAAAAATATTGAAGAGGGGGAAAGCATCTTTGAATTTACGTTTGATGAAGATATAGATCGTGTGAAGAAAGCTATTGATTTAGCTTTTAATGGGCAACAGACCATAACAGAAAAAAAAGTTGTCTTAAAAAATGGTAATGATTTCTGGATCAGGCTTCATTACTTACCGGTAGAAGTCCAAAATACTATTCAATCTATCATCATTATCATCTCAGACCAGACTGAATACAAAAACCTGCTGATAAATACCAACAGACTGGCTGCCATAGCAGAAGAGAGTCCGATACCAATATTTGAAATCAATTATAATGGAATTATCTTGTATGCTAACCATGTTTTTATTCAGGAATTTGGAATAAATAAAGGTCAGTATATTCCTCATGCGTGGATGGATTTTGCCATCAATGTCTTTGATGATGTGAGCACTGAAACAGAATTGAAATACCAAAACAAAATCTATAAATTTTATGGTAAAAAAAATCCCTTAGGAGAGATTATACGGATATATATATTAGATATTTCATTGATTGCAGAAAAAAACAGAGAACTAGAAAAGCAAAAAGAATTCTATGAAAGTATTATGAACGTTATACCTTCGGATGTAGTTGTTTTTGATAAGGATTTAAGGTACACATTCGTTAATAAGTATGCAGTAAAAGATGAGCAAAGACGAAAATGGATAATTGGTAAAACAGATGAAGAATACTTCGAACTTCGAAACTTATCTAAAGAAGTTCTAAAAATAAGGGAAAATCGAAAATTGACTGCCATTGAATCCAAACAACAAATTGAGTGGACGGAAGAATTCATCGAAAACGGAGAAAAGAAATATTACCTAAGAAGAATTAAACCATTTTATAATGGAGAAGACACCTTGGAGTTTTTGCTAGGATATGGGACAGATATTACATCTCAAAAAAAGGCAGAATTAGAATTAGAAAAGCAGAAAAAGCTGTATAAGGAAATTCTAAACAACTTACCGGTGAGCGTCTTTCTCAAAAGCATCCAAGGAACATACATATTTGCCAATGCTAAAACACTTAAGTATATCGGAATTACTGAATCCGATTTTGTTGGAAAAACAGATTATGAAATTTACCCAAAAAGGCTTGCTGAAGAATACAGAAAAACAGATAAAATCGTCTTCGAAAAAGGTGAATATCTTTTTGAAGATAAATTGGATACTCCATGGGGGATAGAATATATATACGGTGGCAAAAGAATCATTAAGATTGATAATGACGAACACCTGATACTTGGATATTCACTTGATGTTACAGAAAAGATTCATTCCCAAATAGAACTACGCAAGCAAACCGAACTGAATAAAAAAATTTTAGACATTAGCCCTACCCTCATCTACATCAAAAAATCCGATGGTACCATTTGTATGGCCAACAAAGCAACTGCGCGTTTATTTGGATATGACGATCCATCGGATATCATTGATAAAAAACCGGAAAACTTAGGTGCTAATCAAGAAGAATTGTTGATTTGGAGGCTTAATGACAAAAAGGTATTAGACTCAAATGAGTTACACATTTTTGAAGAAACATATACGGATAATAATGGCGCAACCTATTGGTATCTCACGCACAAAATACCTTTTTATCTGGATGGCGAACGTTGTATACTCGGCATAGGTGTGGATATTACCCAAATTAAAAACATTCAGTCAAAACTCATTGAACTAAATCATGAAGTACAAAAGGCTTCGGAGGCAAAATCTAAGTTTTTGAGCAATATGAGCCACGAGATACGCACACCACTCAATGCAATCATTGGGTTTAGTGAGCTGATGATGCAGGAGCCTTTGGATGAAAAAACATTAGAATTCACTCAGACGATTTTATTTTCGGCAAAAAATCTACTCAATCTAATCAATGATATACTTGATTTTTCAAAACTGCAACAAGGTAAATTTCCTGTCAATTTTATTGTTTTTGAATTAAATGATTTCATTAGTTCAATCGAATCCATTTTTAAATTAAAAGCAAAGGAAAAAAACATTTATTTTAAAATTGAAAAAGATTTTGAAAAAGACATTTTGGTAGAAACAGATCAAACCCTTGTCCACCAGATACTAAATAATCTCTTATCCAATGCTATTAAATTTACAAAATTCGGTGGAGTCAGAATGAAGGTATCCATATCCAATGACGACACACTGATTATCGAAATTCACGACACCGGAATAGGTATCTCTGATCAGTTTAAAGAAAGAATCTTCAACTCCTTCGAACAGGAAAATTCAAACATAAGCCGGGAATTCGGAGGTACAGGACTTGGTCTGTCCATTACCAGAAGCTTTGTACAGCTACTCAAGGGAACTATACATTTTGAATCGACCAAAGATGTCGGTACCATTTTTTATGTAAATATTCCGGTCAGAATTCATAAAATAAAATATACAGAAACTACTCCAAATATTCAGACTGGACCTTCTAAAAACAATGAAATCTTCTATTCGGAATCGCATAAAAATTTTAATATTCTCATAGCGGAAGATAATCCCGTGAATCAAAGACTGATGATTACCATTCTCAACCGATTCGGATTTGCACTTGAAGTGGCTAACAATGGAGTTGAAGTATTGCAAAAAGTCGCTGAAAAGCACTACGACCTGATTTTAATGGATCTACATATGCCTGAGATGGACGGATTTAAGGCTGCGGAACTCATTCGGGCAAGTTCTGGCTTTCCGACTGAGCACTCCGTGCCTATGGCAGCGGTCACGGCTGATGTACTTCCGGAGACTCTTGAAAAATGTAATTCCATTGGTTTCAATGCCTTTATCAAGAAACCAATGGATATGAATCATTTGCTCACATTGCTAAAAAAACTGGTGAGTGGTGAATTGCACAAATCCTGAAAATACTACTTTTGTCCAAATTATAATATCTTGAATGAAGCGTATCGCTGTATTTGCTTCGGGAAGTGGAAGCAATGCCGAAAAGATTGCACGTCATTTTATGGACAGTGACATTGGTAGAGTAACCCTTGTATGCACAAACAATAAAAAAGCCGGGGTAATTGACCGTATGAAAAAACTAGGTATTCCTGTGTTGATCTTTGATCAGGAGGAATTGGAGAACGGCACAGTACTATCTCGTCTTCGGGCCGCGAAAGTTGATTTCATCGCTTTGGCCGGATTTTTAAAAAAGATTCCTTCAAACATACTACAGTTTTACGAACGTCGGATCGTAAACATTCATCCGGCTCTGCTGCCGGACTACGGAGGAGAAGGCATGTATGGAATGAAGGTACATGAAGCGGTAGTCGAAAATGAAGAAGAAGAGACCGGCATCACTATACACTACCTCACCGAAGATTATGATGAGGGTGAAATCATCTTCCAGGCTACTGTGGATATAGATCCCGAAGACACCCCTGAGGAAGTAGCATATAAAGTTCAACAACTCGAGCATGCGCATTATCCTGGCGTCATAGAATCGCTCTTACAGGACATGGATGACTGACCAGAATTCAGTCATACGGATATACACAGATGGCGCGTGCTCCGGCAACCCAGGGCCGGGAGCCTATGCCGCCATTCTCACATATAAAGGAAAAGAGCTTACCCTTACAAGACACTTCAGGCTCACGACCAACAACAGGATGGAACTGCTGGCAGTGATCGATGCGCTCAAGGCAATCAAATCAGAAGACTACCCCATCGAAATATATTCAGATTCGACCTACGTCATAAACGCCATTAATCAAAATTGGCTTGCCGGGTGGAAAAAAAAGGGCTGGAAAAAGGTAAAAAACAAAGACCTGTGGCTGGAATTTGATGCACTCTATCAGCGACTGAGGCCTACTTTTCACTGGGTTAAAGGGCACAACAATCATCCCTACAACGAGCGATGCGATCAACTGGCCGTCGAGAGTATTTCTAAACCTAATCCTGAATCAGATGTTGACTATGAAGAATCATTAAACCTCAATTAAAACATGAAAATCAGGATTTCTCTGATGGTGCTTGTGATCATACCGATGCTTGCTAAATCCCAGTATTCAATAGCAGATACGGATGTATGGAGAGTACGCACTTCAAAAAACAACATGCTCATACTCGGCGGATGGGCATTGGCCAATATTGGAACAGGCATCTATGGAAATCTTACCTCGACAGGTAGCACCAAATACTTTCACCAAATGAATGTAGGGTGGAACGCTGTAAACCTGGGCATAGCAGCTGCAGGTTATTTACTCACAAGACCACTTAAAGATCCGGATTTGTATGACCTCACGCAAAGGTTGATAGGAATCGAAAACTCACTAATGCTCAATACCGGCCTTGACTTTGCCTACATCACGGCGGGTATTGCCATGAGATCACTTGCAAATTCTGAAAACTCCGGAAATCCCGACAGACTTCGGGGCTTCGGGTCTTCTTTAATTTTACAAGGTGCATTTCTTGCCATTTTTGACATTTATCAATTTTCGATGTATAAAAACAGGCGAAATACTTTACTAAAAAATCAGTTAAGCCAAATGAGTGTAGTGCCTCTGCACAATGGTATGGCAATTCGCTTTTAATCCGATCAGTCTACAACCGGCAATTCAATATTGACCTTATATTTTTCAATCAATTTTCGGAGATTGATCAGTGCATACCTCATTCTGCCCAATGCAGTGTTGATACTTACAGACGTGACCTCAGCGATCTCTCTAAAGCTCAGATCTTCGTAGATCCGCATTTCAAGCACATGTCTCTGCTCTTCGGGAAGCATCGAGATCAGTTTTTTTAAATCAATCTCCGTCTGCTCAGAGATCACCTGGGATTCCCAACTTGGTACACTGGCTTTGATGCGCGAAAAAATAGATTTTTGATCATGGGTCTGGCTGACAAAGGTCACCCGATTGGACTTTCTGAAGTAGTCAATCACATAGTTATGGGATATACGGAGTACCCAGTGAATGAATTTTCCCTCTTCGGTGTATCGGCCGAGTTTAAGTGTGTTGATCACTTTTATAAATACATCCTGAAACAGGTCGTCTGCCAGACTTTCATCTTTGACTTTGGAGAGAATGTATTGATACACCTTCTTCTCATGACGCGCCAGCAGAGATGCAAAAGCACTTTCATCACCGGCGATGTATTTTTCTATCAACTGATGGTCAGTCAAATCCTGGTAAGCCATAACTACTTCTTGTAAATGTTAGAACCACATTGTATAATAAAGAAGTAGCGGTATTCTATAGGCTGACGCAGGTTTATTAAATGAGTACAAAGATAAAAGATTAATTAAACAATTCAACAAAGTTGGGTTTTATAATTTTGTTCTCATTTTTTATCTACTGGAGAGAATGGCTGAAAAACAATTGCGGGAAGGAAAAGAGTATATCACCATCAAGGGCGCCCGCATGCACAATCTTAAAAATGTATCTGTCTCCATACCAAGAGCGAAGTTTGTGGTAATAACCGGGGTCTCAGGCAGTGGTAAATCGTCATTGGCATTCGATACGCTTTATGCAGAGGGGCAGAGGCGATATGTAGAAAGTCTCTCTTCGTACGCAAGGCAGTTTACCGGCAAGCTCACAAAGCCGGAAGTTGATTCCATATCCGGACTTGCCCCGGCCATTGCCATCCAGCAGAAAGTTTCAAGCCGAAATTCGAGGAGTACAGTAGGTACCAGCACTGAAATTTATGATTACCTGAAATTGCTATTTGCCCGTGTAGGGAAAACCTATTCACCAGTAAGCGGAAAAATTGTAAAGCGACATACTGTATCAGATGTAGTTGATTATCTCATCGGAATCAATGATGAACTTCGCTACCTTCTGGTCTTCATTCACCGACCATTGTCCGGCCGGAGCATAGCCGAGAGTCTGAATATTCTCAGGCAGCAAGGATTTGCAAGATTGTGGAATGGAGAAGAAGTTGTGAGAATAACAGATTATAAACCATCGGAAGAAGATGCACTACATGTGGTCGTTGACCGCGGAGTGACAGGCCGTATCAATGAAGAAGAAGCTAACCGACTGGCCGATTCGGTACAAACGGCTTTTTTTGAAGGTCGGGGCCGATGTACAGTCATCTTTCCCGATCATCCGGAGTACACCTGCGAATTTTCCAACGAATTTGCTGAAGACGGCATTCAGTTTGAGGAGCCGAGCCCTCACCTGTTTAGTTTTAACACCCCATACGGGGCATGCCCTACCTGCGAGGGATGGGGAAGCGTAATCGGTATCGATGAAAATCTGGTCATCCCGGACCAAAATATTTCGGTTTTTGACGGATGTGTGGCTCCATGGCGTACAGAAGGGATGCGCACATGGCTGGCACAAGTGGTGAGTGGAGCCGAGCGTTCCGGATTGCCGATTCACAGACCCTACCGAATGCTCACCGCCGAACAGAAAGAAATGCTTTGGCACGGCACACGCTACTTTAAGGGTATCCATGATTTTTTCAACGAGCTGGAGGCCAACCTTCATAAAATTCAATACAGGGTGCTGCTCTCGCGATACAGAGGGCGTACGGTATGTCCAGACTGTAAGGGATGTCGGCTGAGAAAAGAAGCCCTCTATGTTAAGGTCAAGGAGCACACCATCGCCGATCTGGTTCACATGCAGGTCCGAGACCTGCTGAGTCTTACGGAAAACTGGCAGTTTGAAGCCCATGAAAAGAAAATTACCGATCGCCTGCTTACCGAAATCAATTCCCGACTGCGTTACCTGTGCGATGTTGGCCTTGGATATCTTACCCTCAATCGCCGGAGCGATACGCTATCGGGAGGGGAGACTCAGCGAATTCAGCTTACTACAGCACTCGGCAGCAGTCTGGTGGGCTCAATCTATATTCTCGATGAGCCGAGTATAGGACTGCACAGCCGAGATACAGAAAGACTCATTTCAATACTTAAGCGGCTTAAAAGCCTCGGAAATACGGTTATAGTAGTCGAACACGACGAAGATGTAATACTGGCTTCGGAATACCTCATTGACATGGGTCCGGGCGCCGGAAGTCTGGGAGGAGAAATTGTTTTTGCAGGGGAACCGTCAGAACTCAACACTGAAACTGGCAGTCTTACCGCCAAATATCTGACCGGAAAATTGGAAATCGAAATCCCGAAAGTCCGACGTCGCCCACTGGACTATATCGTCATAGAAGAAGCTTATCAAAACAACCTGAAGTCCATCACTGCTCGGCTGGCGGTCGGATGCCTCAATGCTGTGACCGGTGTGAGCGGCTCAGGAAAATCAAGCTTGATCAATGACATTCTGCATCCGGCTGTACTCAGAGCTCTGGATCGACCTGGCAACAAGCCAGGTCTGCACAAGGCAATACATCTGCCTGGGAAGTATATTCAAAACGTAGAATTTGTGGATCAAAATCCGATCGGAAAATCCTCACGAAGCAATCCGATCACCTATATTAAGGCCTTCGATGGCATTCGGGAACTATTTGCCAGTCAGAAGTTATCAAAACTCCGGGGCTATTCTGCTAGGCATTTTTCATTCAATGTGCCAGGAGGTCGATGTGAAACATGCGAGGGAGAGGGCATCATCACGGTAGATATGCAATTTATGGCAGATGTACACCTGGTATGCGAAGAGTGTAACGGCAAACGCTACAAAAAAGATGTACTGGAAGTCAAGGTAAATGGAAAATCCATATTTGACATACTCGAAATGACCATCGATGATGCCTATGATTTTTTCAGGAAGAATGGATCTGATAAAATAGCCGGGCAGATGAAACCACTGCTGGATGTAGGTCTGGGATACGTAAAACTCGGCCAACCCGGAAGCACCCTCAGCGGAGGCGAAGCACAAAGGCTGAAACTTGCGACCTTTCTCTCCCAGGGGAATACACAACTGCCTACACTCTTCATTTTTGATGAGCCTACAACAGGTTTGCACTTCCATGACGTAAAAAAACTTCTGGATGCATTTAATGCTCTGATTGCAAAAGGCCATACACTTGTAGTCATAGAGCACCACCCCGACGTAATAAAATGCGCCGATTGGATCATCGACCTTGGCCCTGAAGGGGGTACAGAGGGGGGAGAACTCCTATTCGAAGGTACACCGGAGGATTTAGTCCAGTGTGAACGCTCCTACACAGCGCGATACCTCTCCAAGAAGCTTGCTGTAGCTGGTTTGTAGCCTTTCTGACCACCGCTGGTCAATACCTTTGCCCGTCATTTTATAACAAAAAACGTGATTCGCTCGCTAGTTAACTACATACTGTATTTTTTACATACAACTTCTTCCTGGTCCAAAATGCAGGCACTTCGCACTTCTTTCGGCCATTTGCACATGAAAAAGGAATCGACACCGGAAACCGATGTAATAAACACAGCTATAGAGCTCGCCATCAACTGGCTGCTGTACAATCAATCCCAGAGCGAAGATGCAGGCTTTGCTACCTACGATTTTTCGAAAGGCTGGACATCCTCCTATCCCGAAACATCCGGCTATATAGCAGAATCTTTTCTGATGTGGAAGGCATTGAGCGCTCAGGAGCGTATTTCCAACTCAGCCCGTCGCACACTGGATTGGCTGGTGTCTATTCAAAAGCCATCCGGCGGTTGGGCAGGTGGATACCTGGCCGAGGGCAGACCTGAAATCGTTTTCAACACCGGACAGATCCTTCGAGGCATGATCCAAGGATTTCTGCACTTCAAAGAGCAGAAGTACCTCTCTGCAGCGCAGAATGCAGCCGACTGGCTCGTTGAAATTCAGAACCCTGCAGGATACTGGGACCGGTACGTGTATATGAATGCTATACGAGTATATGATACCTATGTATCTGCTCCTCTGTATACATTAGGCCAGGTAACCGGAAAACCGATATATATCAGGGCAGCATTGAAGAATGCCCATTGGGTCGCCGGGCAGCAACTACAGCCCAACGGATGGTATAAAAACGCAGATAACTCACTAAAGTACAACGACAAACCCATTCTTCACACCATAGCCTATACCCTTGACGGGCTGCTGGATATAGCCATTCAATCCAAAGACAAGACCCTTCTGGAATCTGCTCTCTCAACAGCCCATGCCCTCGCCGGTAAACTTCGAAACGAAGGACTGCTGAGAGGCCGGTATTCTAATGACTGGACGGGTCATGGGAGCATATGCAATACAGGGGTGGCTCAAACGGCCATTATATTTTGCAAATTGTATATTCACACCTGTGAATTGGAATGGAAAATCTTGTATTTCAGACTGATAAACTACCTTTTGAGCCAACAAATTCGTACGTATAGAGATCCTAATATGTGTGGAGCGCTCACCGGCAGCTCGCCGATTTGGGGAAGGTATGAGCCATTCCGGTTACCAAACTGGGGTGTGAAGTATTTAATTGATGCATTGATGTACTATCACTTGATAATAGACAATGACGCATGAGAAAACTGATTCGTTCCTTAACCCCCAATGTGTTACTGGAAAAATACAGGGAGTATAAAAAAGAAAAAATCAGAAAAAATCTTGCTCAAAAAGCTGCAAAAGGTCAAGTGATCACTGTCCGGATTCTAGCCGAGCAACTTCGCACAATGGGGCTCAAGGCAGGTGACTCACTGCTGCTGCACAGCTCGATGAGCCGGATGGGGTACCTGGAAAAAGGCCCTCAGACCGTGATCGATGCCGTATTAGAAGTGATTGGCCCTGAAGGTAATCTGCTCATGCCGTCGTCACCGAATCCAGCATTTCAGCTGGACTACATTCGCAGTCATCCACACTTCGATGTTCGCACAGACCCTTCTGTCATGGGTGCCATCACTGAGCACTTCCGCAAACTTCCTGGAGTGAAGCGCTCTCTAAGTCCTACTGAGCCTGTATGCGCATATGGTCCTTTAGCAGATTGGCTGACCGAAGGCCATAGGGCCAGGCTTACTCCGTACGATCGGTTTTCGCCATTTCATCGCCTGACTGAAATTGGAGGAAAAATACTGTATGCCGGGGTCACACTGGCTCAAGCGGGTACGAGTCTTCACCTTTTAGAAGATTTAGTCGATGATTTTCCATATCCGGTTTATTACCATATTGAATTTGACGTATCTGTCACCGATTTTGATGGAATGACCTATTCACACAAGGTTAAAGTGCACAACCCTGTACAATCTGCAAAACGACAATGTGACGCTTTGATTACTATGTTTGTCAATCAGTCGGCCATGAAGCATACCCGCCTGGGTGAGGCCCCCTCTCTTCTGGCCGATGCAGCGAGGATGCTGGAAGTCATGATAGAATCGTATCACAACAGAGGTATAACGATGTACACTCCTTATGGAACAAAAGACTAAAACCCTCCTGCTTACCGGAGCCTCCGGTGGTATCGGGCGCGCGGTACTCCCTATTCTGGCATCCGCCGGATACAATTTGATCTTACAAGCATACAGCCGGGCTGAGGAATTACTTTCATTTGTTAATAAGATCGGTCTGGAGAATGTACGGGTGATCCGTCAATCTCTGCAATCTTTTGAAGACGTGCAGCAGCTAAAAGAAACCATCGGTCAGTCCGTAGATGTGGTGGTGGCAAATGCAGGCATCAGCCATTCGGCCCCTGCACATAAGCTCGACCACCATCAATGGCAAAGAACCCTCGACATCAATCTGTCGGTGCCTTTTTATCTCTCACAAGCTTTTTTCAACGATATGAGAGCCAATCAGTTCGGTCGAATTGTCTTTATATCATCTGTGGTAGGTTGTACGTTTGTAAGAGGTACTTCAGCTTACGCAGCATCCAAAGCCGGGCTGACGGGCCTGGCACGGGCCTTAGCGGCAGACTGGGCGGCTTTTGGGATTACTGTAAATTGTATTGCCCCCGGCTACATGGATGTGGGATTGATCTCTCAGATTCCGGCTGAGATGCTGAATTATTTTAAAGAGAAAAGTGCTCAAAATCGACTTGGACCGGCGCATGAAATTGGTCATGCCATAATATTCCTCGCTTCCGAAAACTGTAGTTTCATCACCGGGCAGACCCTACATATAAACGGAGGTGTCGTGTAGTAAGTAAGAAAACTACTCCCCTCGTATCAACTCCATGAGCTGATCGTGGTGCTTCCGGGCAGCGGTATATCCTGCGTCAAAAAGCTCCTGGTGCTTGTCGAAATCAAAGATTCCGAACTCATATGTTTCCTGAACATCAATGCCAAGATCACATTGTAGGAATCTGGACTCAGTATTGGCCCATAAGGCAAGATCAAAAATCCGCTTTGTCACAGAAAACATTCCGTCAAACTGCTCCTGATACCCGTGTATATTAATGTTTACACCGATTATTTTCAGTTTTTTTTCAAGCAAGGGTTCTACCGGTAAATTGTTGAGTAGCCCCCCGTCTACATACGTCTGTCCGTTGATGACGACCGGGTGAAAGACAACCGGGATCGACGATGATGCCACAACGGCATCAGAGACACTACCTTCGGAAAAGATTTCCCAATTTCCTACATTTAAGTTTGTAGCGCAGGCATAAAAAGGGATTTTTAGCCGGGAAAAGTCGTCATGTGGGATGCTTTCGCGGAGGATGTCGCGAAGGTAGCTCAAGTCCGAAAGCCCTAATTTGAGATTTTTAAAATTAAATACCTTAAATACGGAGCTGACCTTTACCCTCTCCAGAATTTCAGACGGCGAGAGGCCTTCAGCATATAGGGCACCTGCGATGGCGCCAGCACTGGTACCTGCCACTGCTTTCGGATGGATTCCGATTTCTTCAAGATATTGCAATACTCCTGCATGCGCGATACCACGTGCACCGCCTCCGCTAAAGGCAATTCCGATATCCGGTTTAGTCTTTTGGCTCATTGATGGATTTTATAAAAAGGATGTCCCTGTTTCCGATCAGCACAGGTATTTGTTCGGACTGATGGTATTCCCTGGCAAGCACGGGCACACTCCTGCGTGCACTGCACATTTGATCATACAGCCTTCCGATGGTCACGTCTCCTTCTGTATTTGAAAGTTCTTTTAAAAAACAATGTGTAAAAATACTTAGCAATGTACGAGGATTGGTATAGGACTTCTGACCTGGGGCAGATGAAAAAAGTAAAGACACATGCTCATCGAGCCCTGATAGATAGATTGAATCAGCAGTTTTACTTTGAATGATGGGACCATCAAGTAAGGCTACAATGGTCTTATATCCATTTCTGCGTACCGATTTGATCAGCTCTGAAAGCTCCAGGGAGGTAATTGCGATAAAGGATGGATGCCCATCAATGGGCAATATGTACAGCCGCAAGCTATCCGGGTCGTAATAAAATGTACCATTGATGTACAGAAAGAACAGAGAGCTATCTGAGCTGCTGGACTTCCTGAGCTGCCCGCGGCCGACATCTGCTCGTCCGAAAATGCGATAAAAATCAGCCTTTGTAGCATTCGTTTCCGTAAGAATGCTTTCTGGACCTATTCCAAAGCCTTGACCAGCCAGCAACTTAAGGTAAGGAAGGCTGCTCATTATGGTATTTGAAGTGGTAAGATATTTATATTGTGATATTTCTATAAAAACTGCGGCTGCATCGAGATAAGGCAGTTTTGCGATAGGGATCGTATATTCATCCTCTAGCCTTTTGAAATCTGAGAAAGATTTAGAAAAAAAGTCATTTACGACCTCACTTCGAAGAGTGAGATCCGGGAGGCGTGACTTTTCCCGGAGTCTCGAATTTCTGAAAAATCGTCTCATGCGATCCTCATAGGTGAAGTAAGTTTGCAGAGAGGAGTTGAAAAGGGTAATTTCTTCTATTTCAAGGGATTCACGGCGGTAAGCCAATTTGATGTTGTAAAATGAAAGGTTGTGTGCCGAATCTTTAAAGGTGGTGACCAATGCTCTGGATACGCGCACCGGAAATCTGCCAAAACCCTTTAATTCGACGAGGTAAAGTTGGTTATCTGAGTCGTATTCAAGAAGATTGATATCGGTATAAATCATTCGGTCGCGAATGAGCAAAGCATACATTTCGAGGGCCTGACGCAGCCAAGAATTTTTTTGTGAATCGAATTTCTGGAGCCTGCTCTGATATTGATCCGCAGATTCCGTATCGAGGCGGGTCAGATATCTTAAAGCGCTATTTTTCAAAAATCCTGAAACGAAATAATTGATATCCGGAAGATTATCAGCGTAATGATGTGGAGCTGTGTACACTTTTGAGTACAGACCTCTGTCTGTGTAGTAACTGATCCCGGCGACTGCGACTTCGGCAAACTGGTCGTTGATCACATCCCTTTCGATGAGAAACGTGCCTGGACTGAGGTACACAAGTGGTGTCTCACCCGCCTGAGGCTGTGCATAGAGAGGAAGCTCGCTCTCACTGACAATGGCTTCCATCGAGAAGTATTTTACCGGGATTGGGTACCTTTTTTTACCATAGTAAATGACAAGTGTATCGGAAGGATCGGATGTGAATTTTCTAAGATCGTTGAAGAGAGTAAACACATTGACTCGCAGTACTCCCGTGGAATCAAAGTGCACGTTTACCGGATTATAGTCATTGAGCTGGAGCCGGGCCACTGCATTGGCTGCCCGGACAGTATCGGCATCTTCGTAAAAGTCATAGGAAAGCCTCTGATATACACTGGTATCAATATACATTCCGGCCAATCCTGCACCAAAGACCAGAGAAGAACCGGCAAGGATATAGTACGGTAGGGGATTGCCGGGCTGACCGTCTGGTCCGATCAAAGTAAATCCAGCTGTAATTCCAGCAGCACCTGCCAACATGGCTCCTAATTTCATCCGGTTGTTACCCCTGACCCGGGACACTTTTCGAACCTTCTCATCATTGCGATATCGAAACGGCCGCCTGATCATACCTTCGATTTCTGTATAGCCGTCAGGTCTGTATGTGGCCACGGTCGGAATGATCTCTCCAACCGAATCCGTAATTTGTATTGTTGTAAGATTTCTGCTGGAGGAGATTACTGTTTCAGTTACTTCGCAAGAGGGTGCCAGCAGTATCACAGTAATCATCAAAAGAGCATACCTCTTCAAAAGTTTAGCACTTTCTTGAAGAGGCAGCTGTTTTACCATAGTGACTGGCCGTAAGCCAGATTGGAACAAGGAATTTTTTTTGTGCATTATAAATCCGGCGATCAAAACACGGATGTATTACGTGTGGAGAAGTATTCAGATCATTTGCTTACGCGCTTGATCGAGCATCCAATCGCTCTGGACTCATTGATTACAATGGGTTGGCCTGATTTTATGGATCTTATTACATCCTGTAGATAAAATTTGGTTGGCTTTTCCCCGTTTCGGCTGTTTTCGTATTTATCGTTGATTGAACCCTTAAATACCAGCAGCATATCCTTGTCAAAGACAAAGACATGAGGAGTGGTTTGTGCTCCAAAAGCGTCTGCAAGCTGATGATTTTTATCAACCAGATAAGGCATTTTGTATTTATTTTTTTCCGCATGGGCTTTCATCGCTTCAAATGAATCCTCTTTGTTGCGAAATGCCTCATTGCTGTTGATAAGTACCATACCTAACCCCGCCTCGCGTGCCTCTTCGAAGATGACATTGTACTGATCTTCCCAACCGATGACAAACGGACATGTATTACAACTAAATATCACAATCAAACCATTAGGACCCTTAATGTTCATTAAGTTGTAAAAACGACCATCCACGCCCATCATGCGGAGAGTGTCCAAAGGGGCTTTGTCTCCGATATTAATTTGGCTTTTTGCCTGACTGAATGCAAACTGGCTGACCAGCACAAGGGAAAGAATAAAAATAGATTTTTTCATAGTTTCCAGCTTTTTTAATTTGTTATAGGTTACACCAAGTCATTTACATTATCAAAAGCCAATATCGCATTCTTTGTTGTATAAAAAAGATAAAAAAACCCAAAATCAACCGACAAGCTCACGAACCTTTTCGGCAGCCTCCTGAAGTGCTATGACAGAGTGGACTTTCAATCCGCTCTCATCTAATATCTGCTTTGCTTCTTCGGCGTTGGTACCCTGTAGGCGCACAATGATCGGCACCGGAATTTCACCTACGTTTTTGTAAGCATCTACGATTCCCTGGGCTACCCTGTCACAACGAACGATGCCGCCGAAAATGTTTATAAGTATGGCCTTTACATTGGAATCCTTCAGGATGATACGAAATGCTTTCTCCACACGGGCAGCATCTGCAGTGCCTCCCACGTCGAGGAAGTTGGCGGGGTTTCCACCGGAAAGTTTGATGATATCCATAGTAGCCATTGCCAGTCCGGCTCCGTTGACCATACACCCGACGTTACCATCGAGTTTTACAAAGTTCAGACCGGCTTCGCGGGCTTCAACCTCAGTGGGGTCTTCCTCTCTGATGTCTCTTAGGCGGGCGTATTCGGGATGACGGATCAATCCGTTGTCATCGAGCACGACTTTAGCATCTACGGCAATGATGCGGTCATCGGAGGTTTTCAACACAGGATTGATTTCAAAGAGGCTGGCATCGATGGTTATGAAGGCGTTGTAGAGCGATTTTACAAATCTGACCATTTCCTTAAATGCATTACCTTCCATACCGAGGTTAAATGCAATCCGACGGGCCTGAAAATCGAGCAATCCTGTGCGTGAATCGATGATCTCGGTAAAAATCTGGTCCGGATGGCTTTCGGCAACTTCTTCGATGTCCATGCCGCCCTGAGGAGAGTATAGGATCATGTACCGGCCTACCTGGCGATTGAGCAACACACTCATGTAAATTTCTTTGGTCGGATTAGGCCCCGGGTAATAGACGTCTTCTGCGATGAGCACCTGATGGACTTTTTTTCCATCTTTAGGAGTCTGGGGCGTAATGAGGTTCATTCCAATGATTTGAGCTGCTTTTTCGCGGACTTCTTCGATGGATTTTGCAAGTTTAACACCTCCGCCCTTTCCCCTACCGCCGGCATGAATCTGTGCCTTGACAACCCACCAGCCTGTACCGGTCTGCTCTTGTAGCTTTTTTGCGGCATCAACAGCTTCTTCAGGTGTCGTGGCTACAATACCTCTCTGAATTCCAACTCCGAATGAACTTAATATTTCCTTACCTTGATACTCGTGTAAATTCATCTTACTTGTATTTTGCGCCCAAAGGTACACGCCGAACGCCACAAAGTCCGCCTAAAGAGACTGAGAATTGGATTTCCTGTAGAAAAGTGTGCTAAGAAGAGGCTTTCCGGCAAAGGGGTAGTGCCCTATACAACCGGTGAATTGGTATCTGTGGTCAAAAGAGCGTTCAGAGGCTTATTTTACTCTCTTTGAGGACTTTTCTGAGGGAGGGTGAATTGATCGCATCCAGGTCTGCATGGATCAACGCCCGGCGAAGCAGATCAAGGGCAGCGATGGCGGTTTTGCGAATATTTCTCATCCGATCCGTGCCAAATTGAAACAGATAGGCGCGCGTCTCGTCTGGAGTGCTCAGCCCTATCCAGATGGTGCCGATGGGTTTGTCAGGTGTGCCTCCATCGGGGCCTGCAATGCCTGAAGCGCTAAGGGCAAAATCGGTATTAAAAATTCGCCGGGCACCCTCTGCCATCTGCATCACCACCTGGCTGCTGACAGCTCCATAATGCACGATGTCTTCGTGATTGACTCCGAGGGTTACTTCTTTTGCCATGTTTTCGTATGCAATGACTCCACCCATGAAATAGGCTGAACTACCGGGAATGCTGGTAATCAAATGAGCAATGTATCCGCCTGAGCAGCTCTCTGCAAGCGACAGGGTTTTATTGTTCGTTTTAAGAAGCCTGCCTACTACTTGCTCGATGGTTTCATCACCTTCGGCATTAAGGTCGGGGCCGAGGATTTCTCTCAGCTTAGACGCCTCCTGATGGAGCATGTTAATCAGATTTTCACTTTTATGACCGCGTGCAGTCAGCCGGAGGCGAACTGTGCCAGCGGAGGGCAGGTATGCCAGTTTGATTTGAGGCGGCAGATTAAGCTCCCAGTCTTCTATGCGTTTGGCGAGGATGCTTTCGGGGATGTGCTGGGTGTGAAATACTATATGCCGTATTTGTATATCCGGCATAAGCTCTTCGGTGATGTAGGGTTTTATATAGGTTTCGAAGAGCGCCTTCATTTCGTAAGGTACCCCCGGGAGGGAAAAGTACACAATGCCATTCTTATCGAAGCGCATTCCCGGGGCAGTGCCGTTCATATTTTTCAGGGGTATGCAGCCGGAGGGAAGCCATGCCTGGGATGCATTGAGGTCGTTGACCTCCCGTCCCAGGCGGGTAAACATATTGGTGATGTGTCTGAGGGTTTCATCGTGAAAAACGAGTTCCATGCCGAAATACTCGGCCAGAGCCTTTTTTGTAATGTCGTCGCGTGTAGGTCCGAGTCCGCCGGTGAGTATGACTAGTTTGGTCTGCGGCAGGATGCTGTCAAGGGATTTGAATATCATTTCCATATTGTCCCCGATTGCCCGGCGCTGGGTGACTTCGACTCCGAGTTCGTTGAGTTTTTCGGCGATCCAGGCAGAATTGGTGTCAATGACCTGGCCGATGAGCAATTCGTCTCCGATAGTAATAATCTCGGCACTTTTCATTGTATGACAATTTTCTTGGATAGGCCGGAACCGGTGATGAGCATGTAGATGCCCGGGGAGATGTGCTCGGGTATCCGAAATTCGAAAGTCGATTGGTTTTCGAGTGCCTGAAAGGTAGCCACTACCTGTCCTGTAAGGCTGACAAGCCGGACGTGTGATCCAAAGTGTATGGGTGTATCAAAGACTACTACAGAGCCTCTTCCTGCGGGATTGGGGTAGAGTGCAATTTTATCTTCAGCCTCCCACTGCTGGGTGCCGACGGTCACATCAAGGTTGATGTCGTCGATGTATATGGCATTGCCACCGCCAGAGGTAAATTCCCACCGAAACATGATGTCGTTGGGATGATTGGCGTAAATGCCGAGTGGCACCGTGACTTCTTTCCATTCGGAATTATTTGCGGGAACAAATATGCCGTCAGGCACATCGGGGGCGGTGACTAATTGAGCGCCTAATACGGCCCTTCGCAATATCCAGGTGCGGCCGCAGTTGAGTGATACATAAAACCGCAAGGCATCGGTATTACCGGGCTGTCGTCGGGCATAGGCATATTGGAATCGCATAGATAATCCGGTAGAAAAACGCACGTCGACAGTCGGAGAGATTAGATTGTGGACGGTGCCTGCCAGGGAGTCAAAGTTTAATACACGTGCAGACCGGCTATCATTATATCCGGCATTCATGGCTGTGGTCCAGCTGCTGCCTACTCCATGGACATCTTCCACAAACCAATTGAAACTTGGAAGCCATGTGACTGAGAAGTCTTCTTGGAGGAAGTTTCCAAAATTGGCCGGACTGGGTCTGACGGTGATGTAATCGTACTTCTTGAATGTGCTTGAGCCGGCAGCGTTGGAGAGGGTAAGCTCCACTTTGTGTAATCCGGGCTGGGTGAATATGATCTGCGGATTGGACTCTGTGGAGGTCGCAGGTGTCGCGCCTGTAAATGTCCAGACTCTTGTAGTGGCTGGTCCTCCTGCACTGATGTCCATAAATCGGGCAGTATCGCCTACACATAGTACCCGTCGGGGAGCAAAAGCAATGGCCTTGGGAGGGCATTGGGTATTACTGACCAATCCGACGCGCTGGAGGTTGGCCTGACTTACCAGTTCGGCGCGGTGTGCAAAGGACTGGACGACGTTGCGCATGTAATTGCGCTGGCCTATGGTAAAGATGTTCATGCAATTGTCATTGGCGTAGTCCATATAGTTTTCAATCATATCGGGCAGATCTGGGACGTCGTTTGTGCAGGTATTTTTCTGAAGGTTGCAACCGAAGCTTTCGGTGGCTACCGGTGGAGTATCGGCGATGTCGTCGCCCTGGAAGCAACCGCCGTCGAAGGGGTGTTTCAGACCGAGGAAGTGTCCGACTTCGTGGGTGAGGGTGCGTCCTCTGGAGACAGAGGTGCCGATGGTGCCTATGCGGTCATGCCGGATTACGATTCCGTCGTTGATGCCTTGCTGATTGGGAAATGGTCGGTAGGCATACCCAAGCACAATGCCTTGTGAGGGCTGGTTAGGGAGCTGAATGTTTTTGACGACCCAAATATTGAGGTATCGACGATTACTCCACATGCTGAGGTTTTTGACATTGTCGTTGGCATTGTTTGTCAGGTTGCTGAAGATTCGGTTTATGCCGTCGGTGCAGTTGCCAAAGGGGTCGATGCTGGCAAGTCTGAATTCGATTTCGACATCGGCAGCGCGGTCTTTGAAGATCTGGCGAGTATTGACGGTATCGGCATTTAGCCGACGAAAATCTTCGTTTAAGACTCTCAGGCCGTCCATGATCTGCTCGCGGGAGATATTGCTCAAAGCATCGTCGTAGATGATATGGAATACTACTGGTATGATGATTAGATTGCTCTGAGTGCGCTTTTTTTGTGATTGGATGCCATAATCGACGGCCTGGATGCTGAGTTGTTTGTCGGTCTGCTCGATGACTTCGCGCAGGGTGGGATCCTGAAGCAGTTGCTGTCCAAACATGTGGTTGGTACCGCACTTGTGTACGTAGGTTTCCTGGGCGAATAATGTAAATGGTAGTAGGAGCAGGGCCTGCAGTAGGTGTTTCATGTACTGTCTTTAAAAATCACACGAAATGCAAAGATATTTCACAATAGTGTAAGCCGGGGGGTAATGGCTGGTCGCGGCTGGAATATCGGAGGTAGGCTACGGGCCGATGGTGTGGGATGGTGGATTGTACGGGCTTCTGTGAGAGGGTATGGAGCGGCTATGGGTGTATAGGGTGGATGGTTGGGGGCCTCTTTCGGCCGGCAGGCCGGAGAGTGCGTGAGGCATACGGAGCATGCCGGCGCAGCCGGCAGTGCTGAGGCCGAAGGCCGAAGTACCGAGCGGGCAGCGAGTGCGGAGTACGCCGACCCCCGGACGAAAGCGCTGAAGCGCTTTGTCGGGGGGCACGCCCAAATGAAAAGAAAAAGTTAGAGGGCGTAGAAGAGTTCTTGCTTTTGCTGCTTGACCTTGTCGCTTTCGAGGTACTCGTCGAAGGTCATGAGCTTGTCGATCAATCCGTTGGGTGTGATTTCGATGATGCGGTTAGCGACGGATTGGTTGAGTGCATGGTCGAAGGATGTGAAGAGGATGTTGCCCG
This sequence comes from Thermaurantimonas sp., assembly GCA_046295455.1. Lineage (GTDB taxonomy): Bacteria > Bacteroidota > Bacteroidia > Flavobacteriales > Schleiferiaceae > Thermaurantimonas. The sequence continues at coordinate 89,555 of JBKBNI010000007.1, read as the reverse complement.
GAAAATCTGCCATTCCGTTGTTGAGGGCGGTGATGGATTCGAGGTCGAGGTGGTTGGTGGGTTCTTCGAGGATGATGAGGTTGGCGCCGGTCATCATAACTTTGGAGAGCATGCAGCGGACTTTTTCGCCACCGGAGAGGACTTTGACGGATTTGAGGACTTCTTCGCCGGTGAAGAGCATCTTGCCGAGGAATGAGCGGATGTAGACTTCGTCTTTGTTGGGTGAATATTGGCGCAGCCAATCGATGAGGTTGAGGTCTGTGTGGAAGTATTCGGTATTGTCGTTGGGCATGTAGGCGGTGGTGATGGTCTGGCCTATGAATAGGGAGCCTTCGTGGGGCTGGAGTTCGCCGGCAAGGATCTTGAAGAGGATGGTTATAGCGCGTGGGTTGTCTGAGAGGAAGGCAATTTTGTCTTCTTTATTGACTTTGAAGGATATGTTTCTGAACAGGGGAGTGCCATCGGTATCAAAGGCGGCCAGATTGGTGACTTCGAGGATCTGGTCGCCGGCGGGGCGGTTTTGTTGGAAGATGATTGCGGGGTATTTGCGGTTGGAGGGCTGGATGTCTTCTATGGTGATTTTTTCGAGGAGTTTTTTTCGGGAGGTTGCCTGCTTGCTTTTGGAGACATTGGCGCTAAATCGCTGGATAAATTCTTTGAGTTCTGCAATTTTTTGTTCGGCTTTTTTATTGGCTGCAGCGCGCTGGCGGGTGGCGAGCTGGCTGGCTTCGTACCAGAAGGTGTAATTGCCTGTAAAAAGTTTAATTTTTCCAAAATCTATATCGCAGATGTGTGTGCAGACGGTGTCGAGAAAGTGGCGGTCGTGGGAGACGACGATGACGGTGTTTTTAAAATTAAGCAGAAAATCTTCGAGCCAGCCTATGGTGTAGACGTCGAGGTCGTTGGTCGGCTCGTCCATGATGAGTATGTCGGGGTTGCCAAAGAGTGCCTGTGCCAGAAGCACGCGTACCTTTTCCTTTCCGGAAAGTTCATTCATCAGTTTGTAATGGGATTCTTCCCTGATTCCAAGGCCTGACAGCAGAGCTGCGGCATCGCTTTCGGCATTCCAGCCGTCGAGCTCGGCAAAGCGGTTTTCGAGTTCGGAGGCCCGGATTCCGTCGGCCTCAGAAAAGTCTTCCTTAGAGTAGAGTGCTTCTTTTTCTTTCATGATCTTGTAGAGCTCCTGATGTCCCATAATGACGGTGTCCAGTACGGGATAGGAATCAAACTCGTAATGGTTTTGCTTCAGGACGGCCATGCGCTTGCCGGGCTCTATGTCCACTCGTCCGGAGGTGGGAGCTATCTCGCCGGTCAGGATTTTCAGGAATGTGGATTTGCCTGCTCCGTTGGCACCGATGATGCCGTAGCAATTGTCTCCGTGAAACTTTAAATTAACGTCGTCGAAAAGGATGCGCTTGCCAAACTGTAGGGATAGGTTGGATGCTGTAATCATGTATTAAAGAACTAAAAAGTGCGTAGGGACGAGGAGAGAGTGGCTTCATCCAGAATCGAACTGGAATCTTGGGTTCCGGAGACCCACGTACTATCCATTGTACTATGAAGCCATACCCTAAATGGGTTTGCAAAGGTAGGGTATGCTGTCATATCGGAGTATTTACGACTTTGTAAAATTGATGGGGCAGTGTACTGCGGTCAGTTCAGCAGATTTTTGATCTCATTTCGCTTGGCAGCGGCTATACCGGCATTAAACTCGTAACCAACGATTAAAAATATAGAATTGAGATAAATCCAAAGCATTATGATAAGCAGCGTACCGATGGAGCCATAGAGGCGGTTGTACTGATTAAAATTGTTGATGTAATAGCTAAAAAGTTCGGAACCAATCAAAATCAGCACTGTGGCTAAAATGGAGCCCGGTGAGAAAAATCTGAAAAGTCGCCGGTCTGCCGGACCAAAATAGTAGAGCAGGGATATGGATAAAAATATAACGAGTATCAGCAAGGCATTCCGGCCTATGCGCAAAAAGGATTTGATCTCTGCGGGAATAAGTTTGATCTGGATGAGCCAGTCGGTAAATCCCTCGGTGAAGATGATCAAAGCGATGCCAATGAGAAATAAGACCGATAGCAGCAATGTGAGGAACAGTGCCACCAATTCCTGCCTCCAGAATCCACGGGTTTTGAACTGATGAACTCCGGAATTAAAATTGTTTATCAATGCATTGGTGCCGTTGGTGGCAAAGATGAGTGCTGCGATAAAGCCAAAAGAGAGAAGGTCTCCTCTTTTGTTGTTAATAATATCATCTATTGTGCTTTCTGCGGCTTCGAAGGTGTTGGGGGGCATTACTTCCGACATCATCTGAAACAGCACTTCCTGAAAGTCATCAACAGGTATATAAGGGATGAGGGTGAAAAGGAAAATGATACCCGGAAAGAGGGCAAGAAAAAAACTAAATGAAACGCTGGCTGCACGTGAGGTGACATTGCCATCTACAATGCCAATGTAGAAAAACCGGAATACGTCATACAGGCTTTGACCCTGGAAAAAGGGTATTTTGATCAGGCGAAGTATCCTGAGTAAATATAGGAAATACAATTTTAATCTCCGTGAAAGTGCTTTGTACCTCAGTTTTACGGTTGAGTTGGTTCTCATTTGGCCTTAAAACTCAAATCTACAGATTTGACGCTGTGTGTGACTGCACCCATTGAAATATAATCGACGCCTGTCTCCGCATACCCGACGATGTTGTGCTCGGTGATTCCGCCGGAGGCTTCAGTTTCGGTCTTTCCGTCCACGATTTTTAAGGCTTCACGCAGCTCACTGACCGAAAAATTGTCAAGCATAATTCGGTCCACCCCTCCGATGCGAACGACTTGCTCTACCTCAGCCAGGGTACGGCATTCCACCTCAATTTTGAGATTCAGTCCGCGGGCCTGAAGGTACTGATGGGTTCTGGACAGGGCGTTGGCTATGCCGCCGGCAAAGTCTATGTGATTGTCCTTGAGCATAATCATATCATAGAGCCCAAACCTGTGGTTGTATCCACCGCCGATTATCACAGCCTTTTTTTCAAGAAATCGCATGCCTGGGGTGGTTTTTCGGGTATCCAGGAGCCGGCAGCGGGTATGTCGTATCATATCGGTGAGATGCCGTGTGCGGGTGGCAATGGCACTCATTCGCTGTAAAACATTGAGCATAAGCCTTTCGCCGGAGAGCAGTGCATGTACCGTAGCGTGTACTTCAAAAGCTATGTCGCCGGTCATACATGTGTCTCCGTCGACTTTATTAGGAGTGAAAACTGCTCCCGGATCGAGCGTTTTAAAAATTTGAGCAGCCACCTCAGATCCTGCCAGGATGCAATCTTCCTTGACGATGAGCTGTGACGTACCCTGTGCATCAGGAGGTATGCAGGCCAATGTGCTATGATCGCCCGACCCAATGTCTTCCTGTAGCGAAATTCTTATAAATTTTTTTAACTCTCCTTCGAATGACATAACCGATGATGGACTAGAGATAAAACAGGGCTTTAATTTTACATTTGCAAAGTTTATATCCCACTAGCGTATTTTGAAAATATCGGTTTATTCCATCGGGAAATCAAACATTCTATTTGTAAAAGAGGCTGAAGCGTACTACACCCGAAAAATCCGGCATTACACGAAGTTTGAACTAATCAGGCAAGAGGCGAAGAGATCATGGGGGACAAATGCTGAATCCATTCAGAAGGCCGAGAGGGATTTGATTCTGCGGTCATCGGCACAAGCAGATCGCCTGATTCTGCTCGATGAGCGCGGAGAGCATCTATCAAGTAAAGAACTTGCCACCTACATCGCTCAGCTGCAAAATGAATCAGTCAGGCACTCGATGTGGGTCATCGGAGGCGCATATGGCTTTCATCCGGACTTCTACACAAATTCTCAAAAAATGATTTCTCTCTCGAGACTGACTTTCAGCCATCCGCTGGCACGAATTATTGTCTTAGAACAGCTGTACCGGGCTTTCACAATACTGCACAACCATCCATATCACCATGACTGAAATCGTATTTGCGAGCAATAACGACCATAAATTACAGGAACTACGATCGATGCTGCCGGAAAGGGTTCACCTGATTGGTATGAAAGAAGCCGGCATAGAGGTTAACATACCGGAGACAGGCGCTACACTAACGGAAAACGCTATACTTAAAGCGAAATTTCTTATTAATCTGGGTTATAATACGGTACTGGCAGACGATACCGGCCTTGAGGTTGAAGCCCTTGGGGGAGCCCCCGGAGTATATTCGGCCCGATATGCAGGTCCCGAGGCTAATGCTTCGAAAAACATTGAAAAAGTGCTAACCGCTCTCTCCGGAAAGGAGCAAAGACAGGCAAGATTTGTAACCGTGCTGTGTTTTATCCGGGGTACCGAAATCAGCATCTTCCGGGGAGAAGTGCACGGAGTGATTGCAAAAAAGCCTGAAGGCCATTATGGCTTTGGGTACGATCCGATATTCATCCCAGAAGGATTTAATAAAACTTTTGCACAGATGAATCCTGAGGAAAAAAACAGCATCAGCCACAGAAAAAGAGCGCTGGAGAAGTTTATAGATCATCTTCAAAATGTATTCCTGTGAACATTACGTATATAATACTCAATTTGCTAGGCGGATTGGCCATTTTTATCTATGGGATGAAAGTGCTGAGCGAAGGCATCCAAAAGGTAGCAGGTCTTCGGTTCAGAAAGGTATTAAACTTCATGACAAGGAGTAGATTTTTAGGTATTTTCACTGGAGCAATCGCCACCATTTTTGTACAATCATCTTCGGCTACCACAGTAATGATCGTGGGATTTGCAAGCGCAGGAGTACTCTCACTTTTTCAATCTATTTCTCTGATTATGGGAGCCAATATTGGAACAACACTTACAGCATGGATAATATCCTACCTGGGCCTAGGCAGTTTCAACCTGATTGATATGGCATATATACTGAGTATTCCCGGGGTAATTATGTTGTTTTTCAAAATCCGAAAGATTCGCTATTACGGCGAAGTTATTGTAGGATTTTCATTGCTTTTTGTTGGACTAAAATTTATGCAAAGTAACACTATACTTATTGATTCAAACACCGAATTTTTCGAGTGGATTTCGCTATATGATATATCACTTCAATTTAAACTCGAGAATTTATTTCTTATTGTTTTCTTTATCTTGATCGGGATACTATTGTCCATCATGCTTCAATCTTCAACGGCTGCCATAGCTGTAACCATAATTTTTGCCTCTGAAAATCTGATCACGTATCCAATGGCTGCGGCTGTTATCCTCGGAGAAAACATCGGAACTACAGCTACCGCCAATCTGGCCGCTTTACTGGCAAATATACAGGGTAAAAGAGCAGCATTGGCTCACACGATTTTTAATGTAATCGGGGTATTTTGGGCAATTTTATTATTTATACCGTTGATCAAAATATCTTCTGAAATCACACAATTAATTTCCGGAATTACGCCGTTTACTTCGTCTGAAGGTCTGGTGAAAGGTATACCAATATTTCACTCCCTTTTTAACATTACAAACACGATGATACTACTACCTTTCATTGATCAGATAGAAGCCATTTGTTACAAAGTATTTCCCAAGAAAAATACAGACGAATCCCAAGATATTGAGTTCATATCCAACTACATCGTTGGTACACCTTCACTAAACTACTTTGAGGCAGAAAAAGAGATATTTAAGTATGCAGTCAATGCCGAAAAATCATTTAACTTATTATCCGAAATATTAAATGAAACTGAAGATGAAATTTTTGAAGAAAAATTCAAAAAAATATTGTTATTCGAAAACAAGGCAGACAGAACCTCAGTCAAATTCAGTGAATTCTTACTGAAAGTTAATGGCCAGGATTCTGGTTCGGATATATCTATTCTGATACGAAAAATGCTCAGTGTGGTCAGTTATTTAGAACGGTTGACAGATTTGACCTTGCGAATAGCGATCAATTTAAAAAAAAAGAAAGATCATAAGTTGTTTTTTACACCTTCTCAGCGAAATGATATTCTTCAGATGATGATGTTGGTAGAGCGCAGTTTTGAAGTGATGAAAGAATGTGTATTAACATTTGAAAAAAATGAAGAAAAGATATATGAATCTGAACAACTGGAACTTCAAATCAACGATCTACATCATCAGTTTCGATCAAAATATCTCAAAAAAATCAATGTTGATTACACCTACGCAGAGGTTGGATTATTGTATCTGGACATTGTAAATGACCTCGAGCGAATAGCCGATCATTTAGAAAGTATTGTATTGGTAATCAATGGATTAAAAATGTAAACTCCATCTTATGGCACAGCAACTTTTTATTTGCCTTCAACCCAGGAAATCATTGTTCTCCTATTACATTTGCTAAGGAAAACGGGAACTGAGAATCACCTTTATTGTTATATCATTCAATTTAATGCATCATTATGAATTACAACTCATTTGCCTATAGACACATAGGTATCAGGAGAGACGATGAAGCTGAAATGCTCCGGGAAATCGGAGTTTCATCACTTGACGAACTCATTCGCAAAACCATACCTGAAAACATTCGCACCAAACCACTGGAGGGTCTGGATGAGCCCAAATCTGAGAGGACATTTCTGACCAGTTTAAAAAAAATAGCCATAAAAAATAAACTTTTCAGAAATTATATCGGAATGGGATATTACGGGACGGTCTTACCCGGAGTGATTCAAAGAAACATCTTTGAGAATCCCGGATGGTATACCGCATACACTCCTTACCAGGCTGAAATAGCTCAAGGGCGAATGGAGATGCTGCTGAACTATCAGACCATGGTCTGTGAGCTGACAGGAATGGAAATATCAAACGCCTCCCTGCTGGATGAGGCCACAGCGGCTGCCGAGGCTATGTCCATGCTCCATTCCGCCAGAAGCCGCGAAAAGCAACACAGCCATAAGATTTTTGTAAGCAAAAGCATATTTCCACAGACTGCAGCACTGCTTAAAACTCGGGCTACTCCCTTAAATATTGAAATTGTAAGTGGAGATTTCACCGAGTTCGAACCAGATGAGGATTTTTTTTCTGTGCTTATTCAATATCCTGATGCCAACGGTGAAATACAGGATTACAGACAGTTTGCAGAAATATGTAAGAAAAACAATATCAAAGTAATCGTAGCGGCAGATCTGCTGAGCCTTGTACTCCTCACTCCTCCCGGTGAGTGGGGGGCTGATGTGGTGGTGGGTACAACCCAGCGTTTTGGTATTCCGCTAGGGTTTGGCGGTCCGCATGCAGCATACTTTGCTACCCGTGACGAGTACAAAAGATACATTCCGGGACGAATCATCGGACGTACAATCGATAAAGACGGAAAACCAGCTCTGCGCCTTGCACTTCAGACCCGGGAGCAGCACATTAAGCGTGAAAAAGCAACATCAAATATTTGTACAGCACAGGTACTGCTCGCAGTGATGGCTGCAGCCTATGCGATGTATCATGGTCCGGATGGACTCCGCCATATCGCCAGAAGGATTCATCACAACGCCATAAGACTTTCAAAATCGCTTGAAGAATTAGGTTATCGACAGCTTAATTCCAGCTATTTTGATACTATTCGCATTGACCTTGGCTCGATAAAGGCTTCTGAACTTCGACAGATAGCCGAACGCAGTATGCTTAACTTTAACTACATCGACGAAAAAACGGTATCCATAAGCCTGGGTGAGGCGACATATGACGAAAGTCTAATGGACATTGTTAAAGTATTTGCAGATGCAGCCGGAAAACCGGCGGTACATCTTGCATCCGCCGTAGAAACTAACATACCGGAGGACTTGCGTAGGACAACCGAATTTCTGCAGCAATCTGTCTTCAACAGCTATCACAGCGAGACCGAAATGATGCGCTATCTGAAAAAACTGGAAAGAAAGGACCTGTCTCTCAACCACAGCATGATTGCGCTCGGCAGTTGTACCATGAAGTTGAATGCCGCCACCGAAATGCTACCTCTGTCTTGGCCGGAGTTTTCGGATATACATCCTTTTGCCCCATTAGACCAGGTCGAAGGATATATGCAAATCATTCGTGAGCTCGAGAGAGATCTGGCAATCATCACCGGATTTGACAGTGTATCGCTTCAGCCCAACTCAGGAGCACAGGGCGAATATGCCGGACTAATGGTGATCAGGGCATACCACCACCACAGAGGAGAAGGACATCGAAATGTAGTACTCATACCCTCATCGGCACATGGCACCAACCCCGCATCAGCTGTCATGGCAGGCATGAAAGTAGTGGTAGTCAAATGCGATGAAAATGGCAATATTGACGTCAAAGACCTAAAAGATCAGGCTGAACGGCACAGCTCAAACCTTGCTGCGCTGATGATCACCTATCCATCCACCCACGGAGTGTTCGAAAGTGCGGTAAAAGAGATCACAGATATCATCCATGCGCACGGAGGTCAGGTGTATATGGATGGAGCAAACATGAATGCTCAGGTCGGACTAACCAATCCGGCACGGATCGGAGCTGATGTGTGCCATTTAAATCTCCACAAAACGTTTGCGATACCGCACGGCGGAGGCGGACCGGGAATGGGACCCATCTGTGTAGCAAAGCACCTCGCTCCCTTTCTGCCGGGGCATCCGATCGTTAAAACAGGAGGTGAGTATGCCATTACACCAATATCGGCCACACCATATGGCAGCGGATTGATCCTGATCATCTCATACGCTTATATAAAGATGCTCGGTTCAGAAGGACTAACAGATGCCACAAAATATGCAATCTTGAATGCAAACTATATCAAAGCCCGGCTCGAAAAATTTTATCCGGTTCTGTACACAGGAGAAAATGATACTGTGGCTCATGAATTGATCCTTGATTGCAGAACATTTAAAAGAGATGCCAACATCGAAGTAGTGGATATTGCCAAGCGGCTTATGGACTACGGATTTCATGCTCCTACAGTATCTTTTCCCGTAGCAGGTACCCTGATGATTGAACCTACAGAGAGCGAAAATAAGCATGAAATAGACCGATTCTGTGATGCGATGATCTCTATCCGTCACGAAATCGATGAAATCATTGAAGGCACTGCCGACAAGGTCAACAATCCACTCAAAAATGCTCCGCACACGCTCCATCTGATCACTTCTGATGAGTGGTCAATGCCCTACTCCCGACAAAAAGCTGCTTTTCCGCTGGAATTTGTGAAAGAGAATAAATTCTGGCCATCTGTCCGTCGGGTAGATGATGCCTATGGCGACCGAAATCTTGTGTGCACCTGCGAGCCAATCTCCTCTTACGTAGAATGATGGCAATTTAAAACAATAAAATTCACAATCACGGTTTTACCAAATTGTAAAAAGATTGTAATTTAGCTGAAATTTAATTGTCATATGAAAAGATCGTTATTAAGTCTATTTCTCATCATTGGAGTGTCTGCATCCTCACAGTCTATTGTCGAAAATCCCGCGGCAATGGAATCTAAACTCCTTTTTCAAGAGCTGCCTCAACACAAACAAGAAAAACTGCTTAAGGCAATTGAAAATTCAAAGAACTTTCGGATTGCTAACAAAGGCTCCAAGGCCGTTGCCCAGCGCATGAGCCACGTAGATCCCGTAGCTGCCTTGAAGCAACTCAATTTTGTATGGCTGACGAATGGATTTTTTCCTGACTCTCAAATGGTAATGGTGACTCAGTCGGGTACTGCAAATGTCAATATTCACGCAGTATCGTCTGTGCTTGATCCCAATTCGCAAGCCTTTGCTCTCGCCCAAATGGACTTTTTTGCTCCTGCCGACCCTATAAGCATCGATACAATAATTGTTTACGGATTTTACGATATAGCCACAGCAAATCTTACAAACTTCACAGGCGACAGTATCCGTGTAGATGTCATATGGGGAGATGTAAATAATAATACAACTTGGAGAACAGGTGTTCAATATCCGGCCAATACCTTCCCCGGACAAACAGCAGCCATACCATTGACCGTACCAAGATATGCCGGTACAGCGGCTCATGGATTTCACAACGGTCTTACAGCAACGAACAGAGTTGTACTTCATTACAGACTCCGTGTGGAAGATAGTGCTGACGTAGAATTCAAACTTCCGCTTCCTTCTACACTCAATATTCCGGCTGGTCACAAGGTAGCTGCAGTAGTACACTTCAAGCCAGGTTACACCTATTCAGCAGGTGATACATTATACGATGCGGGAAATACTACAAATCCTGTCCGCAAAAACTTCTTCAGACCTATTTATGCACGTGATCCGCAAGCCGTACAAGGCACTCCTACTTTCCTCGAAGCCTATGACTTGTATCCTCAATCCAGAGCCATCTTCGGTAACCTTTTCGTTGGAACCCGCTATGCCAACAGTCCCAACGCGTTAAATAACGAATTAATAGGTCCAAGCCTTACTTTTGCTCCGTACATTGAGTTTTTTGTATCCGGTAACTCGACCATTGGAAAAGATGAATTTAACAAAGGTCGTGTGCGAGTTTACCCTAATCCAACATCTGGAGAAGTTAATCTTAATGTCGAAAATATTCAAGCTGGCAAATATGATGTGCGAGTTGTAAATCTTGTTGGACAGATCATCTACTCAGACAATGTGTATTTGCATGACGGTTCTACCATTCACATTGACCTCAATGGAATGGCCAAAGGAATTTATTTACTGAATATTACCAACGGTACCACTACTATCACAGAGCGCATCACCCTTAAATAATTTAAAGGGTACTAATACTCTAAAAGTATTTCAACAGCCTCCCACAAAGGAGGCTGTTTTATTTTTGTTTTGAGTTTAATCGTACGACAAAAATTTTAAAAAGCCAGATAATGACACTTGAGCAACAGATTAATGAAAAAATCAAAGAGGCCATGAAGGCCAAAGACAAAGACAGACTAAACGCGCTACGAGCCATTAAATCTGCAATACTTCTTGCCAACACTGAAAAGGGCGCGTCCGAAACCCTATCCAGAGAAGCAGAAATAAAAATTCTTCAAAAACTATATAAGCAGCGTAAAGAGAGTTATGAAATCTTTACACAGCAAAACAGACATGACCTCGCCTCCGAAGAACAAACGCAGATGAATGTAATTGAAGAATTCCTGCCAAAACCTCTAAGCGACGATGAATTAATACAAGAATTAAAAAATATCATCTCTGAAGTCGGAGCCACATCACCTGGCGATTTTGGAAAAGTAATGTCGGCCGCATCAAAGAAATTGGCAGGTAAAGCAGACGGAAATGCCATTTCAGAAAAAGTCAAATATTTATTAAAGTAGTTTTTTCGAATCTTTCTTTTTGTACTTTTAAAAAGATATCGTGCACTTCTCGAAGTTTATTCGAAAAGGAGCAATCCTCCTCTTTCTCATTTCAACCCATGCTGTCGGGCAGCGACTAATATCTACATTTACTGATCAGGCTATCGTGATAGACGGATACCTCAATGAACCCGTATGGCAAAGTACACTAAGCCCTATTCAGTTAACTCAAAGAGAACTGAATGAAGGCAATGTCTCAGCCTACAAAACATATGTAGCCATAGCCCACGATCTAAAAAATATCTACATCGCCATACGATGTATTCAGCCTTCTGAAACCATCACGGCATATGAGCTGGCGCGCGATTTCAACGTACAGCTGGACGATGTAATCTACATACTCTTTGATACCTATCGGGATAAGCGCAATGCCTTTGTCTTCTATACAAATCCCAGAGGAGCAAGAGGTGATTATCAGGTTTTTGACAACGGAAAAGCAACAAACATAAATTGGAATGGAGTATGGGATGTAAAAACCCGAATTGACAGCGCCGGCTGGAACGCTGAGTTTGTTATTCCTTTCATCACCCTGCGGTATGAAACCGGAAAGGATACCAGTGTGTGGGGACTGAATTTCGAAAGAAACATCAGGCATCTCAGGGAACAATCCCTGTGGATGGGTTGGAAGCGCGACTCACGCCTAAATCTGGTAACCAATGCCGGCGAACTGCTGATCAAAAACCCACCCCGAGCAAACAGATTTACCGAGTTTAAACCGTACGCCATAAGCGGTACGGGTACCCAAAGACCTGCAACCGATCACCCTATGAGTTGGCAAAAGCTCTACAATGCCGGTGCGGACATCAATTATTTAGTCAGCGCTTCCTACCGGCTGAATGTAACGTTTAATACCGACTTTGCCCAAATTGAAAGCGATCGGCAGCAGGTGAACCTCACCCGTTTCCCGCTGTTTTTTCCGGAATTGAGAGAATTTTTTCTCGAGGGGCAGGATTTTTTTGATATGGGTTTCGGAGGAGACAGAGTTATACCATTCTACACCAGACGTATAGGGTTGGATTCAAATTATCAGCCGGTACCTATGATCGCCGGAGTCAGGTTGCTTGGAAAATCCAAAGGCTCTACTTTGGGAGCAATGTCGATTCAAACCGGACGCACAGAATCAGCCATATCGGAAAACTTTTCAGCCATTTCGTTCCGGCAAGATGTCGGCACTCAATCTACCTTCGGTGCCATGAGTATCACCCGTATCAATGATCAATTCACGCATACCACCACAGGGGGGAATTTCAGATATAGTACGTCTACCTTTCTCGGGTCAAAAAACCTAAATATCGGCGGTGCATTGGTAGGCACTGCTACGAGCAGAGCTCCGTTTGACCAGCAGAATCTGGCCTATCGCATATTTGTACAGTATCCAAATGATAAAATAAATGTTTTTCTAAGCACACAACGGGCTGGAAGTCAATTTGATCCAAAGGTGGGTTTAATGCGTAGAACAGATTTCAACGAATATTATGCAACTATCAATTACCAACCACGCCCTAATCCAAATGGAACCTGGAAGTGGATCCGTCAATTTGTCTTTAGTCCTGTGAGTATAACCTCTACCAATCTGAATGAAGGCAACAGGCTTCAGACCTTTCAGTACAGCATATTACCCTTTGGAATGGAAACGCGCTCAGGCGAAAGTATATATTTGTATGCTACCCGTCAGGCTGAGGGCATTTTTGAGCCGTTCAGAATTTTTGGAAATACATTGATAGAAGTTGGTGAATATTGGTTTAACCGCTATTCGGTTGAATTATCGACTTTCAAAGGACGAAAACTATGGGCATCAGGACTTATGACCACCGGCGAACTTTTTAACGGAAAAAGTACAGATATCTCACTGGACTTAAACATACGAACCAGCCGATATGTCCAATGTACACTGCTCAGCACATACACCAAAGGCGATTTCGACACAACCCATTTCGACGTTTTGCTCACCTCCCTGCGAATTCGCTATGCATTTAACCCAAATACCTTCGGATTTATTTTGGGGCAATACAACAGTGCCACTCAGGAATACATTGTCAACTACCGCCTTCAGTGGATCCCCTTTCCCGGGGCTGATTTCTTTTTTATTGCCAATCAGACCATTAGACAATCTTCACAAAAAAATCTTTTTACCTCGGCAATTAACATCATGGGTAAACTCATCTGGAGATTTGTAATGTGATTAGAATTCACAGTTGCCGGGCGTTCTCGGGAAGGGTATTACATCCCGGATATTGGACATGCCCGTGACGAATTGTACAAGACGCTCAAAGCCAAGCCCAAAGCCGCTGTGCTCACACGTACCGAAACGGCGAGTATCCAGATACCACCACAAGCTTTCTTCAGAAATGCCGAATTGTTTTATTCTTGACAGCAATATGTCGAAACGCTCTTCTCTCTGCGAGCCTCCCACAATCTCTCCTATACCGGGCACCAATATATCCATGGCGCGTACTGTCTTACCATCATCATTTAGCCGCATGTAAAAAGCCTTGATACCAGCCGGATAATCGGTGATAATAACAGGCGAATTGAAATGCTTCTCCACAAGATACCTCTCATGCTCACTTTGCAGGTCAATACCCCACTCTACCGGAAAATTGAATTTTTTCTTTTTGTGATACGATGATTTTTGAAGAATGTCAATGGCTTCAGTGTAGGTAATTCGTTGGAAGTCGTTTTCGGTTACAAATTTCAATTTCTCCAGCAGTGGCATTGCTCTTTGGTCAGAGGGCTTCGATGCCTCTTCATCAGCCAACCTTTGACCAAGAATGACCAAATCTTCTTCTGTATGGGTCAGGATGTACCGGATGATGTATTTTAGAAAACTCTCTGCCAGATCCATATTGTCCTTGAGATCATAAAAGGCCATCTCCGGCTCTACCATCCAAAATTCAGCCAGATGACGTGCTGTATTGCTGTTTTCCGCCCGGAAGGTAGGTCCAAATGTGTATACCTTACCAAGTCCGAGGGCAAGCAACTCTGCCTCCAGCTGTCCGCTTACGGTCAGATTAGCTTCTTTGCCAAAAAAATCGCGTGAATAATCCACATCACCCGATTCATTCAGAGGAATATTCTTTTTGTCTAATATCGAAACATTGAACAACTCCCCTGCCCCTTCGGCATCCGAACCGGTAATTATAGGGGTATGCACATAAAAAAAGCCATTCCTGTTGAAATATTCGTGAATGGCAAAGGCTAAGTGATGTCGCACTCTGAAAACAGCTCCGAAGGTGGTCGTTCGCGAACGCAGATGTGCTATTTCGCGCAGAAACTCAAGGCTGTGTTTTTTGGGTTGTAAAGGATATTGTTCAGGATCCGAATCTCCGAGTATTTCGACACGTTCTACCTGCATCTCGATGGGCTGTCCCTTGCCCGGTGACTCCACTATTACGCCGGTCACCCGGATGCATGCGCCTGTGGTTATTCTTTTTAAAAGTAATTCATCAAAGGCTTCAAAATCGACAACACATTGAAAGTTTTTTGCCGTACTTCCGTCGTTTATAGCGATAAACCGATTGCTTCTGAACGTCCGTACCCATCCGCTCAGCGTAATGGATGTGCCTATGGGTTTGGTTTTCAAAAGTTCGGACACACTGTATTTATTTTTCATAAATCCCTGAAATCAATTGCAGCCGGCAAAACTATTGACTCAATGATTTTTCAAAAAAAGAAATTCAAAATTCTTTTTATCCGCGTCTACTAAAGCAATCTCTACTGTAGCTACAATATTTTGATTGTAAAAAAACGGTGAACTTCAAACCAAAATTTTGATTTACTTTGCTTAAAAATAAAAAAGAATGAAAAAAATTCTAAAAATCATTTTTATTTCATTCGCATTGGCATTTGTAAAGACTGCTGCAGGACAGGTGTTTGTAGCCTCTCCGGCACTTAATACCCAACTATGTCAATGTGATACCGTTCAGGTTACCTTCTTCGTTAATCCCGGCGTACTCCAATCAAACAATGTGATCAGAGTAGAACTTTCAAATCCGGGAGGTTCAACGTTTAGCGGAAATTTTATCGAAATAGCGCCTCTTCCGTTTGGCAACAATGTCCCACCCAGCGGACCTGTTCACGGTACAGTAGGCACGATAAATGCAGTAATACCCTGCAATACGGATCAAGGTGCTTATCGTGTGCGGGTGACCTCAAGCTCCCCAACTGCAGTTAGCGACTCCAGCGCTATCATCATTATCGGAAAAAGACCACCCTCCGGCTTTAGTATATCAGGGGGATTCACCGACCCGTTATTTCCGGGTCAATACCGGTTTTGTGAAGGTGATACGCTTACATTCGAAGGACCTACACCCGGCGCAGGAGAAACATTTACCTATGAATGGCGTGTAAATGGCGCCCCTGTACCCGGTGCTAATCAGAAAACATTTAAATTTTGGCAAACTGCAGCGATTTCTCTTCGCGTATCTCTGGGCACTTGTGATTCTATATCTAAGGATACCCTCGTGACTGCTTATAAACCCAATACAGATATCAGTGTGCAACCTCAACCAGGAGTATTGCAAATTAGTGCAGACTCCTTTCGATTTTGTGACGGCAACTATGTCACGCTAGTTGCATCTGCCGGTCCTGGTAAAAAATACCAATGGATGGTAGATACTCTTGATGCCTTGAATAATCCTCATCCCAAAACGCTGCCGGACGATACGTTGATTTTTAAGGAAGTTTACGTAGCAGGCCGATACAGGGTAAGGGTTTTTGACGGTTTTTGTGTAGATACGTCATCATACATTACCGTGATTACGGATTTTCCTCCTGTAGATAGCATAGTGCCGGCTCCGGGCTTCAATGGTTTGACGATTTGTTCGGGTGATTCGACGATGTTGACAGTTCTTGATTCTGCTGCCGGACCGGATGTGACATACCAATGGCAAATTTCCTTCCCTCCGGGCTCCCCGTTTATCAATATAGCCGGGGCCACAGACCCTTGGTTTAAGGTCAGACCTGTCATCAATGGAAACACCATAAATGATACAGCGCGCTACAGAGTCATTATTTCCAATCAGACCTGCGTATTTACTTCCAATGAACTTCAGGTCAATGTGGTGAAATTTCCGGTGATTTCCTTCAATACTTCCAGAAATATAGAAATCTGTGCCGGAGATAGTATTTCTGTTGTAGCGTCTGCAAATCAGCCCGCGGTAAACTTCAGATGGCTCACAACACCTCCATTGAACAACAATGTCATAGTCCTTAAAAACCCGGGTACCTATATCGTAGAAGCAACCAATCAAAACGGATGTAAATCTTTCGATACCATACGACTAACGCTCAACAACCCCATCGCCAATGCAGGACCGGACCAAACGATCGAAATTGGTCAATCTGTAACATTGAATGGCTCAGGTGGAGGCGCAGGTGCATCTTACTATTGGTTTGCAAATAAACCGGTATCATTCAGCAATCCTTTAGCTCAATCTACTACATCAATACCACAGACCAACAGGCCGGATACCATCACATATTACCTTGTGGTGACCGCCGTCGGAGGATGCCAGGGCATTGACAGCATGCGGGTGTTTGTAGTTCGTACACTGAGCACTGACAGCATTGAACTTTTCCGAAATGTTCCAAACCTGCTCACACCCAATGGCGACGGAATAAACGATGTTCTCGACCTGAGAGAGCTTTTAGGAAACCAAACGTGTGAATTGATTGTGAAAAACCGCTATGGAAGAATCGTATACAGTTCTCTGCCATACAACCACAACTGGGGTGGAACCGATAATGCCGGAGTAGCCCTTCCTGACGGAGCGTACTACATTCTGGTAGTGTGCAATGATGAAGTGATTTACAGAGGTTCGGTTACTATCATTCAAAGTCAATTTTAATCTTATACGATTATGAAAAAAGTTCATTACTTGCTCTTCGGCCTTCTCTTAGGTGGAGCGCCGAATATGTATTCGCAGCAAATACCCTTATACAGCAATTACTTCTTCGCTCCGTTTATATATAATCCGGCCATGAGTGGTCTGTCGCCCACTGCAGAACTTTCGGCAATCTTCCGCCGGCAGTGGACAGGGTTTGACGGAGCGCCTCAGACAGCAGCCCTCGCATTCAACGGCGCATCCTCATCCAATAAGGTTGGGTATTCCGTCTATGCATACAACGACCAGGCCAGCCTACTGGAGCGCAATGCTATCTATGGAGCCTACGCATATAAGGTGCAGTTTGGTGAAAGAAATTTTTTAGATTTCGGTATTGGTGCAGGATACCTCAATCAATCAATAAACGTAGGCCTTATACGCAACGCAGACCGCTTTGATCCTGCGGTTTTTGGCCAAGTCAACGGTCGCTCTATCCTCGATGTACATCTGGGTGTGAATGCCAGGATTAACAATTTGATGGTGGGCGCATCTGTGCCTCAACTTTTTTCATCTCCCGTAAAATTTCTGGACCAGCCCACCGCTCAAGCAGTATTCAGCGCGTACCGCCATTACAATTTTATGGCCCAATACGATATAAATATTCAGGGAGACAGGGCTTTTTTAAGTCCTCTTGTAATGGTCAGAGGCGCACAGGGGGTGCCCGCCATGATTGATGCCGGAGCTATGCTTCGGCTTCTGAAATATGGCCATGTAGGCTTTATGTACCGGACTGATTATGCTGTCACACTAAATATTGGTGTCAATATAACAGAACAACTCATGATCGGATATGCACACGATTTTTCCATTTCTGAGTTTAGCCGAGCCATGGGCAACAGCAATGAAATCATTCTTATGTGGAGATTTGGAAGCAGCTCAAAAATGGAACGACTTGAAAGTGAAATTAAAAGGCTCAAACAACAGCAAAGCCGAAAAGACGAAACCACTGAAAAGATGATTAAAGACCGGATGGAAGAGCTGCGCGAAGAAATAAGACGCGAATACCAGCAACAAGGCGAACAGCAACAAGCCACAAAACCAGCAAATCAGACCGGGGCGACTCAGACCACACAGCAAAGCAGTAAAGGTCAAAAACCTACCTCCGACAGCAGACAATCTCCAACAGGCACTGGATATACATCTGCAGGTCAACCAATTCAGGAATCTGAAATGGCAAGCAACGTGGAGCCCGGATCCAAAGGATTTTACGTGGTGGCAGGTGTATTTTCTAGTCTTGGAAATGCTGAACGTCTAACCTCAGAGCTCAAAAACCGCGGCTTTGATGCCCGTTTCTTTCAGGATAAGAACAATAATATGTACTATGTGTATCTGTTTAAGTTTGACAACTACACTCGTGCTAATCAGATTCGTCAGAATCGAATTGATGGAAGATACACAGATGAATTGTGGATAAAAATCGTGGATTGAAGTACAACACTCATTGACCAAACCAAAAAGCCACCCTTCCGTGTAGAGGTGGCTTTTTTTGTCAATAATGCCCCAAAAAAAAAACCGCAAGCTGAAAGCTGCGGCTTCTTTATCGAAATATTTTGAAGCTTTTATCTATTGATGATTTCTGCCATTCGTTTTCCGATTTCTGCCGGTGAATCTACTACATGAATACCGCATTCACGCATAATGGTTTTTTTAGCCTGAGCCGTATCGTCTTTTCCGCCCACGATCGCACCGGCATGCCCCATTGTCCTGCCTTTTGGAGCCGTTTCGCCGGCTATAAAGCCAACCACGGGCTTTGTTCCGTTTTCACGAATCCATTCCGCTGCGAGAGCTTCATAATTTCCACCGATTTCGCCGATCATTACAATTCCTTCCGTTTCATCGTCCTCCATCAGCATTTTTATTGCCTCCCGCGTTGGTGTACCGATGATCGGGTCACCGCCGATACCAATGGCTGTAGTAATACCTAAACCTGCTTTAACGATCTGATCAGCTGCCTCATAGGTTAGCGTTCCGGATTTAGAGACAATTCCAATTGTCCCTTTTTTAAACACAAATCCGGGCATGATTCCGACTTTAGCTTCCTCAGCAGTGATTACACCCGGACAGTTAGGGCCTATCAGCACGCAATTGCGACTTTTCACATAATCCTTGGCTACAACCATGTCTTTGACCGGTATTCCCTCTGTAATGGCTACAATCACTTTGATACCTGCCTCAGCTGCTTCCATAATAGAATCTGCGGCAAATGCAGGTGGTACAAATATGATGGAAACATCGGCGCCCGTGGCATTTACCGCCTGTTCCACGGTATTAAACACAGGTCTGTCCAAATGTAAGGAACCACCTTTACCGGGAGTGACCCCCCCTACGACCTGGGTTCCATACTCGATCATCTGGGAAGCGTGGAAGGTACCCTCCTTGCCCGTAAAGCCCTGTACAATAATTCGGGAATTCTTATTGACCAGCACACTCATGTTGAGAAATTTCAAAAATTTTAAATGTGGAAGCAAATGTAGAAATGAATCGACCAGTAATACAGACAAGAACCTTTAATTTAGGGTAATGGAGTTTTTAATTTGATTATATAATTGATAATCAAAGTGTTTTATTTTTAAATTAACGTATTATTTGGTATTGTTGCTAATTATTTATATTTATGCAAAATTTATATATACAAATGGTGTCAAAAATACAATCTCCCTGTCCGAGATGCCAGTCTTCCGACGTGGTAAAGGCAGGGATCGTAGCAGAAAGGCAGCGATATAAGTGCAAGAGCTGCAACTATTTTTACACAGTGGCCAAATTAGGTAAAGCTATTGACGACTACTACATCATCAAGGGATTACAATTGTATCTCGAGGGCTTAAGCTATCGAGAAATCGAACGCCTGCTGGGAGTAAGTCACGTAACTGTCATGAACTGGGTGAGAAAATATGGGGTAAAGCGACTTGACGATATCCGTTACCATCCGACTTACAAAATATTAAGCCATTCGGAATTGAAGACATTTATATCTGACAAAGAAATACTTAAGGGTCATGGTATCCTCATCACCGAAGTCGGAGATAAGTTTATGGTCATCAAATGGGATCGATTTAAAGATTGATATATATTTTTTACAATAGATATATGTTAATTTTTCATTTTAAAATGAACATGGGTACTTTCGAGGCACCAAACACAAACCCTCAAAAACCCAAAACACATGAACACACGAAAACCCCTGAAATTCCTCCTGTTGGCTTTGGCTGTGGGGTACATATCCCATGGCCAGGGCTCAGAGGAATACGGCTCCGGTCTCAAAATAAACATCGACCAAACCGGATCAAAATACGTCCGCTTTATTATTTGGAATCAGATTTGGACGCGCGCCATGGAGCTCAACCCCGGCTCTGTAGTCAACGGACAACCCACCGATTGGTATTTCGACATTGGTATCCGGAGAGCACGTATGCTTGCTTACGCGCAGATCAATCAGAGATTTCTCATCCTGACTCACTTTGGGATTAATAATCAAACCTTTATTAACGGCGGTGCCCCAATGGGTGGTCTGACCGGAAACGGGGGTACATTCACCAGCGGAAAAAAACCTGGTTTATTTTTCCACGATGTGTGGAATGAATACGCTGTAGTGCCGGCGGTCAATTCTGAAACCAAAAAGGCAAATAAAAATTCACTATACATTGGCTCCGGACTGCACTATTGGCATGGTGTATCACGTATGACCAGTGCCAGTACTTTGAACTTCCTGGCAGTAGATGCCCCGATCTTTAACTGGTTTACCATCGAATTTGCTGACCAGTTTGCCAGATACTTTGGAGTATATGCCAAGGGTAAGGTATTCGACAGGCTTGACTATAGGGTTCATATTTCACGGCCGTTTGCCACTAATCTAGAACTTCCCCGAAACAACGGTGTACCTGTATTAAACAGGGCTGTTGAAAACAATTCGGGCGCAAATAGCTGGATCAAATCCGGGTATCTGATGTGGCAGTTTTGGGATAAAGAATCAAATGTCCTTCCATTTACCGTGGGTACGTATGTGGGTACAAAAAAAGTATTCAATATCGGAGCAGGCTTTCAAACGATGCCAAATGCTACAAAACATTTTGTGCTCAAGGGTGAAGATACCGTTGTACAAAGTAATCCGTCTAATGTGACTGGTCTGGATGTATTTCTGGATATGCCCTTCGGTGGTGCATCCAATCAGGCCATCACATTGTATTCAGTATTTTACAACCACAACTGGGGTCCTAACTACTATCGCACAGTTGGGATTATGAATGAGGCCTCCTCTTTCAAGGACCCGAACTACTCAGGTCAGGTTAGTATAAATGGTTTTGGCAATACCCGGCCTCTCCTTGGAACTGGTCAGATTTGGTACACACAGCTTGGATACTTGTTGCCAAAGGGCATTTTGGCTGGTAAAGGCAAATCAGAGATCCCTGTCAACGGACAGCCCATCGTCAATCACTACCCAAATACCAAGTCAAGGGTGGACAGAATCCAACTTTTTGGCGCATATACTCTTCACAATCTGGAGAGAATTGGCAGTCCTGTCCATTCCCTTGATTTCGGTTTTAACTACTTTATTGCCGGACATCACGCGAAAATTACCCTTCAATATTCTGCCAGGCCTAACATGCTGGAAGGAAACGGCAACAGACAAGAGGGATTCAAAAGCGAATTCATTCTTCAAACCCAGGTATTCTTATAAATTAACTTAAAAACCTAAAAACATGAAAAAGAACACATCTCTCGAAAAGTACTGGAAAGAAAACATCAGCTACCTGACCGTACTTTTAATTGTTTGGTTTTCAGTATCATATCTGCTGGGTATAGTTCTATCAGATACCCTCAACACAATTCGAATCGGTGGATTCAAACTCGGATTTTGGTTTGCTCAGCAAGGCTCGATCTACACATTTATCGTACTCATCTTTTTGTATGTACGAAAAATGAATGAATTGGATAAAAAATACGAAGTAAACGAAGATTAACCCCCTTTAAAACTCAAACATCATGGATATTCTAACCTGGACCTACATCATCGTAGGCATCACCTTTGCGATCTACATCGGCATTGCGATATGGTCAAGAGCCGGATCTACAAAAGAATTTTATGTAGCCGGCGGAGGTGTTTCACCTCTTGCTAATGGTATGGCCACTGCGGCTGACTGGATGAGTGCGGCATCTTTCATTTCAATGGCCGGAATGATCAGTTTCATGGGATATGACGGTTCTGTGTATCTTATGGGATGGACCGGAGGGTATGTGTTGCTGGCTTTACTGCTTGCACCATATCTAAGAAAGTTCGGAAAATTTACGGTACCAGATTTTGTCGGTGATCGATACTACTCGCAAACTGCCAGACTGGTAGCTGTTATTGCAGCCATCTTTGTGTCATTCACCTACGTAGCGGGACAAATGCGCGGTGTGGGCATTGTATTCAGTCGGTTTTTGGAAGTGGATATCAATACCGGGGTGATCATCGGTATGATCATCGTGCTCTTTTACGCTGTGCTAGGTGGTATGAAAGGAATTACCTACACACAGGTAGCTCAGTACTGTGTTCTCATTTTTGCTTACATGGTACCAGCCATTTTTATAAGTATTCAGCTCACAGGCAATGTATTGCCTCAGCTTGGATTTGGAAGCACCTTATCCGATGGCACCTATCTGCTTGATAAACTGGATGGACTATTGACGGAGTTGGGTTTTACAGCCTATACGGATGGCAGTAAGCCGATGATAGATGTTTTCTTCATCACAGCAGCACTCATGGTAGGTACTGCCGGGCTACCACACGTGATTGTCAGGTTTTTTACCGTACCTAAAGTGCGTGATGCAAGGAAGTCCGCAGGATATGCACTTGTGTTTATCGCTATACTGTACACTACTGCACCAGCCATCGGCGCTTTTGGCATGTACAATATGATCACTAATATAAACGACAAACCACTAGACCAAATGCCTTCATGGGTTGGGAACTGGGGAAAAACCGGTCTTATAAAATACGAAGATAAAAACGGCGATGGAAAAGTTCAATACCGGAAAGATGCTGCACTCAACGAATTGACCATAGATAAGGATATTATGGTTCTTGCTAATCCTGAAATTGCCAGGTTGCCAAACTGGGTGGTCGGCCTTGTAGCAGCTGGCGGACTTGCTGCAGCTCTGAGTACCGCTGCCGGACTGCTGCTAGTGATCTCAACTGCAATTAGCCGTGACCTGCTTAAAAATGCCGTTGCTCCCAACATTACAGAGAAGAAAGAGCTGCTGGCTGCGCGCATTGCAGCAGTATTTGCCGTAACTATTGCCGGTTACTTTGGGATTAATCCGCCGGGTTTTGTGGCTCAGGTTGTCGCCTTCGCCTTTGGATTAGCTGCCTCTTCATTCTTTCCGGTTATTATAATGGGCATTTTTTCTAAAAGAATGAACAAGGAAGGAGCAATCTCCGGTATGATCGCTGGTCTTATTTTTACAATGGCTTACATTGTTTACTTCAAATTTATCAATCCGGTTGCCAATACACCAGACAATTGGTGGTTTGGAATATCACCTGAAGGTATTGGTACGCTCGGTATGGTGATTAACTTTATTGTCGCTTTCGTTGTTAGCAGATTTACTCCGGCTCCACCTATGCATATACAGGAGTTGGTAGAAGACATACGGATTCCAAAAGGAGCCGGTGAAGCACATGCTCATTGATTTATTGTCCATCCGGGGGGGGAGTCCTCCCCGGATTTCTACTCAGAAAAGAATTTTTTTTAATGAACACTCCACGAAAAAACATCATGTTATCCCTTTTGGCAGTTTTAGCCTCTCTGCTATGGAATTACCCTTTGATTGCCTCAATACTTCAGAATAATTCCATTTGGACTAAAGTGCTTTACTTTTTCGGAACGTGGTTATTGATTGTTGTACTGACCCGAAATTGGATTAAATCAGAAAAACCGGAATGAACAATTATCTATGAATTCAGCTGTCGTCATACTGAGCATGGCCGTGTACCTCAGTGTACTGTTTAGTATAGCTGCATTCATTGATCGTCATAAAACTACTGCTACCTTACTGTCATCTAGCCCATACATCTATTCCCTGGGATTGGCCGTGTACTGTACTGCATGGACCTACTTCGGCTCCATTGGCAGAGCCGCTAGTGGCAATCTTGACTTTCTCACCATCTATCTCGGCCCCACATTAGTAGCTGTCACAATGCCAATTGTGTACAGAAAAATGCTAAGAATCAGTAAATCCCTAAAAATCAATACTGTTTCTGACTTTATCACCACCCGTTACGGCAAAGGCGTAATCACGGGCAACCTTGTTGCACTGCTTACTGTACTTGGTATTGTCCCTTACATTGCTTTGCAAATCAGGGCTATATCACTGGGATATCAATCCATCACGCAGTTTGAATCCGGCACTTCTTCATTGCCGGTATTTCGGGACCCTGCATTATATCTAACAGCCCTGTTGGGCTTATTTACAGTATTGTATGCAACCCGCCGTATCGCTCCCACCGAAAAAAATGCAGGTCTTGTAGCTACCATTGCTTTCGAATCTCTTGTCAAACTGGTTGCCTTTTTGGTAGCTGGTATATTCATTACACTAACCGCATTCGGTCCGGATATGTCCGGTATTTTCGCAGAAGTGGATTCCTACTTTTCAAAAGCGCATACACCTGCACAGCATGAATACTTCAACTGGTTTGCCATGTTGGTCTTTTCAGCACTGGCCTTTATGATGCTGCCACGCCAATTTGAAATGGGAATTGTCGAAAATGACAACGAAAGTCAGCTGCTCAAAGCGGCATGGCTGTTTCCTCTCTATCTGCTGCTCATTAATCTATTTGTAATACCGATAGCAGCTGCCGGAAACAAATGGCTGCCGGACCAAAATCCAGACCTATATATACTAGCCTTACCCTTGCAATTTAATAAGCCCGGACTGGCGCTTTTTACTTTTATTGGCGGATTTTCGGCCGCCACCGGTATGATTATCGTTAGTACGGCGGCTCTAAGCCGAATGTTGAGCAACAACATACTGATACCTGCTATCATCCGAAATCCAAACCTCCGACGCTTGATTTCCACCGAAAACAAAATCCCTGTGTACACACGGCGATTTTCAATTATTGCCATACTGGCACTCGCGTTTTTTTATTATCGGTTTTTATCGGGTAAGTATTCACTTGTTTCCATTGGCCTGATATCTTTTGCTGCTGTTTCCCAGTTTGCAGTGAGCGCCATTGGTGGTATGTACTGGAAGAAAGCCACTAAAAAAGGTGCAATCGGAGGTCTGCTGGCCGGATTTTTCATCTGGTTTTACATACTTCTTCTGCCTTCTTTTGTATCACCGGAAATCATTCATATTTACAATTCAGGCCTTCAAGCCGTAGGACTGGGATTTTTATCCCCGTTAGATTTTATGGGTATGTCGAGCATATCTCCCATTGCCATCACCTTCTTCTGGAGCCTTCTTTTCAATGTCGGTTTGTTTATCGTGCTTTCATTGGGCCATAATCCGGAATCATCCGAAGTAAATCAGGCTGAAATTTTTACCGAAATATTCAAATACGGCTCAGCAGTCGAGCAGTCCGTCATGTGGAAAGGATCCGTCAAGGTACGCGATGTGCGCCAGTTGCTTGAGCGATTCCTCGGCATCCATCAGACTGATGCCATCATACGTCAGTTTGTCTACCGCTACAATGATATCTCCATCATCGATGACTCACCGGCAGACCCCAGATTGGTCAACTATGCTGAAAAATCTCTCTCAGCAGTCATCGGCAGCAGCTCAGCCCGGTTGCTTATCAGTTCTATCGCCCGCGAAGAAAAAATCACCATCGATGAAGTAGTCGAAATTCTCAAAGAATCTCAGGAACTGATTCGTCTCAATAAAGAACTTCGCCGTACTTCCGAGCAATTGCAACACGCCACCATTGAGCTTCAAAAAGCCAATAAGCGCCTTAGGGATCAGGACGAACGCAAGGACGAATTTCTCTACACCGTCACACACGAATTGCGCACACCCCTTACTGCCATCAAATCGCTGGTCGAAATAATCCAGGAAAATCCAGACCTGCCTGAAGATCTACGCAAACAGTACCTCGACACCGTAAGTCGCGAAACCGACCGCATGAGCCGACTCATTACCCAAGTGCTCGATCTGGAAAATTTTGAAAGCGGTAAACACAAACTCGAAATTGATAAATTCGACATTGTAGAAGTTATACACGAGTGTATCCGTAGCCTTGAGGAAATTTTTCATCAGAAAAACATAACCATTCGAACTGACCTCGGTCGCCTGCCCGAAATCTGGGGCGATCGCGATCGGATCACTCAGGTCGTAATTAACCTGCTCAGCAATGCCATAAAATATTGTCGTGCCGACAAAGGAGAAATTGCCATCTCAGGATATGTCATTGATAACCAGATTAAAATAAACATCTCGGACAACGGTCCGGGCATTAAAGAAGAACTTCGTCAGGTCATTTTCGAAAAATTTTATCAGGCTCCCTACCAGACCATCCGCAAGCCAAAAGGATCAGGTCTCGGATTAGCCATCAGCAAGAAGATTATTCAGCTGCACCGCGGGCGCATATGGGTGGAAGATTCCGACCAGTTGCCCGGAGCGAGATTTTGTATTACTTTACCCGTCAACTATCGACACTATGACTGACTCTTCCATCAAAATACTCATCGTAGACGATGAACCCGCCATCATCCTGTCACTTGACTTCCTGATTCGCAAGGCAGGGTACATCCCCTTTATTGCACGCAACGGACAGGAGGCCCTCGACATCGTAGCCGCCGAAAGACCACACATCGTCGTCCTCGACATCATGATGCCCGATGTAGATGGGTACGAAGTCTGCCGCCGGATCAAGGAAGACTCTGCTACGGCGGATACCCGCATTATCTTCCTCTCCGCCAAGAGCAAATTTGATGACATAGAGCGCGGACTTGCCTTGGGTGCTGATTTCTACATCACCAAACCCTTTTCTAACAAGCACCTTATGGACAAAATCCGCGAGCTTGCCGAACGCATTATCATTCAAACGACTTAATAACCATTTTCTAACCCTAAAAACCCCCAATACCCATGATGAACTTTCGAATATCATCGCCCGAACAGTACCAAGTCGCCTACCGAAGGAGTGTTGAAGACCCCGAAGGATTCTGGGATCAGATCGCCAAAGAATACCATTGGTTCCAGCCCTGGCACAAAACCCTCGAATGGGAATTCGACACCCCTTCCGTCAAGTGGTACATCGGCGGTAAAACCAACATCACCTACAATTGCCTCGATCGCCACCTCAAAAGACGCGGCAATAAACTCGCCCTCATCTGGGAACCCAATGACCCCAAAGAAAAATTCGTTCGTCTCACTTATCGCGAACTCTATGAGCGCGTCAACCAATTTGCCAATGTACTCAAGCGCAATGGAATCAAAAAAGGCGACCGCATAGCCATCTACATGCCCATGATTCCCGAACTGACCATAGCTGTGCTGGCATGCGCACGCATTGGTGCGGTTCACTCCGTAGTTTTTGCCGGATTTTCCGCTGTTTCCCTTGCTGACCGGATCAAAGATGCCGGCGCTGTTGCCGTCATCACCAGTGATGGTCTCAACCGTGGCGCCAAACAAATCCCCGTAAAACGCGTCGTAGACGAAGCCATATCCATGGGCTGCGACACAGTTCGACGCGTCATCGTCACCGAACGCCTCGGCTGGGCAGTCAACATGGTCGAAGGCCGCGATGTATGGCTCCATGAAGAGCTGCCCCATGTCAGCAAGGAATGCCCGGCCGAACCCATGGATTCCGAAGACATGCTATTTATCCTCTACACCTCCGGATCTACCGGCAAGCCTAAAGGCGTCGTCCATACCGTAGGAGGATACATGGTTTACACCGGATACACCTTTCTCAATGCATTCCAGTACGAAGAATCCGATATCTTCTGGTGTACCGCCGATGTGGGCTGGATCACCGGACACTCCTATCTGATCTACGGCCCCCTGCTAAATGGCGCGACCACCCTCATGTTCGAAGGCATCCCCACCTACCCCGATCCGGGACGTTTCTGGCAGGTCATCGATAAGTATGGCGTCAATATTTTCTACACCGCACCCACCGCCATTCGCTCACTCATGGCCGCCGGACTCGACCACGTTCTCTCCTATTCCCTTGACTCCCTGCGCGTCCTCGGCTCCGTCGGCGAACCCATCAACGAAGAAGCCTGGAACTGGTACCACATACACGTAGGCAAAGAG
Source organism: Thermaurantimonas sp. (assembly GCA_046295455.1). Taxonomy (GTDB): domain Bacteria; phylum Bacteroidota; class Bacteroidia; order Flavobacteriales; family Schleiferiaceae; genus Thermaurantimonas. The sequence continues at coordinate 61,130 of JBKBNI010000007.1, read as the reverse complement.
CGCTGCCCCGTGATCGACACCTGGTGGCAGACCGAAACCGGAGGCATCATGATATCAGGCCTGGCCGGCATATCAAAACTCAAGCCCGCACACGCAGGTCAGCCCATGCCCGGCATTCAGCCCGTACTGCTCGATAGCGATGGCCGCGAAATTGAAGGCAACGACGTCGAAGGATACCTCTGCATCCGCCATCCATGGCCTAGCATGTTGCGTACCACCTTTGGCGACCACGACCGCTGCCGCAAGACCTACTTCTCAGCTTTCAAAGGGTACTACTTCACAGGCGATGGGGCACGTAGAGCTGAAGACGGACTATACCGCATCATCGGCCGCGTAGACGACGTCATCAATGTAAGCGGACACCGCTTCGGTACCGCCGAAATCGAAAACGCCATCAACCTCTGCAAAAAAGTAGTCGAATCCGCCGTCGTAGGCTTCCCGCACGATATCAAAGGCCAAGGCATCTACGCCTTCGTCGTCACCGCCGAGCCGGTCACCAATCCCGACCTCGTCGAAGCCGAAATCATCGAAGCAGTCGTCGCTGCCATCGGCAAGATCGCACGCCCCGACAAGATCCAGTTTGTCTCCGGCCTGCCCAAGACCCGATCCGGCAAAATCATGCGCCGAATCCTTCGCAAGGTAGCCGAAGGCGACATCAGCAACCTCGGCGATACCACCACCCTGCTCGACCCCGCCGTCGTGGACGAAATCATCGAAGGAGCAAGACTCGTCAAAGTCGCTCAGTAGCCACCCCGCACCCGGGTATCCGTTTAATTTTTATTTTGGGCGTGCCCCCTGACAAGGCGCCACAGCGCCTTCGTCAGGGGTCGGGCTATCCGCTCATACTCGCCTTGCAGTCGTGCGTGGCACATCGGGCTCCGGTGGCTTCACCTGTCGCCTCCTCGCCCTGTGTGCCACATGCACCCCTGCTGCAGCTCATACCGCTCCTATCCCTCACGAAATCAAACTCGGTAAAGCCCACTTAATAAAAAGCATATGGATTCCTTAAAAAAGGGATGCATAAAGATCATAGTCTGGTAATTTTGGACATTTGATTAAGTTAATTCTGTAAGTTTCTTGATGATTTATTCTAAAATCTTAAAATCTAATTTATAAACTCATTATTTGCGGATCTTATAGCACAAGTCTGAGATGTTCAATTAGCTAATTTCTGTCAGTATAGCGATTGTAATTAATTTAAATGTTACAAATCTATACTTTTTCACTTGTGATTTTCTTTTGGAACTGGTTTCATGCCATTATTGCTGACGTTTTTCACCTGTATAAATTTGGCGATTTCGGAGCACAAAACTGTCAGTCCACCACAAAACTTGATTAGAATTAATTAAATTCATTTTACCACTGAACCCGCCATTACGCCAAACCGCTATTAGCTGCTGTCTTTCTGTCTTTCGTTTTGATTGTCAGTCAGTTGTGCATTTAGACAAACACACTCTTTGCCAAGTTTTGGCTTGCGTGGTAGTTGGTTCGAATTAGTCCTGCAATGGGCAAGCGGTGTGGCTCTGTAGCATGGGCATTTCTGTTATAATGTTTTTTTCTACTGTCTTTATTTCTTCTTCCATCAACTCACAAAGCTGATAAACCATACAGTCTGTTTGGGCTTCTAAATTATTTATCATCTTCGAGTCCATATAGTTTAAAAACTCCTCATATTTCTGCTGAAAAGTTTTTTTTTTGATGGCGTGATTTATTATTTTTAATGTAGTAAAACACTTTATCAATAATGAATTCCGAAACAGAAAATGAAGTATACCCTGTTTGCCGTACAAATTTGTCTGCCATGATATTGTATTGATTGATATAATGAGAGCTACTGCTTTCAATCTGTTTGATAACTTCTGCAATAAATTTTTGAGGATTTACCAAAAACAATCAATAAATATGGTCAGCCATACCATTGATGATTCTTACCGGGCAACTTTGCTCTCTCAATTGCTCTGAAATAAATTGATATACCTTTTGTTCAATGTTTTGAAGAATCAATGGTAATCTACCTTTAGTTGACCAAATGGCATGTATCCATATTTTGTCGAATGAATGAGGGATAATTATGTTTTATAAACCGTTAATACGGTTTTCGGTTGCATTTCGTATATTCATAACTATCGGTTTAATCCGTGAGCTATAATTGTTGTTTTATCAAAAACCGGTTTGAAATGTGCCATTAGTGTTTTCGGTATAATGCTTTGATACCCTTGCAGTACTACTGATGGTGTGGTGTTTATGCCGGTATTCCAATCCCGATCACACATTATTCTCTACTTGGCGGAATTTTTATTAACTGTCTTTCACGTCATAATAATCCCTAAGAACATTTGCCAGAGAAATGAGAGCCAGAATAAGTCCTACAATACATGTCACCGGAAACAACACGACCCAGGGCTTGCCCATAAGGAGATAGGAATAGTGATCTCGAATGATGTTGCCCCACGAAGGCGTGGGCGGCTGCACCCCCAGGCCAAGAAAGCTGATGCCGCTCTCAAGCAGTACGGCTGTCGAAAAATTGGTAGCTGCAAGAATCATTATAGGTCCGAGAACATTGGGAAAAACGTGATAGACTAGTATCCTGAGGGGTGTAAGACCTCCGATCTGAGCTGCAAGAATGTATTCTTTTGTCCGTACCGAAAATACCTTACCTCTGACTGTACGAGCAATATCGACCCACATGGTAAGACCTACAGCGATAAAAACCTGAGCCAATGACTTCCCAAAAACGAGTGTAAACGACATGACCAGCAATACAGATGGCACACTCCACATCACGGTAGCCAGCCACATTACTGTCCTGTCAATACCCCCTCCGAAATATCCGGCTACAGATCCCAGCGGTACACCAATGGCAATGCTCACCAGCATGGCAAGAAATCCTATGGATAAGGAAACCCTGGATCCATATGAAATGCGTGCCCACAAGTCTCTGCCGAATCGGTCTGTACCAAGAATGAATGTTTTGTCCTGTAAGGTGTATGAATCGAAAGTACGGGCATCAATGACCTTTTTTTTGCCTTTGTAAGACACCTCAACACTTCCATCGGACTCGACGGATATACCATCAGCGGGAACATACACTCTCCCCTCTGTAAGGCGATCCGAAATAAACTCTACATATCGCACAGAAGTCAGGGGTGGCAGAAGAGAAAATTCTAGTTCGATATGATCGTAAGCTCCAGGACCGTTGGCCGGCAACAAAAAAGAGGATAGAGCCATCAACAGATAAACACCCAAAACAAGAGAAGGGATCCCCGCAAAGGGCTGTCTCTTCGACTTTGTAAAGATCATAGCTTCATGTCATAGATCACGCGTAAGGCCTCCTGAATCTGTACATCACGACTCAAATCAGAGATCCACTTCCTCCATTCACGCTGATCATCGCCTTTCTGATTAAGCTCTTCTATCATCGATTGTGGAATAAAAAACGGTATGCTATCCGTGCTTACATATACATCTTTAAATTGTTTTGACTTCTCTTTGATCAGCCTTTGATGGGAGGCATAGTCTTCCCAACGGAGCGAAATAGTTGTGTTTTCTTTGTTGGATGCCAACCATCTGGCATATTCTTCCATCAATTGAAATTTTGGATTTTTTGAGATTCGCTCTTCCGCCTTGGCAATAGCTCCGGCATAGGATGCCGTATCCGACCATCGGATATAACTGGCGGGTGAGATCTCAGAATATGCAATGGCATTTTTCAGCTCTCTTTCACCAAAATCCAAATAGCTGTATTGATCCGGGATGATGATGTCAGGTGTGACTCCTTTTAGCTGAGGTGTGCCCCCGTTTATCCTGTAGTATTTTTGAATGGTAATTTTCAGGGAACCAAGGGGTTTCATATCCCTGTTTCCAAAACTTACTGCCCGATCGTAATCCAGCATGTTCTGTACGGTACCCTTTCCAAAGGTGTGATTGGAGCCAATCAACAGAGCCCTTCTGTAATCCTGCATGGCAGCTGCAAATATTTCGCTTGCGCTGGCCGAAAAGTGATTGACCATCAACACCAAAGGCCCATCATACACAATGCCGGGATCGCGGTCGGAGAGCACCCTGGAGGGCTGACCGGTGGCCTTTACCTGTACGACAGGTCCGGAGGGAATAAACAGTCCGGCAATATCAATGGCCCCTTCTAAAGTGCCGCCCCCATTGTTTCGAAGGTCGACGATGATTCCTTTCACTCCTTCTTTTTTGAGACGTTCGACCTCTGTACGCATATCCTGCGCACAGTTTCGGTTGGTCTCTTTGTAAAAGTCAACATAAAATTTAGGCAAGCGTATGTATCCAAATCGTTCACCGTTGTATTCAGCTACAGAGGAGCGTGCGAAAGCAGCCTCCATTTCCACTACATCCCGCACGATGGTAATGTCACGTCGACTTCCATCCGCTTTCCTTACGGTCAGAGTGACTTTGGTGCCCTTTTTTCCCCGTATGAGTTTTACTACCTTCTGAATGCTCATACCTACCACATCTGTGGCTTCACCATGCTCCTGCGTGACCCGTAGAATCCGATCACCCTCTTCCAGCTCTCCTTGTCGCCAACTGGCGCTTCCGGGCACAATTCGATCAATGGTCACAAATCCATCCCTGCTTACCAACTGAGCGCCAATACCTTCAAACTGCCCGGTCATTTCTATTTCAAAGTCTTCCTGCCGCTGAGGTGGGTAATACTCAGAGTGCGGATCAAAATTCTGAACGTAAGAATTTAAATACAATCCAAACCAGTCGTTACGATCCATCTCCTTCATCATGTCAAACCACTCTTTGAGCTGCTCTCGCTCTTTGGTGCGGGCTTCTTTTTCAGCCTGGTCTGTAATGCCGGCGACGGCAATGGAAGTATTGGTATCAATAGTTTCGTATAATCTGACTAATATCCTGTATTTTAAATATTTCCTCCAATTTTCCTGAAGTTCTTTGCTGCTTTTTGCAAAATTCTGATGCTCATCGTTGGTTTCGTATGTTTCTTTTTTCGAAAACCTAAAAGGCTCATTGAGAAGATCGTTGACAATCTGTTCGGATTCGCTGATGCGCTTGAGAATGCGTTGATACATCTTTTCAAACAGACTGATATCCCCGTCCTGAAGCATGCGAAGCATGAATGCCTGCTGTCTTGAAAACTCGTCTATGTCCGATTTTAAAAAAAACTTTTTGGAAACATCAAAATTCTCAACTGCCTTATTGAAAATTTTGACTGAGAGCGAAGAATTGGCTGTTGGAGGTTGCAAATGCTGGGTATATAAGGCGGAGTAGGTGATTTGCATGATGAGTTTTTCGCGTTGCCGGGTTTTGTCTGACGAACTTCCAGGCATGCAACTGATCAAAACGAATGAAGTGGCTATAAGCGAAATCAGGGAACGAAATGGATTTTTATTCATCGGTTCGGGCAATGTATTCAAATGATGTTTTCTCGTTGGCTAAATAACGTACTGAGAGAAATTTTGTTAAAAAAGAATTTTTGTATTTCAAAGTTCAAAAAATCATACCACACATTCATTGCAACTTTTGAAATGTAAAAAATTATTGATGGCAAGAGATATTTCAAGCGACTGAGATTCTTGGCCCTCAGTACCGGACCGGCTGATATCCGGATACGTATCGGATCGAGTCGGTAACACAAAATTTTGTGGAGTACTGAGATTGCGCAGATTAAAATAGCAGCACCGGCTGCAAAGTCCATCATGGATACCCCAACAGGCTTGTACTTCGGGCAGAAGGTAATTTCTTTGGCCAGCCTTAAAGGTCTGGATGGGGTTTCAAGCCTTGTTAATTTTTTTTTCTCCAACAACAAATGGAAATATCGAATGTAACAGGTCACAAATGTAGAAAAATTCCCCGGTGAGCAGTTCTGGAGTTTAAAAGGGCTTTTTTTTTCAACAGCGGGTTATAAAGTACTATGATAGATTTGCCACTGCTTACTATATACCGGATATATTTTGAAAGTAGTTCAGCTTGTTCCCTCTCCGGCCAGGACGGGTCCTGTGACAGTAGCCCATGAACTGGTAAGGCTTTTGAGACCTTATGCAGACATTCAAATTCTATACTTCGACTCCAGAGAAGGATACCAATGGCCAGATTCAAAGCGCATTTCGTTTTCAGCTGCGCTTTCGGAGATTCAAGAGCTCGAGTGCGATATCCTCCATAGCCACACACTCCGACCTGATGTATTCTCAGCATTGCGGAAGTTTGTGCGGCCCAAGCTGAAAACCATTTCTACACTTCACAATTACTTCTACGATGAATATCGGCTTGAGTATCCTAAAATATCCGCATTGGCAGGTATCACCCTTCACCACCTGAGCCTTAAAAACAAAAATGCACTTGTGGCCATTACGCCTCATATGCAGAGGTTCTACACCCAAAAGGGGTTTGCACATGTGCACTACATCCCAAATACTCGGATTCCGGAGCCGATTTCGCCTGATCACAGGGAGCTGGCTGACAAATTGAAAAGTTGGTCGGCAGGGGCTACCCTGCTGATGACCCTCGGTACGGCAAATGAGAGGAAAAATCTACATGCCGTAGTCCCCTTGCTGCTACGGAACACGTCCTGGAAGTGGATCCATGTCGGTGACGGCAAGCTGCTGCCCGCGCTTAAAATGGAGATCCGTCAGAAAAATCTGGAAAACAGAGTTTGTTTTACAGGGTTTATCCGGGAGGGTCATCAGTTGCTTCAGATAGCAGATGTGCTGCTTCTGCCATCGCTGAGTGAAGGATTTCCGCTGGTACTTCTCGAGTCCTTTCAGCTGCGCATACCGGTCGTGTGCAATCGGATACAATCGTTTGAAGGCTTGTTTTCAGAAGAATTGGTCTGCTGCGAAGTTCATGATGCTAATGAATTTGCTAAATCCGTAGAATATGCCCTAGAAAACAGAGACTGCATCACGTCCAAAGCCATAGAAAGATTTGATAAAGAATTTTCTCCAAGTGTAATAGCCACTCAATATGTACGACTGTATGAATCACTCGGATGACCAGAGACTCCAGCTGAGTGTCTTGCTTCCCGTCTATCAAGGTGATAAGGCCGAATGGCTGCATCAGTCCCTCCTCAGCATCGAAAATCAAACCTGGAAGGCATCTGAAATCATAGTCGTACAGGATGGGCCGGTATCTGCAGAACTTTCTGATGAACTCATCTACTGGAAAAAACGGATTCCGGAATTAAAGGTTGTGGAGCTTAAAGAGAATCAGGGAATACCGGCTGCACTGAATGCCGGAATCCAGGCATGCAGCCAGCCCTGGATCGCACGCATGGATGCAGATGATATTGCAATGCCCAATAGATTTGAAATTCAATGGAGCTATCTTCGGTCGCATCCCGATGTAGTCATTCTCGGGTCGTGGATCGATGAATACGACGAAACGATGAGCATGCGCTATGCCACGCGAAAAGTACCTGAACACCATCGGAACATCTTGAAATTTGCGCACTGGCGCAGCCCCTTCAACCACCAAACTGTCATCTACCGACGTGAGGCTGTGTGTGCTGTAGGCGGCTATCCGCCCGAAAAGGTGATGGGAGAAGACTATGTGCTCTGGACCCGCCTCCTTCACAGCGGATATATCTCAGCGAATATTCAGTGCGCACTTGTGAATGTACGCGCCGGCAAAGGATTGATCGCCCGGAGAAAGGGCTTGAAATATCTGCTATTGGAATATAAGTCTATGCGCATGATCTACCAGATGGGATTTTTTACTTGGTATCAATATGGTATGCAACTGATCATACGAACGATTGTACGCTTGATGCCAACCCGTGGTGTTCAAAAAGTGTATTCCTGGCTTCGAAAATAAAAACTCAAACCAGGCAGAAACTACTGACAATGCCGGTTTGCTCCGCAACTGGCAGCCCACGCAAAGGGTTTTCCGGCAGCATCATACCCATAACTCTTTATAAAACCTATTGAAGCATCATACAGCTGGTAGGAGCGATATCCGGGCTTCGAATTGATATCCACATGGATTTCAATACGCGCGAGATCCTTGATGCACTCAGCAATCTCCACTGCCTTGGTGACTTCATTCCAAAGTCTTGAAAAGGAATCGGCCGGTCGGGGCATGGTCAAATGTGAATACAACTCGGAGACTCCTTTACCCACATCCCAAAGACAGATTACAATAGCGTATTTTACATAGTCGCCCTTCACCTTGGAGTCAGCCCCGATAAAAATTCTTCCTTTCGGGTGTTCGGCCAGCCAATTTTCGACAAAAGCGCGCACGTCCGGTATTTTTCGGCCAGCATTGTCTTTAAACACCATTTTGTACGCCATATCTGCTTTTTTTGTAACAACAATAAAAACAACCACAAATTAAAAGGTTATTGTTTTATTAATAATTTATTAATTCCTAACAAACAATTTAACAAAAGACTAAGATTTGTTCCATTCAAAGGTGTCTCCTATTTTAGGAATGAAGATTTCGCAGAAGGGATAGATGTTTTTCAGTTTTTGTCGCAGAGTATCGGAGGAGTGAGCTTCGCCGTGGACAAGAAATATTCTTTTCGGAAAGGAGGTAAAGTGCTCCAGCCAATGGAGTATATCAGATCTGTCGGCATGGGAAGATAATCCGTCAATGTGATCAACCCGCATTTTAACTTTTAAATACTTACCAAAGATTTTTAGCTCATCGAGGCCATTGATGATCGCTCTTCCGCGAGTTCCTTCAGCTTGATAGCCGGTCAGCAGCAGGATGGATTTGGGATTTTCAAGGTGATCATATAAGTAGTTTAATGCCCGGCCACCAGCGAGCATCCCACCGCCAGCGATCACGACTCTGGAGAGAGTGTCGCGTACGATCCGATCACTGTCGTGAATTGTCTCGATACGCTCAAACGAATCCATGGCTTTTGAAAATTCTATCCCATCAATTTTTAAAAGGTCAGCGTACTTCTCAAAAACTTCTGAAACAGCTCCTGCCATCGGCGAATCCAGGTAGAGCGGCACAGGCGGTATTCGCCCGGCAGACTTAAGGCGACTGATCAGATACATGAGCACCTGCGCGCGCTCCACGGCAAAGCCCGGAATCAGCAGAAGTCCTTTGTTTTTCCAAACGTATATTATGTGACGGATTAGCTTTTTCTCGATATCGTCGTATCGGGTCTGATGGACAGCATGTCCGTAGGTCGATTCACACAGGAGTACATCGGCCTCCCTGACAGCGACAGGTGGAGGAAGCAGCACATCGTCGTACCGACCGAGATCTCCGGTGAATACTATTTTCAAACCATTTGCGCAAAGAGATACAACCGACGCTCCTAAAATATGACCGGCAGGAGTCAGTGAAAAAGAGATGTCTTTGCCAAGGTAAATTTCCTCACCAAACGGCACAGTCCGGAGCAGCGGGAGTACCTTGTCTACATCTTCAGTCGTGTACAACGGCTTTGGATCTTTGTGCTTGGAATATCCCTCATAACGTGCTCTTTCTGCCTCTTCCGTTTGAATCCGTGCACTGTCGTACAAAATGATCCGTGCAATGGCCGCTGTAGCTTCCGAACAGAAAATCATCCCCCGAAATCCATTTTTTACCAATACAGGTAAGTATCCTGTATGGTCGAGGTGTCCGTGGGAGAGAATTACCAAATCAATTCCGGCCGGTTTTACCGGAAAAGGCATCCGATTGAGCAAACGCAATTCTTTCAAGCCTTGAAAAAGTCCGCAATCCAGAAGAATTTTGTGTGTGTTTGTTTCAATGAGATGCTTTGAACCGGTGACGGTACCTGTTCCTCCCAAAAAAGTTATTTTCATGATAAGAGCCGAATGTGTAAAAATTTTACGTCAAAATTTCAATGCATCAAATAAAATAGATTTCTTTGTCACAAATAAATTATTCTATGCATCGCGAAATACATGCCTGGCACAGTCCCGCATTAAATCGTAAAATGGAAATAGCCATGTATGGGCATTTTGGATTTAGTGTGCTAATGCTTCCTACAGCAGCTGCCGATTTTCTTGAGTACGAGCGCTTTTTTCTGATCGATGTATTAAAGCCATTGATTGAATCCGGTAAGGTAAAAGTATTTAGTATCAATTCTATAAATAGCGAAAGCTGGCTGAACTCACGGATGCATCCGCGCGACAAATCCATTCGCCACGCCCAGTACAATGAATACGTATATAACGAGGTAGTCCCTTTTATAAAAAGTAAAACAAGTCCTACGACACCTATTTACACAAGCGGAGCATCGTTTGGAGCCTTACATGCTGCTAACCTGTTTTTCAAAAATCCATGGGCCATCAATGGATGCATCGCTATGAGTGGAGTGTATGATCTCAGTGCTTATACCAAAGGGTATTGGGATGACAATGTTTATTTTAATTCTCCTATGCACTATCTTCAGAACCTGCATGATCATAACACATTGGAGCAGATCCGAAGGAGTGGTCATATACACATACTCACGGGTTCAGGGGCATACGAAGATCCCGACGCATCCAGGGCAATCTCCGCCTTGCTTAATTATAAAGGAATACCCCATGACCTTGATGTGTGGGGCTGGGACATTGAACATGACTGGCCTACCTGGCGAAAAATGCTACCTTACGTATTAACCCATAAATTTTAAACCAATAAACATCCATTCTATGAAACGAGTTAAAGTTACATCACTTATCGGTTTCTTCTTTCTAATTGTAACATCATCACATGCGCAATATGAATCAGGAGGATTCGGAGGCCTTCACTTTCAACTCATGAATTTCGGATCAGGAGGTACAGGTATTGCATATGGAGGTATGGGGGGTGCCGTGTTTGCAGGTAATGGTTTTATCGGTGGTTTTGGGTACGGTGGTTCCGCTACAAGACGAAACTCAACAGTTGCTATAGGATATGGAGGTGTAATGGGTGGCGCCCAACTGGAAATCGATGCGAGACAAAAACTCGCGCCAGGGGTAAGACTTGGATTTGGTGGATATGCCAATGTACTGTCCGATGATAATGGCAATAAATTCACTACAAATGGAAATATGATGCGTTTAGAACCCAATTTGCTTTACAACCTTGAGGCATTTCCCAAATTCAATGTTCAAGTGCAAGTTGGCTACTCATTCAATATTATTGGCAATCTAAGTAGTTATAATACTGCCTACTTGTCTGTTGGATTTGTTTTAGGCACATTTTAAACAACATCTTAAAAACCCTTATCGGTTTTTCAGAAAAGAATAATCTCTAAGAGACCTTCTACTTTTGTCTAATGAAAGACACGATCTTGATATTGGATTTTGGCTCACAATACACCCAATTGATTGCCAGAAAGATTCGCGAACTGAATATTTATTGCGAAATTTATCCATACTATCATACCCCTTCTAATACTACTTCGATCAAGGGATTGATTCTATCCGGGAGTCCTTTTTCAGTCAATGATCAGAACGCTCCCCGCCCTGATCTGTCTCTCTTTTTAGGCCGGATACCAGTTTTGGGGATATGTTACGGAGCACAGTTGCTTACCCACTTGCACGGGGGAAAGGTAGGTGCAAGCGGATTGCGAGAGTATGGGCGTGCACTGCTTCATGTATTACAGCCGTCTAATCCGTTGTTAAGGAAAATACCCTCCAAATCATACGTCTGGATGAGTCATGGAGATTCAATCGATGAGCTTCCCGAACGATTTGAATGCATCGGCTCTACCGATGATGTAAGAAATGCAGCATTTGAAATCAAAGGGTCACAGGCATGGGGGCTTCAGTTTCATCCGGAAGTGTACCATAGCGAGTACGGAAAGGAGCTTCTCTACAACTTTGCCGTACACATTTGTGGCTGTGAGCAAACATGGACTCCTGAATCTTTTATTCAATCCAGTATCCAGATGCTGCGTCGCAAAATAGGTGTAGAAAAGGTCGTTCTGGGCCTTTCAGGCGGTGTGGACAGTACGGTTGCCGCGGTTCTCCTCTCAGAGGCCATACAGGATCAGTTGTATTGCATCTTTGTTAACAATGGTCTGTTGCGCAAAAATGAATTTCAAAACGTCCTTCATCAATACCGCGAAATGGGGCTTAATGTCAAAGGGGTTGATGCGTCCGAACGCTTTCTGGAAGCATTGCGCGGTGTGAGAGACCCGGAGCAAAAACGCAAAATCATCGGTCGTCAGTTCATTGAGGTATTTGACGAAGAAGCTCTGAAAATAGAGGATGTAACTTTTTTAGCTCAAGGCACCATCTATCCGGACGTAATCGAAAGCACATCCGTAGCCGGACCGTCAGCCACGATCAAATCCCATCACAATGTAGGAGGCCTGCCCGATGTGATGAAACTCAAAATCGTCGAACCCCTGCGCATGCTCTTCAAAGATGAAGTTCGGCGCGTAGGTGCTGCACTCGGTATTCCGGATGAGCTTTTAGGTCGTCATCCATTTCCAGGTCCAGGACTAGCCATTCGCATTTTAGGAGAAGTCACCCCCGATAAAGTATCTTTGATCCAGGAGGTTGATCACATTTTTGTATCCGGTCTCAAAGATGAAGGACATTACGACCGTGTCTGGCAAGCAGGAGCTATCTTACTGGACAGCAGATCCGTAGGAGTAATGGGAGATGAGCGCACCTACGAATATGTCGTGGCTCTGCGCGCAGTACACTCCACCGATGGTATGACCGCTGACTGGGTTCACCTACCCTATGATTTTTTGGCACGGATTTCAAATCAAATCATTAACCGGGTGCCGGGAGTCAACCGAGTGGTGTATGACATCAGTTCAAAACCTCCGGCGACCATCGAATGGGAATAACCTGATAACGAAATGAAGTGTACACATTTTTTTTTCAGCATATTGCTTATCGCCTGTTCATGTTTTTCTAAACAGGTATTCGCCCAGGAAAGCTTCAAATTTCATAAAGTACATGCTGGTGAGACAGCCTTTTCAATTTCTAAACTGTACGGAATATCTTTAGAAGATTTTTATAAATTCAATCCTGAAACGCGCAGGGAGCTCAAAGCAGGCGATGTAGTTATGGTGCCCGTGATGTCCAGACCAAAAGAAGAAAGCATCGACAGTTCCGCATTTCATATTCACATTGTACAAGAGGGTCAAACCCTCTACAGCATTGGCAGGCAGTACGAAGTACCTACAGACCTGATAGAAATCCATAATCCGGACATCAAAAATCAGATCATCCATCCGGGCATGCGCCTTCTCATCCCCAAACACCCTAAACGTTCACCTTTACCAAACAGCACATCTGTGCCGGATTCACCGGCACCCGATGGTTTTCATCTGGTAAAACCTGGGGAGTCCCTCTTTTCGATAGCCCGTCTATATGACCTTTCGCTCCCGGATATACTTGCACTTAATCCTCTGCAAGACAGCGTGATTCGTCCGGGACAACTCCTGCGGGTACGACCGGCAGATGAAAAGAAACCATCTCAGGGAGAAAACAACCTGACCGGAAAATCAGCAGACACAACCCGTTTCACCATGCACCGGGTCGAAGCGGGCGAAACCATTGCCTCACTTGCCCGAAAATACAGCTTATCAGTCGAAGACATCCTACAGTACAATCCTGAACTTCGACAGATGAGCCTGAAAGCCGGTATGCTTTTACTCATTCCCCTATCCATACCTACCGGTACAGAGCTGCCACCTTCGGACCCAATACCCGGAATACCTGAATTTCCGGATGAAAAATCTGTAAAGTTTGCGGAATATTTTAATCTGATCGGAAAGCGAAAGCTCAAAATAGCGCTGATTTTACCTGTTTCATCCGATGCACCCAATCGGGACCTACGGCCCGTGGACATTGTAGGGATGGACTACTATCTCGGAGTAAAAACAGCACTGGAGACGCTTCAAAAACAAGGCTATCAGTTTACGCTCCAAGTCGTTGAATTGCCGGAGTACTCCACTGAATTTTCACAGACCAGATCAAGGGTTGTAAACTGTGATCTGATCATCGGCCCTTTTGTACCTCAGCAGGCAAAAGTTTTTACAGAAACCCTTCACTCGAGAGATAAAGTGCCGGTCGTCGTACCTTTTGGTACACCAAACCTTTCATCAGTCGGATCGGTCTGGATGCAAGAAACCGAAGATCAGGAAGTGCGCGAACTTGCATCAACGATCCTATCCGAATATCCCGATCTACCGATGTACATCATTTATTCCGATGCCAAGGGCGCTAAAGCCAATCAACTCAACGACTTATTTCGGAAATACCTCGGCAACAAAACCGTGAAAGAAGTACACCTGACGGGCGGGCTGCAGGGGCTGTCATCGGTCACAGAAACACCGGAATCCAAAGTCATCGTCTTTTTTCATGACGATGATTTCCTTAGTCAGCAGTTTATTGAAAGGATCCGTCGCCAGCGCATCAGCAATATCTTAGTATTGAACCGAAAAATTCTCGACAACCCGCTCATCGAACCAAGATATCTAAACCAATTGAACCTTCTGATTGCATCGCCCAGACACATTCACTATGAGCATCCCCTCGTGGTAGCTGCCTCTGAATCCATCGCATCACAGTACAAACTGGAAACCAACGACATAATCCTGTACGCATTTCAATCAACTTACGACCTCGTGCGCGCACTTACCGATCCCCAGCACAGAACTGAATTTATAAAAATCAAATCCACCCGTAAAAAGGGAGTATTCCAAAATGAAGCTGTACAAATCCTTACGATCAGAAACTACAAACTCGTACCACTTAACGCCATAAGTACCCAAAACCAATAACATTCATGATCAGACATCTGAAGATTCAAAATCTTGCTCTGATTGATCGACTTGGTATTGACTTTCATTCCGGACTCAATATACTCACCGGTGAGACAGGTGCCGGAAAATCCCTGATACTATCAGCTTTTTCGCTGCTCTCCGGCGAACGAGCATCCGCCGATATTTCCGGTAATTCTGCTGAGAAATGCTTCGTAGAGGCAGTTTTTGATATAGAGAATTACGGCCTGGAACACTTTTTTGCAGATCACGACCTCGATTACGACCATGAAATTATCATACGACGCGAAATTTTACCCGGTGGCAAGTCAAGGGCCTTTGTACAAGACTCACCAGTCAATCTTCAAAAGCTTAAAGAACTTGCCGGCTTTCTTATCGATATTCATTCACAACACGATACGCTGCTGCTTACACGGCAGGCATACCTGCTTGGTCTCATTGACCGGTTTGCATCCAACGAATCTGAACTGAATGCCTATCAAACTGCCTACAACCGCTACAAAAAGCTTATGGCAGACAAAGAGAATCTCCTGCGCACCGAAGGCTCCGAAAATGACCTGGATTATAAAAATTTTTTGCTCCAGGAACTCACCACTGCACACATTCAGCCGGGCGAACTTGCACACCTCGAACAAGAAATTCAGCTCGCCGAAAATGCCGAAGACACACTGCTACGCCTTCGGCAGATTACATCCCTCATCCAGGAAGATGAAATCGGGCTACTTGCCCTCCTCCGAAAGATAGAATTCGACCTCAGGCACCTTAGCCGGCTCAGTGAGGATTTTTTAAACTTGCATCGCCGTTGGGAGACCTTAAACCCTGAAATAAAAGATATTGCTACCACACTGGAAGATTTTGCTGCTGAAACAGAGATCAACCCCGAACGCCTCGATCAGCTTCGCCAGCGATTTGACTTTTTAATGCATCTCTGCACAAAACACAGGGTACGCACATCGGATGAGCTCCTTGAAATTCAAACCCAACTGAAACAGGAAATTGAAGACCACCAAAGTCGCCTATCCTATCGCAATGAGCTAGAGCACTACATCTCTGAAGCGTATGAAATCCTCCGTAAACACGCAGAAGACCTGACAAAAAGCCGACAGAATATTCTTTCAACCCTGGAGGCCGAGATCTCTTCTCTTCTTTTGCAACTCAACTTTGCCAACGCTCGGTTTTCCATCCGATTGCAGCCCTCGCAATTCGGTTCCACAGGTGCGGATACAGCAGAAATGTTTTTCAGCCCCAATCCAGGTATGCCTCTGGCCCCTGTGCGTCAGATTGCATCCGGTGGAGAACTATCCAGGCTAATGCTTGCCATTAAATCTGTACTGGCACGCAAAAAATCCTTGCCAACCATTCTTTTTGACGAAATAGACACAGGCGTTTCAGGAGCTTCAGCCGAAAAAATTGCTCAATTACTCCGAACGTTGGGCTCTGATATTCAGGTAATCGCAATCACTCACCTCCCCCAAATCGCTGCAGCAGCGCACAATCACTACCTAGTCTACAAGGGAGATGTGAATGGTCGCTTTCAGACAAGTATCAAAAAGCTTAATGACCAGGAGCATCTGTATGAAGTGGCGCGCCTGCTCAGTGGAAGCACCATTACAGAGTCTGCTCTACTAAATGCCAAAGCGATGAAGAGTGTCTATTCGTAGTCTTATCTGACAACGCATTGCTCCCTAGATACTGCTGACATCGGACATCTGTCGTACAGATTTGCTCAATACCCATCAATGATCGAAAAACCGGCTGACCAACCGCTCATAAAAATCCCCCTAAACACTTCCGCTAAAGGAAATTTTGTACACCTCAAAGGACCGATTGCACAATATGCAGCCCTTATAAATTCAGAGAAGTGCAGAAGAATTGGAAACAGGAACTCCGCGGATCTGTCTCGCGATACCATCCCAGAGATTTTTTCTGTGCTTTAATGCCAGCGTGACAGCCTCCTGTGCCTCTTTCCATTTGATAGGATCGCTACCACACAGACCGGCTGTCATTTTAAGAGCAAGGTGGCTATGATGACCTCCATCTACCTCAATGTGGCGGTCGATGTAGTATTTAAATCGTGATACCGCATCGGGAAATTTCTGATGCAATTCGCGAATGATGGATACAAACATTTCCGGAATCAGGTCTTCTCTCCCGAAGGTAAAGACTGCCGAGAGTACATGAACTTTACCGCTGTTGATTGTATCAAATGTAAATCTGACAAAATCTGCAGCTTCATCAGGGGTATGCGACTTTTCTAAAGCAATTTCAAGGCTCTGTCCTGCTTTGAGATGCTCAACCAGCTGATGAATGGTATACCACTCAGCACCCGCCTGCCGCATCGCATCCAGATACATTTCAAAGTGGCTTTTCCTCTCTCCATCGATATCCAGATCACACTCCTCACCGACCACAATTTCATTGATCAGGAAGCGCGTATCCGCATCTCCTACCGGATACCAAGGCACCGATGTACATGTCAGGCGGTTTTGAAGTGCTTTAAGTAAAGACATGAAATCCCAGACAGCATACACATGATGATTCATAAAGACTCTGAGATCTTCCAAATTCTGAATACCCGAATATACCGGGTGATGTATGATTTCCAGTCGCAGCGGCTCTATTTGTTCCCTAAGGGAGGTTATAAACTTTTCGAATGAAGTCATTTTTATCATTTTCTGGTATTGTAAACAGAGGACGATGTGCGGGGTTTATAGCCAAAATCTTAAAAGCAAAATCAAAAGCAAATATGGATTGTGAGGGCGGGATAATCAGAAGTTGGATGTAACGGTCAGTGTAATGCCATTACTCGGAGGCACCACTCTGCAGATACCCCCAACACAAAAAATGCCCCTCATCTGTCTTCCATAGTTGAGTTGAAAACGAGTAGTGCTGAGTGTGTACCCTATCGATCCAAGAGTATAATGGAGCCTTTCAGGGGGATTCGGGTTGCCATAGTTCCAGGAGTTTTGTAAAGCTATAAACCAATGCGGAGACACACTGTATTCAGCCAATACCATTAACCAATCTCCACGGTCTTGTCGGGTAAACATACCTTGTATCTCGCTTCGAAGACTGTGTCCTGGCCTCACTTTATACAGAGTTTCAAGTACAAATGCATTGATAAATACCAATTTCTCATAACCCCGGTTAATGATTTCGGCGTCGGTTACTCCCTTCTCCAAAACCTCCTGATTGTACACAAAGTTGTAGTAAGTAAATGTGGTTTTCAGACTGCGATTGATGGTCTTTCTTATTTCTACATTCAAATCTTTGAAATATGTGATAGGCCCCCTTCGGAAAGGATTAGATTCAAATCCCTTTGTTCCGGCCCAGGTGCAGTCTATGATTTCTCCCGGATTTACAATACTATAAATGGGTCTTTTGCTTACAAACTGACGGTCAATAGAGGATATGTCAGAATAATTTACGGATATTGTAGTTCCATATTTTCCACCGAGAGGCGTTCCTTTTTTTATAGTATATGACAGGTCAAACTGAACTCCCATCTCTCCGTTTGGCTGTACAGCGTTAGGATACAGAGCTGGTAAAGTGTAGGTGTGCAATTTGGTAGTCGGTGGTAAAAAATTAATTTGCGCATCGATCAGGGAGGCGTTTCTGTCGGACCGAAAACTCATATTATCAATTCGTTTGGCGGTAGCCATTAGGCTAAGCCCCTTCGTCGCGTAGGTGAATGTCGATATAAAGCCCGTGCCGTGCCGATAGATAAATCCATTGTCAAAAGATGGATCATTAATTTTGTAGGCAAAATCAGTGCTCCAGCCAAAACCACCCCTCTGCAAGTGTAAACGTCCTGCAGTGGCGCCCACATTTTCGGGTAGGTTTAAAACCGGGTCAGCGGCTCGTTGAAACTTACTGACAAATGAAACCCCTACAGACAGTAGCCAGGATGAATTTTCCAGGCCGGAAAATGCCTCATTCAGATTTAACTCAGCATCCAGCCCGCGTACAATTCCCTCTGCTTTTGTAAAATAGAGTCTCTGCCGGCCAATGACACCCTTGATATACAATCCCTTAACAGGACGGTATTTGAGCCTGACTCCGTCCATTGCATTGTCCAGTCCCAGACCTCTCTCCTCAAAGGATCGAAAAATCATCCCGCTACCAAACTGCTCGTAGAAATTACCTACCGTTGTTTCCAACCCGTCTTTCTCAAACCGGATAAACCGAAAAGGTATGCCCTCGCCTCTAAATCCTTCAGGAAGACCGAGAAGATTGTTTTGATAGTTCTCATATCTCAGTCCGGCCGAAAAATTGCCCTGTGTGTAAATAAAATTAGCAAATCCTGCGGCAAGCAGTCTTTCTCTGGGAAAGAATTCTCCGGTAGGGTCAATCGCCTCGTCCCGAAAATAATACTGGATATCGGTCTGAAAATTCCCATGAAGTTCTCCTTTTGGCTGAATCTGATTGCTCTGAGACCATATAATTGAGGGCAGTATAAGTGTACATGCAAGGAAGAAGCTATCGATATCTCTCAATGCCGGACAAATTTTGAGCAAACTTATTGGACAGGATTAAAAAAATGTTAACCTTCACCAAAAATTCCTGTAAAGGCTCTGGTTGCCGAAAAAAAAAACTGCCTCCCGGAGGAGGCAGCTTATATCAATCCTTGATGTGAAATTAGCTTACTTGTCTTGTTTTTCAAGGTCAGCTTTGAGCTGAGAGAGTGCTTCAATATCTCCCAAAGTTGTTTTTTCTACTTTATTCTGGATGCGTTTTACGGCATCTTTTGTGCTTTTGGCAGCTTTTTCGGCTGCTTCAGCTTCGGCAGCTTTGACTATATCAGTATGCGAGAGCAATATTCTGCGATTTTCCTTGCTAAATTCAATAACCTTAAAATCGGCCACCTCATCTACCTTTAGCTGACTGCCATCCGATTTTGACATGTGACGTTTTGGTACAAACGCTTCCAGTCCGATATTTTCGATTAAGGCATTGGCACCTCCATCGACCAACTCTACAATTTTAGCACTAAGGACACTTCCTTCTTCGAGAAGGGTTTCATATACATCCCAGGGGTTTTCGGTCACTTGCTTGTGCCCCAGGCTTAGCCTCCGGTTTTCTTTGTCGATTTCGAGTACCATGACTTTCAATTTTGCACCAATGTGCGTAAAATCTGATGGGTGTTTGACTTTGCGTGTCCAGCTTAAATCTGAGATGTGAATCAGTCCGTCAATACCCTCTTCGAGCTCTACAAACACACCGAAATTGGTGAAGTTGCGCACTTGCCCATCGTGAACTGAGCCTACGGGATATTTGGTTTCAATATCTGCCCAAGGATCTGGGGTGAGTTGTTTCATTCCAAGGGACATTTTACGCTCCTCGCGGTCGAGCGAAAGTATTACCGCCTCGACCTCATCACCGATTTTTACAAAATCCTGAGCACTGCGCAGGTGATTGCTCCAGCTCATTTCGCTGACGTGAATCAGCCCCTCTACTCCCGGAATGACTTCGATGAAAGCACCATAGTCAGCAAGCACTACTACTTTACCTTTTATCTTATCGCCGGGCTTGAGATTGGGATCAAGGGAATCCCACGGATGTGGTGTCAGCTGCTTAAGCCCAAGCTGGATACGGGTTTTGGCTTCGTCAAAGTCGAGAATGACCACATTGAGTTTTTGATCCATTTCGACCACCTCACTGGGATGGTTGATTCGGCTCCAACTCAGGTCGGTGATGTGAATAAGGCCATCTATGCCTCCAAGATCGATAAAAACACCGTAGGATGTGATGTTTTTGACCACGCCTTCGAGCACCTGGCCTTTTTCGAGTTTAGAAATAATTTCTCGTTTTTGTTCTTCGAGGTCTGCCTCAATGAGGGCTTTGTGAGAAACCACCACATTTTTAAATTCGTGATTGATTTTCACGATTTTAAAATCCATGGTTTTTTCCACATAAATATCATAATCTTTGATTGGGCGAACATCAATCTGTGAACCAGGCAGAAATGCTTCAATTCCAAATATATCAACGATCATACCTCCGCGGGTTTTGCATTTGATGAAGCCCTGTACCACTTCGTCGTTGTTGTAGGCTTCATTGACGCGATCCCAGGCTTTCACCGCTCTAGCTTTTCTGTGTGAAAGAACCAGCTGGCCATGTTTGTCCTCACGGCGGTCAATCATCACTTCGACCTCGTCTCCTACTTTGAGGCCAGGGTTGTATCGAAACTCATTCAGTGATATGACTCCTTCTGATTTTCCGCCAATGTCTACAATGACCTCGCGATCTGTCTTGGCAACAATCTTTCCGATGACGACTTCTTGCTCTTCAATCTTTCCGATGGTTCCTTCGTAGAGAGAGGTGATTTCGGCTTTCTTCTCTTTGCTGAATTTTTTTAGACCGGTTTCAAATTCATCCCAATCAAACTCTTCGGAGACCGGCACTGCCTCCTGATGTTCAGCTGGTGTTTCTTCAGTTGTTTCGGCTGCCGGTGCAGATTGCTCAGCTTTGGCTACTGGTTCTGCAGAGCCTGATTCTGCTTCTTGTGGTTCCTGGGGCTGTGTGTGCATTTCAGGATTTTCCTGGTTGGTTTTGTTTTCTTCGTTCATGAAGATGTATTTGTATTCACTTTTTAAAAAAAACTCTTAGGCAGCATTTAAAAAATGAAGAAGTTAAACTTTTCATTTTCACAATCCTTTCTGAGTTTTTCAAGGCCGCCCGAAAGGGCTGCAAATGTATTATTTTTTTCCGATTGATCCGACAAGAATCTCCATTGTCGCAGTCTGATTTAAAACTATATCTTTGCAACAAAGTTGCATTTATGAAAAAATCTTTCCCATTTACGCCCTTGGCCATTATAATTATTTTATTTTCAATTGGTTGTAAAAAGGAAAAGCCAGAGGTCCCAAAAGAAAATGAATTGATCACCACATTAATTCTCACCTTAATAAACAGTGAAAACGCATCGGATTCCGTTGTTTTGCGCTTTTTTGATATCGATGGGATGGGTGGAATACCACCTCAGATTACTCAGACGGGTACATTGAGAGCAGGACAATTATACAATGGAAGCATCACACTGCTAGATGAAACACAAAATCCGCCAGGCGATGTAAATAAGGATATTATTGCCACCGCAAAGGATCATCAGTTCTTCTTCTTAATAGATGGATTGGATATCCAGATCACATACAAGGACTTTGACGCGGATGGTCTTCCCCTGGGTCTTAAAATAGATATGCTCACGGGAAATCCTTCCTCCGGAACGCTTAAAATTATTTTAAGACATTATCCTAATAAAACAGCTCCAAACGTAAGTCAGGGTGATATCACCAATGCGGGAGGCTCTACGGATATTGAATCGACTTTTGAACTTGAAATTTTTTCATAGTTTATTTCTCTGCTGCCTCTGGACACTTTGGCTGGCAGGACAGACCAATTGCCAACTGTCTGTTGTCTTTCAGATCGTAGATGCTTCTACGGGAAAACCCATCCGAGATGCATCCATCACCTTGACGGGTAATAGAAGGGACATCTATTCGGCACAGAGCGATCCCAATGGAAGAATTGGCATATCGAAGTTGTGCGCCGGGGAGTATCACTATACATTGTTGCATGCTAAATGCACTCCCGAAAAAGGATTTTTTCGGCTTTCAAAAGATACGACCTTGATCCTGTATCTGTACCATTCGAATATCGTTCTCCCGGAAGTTCAAATCACCGATCACAGGGTCAGGCCGGAAGACCTTTCCCTCCGGCAGGTGAACCCTTCTGTCTTCGAACAACAACAGTATAAACCCCTGTCGGAAATACTGACGGCCATTCCGGGAGTTACCATTCTCAAAACTGGTGGCCAGATCGCCAAACCGCTTATCAGGGGTATGAATTCACAAAGGCTCGCTGTGTTGAATCACGGAATGCCTCAGGCCGGCCAGCAGTGGGGTAATGATCATGCCCCTGAAATAAGCTCCTTTATATACGACAGCACATCTGTCGTTAGGGGCATTGCTGCCGTCGAGTATCCCGCAGGCCATATGGGCGGTGCAATCTTAGCCGATAAGAAATCATCTTTTACGGACAATCACCTGCACGGTTCGTTCCACTCAGGCTACTTTTCAAATGGAAGGGGATTATGGAATCATCTTAAATTAGAAAAAGGTGATCAAAACGAAGGCGGCTTGAGGGCAGATGTCGCTTATAAATTGGCCGGTGACCTCCGGGCTCCTGACTACTATCTCCGAAATACCGGAGTCCGTGAATTTTCGGCTGGCATTCTTTGGAAACGCAACCTTACAGACAAAATATCCAACAGTCTTAATTACAATTACTTTCAGACATCGATCGGCATCCTGAGAGGCGCTCACGTAGGTAATGTATCTGACTTGATGGAAGCCATGCAAAAAGACAAACCCTTTTTCACGGAGGATCGATTTTCATATGCCCTCGACTTACCAAGACAAGAGGTGGCCCACCACACAGTAAGCAATCTGACCAGAATAAAGATGTCGCAGGTCTCTCATCTTAACCTTCGAATTGGATTTCAGTACAATGATCGCAACGAATTTGATTTCAGAAGAAGTGGCGAAAACGATCGTCCGGCACTTAGTTTGGTACAATGGGATTTCTTTGCCGATGCCGTTTACCAAAAAAAAGATCAAAAAACCGGTATCATATTCAGGCTTACTGACAATACAAACAATCCCGAAACCGGAATTCTGCCCTTGATTCCCGACTTTTTGAGTCACCGCGTTGCCCTTTTTCATTCCAACACAATGAAAATAGCCGGACGCAAAACATCTTATGGCGGAAGGTATGAATTGACCATTCTCCAGGCTTTCCCCATCGTAAGAAGTATCCCTCTGGTAGTACTCGAGGATTACAAAATTTTTCATTCAGCCACGACCAACGCAGTCTACCCCATAGCTCAATCGAGTCGCGCATTGATTATATGGGAGGGACAAGTGACCATGAGAGCCCCCGAAGTGAATGAATTGTACAGCTTTGGCCTGCATCAGGGCGTTGCAGGCATCGAAGAGGGCAATCCCGATCTGAAAACAGAATTTGGTTTTCAAAACCATTTAAACACACTCATTCACTATCATCGCGTCACGTTGCGCGCCGATGCGTATGCTTATCTGTTTCAAAACTTTATCAATCTTGAGCCCACCGGAGAACTTCGCACCACTATTCGGGGTGCATTTCCGGTTTTTAAATACAATCAATACCGCTTGGCCTTGCTGACTGGTATAGATGGAATGATAGACATAGCCGCATCGGATAATCTGACACTGGAGTTTAAAAATTCTTTTTTGTACGCGCAAAATCTGAGTGAGGCAATTCCACTTGCCTGGATGCCCGCAAATCGGGCAGAATTCGGGATGAATGTAGCACTTCCTGATTTTAAAGCTGTAAAAAAACCTGAGTGGAAGTTATCAGCACTGTTGGTAGGACGCCAGAAGAGGCTACTGCCTGGGCAGGATTTTATGCCTCCACCTCCCGGCTATGCGTTGGTCAATTCATCTGTATCATTCCGAATTCCGGCGAATAAAAACCTTTTTCAGGTCTCCATCGCAGCAGAAAACCTGCTCAATCGTGCATACCGCGATTTTTTAAACCGTTGGAAGTACTTCTCTGACGACATCGGTCGAAACATCATCCTGTCTGTTAAATACATTTTTTAACCCTTTGGGCATGCGGGCCGGAGATTGTGTATTCCTTTGTGTATGACAGATACTTCCTGCATCAGACTATTTTATATACAGCTTATGGATACATCATTCTGACATCAAATAATTTCTCTTCAAGAGCGCATGACCATACCGAAAACCTGGAATCCCGGCAGAGGTGTTTGAAATTGGCACATCTCCCGACACCCGAGAGTATGCCCGAAGCACGTGTATTTCCAGCCCTTTGAGCCATTCTGTATCTGTTTTATCTTTACGCCGTCACATTCAGACGATGATTTCCATCCTGCTCCCGACGTACAATTTTGACCCGTCAGATACTGTAAAAGAACTGCATAGCCAATGCTCTGAGCTTAACATTTCTTTTGAAATTCTCATCGCCGACGATGACCCGGAATCTCGCATGGAATCTGTACATCGCGAACTGAGTACACTGGGAAATGTAATAGCCACCATCAACCCACACAATCTTGGGCGCAGAGAAAACCGCGACAATCTCGCCTCCAAAGCCCGGTATGAATATTTGCTCTTTCTGGATGAGGATGCGGTCATAACCCATCGATCGTTTATTAAAAATTATCTGAATGTTTTAAAGCCGGGAGTAGTCGTGTGCGGTGGTGTCGATTATTGTTCGACCTTACCGCTGAGCGAGAAGAAAAAATTGAGATACCGCTATGGTCTCCGAAGCGAAGTCAAGGCAGCGTCCGACCGAAACAGTGCGCCTTACAACTCTTTTATCACATTTAACTTTTTAATTTCCAAAGAGATATATCTCAAGCTGCCTCGACATCAGGAAATTGTCGGTTACGGTCATGAAGATACACTGATGGGATATGATCTCAAATACATGTTTGTACCGATCCTTCATATCGACAATACAGCTTGCCACAGTCAGATCGATTCCAACGAAGTGTATGTCAAAAAAACCAAAGAAGCGCTTGAAAATCTTTCAAGGATGATTTCAACCGGAAAAATAGATGAGGACGTACAGATGTATAAAGCCTTTTCCAGGTTGCGCACTGTCGGTTTTCACGTCGTTTTGAGGCTGTTATATTCCCTTTTTGGAAAGGAGTTGGAGCGATACATCTCTACATCTAACCCTGCCTTGTGGATTTTTGATCTCTACAGGTTGATGTACCTGAGCTACATCCAGCCTCAGATGACAACCCCCGGAGCATGGAAATGACTCCTGATTTTACAGTGGTCATTGTTTCGTACAATGTATCCTCCTACCTGAAGCTCTGCCTTCAGTCTGTCCTTCGGGCAGCGCGCAATTCTTCTGTAGAGATTTACGTAGTGGACAATGCATCCAAAGATGATTCGACCGAAATGGTCAAAAAGCACTTTCCGGAAGTCCATCTAATCAAAAATACAGAAAATATCGGATTTTCAAGAGCAAATAATCAGGCCTTGAAACGTGCCCGGGGGCGCTTTTTGCTAATGCTGAATCCGGATACCATCGTCCCTGAATCCCTTTTTGAAACCTGCCTCAGAATCTTTCACACACATCCAGAAATAGGAGGAGCTGGTATAAAAATGGTGGATGGTCAAGGACGATTCCTCCCAGAAAGCAAACGGGGACTGCCTACTCCGCTGGTTTCTTTTTTCAAAATATCAGGAATATATAGAATGTTTCCTAATTCGTCTTTTTTTAATAGATATTACCTTGGATATACCTCTCCGAATGAGAGTCAATACGTAGATATTTTGGCAGGTGCATTTTTGCTGGTTCGAAGGGAGGTAGCTGAGTCGATCGGATACATGCCCGAAGAATATTTTATGTACGGAGAAGATATTGATTTTTCACATCAGATCACACTTAGAGGTTTTAAAAACTACTATATAGCCGAAGACACAATCATTCATTTTAAAGGTGAGAGCACTCGTAAAGGGTCATTGAATTATATCTATGTTTTTTACAAGGCAATGGCCATTTTTTCTGCTAAATATTTTGGCCGCGGAAATGCATTTTTTTATAACACACTTATCAGCCTGGGGATTGCAGTGACTGCATTGGGTTCAGTAGTTAAAAGACTTGTTCAAACCACAGGAATTCCGGTGATCGAACTCCTGGCAATCTACGGCGGATATTGGTATATTCATGACTATTGGGAGAAAAACCACAGATTCATTTCCGGTGGAGAATATCCACCGGAGTATGTCTATGGGATTTTACCCTTGTATTCAATCATATTGGTGCTGAGCATTTATGCCTCCGGCGGTTACAAAAAAAATCAAAAACTCATACATTCACTTCGCGGCCTTGGCCTTGGCTTTCTGTTGATCTTCGTCATATACGGTCTAAGTCCGGAGCAATGGAGATTCTCCCGAGCCATATTGGTATTAGGAGTTGTCAGCTCGATGGTTTGGGTGGTAGTGTTTCGGTCTGTTCTAAGAGCGCTCAAACTCATCTATCCGCCTGTATCCAGGTATGGACGCTCAGCATGGATAGTGACAGGAAGGGACCATCCGTCCGGATTTGAAAATTTACAGCTGGCTTCCACGTTTCTTTTCACGAAAGAAGACCTGGATACATCTATCCCAAAATTTCGTATTTCCCTATTGTCATCCCGCCCGGATTATTTAATATTCGACTGCGATTGCCTGTCGTTTTCATATATTATAAAATGTGTAGAATCACTTCGGATGTGGAAGACCATTGTTTTGTATAAAATTCCCTCTGAACTTACGTGTGTAGGTTCGAATACGATTGTGAATTTATCACACAAAACAGAAGATTTAAAGTATGTTAAAATTCCGTTTCAAAAACGTATTAATGACGTAATACTATATGTTTTCTACCTGAAATCAAATCTGCCTGCACTATACAAAAGATTTGGATTAAAATTTTCTATCATCGCAAAAATACTGTCCGGAAAGTTATCTCTTATTGGATATTCAGACATTCAGGATTCGATGATTGACTTAAATGAATATATCATTGAATTTAAAGAAGAAAAAAAATATAAAATGGCAATGGAATATTATTCAAAATACACGCTCAAAAGCGACCTTGAGATTTTGCGTTCCATCAATGACCAGTTATCGAACGGAATCGCTGAAAAACCTCTTTAAATTGTAAAATTCGTAACACCTCGTAATATTCCAATTACTTTTAGATAATTTTGCCGCAATGTCGCTTCGAAGTAGATTATCTAAATCCTTTAAAAACCGCTACAGACTTGTCATCCTCAACGACGAGAATTTTGAGGAACGACTTTCAGTGAAGCTCACCAAGCCCATTGTTTTTACACTGGTTGCGGGAGGAAGTTTGCTGTTGGTGATCGCTACGACCTTTATTATAGCATTTACACCTTTGAAAGAGTTGATTCCGGGATATTCCAGTACGGAACTAAAGCGCCTGGCTATTCAAAATGCCCGCACCGCAGATTCGCTCGAAAAACAGATGCAATATACCGAGCACTACCTGAAAACCATCCGCGCAGTCATCAACGGCGAAATTGACATCCTCTCTGACAGCATTGATATCCGTAAACTATCCGAGGAGACCACCAGATCCGTGGACCTGAGCATCGGAAAAAACGACAGCATCCTTCGGTATGAAATCGAACTCGAAGAGATGTATAACCTCCAACCAATCAGCAGAGAGCAGTTTATTTCCGCCCTTCTGCTCTTCAGACCCGTAAAAGGCACCGTGATCAATGCATTTGATTCTGAAAACCAGCGCTACCACCTGGAAATTGTGACCGGAAATTCGGAGGCAGTCAAGTCCGTATTCGACGGCACGATCATATTTTCTGAATTCAGCCCCACCTGGAATCATGTAGTCATCGTCCAACATGCCAACGATCTCATCTCCGTGTATCGAAATCTGGCTTTTCCGCTGAAGCGCAAAGGTCAGACAGTGCAAACAGGAGAAGTAATTTCATTTGTAGAAAGCTCAAACGAAGCAGAGAGCAGACCCATATTTGCATTTGAGTTATGGCAAAAAGGTCAGCCGATGAACCCTCAACTCTTCATCAATTTTTGAGTAAGTAAATGTCATTAAAATCCCTTCTCGCCCGAGTGTATGCAGCACACATCGTCCGATCGACCCGACGCTGGTCATCGCATCCTGAAGAAACACAACTCAGGTGGATGCTGAAGTTGGTCAGCAAAGCCAGGGACACGCAGTTTGGAAAGGACCACAATTTCACTCAGATCCGCGATTACATCGATTTTAAGAAAAATATTCCCATCAGGGATTATGAAGGTCTCAGACCCTATATCGAGTGCATCAAGTCCGGCAAGACGGATGTACTCTGGCCTGAGAAGCCTCTCTATTTTGCCAAAACATCCGGCACTACCTCCGGGGTTAAGTACATTCCCATCAGCCGTGAATCCATTCAATACCATATCAGCGCCACCCGCAACATGCTGTTGCACTACATACACCATCGCGGCAATGCAGACTTTGTAGACGGCAAGATGATCTTTTTACAGGGAAGTCCGATTCTGACCGAAACGGCAGGGATCAAAACAGGTCGGCTGTCCGGTATTGTGGCGCATTATGTGCCGGGATACCTTCAAAAAAACCGAATGCCCACCTGGGAGACCAACTGCATCGACGACTGGGAAGAAAAGGTCGATGCGATTGTGCGGGAGACCGCCAGGGAAGATATGCGACTGATCAGCGGCATTCCTCCCTGGGTTCAGATGTACTTCGAGCGGCTGCTCAAATATACTGGAAAGTCGTGTGTGTCAGAGGTATTTCCGAACTTCTCTCTTTTGGTCATCGGCGGTGTGTCTTTTGAACCTTACAAGAAAGTTTTTGATAAGTTGATTGGGAAGCCCATAGACACATTAGAACTCTATCCTGCCAGCGAAGGTTTTATCGCATATCAGGACCAGCCAGACAGCAGCGGCATGCTTTTGGTACTCGACGGAGGTATTTTTTTTGAATTTATCCCGGCTGACGCTTTTTTTGAGCCCAATCCCCCCAGATACCATATCGGAGAAGTAAAAACCGGAGTCAACTATGTCTTGATATTAAACACCAACGCCGGACTATGGGGCTATAATATAGGTGACACCATCGAATTTGTCTCAACCCAACCGCCTCGTATCCGTGTGACCGGAAGGATAAAGCACTTTATTTCGTCCTTTGGCGAGCATGTCATTGCAAGTGAGGTGGAATATGCCGTACAGCAGGCGCTGAAAGCACACGGAGGCAGGATCAATGAATTTACCGTAGCACCCCAGGTGACCCCGCCAGAAGGTGGGCTACCCTATCACGAGTGGTGGATCGAATTTGATGAATTACCTGAAGATATCGAGAAGTTTTCCGAAGTACTGGATACCTCTCTACAGCAAAAAAATGTGTATTACCGGGATTTGATCGAAGGAAAAATTCTCAGACCGGCCGTGGTGCGCATACTTCCGAAAAATACTTTCAATCTTTACATGAAATCTATGGGCAAGCTCGGAGGACAGAACAAACTGCCTCGATTGTCAAATGACCGTAAAATCGCCGACCAACTCAACAAAATGATCAGAGCATAGACCGGCAACAAGACACAGGCCGGAAACATCAGGTCGCCTTCCATGCTTTAAAGCGGGCTTTAATTCCGGTAAAGTAAATTGTTATAAAAACCTATTGTATTGAATATCATTCAACTAATCAATTTGATTGCATCATTGGTTTATTTGTTTTGAAGTGAACACATCACTGCCTACCTTTGTCACGAAGGTGAAAGCCGGATATGAATCCTCTGGAGAATTTGGTTAACAAACTAAAAATCAAAGTAATAGAAGTTACGAACCTCTGCAATTCTCTTAAGGAAGAAAATATTCGGATGAATGCCGAGATCATTCGGTTGAGAAAGCGCCTGACCGAACTTCAAAGTCAGAACGCCGAGCTCATCGAACAACAAAGCAACCTTCAAAACGATTTGGACCGAGGCGAAAAACTCTTTTCAATTCAGGCCAAATCAAAAATAAATGAATTGGTGCGGGAAATTGATAAATGTCTTGCCCTGATCGAGCAGTAAAAATCTATGGAAATACACTCCGGAGACTATTTAAAAATAAAAGTTCAGATCGCTGGTCGATGGTATCCTCTGAAAATTCGACGCGCAGAGGAACAGATTGTGCGCCAGGCGGTGAAAATCATCGAGGATAATATCACCACACTCGAACGAAACTACGATGTGGCATCCAAGCAGGATCTTTTAGCCATGTGCGCCCTCCAACTGGCTAATAAGCTTCTGACAGCTGAGAAAAAACAACATGAAGAAACCCAAAAACTCGAATATCAGCTATCTGAAATATATTCCATGCTCGAATCAGGTGTCCAGGACATTCCATCAGCCTAACGTTCTTTTTTTAAAAAACCTACTGCCCGCACTGAAGAACTATGTGCTAAACTCAACAGCAAATCCAATAAGGAAATCTGCCTGGAGAGACTAAAGCAGGTCGCAATCGATGCCCGTCATCGATGAAACGTTGGTTTCCAGCGAAAACTTGAAGCTACTCCGGCCTCCTAAACGTGTCTAAAGGGGTTTAGACATCTCATTCAGTGCGGGTTTTTTATTAAATTATTTTGACAACGACATGGAAATTGTAATTGCAGTAACATCCTTACTTGCAGGCGTGGCCGCAGGATGGTTTGCCAGCCACAGCATCGCTAAAAAACGACTGATCAAAAGAGGCTCCGCTATACTGCGACAGGCCGAACAAGAAGCTGAAGCCCTGAAAAAAGAAAAAATCCTTCAGGCCAAGGAAAAATTTCTTGAGCTTAAAGACCAACATGAAAAATCCGTATCGGCACGTGAAAAGAAAATTCAGGATATCGAATTGAAAATCCGAGAAAAAGAATCTCGCATCAATGCTCAGCTGGAAGAAATAAATCGCAAGGAAAAAGAACTCTCCCGAAAACTCGAGATTCTGGACCGACAGACCGAAACCCTGGAACGCAAAAATCAAGAAGTAGAGAAGTTGAGACAATCACAGATACACCAGCTGCAGGTCATCAGCGGTCTCACAGTCGAGGAAGCCAAAAGCCAACTCATCGAAAACCTGAAAGACGAAGCCAAGAGCCAGGCAGCGATCTACATACAGAATACCCTGGAAGAGGCCAAAATGACAGCAGCTCAGGAGGCGCGAAAAGTCATCATCAAGACCATCCAGCGAATCGGTACCGAGGCGGCTATAGAAAATGCCGTCACCGCATTTACCATCGACAATGAGGAAGTAAAGGGCCGGATCATCGGTCGTGAAGGACGAAATATCCGAGCTCTGGAAGCCGCTACAGGAGTAGAGATCATTGTAGATGACACCCCTGACGCCATCATTCTGTCGTGCTTCGACCCGATACGAAGGGAAATAGCCAGACTATCACTGCACCGGCTCGTGACCGACGGACGCATTCACCCGGCCCGTATTGAAGAAGTAGTGGCCAAGGTGTCCAAGCAAATAGAGGATGAAATCGCCGAAACCGGCAAGCGCACCATCATAGACCTAGGTATTCACGGACTTCATCCTGAATTGGTAAAAATCGTTGGTCGTATGAAGTATCGATCTTCTTACGGACAGAATCTGTTGCAGCATTCACGTGAGGTGGCCAACCTGTCTGCCGTAATGGCCTCCGAACTTGGTCTCAACCCCAAAATCGCCAAACGCGCCGGCTTGCTTCACGATATCGGAAAAGTCCCGATGGAAGATACCGACCTGCCTCACGCCTTGCTTGGTATGCAATGGGCTGAAAAATTTGGTGAAAAACCTGATGTATGCAATGCAATAGGGGCACACCACGATGAGATTGAAATGACTTCCATTTATTCGCCTATCATCCAGGTGTGCGATGCAATCTCAGGTGCACGGCCAGGGGCTCGCCGTCAGGTCATGGAGAGCTATCTCCAAAGACTCAAAGACTTGGAAAATCTTGCAATGAGCTATGAAGGTGTCACAAAGGCCTATGCCATTCAGGCTGGTCGGGAGCTTCGAATCATGGTAGAAAGCGAAAAAATCAACGATTTGCGCTCTCAGGAACTTTCGTTTGAGATCTCTCAAAGAATCCAGAACGAAATGACCTATCCCGGTCAGGTAAAAGTCACCGTAATTAGGGAAACCAGAGCCGTAAATATTGCCAAATAAGGATGAGAAAACTGAGGTATGGCCAACTCCTGATGGTTTCTATTCCATTGGTCAGTTTAGGTCAGCAGCTGGTAATCACATCCGCAGGGAGCCATGAATTTACATTCGGTATTGACTCCGTGGTATATACCCTCAGCTGGCAAACAGCCGTCTCCACCCCCATCCACAAGGACCAAAACACATTCTTCGTGCTCCTCAGAGGGGATTCCACGCTCATTCAAAAGAAATTACCAAAATCAACGGATGTTCATCATTATGTCATTGACAGGAGCAATACCGGAAAAATCACCCTCTTCTACCGTGGGATTCTGGCGGGTGTTCCGGATTCAGTAACAGTTGTAAATGAAAAAACCCGGATCCGATTATCCGACTTTTTAAAGTCAAAAGAACCCGTGAAAGAATCCCCGATAGCGGTCCATGTCCCTGCTGTTATTCCTCCTTTACCTCCAGCCGGTGATACGTCCGAAATACCTCCTTTGCAAACAGAGAGACCGCTAAACCCGGCACCAAACCCGGAAGATACCGCAGGGAACCAAAATACCTCTTACAACGAATCAATCAGTTCATCCTTTGAGCAAGTTGTCCAAAAGGTCTCCAATGCAGAATTTGAGTTCGAAAAGATGATGGCTATTAAAGATTACTTCGAAAAAAACCAAACGACTACGCAAGAGCTTCTAATCCTTGCACGACTGCTAACCTACGATCTTACGCGTCTGCAGCTTCTCAAAGAGGCTTATGAATACACCACAGACCGAATCAACTATTCGACATTGATATCGGTATTTGACTTCGACCTTTCCAAACAATCGTTCCTACAATATCTGAGTGAAAATGAAAAATAACCGATTCCTTCTCATTGGCCTTGGACTTCTGGTCACAGGCATCGTATTGGGAGCCCTGGGGGCTCATGCCCTGAAGGATAGACTCCCGTCTCAGCCGTTGGAAAGTTTTAAAACCGGTGTTTTTTATCAGCTATTGCACGGTGTACTCTTTGTCGCCTTCGGATTGTACGAGCGTCTTGATGACGCTGTTTCGATCTTTCGCACAGGACTGTACTTATCTTTAGCGGGAGTATTTCTATTTTCATTTTCAATATACATACTGAGCACCTCTGCCATTACAGGTCTGTCCGTCCGGATGCTCGGACCGGTTACACCCATCGGCGGGGTCCTCATGATAGCAGGGTGGTCATGGGTCATGGCTAAGGTTGGTGTTTCTAGGAATTCACAATGATTATCTCAAAAACCTCCCATTGCCACCTAAAGATGATACGTATTTTTAGAACCTCTATTATAAATTATATAATTTTACCCAGATGAGACGGATGCAGCTTTGTGCAGCCCTGTTATCCCTGCTGTGTAACCTCTACAGCTGCATAAACGCTGATAAAAATAAATTTACTCACATGAATTCAGTACATGATCCTCACTCTTTCGCCGATTTATCTGGATCCCGGCTTACCCACCTGGAGTGGGATGCTGTAATCGACTTCGACCATCGTAAAATAAAAGCCCGTGCGCAATGGGATATTGAATATGTAAAAGATACGCTCATATTAGACGAAAACGGCCTTCGAATACTCTCAATCAAAGATCAGGACGGACATCTGATCCCATTTGATGAACACGAGGAAGACAGCATTCGGGGCGGCTGGATCAAAGTATTGTTGCACCCGGGAGTACAGAAAATAGTGATCGATTATGAGACGTTGGATCGTCCGGCTGCCCTGCAGTGGCTGGAAGTATCCCAGACTGCCGGACGACGATATCCTATCCTGTTTACTCAAAGTCAGGCTATACTTGCAAGATCATGGCTACCGTGTATGGATTCACCCTCCATCCGGTTCACTTACAATGCCCGTGTAAAAGTACCCGCCGGCACTCTGGCGCTGATGAGTGCTTCCAATCCTCAGCAGAAGTCACCTGATGGTGTGTACTCCTTTAGTATGACACAGCCCATACCTTCGTATCTGATGGCGTTGGCGGTTGGTGATTTTGAATTTAGAGCCAT
Source organism: Thermaurantimonas sp. (assembly GCA_046295455.1). Taxonomy (GTDB): domain Bacteria; phylum Bacteroidota; class Bacteroidia; order Flavobacteriales; family Schleiferiaceae; genus Thermaurantimonas. Next base: position 26,714 of record JBKBNI010000007.1, on the reverse strand, counting down.
CAGCGAAAGGGCCGGGATATATGCAGAGCCCGAAATGGTGGATTCGGCGCTCTTTGAATTTACAGAAGTGGAGCGAATGATTCAGGCTGCCGAAAATTTGTATGGCCCCTACCTATGGGATCGCTACGACCTACTGGTGTTACCGCCATCATTCCCGTTCGGGGGAATGGAAAATCCCCGCCTCACATTTGTCACTCCCACAATACTCGCAGGCGACCGATCGCTGGTGTCTCTCATAGCGCACGAACTAGCGCATTCCTGGTCAGGCAATCTGGTCACCAATGCCACCTGGAATGATTTCTGGCTGAACGAAGGTTTTACCGTGTATATAGAACTTCGGATTATGGAGCAGCTCTATGGTCAGGAATTTCGGGAGATGCTTGCTCAGCTTTCGTATTCTAGACTAAAAGAAGCCCTTGATGCGCTGCCTGAAGAGGAGACCTTGCTCAAAGCAAAGCTCGAAGGCAAAGATCCCGATATCGCCGTCGGCCCCATCGCGTACGAAAAGGGCTACTTCTTCCTGCGTACAGTGGAGCGCAAAGTCGGTCGAAAAGCCTTTGATGACTTTCTAAAAAAATACTTTGAGACTTTTAAATTTCAGAGCGTTACCACTGAAGATTTTCTGAATTTTCTGCAAAAAAATCTCCTTAAAAAAAAGGAGTGGGAAGAACTCGAGATAGAACGATGGATCTACGAACCCGGATTGCCGGAGACTGTGTACAAACCTTCGTCCACACGTTTTTCAATGATCGAGGGAATCTGCGCTTCGTTTATCACTACCAAGAGACCACCAATTACCAAAAACTGGTCAGCACATGAGTACATCTATTTTTTACAAAATCTAAGAGGAAAAGTAGACTATGATATGGTGCGTACTCTCGACAGAGAATTCAACTTTACAAACTCGCGAAATGCTGAAATTCTGGCGATTTGGCTACTGCTGTGTATAGAAACCAATTACACACCGGCGGATAAAACCCTGGTCGAATTTATGACCACTACCGGAAGACGAAAATTCTTAATACCGCTTTACAAAGCATTGATCAAACAAAATCAAAAAAATCGGGCCAAAGAAATTTTTCTCCAGGCCCGCGACACTTACCATCCGATCACGTACAACAGTGTAGCGCTCTTGTTTGATTAATTTATATCCGCGTGCATTGGTTTCTAACGTTTGTTTTTTGCTGTTTTGTGCACCTAAGTCTTTGTGCTCAGGAATTTGTAAATTCAGATTCCCGGAATGCCCATGATGTATTATTTGAGATGCTCAACAAGGCAGACCAATTGGCTGCGAAAGTGTCTGATTTCGATGCACTTTTTTTTAAGTCATCGGAAATTTTCATCGATAATTATCCCGAAAAAATCCCGTTTTTAGGTGGTGTTCTTCTGCCTAATATCTCGGACACAGGTCTGGTATATTGCAGGTTGATTGAAGGGTATCTGTCAGTAAGACAAAAAAAGAGCCAGGAATACATCTACAAAAGTTCTGAGTTTGGTAAAGTACAGAATTACCCCCTTATCTCTGCCACAAATTACATCATCAATCCCTACAAAAGTTTTTTTCAAATCCCTTTTGTCGAAGCGAACTTTTACTTTTCGCCATTTCAGTGGAGTAACTACCGGGATTATGAATATTTTTTCGCAGGAAAGCACATAAGCTCAGGCGAAATATTTTACAAATTTGAAATCTCTCCTCGAAACATCTACGGAAGTTTTTTCAACGGTTCAGTAGTTATTGATTCGAGCAACAAACAAATTGCTCATCTGGACATTCGAATTGAAAGCAAAAACAAACTCAATCTTGCTGACAGCCTTACCATCACTGTGCAATTTCAACAAAAAAACAACAATTACATACCCGTCCATTTCATCTATACTTTTTATTACAGTGTGCAGAACTACACGGGACGCCATGTAATTGATTTTCGGATTGAGCCTGTAGATCATCTGCCTTATATATTTAAAGACAGATTTATTGCCATTGAAATTCAGGATTCAGCAGATTTCTCAGAGGATAATCTCTCTGCCGAACAGATCAGATTAAGACAGGATGACCTCCTGTATTACGAAAAAAAACTATCAGGAAAACTACAGGATTCTCTACTACAATATTCAGTCCGTCATCCAATAAAAACCTTTGGAATCACCGGAATAAAAATCCCGATGTACCGGGGCAGAAGCTTGCTGATTATACCCCCGTTTTGGAAAGGATTTGGTTTTAATCCGGTTGAAGCTTTTTATGTCAGGCTTCAAGCCCGGATTATCAAAACGGATCCAAGCAAGTTTACTTACGGTGTGGAGGTCCGACCCTCTCAAAAGATGGAAAATCTGAGATGGCAGCAGTTTATCACCTGGAATTTTCTGCATCCCTACAACGGAAAAGGTGAAATCACGATGGGAAATTCCATATTCCAAATCAATGAAAATGAGCCTGTCCTACCTGTTATCAACTCGTTTTACTCCCTTTTTGTGAATAAAAATTATGCAAGCTACTATCAAAAAGCCTTTTTGAAAGGTGTATTCAGCATCTCGGTCCATTCATTCGATATCCGAATTCTGTCCGAATATTCCTTGCGCGATCCATTGAGCAACGCATTGACGCGAAGCCCTCTTTGGAAGGAGGGTGAGTACCTGCCCAACAATCCCGACAAGCCTCCTGTAATTTCGGCAAGCGGTTTTGATCCTCACAGAGGTTTGACCATAGACATGGACCTGAGCTGGCAGCCGGGAAGAAGATACCTGAAAAATAAAACTCGGTGCAAACCACTCACATCCGAAAGACCTATGTATTTTGTAAACTACAGAAAAGGTCTAAACCTCCTGGGATCAGATATACGATTTGACCAAATCACTCTTGGTCTTCAGCTGAAAAGGAGAATTTCACGCTTCGGAGTCAGCACCTTGGATGTCCAATATGGATGGTTTTTTAATAAATATGCCATTCAGTTTATTGATTTTAAACATTTTAATGGGATCCAAACACTTTTTCTCCAGCCGACTTCCGATCGATGGAGCGATATCCGTCAGTTCCATACGTTGAGGTACTACGATTTCAGCACGGATGATCACTTCATCGAATTTCACTTTATCCACAAGTTTGGTGGCTCTCTCTTCAACAGTTTCAAAGGTTTTAGCCGCCTCAATATTCATACGGTGGCCGGTCTCAACATTCTCTCCACGGAATCGGATAAAATTTTTATCGAACCTTTCCTCGGTTTCGAGAATATTTTTAAGGTATTCAAAATGAGGGTCGCCTACGGCGTGGATACCTGGCAGACCGGACGACTCTCTCTGCTCATCGGCTTTAATTTTAATGTAGGGCTTTATCAGAAATATAAGAGAATCTGATCATGACCACACCATGCAAAGGCTATTTACCGGCTGAATCTTCGAGCATTTTGTCGATAAAATATCTGTACGAGCCCTCATTTCCAATTAATCGTGCCCTTTCGATGAGAGTTCTGGCAAGTGTTTCCTCTTCGTGTTGCTCCTGAACATACCACTGCAGAAACTGAACTGCATTGTAGTCTCTCTCCTCCGTGGCCGCATCCACCAGTTTATGGACAGAAGCTGTCACCTTTTTCTCATTGTCATAAAAAGCCTGCAGTATATCAAAAATGGTTTCGATTTTCAAATTCGATGGAGCAGGGCCTCCTGCTCTGACTGTGCATTCACGCTCAAGGGCATAGTGTATCAGTTTGAGCATATGGCCTCGCTCTTCCTCACTTTGCTTAAAAAAGAACTTAGCCGATCCGTCGAAGCCATTGGAAGCACACCAGATAGCTAAGTGTAGGTATTCGGAGGAGGCAGTATTTTCTATTTCTATTTGTGCATTAAATAGATTTTGGAGATTTTTAGCTAACATGTCTTTTAGGTTTTTATGGTTTAATCAAATAAATATAAGTCACTGCCGTCGGTCAGGCGGCTGTTGCTACGCACACCGTTGGGCTCTATGTATCTCTTTTGGACGGCTTCGTCAGCCGTGGGAGTGCGAATAAACAAAACCCGACCTGTAAAGTGCAAGTCTCTGCCTGCCATGGAGTGATTGAAATCCACTACTATCGAATTTGGCAGCACCACGGTCACTACTCCTGTCAGCGGCTGATCGGATGTGCCAAATTGAAAGTGGACGTAATCTCCGATTTCAAAAACTCGATTTGGGAAGTATTCAGAATCAGGAAGTTCACTGAGATTAATTTCTTTGATCAGATCTGATCTGATCTGACCGTACGCCTCTTCCGCCGGGAGGGTAAACGAAAACCGATCCCCCTCTCTCAAGCCTCGGAGGCAGTTTTCGAAACCGGAAAGCATCGTACCGGCCCCAAAATAGAATTTAAGCGGCCAGTTTTCACTCATAATCTCAAGCAACGGGCCTTGGGGTCCTCCTTCTCTGAGCTCATAGGAGATCTCTACGATGGTGTCGTCTTGTATAACCTCAGGTCGATTGGTCTTTCTCATATACAGCTGTAAGTTTTTCACGTAGGTATCCATGATTGTCATGGTGGTATAGGTCAAGTTTTTGAAGAATATCTACCAGTATATCAATTTCCTTTTGGTCTAATGAACCGGCCAGCACATGATTGAGTGGCGCGAGAACCTCGAAAGCTTCCAGAACCTTCTGCCTGCCAAATGGTGTGAGCCCTATGCGAAGGGCTCTTTTGTCGTCAGAATCATGTATTTCCATCAGAATTCCTTTGGCCACAAGTCTTTTTAAAATAGCCATTCCAGTAGGCAGTTCGATCACTTCTCTGTTCAGCAATTCAGACTTTTTCGGGGTTTTACCATGTAACAGACTGGCGGCCAGACCAAACTCTTCGGGAGTAGAAAATGCTGTGTGTTTAAATAATTCGCGGTTGTAAAATCTTCCATATCTGCACATCTTACCCAGTAAATATCCTAGGGAATCACTCTTGCTCCACATCGTGTTTAAATAATTGATGTGCTCCGACTGTGTTTTTACGCCTGATGAAAGATATGCGCAAAAGGTTTCAAAGCGCTTATCCACGCGGGTTGAGTCATTCCAAAACTCATCCACCTTTTCTAAAAGCTCTTTTATCAGGTCATATTTTGTCATATTTTATTATTTTATAATAAAATTATTTGAACAATATTACAAATTTATAGTAAATGAGATTGTATGATTTAAAACCATGAGAAAAATTACATATCTTGTAACAATCATTTTGTCAGCAGGTTTTCTGAAGGGTCAAAATGGAATCGTCAGAGGTAGGGTCTCTGATGCAATCACCAATGAGCCACTTCCTTTCGCCAACGTGGTCATCAAGGGTATCAGCAAAGGAGCCACAACCAATGAAAATGGCTTATATGAAATCAGCGGAATACCCCCCGGTCTGTACAACATCGAAGCATCCTACATCGGCTATCTAAGTAAAACGGAATTTGAAGTCCAGGTCAGCGCAGCACGGCCTGCGGTTGTCAATTTTAAACTTCGGGAGAATACCGCTCAGATAGGTGAAGTGACTGTCACGGCTCAAAACAACTTTAACCGGTCGCAAGAGAGCCCTGTATCGCTCAATACCATTGGAATCAATGAAATACAACGAAATCCCGGAGCCAATCAAGATATTTCCCGGGTCATCCAGTCGCTGCCGGGAGTAGCAAGCACTCCAAACTTCCGAAACGATATTATCATTCGAGGCGGTGCTCCCAACGAAAATCGCTTTTATCTCGACGGCATTGAGATCCCCTCGATCAACCACTTTGGCACCCAAGGCAGCAGCGGAGGACCGGTGGGATTGATCAATGTGCAGACCATACGCGAAGTAGATTTCTACACGGGAGCATTCCCCGTAGAGCGAAGCAACGCCCTTTCGTCTGTCATGGATATTAAACTAAAAGAGGGAAATGAGGAGAATCTGAGATATGTATTCCAGGTTGGTGCCTCAGAAGCCGGTCTGACCGTAGATGGCCCGCTGACCCGTAACACCACCTTTGTAGCTTCAGCGAGAAGATCATACCTGCAATTTTTGTTTTCGCTCCTGGAATTACCCTTCTTACCTACATACAATGATTTTCAGTTTAAAACACGTACAAAACTCACCGAGAAGAGCCAACTGGTACTACTTGGATTAGGAGCAATCGACTATGCCCCGCTCAATCCCAATGCCAACAGCACTGAGGAGCAGCGCTACATCCTGTCTTATCTTCCTGTCTTTAACCAATGGAATTATTCCATTGGCGCACGCTACACGTATTTTGGAAAAAATTCCTTTACCAATGTGGTACTGAGCCGTTTTATGCTCAACAACGAATCCTTCAAATATCCGGACAACAACGAAAATCTGGAAAAACTGCTCGACTACACCAGCAGAGAAATCGAAAATAAGCTCCGGGTTGAAAACGTCGCTCGATTTGGCAGATTGAAAGTGACTACCGGCGGACTTTTCGAACAGGTTAAATACTCCACCACCACCATCGACCGGCGCTTTGCCAACGGATTTGTACTGGACTATGCCTCTGAGTTGGTAAGGTACAAATATGGACTATTTGCTCAGGTATCCGGCAATCTGATGAAAGGCAGACTTGACTACTCCGCCGGCGTACGGGCAGAGGGGCTAAATTTCAACGACCACATGGGCAACCCGGCAAACCAACTTTCTCCAAGAATTTCTTTGGCCTATAACCTCACTGATCGCTGGGCACTAAATGCCAACTGGGGGATTTACTACCAGCTTCCTCCCTTCCCCACTCTTGGTTTTCGTGACAATTCCAACAAATTGGTCAACACAGAGGCACGTTACATCCGAGCTGATCACTACATCACCGGTATATCTTGGTTTCCAATGACTACGGCTAAAGTGGCCCTGGAAGGGTTCTACAAGCACTACTACAACTACCCGTTTTTGCTACGCGACAGTATATCGCTGGCAAATCTGGGCAGCGACTTCGGGGTCATCGGCAATGCTCCGGCAGTATTCAACAATCAGGGACGAGCCTATGGGGTCGAACTCAGCTACCAGCAGAAGTTATACAAGGGTTTCTTTGGAATTCTTGCCATTACTGCAGTGCGTAGCGAATTTCAGGATAAAAACGGAGTGTATCTTCCATCGGCTTGGGACAATCGATTTTTTGCTACCGTAACTTTTGGGAAAAAATTTGGTCGTAACTGGGAATTTGGATTCCAGTACCAATATCTGGGCGGTGCTCCCTTCACGCCCATTGATACGGTTAAATCCGGGTTTATTGTCAATTTTCAGAACAATTCTTTTGGATTCCCTGATTTTTCGCAGATCAATTCTCAGAGGGTGGAAGGTTTTCACCGGTTAAATGCCCGCATAGACAAGAAATGGTTTTTTAACCGGTATAATCTGAATGTTTATTTTGACATACAGAATGCCTTAGGTCTTGCGCCTCAGGGGGCACCTCTCTTCGATGCTGTACGCGACGAAAACGGGCAACCCGTAGTGAATCCAAATGACCCGACACGCTATTTGACCCGGCTGATCCCTACCAGTTCCACAGGTCCTGCTTTGCCTTCTATTGGTTTGATCTTTGAGTTTTAGAGCGCTAGGCTCAGATTGAAGCAGCATTGTGAAACATCGGGAATGTTGTGATTCTTACATCCTGGTTTGATTCACATTACCTTCTCTGCACTTAGATTATACTCATTTCATCTAAGAGATATCCTGCACCTGCATAGATATCAATAACCCAAAGAATGTAGCGCACATCGACCATGATATTTCGGCATCGGGTAATATCATAATTGATATCACTCATTGTACCCTCCCAAAGGCGATCGAAATTTAGCCCAATGAGGTAGCCATCCGCATTGAGTGCCGGACTCCCAGAATTGCCTCCGGTAGTATGATTACTTGCAATGAAGCATACAGGTAGTCGTCCATCACGATCGGCATATCTCCCAAAGGTTCGGGTTTCATACAACCTCAGAAATCGCTCCGGCAGGTCAAATTCGTAATCGCCGGGTTTATGTTTTTGTTTAACGCCTTCGGCATAGGTCTGATGATAATACCAAATCCCATCGCGAGGCATCATCCCTTCTACCTGGCCGTAGCTCACGCGCAGTGTACCATTGGCATCGGGATAAAATCTCCGGTCCGGCAAAGCCTCCATAAGTGCTTTCATGTATTCAGCTTGTAAATCACCGGAGATAAGGTTCAGACTGTCATAGGGTCTATTGATTTGATTGAGAAAATAATTAAACATGTCGGCAGAAAGGCGATAGAGCGGGTCTTTATAAAGACGGCGAAGTGCAGTAGCCCACTCCCTCTCACCAAATGTTTCGGCTTGTGCGATCAATGTGTGTAAATAGGATTGGTCATATACCTTGCGTCTTACCTTGGACCGATCTCGATTAAGGGCGGTCTGGTATTGCATCAATGCGGGTGCGGGTGGAAGTTGGTGGCTTGCATTGACATACATGTGCATCAGAAGTTCGAAAGCCTCTCCGTCTGCATCCCTGTCGTAATCTTTTACAAATCCCCGGATGGTCGCCAGTAGCTTGTCTCTGTTTTCCATAACCTGACGGGTACGCTCGGTATCCGGAAGTTGAAAGAGGCTTATAAAATTTCGGGCGAAGTTCATCAGCTCGACCCCTTGAATGGCTGTTTCGATGTAATAATCTCTCGCCAGCTGGTAAGGAACCAAATCGTCGTAAGCTTTTTTAAGAGCCGGGAGAGTGGATGAATACCGGGCATACAGGTCTGGATTTTCTGCCAAAGCTTTTTCAAACTCTTTTTCAAAACGCATTTTGCGCTCTACTCCCTTTGTTTCGTTGACACCTTCTGTCTCTCCGATCCATTTTTTCCAGGCATTTGCAATTCGGGCATATTTGGCAGCATACTTTATGCGGACCTCGTCGCTTGTGCGCATACGGCGATCCAGCAGTGCGAGCAGCGTATCGCGTATTTGAATTTTTACAGGATTATATACATTTACAATGTTGTGTACCTCGTTAGAAGGGAGATATTGATTGGTGCGTCCCGGAAATCCGAATACCATCGTAAAATCGCCAGGCTGTACGCCACCGAGATAAATTTTTAAGAAAGAACGCGGCACCAGTGGCTTGTTTTGGTCAGAAATTTCATTGGGCGTATTGTCGGCTCCGGCATAAACGCGAAAAAGCGCAAAATCGCCTGTATGGCGCGGCCATACCCAATTGTCGGTGTCAGCCCCAAACTTTCCAATGGCAGAAGGGGGTGCCCCTACAAGCCGTACATCCCTGTAAGTTTCTGTAGCAAAAAGTACATACTGGTTTCCGTGGTAAAATGGTCGAACGATGTAGTCAAATCCCTCCTGAGCCTTCTTCCGGAGAATAAGCGCCTGAATATTTTCCTGCAATTTTTTTTGACGATCGGCCCCTGTCATTTGGAGCGTCCCTTTCAGTATTTCGTTTGTAACATCTTCCATGTAGCGGACAAACATGGCAGTGAGTCCCGGGTTTTTTAGTTCCTCTGCCTGAGACATGGCCCAAAATCCATTTTTGAGCAGATCCCGATCCACAGAGCTGTGGTATTGGATCTGTCCGTACCCGCAGTGATGATTGGTGAGTAGCAGACCTTGGGCCGAAATAATTTCACCTGTACACCCCCCTCCGAATTGTACGATGGCATCTTTAAGCGAAGCTTGATTGACACTGTAGATATCCTGGGCACTGATTCGCATGCCGAGGGTTTTCATTTCGCCTTCGTTGAGTTGAGCAAGAAGCATAGGCAGCCACATGCCTTCTACGGCTCTGGCGACTTGGACCTGGCCAGTAAAAAAGAAAGTAAAAAAGAGGATCGCTGATTTTGAAATTTTCATCTCATTATTATTGCGTAGCAATTATAATGCACTTCTGTGAATTGAGGATAAGCACAGCAATCTGACATCAGAATCAAATCCTCGGCTAAAGGCATTGGTATTTCGGACAACTATTTATTTTGCGGTTTTAATAAAATTATACCAATAAAATCTATGCAAACTTTGTCAGACAATAAGATACTTTTTTTTGGTAATGCGCTGCCCAAAGCATTAGCAGTCTTATTAATGCTTACAATTTTAATGTCTTGTAAAAGAAAAATGCATGCTGACCTTGTATTCATCAACGCCCAGCTGATAGGGGCAGAAGGCCAGCTGGCAGGCGACTGCATACTTCTGGCAGAGGATACCATTGCCGCAATAGGATTTTATAACGATCTGATAAAGGTTTGGAATACCGATCAATCTATTGATTTGAAAAATGCAACTGTGATACCTGGACTGATCGATGCACACGCACACTTCTACGGATTAGCTCTCAACATGACCTCGGCAGACCTGAGAGGCTGTAGCTCTCCTGAGGAAGTCGTCGAACGTTTAAAGACTTTTTATAAAACAAATCCAGGAAGGTGGCTGGCCGGCAGGGGCTGGGATCAGAATCTATGGGAGGACGGACAAATGCCCCTGCCGGAATATCTGGATACAGCCTTTCCCGACATTCCGGTGTATCTCACCCGAATCGACGGGCATGCCTTGTGGATCAACTCTAAAGCTGCAAGTCTTCACGGAATAAGCGGTAAGGAAAAAATTTCCGGTGGAAGTCTAGAATATAGGGACGGGCGATTCACAGGTGTACTTGTGGACAAAGCTATGGCACTAGCTGCACCTCCGACGCCTTCCGTGGACGAGTTACTTCCATATTTACAAGAGGCTGAGAAGCAGCTTTTTGCATCCGGTATTACTTCTCTGACAGATGCAGGCCTGTCGTGGGAGATCATTGAAGGGCTGCGAAGGTTATACCGATCCGGACAACTCCGCATTGGTCTGTACGCATTAGGTTCAGACGATGATATCACCTTTGAGTCTCTTCTGGTCAATGGCCCTGTCGAAGAAGGTGATTTTACCGTGCGGGGAATCAAATTTTACAGCGATGGAGCTCTGGGTTCCTATGGGGCTTGCCTGCTTAGACCCTACTCAGACAGACCCGACCGATACGGCCTGTTGCTCAGAGAGCCGGAATATTTCCTTTCAAAGTTTGACAAGTTGAAGTCCTATGGGCTGCAGGTCGCAACCCACGCCATTGGTGACAGTGCCAACAGATTGATACTTAAATTATACGACCAGTTATTGTCAGGATATGAAGATCGCGACCTGCGATGGCGGATCGAACATTGCCAGGTTGTTGATCCTCAGGATTTACCATATTTCAAGAATCCTAACATAATTCCATCTGTACAACCAACTCATGCTACCAGTGATATGATGTGGGCGCCCCGAAGATTGGGCGACCGGATTCGCACTGCCTACGCCTACCGGAGTCTGCTGGAAGCGGCCGGCATGATCGCATTGGGTACGGATTTTCCCGTGGAGGCTATTTCTCCTGTTTACACTTTTTATGCGGCAACTTTTAGAAAAAATCAAGAAAATCTGCCTGATAAGGGTTTTATGGCTGAGCAGTCCATCAGCCGTCTGGACGCCTTGAAGGGTATGACGCATTGGGCTGCCTATGCAATGTTTCTGGAATCTAAGCGGGGTGACCTGAAACCAGGTCTTTATGCAGATCTGACCGTCTTGGATCAAAACTGGCTAACATGTCCACCGGAGCAAATTCTGAAGACAAAAGTTCTGATGACAATTAAAAATGGCCAAATTGTGTATGATGCTAGATAACCGATAGGGATGCTCTCACCTGCAAGAGCACACTTTTTTCGTATACAATATCCATTGCAATCTTTGTGTAGCCTAAATCACAGGAATATTGAACCATAAGACATATTGTTGCAAAAACAATCATCTAACTGTTTAGAGAATGTATACCGATAAAAGCAAAAGGAGGAGTTTTCTAAAAAAATTGGGCCTTGCGGGAATAGGTTTAGGAAGTGGACTGTACAACACCCTGCTGGCCTCTGATGGCGAAGGCTCACCTACTGAACTTCTCGAAAACGGTGGAAATGCACAATCAAAAAAAACAATTATCAACATATTACAAACCACAGACGTACACTGCCAGGTGCTGCCTCATGATGAACTTTTCTGGGAAAACAATCAGGCCGTTTTCAGGCAATGCGGCAGTTATGCCCAATTGGCCACCTTGTTTAAGCAAGAGCGAAAGCGATACAGCAACACCTTTATCGTAGATACGGGAGACATGTTTCAAGGCAGCGAGCTATCGGTCAAAACCACCGGCAAAGCACTCGTACCAATATTAAACGCTCTGAAGTACGATCTCTTCCTGCCCGGAAATTGGGAAGTAGTCTATTACAAGGAAGCCATGCAGGACCTAATGGGTTCGCTCAATGCTCCCAAGGTATGTGCCAACATGTACCATGACCTTGGTGATGGACGCAGGGGTGAATTGATCTTTCAACCCTATTACATCTGGCACGTAGCCGGTATCAAAATCGGCTTTTTGGGATATACCGACCCATTGGTACCAAAACGCCAGTCGCCGGCTTACAGTCGGGGAATCATGTATACCGATCCGGAAGAGAACCTGGCTCACTACGTCAGAGTACTAAGAGAGCAGGAAAAATGTGCCTATATCATTATTCTGGCGCATTTGGGACTGTCGCAGCAGATTCATCTGGCCAACCAGCCGGCATGTGAAGGAGTAAATATAATATTTGGAGGCGACACCCATGAGCGGGTTCGCAAGCCGATTATATGCAAGTATTCCAAGGTAGTGGAGCCCGGAGCCTTCGGTTCTTTCGTCGGAAGGCTCCAGTTGATCGTCGAAAATGGCCAAATCGTGGACGAGATCTACAAACTTGAAGAAGTCTACACCCACAAAATTAAGGCTGACCGAGAGGTTCAGCGCATAATAGACGAAAGTGAAAGACCTTTTCTGGACGATCTGAAAAATATAATAGGCTACAGCACCCTACCCCTGTATAGGTATTTTGTGATTGAAAATACCATTGATACCATGATCCTCGATGCCATGCGATGGAAAATGCCGGATACAGATATTGTACTGTCCAATGGATTCAGATTCTGTCCTCCCCGTGTACAAAGAGACCACACCGGACACGTGCCCATCACAAGTGCATATCTCTATGATATGCTGCCAGTAGATAGCGTGGTGCGCACAGGCACCGTGACCGGCTGGCAGCTGCAAAACTGGATTGAAAAAGAACTGCACAATGTATTTGCCGATAGAGCAAAGGAGAGATTCGGAGGCTGGGTTGTAAAATTTGACGGTATGAAGGTCAGATTCCGGGCGTTTGCACCCTTTGGCAGTCGTGTTGAGGAGCTCACCGTTGGGGGTAAGCCGATAGATCCGGAAAAGACCTATTCCATAGCCGCATGCGAGCGCGAAGGAGACCCGCAGGACGTCCTTTGCCGCCTGTCAGGGGTTAGGAATCCAAGAAACTTAGACTTCACTCTTCATCAAATGATCCGGGAGTACCTGAAGGCCAACTCGCCGGTCACTCCTACTCCAAAAGGCAATGCCATAGCACTGGATGCTCCCGCCGAGCTACTCACCCAGGTGCATGGAGTAGACTACCAATTCACCTGAACTTCTCAACTTTTTCTGCGAATGAGGAGGATACTGACAGTACTGGCTGTTACTGTACACGCTTGGATTATGCCGCTGAGAGGAGGTGTGCCGGACACAATACGGCCCACCCTTCAGGATTTTCTCAAAAAAGGCAAGGTGACCGGCCACATGCGCAACTACTTCATGGCTACTGACAACTATGGCCAGCTTACAGATTATTACTCCCTGGCGATTGGGGCAGGCATTGGATATCAGACCCCTGAATTTAAAGGCATAAGCGTCGGCTTCAGCGGTTTCTTTCTGTTCAATGTTCTGTCAAATGATCTCGGTGCTATCGATTCTCTCGGGAAAGGACGCAGCCGATACGAATTGGGAAACTTTGATATGCAAGACCCTTACAACCGCAACAATCTGGAGCGACTGGAAAGTCTGTTTGTAAAATACAGGTTCCGCAAAACATCCCTTACACTTGGCCGTCAGAATCTGCTTACACCCTTTATAAATCCTCAGGATGGACGCATGCGACCCTCTCTCCAGGACGGGCTTTGGATTGATATCAGGGAGTCCCGATGGTACGAGGTCAGAGCCGGATTGATCTATGGCATGAGTCCAAGATCTTCGGTAAACTGGTTTACAGTGGGAAAAAGCATGGGAGTATATCCCGTAGGTGTAAATCCCGATGGTACTCCCTCCGGATACAAAAATTCAATCAAAAGTGACTTTGTATTGATTGGAAACATTCTTCTTAAACCCATTGATCAATTGAAGATCAATTATTGGTATTACCATACAGACAATGTTTTTAACCTCCACTTCACACAGATTGATTTCTTACAACCGATTTGCAGCACCCATTCAGGCATCATATCCGGCGTCCAGTATGGGTATTATACCGGCAGCGGAAATGGTGGAAATTCCAATCCGTCGAAGGCCTTTACCCTTCCTAATCACCAGTCGGGTTTTATCAGTTCAAGAATAGGTCTTTGGGCTGACAGACTGCAAGTCACATTCAACTACACCCACATCTTTGACCAGGACCGGTTTGTATTTCCCCGAGAATGGGGAATCGAGCCATTTTACACCTTTATGGCCCGCGAGAGAAACGAGGGCACTGCCAATACCCACGCCTTCACCGTCAAAAGTGAATTGCAGATCCATCAAAGAATGCGTACAGGAGCCGCCGTAGGATACTTTCAAACACCTGACGTATTGAATTTCAGACAAAACAAATATGGATTGCCCTCCTACAATCAGTTAAACCTCTTTTTTAATTATTCCTTTGACGGATATTTCAAAGGACTCAGCCTTCAGGCGCTTTACGTTTACAAAGGCCTTGCCGGTGAGACCTACGATGAGCTAAAGTATGTATTCAACAGGGTGATGATGTCTAATTACAATTTAATAGTCAACTATACCCTGTAGTTAACTCACAAGGAGCGCTCTCTGAATCAAATCCGATTGAATTAGACCTTCTTTTTTCTCTTTTGGCCACAGATGAACCAGCAATACATAAAAAATTAAAACATTACTCGGTCTGTATTATTTATTTTAGTAGCATTAAAGAAGACAGATGTTAAAATATATTGCGTGTTTTCTGTTTACGAGCGCGCTTGTGAAAGCCACACACAATCGCGCCGGGGAGATCACATACAGACATTTGTCAGGTCTTACGTATGAAATCACCATCACCACATACACAAAGGAATCAAGCACTGCAGCTGACCGATGTAGCCTGACTGTCTCCTGGGGGGACAATACCACTGCAGTGCTCAATCGAATCAATGGCCCCACAAATCTGGCCTGTGGTCCAAGTGTGGGAATGGGAGTCAGCCTGGTCAATGCCAACGATGTAAAAATGAATATCTATCGCGGTACACATACATATCCTTCAGCGGGTATATATGTAATCAGCATGGAAGACCCAAACAGAAATGGAGGTGTAAGCAATATTCCAGGAAGCATTTCAGTGCCGTTTTACATACAGACCACATTGATCATCAATCCAATACTAGGGCCAAACAATTCGGTCTCACTCCTTAATCCTCCTATAGATGATGCATGTTTGAATCAACCCTTTATTCACAATCCGGGAGTATTTGATATTGACGGGGATTCTGTAGCCTACACACTGGTCAATTGCAGAGGTTCCGGTGGGGTAGAATTTCAGACCACCTACGCCCCCAATCTGGTACAAGACCCTGTGAGCATTGACCCTGTGACCGGCGATTTTGAATGGAATCTTCCTAAAAACCTGGGTCAATACAATTTTGCTATTCTCATCTCTGAATTTCGTAAAACACCATCAGGCCAATACGCTCTGATTGGCATGGTGACCCGAGATCTGCAAATTACCGTAGGCACATGTTCCAATCAGCCTCCTGTGATACCTCCAGTGGGGCCTTTCTGTGTGATTGCCGGGCAAACTCTAACCTTTCCTGTTACGGCCATTGACCCTGACAATCGAAATGTGACACTTACCGCTACCGGAGGGCCCTTTTTACTGCCTCCCTCTGCCGTGCTGCAAGGAGCTCCTGTCAATACAGGCTCTGTAACCAGAACTTTTCAATGGACAACTGCATGCAATCATGTTCGTCCGCAGAGGTATCAAGTCTTTTTCAGAGCGGTAGACCAGCCAGCCAATCCATTTGAAAATCCCCTGTCGAGCTATATGACCACCGAAATACTGGTGATAGGTCCTCCCCCTTTGAATCTCCAGGCCATCGGGTCGGTGCAAAAGATCGAACTGACATGGTCCCCCTATCTATGCGCAGATGAGGTTAGACGATTTTTAATATATCGCAGAGAAGGTTCTTCTGGTTTTGTGCCTGACTCTTGTGAAACCGGTATTCCCGAATCAGCCGGATTTACCCTGATAGGACACGCGGAGGGAGGTTTCTCTACGGGTTTTACAGACTCTGTCATACCCAAAGTGGGAGTTAAATATTGCTACCGAATCGTTGCCGAATTTGAAAACGGTGCAGAAAGCGTCGTCTCTGATGAGACCTGTAGTGAAGTGGCGCGTACTGCACCTGTGATGACACTGGCAGATGTGGAGGAGACCTCCACTACAAGCGGGAAAATCAATGTACAGTGGATTCGCCCACTGGACATGGACAGCACCCTTTATCCTCCGCCATACGGATACCAACTTCTGAGGGCTACCAGCATCGAGGGAACGAATTTTCAGGTGATTGCAGGTTTTAATTCTATAGCGGATACGGCTTATACAGATTCAATGCTCAACACGGAGGCCGAGATCTACAGATATCGCGTTGATTTTCTCGCCGGTAATGCGCAATCTGTTGTAGCGAGAGCCTATCCTGCTACACAGCCTTTTCTGCAACTGACCCCATCAAACAGAGCCCTCCGGCTCTCATACCTATATGATGGTCCGTGGCAAAATGATACGATGGTGGTGTACCGCCGTCTGCCGGGGGCACCGACATTTGATTCAATCGGTTTTACCACGGGGGCAACCTTCCTTGATACGGGTCTGCAAAATGGCGAAACCTACTGCTACTACATCAAAACCATCGGATCATTCTCAGGGGCTAATATGCCAGGGGGGCTCTCCAACCGGTCTCAGAAGGTGTGCTCGACACCGGCAGATACCGCCCTGCCCTGCCCACCTGAAGTGATGTATGAGTACAGATGTGAGGATAAATTTTTGTCGTTTAGCTTTAACCTCACAGATACCGGAAGCTGTCCTGCAGATCTGACCGTCATTCACTACAATCTGTATTACAAAAGAAAAAGTTCAGACCCATATCCGGAGTCACCGTCGGTCAGCGGCATTACAGAACTTCCGTTTATCCTTGAAAATATGTCTCTTGCAGGCTGCTATGCTGTAAGTGTGGTCACGGTGAATCCAGCGGATCCCCAGATGCCGATGAAAGAAAGTCGTTTCTCTTCAGACATTTGCCTCCCGCCATGCCCGGATATCAAGATGCCAAATGTATTTACTCCCAACGGAGATGGTCAAAATGACATCCTGCTTCCGATCCGATGGTCGGATGTGTTGGGAGGCACTATAACCATCTACAATCGGTGGGGACAAATGGTCTATCAGTCGGATGCTCTGGCATTTTCGGAAAGAGGATGGGACGGCACAGACCAGTACAGCGGACAGCCTTGTGCAGAAGGCACGTATTTCTACGTCCTGTCAGTACAAATGGATTCTGAAGACGAACCGGTCATCACGAACTACAAAGGGAATGTGACATTATTCAGATAGCTGCTTCCGAAGGCGTTGAAAAGTAGTAGCAATAAAATTAAAGCGATACAATATGTTTGCACCCCCGACATTAGCATAATCCTGTTGTATGATCCTATCCGACCGTATCCTCAGTCTACACGAGAGCCAAACCTTGGCAATGGCACGCAAGAGCCGTGAGCTGAAGGCCAAGGGCATTCAGGTCATAAATCTGAGCCTTGGCGAGCCTGACTTCCACACACCGGAATTTATAAAGGAGGCTGCCAAACGCGCAATTGACGATAATTTTTCACACTATTCGCCTGTATCCGGGTATCAGGAGCTAAGAGAGGCCATCTCCAAAAAATTTAAACGCGACAATGGACTCATCTATTCGGCTGACGAAATCGTAGTGAGCACCGGTGCCAAGCAGAGCCTGATCAATGTAATCATGTGTCTGGTGAATCCCGGGGATGAAGTGGTCATATTGGCTCCCTATTGGGTGTCCTACACAGCAATGGTTCAGCTGTCCGGAGGTGTGCCCGTGATTGTGCCGGCCGGTGTGGACCAAGACTACAAGCCCACCCGTGAACAACTGGAACGCGCCATCACTCCCAAAACAAAACTCCTGCTCTTCAGCTCTCCATGCAATCCTACGGGGTCTGTATTCACCTACGCGGAGCTGCAGATCATCGCTGACATCCTTCGAAAGAACACTCATGTCTATGCCATCTCTGACGAAATCTATGAACACATCATTTTTGACGAAAAGCACGTAAGTCTGGCCGGTTTTGAAGGGATCCGCGATCGCGTCATTACTGTCAACGGCCTCTCCAAGGGATTTGCTATGACGGGCTGGCGAATAGGATTCATCGGCGCACCCAGAGAAATCGCTCAGGCGTGCGATAAGTATCAAGGCCAGTATACCAGTGGTACCTGCACCATCAGCCAACGGGCTGCCATCACAGCACTTGAGGCAGATCCATCCGAAATAAGCTATATGAAACAAGCTTTCCGGCGCAGAAGAGACATTGTACTCGACTTGCTGGAAAAAGTACCGGGATTCCAGGTCAATGTGCCCAAAGGGGCTTTTTATGTATTTCCCGATGTGTCAGGTCTGCTCGGCAAGCGATTTAAAAATACGGTGATAAATACCGCGGAAGACCTATGCATGTATTTCCTCAATCATGCCCATGTAAGTCTGGTGACCGGAGACGCTTTTGGCGCAGACACATGCGTGCGCATTTCTTACGCGGCCTCGGAAGAAGACCTCATTGAGGCCATTGCGAGGATACACTATGCCGTAGAACAACTAACAGATTGACTGCCAATGCCAATACAGACAGACGTTGACTTTATATACCAGATTTTCGAACAAAGTGTCGAAGACTATCACATTGCAGACGATGTGGATCAGGACATTGTAGTGCCTTATGAAGAAGGTTCGTTTGAATACTATCTCTATAAAAAAAACACCATTGATAGCCTTCAATGGCACCTTGAAGACCTGATCCGAGATCCGGATATTGATCCCAAGCATGCATTGTCGATAAAGAGAAGAATCGATGCATTAAATCAGCAGCGAACCGACATTGTCGAACTAATTGATGACTTTTATTTCAATTTTTTCAACTCTATAAAACCGCGTGCGGATGCTAAACTCAATACTGAGAGCATAGCCTGGGCACTTGACCGGCTCTCAATACTGAGCCTTAAAATATATCACATGGAGATCGAAGTACAGCGGGAGGACGTCTCTGAAGAGCATATAGATCTCTGCCAAAAGAAACTGACCCTTCTCTACACTCAGAAGTCGGATCTGATGACAGCCATCAAACAACTGCTCACCGATATAGCTGAAGGCAGGCGCGTAGTAAAAATGTACAGAGCGGTTAAAATGTACAACGATCCTTCTACCAACCCCGTGCTGTACAGAAAACACTCCAAAGAATAATCCAATGAAAGTACTTGCCATTCGCTTTTCTTCAATGGGCGATGTGGCGCTTATGGCTGCAGCGGCAAAATGCTGGCTTCAATTACAGACGAATGCCAAGCTCATTGTGTGCTCGAGACCGCACTTTGAGCCTCTGTTCTCCTCTCTTGAGCGGTGTGAATTTATCGGAGCAGATGTCAAAAAACATTACAAAGGGTTGGTGGGGATGAAGATCCTGGCTGATCATCTGGCAAGAGAATACGACTTCGATCATGTGGCAGATCTGCACGATGTCATCCGAAGCCGGGTACTCTGCACATTTCTTCGGTTTAAAGGATATACCATTTCGCGCATCAACAAGGAAAGAAGTCAGAAAAGAAGACTGACCAGACAAAACAACAAAGTACTAAAACCACTCAAGCACACCGTACAGCGGTATCTGGATGCGCTGCCCGGAGAAGTGCTGTGGGCGGATGATACTCTGCCAATATACAACCAACCAGCCGGCAAGCGAACAGGTCATCGGCGTACTATCGGAATAGCTCCCTATGCCAAACACCAAACCAAGCAATGGCCTGAGTCAAAAATGTCCGAACTGGTGGATCGATTGACAAATAATAACATTAAATGCCTGATTTTTGGCTCATACGATGAGCGCCGTCATTTCAAGTCATTGTTTTATAACAATTCACTGGTCGATATCATTCCGGACAATACGCGTCTGGAAGATGAAATCTATATCATCAAAACATTAGACGCCTTCGTTGCGATGGACTCTTTTAATATGCATCTGGCTGCCCTGTATGGTGTGCCTGTGGTGAGTATTTGGGGCCCCACGCATCCTTATGCCGGATTTGGTCCATTGGGCAGATCCGAGCAGCGCATAGTGCAGATAGATCTCGAATGCCGGCCCTGCTCAATCTATGGCAATAAACCGTGCTTTCGCGGTGACCATGCTTGTATGGTGGGCATATCTGTAGAACGGGTGTATAAGGAAGTAATGAGCTGTCTGGAACAGTGAATAAATTGGAGTAAGTGAAAAATGCTGGGATGTTTTTACTTCTTGGTATATGGATCTTCGCATACTTCATAGTTAAAAATTCCCAAACCTCGGGGTGTATCAATGTGTTTTGAGAAATTTTTTTTTATGATTTTTATTCAGTATTGATTATGGTTTTTTTACAACCAGTATCAAAAAGGTTACTTCAGTTTTTTTGAATTGGTGGATATATTCTTTGACTAAATCATTGAAAATACCAAAATTGATACAGGCAACGAATCATCCAAACTCATGTTACCGTTTTATTATTCCGAAGCTTTAATTTACAGTTTTGTTTTTACATTTGTAATGTGATCAAAAAGGTATTCAGGAAAATTCTTTCTCTGGTGCTGGTGCCGATGATAATCGGTGCTCAGACAGGTATTGTATTTTCTCTACATTACTGTAAAGGGGATCTGATTGATTCATCGCTGTATCTGCCCGTGGATGGCTGTGAGTCCTACAATATTGACTCAAGGGGCTGTTATGAAGATGCGTCGTCTGTTTGTTCGGAGTATATATCGTCTGACTGCTGCTTTACACAGGTATTTTCAATCCAAACAGATCACAATCTGCTGCACAAGAGCAAAGCTGAAATTCAGCATTGTTTTGATCACTTAGTGGGGATTCAACCCATCCTAAGACACCATTGCTTTTTTGTAAGGCCAGAGACAGGGGCTATCCGACCCCCTGCCCTGCTTCATTCGGTACCGCTATACATTAAGTATAGGGTCTTGCGCTACTACGGCTAAATTCCGAAAATTTATTTTTTGTGCTTTTGCTCCTGGCAGGTGCATGGCATTCCTCTGTTAGCAATAGAGTATCATAAATGGACTGAGGGGGAGCGTGCATGCAGCCCGAGTAGAGTGATCACCAGGTGCATGGTGTGGCGGAATTAGGATGAGAGGTATCCATCTGCCCTTACGACTGCTCGCTTGACCATGTAAGACGTATGAATACACCGGGCTGTCTGCCACTGTATACCAGGCTAGCATACCGCAGCGTGAAGTGCCTGGAGGGTGCCGGCAGAGCCGGCAGTGCGCAGAGAATCGAAGCACGGGAGCGAAGCGTACCCCGGAAGGGACTGACCCAGACGAGAGCAGCGTCAGCTGCTTCTGTCTGGGACACGCCCAAAAAAAATTATTAACAGAAAATCAATTTATTAACTACTTAAAAAAATTCTTAAGTCATGAAATATGTATTAATAGTATTACTTCTGGCGGTGGGTCTGGAAGTACCGGCTCAGAAGAGAGCAGAAGCCACTATACGGGTGGACGGAGTGTGCGGGATGTGCAAAAACAGAATTGAAAAGGCGCTCGATGTGCCAGGTGTCCTGGTAGCTGAATGGGATAAAAATACCAAACTGCTCTACATCGTGTATCGGCCGGCGAAGATCTCGGAGGATTCAATTCACATGCTGATCAACGGCGTGGGCCACGATACGGAGAAATCCAAAGCACCGGACGATGTGTATCAGAGGCTGGCGGATTGCTGCCACTACAGGGATGAGAACAATGTTCACAAAAGGAAAAATCGGTAAAAGTGTGTCTGATATGAAAACCACAATATCTGTGATAATGGCAACGGGACTGATGTGGCTGCTCTCTATCAGATGTGCCGCGCAGATGATCGAGGGGCGGGTCTATGCCGAAGAATACGGAAAGGTGGAGCCGCTGCCGTATGCCAATGTATTCTGGAAATCAGATAAGTCCGGTACAGTGACGAACCAAGACGGTATCTTCAGAATCAGACGGCCTAAAAAACCGGATACGCTGGTTGTGAGCTTTGTAGGGTTTAAAAGGGTAGAGCTGCTGATCGAAGATCGGGTGCGATCTCTGGATTCGATTGTGCTCAGTCCCGGACATCTGCTCGAAGAGGTGGAAATCCGGGAGGTGGTCAAAGGAATAGAAATCAGTCATAAATCGATCAGTCTGACACAAACCATCGGCAAAAAGGAACTGCTGAAAGCTGCTTGCTGTAACTTGTCAGAGAGTTTTGAGACAAATCCTGCAGTAGAGTCCAGTTTTACAGATGCCATCAGTGGAATGCGTCAGGTCGAACTGCAGGGCCTGTCAGGAAAATATTCTCTGCTTCAAATCGAGAATATCCTTGTCGGGAGGGGGATGTACCAAAACCTTGCCTGGGCCTCCATCCCGGGCCCGTGGATCGAATCTATACAGCTGACCAAAGGTATTGGAAGCGTGGTCAATGGTTTTGAAAGCATGAGCGGGCATATTCACCTCGAACTGCTCAAGCCTGAATCAGCCCCTGTGTTGGAAGCCAATGCGTATGTAAACAATGCTTTACGACATGAAATTAACATCATGCATAGCAGTCTGGTGAATGATTATGTTTCATTCGGGACTTTGATGCACTTCAACAACAGTCCTGTCCCGTGGGATATGAACGGGGACAACTTCATGGATATGCCGATCGGTAGGCAGTTTCACATTCAAAACAAATGGAAATACTCTAACGGGCTTAATTTTGAAGGACAGGCAGGGATACGTCTACTGAATGACGAAAGGGCAGGTGGGTCGTTGGACACCCGACTGGACGGGCAACTGACGCAGCCGCTCTGGGCCTTCAGAAGTACAGACCGCAGGTGGGAGTTTTTTACAAAAAATGCCTGGATATTCGATGGTGACATTCCGAAATCTATTGGTCTGATCACGAGTATTCACCAGCACGGCAGCAGTAGGACTTATGGCCAGAGACTCTTTCTGGGCAATCAGTCATCGGTATATCAAAATCTGATCTTCCAGATCGGTGGAGAACAATTGTCCTGGACAGTAAAGACCGGTGCATCAGTACAGTATGACGATCTGTCGGGAAGTATCGGAACTCAGGATTTTGTACATGAATTTAGGGAGCAACGCTCAGAGTCAGTGACAGGCATATTTGCCGAAGCTCACTGGAGGTATCGGGATGTAGTATCTGTATTGATCGGATCAAGGTTGGATTACTCTAGTTTATTTGGATTTTTTGTAACCCCCCGGATACACATGCGCTACATGCCGGCGGAGAAGACTACCATCCGTCTGCATGCGGGCACAGGAAGGCGAACGCCCCTATTGGCTCTGGAAAGCACCCCGGCGCTCTTCTCAAACAGAGAACTATACGTCACCAGCCAAATTGAGCAAGAGAAATCTTTCAACGCTGGAGTAAGCATACAGCAGGACTTTAGGCTAAACTACCGGAAGGGTTCGCTGGTAGCGGATGTTCAGAGGATATATTTCACAAATCAATTTGTGGCTGACTTCGATTTGCATGCGCTGGAGTACCACGGATACTTTGCGCGGGGATCTTCGGCTGATCAAGTTATGGTACAAGTGGATTATGAAATCTGGAAAAGACTGGAAGCAAGGATGGCTTACAAGCGGCAGTGGGTATTTACCGAGTTTGTACACCAGAGGCTCGAAACGCCTTATGTTTCGCCCGAAAGATGGTTTCTAAACCTTCAGTATAGTACCCGAACACGTTGGAAATACGACCTGACAGTAAATCATTATTTGTCTAAAAGACTGCCTCAAACCAGCGAAAAAGGTGAAACATTTCGGGTCAGCGACCGATCTCCGGATTTCTGGATAGTAAATGGTCAGATCAACTATATCCTCAAGCGTGGAGAGATCTATCTGGGTGTGGAAAATTTATTTAATCTCCGGCAAAATAATCCGGTCATTGCGGCTCATCAGCCGATGCACCCCTCATTTGATGCGACTCTGGTCTGGGGACCAATTTTTGGAAGAATGGTGTACATGGGGATAAATTATCCGTTGATTTAATTAAAGGAGTATGTGTATCCTTCACGGAAAATTGGACGAAATACACAATGTCATTTGATGAGATGTATATCGACGAGCCAAATATGCAAAGCAAGCAAAATATTCGGGATTAAGATTGAATGGCGTGACATCACAAAGGTCTGCGGCAACACCAATCCTGTAGTATGTAGAGATGCATCTACAGAAGAAATCTTGCTACCGACGAGGTGCATTGTATCTTTACCTGAGTCGTACAACAGATAGAGACACTAACCACCAGTTGACCAAAAGAGTGAAGGATTGTTTTGTGCAGATGAATCTTTTGTAAAATACTGTTTTTCAAAATTGATCACGGTGGCTGAGAATTTTTTTTTGCTAAAAGCACCTCTCGATAATCTTTAAAATCCGCATAATATTCAAAAGAAAATCTTTTTCTCTATTTTTTTTCAAATGAAGTAAAAATCATTGTGCTTATTTTGAAAAAAAATATATTTGACCACAATTTTTAATTCAAATTCTGTAATGGTGAAAAAAATTTTGATCCCTGAGGGAGAGATGCCCAGACAATGGTACAATATCATGGCTGATATGCCAAATAAACCACTTCCCCCTCTCCATCCACAAACAAGGCAACCGATCCAGCCGTCCGACCTTCTTCCGTTGTTTCCCGAGGCATTGATAAAGCAGGAGGTTTCCGGAGAGCGCTACATTGACATTCCGGAAGAGGTCATTGATATTTACAAAATCTGGAGACCTACTCCTTTGATCAGAGCTACGCACCTGGAAAAAGTGCTCGATACACCTGCAAAGATTTATTACAAGTATGAAGGCGTAAGCCCCAGTGGCTCACACAAGCCAAATACTGCTGTAGCACAGGCATATTACAACAAACAAGAAGGCGTAAAAAAAATATCGACCGAGACCGGAGCCGGCCAATGGGGTACTGCACTTGCATTTGCATGCAATAAGATGGGATTAGATTGTGAAGTATATATGGTCAAAGTCAGCTATGATCAAAAACCCTATCGAAGGACCATAATGCAAACGTTCGGAGCTAAAGTTCATGCTTCACCTACAAATAATACCCTGGCCGGTAAACATATACTGGAAAAGGATCCGTTAAATCCGGGTAGTCTTGGAATTGCCATTTCAGAAGCCATTGAAATTGCAGCTTCTGCCCCCGATACAAAATATGCCCTTGGCAGTGTGCTAAATCACGTACTCCTGCATCAGACCATTATCGGCGAAGAATGCATCAAGCAGCTGGAACTCACCGGAGATTTTCCTGACATAGTAATCGCTCCACTGGGAGGAGGCTCAAATTTTGCAGGCATTTCATTCCCTTTTCTGAAATATAATCTGACAGAAGGAAAAAAGATCCGGTGCATAGCCGTAGAGCCTGCCTCCTGTCCAAAGCTGACGAAGGGTAAATTTATGTATGACTTTGGTGATACAGCAGGGTATACTCCACTTTTGCCAATGTTTACCTTGGGTCACAATTTTATGCCTGCATCCATTCATGCGGGTGGCCTAAGATACCACGGAGCCAGTGTGCTCTGTAGTCAGTTGCTTAAAGACGGTCTGATCGAAGCCGTAGCTATAAAACAGACAGAATGCTTTCAGGCAGGACTTCTTTTTGCGCGTACAGAAGGCATTTTACCGGCTCCTGAGGCGACCCATGCAATCGCTCAGGTAATTCGGGAAGCTAAAAAAGCCAGGGAGGAAGGAGTAGGAAGAACCATACTGTTTAACTTATGTGGTCACGGTTATTTCGATCTTCAGGCATACTCGGATTTTATGGATGGGAAAATTTCTGATCACGACCTTAGTCCCTCAGAGCTTGAAGAAAATCTACATGAAATCACACAGTTCCAACCATCAGAATCTGGATTTTATAATAGTTAGAGATCAGAGACTTTAAAATTTGTGAAGAAAATAAGTAAGAGAGCAGATTTCGCTACTAAACTGAATCACGAAAGCGTCCAGCGTGGGATTTTGAATTAAAATATTTATAAAATTCCGGACAATAGCAAAAGTGAGGTTTGATAACAAAAAAACCCTGTCGAATGACAGGGTTTTAAGTTAAGATAGAGGTTTAATAATAAGGAGGGCAGCGACATACTCTCCCGGCGGGATGCCAGTACCATCTGCGCTGGTGGGCTTAACTACTCTGTTCGGAATGGGAAGAGGTGATCCCCACCGCTATAGCCACCCTCGAAGTCTTCAGTGCCTGCTGTCTTGAGGCACCTGTGTTTTTTTTTCATATCGGCTTTAGAAGCGGAGATAACGAACTGTGTGTGGAAGTTTACGGGTAATTAGTACTGCTCGGCTATGACATTACTGCC
>JBKBNI010000006.1:0-168424 GCA_046295455.1 Thermaurantimonas sp. | reverse complement strand
AAGACGAGCTTCATTTAATGTACTGATGTGTGTGTTGAATTGAAGTTTTTTGAGCAGATTCAATGCTTGTTTTCGTTTTTCAAAGGCGATAACCGAATCCGGATGTAGCTTCGAGTATTTCTGCAACACGATTCCGTGCTGTGTCCATACAATCTGCCAGGGATGCATTTTCAATGGTTCAGAATCAGCACTATCGGGCAATTTGGAGGCTTCAGCATGAAGCTTAATATAGGAAATCAGGTCATTGCCGGTGAGCATGGTCTGAACATCGGCTATCTGATCCTTCAGCTTGTCGTCGAGTAAAAAGATGTGTTGCAGCTCAGAATAAAGGTTTTTAGCAGAACCGGTTTTACAAATCTCACCTTTGGAGTTGCGCAGATAGTACACTCCGGTGGCAGGCTGTACCAAGTCAAGCAGACGTGCCAATCTACCGGCATCGTGCTCATTCTTCACCGGACGTATTAACGGATTTGCCAGGCTGAGAATTTCTTTATCCTGATCCTTTTCGAGCAGGATTTTAAACAATTCGAGGGTGACACGCGCATCACCTGCTGCACGGTGGCGCTGAGGATTGTAAATATTGAGCTCCCTTGAAATGTTTTCCAGGCCGTAGGATTTCAGGCCGGGGATCAACTTACGGGTCATTGGGATAGTGTCCAAAGTCTTGCGACTGAATTCATATCCCAGAGACGCAAATTCCTGCTCGAGCATGCGATAGTCAAATGCTACATTATGACCTACAATTACGGCATTATCCGTGATCTGAATAATGCGTTTTGCCAATTCGTAAAATTTTGGTGCCCTTCGCAGCATCGCAGGTGTGATGCCGGTGAGTTTTTGTACATAGGGATGAATGCCGCCACATACATTGACCAGGCTGATCAGCTGATCTGTCACATTTTTGCCATCAAACCGAAAAATGGCAATTTCTATAATCTTTTCTTGTCCGCGCTTTCCGCCGGTACTTTCTATATCAATTACCGCATACATGACTACAAAGTAACTGAGCAGTATTGGTCCGAATCGAAATATCTTCTGAAAAAGTAAGGATTTATTGGGTTTAAACTGGTATAATGCATCTGTAGCATGTAATTTCGCCCATGATTACTCATTTTAAGAAACGTCGACATCCATGAAAATCATCGTACCAATGGCCGGCAGAGGCACACGTCTGCGCCCTCACACCCTAACGACTCCCAAACCACTGATACCAATTGCAGGTAAACCTGTGGTCCAACGTCTGATGGAAGATATTGTAAAAATTTGCGGACAAAAAGTAGAAGAGATCGCCTACATCATAGGCGACTTTGGCAAGGAAGTAGAAAAAATGCTGCTAGATATAGCCGAGCGTCTCGGAGCCAAGGGAAGCATCTACTATCAGGATCAACCTCTTGGCACGGCTCATGCCATTCTTTGCGCAGGGCCTTCGCTCTCAGGGCCTGTGGTCATAGCCTTCGCCGATACACTCTTCAGGGCTGACTTTGAGCTCGACAGCAGCCTCGACGGAGTAATTTGGACCAAGCGTGTGGACAATCCCCGCCAGTTTGGCGTGGTCAAAAAAGACGCCGAAGGATTCATCACCGAATTTGTGGAAAAACCTGAATATTTTGTTTCCGATGAAGCCATCATTGGCATCTACTTTTTTAAAGACGGCGAGTACCTCCGCGACGAACTTCAATATCTGATCGACAACGACATTAAGGACAAGGGCGAATATCAGCTGACCAATGCCATGGAAAACATGAAAAACAAAGGTTCAAAATTTAAAACCGGAACTGTAGAAGAATGGATGGACTGCGGCAACAAGAATGTGGTATTGGAAACCAATATGAAAGTCCTGGAATTTGTAAAAAATGAAGAACAACTCGTCCATCCCACAGCAGAAATCACCGAAAGTGAAATACTCGCCCCCTGTTATATAGGAGCGGGAGCCAAAATATCAAACTCTAAAATCGGCCCATACGTGTCTGTGGGAGAAGGTACCCAGATTGAAAATTCCATCCTGTCCCAGACCATTTTAGGCCAAAATACCGTTATAAAAAACGTAACGCTTACCAACTCCATGATCGGAAATCACGTACAGTTCGATGGCCGGTTCAAGGAGGTAAGTATTGGAGATTATTGCACCTTAAATTAAAATTGAAAATCAACCGACCAACGACCATTGTCTCTCCCTTATTCTATGCCCTTGGTCTTCTGGGGCTGCAGCCCCTGTATGCTCAGCAGCCGGATCAGATGGCAGATATGTCTGCATTCCACTCTGCCTCTCTTCCGTTTGACAACCACTTTTTGGAGGCCAACAGAGCGCTTGTAATTGGCAATTATTCGGAAGCCCTGGCCTCTCTTCGGCAGTGCCTGAGCCTGCGCCCAGACGAGCCATCGGTTCACCATCTGTTGGCCAAAGCATACAAGGAACTCGAGAAAGCTGATGAAGCCATTTATCACGCGGGAGAAGCCGTCCGCCTGGATCCGAAAAACCATTGGTACCACATTTCACAAGCCGAAATCTACGAAAAATATAACTACTTTCTTAAGGCAGCTGAAGCACTGATGCAGGCTTCCGCACTTGTGCCCCAGGGATCAGAAAGTCTGAAATTGCAGGCCGTAGACCTGTACATTCAAGCCATGGAGTATAAGACTGCCCTCAAGATACTAGACCAATTGGAAAAGAAAGTCGGCGCTGACGACGACATCATCCGTCGCCGGTACAACGTACTCATAAAAATGGGGAAACGCAAGCAAGCCGAAAAACTCCTCGAGCACCTCAAAAACGAAAATCCAGATTCAGATATCCTGCGCGGGGCCTTGCTCAATCACTACAAATATTTCAAAAACACAAAAAAAAGTCTACAGCTCCTTCGCGAGTGGCTCGCGCGTGACCCCGACAATGGGGAGGTATGGATCGAACTGGGCAATCTCTATTTCGAAAACCGAGACTATGACCGAGCCTACG
This sequence comes from Thermaurantimonas sp., assembly GCA_046295455.1. Taxonomy (GTDB): domain Bacteria; phylum Bacteroidota; class Bacteroidia; order Flavobacteriales; family Schleiferiaceae; genus Thermaurantimonas. The sequence continues at coordinate 165,471 of JBKBNI010000006.1, read as the reverse complement.
ATGCATTTGCCCATGCTGTAATCACCCAGAGTCTGGATGCGCGAAAGCAGATCGAAGTCCTGCTCTTTATGGCATCTCGATTCGACCGGATGAGTTATGATGAGATGCTCCGACATGCAGAAAGCATAGCCGCCAGGCACCCCTTCGCACCGGAGCCATTTGCCCTGCTGGGCGACTTACTGGCAAAACAAGGAAATAAACCGAAAGCCATACAAGCTTACCAAAAGACAATCAGTAATGGCGGTGAGAAAGAGTCGGTCTATCAGCAATTGCTTCTGCTCCTGACTGAAGAGAACAGATATAAAGAGGCCGTAAAAGTAGCCAAAGACCTGACAACCCTCTATCCCGATAATTCAGCCGGATATGCCCTCGGTGCGATATCGGCTTTTCAGATTGGCGATTACCGATCGGCCGTCCAGATGGCTCAGGATGGGCTTCCCAAATCAACCGGCAACAAACCGGTTCGATTTCAGCTTAGCTACATCCTCGCCGAAAGCCATCACAAACTGGACAACCATGACCAGAGCGATGAATATTTTGAGAAGGCTCTTAATATCGATCCAAACAATGTCTCTGCCCTCAACAACTACGCATACTACCTGGCCGAAAGGGGCGAAAAGCTCAACAAGGCCCTGGTGCTCATCACCAAGGCCAACGAACTGCATGCCCAAAATCCTACTTATCTCGATACCTGGGCATGGGTACACTACAAGAGAGGAGAATATCAGGAGGCTCTGGAAAAAATCGAAAAAGCATTAAAATTCGGGGGAGATCAGAGCTCTGTGATCATGGAGCACTACGGCGACATCTTACAGAAGCTGGGCTTTTATTCGAAGGCCATGGCTGCTTATCACGCAGCACTGGATTCTTCTGAGTCAAAGGAACAACTTCTTTTAAAAATCCGAAATTTGCGTACCCCTTGAAACACACTCTTCGCCTGTCTGTTTTTATCATCCTTGCAGTAGCCTGCAAAAGCAAAAAGAATCTGTCAACACCTTCTGCACCAATTGCTGAGCGCACCATCGCCGAGAGCATACTGACACGCATTACCTCCCAGCCTTATGTGTACCTGAAGGGCAAAGGACAATTTCAAAATACATCTTCCAGCCAACATTTCAGGTACGAAATCCGGATACAAAACGAAGAGCGCATTCTGGTGGATGTCTCAGATCCCGTCCTCGGCATGCGGGTAGCACGTCTCTATGCAGACAGGGATACAATATTGCTTATCAACCGCATTCAGAAGCAATATGCTGCAGGAGGAAGAGCCGAACTTCAATCCCTGCTGGGTATCGATGTTGAAACTGATGATCTCATCCGGCTGCTCAAAGCACTGCCTGTGCGCTGGAATGCCTCCTGGATAAGTGAGCAAAGCGAGCCGGATATGATTCATCTGTATTCGATCATCCCGCTGAATGCGGTCGATCAGGTATCCGGCGAATTGTACATCACCGGCTTTGACTTCAAGATCCGGAAGCAAATTCTTTCAAACATTCCCTACAAACTCACAGCAGAATACGAATATCCGGACGATATATCGCCCCATGCGGCTCCCAAAAACATTTTAATCAATCTCACCGACGACAATACCTTTGTAAGACTTCAGCTTAAAAACGAAAAAATTCAATCCGACGCATTTGAGATCTCAATTCCGGAAGTACCCAACGGATATGCTTCGGCTCCCTTTTAACGTCTTTTTATTTCTGCTGTTTTGGAATGCGTGGGCACAGCCGGTATCCCAGAAGGAAAAACTCCAGCAGCAGCGCGCCAGATTAATGGATGAAATCAAACTGGCAGCTCATCTGCTGAAAGAGAACAAAATCAACCAGTCCAACAGCCTGACCATCATCGAGACACTCTCTCAAAAAATTCGCATTCGAGAGCAGCTGATCGAAAACCTCGAGTCCGAAATACAGTATCTGTTAAAAGAAATCGAGCAATCCCAGTTAGAAATTGCCAATCTAGAAGAAGAGGTAAGGCTCCAACGTGAGCGATATGCTGATATGATCCGCAAGGCCTACAACAGCCGTAGCCCTCACATGCGCCTTCTCTTCATACTCTCCAGCCGAGACATACAGCAGGCCGTCAGACGAATACAATACCTCAATCAACTGGCCAAGGCACGCCGACGCCAAATCGCCCTAACCAAAGAAAAGGAAAGTCAACTTCAGGCCTATATCGAAGAGCTCAACTCAAGGCAAATCAATCATCAGCGCATGCTGGCCAACCAGAATGAAGAATGGAATCAGCTTGCTTCTGAAAAAAAAATGCTGGAAGACCTGGTTCAAACCCTCAACCTTCAAAGCAGACAACTCGAACGTCAAATCGCTGAAAAACAAAAACAAAGTAAAGAACTGGAGCGCGAAATACAACGCCTGATTGCCTTGGAAATCAAACGCGCCAGAGAAGCTGCCGAGCGAAAAGCCCTCGAAGAACGCGCCTCTGCCGTAGGTCTGACCAAAAACAAGGACTACACCTCCAGAACCTCCAATGCCGAACTGGATCGCATGATCGCTCGAAAAAAAGCCGAAATCGCAGCCGCTGCCCGCCAGTCAGGGCAAACCTCCCCCCCGCCGTCCGCGCCGACTGAAACCTCCGCCACTCAACTAGCAGCAGCAGACGACGCGCTCAAATCCACCCCTGAAGCCCGCCAACTTGCTGCCAACTTCTCTGCCAACCGCACTCGCCTACCCTGGCCTGTGGATAAGGGAATCATCATTCAACGCTACGGCAAGCAGCAGCACGATGTGGCAAAATACGTCATAGTAGATAATCCCGGAATCAACATTGCCACCGAGCGCGGGGCCAAGGCAAAAGCGGTATTCGACGGAGATGTGAGCGGAGTGCTTCAAATGCCGGATGGGTCAATGGCCGTGTTGCTCAAGCATGGAAACTTCTTTACCGTATATGCCAATCTTTCAAATGTGTTGGTAAAAAATGGCGATAAAGTCCGTACTAAACAAGAACTCGGCACTGTATTGACAGACTTTAAGGAAGGCAAGACAGTCCTGCACTTCGAAGTTTGGGAAGGCTCTCAGCACAAAGACCCAATGCTGTGGCTACAGAGATAAAGAACGAACGAAATGAGCCCCCAACGGCTGCTTGCCAAGCACCTTCTTGTCGCAAAAATCTCAGATAAGTGAATGACGTATGGAGACCAATTGCTCTTCGGGTCATCATACATAGCTGTACCTGCGCGGTATGACCGGCATCATTTAAGGACGAATGTGCAGTAAAACCCACTAATTCTAAAACTTTAAAAAAAAGCTCCATGTCCATATATATGCCCCCTGTTGCAGAGAATTGCCGCGCCGGAATTTCTAAAACGAAACGGGTCAGTTCTGATCTCTGGGTTCATTCCACAGAAAGGTGTAAAATAAAAACCGCCCCTTTGACAAAGGACGGTTTATTCTGTAGGGAGATAAATGTGAGTTTGTTTTATTCTTTGTCAGCTCTTCGACGTCTGTATTTGGAGATGCCGTATGTCACGCCTGCGGCTGCAAGTATTCCTGTAAATCCATCGATCGGAGTGGGATTATTTGGCATACCTGGTTGTGCAAGAAGGACTGCCGGAACCAGCGTCATCAGTAAAAAAATGAATTTTTTCATATCGTCAAAAATAAGGAGGGTGGTTAAAATATGGTTTTTACAAGGGTGGTCTTACCGCCTGTGGTCACGCGGATCACATACACTCCATGAGGAAGTACAGGAGCAGGAATTACTGTAACTCCAGAAGTCAGCTGCCGGCGGGTGCTGAAGATGACACGCCCGGTAAGGTCGGTTATTTCGAGCACTAAAGGTACAGCATCCTCAGACTTGATAAAGATGTGACCGTTGGCTGTCCATACACTTGAGCTCACAACTGATCGGTCATCTTGACCGATAGATGAAGCATTGATATGCAAATTGAAGCGATTTACTTCAATACTTGGATGGTGCTGAAACGCATACGAGGATTTATACAAATCTGTAAAGGTATTGGTATGGCGGTCTTCGAGGAAGACGGTGTACATCTCATCTTGTTCACCGGCATCTATTGCCTCAATTCGGAATGTACCAGCCTCAGCATACTCAAAGTAAAGGGGTATGACACGTGACCCGTTTAGGAGTTTGCTATGAGTATTGATGGCAAGGCTCACATTGTCCTGCATGCTGTAAAACTGTTGATACCCTGCTTCATGGCGTCGTGCCACCACATCTTCGTGCATAACAAAGGCATCATTCGCGAGATCGCGGGCTGACACATAGGTTTTAATCAGATTGCCATTGGCCGAATTTACAGATCGCAGAGTGAAATGATACTCTCCGGGCAAAGATTGGGGTTTTGCCAGATTTGAAGGATTTGAAAGGGTGATCCCGTTGGTTTTGAACGTAAAGTTCTGCGTAGCTGGGGAAGCTGCTCTTTGCACCCAGAATGCCTGTCCGAGCGGAATGTAGCGCAGGGCACTGTTGCCTGTATTGTTGGCGTGGTGATATGTGTCGTAAGCTCCGTTTCGGTACACATGGATTCCGAAAGAAGGAGAAGCATTGAGCTCACCCTCGGCAATGTCAAACGTTGTAGTCCAAGGATTAGCAATCAGATTCCAGCCCTGCGTAGATGTAACCGGGCCTGAAAGGAAGGGAGAGGACTGACCGTCGTTGTAGAGCAGTGGAACGTTTACATTGGTAGATTGGCTTGTGGTAGTGCCTGCAGAGGTAGTCAGATTGGCGGGAAGTGTATTCACAAAGGTTCCAAAAGAGTTTTCCCCTACATACAAGACCCATCCGGGAGCTGAGCCAAATGAAGCTGTAGCGGTGGCAGGAGCTTCGAAGTTGGCCGTACCGGCATTCCAGTTGTAAACAGATCCGGTATTATTATCAATAAACATAATGGCATTGCTGCCTACGACCGAATTGAGCGGAGCATCTACCGGCATTCGCATATGAATCCACTTGCCTGAGCCACTGGTACCTTCAATGTGTTGAGATACGCGCACATTGGGTATTGCACCATTGGCTCTGAGCAAGGCTGCACCATTTGAAGCTGAGGCTCTTAGTTCGATTACGCCATTATTGGTCAGCGTCCCTTGCACCTGAAGCCTTCCTCCCGGTGAAACGACCAATGTGTCTGAGGCAATGGTCATGGCTCCGTTGACTTGCAATGTATTGTTTGTGCCAAGATCCACAAGGTTTGCAGAACTCAAAATCTGGAGATTTCCCTTGACTGTATAAGAGGCTACGATTGAATTGGTAGGTCTGAAATTAACCTGATTGGAAGTATTGATGATCAGATTGTTGAACTCGCAAACCGGGGGGTTGTCGTTGATGGCACCGTCTCTGCGCAGATTGTGGTTACTGCCGGAGCCATCCATTCGGCGGATTTCTATCGTACCGGTGAGGTTATATGCACTTGCAAGGCCATTGGCTTCTACATTATCACCAATGATCAGATAGCTACCTCCGTCATTGAATACCGCTGTTCCGGTATAGTTCAGTATCATTCTATTGAAGAGAGATACAGGAGCTTCTATGGTCAGACTCCCGGAGGATTTTGTAGAAATCAAACGACCGATTCTCAACGTATCATTGCCGGTAGATGACCAGATATATTGGTTTCCGGCACTGTTGAATTCGATATTGGTGTTTCGGTGGGTTGTATTGGCAGAAAGATTACCGGGCTGCATGTTCACCCCGCTGTTGAGTTTTATGGAATCACCATTAAAGGTGATGGTGCGAAATCCAGTAGCATTGGTATTGATCGTACCGGCAAGGGTCAGATTTCCATTTACTGTAAAATTGGCATCCGGGAGGTTTTTGGTCGCCGAACCTAATAGCTCAAGTCTACCGTAGGACGCCGGTGCCACATCAAGCGTCAAATTCGAAGGTCCTGTATATCGGAATGTGGAATTTTGAGCGATCGAACCCAGTTGAGGAAATGCATTGGTGCGGGTGGTAAATATTGCATTTGCAGCAATATCCATAATCGGAGCGATGATTTCACCTTGTCCGGAGGCAGTAGGATCTAAAGAAACATTTACCTGATTAATCCCATCACCCACTACGACTTTGCTGCCGGTACCTGAAATTTGAAATTGATAATGGATTCCTGGGTTTCCATTGGCAATGATAAATGTCTGATTTGGAGCCGTGAAACTGGTCGGAGCTGTACCTGTGCCATCCGGGTTGGTGCCCCAGGTGGACAATACATTCAAATCTCCCGTAGGTTTGTTGTAATATGTGGAGGCGGAGGGAGCTGAACCTATAGATAAAGAAAAGTCATCTATACCTACACCCGGAGAGGTGGTACCGGTCAAATACCAGCGCATCATCACATAATGTCCGTCAGGCAGAGTGCCGGAGGCAGCCAAAGGAATATTTGAAAAGACTTGTCTGTTTGCAGGAGCATTACCATCTAAAGGTCCGGCTGTAGAAGAAGATTGAGGAGTTGTAAAATTGAGATTTGTATTTGCAATCCAACCGGATACTGTGTTTTTTATATCGACCAATGGAGAATCCACAATCAAATATGAAAATTCTAACGTTCTGATATTGGCGGTCTGTCTCCATTGCTCACCGGTGTAGGATATGAGAATGGAATTCAGGTTTATAGGAGCACCGGTCGTGTTTCTGAATCGTACACCCATGATGTAGTCTCTGGGGCCCGGATTTCCTCCTGAAATACCACCCATAGCACGATCAGAACTATTAACCGATCCGAACGAGTGCGCAAATGCTCCGGTACCTGTACCATCGCTGGCGGTATATCCGGCAGAAGTGTTGGGATCTCTGTCTCCCGGAGATTGCCAGTACCACCCTGAAATGGTGATGTCATCGGTCCATGCATTGTTCTGTCCTGATTGGGCGAGGCTGTTGAAATCCTGTGAATAGTTGTAGGGAATTGAAGTGATCGTTGTCGGGGGTAGAAATGGTGTCACTGTGATTTCAGTTCCTGCGCTGTACAAACTTCCTCTGCGGGTAAATACTTTTACATAATAGGTAGTATTGTTGGTCAATCCTGTAATGGTCTGAGGGGAGGCTGAACCACGGTAGACGATCACATTACCGCCTCCATACGTCGGATTGGACGGATCTGTGTACGACAAAGAAGCTGGAGTGGGGACTCCTGATGGAGCTGATGTAATTGAAGAAGTATTGACAACGATGACCACATCGTCATAACACTCAGCGGGATTGACCCACGAAATGAGCGCTGATTGGTTTAGACCCAAACCACTTAGGTTGGTTACATTTAACACACCATTCACAATGCTGAATGCAGACGAAGGAAAGCCGGTGACAGATGGATTGTTGTTTGAAACTCTCACCCTGTATCCCGTGCCCGAGGGTGTGGTAGCCGGGATGGTCAGAGCGATGGGGCTTGATGCACCGGTGGCAGTAGCCACAGGCGCAGTAAAATCTCCTGTAGCATCAGACAACTCAGCGGTAAAAGTGCCTGTAAACGTACCGGTGAAGGTAAATTCAACATTGACACTTTGCGGATTGGTCCCGTCAAGGCAAACCGGAGCCGCCGATAGATTGGAAGTCGTAATGGTATTGGAGGCCTGTGGGTCGCTGGTGATGGTGATGTCATCAACCCTGAGTTGTGGTCTCGCTCCTGAGCCACTAATGTAATAATAAAACCATCTAACATATACTTCCTGTTGATTATTTACAGCAGCAGGCAAGGGAGTAGGTCCAAATGACTGTGAATGTCCGGCAGTTGGGTTTGATTGATATTGTATTGGATTGTTTGAAGCGTCCAGCACATCTGTCCATGTACCTGAAGTTCCAATGCGGTATTGCAATCGTATTGCGTAAATCCTTGGATTGTCTGCAAAAGTACCACCCGTCCATGATACCTGAATGTTTTGCCTGCCTGTGGCATTTAAGCCCACCACAGCCATACCGAGATTTCCATTAGTTCCCGTATTAATAAAGGAAAAGCCATTTTGGCCTAGCCCGTTGATTCTGGTTCCAGATGATAGGTTGTAGGCATCGGTGTAGTCAGCACTAGCAGCAGCAGATAAGGTAGGATCCTGGGTATTAGTTCTCCAGAATCTCATATTGCTCGGATAGGTAGTCGCAGGCTCCGTCGCTGCCCACTGGGTAAACGTGTAATCGCCGTTAGCAAGTACGTGCAATGGAGGGTTGGTCTGGCCAAAGGCTCCCGGCGTAACCGAAAGGAAGGCTAATAGGCTTACTAAAAAATGTACGTAACCTGATTTTTTCATCGACAAAACATTTTAATTTATGATCACAAGCCAAATGTCAACCTTATTTAATATCTGTATGTTACGACTGTATTAATTTATCCAAAAACTTGTTTTTCAATTTTTTGACAATGTGTTTTTTTTTATTTTTTTCAATGGTCAATATTTACCTGACTCCCAGAATTTAAAGTTAATTTACATCTAATCTGAAGAGCGGAGCGATGATAGCATTAATAATCTAATCGTGTGCACACTTTTGTATTCCTGTGTAATGTTTTAAAGTTCAAAAAATGATGGATAAAGTCAGTAAATGTATTACAGTCAAGCTTTGAAGTATTGTCACTGTCATTTAAAATTTTTGATCAAAATATAGCAATCATTACAATCCGATTCTAGAGCGGAGATGTTTAAAACATTCATAGATCACGATTCCGGCACAGACCGAAATATTGAGCGAGTGCTTGGTGCCGTATTGAGGCAATTCGAGGCAATAGTCACACAGGTCTATGGCCTCTTGTCTGACCCCCATGACTTCATGGCCAAAGATCAGGGCGAGGGAGGGTTGATTGGCGACGAGGTGCGGAATATCGGCGGGAGTGATGGCAACCGTGGCCTGCTCTACTGCGATGAGGGTGTAGCCGGAAGTTTTCAGCCCTTGTAAAGCCTCGCGTATATCCGCGACATACCTCCAGTCGACTGATTCGGTTGCACCGAGGGCTGTTTTTTGTATTTCGCGATGCGGAGGGACGGGTGTGGTGCCACAGAGTATGATTTCCCGGACGCGATAGGCATCGGCCGTGCGGAAGACCGAGCCTACATTGTGCATGCTGCGCACGCTGTCCAAAAGGATGGTCAGTGGTATTTTTGGGGCTTGTTTGTAGGTTTCCACATCGAGTCTTCCCAGGGCTTCATTGGAAATTTTCAACATACCTCCACTGAAATTAAACGAAAGATTTTGAGCAAGGCCACAGACACCCCATTAATGAAGCAATATTACGGCATTAAGGCCAAATATCCGGATGCCATCCTGCTGTTTAGGGTTGGGGATTTTTACGAAACCTTCGGAGATGATGCCATCAAGACTGCTCGCGCGCTCGACATTGTACTTACACGACGGTCCAATGGTGCGGCATCCGAGGTAGAGCTGGCCGGATTTCCATACCATTCGCTGGAAGTATATCTACCGCGGCTGGTACGTGCAGGCTACAGAGTAGCTGTATGCGACCAACTCGAAGATCCGAAACTGGCAAAAAAAATTGTAAAACGAGGCGTTACAGAGCTGGTCACTCCGGGCCTTGCACTCAGCGATAACCTCCTTCCATCGCGTGCCAATAATTTTCTTGCCTCCGTATTTGTACAAAATCCTGACGCCGGTCTGGCACTCATCGATATTTCTACCGGGGAGTTTTACTATGCTCAAGGCTCGGAAACAGAAATAGAAAAAATTCTCTCTACAATGAAACCCGGCGAAATCCTGTTTCCCAAAAAATCCGGCGATGCACTCCGCGTGTTTTTGGAGTTAGGAGGGTTTCAGTATGGCCTTGACGAGTGGATCTACCGGGGGACATATGCAGAAGAACAATTGATGACTCAATTTAGAGTGAGCACGCTCAAGGGTTTTGGTCTGGATCAATTTACGCCGGCAGCCAAAGCAGCAGGAGCTGCTCTGCACTACATCCGCGAAGCCCAACAGAGAGACCTGGCACACATTACATCCATTCAGCGCCTGGGCAGTGAAGAGTACCTGTGGCTGGATCAGTTTACCTACAGAAATCTGGAAATTTTTCAATCCAATGCCCCCGATGGTTCGAGTCTGATTGAGGTGATCGACCGTACACATACCCCGATGGGCTCTCGTATGCTCAAACGCTGGCTTGCATTTCCGTTGAAAAATACAGACGCCATCCACCAACGGCTCGATATGGTCGAATGGTTTGCCCACCACGTGGAAACACTCCGTGCCTTTGGGGAGAAGATGTCACGGCTAATTGACCTCGAACGTGCCGCTTCAAAAATTTCTACCCAAAAAATCAGCCCCAAAGAATTGGTGGCCCTCGCCCAAAGCCTTTCGGTGGCCGGCCAAATCAAAGAAACACTCCACACAATGGGAGGCGCAGGAGCCCAACTGTCGAGCAAAATGCCCGATACCTCGGCACTTGAGCAGCTGCTGTTTACACAGCTCCGTGAGGATGCTCCCGTAGCCCTACACAAGGGCAATGTGTTTCGAGAGGGGGTGGACTCCGAATTGGATGAGCTTCGAACCCTGCGTACCAATGCCCAGAACTATCTGCTCGACCTCCAGCAGCGCGAATCAAGGGCTACGGGCATTCCCAATCTGAAAGTCGCATTCAATAATGTATTTGGCTACTACATCGAAGTCCGAAACACCCAAAAAGACAAAGTGCCGGCGCATTGGATCAGAAAGCAAACCCTCGTAAGCGCCGAGCGCTACATCACCGAAGAACTCAAACGCTTTGAAGAAAAAATCCTCTCGGCAGAGGAGAAAATCCTCTCCATCGAAACGCGCCTCTATAGCGAACTGCTCGAGCAACTGGCGCTCCATCTGCCCCAACTTCAAAGACTCGCCCGCTTACTGGCCGAAGCAGATATCTATGCTGCCTTTGCTACTACTGCTCTGGAAATGGACTACTGCAAGCCGGAACTGAGAGAAGATGCCAGACTGGATATTCAGGAGGGACGACATCCTGTAATCGAATACAAGCTGCCACCCGGGCGCAGCTATATCCCAAACGACGTACAGCTCGATAAAGAGCACTGCCAGGTAATGATGATCACCGGCCCCAACATGTCCGGAAAATCAGCACTTCTGCGGCAGACAGCACTCATCTGCCTTCTGGCGCAGATTGGCTGCTTCGTCCCCGCCAAAAAGGCCTTGCTAACTCCTCTGGACCGGATGTTTGTACGGGTAGGAGCATCTGACAACATCTCGCAGGGCGAATCGACCTTCATGGTAGAAATGATTGAGACTTCCATGATTCTCAATAATATTTCTGAAAAATCCATCGTCCTACTCGACGAAATCGGCCGAGGAACCAGTACCTACGACGGCATATCCATCGCCTGGTCGATCGCCCGCTATCTGCACGATCATCCATTCAGGCCTTTTACACTCTTTGCTACACACTACCATGAAATGAATGAGATGGAGGCCCGTTTTGAGCGAATAAAAAACTTTTCAATCAGCGTAAAAGAATCGAAAAACAACATAATCTTCCTGAGAAAACTCATCCCTGGTGGCAGTGAACACTCCTTTGGAATCCATGTTGCTCAAATGGCCGGGCTGCCAGCCACGGTAATTCAGGACGCCCGCCGGATGCTCGAAAAACTGGAAGAGCGATCCAAAGAACGACCTCAAGGCCTGCCTAAAGAAATCCAACTATCCCTTTTTCAACTGGAAGATACCGTACTCGAAGACCTGCGCGACTCCCTCAGACACCTTGACCTCAATTCCATCACTCCCATAGAAGCATTAATCAAACTGAATGAAATCAAAAACATTCTCCTGAAAAACAGATAGTATAGAACTATTCTAAATAGTAGCTGCCAATAGACTCCTCCGTCTTTCAAAGTTACCTTTGACATCTAAACCAAATTACTATGAAAAACCTCAATATCATTGGATTAGAAAAAGAAAAAGCAGAGATCTTAGCCGGAAAACTCAATTTACTACTTGCCAATTATTCAGTTTTTTACATGAATGTGCGCGGATATCATTGGAACATTCGCGGTGATAAATTCTTTGAACTTCATGCGAAATTTGAAGAACTCTACAATGATCTCATTCTAAAAATAGACGAAATCGCCGAACGCATCCTCACCTTGGGTCACACTCCATACCACTCATATCCCACCATTCTCAAACACGCTTCTGTATCCATTCATGAAAATGTAACCGACGGGCGCGAATGCGTAAAAGGAATCCTCGATGCATTTAAAATCCTTATTGCCAGCCAAAGAGAGCTGCTCGACCTCTCCGACGAGGCCAACGACGAAGGCACCAACGCCCTGATGAGTGACTATATCCGTGAACAGGAGAAGCTCAGCTGGATGTATTCAGCATTTTTACATACCTTTTAAAATCATTATTAACCCCCCAAAAAATTATGTATAATTATGGAAAACAATGACATCTTCAAAATTGTACGCCATCTCGAGACAGATTCAGGTCCTGTAAAGTACTATTCTCTCAAGGCTCTTGAGGAGGCGGGATATAATGTATCCCGGCTGCCCTACTCCATACGAATTCTGTTAGAAAATGCCCTGCGCAACTACGATGACTTCGGAATCACCCGCGAAAACATAGAGACCATACTCAACTGGCAGCCTGTCCCGCCCGACAAGGAAATACCCTTTAAGCCCGGGCGCGTACTGATGCAGGATTTTACCGGGGTGCCGGCCGTTGTGGATTTGGCCTCCATACGCGATGAGGTTGCCAGAAGGGGTAAATCTCCCGAATCCATTAATCCGCTCATCCCGGTCGATCTTGTCATTGACCACTCCGTGATTGTGGACTTCTTCGGTACCAACTACGCTTACAAAAAAAATGTGGAAGTCGAATACGAGCGAAACCGCGAGCGATATCAACTCCTCAAATGGGGCCAGAAAGCTTTCAAAAACTTCTCGGTAGTGCCTCCAGGCATGGGAATTTGTCACCAGGTCAATCTGGAATACCTGGCTACAGGTGTCATCGTACGGGATGGAGTAGCCTTTCCGGATACACTGGTGGGTACCGACTCCCACACGCCTATGGTCAACGGGATCGGTGTGGTAGCCTGGGGCGTGGGTGGTATAGAAGCAGAAGCCGCGCTGCTGGGCCAGCCAATCTACTTTATCACGCCCGAAGTAGTGGGGCTGAAACTAACCGGAAAACTCCCCCTCGGGACTACAGCTACAGACCTGGTGCTCACCATCACGGAGCTTTTGCGACGTCACAAAGTCGTAGGAAAATTTGTAGAGGTTTTCGGACCGGGTCTGGCCAATCTGTCCGTACCTGACCGCGCCACCATCTCCAATATGTCTCCCGAATTCGGATGTACCATCACCTACTTCCCGATAGATGACCGCACGCTTGAATACATGCGAACAACCAGCCGTAGTGAAGAAACCGTAAAACTGGTTGAAAACTACTGCAAAGCCAACCTGCTCTGGCGCGATGACAATGCCCGTATTGAGTATTCACAGCTCATAGAGCTTGATCTGTCGACCATTGAACCCACTGTGTCAGGCCCGAAAAGACCACAAGACAAGATCCTTCTAAGAGAATTTAAAAACACGTTCATATCTCTGCTCAATAGTCAGTACGGTCGCTTGTATTTACCAATTGACCAGCGCAGCGAACCTACTGATGCCAACGGAGATATAGCTGTAGCCGAAGAGGTAAAAACCATGCGCACCGCAGCAGTTCGGATCGGCACCGAAACCGAAGAAATCTCCGATGGCAGTGTGGTCATTGCCGCCATTACATCGTGCACCAATACTTCCAACCCTTCCGTAATGATCGGTGCAGGTATCCTGGCTCGCAAAGCGCGCGAACGCGGTCTCAATGTAAAACCCTGGGTTAAAACCTCATTGGCCCCCGGCTCTAAGGTGGTCACCGACTACCTCGAGCGCTCAGGCCTGCTCAATGACCTGGAAGCCTTAAAATTTCACGTGGTAGGATATGGGTGCACCTCCTGTATTGGAAATTCAGGACCATTGCCTGCACCGATCGCAAAAGCCATTGATGAAAACGACCTTGTAGTAGCCTCCGTATTATCCGGAAACCGCAATTTCGAAGCACGCGTGCATCCTCAGGTGAAGATGAACTTCCTGATGTCACCAATCCTTGTGGTTGCTTACGCCATTGCCGGACGTGTTGACATAGATCTCAGCAGCGAGCCCATCGGCTATGACCCCAATCTGCAACCGGTTTACCTGCAGGATATCTGGCCATCAGAAGATGAAATCCGCGCTACCATATCAAGGGTGATCACCCCTTCCGATTTTCAACGCAGCTATTCGACCATTTTCGAAGGTGACGACCAATGGAAGTCTCTGGATGCTCCCTCCGGCAGTACCTTCAAATGGGACAGCTCTTCTACCTACATCAAAGAAGCACCCTTTTTCAAAGACCTCCCCGAGTCTCCATCCACACCTTCAGACATAGAGGGCGCCCGCGTGCTCCTGTGGCTTGGCGACAGTGTAACGACAGATCACATCTCACCTGCAGGTTCATTCAGAGAGGATTCTGCGGCCGGAAAGTATCTCATCGCAAGGGGAATTGATAAAAAGGATTTTAACTCCTATGGTTCGCGTCGCGGAAACGACGAAGTCATGGTGCGCGGCACCTTTGCCAATGTTCGCATCAAAAACCGCATAGCCACTCGCGAAGGCGGATATTCCATCCACATCCCCTCAGGAGAAGAAAATACCGTATTTGATATCGCAATGCGCTACAAATCGGAAAATACACCACTGATTGTACTTGCAGGTAAAGAATACGGGTCAGGATCCTCCCGCGACTGGGCAGCCAAAGGCACCTTTCTGCTGGGTATCCGTGCCGTAATAGCCGAAAGCTACGAGCGCATCCACCGCTCAAACCTCGTGGGTATGGGTGTCTTGCCCCTACAGTATATCAACGGCGAAAATGCAGACTCCTACGGCCTGTCTGGTCGGGAGAAGTTTACCATTTCCGGCATATCGGAAGGACTTGTTCCCGGCAAAAAACTCACCGTAACTGCCACTGATGAAACAGGAGCGCAAAAAACCTTCCCGGTAATTTGCCGTCTGGACTCTAAGATCGAAATCGCCTATTACACTCACGGCGGCATCTTGCAGTACGTATTACGTCAATTCTTAGCCAGCTGATTGGTTCCATTTGCTTTTTTGCATAATTGCCCTGCACCTACGTGCGGGGTTTTTTGTTTAAAAGAAAGTTTTTCTTTAGTTAGAAATACATCATTTGTTGTAGTCAAAGCGTAGTGTATAGGTCTTTGTTTTGCTGATAGGTATATCATTGCTAACACTGTGAGATATCTGAATGACAAATCCAAAAAAGATGACAATCATACTTGAGTTAAAGGTCTTCCATCGTCCTGAGTGTGGAAGTTGTCATTTGATGTTTTCAAAAAACAAACATGGAAAGACATAATAACTTTAAATTTCAATCCTATGGCAAGTCTGTACCGTTGTAATTCTTTTAAAGGGACGTATCTGCATATGATACTTCCCATTTTTTTTGGAGTCTTTTTGGTGTTGCTTGGCTCCATCTTCTACGTATTATTCTTCGATGGAAACTTCGTTCTTACAACTGCCATCGCATTGTCTGTATTTGTTGGTTTAATGACATTTATTAGCATCCGTCTTAGGAAATATACCTCCCATTCATTCGAAATGACCGATTCTGAATTGAGATTCCTAGATAAGAACGGGAATTTGAAATTTACCATTCCGTACAGCGATATCCAATCTATCTGGTCATCGCCTTTTTTTAGCTTCAATGACCTTACTGAAAAAGTTGCCATTCGTCTAAAAAGCGGAGATTTGTTTTCTATCCTGGTAAATGAAGATTCAGAACGTGTCCTGCTTAGACAATTAGAAAAAGGAATTCAGCTCCTTGACGTTAAACCTTCTGAAGGCATGCCGATGTATATGCACGTCATGTTTGGTGTTTCAATTCTCCTGCTTCTATTGGTCGGGTTCCTCATCTTTGTTAAAAAGGATATTGATATACGCCTTTATCTATATGCACCCGTGTTAATCGCTTATATTGTTTTTTACTTAAATAAACTAAAAAAATTGAAAAATATTTAAAATTGGATTGATCCATGGCATTTGAACACTGGTAAATGAAATTTCTATTTTTCCCAATTAAAAAATATGTAATCAATAGGGCATTCAGGCATTATCAAAAAAGAATGATTACACGTTTAATTTGTGTTGCAAATCTTATCAACACCCAGATCTCAATGGGATACAGGTAATTGGCCACAGTGCACAGAATTTACCAAAATCAGAAAAGATAAAAAAAGCCGGCTTCAAAAAAGCCGGCTGCTATGTATTCAAGATTCCTTTTACAAAACTACAAATTTGCCTTTC
This sequence comes from Thermaurantimonas sp., assembly GCA_046295455.1. Lineage (GTDB taxonomy): Bacteria > Bacteroidota > Bacteroidia > Flavobacteriales > Schleiferiaceae > Thermaurantimonas. The sequence goes on along the minus strand of JBKBNI010000006.1, from coordinate 149,185 downwards.
ATCATACCGTAATGACCAGGAAAAGTACAGATGAAGTCATAGATGCCCTTAGCAGGTGCTTCAAATTCAATGGTAGTCTCCTCACCTCCCCCAATCATCTTGGTACGGGCTATGACTTGATCCTCTTTTGAGGGATCAACGTATTCATTGTCTTTAAAATTGATTGCAGCGGTAGCGAATTCAGTTACATCGGTTCCCTGCTTGAGCAAGACCCAATTGTGCCCCATGGACTCCAGGGGCAACTGACCAACATGCCGGAGAGTCAATTTTACTTTTTGCCCCGCTCTGACATCGATGCGCTCCAGATTGTACTTCATCTGGTCATTGCCTTCAATGACAATTTCTGCCACAGCGGGAACTTCTACTGCTACATCTTCGGTTTTAGCTTCTGAGGAAGATTTCTCTTCAGCACTACCACACGCCACTGCTAGAGCTAAAAAGAGAATGGATAAGCGGTTGATTTTCATTTTTAGATATTTTATTTAACAAATTAACTCAATTCAATGCAATATGTTTAGGAATTTCTCCTGTCAGACTGCGTAAAAATGCGACAATGTCATCGATCTGTTCATTTGTTAAGTCACGCCCAAGTTGAGTAGTAGCCATTATTTTTACTGCTTTTCCCAAATCGGCCACGCTGCCATCATGAAAATAAGGCCAGGTCTTTTCAACATTTCGAAGGGAGGGAACTTTAAATACATACATATCTGCCTCATTGCCCGTGACGGCATATCGGCCTTGATCCTGCCGTGTCGAACCGGTATACTCCCAATATGGACCCTTCACCAATCCGAATTTTTGGTACATATGCCCCCCGAGATTCACTCCTGTGTGGCAGGTGATGCATCCTGTTTCAATGAAAGTTTTTAAACCTTGCCGCTGCTGTGCATTGAGGGCGGTAAGATTTCCATTGAGGTAATCATCAAATGCCGATGGCGACATCAATCCTTTTTCGTACTCAGAGATGGCAACCGCAATATTGTGATAGGTAATCGGATCTTTTTGATCCGGAAAAGCTGCTTTAAACATGTCTCTGTATTCCTCAATGGCCTTGATCCGGGAAACAGCTTCTTTTTCACTTTTCAGACCCATTTCTACAGGATTCAATATCGGGCCTTTGGCCTGCTCGATGAGGTCTTCAGCTCTTCCATCCCAAAACTGCGCAATATGAACACTCGCATGGTAAGAAGATGGACTGTTTCGTTCGCCACGTGCACTACCGTCAAAGCTTGGAGACGTCGGTTCATTGTCCACCCCATAATTATCTACCCGATGACAAGTGTTGCAGCTCATCTTATTATTGGCCGAAAGAGCGGTTTCGTGGTAGAGTTTTTCACCGAGGAGATACAATGGAGACTGCACATCGACCTCTAATGGGGGCAAAGGCTTGAAAATATTGGAAGCTGTTTTCCACAGGGTGGAATCCTCCGCCGTGAGCATTGGTTCACCTTCTTTTGCAACATCTTTGATATCTGCCTGATTACAAGCTTGACCGGTTATGAATGCCGCAGAAATAATGACTGAAAAAATAAATATTCGCTTTTTCATAGATCAGAAATTTTTTTTCAAAATTAAGAAAATTTGTCATTGGAAATACCTACCTAAGTCTATTTTTGATAGATTTATCTTATAATTAAATGCGTAGAGCATTGATAGAAATCATGATCTTTTTGAGTGGAGCTCGTACTTTTGTACTCAAACAAAGTAAAATGAGTGTGCTTACGGCAAAGGATTTTGCCAGTGACCAGGAAGTGCGATGGTGTCCGGGATGCGGTGATTATTCTATATTAAAACAGGTTCAGAGTGTGCTGCCGGAAACAGGCCTTCTTCCTCAAGATATCGTATTTGTGAGTGGGATCGGGTGTTCATCCAGATTTCCATACTACATGAATACATATGGTGTTCACAGCATTCACGGCCGAGCTGTTACTATTGCAACCGGGCTAAAAATGACACGGCCAGAGCTCAGTGTGTGGATCATCACCGGCGATGGAGACGGGCTTTCCATTGGAGGAAATCACACCTTCCACTTGCTTCGAAGGAATCCCGATGTTCAGGTGTTGCTTTTCAACAATGAAATTTATGGCCTGACCAAAGGTCAGTACTCTCCTACCTCAGAGTATGGGAAAAAGACCAAGTCTTCACCCTATGGCACCGTCGATCATCCGGTCAATCCAATCTCCTTTGCACTGGGTGCTCAAGGTACTTTTGTGGCACGTACCATTGATCGAGACCCCCAACATTTGAGATACATCATCAGAGAAGCCATTGCACACAAGGGCACTTCATTTATTGAAATTTATCAGAACTGCAATGTTTTCAACGACGGTGCTTTTGAGGTCTTTTCTGATAAAGCACATAAGGCGGACAATACCTTACAACTGGTCCCTGGCGAGCCTCTCATCTTTGGTACACATCGAGATAAGGGAATTCGACTCAATGGATGCTCTCCCGAGGTGGTAACCCTTTATGAAGATTTCTCGGCCGATGATCTATGGATACATGATCCAAATGATCTGACAAAGGCATGGATTCTTGCCAACTTTTTTGAAATGCCGGGGAGTGATCATTTTCTTCCTCGACCTTTCGGTATCTTCTGTCAGATACAGCGACCTACGTACGAATCCCTTGTTTCCGACCAGGTTTCAAAAGCCAAGGCCGGCAGAAGTACACGCTCACTGGATGAGCTCATTGCCGGTCAGCAGACGTGGGTTGTGGCATAAATAACATTGAACTGTTAAAAAATTAAAAAGATATTTATCAAAACTTTTTGAAAACAGCACGTCCTTTACGAATGTATATGATGTGGAAGAATTTTTGGGAAAAAGTTGTTAAATTATCCGATCACCGAGCCATAATCTGGTTAAAAAACCGCTACCTTTTATCGGGTATTCTTTTTTTGGTATGGATGGCTTTTCTCGATACACATTCATTAAAAATACATTACAAACTCCATAAAGAAATACGCCAAGCAAAAAAGGCAATATCCTTTTATATCTCCGAAATCGAAAAAGACCGCGAATTAATTAAACAATTGGAAAGTGATCCAGCTATGCTGGAGCGATTTGCACGCGAGCACTATTATTTCAGAAAACCAAATGAGCAAATCTTCTTCATCGAGACGAAATAATCGAATGTTGCTTTTCTGGTATTGACTCCCCTTCTGTAAGTGCTTTTTTTATCCTAAAAATTGCCAATTCACACAAGAACCCGTTTGATATAAAACTACAAATCTTCCTTCACAAAAAAATTGATAATTGACAATCCTAACCAACAGCTAGTCGTTATCGTTTTATGACTAGGAATACAATTTTAAACTAAAAATATGTTCTTAGACGAAATTGCGTTACATCCCATATCTAGAGTATCAGAAAGTGATTTTGAGCTCAACTCCAGTAATATCAAATATGCAGAGTTTCCTTTAGATATACGAATCCAACTGGAAGCATATAAAAATCAGGCAACAATAGGTGATAATCCTAACCCCAGACCCCAACGATACTCTATGGTGATTGAAACTTTGCTTCACGATGCCTGGCAGCGTCTCCACGGCACACCGAAGGAAGTGGCGAAACAAATGTTTATTCAGTTGATCGAAAAATCTCAAAGAGAATTATCCAGTTTGCCAAGTCATTGATTTCAACGCATCCTTTGCCCATTTGACGGCGATATTCAGCTGCTCCTCCCGGCTTAACGCGCTGTTGTCCAGTACTATGGCGTCGTCTGTTTTTATCAGGGGGCTATCTTGCCGGGTAGTGTCGAGGTGATCTCTGTGCCGAATGTTTTCACGTACCTCCTCTATGGTGGTTTCAAATCCCTTTTCTCTCAGTTCATTCCATCTCCTTTGAATTCGGACAGACTCATCTGCCGTCATAAATATTTTTAATTCCGCATGGGGAAAAACGACCGAACCTATATCGCGGCCATCCATGACTACACCTCCGGTTTGTCCCATTTTTTTCTGAAGGCGTACAAGATGTCTGCGAACTTCCGGTATTGCTGCTATCTCGCTGACGATTGCATTAACTCTGGCCGTTCGGATCTGGTCTTCCACATTCCTCCCGTTAAGCTGCGTATCACTCTTTTTATTCTCCGGATTAAAGTGAAATGATATCTGTATTTTTCCAAGTTTGTTTTTCAATTCAGGGCTTACCTGTCCGTCGACCACGAGATTATTCTCTATAGCATATAGGGCTACGGCTCTGTACATGGCGCCTGAGTCAATGTAATTGAGACCCAAAGCAACAGCTAAATCCTTTGCCAGAGTTGATTTGCCGGTAGAAGAATACCCGTCGATTGCGATGGTAAGGCGTTTTGGATTCATTCCGTTTTATCAAGTGTGTATGTGTAGGTAAACTCTACCATTCCCAAGTTTTCGATGTTCTCTAGGTCTTTGAAAGAGAGCGTGATCTTTGCGTCATTTGCTCTTTCCACATTTACAGTGATACGCGTGGCAGTCGAACCTCCGGATGCTCTGGCCATTTCAAATCGATCTTTTTCGAAGGAGATAATCTCATACGCAGCATTTTGATCCGAATATCCAAACATCTGATCGGTGGTTTGAAGATTTTGCCCTTGTACGAGGATTGTGGTCTCGAAGATGCCCTGGCCTTCGAAATGGAGTCTATCTGCATCCGGCCGGACAATCATCGAGATGGTGCCACTCTTTACCTGGCGGATGATTTCATATTCCACTCCGGAGAGGGTGACAAGTGCCCGTGCGCTATGAGAATCTGTGCTCCATTTACCGGGAAGTATTTGATTGAGAGGTACCTGATTGTCTGTAGGAGGTGGATTTTTCTTTTTTCGACAAGAAGTCTCTGTTAATAATACAAAAGCCGACAAACAAATAAGCCAATATGCTGCAAATCGGTGCATTTAAATAGATTTCGACAAAAGTAATGGTTTAATTTCGTTTGGAAACGACCATATTGGTCAGTTTACAGTGCGAAATAAGTTTACCGGTGGTATCGCGTACTTCAATTTCCCAGAGATGCGTGCTCCTGCCCAGATGTAGAGCGCGTGCAGTAGCGATCACTTTACCTTCGGAGACTGACCGGAGATGGTTGCAACTGATTTCGATGCCATACACCTGTTGCGATGTAATATCGATATGAAGAGCAGACGCAGCGCTGCCCACACTCTCGGCTAATGCAGCGGTAGCACCCCCGTGCAAGACGCCATACGGCTGGTGCACTTTGGGACTAACAGGCATTTCTGCAACCAAAAAATCAACACCTACATCTGTATATTGTATATGTAGTGTGTCCATTAATGTAGTCCGGGGGCGTTCATTCAGCCGGCGCAGCAACTCTTCTTTGTCGATTGTCATTGAGTTGATTTATTTTTTCGTTCATTACGTAAAACCAAAGCGGTGGTATCAGAGAGAGAAGCATCATGCCGGGGTAGCCGGTCGGTAGTTGCGGACTTTGGTCATAGTGTTTGAGGATTTGATATTTCCGATGTGGATTTTCGTGGTGGTCGCTGTGGCGGGATAATTCGAATAACACGCTTCGGCCGATGATGTGGTCTGAATTCCACGAATGTGTAACGTTGACATCTTCATACCTACGTTCACTCACCTTCTTTCGCATGAGACCATAGTGCTCAATGTAATTGACCGTTTCGAGCAGGAGAAAACCTGTAGTGGCAGATACCAGAAAGCCAATCAATCCAATGCTTCCGAATAGGACAAATACGGCAACAATCATCCCAAGCTGAAGGAGCATTAAGGTAAGAAAGAGATTTTTAAAGCTAAAAACGGGTTGCTTTTTTCTTTTGAGTCTTTCCTTTTCTATGTTGAATGCGGAGACCAATCCAAGCGATACTGCTCTAATCCAAAAAAAATAAACCGGCTCATTCAATCGGGCTGAAGAAGGGTCATCAGGGGTGCTCACATTCTTGTGATGGCCAAAATTGTGCTCAATAAAAAAATGAGCATACAGAGACGTAGCGAGCAAAGCCATCGCGAGGCGTTGCATAGCTCTGTTGAGCCTGTGGCCTAATTCATGACCAACATTGATCCCCATAACACCGGTATGCACCCCAAATGAGAGTGCCCTACCCCAAAAAGTAATGTCTGTAGGACTTAGAGCTGAGATATTAGTTAGAAAATATCCAAATAAAACCAGCTGACAGACTGCAGCCATAACTACAAATACGTCGAACAGGACATCTTTCTCCAGAATTACCTCTTCTTCATCAGACCAATTGGTCACGTCGGGTGGAAGGACGAGTTCCAGGATTGGCAAAATGCCGAAGGCATAAATGACTGTGGCAAATGATAGGAGATTTTCAGATTGAAGTGCCAGGATGGTAGCAATGGTAATAGAAAAGGACAACAAATACCGATACTTTTTCATAGCACGGATATTTCTATTCCTGATTAGTCATATACATTGCCGATATGTGCAAGCTCTCTCTTATTGAGGAGCTTCATTTTACGGCCTTTGTTTTCAATCAGTCGTTCATCCTTAAATTCTGAAAGCAATCGTATAACGGTTTCGGTGGCGGTACCAACCATATTGGCAATTTCCTCTCTGGTAATACTTACATTCAGGCAACCATCTGCATCTGTTCCAAAGGCATTATCAATGATCAGGAGTACTTCGGCCAGTCGCTCGCGAACGGATTTCTGAGCCAGATTAGTAATGATCTTACCGGCATCACCAAGGTCTTTACAGGCCAGCTTCATTAAGTCAAGCGTAAAAGCCGAATTGCTTTGTATGAAGTGAAACAAGACGTGTTTTGGAATAAAACAGGCATGGGTCTCGTCCATGGCATAGACAGATGCACTCACAGGGTCTCCACTGAGCAGCGACCGATAGCCGATCAAATCCCCTTCTTTTCCAAACCTGATGATCTGCTCTTTGCCTTCAGAGCCCATCCTGGTTATTTTTACTTTTCCTTTATGTATGCAGTACACCCCGTTGTTTCTGCTGCCTTCGACAAGCAGCGTTTGACCTTTTTTGAAGAATGCACACCCCTTTTCGCGCTCTACATAGTCTAACTCACCATTGTGAAGGGAGCGCAATTGCGAAATTTTAAAAGTAACACATGTATTACATGACAGCGGTATATCGGACTTCATGGTGTAATTATTACCTTGACAAATATAATGAACAATAATGACTTTTGGGATGTATTGATGAGTTTTATCATTATTAAATCCCTGGTGGGTTACCGACCTTTACCTCCAAACCGGGATTATGTCCGAAAATTGCTTCCACTGTGGATTACCAGCTGATAAAGAAATTGTTAAGTTCGACGACAAGGTATTTTGTTGTCATGGATGTAAGGAAGTTTACAGCATTTTGAAGGAAAATTCACTGGAAGACTTCTACGCCCTCAATCCTGCAAGCGGCATCAGTAAGAAAGCTGGCAGTGCTGCCAAGGATTATTCTTTTCTCGACATCAAAGAGATTGCAGATCGGCTTTTGCAATTTCGCGACGGTGGTATTGCGGTTGTTCGCTGGACATTGCCACAGATACACTGCAGCGCCTGCATTTGGCTGTTAGAAAATCTGCCCAAACTCCGAAAAGGGGTCTTATCGGTTGTGGTTAATTTTCCTAAGAGAAGCGCACAGATCACTTTTCGCGAAACGGAAATCTCACTGGCTCAACTTGCTCAAACACTGGACTATCTCGGATACCCGCCGGCTTTATCTCAAAAAAGCCTCACCGAAAGTGGCAGAGATGCATATTCCCACGACCGTGTGCTGATTTATCGCCTGGCGGTGGCAGGTTTTGCCTTTGGTAATATCATGCTGCTCTCTATCCCGGAATATCTGGGCATGAACAATCTTGGGGACGAAAACTTTGCACGTTATTTTCGCTTTGTAAGCATGGCTCTGTCGCTGCCTGTATTGCTATATTCTTCACAAGAGTATTACAAAAGTGCCTGGGCCGGCCTGCGCAACAAGGTGGTGAATATAGATGTACCCATCGTGTTGGGGATTTTTATCATATTTTTCAGGAGTCTGTACGAGGTTTTTGTGCTCGATGAGCCCGGATTCTTCGATTCATTGGCAGGTTTGTTATTTTTTCTCTTGATTGGCAAATACTTCCAGCGCAAAACATACGAACGCATGTCCTTTGACCGGGATTATGCTTCGTATTTCCCGATTGCTGTGACCCGAATCTCAGATGATGGCACTCGTCAGCAGATTCCCATTAATGCGATTGCCAAAGGAGACCTGCTAATCATTCACAACGACGAACTGATTCCGGTAGATTCGGAGCTGGTAGATGGTCGTGCTTACATTGATAATTCATTTGTCACGGGTGAGGCTATTCCAATAACAAAAAATACAGGGGAGAAAATCTATGCAGGTGGACGACAGAAAGGAGAAAAAATTGTGGTTCGTGCACTTAAACCGCTTGATCAAAGCTATCTGACCTCCATCTGGAATCAATCCACCCATCGGAAAGATCTGAAAATCATTAAGGATCTGACTGACAAAATAAGCAAGAGATTTACCATTGGCTTGTTGCTCATCGCTACGGCTGGCTTTCTGGTCTGGCTCCCCTTTGATGCACATACTGCTGTAAATGTACTGACTGCTGTGCTCATTGTAGCATGTCCGTGTGCGCTGGCTCTGGCTGCCCCGTTTGCGGAGAGCAATATGATGCTGCATCTCGGTCGCAACGGCTTGTATCTCAAAGATGCTCCCACTATAGAACAAATAGCTGATATAGAACACTTTGTATTTGACAAAACCGGCACCCTGACTATTTCATCCGATGGAGAGGTCTGTTACAACGGAGAGGTGCTAACTGATGAGGAAGAAATCATGGTGCACGCCCTGGTATCCAATTCACTGCACCCATTGAGCAGGATTCTGGCTCATACTTTAAAATCCGGTAGAGCGGATGTTTCCGATTTTTCTGAAGAAAAAGGAGCCGGACTGGAGGGAGTGGTAGATGGAGTACGAGTCAAAATCGGCAGCAAGTCCTTTGTCATGGGTTCTGCTGCTCACACCACTGATAGCCAGACGTCTGAAGTGCACATTGAAATCAGAAACCACTACAAGGGATATTTTTCAATCCGAAACAAATACCGGCCGGGGATTGAGCAGCTCTTCAAGGCATTGCAAAATCATCCCATCACCATACTCAGCGGTGACAATGACCGAGAGTTGCCCAATCTGAAAAAATTTTTGCCGGAAACAGCTGAAATTCTTTTTCACCAAAAGCCAGCTGACAAACTCCGTTACATTGATCAATTGGAGTCAAAGGGTATAAAAACGCTGATGTGTGGTGATGGGTTAAACGATGCGGGTGCATTACTTCGAAGCCACATGGGTATAAGCGTAGCCGAAGATGTTTACTCATTTACTCCTGCCTGCGATGCCATATTGGAAGCCAGTCACCTGCACAAAATTCCTGCATATATCAGTGCAGCAAAATCTACTGTGAAGATTATCAGAGAAAGTTTTGTCATTAGTTTGCTATACAATCTCGGCGGCCTTGGCTTTGCCCTGGCCGGTTTACTTGAACCAATTGTTTGTGCTATTTTGATGCCAGTAAGTTCAATTTCCGTGGTGTTTTATGTCGTTATGCGCACCCAGACTACTGCCAGGAAGATATTCAGGCAGAGGAACACCGGGGAAAACGATATTTCCTTCAATCCTGCTACATCCGAAGAGGTCCCGGAGGAAGTTCTTCAGCCGGAAGACCTTTCCGAAAAATACGCGCATTGAGCATACCTTTAAGTTCTGTCTTTTCTCCGGTGATTCTCAACCAACTGCCTTCGCGTAACCCTACGACCGGTTGATGGTTGAAATGGTGAAATTCCAGAATGCGCTGTTCCCGCGTTTCTCCCATATGTGTGCTGGAGGGATCCGGATCCAGATAATGCGGATTAACATTAAAGGGAACAAAGCTAAAGGCCTCAAAAGTAGGCGGATACACTACCGGCATATCATTGGTGGTACCGATGGTGAGTCCGGCTACATTGGTGCCGGCACTGCTGCCCATATAAGGAATACCCTTCAAAACGGCTCTTTTAATGATATCAAAATGTCCGGTTTCGTACAATGTTTTAAGCAGTACAAACGTATTGCCACCGCCGGTGAAGATGCCCCCGTGTTCCTTGAGCTCATCTGCCGGATCGGATAATTGATGTATTCCTACCACCTCAATCTTCAGCGGCTTAAACCCACGACGAGCAATGTCGGTGTATGCATCCCAATCCATGCCTCCTGGTCGGGCATACGGCACAAAAACAATGCTGTCAGCCGATTGAAAAAATTCCCGGAGTTCGGCCATCAAATACTCCAGATACATCTGTCCGTACAGACGAGAAGTGCTGGCCAGGAGAAGTCTCATTTCCGATTCGTTTTACACTCGTCAAACATACGGCGAATGTGATTGGATGTATTCGCGGATTTTCTTAGATAAAAGAATACGCTGTGCCGAAGATTATTTATATAGAAATACGGTGTGTATCTGCACCAACATTTTCATAATTCACCTCCGCCTGGGCATTTTATGGGTCTACCATCCTTCATGGGCAAGGTATTGAGATTACAACCTCAAGGATTGGCAGCTGCACGGCTCAGACGGTCATTTATCGCCATACCCAAGCCACTGTCGGGTGCCTTTTCTGCAATGATCAATGTAACATGAGGCATCTCGTCAAACTCTCTCAAGTAATAAAAAAGATTGGCAGCTGCTTCCAGGTCTGAATCGAGCGTGGTTAGGATGCGCTGGATCGGATGATCATCCATTGGATTGTTGTATAGCAAGAAGGCTACGTCTGCCCTACCAGCGAACTGATTGAAGAGTTTTGTATTATCTGTGAGAATCAACTTTTTGCGTGGTGCATAATGGCTTGTAAGCATTCCCGGAGCCCGTGGATTATCAGAAGACTGAGTCTGAACGTCGGGCATATAGCCGATTACCTGAGAGATTTGTTCGATCGATATACCTCCCTTTCTGAGGATACGGACCGGTCTGGAGGTGCAATCCACTATTGTGCTCTCAATACCTACTTCGCAGCGGCCGCCATCGAGGACGTATGGGATCTGTGTGCCAAGCTGCTGCTCAACATGCTGAGCTGTCACCGGACTGATGTAGCCAAAGGGATTGGCACTTGGGGCCGCCAGCGGTAAGTTGCTATATTGAAGCAACTCCAGTGTCATGGGATGATTTGGCATCCGGAGGCCTACGGTGTCAAGACCGGCAGTTACAATATCAGGCACTTTATCTGACTTTTTTACAACCAATGTCAGAGGTCCCGGCCAGAAAAGTTCAGAGAGTCTGTAAAAAACCTCTGGAAGGAGAGGCTGTGTCAGTTCGACAGCCTGAGACAATTGGCCAATGTGGATGATCAACGGGTCAAACGAGGGTCTTCCCTTGATGGCAAATACCCTGGCCACAGCTTTAGCATCGAGGGCATTGGCTGCCAATCCATATACTGTCTCAGTGGGTATCCCCACTACATTTCCCGCCCGAAGGAGAGCAGCCGCATGGTGCACATCAGTACCTACCATCAGCGGATTCGGTCTGCAGCACGTACTTTCTCCTCGTCCCGAATGATCGCCTTATTGGCCAAAGCCACAAGGACTACAAATACCAGTGGCATCCACATGCCGATATCCGATACATAAGCAGTCGATTTTTGGATGGTGATAAATGTATACAGCATTTTTATGACAGCCACAATGGCGGTCACGATCGCAATGCGTCCGACAATCACTTGCACTCTTCGGTTTTTGTATATAAAAATGGCGACAAGCGCATCCATAGTCGCAATTGCTATCAGAATAAGAAATAACATATCATCTTTTGCATAAACTTTAGTTGCATCTGCAGCAGTCATTATCGGTAAGCCGGCCAGAAGCAGCGCATTGGCCAAGACGGCGAGTGCTAAATAAACGGTCTGAATACGTTGCCACATTGTTTTGCAATTTTTGGCAAAGGTGCAGCAGAATTTTTTGCAAATTCAATAACCGTTGTATAATTGCAGCATCATTCGATAGTGCTTTATTCAGATCATTCTGCTGAATTAGGATCATTGATTTTTCACCATTCCAGATTATAAGATATTTAAATCATATTAATATACATGACATTTACCGAAGAGCGTCTTAAGGAGCTTAAACTTATTGAATTACAAGAAATTTCAGCTGCCATAGACATTCCGAAGTTCAGATACATGCGCAAACCTGAACTCATCCAGGCCATCCTTAAAAAACAGGAAGAGTTTAAACATACAGACTCTGCAGATGCTCCATCTGTGGCCGATCGGGAAGATTCTACATCTAAGGTAGCCCCAGCAGACAAGGGTAGACGTGGTCGCAAACGCAAGGTTGTAAAAGATGTAGAAGCCGAACAGCTGGTAATGGCCGGTGCGGATGAGCCTGAACCTTCCGAAAATTCAATAAAGGACTTATCTGATGAATATTTGGCTGTCCATAGCAATCCCTCCGATCAGGATATCAACAGGTCTGAAACTTCTTCCGACGACCATCAAGCTACCCAAGACAGTCCACCATCTGAAGAAACACTCATACAAGGCAGAGCTCATAAGACAGAACAAGAGATTCCGGATATAGAAATTTCCACTCCAGAGTTAAAACAGCATGGAGAGAACAGAAATCACCAACACCGTCACGAACGCCCGTCTCCCGGTGCTACAGAGTACGACTTCGACGGCATCGTACAGCACGAAGGTGTACTTGAAATCATGAACGACGGATATGGATTCTTGAGGTCTGGTGATTTTAATTATCTAAATTCACCCGACGACGTGTATGTATCACAGTCACAGATTCGAAGCTATGGACTAAAATCCGGTGACACCATCCTTGGATATGTCAAGCCTCCACGAGAAGGTGAGAAATACTTCCCACTCGTAAAAATTGAGGAAATCAACGGCCGCAAGCCGGATTATGTGCGAGACCGCATATCCTTTGAACACCTTACCCCGCTCTTCCCCACCGAAAAATTCAACCTAACCGGACGCGGAGCTACCTTAAGCACCCGGATAATCGACCTCTTCTCGCCGATTGGAAAAGGTCAGAGGGGACTTATAGTAGCCCAACCGAAAACGGGTAAAACTACCCTGCTAAAGGAGATCGCAAACGTCATTGCCGCTAATCATCCTGAATGCTATCTCATCATTCTGCTTATCGATGAGCGTCCCGAAGAAGTAACTGATATGGCACGTTCTGTACATGCGGAGGTCATTTCCTCTACATTTGACGAGCCTGCCGACCGACACACCAAAGTCGCCAATATTGTGCTGGAAAAAGCAAAGCGCCTGGTTGAATGCGGTCACGATGTCGTGATTTTACTGGACTCCATCACACGCCTTGCCCGTGCTTACAACACTGTACAACCCGCCAGCGGCAAGGTTCTTTCCGGAGGTGTAGACGCTCATGCCCTTCATAAACCAAAACGGTTTTTTGGAGCTGCACGAAATATCGAAAACGGAGGTTCACTCACCATCATCGCTACCGCTTTGATCGACACCGGCTCTAAGATGGACGAAGTCATCTACGAGGAATTTAAAGGCACTGGTAATATGGAAATGCAACTCGACCGCAAGATCGCCAATCGGCGGATTTGGCCGGCCATTGACCTGATGGCAAGCGGTACACGACGTGAAGATTTGCTTCTGGAGAAAGATGTTCTACAGCGAATGTGGATTCTGCGCAGACACCTCAGCGATATGACTTCTGTAGAAGCCATGGAATTTCTACACGATCGCATCAGCCGTACCCGTGACAATGAAGAGTTTCTGATCAGCATGAACAGTTAGGAAGCTTTCATTGAAAATAAAGAATATCTGTACATTTCATCTTTTAGATTGTATTTCATACTTTGATCATTACAGTGATTTGATCTTCTTTGTTGTTCCCGAATTTTACAGGGAATCACCACTCTTATCAGATCGGTAATTCCTTTGAAAAATTTTTTTATATCAGTATTGGAAATACCTGTGAAATCATATAGTTTTTGTCTGTCCACTGTCAAAAAATAATTGGATTTTCCAATCAAATAAAAATCTATAGTCGTTTGACATTTAATTGAATAGTTGGAAGGAAACAATGTTGGCAAGTAAATTTTTCTGCAGACTACTTTTAGGATTAAAAAGTAGGCTAAAGCAGCCCTTTATTGAAATCATTACAAGCGTTTTGATAAAAGAATCGGGCTGTGATGCATCTGGATTGATAAAATAAAAACCCCTGTCCAACAAAGACAGGGGCTTTTACTTACCAGACTATTCCGCATTAGTTTACCACATCCATCATCATAGAGCGCGATACCTCACGCACGAAGTAGTATTTTTTGTTGTTTATAGGTACTTTGATCATTTTGAAAGGTAAAACCTGTACCAACTGAGGTCCGGTACCCACATCCTTCATATCATCTGCTGTAAACTGGCAAGTGGTAGCATTTCCGGGCCTGTATTTAATTTTTCCCCCAATCATAAACATAACTGAATCCGCTCCTGTCACCGAAGACACACTTATACTGCAGCCGCTTTTAGAAAGACTGCCTGTAGTTGTAATCTTTCCGACTGTGGGCATTGATCCGCTGATGGTGTAATCAAAAGCCTGCACAGCGCTGCTTCCGGATACTGACCATTTGATCTGAGACCCGTATTCGATTCCTGTAAGATCGGACGATGACTGCTCATAAAAGTAATAATTTTCCATGGCACCGGTTTGTTTTTTGAGTTTGTACTTTTGATCAATCATAATCTCTCCTGCATCCAAAAATTTACCCGAAGCGTCAGGAAAGTAGGCAGCAGCTCCGCCAAATTCAATTTCTATATCTCCAACTGGAGTACTTTGGGTATTTAATAATTTAACATTGACGAGCACCCCTTCGGCGTCCGGGGGAGCAGGCGTGGGGGTCATGTTTTGCTGCTGATTGGGATTTTCATCTTTCTTCTCTTTCTCGCAGCTTGTGATCACTAATGATAGCAGTACAGTCATTAGACTGATTGATAAAATTTTTGTTTTCATTTTCAATTAAATTTAGTTCTCAAATATTCGATGATTGCATGGGTATTAACCATAATACACATGACGTATTTTTCTCAGAATCTTTTGAATAATCGCCAATAAAATGATATTCATTTTACTTCATATGTATGAGTGGGCATGGGTATAAAATCCCACACCTTTGTTTCACAAAACTTAAAAAATTATGAGAAAAAATGTATTTATTTTAGTAATCAGTATTGGACTCACTGTCGCTTCCAGTGTAGAAAGTGCAGCTCAATATGAAGCCGGTGACAAACTACTCAACGTAGGTATTGGTTTAGGGTTTTCCCTGGGATCGGGCAAATCAACTTTACCTCCAATAAGTCTTTCCTACGAACATGGATTTACTGATAAAATATCGGTAGGTGGATTCTTAGGATACGCCGGAAGTAAGGTAGAAAATTCGTTGTATAAGATCAATTATACATATTTAATGCTAGGCGCCCGAGGATCTTATCACTTCTATGTTAATAATAACATTGATGCGTATGGAGGAGTCTTATTGGGATATAATATCTTATCTTCAAAAATTGATCCGGAACCACCCATACCTATCTCCACAGCATCCAGTGGGCTGGTGTATGGTTTTTATGTAGGAGGTCGATATTACTTCACAGAAAAAATCGGGGCTTTTGCCGAGTTGGGATATGGAATTTCATATGTTACTGTAGGATTAGCTGTCAAGTTATAATCATCTAAATCGATAGAAATTTTTTAATTTTAAGTATTAATATTTATAGTTGTAGGTGTAAATTGTTGTTAAACGAAAAGACCCAGACAAAACAATGTCTGGGTCTTATTTTTTTAAACACCTGTTAGGCTACTTGCACTTTTTGTTTTGCCATATCACTAATCGCAATACCGTAAACCACTAAGCCAAAACCTATTTTGTTTACAGCATCAGCAATATTGTAAAATAAATCTACCGCACTTGGTTGCCATCCAAAGGCAAGGTTCAGCCAGCCGCCCGGCATACACATGTAACCAATTGGATAAATGGCCCATCCTACCAATATGAACCATGACAGGGTGCTTATACCTCGGATAATAGTCGGATTCTGTGTTTTCTGAGCTAACTGCTTTACTTCTCCAAACCAGGCGAGATATAGGATATATACATATCCCAAAGTGGATAAAACTCCGTAAATTACGGAATGACTGGTGCTTCCACCTTCAGGGTTGAATGCCTCGCCAATATACCCGAAGACCAGCATCCATACCGCAGCAATGATCAATCTCCACATTAAGCCTTTTGATGCTCCTGCCGGCTTTGTAAGCAGATAGAACTCTACACACATCAAGGGGACCGTCAGCGTCCAGTCGATGTAACGCAGCGCTGTTGGATTGGACCCAGTGCTTGCATAGTAGTCCCTCATGTAGTAATAGTGCACGGCAGCGATGCCCGTGATTAGCCCTGACACGAGCAGCGATGTCTTCCATTTATCGGATACTCTTGCTCTTTCAAAGAAGAAGAATACCGATGCGGCAAACATGGACATGTAGCCTGTGAAGAATGTAAAGGCTACGGGATCATCGACCGGGATGGTCACAACTTCAAGTAAACTTGTTTTCATTTTGTTTATTTTTTATTTGTGATCATTAAACACGTGAAATTCTTATAAAGTTTAGTTAATTACTAATATTTTTTTCTAAAAGTGCTTTGAATCACATTTAAATCAGGATTCTAAAATAATTATAGATATTTTTGTTTATTTTGTAACTATATTTTATTTGACATTTGTTCTTTTTTGTTTAACTTATTTCTTATTTTGTTAATCAAAATTTCAAGAACTACACATAAGAGTTAAAGGTCTTTCAATCGAATTAGTTTTTAAGTTAACTAACATATCCGTTTCGCTGACACAAGGACTTAATTATTACGGATAGGTAATAGACTTTCATGGCCTATCTAAAGTTTATTAATAAAAGTATTACACATTTAATCCGGATTGACCAATGTTTTTATTCTATAGAGATTTTAATAAAAAAAATCTGAAATTGATCTGAACATCATTGATTCTCAAGACATATAGGCGTTTGGCTAAGGAACTTATTCACCTATTCTGCAATAAATTAATATTCCAAACGGTCGATGTGCTCTAAGGCAAAAAAATATAAAAGTAGCCCAAATGCTCCCCATACTATGGATATTGCGGCAAATGCTGCTCCATATCCCTTAAAAAATCCATAGGCAGCGATCGAGATCAATACAGATGGCAACAGACATAGAGATATCAAAGCCAAAAATCCCAAGGGCAAAAACAGATAGCGATCTAAAAAGCTGGTCAACGACAAGCGTACATTGAGCTGAAACAAAAAAGCAGTGAGATACACCACTGTCAAAGTAATTGCGGAAAAAGGAATAATTTCCCAATGGTCGCCATACGCAATGGTAACCGGGATAAAAAATGCAAGTGTGTAAACAGAGACATGAATCAAGTCCATCAGCAATAAGAAAAAGACCTTACGCCCAATGTAATCTGGAATCAAAGCAAAAACGGGGCGTGTAAGATCACCGATTCGTACACGCATGTATCCCGCACTAAAGGAAAGCATACCGAGCAAAATCACACTTATAATGACAAGCGATGAAAAGTCACTGCTGTCAAAGTCTTTTACCAGGATGACAACTGCGCAGACAAGACCGAAAATCCCGGTGGCGATGGCCGTGGGGTCTAAAAAGGGCACGCCCGTCTGACGGTATGCCATGACCCAGTTTTTCCAAAAAAAGGCCACTGCTCCCCTTCCAAAATTTCTGTGCTCCCGGATGTTCCTGGTGTTGAGCGCCCAGCCATACTCGACATCGTCGTTCATCTGGGTTTCGCCGGAGCGGATCTGCTCCGCCCGAGTTCGCAGCTCAGTCGAGGCGAGCACATCTTCATAGTACTGATGTGACAGCATGTAAACTGCCACGGGAAGTGAAAACACCGAAACTCCCAGCAAGAGCACTCCCCATCCAAAAAACTCCCCTGCTAACACATCCACCAAAGCCGACTGAAACCAGCCCACATAGGGCACATATTGAAATGTGCCATTGACAAAAGTAGCTTTCAGAACTGCGATCAAATCTCCTTTCGGAAAATTGACAGCGACTGAAATAAACGCACACAGAATGATTAAATTTCTGACAATCAATACTCTTTTGGTATTTCTTTGAGCATTACCACCGGACACGACGGAAAAAATCAAAAATTGAATCGGGCGAATGCTGAAAAAAAATAGCGCTAAGGGTATGGCACTGTAGCCTAACTGATGTGCTGTAAAGGGAATATTTTCGGGAGTGATAAACAAAAAGAAGTACAACACCAAGACAAATGAAGACAATAGGGCCGGAAAGATGCTTTTGACCAGCTGATACAAGATAAGAACTCCTGGATGGAATGGCCCCGGAAAGAGGAAATGGGTGTCCGCATTGATGAAGAAAGTTGTGTTGCGCCTTGTAGCTCTGGATATTACGACGGTCAGCACCACTACGGACAGCATCCCTATGAAGGTAGCTAAGATCACAGATATGCGTTCGATGTAAGTATCCGAAAGATCAGGCAGATCCACATCAGGCGGATTTTGAATGCTTTCACCCGAATAAACAATCATTCTTTTATAAAAAAAATATCCGAAAAACCCAACTGCAAACAACCACCTCCAGGGCTTGCGCAAAGCCAGGAGGATGGTATTCTTCAGAATGAGAAGGTCTTTAAGCAGAAGTATTCTTATCTGGCTCATTCTCCGAAGCGTTTTGAGTAAGTGTAAAAAAAATGTCTTCGAGCGAATGCACCTTATTTCCGAATTGAGATCTGAGTGCATCGGGCGAATCATTCCAGATAAGACTTCCGGATCGCATGATCAGCAAACGATCTGCAAATTTCTCCACCGTATCCAGGATGTGTGTGGATATCAGGAGCGTTTTGCCTTTTGATTTTTCTTCTTCCATCAGTTTTTTAACTTCCCGAATGGCCTTAGGATCGAGGCCCACCAAGGGCTCATCGAGCATAATAAAATCAGGATTTTGGAGAAAAGCCGCACAAATGCTCACCTTCTGCCGCATACCCTTCGAAAGTTCACGACCGAGTTTTTTGCGATTATCCATCATTTCAAATCGCTCGAATAGTTCTTCGGCTCTGTGTTTCCAGGAGTTAATTCCGTAGGCCTGTGCCACAAACTGCATATGTTCCCAGGCCGTTAGCAGCGGATAAGGCTCGGGAATTTCAGGCACATATGCCATCTTTCGTTTTGCTTCGATAGATGTATGAGGATATCCGGCTATAGTGATCTGACCACTGTCCAAACGCAGCAGCCCTGCAATACATTTGATTGTAGTGCTTTTTCCGGCTCCGTTCGGCCCGATAAGCCCGGCAGTTTGACCGCTGTATAGCTCGAAGGTAAGATCCCGTATTGCATATTCTCCTTTCTTAAAGGACTTTGATACATGTAGCAGCTCTACCATGTAGACTATTTTCAATCTGAAGTCCACGAATATATCGCGAAAGAGACTGTGCGATTTTAAATATTTTTATTGTCGGTAACATGGGGCTTAAAATATTTGAACGGGTATTGCAAAAAAATTTGAGGTGAGTATATCTTTGCAACCCCAACGGCGAGAATAGCTCAGTTGGTAGAGCACGACCTTGCCAAGGTCGGGGTCGCGGGTTCGAGTCCCGTTTCTCGCTCTGAGAAATCCCTCCGTTGTTCGGAGGGTTTTTCATTTAGCCCGGGTGGTGGAATCGGTAGACACGCAGGACTTAAAATCCTGTCTGCAGAAATGCGGGTGCGGGTTCAAGTCCCGCCCCGGGTACTTTGAAAAATGCTACTACCGATGCCGTGGTCAACTACAGGCTCCAAAAATCTGAAATCATCCGGAAGAAATCGGTCTTCGATGCGCTCTTTTCAAACGGCCGGTCTGCTGTTTTTTTTCCAATAAAAGTAATCTGGACTCATCATCCAGAGTGGGGCGTTGCTTTTTCCGTCCCCAAAAAAAATTTTCGAAAAGCCCACGATCGAAACAGAATTAAACGCCTCCTTCGCGAAGGATATCGACTCAACAAAAATCTTCTACCGGTGCACAATAAGAATTTGGCGCTGTTGTTTATTTACATTGGAAAAAAACAGCCATTTTGGTCGGAAATCGATACCGCATTCAAAAAAATGGCACAAGAATTACCTGCAAAACTCTAATGAATCAAGTTCCATGAAAAAATTGTCTGTAGTCAAAATAGCCCTTGTATCGCTGATTTTCGTATCAGCCTCCTCACTCAATTATTTCGAAATCCATAAGCAGTTAGACATTTTCTCTCACATATTCAAGGAGATCAATCTGTATTACGTGGATGAAACAGAGCCATCCAAACTGATGGACAAGGCCATTAACTCAATGTTGAGTTCATTAGATCCCTACACAAGCTACATTAAAGAATCAGAGATAGAAAACTTTCGGATACAGACTACCGGCCAATACGGAGGAATAGGAGCCAGCATCCGAAAACGGGATGACTATGTGATGGTAGTGAGTGTGTATAAGGATGCACCGGCAGACAAGGCAGGAGTCCGGGCAGGAGACTTACTGCTGGCCATCGACGGAAAATCCCTTAAGGGATATACCGACAGCGAGGTCAGCGCTCTGCTAAAGGGTAGTCCCGGGACAAGCTTCACGCTCAAGGTTCAAAGGGGTCAGAATACTTTGGATTTGAAAATCGTGCGCGAAGAGATCCAAATCAAATCCGTACCCTACTGTGGCTATGTGGCTCCCGGCATAGGATACATAAATCTTTCAAACTTTACGGACAAAGCTTCCAAAGAAATCAAAGATGCCATGACTGATTTACAAAGAAATGCGGATCTCAAGGGCATCATTCTCGATTTAAGGGGTAACCCGGGCGGACTACTGAGCGAAGCGGTCAACGTATCCAATATTTTTATCCCCAAAGGACAGGAAATCGTAAGTACACGCGGCAAAATCAAAGAGTGGGAGCGATCCTATCGCACGCTTGACAATCCGGTCAATACATCCGTTCCCCTGGTGGTACTTATCAACAGAGGTTCTGCCTCTGCCTCTGAAATAGTGTCGGGCGCGATCCAGGATCTGGACCGGGGTGTTGTGATTGGTCAGCGGTCATTCGGAAAGGGGCTAGTGCAGCAAACCCGAAAACTCAGCTACGGAGCTCAGCTAAAAGTCACCGTCAGCAAGTACTACACGCCCTCCGGCCGGTGTATCCAGGCGATCAACTACTCCCAGCGCAATGAAGACGGATCTGTCTCATCTATACCTGATTCACTTCGACGCAGTTTTACCACACGCAGCGGACGAGTGGTCTACGATGGAGGAGGAATCGACCCGGACATCGTCACCGAGCCCAGAAAATTCTCTCCGGTTCTTACAGCACTGATCCAAAATAACTTGCTGTTTGATTGGGTGACAGAATATATCGCCGACAAAGGCAGTACATCTATCGATGTAAAATTCAGTTTATCCGACGCTGATTGGATGGCTTTCATGACCTGGATCAAAGACAAAGAACTGAATTATCAAACTCGCACCGAAAAACTCCTTCAGGAAATCATAGAAACCACCAAAGACGAACAGTACTACTCTGAGATTGAAAATGAGCTCAAAAAACTCAAAAAGCGCTTTCAACGCTCGAAAGAAGACGACTTAGAAAACAACAAAGCAGAAATAAAGCGCTATCTTGAGGAAGAAATTGTATCACGCGTAGCGTATCAGGAAGGAAGAATTCAAAAATCTCTCGCAGCTGACACCGATGTCTCCGAGGCGATCAAAGTATTGAGCGATAGTGAGCTGTATCAGAAAATACTAAGAAATTAATGCGTTCTGAAGCAGCTGGCATCAAGATGGGATATCTCATCACGGCTGTAGGGGTCGTATATTATACGATCCTTCTTCCTTTTCAACCCACATTTTTACCTGCGTCTATTGGGATGATGTTCGCTGGAATCGGGTGGATATACATGCTGTTTTTTGACTTTAAAAATACAGTTTTTAACAAAAAATCCTTTCTTGTCGTCGTCCTCATGGCTCTGTATTTTTTGAGCGGGATATCATATATCGATGATCCAATGTATAGAGAGGTCATGAGTGTACAAATACCCCTTCTATTTTGGGGGCTTCCTTTTGTGATACACTATCAGGCTTTTAGAGAAAAAATTCTTCCGATATTATTGAAGTATTTCATCTTATCTTCAGTGCTCTCAGCTCTCATATTCATACTCTTTTTTCTTTGGACAGAACTAAAAGATGTCTCCATTGAGTATTCAAAACGTTCTCCCTACTACTTCTTGCCGGTACACTATCTCGGAATGTACTTCAACGGGGCGCTTGTCTTTCTGCTTTGGGGCAGTTTTTTTAAAAAAAAGAACCATATTTATTCAATTTTTATTATACTCAGCATTGCAGTCATATTGCTATCCTCTCGAATGCAATGGTTTATTTATTTAATGCTTCTGATTGCATTTTTTACGCATGCATTTTTTCAAAAAAAAATCCCTTTTAATCCCAAAGCAGTACTACTTTTTTTGATTACACTCCTGGTCTTTTCTCAGATTCCGGAAGTAAAGCGAAGAATCCTTGAAACATCAGACGAGTTTAGAAGTATGAATACCAAAGTAAATGACAAACAGACCAATCACCGCAAATTTATCTGGAAGGAGTCATTATCCGTGATTAAGGAAATGCCTGCTTTCGGATTCAAACCCGGTGTAGCGGATCAGCTTTTGATGAGTCGCCTATCTACCGTAGAAGAAGAATTTTGGGATGGTACACAGGTATATTATCTGCGCGACGGACACTACAACTACCATAATCAGTTTTTACAGGCTATCGCTGAGCGAGGCATTGGTGTACTGGGCCTTATCGGCATGTTGTTGTTCACGTTTTTTTCAACGCATTCGATTATGACCAGAATGTTTGTGTTTGTTGTGTTTTTATCCATGCTTACTGAATCCATCCTACAGCGACAATCAGGGGTCTTTTTTGTGGCTTTTTTTATACCGTTGTTAGCTGCATTTAGTGATGATTAGTTTATGCGTGTTAAATCTCTTTTTTTAAATCATGAGCGCTACAGCGTACTTATCTGAAATGAATCTGTATCGATTGTCCAATATCAAATAATTATTCACCTTTTGGAGTATTCCTTTTTGTATCAGCGTACAGGCTTTGTCCCACCAGCGGTTATAGGTGTCATCAGGGATCAAAGCGCGGCATTTTTCTATAGGAATTCCTGCAGAGGTACGGATACCTGTGATGATTAATTCATTGAAGCGAATAGTATCCGTCAGCAATTCTTCATCATACCACTTCAGGCCACTCATTACTGCTTTTTCATAGCGTGCATTATTGGACAGGTTCCATCGTCGGGATTGACCAAAAAAACTGTGTGCCGACGGGCCAATGCCAAGGTAGATATCACCGCTCCAATAGCTGCTGTTGTGTCTGGCTACATGGCCAGGAAGGGCATAGTTAGAAATCTCATAATGGTCATATCCGGCAGATGTCAATACATCGTCTGCGAGAAAAAACATCTCTGACAGCAGGTACTCATCCAGTTCATTTAACTTTTTCTTCTTTACCATATGGTCATAGACGGTGCTCTCTTCCCGGGTAAGAGCATATATGCTGATGTGGTCGGGATGCAGATCAATTACCATTTTTAAATCAGTGGCCCACTGATCGAGACGTTGACCCGGAAATCCAAAAATCAAATCCACATTAAAATGTCGAAATCCGGCCTTTGCGGCCTTTTTAATGCTCTCTTTTGCCTGGTAAGCAGTGTGGTTTCGGTTGAAAGCGTTTAAAAACCGATCGTCAAAAGATTGGATTCCGATACTTAGCCTGTCAAACCCCATCGACTTCCAGGCTACCAGCTTCTCGCTGCGGATGTCTTCCGGATTTACTTCGAGGGTGCACTCCTGTAGCTGAAGATGATAGTTCTGACAGAGGGTTTGAAAAACCGAATTCAGCTGACTGGTTTCGAGTAGCGAAGGGGTACCCCCTCCGAAGTAGAGGGTGGTAAAGGTTGTGGTCCTGAAATCAGGAGCCATGAGCTCTGCTTCTCGCACGATAGCCCGAAGAGTACCATCTACAGTCCGGAGGTTGGTAGAAAAATGAAAATTGCAGTAGTGACACGCTTTGTGACAAAACGGTATGTGTACATAGATACCGGGCATCGCTTTCGGATTTAAAAACCAAATTCTACCTGAAAGGTAATTAATACATCCCTCCTACGCTGTTGAGACACAAATTTATCTACATAACCTCCATTAAACTGGCCTTTAATGCGATGCCCTCTCAAATAATAAGTCACTCCAGCCAAATATTCGTCAAATCGAGTAGCGAAAGACTTAATGTCGTCATCAGGCATCGTAGAAGCCCAGCGCAGCGCTATTTCCCATCCGGACCTCATGTATTTACTTAGCTGAGTAGCATGCCCATATCCATTGTAAATAAAAGCAATTTCTCCTTCTTCATTTTGAGTGATCGGATTACTGGCATGCCGCCGATAGAATTCCGATTGTAATGCCCACCCACGGTATTTCAACATAGCGTCAGCATATATGGTCGAAAAACTTCGAAGGCCAAATAGCGGAACGCCGATTTGCCCACCGGAGCGTCTGGTATTATTGTTATACGAGTAGCCCCCGGCCAGCGAAAGCTTTGGGCTCTCCTCCATCTCCAGATCTCCCTCCGTGTAATCACCGGCATTTTTAAACCTGCCAAATGGCAGCCATTCCAACCTGGCTGTGTAGCAAAGTCCCGATGATGTAATCTGCGCATTACGACCCTCTCCGGTAGTCAAGGCGCCTTTTAAAAAGAAATATTGATTTCGGAAGGTCATTTTATAATAAGCAAAAAAACCGAAGTCCCTATCCAGGTTGAAAGTTGAATTAGCCCATGAACGATCCACGAACTGAAGGCTGCCTGATGAAATTACCCGCTGGCGGTTTCCGGGCAATTTGGACTGTCCAAAGCCTACATAGAACTTGTCCGTAAATACGTAGTACAAAATAGCATCGCGTATAATCTGTGGAGTATTGCTTCGATCCAACTCCTGATCGGCTTGCGAAAAAGAAAGTTGGACATAGTACTGAAATCTTGGATTTAAAATATATCCGTCTAGCCTTAATCTGAGCCGACGCACTCTCGCATCAAATTCGGGGGCCTCTTGTTGATCGTGCACAATTAGGCCAAAACGGTTTTGAATTCGAAGTCTTAGATTCAAAAGAAACAATGTATCGCGTTCGAGGCTAATTCCATCTTCTATTTTGACGAGTGCACGCTCATCTGTTTCATTTTGAGCCATTCCAGAGATGAAAAAAAGAATTTGCAATAAAAAAATTATACAAATTCTTGTGTAGAAAATTGTACGAATCACTTTACTTAAAAATTTTTAAATTTCATAATATGTTGTTTTTTTTTTGTTCTTTTGCACTTGTCAAAATAAGTATCAAAAAAGGTGTTAAAGCTTAAAAATGGATAGCCTTTTCCTGCAAGTAAATGGATATTTCGCAGTCCGCCGATTGATTTTATCCTTGATTCTTATTGTTTTCACGATTTCTTGCAGTACCAATACGAAGTCTGGAAAACGGGTGATTTCTGATAATACTCTGACAGAAGTATTAGAAGAACTTTTCATAAATGATTATTATGATGATTCCTTGAAATTAATGACTTATATTGATAGTCTGGAGCAATTCTATGAGCCACACGACATATTGAAAAGTTTCAGAGAAAACATATTAGGTCATTATTGTTTTCGACTGGAAAAATACCATGAGTCAGAATTATATTTTAAAAAATCGTTGGAAATAGCCAGAAGATATTCTGAAGAATTTCTAGACTATCTCACGTACACCCTAAACAATGCGTCTTCAGTCGCTAACAAACTTTTGAAATTCGACGATGCCACCTCCTATGTGATTGAAATCATATATCATACCCAAAAAACAAATTCTTCCAGCAGCTTAGACAATGCATCCCGTTTATATCAACTCGGCAACATTCTCTACAATCAGGAAAAGTATTTTGAAAGCATTGATTTCCTGATGGAATCCATCAAATCTCTTGATACACCCGAAATGACAGATAATATCAATGCTTTCAATATTGTCTCTATGAAATTTCATATAAATAAACTGCTTTCCAATGCGTATATCCATCTATACATATATGACAGTGCAATTGTGGCCTTAAACAGGGCTTCGATATTCATTGACTCAATGTATAAAATTGATTCTTCAAACACCCAATATGCCGCCCTTTCAGAGGCTGATCTGAAGTATGGCTACGCAAAAATATTTGTTGAAAAAGGAATGTACCAAAAAGCGGACAGCATACTTCATCATCTATTTGCCAATACGCCCAATGTAAAAAATTTCCGAACCAGAATCCAGTTCAGATCTGCCAGCCTGCTCGCCCTGTCATACTTGAAGCAAAATAAAGTACCCGAAGCTTTGAAAATAATTGATAGTCTGGAACAAAAATCAAAAGATATTCTGGCAACAAAGAATAAAATCACGGCTGAATTTTTTGAAATAAAATCTGCCGTATGTGCACGGATATCTGACTATAAGTGCTCTTATATTTCAAAATTTACTTCGGATGCCATACTCGATAGCATCTCCCGTACAATAATGCTCAATAACACTATAAATACCACTCGTCAATACATGAATCTTCTTAATAAAATATCGGAAGAAAAATACCATTTGAATTTAAAAGAAAACCGTTACACTTTAGCTATTTCTTTTGTAATATCTTTTGGCCTATTACTCTTTATATACATACTATACAGACAGTCGGAAAGAAATAAACTCTATTTGAAAAAGGAACAAGAATTAGCCAATGAACTGAAAAAGATCAATTCAGAACTTACAGAGACCAATCTCAAACTAAGTGAATCACAACTTTATAACAAATTTTTGCTAAAACACATGGCTCATGATCTTCGAAATCCTATCTCGTCAATTAAAGGACTTGCTGAGATACTACTGAATGAACAACACCTCAACGAATCAAAAACATATTTAGAACTTATCCGGATTGAAGCCCAGCATTCTCTTGAATTTATTTCCAACCTACTAAAATCATCGTCCACCTCCACTGAAAAAAATATTCACAATTTGAGATCTATTATCGAAAGCTCGATCAGCACCAATATCCAACAGGCAAATGCTAAAAACATTCGGATACAAAAGGAGATTTCAGAAGATATATACTGTTACGCAGATTACTACAAAATCTGGAGTTTGCTAAACAATCTGATTGGCAATGCCATAAAGTTCAGCTATAGAAATAGTGTCATAACAATACTGGCCGCAAAAAAACCAAATTACGTAGAAATTTCAGTGTCTGATCAAGGTGTGGGTATTTCTCCGTCGGACCTGAAAAAAATCCTTTCAGATGAATCTTTGGACGGTCGCCTTGGTACGGAAGGAGAAAAATCAAATGGAATAGGTTTGAGAATTTGCAAACAGATTATCAGAGAACACAAAGGCGATCTACTTGTATCTTCCAAAGAAGGAGAAGGAAGCACCTTCACGGTGATACTCCAGTGCGACGAACCTAATGATACTAAAAGTAGGAAAATCGACTAAGGAAACTTCGGAAACTTTTTAAAATCCGGGGCGCGTTTTTCTAGAAATGCCCTGCGACCTTCTTGAGACTCTTCGGTAAAGTAATACAACAATGTCGCATTGCCGGCTAATTCCTGAATACCAGCCTGTCCATCGAGTTCGGCGTTTAATCCTGCCTTTATCATCCGGAGGGCTATTGGGCTCTTTTGCATGATCTCTTCGCACCACTTTACGGTCTCATCTTCGAGTTGGTCGTGTGGCACTACGCAGTTGACCAGACCCATATCGAGTGCCTCCTTCGCTGAATACTGACGGCAGAGATACCATATTTCACGAGCCTTCTTCTGACCTACTATGCGCGCCAGATAAGAAGAACCGAATCCACCGTCAAAGCTGCCAACCTTGGGACCGGTCTGTCCGAAAATGGCATTTTCGCTGGCAATAGAAAGATCACAGACCACGTGGAGTACGTGACCCCCGCCAATGGCATATCCATTGACCATAGCGATGACCGGTTTTGGGATGCTTCTGATCATTTTTTGCAGGTCAAGAACGTTAAGCCGAGGTACACCTGATTCGTCTACATATCCGCCAATACCTTTCACATTCTGATCGCCACCGGCACAGAATGCCTTGTCTCCCGCTCCGGTAAATACTACCACGTAGATGTCTGGATTTTCGCGGCATATGTGCATGGCGTCGATCATTTCCTTCACAGTTTTTGGAGTGAAGGCATTGCGATATCTTGGCCTGTTGATGGTGATTTTGGCTATTCCGTTGTAAAAATCGAATAAGATTTCTTCGTACTCTTTAAGGGTGGTCCAATCTCTTTTCAAGGTAGATATAGTTTTTTTAAAAAATAATACGTTCAATCTTTATACAAGTTCATAAATTCCATTGCCTTGGAGACCATATCTGCACTTCCTACAAAGTACGGTACTCTCTGATGCAGTTCTGTAGGTTGAATTTCGAGTATTCTTCTGTAACCATCAGTAGCCATGCCACCGGCCTGCTCAGCGATCAGCGCCAGGGGATTGCACTCATAGAGCAATCTGAGCTTGCCGTTCGGGGCATTCGTCCCCTGCGGATAAATATAAATACCGCCCTTCAGCATATTTCGGTGAAAATCACTTACCAGCGAACCGATGTACCGGCTTGTGTACGGGCGCTTTGTAGAGGAGTCGCTTTCCTGGCAGTATTTGATGTATTTTTTGACACCTTCGGGAAATTTGACATAATTGCCTTCGTTGATCGAATAAATAACCCCTGATTTTGGCATTTGAATGTTTTCATGGGAGAGAAGATATACTCCAAGAGTAGGGTCAAGCGTAAAGCCGTTGACCCCGTGTCCGGTGGTATATACCAGCATGGTAGAGCTGCCGTAAACCAGATATCCGGCTGCCACCTGATTGATTCCGGGCTGGAGAAAATCTTCCAGAGTCACCTTTGTGCCCGGGGCTGAAATTCTGCGATAAATAGAAAATATGGTTCCAACTGAAACATTGACATCTATATTCGAGGATCCGTCCAGGGGATCGATCAGAACTACATATTTACTGTCTTTGTGCAATTCTTCGTCAAATGCTACAAAGTCATCGTTTTCTTCGGACGCCAATCCGCAAACCAGTCCTCTGGCTTTTAGTGCATTTATAAATACTTCATTGGCAAAAACATCCAGTTTCATTTGAGTTTCGCCCTGAACATTCTGTTGTCCGATGGTGCCCAGAATGTCGGCTAGTCCTGCGCGATTGATCTCGCGGTTTACAATCTTGGAGGCAAGCCTGATGGAGCTGAGCAACTGCGACAATTCTCCGGAAGCATATGGAAAGTCTTTTTGCTTTTCGATGATAAACTCGCCAAGGGTAACGGGTCGTGACATAAATCGGGCACTATTGATGGTATGACAAATGTAAAAAATTTAGACCCTTAGAACCTTAAGTGCATTCTGATTTTCACTCCTGGCAATCAAAGCCAGCACCTTACTGATCTTCAGCCCTGTATACCGGACGGACTATCCAAGCAGTGCAATCAGGTCATTTCGAGTGATTACGTGATATTCGCCTTTACCAAGGTGTACGAGCACTGCTCCATTATCGGCCGTGAAATAGTGTCTGAATTCCTCAACGGGAGTAGTGGCTTCCACCACTGGAAAGGGTTCACGCATGAGTTCACTGGCGAGTTTGTTTACAGAGGATGGGTCTTCGATCACGGCATTGAAAAGGGTTCTTTCATCGATAGAGCCAACGAACTGACCGTCCTTTGTCACGGGTAATTGCGATATGGAAAAGGTACGCATGAGGCGTATCGCATTGCTGATCGGCTCGCCAACCCCGATGTGCAGGAGGGGCAAACGGCTGTGCCTATCCACAAAATCCTTGGCAACTTTATTTTTTTGAGGGAGAAATCCTCGCTCGCGCATCCAGTCGTCGTTGTAAATTTTTCCAACATATCGGCTGCCGTGGTCGTGAAAGAGCACGACAACAAGATCAGTAGGTTTGAGCAGGTGTCTGAGCTGACGGACTACGCCGAAGGCACTTCCCGCCGAATAGCCAAGAAAGAGGCCTTCTTTTTTTGCCAATTCACGTGCAATGAGAGCGCCGTCTTTGTCGGTCACTTTTTCAAATCGGTCAATGAGCGAAAAATCCACATTAGCGGGAAGAATGTCCTCACCTATACCTTCAGTGATATAGGAGTATATTTCATTTTTATCAAAAATGCCTGTTTCGTGATATTTTTTAAATACAGAGCCATACGTGTCCGCACCCCAGATCTGAATGTCGGGGTTTTGCTCCTTCAGGTATTTGGCCACTCCTGAGATGGTGCCACCTGTACCTACGCCCACTACAAAATGTGTAATACGCCCTTCGGTCTGATCCCAGATTTCCGGTCCGGTGGTTTCATAATGCGCCTGTCGGTTGGAGAGGTTGTCGTATTGATTGGGAAAAAACGAGTTAGGAATCTCCTGATTGAGCCTGCGGGCTACAGAGTAGTACGAATCCGGATGATCCGGAGCCACATTGGTGGGGCATACGTACACCTCTGCACCCATGGCACGTAGAATGTCCATTTTTTCTTTGCTTTGCTTGTCATTCATGGTACATATGAGTTTGTACCCTTTGACCGCAGCCGCCAGCGCCAATCCCATTCCGGTATTGCCACTGGTGCATTCGATGATGGTGCCTCCGGGCTTCAGGCGACCGTCGCGCTCGGCATCTTCGATCATTTTGAGTGCCATACGGTCTTTGGTACTGTGCCCGGGATTAAAATACTCTACCTTGCCATAAACCGGACATGGTATATTCTGCGCAATCCTGTTGAGCCGTACCAACGGAGTATTGCCAATGGACTGAATGATGTTGTCAAATACTTTTTTTTCTTTATTCATTGTGATGATATTCCTAAAACAAATTAAACATGCATTGTCCCCCCGAAGTTGTTAAAATTGTTTTGAAATCGGCTATCAGCCAAAGGGATTTTTACGAATTTTGGGAAGGTTGAGCATTGAAATTGGTCATAAGTTTAATCATCGAAATTTTCGGATCGCATGCCGGCCAGGATAAGATTGTAAACCTTATCTCTGAGTTCTTCTTCGGTGACAAAGCGAAGTTTGGATACCTGAACAGGTGGATGAATTATCGCCTTCAGAATACCAGGGTATCCTCTGAAGATGCTGTAAGGAAAGTGCTTTTTTGTACTTGGGAAACTAATTGGCAGAATGTCTGTACGTGTTTCTATGGCTAATTTAAAGGCTCCCATTTTGAAGGGAGCCAGTTCGATGGATTCGTCCGGTATACCACCTTCAGGAAAGATACACACGGAGTATCCCTTAGCAATTTTATCAGCCGCCTGCCAATAGACGTGTCTTTTACTGGTCAGGCTTTTTCTGTCGACTAAAATATTGGTCCTGCGATAGTAGTAGCCAAAAAGCGGATATCTGGCCAGTTCTTTTTTTCCTATAAAAAGAAACGTGTTAGGCACGGCAATTAAGGTCATCATGATGTCCATCATGCTGGTATGATTGGCTGTGATGATGTATTGTTTGTCTTTTTGGATGTAGTGTCTGTTTTTCACCACAGGAATAAATCCCGTAATTAGAGTAACGATATAAGCCCAAGTGCGCTCAAAGTAAAAAAAATATTTGTACCATTCGGGTTTTAATGAGAATAATGTGATGAATGGAAATACAAGTACTATGGCTAAAAATATACTTACATAAAACCAAACCCGCCATAAAAGGCGAAAGGGCAGCCATACCCATGACCACCCTTCGTCACTTATTTTGTGAGATTGGTTATTGCTTCCGTTCATTGTCCAACCAGCCAAAAACGCGTTTTAAAATATCATTGACACGAGCGGCCGGATCACGGCGTATAGCTGCCTCCTCCCGAGCAACCATTGTAAAAAGTCCGGTGAGAGTGCGGTCGGTAATGAAATCTTCGAGGTTGGGATTTACCGGAGTAACAAATGGAACGCTGTTGTAAGCGGAGGCAAGTGGATTCCATAGAGACGTGAGCTCCACTTTATCTATTGCTTCTTTGATGACAGGTTTGAACGCTTGCCTTAGCTGATCCGAAGTAGTGCGCTGAAGAAACTGAGTAGCTGCCGTGCTGTCACCTCTCCAGATATTCATCACATCGGTAAAGGTCATTTGGCGAATAGCATTAACAAATATAGGAGTTGCTTTTTTCGAAGCCTCTTCTGCAGCGGAATTCATTGTGCGGACAAACTGATCCACCTGCGAACCCAATCCGATATCTCTAAGGGTTCGCTCCATTCGTGCAGCCTCGGGAGGAAAGGGAATGCGAATCAGATTGTTATTAAAGAATCCTCCATTTTCAGAGGTGATTTTTACTGCGTTGGAGATACCTACCTCCAGAGCACTTTTAAGACCTGTAGCTACTTCTGTTTCGCTTGGTGGTAATGGATTTAATCCCGGCATTCCACCCATGTGGGTCAAAACATCACAACCACTCAAAATAGCGATTGCAGAGGGAACGATTAGAAATTTGATGATTCTCACGAGTTAAAGGTTAATGTTGAAATATGCAATTCTGACAGTTGCTCTTGATCTATTTGTGAGGGAGCATCGATCATCAGGTCGCGGCCAGCATTGTTTTTTGGAAAGGCAATGAAATCGCGGATGGTCTCTTGTCCGCCCAGCAGAGCCACCAGGCGATCAAATCCAAAAGCGATGCCTCCGTGCGGAGGGGCTCCAAATTCAAAAGCATTCATAAGGAAGCCAAACTGTTGACGGGCTTTCTCTTCCGAAAAGCCTAATATCTGAAACATTTTATTCTGCAGGTTGCGGTCAAAAATCCGGATCGATCCACCGCCTACTTCGTTTCCGTTGAGCACCAGATCATACGCATTGGCTCTAAC
This sequence comes from Thermaurantimonas sp., assembly GCA_046295455.1. Lineage (GTDB taxonomy): Bacteria > Bacteroidota > Bacteroidia > Flavobacteriales > Schleiferiaceae > Thermaurantimonas. The sequence goes on along the minus strand of JBKBNI010000006.1, from coordinate 116,225 downwards.
GCGGCCCGGGTCTGAGTCGAGTAGGTGTGCATCTTCGGGTTTCGGAGCTGTAAACGGGTGATGCATGGCATGCCAGCGTCCGGTCTGCTCATCCCATTCGAGGAGGGGAAAATCCACAACCCACAGCGGAGCAAACTCATCAGGCTTACGAAGTCCTAACCTTTCTGCCATGTGCATCCTCAATTCGTGGAGTGCCTTGCGCGTTTTGGCCACCGGCCCTGCAAGGATGAGAAGCAAATCACCAGAATTCATATGTGCATGCCCGGCGATGGAAGCGAGTTGTTCCGGGGTGTAAAACTTATCAAAGCTGGATTTCTGGCCTTGCTCATCCATCCTCATCCATGCCAGTCCACCGGCTCCGATTTGCGGGCGTCGCACAAACTCCGTAAGCTCATCCAGCTGCTTTCGGGTGTATTGAGCACATCCGGGCACATTGATGGCAACGACCAGTTCTGCATCATCAAAGACTTTGAATCCCACACCCTTGACCAAGTCGTCTAATTCGACAAATTCCATCCCAAACCGAATGTCAGGCTTATCACATCCGTACAGTCTCATGGCCTCCTGATAGCTCATTCTTGGGAAAGGTCCCACATCTATTCCCTTGATTTCTTTTATCAGATGTCTGATCAGCCCTTCAAAGGTCTGCAGAATGTCTTCCTGCTCTACAAAGGCCATTTCGCAGTCTATCTGGGTAAATTCGGGCTGGCGGTCTGCACGGAGATCCTCGTCGCGAAAGCAGCGGACGATCTGATAGTATCGGTCAAATCCAGCCACCATGAGCAGCTGTTTGAATGTCTGCGGACTTTGAGGTAATGCGTAAAAATGGCCGGGGTGAAGGCGCGAGGGTACCACAAAGTCTCTGGCCCCTTCCGGTGTTGACTTAATGAGAAAGGGGGTTTCGATGTCTACAAATCCGAGCGCATCCAGATATCTGCGCACCTCCATACCTACACGATATCGAAGCAGAAGATTGTTTTTTAAAGGATTGCGTCGCAGATCCAGATATCGGTACTTCATTCTGAGCTCATCTCCCCCATCGGTGACGTCTTCGATCGTAAATGGAGGCACCTTGCAGGCATTCAGTACACGTAGCCCCTCTGGTATAACCTCTATGTCACCCGTAGAAAGGTTGGGATTCTTGCTGTCCCTCAGACGCACAACCCCTGTGGTTTGTATCACATACTCTCTACCAAGTGCATTGGCCTGGTCAAAAAGTTCTCGATTTGATTCTTCGTAAAAAGCCAATTGGGTGATCCCGTAGCGGTCGCGAATGTCCACAAATGTGAGTGCACCGAGTTTTCTAATTTTCTGAACCCATCCGGCCAAAGTCACTTTTTCTCCCTGATGCTCACGTCTGAGTTCACCGCATGTATGTGTTCTGTACATCTGGTTTTTTTAACGTCGGGACAAAAGTAGAAAAATCCGGCAGCCTGTACCGGAGGTGCATCAGAGGAGGATAAGAAGATTTGGTTAAAAATGTATCCTGTTTTTAAACAGTCAGCAACCGATCCAAGACCGTGGGATTGGATTACATTCGCATCTCAAAAACAAGAGCCATCATGGTGCGGCTTTTAAAAATCTCAGTAGCACTTCTGATCACCATCATTCACCAAAATTGTAAACCGGACAGTAATACTTCCAAAGACATGACAGACGATTTTCAATGGGAGCTGGAGCGCTTCGCCGACATTCGGATCCTTCGGTACAGAATTCCTGATTTCGACAGTCTGACCCTCCGCCAAAAACTGCTTGTGTACTACCTTACAGAGGCCGGGCTCTCCGGCCGGGATATCATCTATGACCAGAATCACCGGTATAATCTCACGTTGCGATATTGTTTTGATAAAATCATGGATGAGCTCGATGGAAGGGAGACCGGGAAGGAATGGGATGCTTTTGAAGAGTATGTCAAGTGCTTTTGGTTTGCCAATGGAGCCCATCATCACTATTCCCACCAGAAATTTCAACCCCAATTCAGCCGCGCGTATTTTGAGCAGTTGCTCCAAAAATCCGGGCAATCCCTTTCATCCGAGATTTTAGACTTTTTATTTGATCCCAAAGCAGATGCGCGAAAGGTGGTTCGTGATGACGGCAGCGACCCAATACTCGAAAGCGCGGTTAATTTTTATGACCCGGGAATAAAGACTGCTGAAGCAGAGGCTTTTTACAGTGCGATGCGAAATCCTGAGGATTCTACTCCGGTATCTTATGGATTAAACAGCAAGCTCATCCGACTGCCGGATGGTAGCCTGACCGAAAAGGTCTGGAAAGTCGGTGGAATGTATGGCCAGGCAATTGAACGAATTGTCTATTGGCTCGAAAAAGCGGTAGAAGTGGCAGAAAATGAGAAACAGGCAGAGGCACTTAAGCTGCTCATCAAATACTACAAAACGGGATCCCTTCGCACCTGGGATGAATACAATATTGCATGGGTACAGGCCACAGAAGGGGTGGTGGACTACATCAATTCGTTTATTGAGGTGTACAACGATCCGATCGGTTACAAAGCCACTTATGAATCTATTGTGCAAATCAAGGATTTCGAGGCAAGCCGGCGCATGAATGTGCTGGCTGAGAATGCAGGCTGGTTTGAGCAGAATTCGCCCATAGATCCAATGTATAAAAAAGAACGCGTGAAGGGTATTTCTTACCGGGTAGTCAACGTGGCCGGTGAAGCTGGCGATGCCTCACCGGCAACACCAATAGGTGTCAATCTACCCAATGCAGACTGGATACGTGTGCGTTACGGGTCCAAGTCCGTAAGTCTGGGCAATATCGAAGAAGCCTACGACAAAGCCGGCTCACGTCCGATCCTTGAGGAGTTTTGTTTTACCACAGCCGAACTGGAGCGTGCCTTGAAATACGGAGGATCCGCCTCTAAACTGCATACTGCACTTCACGAAGTCATTGGCCATGCTTCCGGGAAACCAAAGGATGGAATCACCAATGCCAGGGAGCAGCTCTCCACATACTACTCCACTATAGAGGAGGCCCGCGCAGACCTTGTGGCACTGTACTTCATCACAGACCCGAACCTCATCGAACTGGGGCTCGCAGAAAATGAGGAGGTCGGTAAGGCCGAATACGACAGCTACATTCGTAACGGGCTGATGCTTCAACTTCGACGCCTGAAACCCGGCGAACAGCTTGAAGAAGACCACATGCGCAATCGCCAGCTCATCGCTCGATGGGTTTTTGAAAATGGAAAACCCGACAAAGTCATTGAGAAAAAAATCGTAAACGGTAAAACATACTTTGTCATTCATGACTACCTCAGGCTGAGGAATCTCTTCGGACAACTGCTCCGAGAGGTACAACGCATCAAAAGCGAAGCTGACTACCAGGCAGCCCGCCGGTTGATAGAGGGCTACGGCGTAAAAGTAGATGCTGAGATTCACACAGAAGTTCTTCGCCGTACTGAAGCACTGAATATCCCTCCCTACGCCGGGTTTGTAAATCCGGTGCTTGTCCCGGTAGTAAATGACGGAGAAATCACCGACATTCGTATCGAATATCCGACCTCATTCAAACACCAGATGCTCGAATATGGCAGAAAATACAGCTACCTGCCGAAAATCAACTGAGTATGGCACGTATCACCATTGTAGGTAGCCGCGGAATACCCAATGCCTACGGAGGATTTGAATGGCTTGCAGAGCGACTTTCACTTCATCTCTCTGCTGCAGGCCACCAGGTATATGTATGCCAATCCACACAGCATCCGTACAAAGCACCCTACCTCGGAATGATCCAACTGGTACGAGCGTGGGATCCTCCCATCGGCCCGGCAGGGCAGCTCATATATGACTTGCTGAGCATCCTAAAGGTACGAGGGCTCGATCCGGACGTGATCATAATACTGGGGTATACCAGTTCGGCGATATGGTCATTTTTACTCCCAAAGAGATCTTCCATCCTACAGCACATGGACGGAATGGAATGGAAGAGAGCAAAGTACAGCCGGTTCGCGAAGGCGTTTCTGCGCCAAAGTGAAAAAGTAGCCGCCCGATCGGCTGATATTCTGATTGCCGATCATCCCGTCATTATGAATTATCTCCAAAATCAATACCCTGAAAAAGCAACAGCCTACATTGCATACGGGGAAGACGACACTGTCCCGGAAACACCCCTGAAGGCCCTCGAAACAAAGACTTTTGATCTCATAATGGCGCGTTTAGAGCCTGAAAATCAAATCGATTTAATGATCGAGGGCTGGATAGGAGCCGGTCTTCCTCATAGACTCGCTATTGCAGGAAGTCTGTCCACGGCATACAGCCGAAAGTTGGTCAATAAATATCATTTTGCAGCCAATGTAGTGTTTCTCAACGGAGTGTTTGACAAGGGAAAAGCGATCTGGCTGCGCCGGCACTGCCGGTATTACCTCCACGGACATTCAGCCGGGGGCACCAATCCTTCGCTGATTCAAGTACTTACACATCACCGACGAATATTGGTACATGCCAATCCATTCAATGCATACCTCGCCGAGACCTATGGCCTAAAGATGTTTGCAAGTGCTCCGGGACTGGCTAATGCATTAAAAGAAGAACCCCCAACCAATGAGGTTAGTCTGCTCACGGAGCACCGGTGGCATGAGGTTTTAAAACGGTTTGACAATGAAATTGCCTCAGCGATCAGGCTTAAAAACAAACATATTTCACTACAATAGCCAAAAATCCTTCATTTTTGCCGTCGATAAGACCCCTTTGGTATGTATCCGATACGACGAAACAGAACCCTTCGACTCAGCGCCAGCATCCGGAGCATGGTGGAAGAGACGACATTGAGACCGGCCGACTTCATAGTGCCCGTGTTTATCATTGAAGGGCATGACCGGGCTGAAGAGATCCCATCCATGCCAGGATACTATCGCTACACCTTAGACCTTGCCGTAGAAAAAGTCAAAGAATACCAGAATCTGGGACTCAAAGCGGTTTTACTCTTTATAAAGTGTCCTGATGCGGCCAAAGACAATACCGGTCAAGAGGCATTGAACCCTGAAGGCCTCATGCAACGCAGCATTCGAGCCATTAAAAAGGCAGCTTCGGATATGGTCGTGATGACCGATGTAGCACTTGACCCCTACAGCATCTATGGCCATGATGGCATTGTAAAAGAAGGTAAAATCATCAACGATGAAACCGTAGAAATCCTGGCTAAGATGGCCGTATCACATGCAGAAGCAGGGGCTGACCTTGTAGCACCAAGTGATATGATGGACGGCAGAGTCGGCGCTATTCGCCAGGCACTCGAACAGGCTGGCTATACCGAAACGGGCATACTTGCTTATTCTGCAAAATATGCCTCATGCTTTTACGGGCCCTTTCGCGATGCACTGGATAGTGCTCCCGGATTTGGTGATAAGAAATCATACCAGATGAATCCAGCCAATCGCAGAGAGGCTATACGCGAAGTATTGCAGGACGTGGAGGAGGGTGCTGATATTGTGATGGTAAAACCAGCTGTTCATTACTTAGATATCATTCGGGAGGTCAAGGACAGTGTGACTGTACCGGTAGCAGCTTACCACGTAAGCGGTGAATACAGCATGATCAAGGCAGCCTCCTCAATGGGCTGGCTGGACTATCAGTCAGCTGTCGTAGAAGCGACCCTTTCGATTAAGCGAGCAGGGGCTGATATAATAGCGAGCTACTTCGCACCGGAGATTGCTGCCTGGATACTGAAGCATTGATGCAGGCGCTTAAGAGAATTTTGGGTATCTGCAGGCGCGGTTTTGTTGCGGTTTGGATTAAACTACCGGATTGATCACCACCGTTTTTACATTCACAAATGCTTTTATACCCTCTTCCGAGAGCTCACGTCCATATCCACTCTCTTTGACCCCCCCAAAGGGCAACCGCGGATCGCTGTGGATCCATTCGTTAATGTAAACGGCTCCATCCTGAAGTTTGGGTATCATTTTTTTTGCCTTCTCAATATCTGAAGAAAAAATGGCCGTACCCAGACCATAGGGGGTGCTGTTGGCCATATGGATAGCGTCTTTTTCTGAAGAATATGAAATCAAAACCGCTGCCGGGCCAAAGAGCTCCTCGTCAAAAGCGGGCATACCGGGCTTCACATGTATGAGTAAAGCCGGAGTAAACAGTGTGCCCGTGCGCTGACCTCCCAGATGTAGTACGGCACCTCGCTGCACACTCCAATGAATTTGCTTCTCAAACTGATCTGCAAGGTCCATTCGAGCTAAAGGGCCTACGTGGGTGTCATCCATGAGCGGATTTCCAGATTTAAGTCGTTTGATGCGGATGGTTAGCTCTTTTACGTACAAATCGTACTTGTCTTTCGGGACGAATATTCTTTTAGCGGATATACAGCTCTGACCTGCATTCATAAACCTGGCATTCAATGCCTGGTCGGCTACTTTCGACACTTGTGCGTCGGGCAGTGCTATTAGAGAATTGCTTCCGCCCAGCTCCAGTACGGAGGGCTTTAGATGTTGACCGGCCAGTGATGCCACAGCCTTACCGGCCCGGGTGCTGCCTGTAATAGATACACCAGTGATTTCGCGTTTTGATATCAATGTGGCTACCTGACTGATGGAAATAAACAGGTTGGTATATACCCCCACGGGAAATCCCGCCCGTGCAAACAGCTGCTGCAGCATCAATGCCGATCGCGGAGTGTTGGGGGCATGTTTAATGAGCACGACATTTCCAGCAGCCAGCGTCGGCACGGCAAAGCGAATGACCTGCCAGAACGGAAAATTCCAAGGCATTATGCCAAGTATTACGCCGGTAGGCTCATAGCGCACTTCTCCCGTGCGCTGGTTATCAAGTGGTATTTTTCTCGGCTTGAGGTGATGTGCCGAATGCTCTGTGTAATACTTGCATGCCGCTGCACATTTTTTGACTTCTGCGACGGCCTCTCTCAGCGGTTTGCCCATTTCGAGCGTGATGGTCTGGGCATACGTCGGAGCTACCGATTGGAGTAGGTCTCCCAGCCGCTCGATCAGGAGCAGTCGCTCTTTAAGATTTGTCTTCCGCCATTTGAGAAACGCCTCATGTGCTTTGCTCAGAGCTGTGTCGAGCTCTGAATCTGTGAGCATTTCAAATCGTGCATATTTCTCGCCCGTGTAGGGGTTGATACTTTCAAAGCTGTTCAGGTCGTGATAAACCATTTATGCCAGTTTTTGGGTAGATCTTGAAGATGGTACAAAAAATTTGGTTTTATCAGCTGATAATCAATAGGATCTTCATCCGAGAGGTCTACATCGGTGTAGCCGTACTTCAGCTGCAAATCTCCGGTATCATCCAGCTGCCATGCCCAGACTTCTGATGCAGATTCATATTGAGCGGTAAATCCAAGGTCGATCGAAGTCACGCCGGATGGTGTTTGCACCGGTACATTGCGCAGCAGTACGTCACGAAGATTCTGGCTGTTTTCGGGCAAGGTGAGATATGCCTGTGAGCTCACACCAGAATCAAAAAGAGCTGAGAGCGCATTTTTTAAAAACAGAAAACACATTTCTCTGCTCTTTAAACGATGAAAATCATTGTAATACCCCCCACACTCCACCAATATTGTAGCTATGCCGCGGTCTGTACACCATTCACCCATTGCCTGAGGATAATATTCGTCGCTGAACCTTGAGATATATTTTCGGCTGCCAGTTTCAAGACTTTCCAATGCCTTTGAGATGATCGCAATGGCAGTTGACCGGGCTGATTCACCTTGTTGTGTTTTGGAGGACGGAGCCAGCAGAGACAAAGTCGCCGGAGTAGACGTGCCGCTTACACTAAACAGTGTTCGCTGGTCATGAAGGTTGAAAGCGAGGAAGGTCTCATCGCTGAGAATGTCTTTCAAAATTTTTGTCTCAGGACTCAGGGTGCGCAGCCCCTCTCGGTTAAGGTCAGATCCAAGGGCATTGTGCCTTGTAAACCGCTCTGCTCCGTCAGGATTGAGCATGGGTATGACCACGATTGAATACTGATCCAGAAGACTTCCAAGCAGTTTATGGTCTTCCTGCAGGTGCACCAACAGGTCGGTTAAAGCATATGTGCCTGTAGATTCATTGCCATGCATCTGTGACCAGAGGACGATTTTCGGAAGATTTTTTCCGGCTTTCAGGATGTAAATGGGTCTGTTTTCCAGAGAATACACTTTTGCCGAAGTCCAGGTCGCATATTCGCTCAAAAATTTTTCGATCCAGGCTTGTAATCGATCTGGTCGAAGGTGGATGTGGGATTGGAGCCGGTTCATGGTGAAATTAAAATGCCAGATCAAAGGTATCTTTTCTTGCCATGTCATTCAGCACATCAATCATGGCCTTGGCTTTAGTGTGATTGTAGCTCCGTGTGCGATATCTGCTTACTGGAGTAATCCCTTGTATGACGTTTGTAAGCCACACTTCATCACACCTAAGCAGGTCAAAAGGGGTAATATCCTTCTCCTCTACGATGAGACCTGCCTGATTTGCAGATTTTAATATTCGCTGGCGCATAATTCCTCTCAGTGCTCCGGATGAGAGGGGAGGAGTCACCAGCCGATCCCCTGCCACTGCAAACAGATTTGACCTGGAAGATTCTACAACATTTTTTGAATCATTGATCAACAGTACGTCTGTAAGCCCATTCTCCTCTGCAAATATGGCGGCCAGCACATAGAGCTGACTTCCGATCAATTTGAGGCCGGAAAGGAGATTAGCCGATTTGGATATGTCCCTGTAAATGTCCACGCGGACCTCTTGTCCGGTGAGCTGGTATTCGGATGAATCAAGAAGGGTACAAGTAATCAGAAATTCCGGAAGGTGGATTTCGGGTTTGTATCGACCTCCCCCACTTCTCCAGACCGTCAGCCGTATGCGCACACTTTGCTTATCCCAATGGCAAGCCGATATGGTTTCTAGAATCTGATTCTGCAAATATTCAGGGGTCCAGTGGTCTGGAATCCGGATGCGAAGAATTCTCAATGAAGCCATCAACCTGAAATAGTGATCTTCCCAAAACAGAATTTTGCCAAAAGCAAATTTTAGGGTTTCAAATACACCGTCTCCATAGAGCAGGGCGCGGTTGTGTAGTTCTACCGTTAGGTTGTCGGTCTCCGACAGTGATCCATTTAGGTTGTAAATCATCTGAATAGATTAATCCGGATACAATAGATATTTTTTTCTGACGCGTTGAAAGGCGATCAGATCATCCGTCCAGCTATTTCGAATGTCTACAGATTGCCATCCGGATAGCAGTTGTTTTCTGAACTGATCAGTACCTGCCAACTTATCAAAAAACGGGTTGAAAAAACGCTGTGGATCAGGATGCACCTCTACCGCTCCGATCAGCCACTCTAAGTACAGATACGTAGCATCAGCCATAAAGTTTTCGGCAAAGATGCGCAGATCAAATCCCCGGCACTTCTGTCCGGCATGCAGAGGATTGGTAGCACCCGGTCTCGGCTCAGGGGTAAAATAAAAATCCCCTTGACTAAAGGTGGGTGACCCAAAAACCTCAAAAGGACGGTCTGTACCCCTACCTACACTCATTTCGGTACCTTCAAAGAAGCAGAGGGACGGATACAGCAGCAATGCAGCCGGTGATTTAAGATTGGGGGAGGGAGGCAACGGGGGAAAATACCTTTTCTTACGATTGTAGTCCTTGATTTTTATGACGGTCAGATCTGCTTTGACTCCATTTTTTAACCAGCCTTCCCCGTTGACCATGCGAGCATATTCTCCAATGGTCATTCCATATACTACAGGGACAGGATGCAGCCCGACAAAGGATTCAAATCCCTTTTTGAGCACAGGCCCATCGATGTAGTGCGCGTGTGGATTAGGCCGATCGAGGATAATTATTTTTTTTTGATTCTCAGCGCAGGCTTCCATTAGATAGGTCAGTGTAGAGATGTAGGTAAAAAACCTGACACCCACGTCCTGCATATCAAAAAGTACAAGGTCGATGTCCTGCAGCTCTACAGGTGCCGGCTTTTTCCTGGCGCCATACAATGAGACTACCGGTATGCCTTTGTATTGAGAGTTCCCTACCTTTTCGCCGGCTGAGGCCATTCCGGACAGACCATGTTCAGGTGTGAAAATAACTATAGGTCTTAACCCATGCCCTATGAGCAAGTCGATCAGATGCACAGAGTCTCTCACAGAGGCATGGTGCACGGCGAGTGCAATCTTTTTGCCGTGTATCAGGGGCATCCATTCACTGGTCTGGTAGATACCGGGATAGGGCTGTGCGAATACAGAGCACCCCGATTGAAAAAGGAGGGTTCTAATAAGTAGTACGGGAATCAAGTACATCCGAATCATGGTACCTTGTTGATTGTAATACTGTGGTAAAAGCCGGCATGTGCACTTTATGTTTCCCGGACAGAGCCATGTCGATAGCCAATTAAGCGCTTTGTATTGTCCGGGTCGACCTGGCCGTCGATTCATATTGACACGATTGAACATCTACTTCTGCAACGAGGTTTTTTTCCTGGCTTTTTTAAACAAATATTTCCATCCGAAATTGAGGAGTGTAAGAACCACTACGAAATGCCAGAAGTAGGATCGCGGTTTACCCTCTCCGTGCACGGTGGTGAATATACGGGCAGTGCGTATGCGATCGGTGAGTTTGTCTGCGGTCTTGTCATAACTCATCCATATAAATACTGGTCTGCCGACAATGTGATCCTCGGGTACAAAGCCCCAATACCTGGAATCCAGTGAATTGTGCCTGTTGTCTCCCATCATCCAGTAGTAATCCTGCTTAAATGTATATGAATCGACCACCCGGCCGTTAATGGAGATCGTGCTGTCGGTGATTTCGAGGGTATTGTTTTCGTAAACTGATATGATGCGCTCATACCACTCAATGTTGTCAGGTGAAATCTCTACGGTTTGTCCCTTTTTTGGAATGTAAACCGGGCCGTAATTGTCGCGTGTATTGGCATATTTGATTACATCGCTGTGAAATCGGTTTGGAAACATTTCGCCGTTGGGAATCAGATAGCGATCCAGATAATTTTTAAGCACCATGGGTGTCTCCGGCGCATAGCTTCCTGGCTCTCTCTGGCCAATCACGGGGATGACTTCCTGCACATTGGGAAGCATCTTAAATTGATCCACCTTATCCTCCGGAATGAAAATAAAGTACTCGTTTTGGGTAACCTGCCTTACCTGTGTAAAATCATTTTCGCCCGGGGTTAAATCCTTAGAGTAATAGATGTCCAGCTTATCCTGCAGCATCCTCCGATTAAACGGAGCTCCGTTAGTGCGGACGTAATATTCAAACTGAAGGCGCTTGCGATCAGGCCACACCGGTTTTTCTCCGTTTATAAAAATCTCCCGGTCTATGATCTGAAGGGTATCTCCAGGAATAGCTACGCAGCGTTTTATGTAATTCATTCGCTTATCGATAGGCAAGTCACTTTCCATCGGCCAGTTGAAGACCACATTGTCAAAGCGCTTTATCTGCTGAAATTTCGGGAGCCTTATGTAGGGAAGCTGTACCCAATCCACAAAGCAGTTGACATCAAGTCCGGGAATTTTGCTGTGCATCAATGGAATAGACAATGGGGTGATTGTTAGCCGGTTGCCATAGTGCATTTTACTCACGAAAAGAAAATCCCCGACGAGAAGGGTTTTTTCCATTGATGGGGTAGGTATTACGTAGGCTTCAAAGGTGAAAGCACGCAGCACACTGGCCACTACCACAGCGAAAATCAAAGAGTTTAGAGTTTCTCCTACATGTTTTTTAATGTAAGCGTGATCCTTGCCGACATACTGGAGGTGTGTAGCATACTGCAGATACAAAAGATACCCTCCCAGAGTAAACAGAGATAACCAAAAGTCCTTCCACTTGCGGTAATTAAAGACGTGCAGCAATTCGTACAAGGCTACCAGGGTCATCAGATTGCTTACCACGGGAATAAAGAAGAGAAATGTTTGCCAGGTTGGTCTTTTAATGATTTTAAGAAGTACATAGGTTTTATACACGGGAATGGCTGCTTCCCAAACTTTGCGGCCGGAAGCCTGGAAAAACCTAAAGGTATACAGAAATGTGAATATCTCTATGAGGACTATGAAGGTAATAAAATTGCTCTGGTGCATGAATTTTTTCTTTAAAAATTGATATTAAGCATATCATCCATTGTGAAGATTCCCGTTCGGCCTATTAGCCAGCGGGCAGCTGCCAATGCTCCTCTGGCAAATCCCTCCCGTGTAAAAGCCTCATGCCGGATAGAAATTTTATCTACCTCAGAAGTAAACTTCAGCTCATGAATGCCGGTGACATCTCCCTGGCGTATGGCCTCTATGTGAAGGAAGGCAGAGGATTCTCTATCAAGGGTATATCCTGCAAGATGTGGATAGTATGGCAGTACCTTCTCTGAGAGCGTGATGGCCGTGCCGCTTGGGGCATCCAGCTTGCGCGTGTGGTGAATCTCCTGTATGGACGGGGTATATTCTGGGAATTCTGATAGAAGTCCGGCCACCTTGTGACAAATGCGAAAAAAAAGCTGAACACCGATACTGAAATTTGATGAATAGAGAAGAGCGCCCTTGTGCTTTTCAGCCATTTCGACCACTCTGGGCAGGTCTGCCAACCAGCCTGTAGTGCCACTCACCACAGGAATACCGGCTTTGAAGCACTCTATTATATTGGCTACGGCGGCCTCTGGGCGAGTGAATTCAATAGCCACATCCACCTTACCGATATAGGACGCAATATCCTCTGTTTTAGTGACGCGGGCGATGACCTCTTCGTGTGTATCCAGGGAAATAGATTCTATCATCTTTCCCATTTTGCCGTATCCGATAAGTATGATTTTCAAAACTGCAGCTTATTTGATGAATTTCCGATTCATACGGGAGTCAAAAATAAAGGTAAACGCTGCTCCGGGCACCAGGGCTGTATTGACCTGCTGTATGGCCGGAGAGATACGTAGGCTCAGATCATCGGAAATGTCGAAATAAAAAAAATGAGCATCTACGTAGGCATCCAATATGTTGAGACTGTATGCTACTACAAACAGGATGGCGGATAAATCGCGCCAACGGCGGTATGTATTGGAAATGAAAATCAGGTTTTGAGGGGTGAATTGTCCTCCAAAGATGTCTTCACCCTCCAGCACAAGTTTTTCGAGGCCATCGTAGTAGAATTTGTACTGCCGGTGGTTGTCGATGATAAAATAGGTTGTACCGGCCAGTGCAGCGTAGACGATTGGTATTTTCCAGTACTTTCTGTTGTAGGCCTGGCCGAGTCCCGGTAGTGCGGCACTGTACAGGACTGCTCTTCGTACGGAATGTTGACGGGGTTCATTCAGTGAGGTATTCGGGCGGATTATTCTATCCGGATCAGGATTGTGCTCCGAGTTGGTATCCATCTGTCCGTAACACATCACCTGTGCCCAAACCAGTAGGAGGATAAGGGACAGACAGCGACTAAACTTACTGCTGTACAATGGCGAGTATCCTTTCGAGGTCATCAATATCATCAAAGTTGATCACAATCCGACCTTTCCCGTCGGGTCTTTTGGTTATTTCAACTTTGGTGCGCAACGAGCGCGCGAGCACTTCCTTGATTGCATCGAGTTCTTCATCAGATTGCAAGGCCGAAGGTTTTTTGGTTTCCGGTTCGATCTGACCGCTTTCCCGATACCGTTTTACCATTTCTTCGACTTTGCGCACGGAGAGCTCCTTTGCTACAATTTTTTTGTAAATTTCTATCTGAACGTTTTCGTCGTCTACATTGATCAGAGCCCGTGCGTGCCCCATACTGATAATTTTATCCCTGAGCCCAACCTGTATGAGGTCTGGTAGCTTAAGGAGCCGAAGGTAGTTGGTTACAGTGGAGCGTTTTTTGCCGACGCGCTCACTGAGTTTTTCCTGAGTCAGGTTGACTTCTTCGATCAGACGGCGATAGCTGATGGCGATTTCGATGGGGTCGAGATCTTCGCGCTGAATGTTTTCGACCAGAGCAAGCTCAAGCATGTTTTGGTCATCCGCCAGACGCACGTAGGCGGGAATGGTTTTGAGACCTGCCATCTGGGCTGCTCTCCAACGGCGCTCTCCACTGATGATTTCATATTGGTTGAAGCCCGTTTTTCGAACGGTAATAGGCTGAATGACACCGAGTTGAAGGATAGACTGCGATAGCTCTTCCAATGCTTCTCTGGCAAAGTGGGTTCGGGGCTGATAGGGGTTGGCACTGATAGCATCGATATCTAGTTCAGCCACAGCACCTACAATCTGATCCGCATTTTTGTCAGAGGCTGTTTTGATGTCGGTGTTCGGGTCTTTCAGTAGAGCTGACAGACCTCTTCCGAGCACTTGTTTTTTTGTGTCCGCCATTTTATTCGTTATCCAAAAATTAAAAATTCAAAGGTACACTACTTGGCAGGAGAGTTTTCAGTCGTTGCAGTATTGTTTTTGAGAAATTCGCGAGCAAGGTTGAGATAGTTGGCAGCACCCTGACTGGTGGCATCGTACACGACGATGCTTTCGCCAAAGGAAGGAGCTTCTGATAATTTGACATTACGGGAGATTATGGTGTCAAAAACCATGTTTTGAAAGTGGGACTTCACTTCTTCGACAACCTGATTGCTCAACCGCAATCTGGAGTCATACATCGTGAGCAGGAGACCTTCGATATCGAGATCAGGGTTGTGCAGGGACTGTACGCTTCGGATGGTGTTGAGCAGTTTGCCAAGCCCTTCCAGGGCAAAGTATTCGCACTGAATGGGCACAATCACGCTGTCCGCAGCAGTCAGGGCATTGATTGTAATGAGACCAAGTGAGGGTGCACAGTCGATGAGAATGTAGTCAAAAACGCTTTTGATATCGGTGATGGCACCTTTGAGCATGTACTCCCGGCGGTCTTTATCTACAAGCTCGATTTCTGCTGCCACAAGGTCTATCTGGGAAGGTATGAGCCATACATTAGGGGTGTTAGTCTTGACGATTACTTCAGAAGGGTTAACCTGATGTTCGATGACCTGATAGGTGCCAAGGGTGACCGACTGAGGATCAATGCCCAGACCAGAAGTAGCATTGGCCTGCGGATCAGCGTCAATTAGCAAGACCCTTTGCTCTAGAACACCCAGGCTGGCTGACAGATTGACGGCAGTCGTGGTTTTTCCCACTCCGCCTTTCTGATTGGCTATGGCAACTACCTTACCCATTTTTGTTGTATTATTGAATATGCAAATGTACATACTTCTGAGGACGCCGAGGGTTAAATTTTAGGTTAAATGGTACCTCGGAAGCCACACAGAACATGTTTATTATTCTGATTGTCAATGCTTTGAGATTAATATAATTACTGTACTCTTCAGACGAATCCTCCTCATGTGCATTGTGATGGTGCGACCCCTGGTCAGCACACTATTTGAATGGTCTATACCGGATAAAGTTCAGTGGGGAGAATTGTACAGGATTATATCATTGTGCCGACACGGGCAGAAAAAAATCGGAGACTTCATCCGTGCTTTAGATGATATTTTGTTTTTGCAAATGAAGAAAGGAAGCATCCGGATAATTTGCACCCGAATGCAGTTACTTTTTGAAAAGGATGGAACATGACCTGACGGTTGGGTCGACTAGTGAACTACCGGGTAAATAAAAAATCCAAAAAAGCAAATGTTGATATCAGACAGCTTGTACTTCACAAGCTGTGTAGCAGGCGAGATACTTTTTTAAAAGCTACTATCTTATCAACAAATTTCTGAATATTACAAAAACTATAAACTTTCTTTTTAGCCGTCAGATGCTTATCGTGGGTTCTGCTCAGAATTGGCTCGACAGTGTTGGCAAGCAGTGTGCCTATATTTGATCTTCGCCTTTGAGATGTATCTGCGGTGAGAATAAAATGGCTCCCTAAATTTTTCAAAAAGTAATTCCCAAAAATGGGGTAAACTTCACTGACAAAGAAAACTGTATATTCATCAGCAGAGAGGTCGGCACCGTTTTCGATTATAAATTGGATTTTAGTGTCGAAGATTGAGTGCTTGTCAAACCATTTCAATAGGGTACTCATCAGCCGATAGGAGGTAAAGACGGTACCCCTTTCAACAATAAAGTTTAAAAAAACTTCATTAGAATCATTGTAAAAGGAATTTTTACAGACACCCACACTTTTTATAAAGGGGAAGAATTTCAGTATCTGACGGATGACACGAAACTGATTGATAAAATATTGAGCCTCCAGCTCACGGTTCCAAGTTGCTTCGATTAATGCTTTAAAATCCGGCAGGGCGTATTTATTGTTTTCATACACCAATTCGCCGTGTTCAGCCATTTGGGCAAGCAAAGCATTGAAACCGACAAAGTCACTGTGTGTGCCAAATAACCGAAATATATCGGAGGGAGTAGGAGCGAGTTCCATCTCATGATACAATGAGATGATTTCATTGATTTTGGCTTTCATAAGAGGTTGTGGTTGTTGATTCAAAAATAACATTAATTGTTAAATTTGGTTTATCTACGTTAAATTTTTGCTAAGCAAAAAATTTATTTTATCAAATCAGATCAGAAGATTTGGTGCGCGAAGTGAGTGTGGTATTTATCCGATATACCGCAGCATGGCAATACTCTCTACATGGTGGGTGTGGGGAAACATATCCACTGCACCATACCTCTCTACCGTGTAGCTGTCTTTCATAAGACTGAGATCTCTGGCCTGTGTGGCACTATTGCAGCTGACATACACAATCTTGGCAGGTCTGAGCCTCAGCAGTTGGGAGATTACGGCAGGATGCATCCCATCCCGTGGGGGATCTACCACCACAACATCAGGACGTCCGTATTGTGCTACGAAGTCATCTGAGAAAGCGGTCTTCATGTCGCCGGTTACAAAGTCTGCGTTTTGAATCTGATTTTCCCGGGCATTTATGTGCGCATCGGCTATGGCATCAGGCACGAGCTCGATACCGGTGACTCTGCGCACATATCGGGCTATGTAGAGGGCTATGGTTCCGGTACCGGTGTAGAGGTCATACACATTTTCGATGCCCTGAGGCTGAATGTAGTCGAGGATCTTCGAGTAGAGCTGCACAGCTTGGTGGGAGTTGGTCTGGTAGAAGCTCTTTGGACTGATTCGAAATGTCAATGGGTCGTCGCCCCGGAGATAGGCGGGCATGCGCTCCCGAATGTATCCCGGACCTTTAAAGGTCTCGATCTGGAGGTCATAAATGGCATCATTGCCTTTGGTATTGACCGTGTAGAGGAGTGTGGTAATATCAGGAAATGCCTCGCTGACGGCACCTAAGAGTGCATGTATGCTTTGGAAATCCCGGTGTCCGAACTGCAACAGGACCATGTACTGACCCAGAGAGCTGATGCGGATCATCAATGTGCGCAGTAAACCCTGCTGCTCTCGAGGATTCCAAAAGGTGAGCTGATGCCTCCTGGCATATTGGTAAATGAAATTCCGGATGCAGTTTGAATAGTGGTCGTGCAGGTGACAGTGGTCAATATGCAGAATCTTGTCCCAGCGGCCCGGCATGTGAAAGCCGAGGCCTTGCCTGTCGATCACGGCGCCAGAGGCTATCTGCTCGTCGGTCAGCCAGACGGAGGTGCTAAAGGAAAATTCAACCTTATTGCGGTAGCCGTATATCTGATCGCAGCCCACGATGGGATCTGCCTGGGGAAGTGTCAAACCTCCGATATGCATCAGGTTGCCGGTGACTTCTTCCTGCTTGTAAGACAACTGGGCAGAATAGTCTACGTGCTGCCATTTGCAGCCGCCACAGAGTCCGAAATGTGTGCACGGTGGCTGAACTCGCGCGGGGGAGGGTTTCAGGACGGTAAGGATTCTGGATTCAAGGTACTTTCGTTTGGAGGAAACGACGATGGCCTCCACCTGGTCGCCGGGGACGCCATACGGTACAAAGACGACCTGGCCTTCGGGTGTATGTGCAATGCCCTTGCCTTGTGCGCCTGCTGCCCGAATCGACAGCAGGAGTTTATCTCCTTTTTTGAATGACATGATGTGGCAAAAGTATTTACTTACCGGACCTTTGCCAATCTGAATCTTCGAGTTGAAAGATGTCTTCGACTGTCTTGTCAAAAATGGACGCAATCTTAAGAGCTAACACAACCGATGGACTGTAATCTCCGCGCTCAATAGCATTGATCGTCTGGCGGCTCACCCCTACTCTCTCAGCAAGCTCAGCCTGAGAAATGCGCAATTCAGCTCTTTCAACGCGTAGTCGGTTTTTCATAATTCGGAATTTTGGCTGTTTTTCCACATCAGCCAGCGAAAGCGTATGATGAAGAAGAACAGGAGCGTAAACATATTGAATACCAGTACATAGAAAAATGTAATTCCATAGACCAGAGTGATAGTCATAAGGAGCACCAAATAATTGAAATAAACTGCCCAAACCAATGATTCGAGCCGGATCTTAGCGACGTATTCGTCTTCGATCTTTTCGCGACTGAAGGCAACCATTATTCCGCCGATGATGATTAATATGGATACTACCTCGTCGAAAAGCGGGTTCTTCAGGATTGTAAACCATTGAGGGCGATTGAAGATCTCATCGAGGTAAATGATTAAAACGTTGACTTCAGACCATTGAGGTTCTGAATCGATCAGCAGCCAGTAAAAACCTCCCAACAATCCGGTGATGAATATGATCCAACCCGGCTTTTTAAAGGAGCTGGGGAGGAGAAATGAGGTGCGCATAAGTGTAAATTTTAGGTAACCAAATGTATAGTTTATTTTATATTTTGTACATGAAAATTTATCAAAACAATCGATTTTTCTCATGAAGAGGCTGTAAATGGAGGTGATTCGCATCGGGAAGGGCTGATTTTAATCCGAAAGAGGGGTGCTTTCAAGAGCATGGGAGGAGGCCCTGGGACTTAGGACATGCATGCTGTATCAGTGGGTTGGTTTTTTGGATGAGGTATGGATGGGTTATGGTCCAATGGGAACTATAAAGACCGATGGTGCGAATGAGGAAGGGATGTGTACGGAGAGGGGGTGGGTATTGGACTTTAGGAAGGGGACGAGGTGCGGGCAAGGGCTTAGGAATGCGTGAGGTGCCTGGAGGGTGCAGGCGTAGCCTGCAGTGCGACCACGCAGTGGAGCACCGAGCGGGCAGCGAGCCCGGAAGGGACCGACCCTGACAGAGGCAGCGGTAGCTGCTCTCGTCAGGGGCACGCCCAAAAGAAAATTTAAGAAAAAAACAACCACTTGAGGGCTTTGGGAAATTCGCGTCCCCATTCGCTCTCGCTGTGGTGTCCGTGGGGATTGACAGATAGCTTGCTTTTGATGAATGGGTTGGCGGAGTGAAGTATGCCGGTATGGAGCTGGCGCTGGTATTCGACGACTCCGGATCCTTCCTTGCCTCCGCCGTACATGTAGATGCGACCGCAGAATGGTGGATCCATGTGTGTAAACTCTTTTACCAGGGCTGGCTGCACCCACAGTGACGGTGAGAAAACCATGAGGCGGGAGAATATCTCCGGGTGGGTGATGGCTGCGTATAGGGTGATAAGGCCTCCGAGGCTGCTGCCACCGATGCCGGTAAACTCGCGGTAGGGCAAGGTGCGGAGATGCTTGTCGATATGGGGCTTGAGCTCTCGGGCGAGAAAGTGGCTGTATTCGCGGCCAAGACCTTCGCCGAGGATGGTCTTTTCGGAGGGGGTGAATTCGAGGATGCGTTTTTCGCTGGCGTGGTCTATGGCGACGATGATAACTTCGTGGTGTCCTTTTTCGGCGAGGAGGGCAAGGCGCTTGTCGAGTGCCCAATTGCCGTAGGGGGCGTATTCGTCGAAGAGGTTCTGGCCATCCTGGAGGTACAATACGGGGTAGCGCTTATTGGTATGGTGATAGTTGTATGGAAGCAAGGCGGTGATTCGGCGGGTCTGGATTTTGACAGGCATGTCAAAGGTGCCTTCAATGGGCTGAATGATGGGCAGGAATTCCCGGCGAAAGGTTTGGTGCTGATTGCGCCATCGCGGTACTGTATCTTCTACCAGATGTTGGGTTTTTTTTACTTTCCGATTGAGACGGGAGCGACCGTGCTCGTCGAGTTCTTCGTGATGCCAGTCGCCAAGGGTGTATTTGTATTCGAGGATATCGGGGAGCTTTGAAGTGTTTTTGAAGGTGTATTCATACAGGCCGGGGTCGATTTTTTTGAGTTTGTACTTGGGTTCATCGACCTGCCAGTTATTGAAGTTGCCGGTGAGGAATACTGGGCGTTCGAGGGTGGTGACGGTTTTGAGACGTATGGTCAGTGTATTGATGGGTCTTGCATCGCTGTCAGGGGAGGACATGGGATACTCTATTTAATGAGAAAAAGTGGAGCAAACGGGTTGGAAACGGCCTCTTTAGGAGTATATAAAAAAGCTGCTTTGGGGTAAGCAGCTTTGTATCATGGAGGGGATATGGGTCAGTTGGCTCTGCCTTTGTATTCGCCGGTTTCGGGGTTGATGATGATGCGCTCACCTTGCTCAATGAAGAGGGGCACTTTAACCTCGGCTCCGCTTTCTACTTTGACGGTTTTGGTAGCGTTGGTGGCGGTATTGCCTTTGACGGCGGGTTCGGCATAAATGACTTCCATGGTGACGCTGGAAGGTAAGGAGCAAGCGAGAGGTCTGTCTTCGTCGGCGTGGTACATGACGATGCACTCCATACCATCCATAAGAAATTCGGGGGCGTTGATGACTTCTTTAGGGAGATTGATCTGATTGAAATCGTTCATATCCATGAAGTGGTAGCCATCCGCATCCTGATAGAGAAACTGAAAGTTGCGGTATTCGATGCGTATAACGTCTAATTTGGCTCCGGAGGGGAATGTATGCTCGAGAATTCGTCCATTGTTGAGGTTGCGCAGTTTGGTGCGGACGAAGGCATTGCCCTTTCCGGGTTTTACATGAAGGAATTCGATGATCTGATAGGGTTCTCCATTGTGGTCTATACAGAGTCCATTTTTGATATCAGCGGTAGTAGCCATTTGATTATGAGTAAATTATGTGTACTTATTAAAAATTGGGACAAATATAATGCAGGGATCCAGGTCATTGAATTGTGTCTTCGGGATCGAGTACCAGGATCAATGGTCTGCCTCCGGTACACCTCATGATCCACAAGCTGAGATTGTCAGCAGTAAGGCTATCTATCTGAGCTCGAATGGCATCTGTATTGGCCTGGGAGACCGGCTTTGCGAATTTGAGGTTTGCCTGAATGAGATTGTGCCAAAACTGAGCTGTTGATTTGCCCTTTTCGATGTCCTGTCGGAGGAGTTCCTGAATTTTTCGGAGGGTTTCGGTGTCGACTTTCTGAGCGTTCTGAGCCAATACGTGGATTGCGGCATCGGTGAGCTCTCTGCGCCGGTCGGGGTCTGTGTTGAAGGCAATGACGATGGTATATTCGTCGTTGAAAGGACTGTTGACGTTGTAAAAGACACTGACGCCATACACCCCGCTTTTCTCTTCACGGAGCTCTTCGCGGAGTTTGATTTTCAGAACTTCGACTGCTGCCTTGATGTGAAACTCTTCTTCAGGGGTATTGAGCCTACCGTAGTAGATCAGTCGAACCTGAGAGCGGGGATTTCTGCCTTTTTGGAGTTGGTAGATCGAATCTTGGGCACTGATCCGAAGGTTTCTGTCTACGATTTCGACGGGGCCCGATTTGTTTTGAATGTCAGACAGGTATTTGATGGCGAGCGATCTGACTTGATCTTCATGGACGCTGCCGGTGAAGATCCAGCGGATGCGTGCGGGAGCCCCAAAGAGGACATTCCATAGATATCTCTGATCATTCAGGGTTATTTGTTCGACCTGGTCGATAGTGGCAGTGGTTGCGCGGGGATTGTTGTTGTACAGTATTCGGTTTAGCTCGCGTCCGAAGTAAGCATCGGGATTATTGTACAAGCCTTTGAGAAGATTGATTTCCCGGGTTTTTACTCTGTCGAGTGCTTCTTGTTCGATGCGGGTTTCGGTTAGATAGAGTCTTATCAGCCGGAAGGCTGTCTCTAGCTCGTCGGGAGAGGAGAATCCATTGATTCCGTGATAGTAGTTGCTCAGATAAGGATAGATATTGACGCGCTTACCTGCGAGTAGTTTTCGGAGCTCGGTGATGTCGTGGGTGCCGACTCCTGATTCAAAAACAGTCTGCATCAGGTAGTTGGCAGCAGGCAGGAGGGAATCCGGGAAGATTGAATTTCCGCCGAATAAAAATCCGTCGATAATGATGCGGTCTTGTTCTTCGGGCACGTTGCGGATGTAAAATTCCATTCCGTTGGCCAGGGTGAATCCTCTGTAGCCAGCCTGATTTTCGGGGATGGCCGTGGTAGATTCATCAGGATAGAGCGCTTCTGAGGCATTGAGTTTGGGTGCGGGAGGGATGAAGATGTATGGATATGTGCCGGCGGACAGAAAGTAATAGACAGCTGCCATCAGCTGGCCTTCATTGGGCATGCGACTTTTTTGGCTTTCGGGAGCTACAGCTACGGCTGACCATGTGGCGGAGTGCAGATACCAAGAAATGAACTGCTGGATTTTCTCTGCTGTCAGTGTCTGTACCCATTGGTCGAAGCGTCTGAGCCGGTCTTCTGGATCAAGATAGGGGGCTTTGCCAAGGGCATGAGATACCAGGCTTGCGATCCATTCGGAAGAAGGTGTCTTCTCGCGGACTTTTGCGGCTGACTCGAGCCTCTGGCGGTATATGCGCCGGAGGTGCTCCAGCTCGGCTTCATTGGCGGGATGGTCGGCGGCAGTTTTCAGCAGGTTGAATATTTGCGAAGAAGCTTCATACCACTGCCCATCTTTGGGAACGATGGTGATTGTGAGCGCGGAAGATGTGCCAACTGCATTTCCCACGGAGGCACTCGCATTGATCGCCTTACAGAGGGGTTGGCCTACAAAATCGCGTATTCTGCTGCCTATGAGTTCGTTGGCCATTCCGACCAGAAAGTTTTGCTCGATCCCATCAGTGGCAAAGTAATCTAAAGCAGGATTCATAAAGCGATACGTCAGATATGTATTTTGTATTTCGGGATCGGAGGTTGATATAACCCTGGCACCAGGACTAAGTGGCACTTCTCTTGAGTAGTGTGGACGCGGGCGACGAACTTTCTTCAGGCGGCTGAACCTACGCCGTATCAGACGCTCTACCTGATCCACATCTACATCTCCCACTACGATTACGGTCATCAGATCCGGGCGGTACCAATCGTTGTAATACCGGGTGAATGCCTCGTAAGGTGCATTTTGGATAATGTCGGTCTTGCCAATGGGAAATCTTTCGGGATAGCGGCTTCCTCTGTAAATGACCGGAAAGGTACGTTTGTTTATACGTTCGCTTCCGCCTGTGCGGGTTCGCCACTCACTGAGTATTACCCCCCGCTCTTTATCAATTTCTTCGGGCTCGAAAGTCACGTGCCCCGCCCAATCTTCGAGTATAAGCAGGCCTTTTTCGAGGAGAGCCGGTGTATCGGTGCGCACCTGGAGGATGTACACTGTTTCGTCAAATGATGTATACGCATTGAGATCGGGGCCGAAGCGGGTTCCTGTGCTTTCAAGAAAATCAACAAGGGAGGTTTTACTGAAATTTCGCGTACCGTTGAAACACATGTGCTCTACAAAGTGGGCCAGACCCTGCTGGTCATCGTCTTCATTGAGGCTTCCAGAGCGAACGACTAGCCGCAGTTCGGCTCTGTTTTTCGGAGTTTCATTGTACATGACCATGTAGGTCAGCCCATTGCGAAGTTTTCCGTTTTTAACGTAGGAGGGCAATTTATTTGGGGATGCTGCTTTCTGGGCAATTGCCGCAGAGCTTACAAAGCAGAGAAGGACAAGAAGTGGGATTCTCATCATTTTTTTTATTTGCTAATGTACAGATGAAGCCGGGAAGAATAATTATCCCGGGGGTATGCTTTGCAACACACGGTGTTTTTAACCCTCTGAAACGATTCGACCGGTATCAAAAAATCTGGTTACTCTTCCGCTTCTTCGACTGTATCCTGACCTTTAAGCTTGTGAGAGGTGGGGTTGTATTTGCCCTTTAAATCGTCGTGAAGAGAGTTTTTCCATAGTGGTATCCCCGTGAAATAGGACACCCTGCCGATGAGGTGCGCACCGACCGGCGACGTCAGAAACACGAAAAAGATAATGGCTATGACTCGTGAGGCTATAGACTCTGTGCCAAAGTGCACCGCTGCAGAGGCCAGCATCAGGCCGATGCCGAGTGTCACGGCTTTTGTCGTAACGGATATTCTGAGATAAATGTCTGGCATCTTTACAAAACCGATGGCAGCCAGCAAGATAAAAACAGCTCCCAACGTAGCCAGAAATGCGATGATAAAAGTGTTCATTCCTTTTTGTTTTTCTTTTCTAGATAGTAACTAAATGCTACCGTGCTGAGAAAGGCAATCAAAGCAAGTATCATTGCAATATCCAGAAACGGTGCCCGATTGCTCACGATGCTGTAAATGGCTATGATGCCAATTCCGATGGTAATGAGCAAATCTACCGCCACAATTCGATCGGGCATGTCGGGCCCTTTTAAAAAGCGATAAAATACCAGCAACATGCTGATCACCAGCACCGGAAGGATTACATAGTAGAGATAGTCTTGCAGTATCATCGGGTCAATTCTAACAAGCGCCTTTCAAAACCATTTTTTATCGACTTTACAAAGGCTTCTTTATCTTTAATAAACATACCGTGAACGTAGAGCACACTCCGGTCATCGCTCACATCGAGGCTCAACGTGCCCGGTGTCAGGGAAATCAAGTTAGCCAGCAAGGTGATCTCAAGGTCAGTGCGCGCATCGAGCGGAATCATTACGATGCCCGGTGCCATATGATCTCTGGGGGTGATCACGTCGTAGGCAACCTGTATGTTGGCCTTAAGCAGCTCATAGATAAAGAAAAAGAAAAATGCAATAATTTTTGGCACGATGATAAAATACTTTCGGCTGCCATTGTTCTGCTGGCCAATGCCTGTGCTGATGATCCAAAGAATGAAATAGCTCAGGACAAATCCAAAGACGAAGTTTTTAAGAGCAAATGTGCCTGTAAGAGCTATCCAAACAAAGGCCAGTAAATTATTCATCAGAAACTTTGATCTCATGGGTGTGATGCAATTTTATCAGGCAATACAGTGCGGATATATTCTGTAGGATTCATAAGCTCGGAAGAGATTTTTTGTGAGACGGCGTGTACGTCGTCTGCACGAATTGCGATCAGTAGTGAGATTACGGAAAGGATAGCTATCGGAAGCACATACTGAAATTTTTCAGCTTTTGTAAAAAGATGCCAGAATCTGAAGTGAGGCCTATCGGGCAGGTTTTCGGCCGGTCTCCAGAAAACTTCAGCCCACACACGGGCGATGACCAACAAGGTGATAATAGTCCCGATGGCCAGGCACACCACAATAAAACCCACACCTTCATACCACGCTGAGCGAAACAAGTCAATCTTCGGCCAAAAACCTGACAGGGGCGGAATACCAACCAGGGAAAATAACGGTATGGAGAGCAGCAATGTCAGCCGTGGTGTATTCTTAAAAAATCCACCCAGTCGATCAATGTGATGGGTTCCCTGCACCCGATAGAGCAGCCCGCTGACCATGAAGAGATTGGTTTTGACAATGATGTCGTGAATCATGTAAAAAACCGCTCCGGTGATGGCGAGTTCAGTATGGATTCCCAGTGCAATCACCATATAACCAATATGACTAATGATGAGGTAAGAAAAAATTTTCCGGATATTTGTCTGAACCATTGCTCCCAGTGCTCCGGTCAGGATCGTAAGACCTGCGAGAACAATCATGATGCCGTCGACAATCGGATCTTCGTAAAATACAAGGGTGAAAACCCTAAGCAGAGCATATACCCCGAGTTTGGTCAGCAAGCCGCCAAAAATGGCCGATATAGCTGCTGGAGGAGTATGATAGGAAGCGGGAAGCCAGAAGTACAGCGGAAAGATGGCCGACTTGATCCCAAATCCTACTAGAAATAGGATGGCCGTGACTTCGACCAGCCCCTTGTTGGGAAGATTTTTTACATGAATGGCAAGGTCTGCCATGTTGAGGGTACCCGCCAGGCCGTAAAGCACACCGATGGCCGTAAGGAAGATCGTAGAGGCCAGGATATTGAGCGTAAAATACTTAACGGCACCCTCCAGCTGTGGTTTTTCTCCGCCTATGGTCAAGAGTACAAAAGAAGCAATGATGATGATCTCAAACCAGACATACAAATTGAATATATCACCTGTGAGAAAAGCCCCGTTCAGTCCGGCAAAGAGTAGATGCATAATCGGAAAATACCCAAACCTCATTCGGGCCTCCACAATATTGGCCAGCGAAAACAAACTCACCGCAAAACCCGAAATAGCCGTAGCAATGACCAGGACCGTGGCAAATGTATCCGCGACAAACACGATTCCAAAGGGCGCAGGCCAATTACCGGCATTGAGTGTAAAAATTCCATTCTGCTGAATCTGTAAGAAGAGGAAAACAGAAATGCCAATTTGAACCCCATTGCCCACTACACTCAGAACACGCTGCACAGCAGGCCTGAACCAAAAAAACATCATCGCAATGGCAAGTACAAACTGCCATATGATCGGAAGTATTACATAATTGGAATTCATAAATCGTCGTCGATCGTATTTACGGTATCCAGATCATCGGTATGTATGGCTTGATACACTTTCTTAAACAAGACAATTGCAAAAGCCTGAAGCCCGAAACTAATTACAATTGCTGTGAGAATGAGCGCCTGAGGGACAGGATCTGCATAGATGTCCGAAAGCACTTTGGCATCTGGAGGTATAATCGGAGGCTTGCCCTTTGCAATTCTGCCAAGCAAAAAAATAAGAATGTTGGCCCCGTTGCCAATGAGAATAAGTCCGATAATAAGTTTAACCATGCTTCTGCGCAACATCATAAAAAGACCTGCGCCGTAAAGCAAACCCGTAACTATCGCCAGCAGAATTTCCATAGCTTATGCTGCTTCAGCTAATGTTAGTATAATAGTGAGGCTTACACCAACCACAACAAGATATACACCAATGTCAAAAAACAAAGGTGTCCCGATCATTCCAATAACTTCAACCGGCTCTTTATACCATTTAGCTGACATAAAAGGGTCTCCATTTCCCGTGAATAAAGGATACAAGCCACTTCCCAAAGACAAGAGCAAACCTATCGGCATCAAAAATCCGGGGTGAATGCGCAGTAAGTTGCGTGTCTGCTGAAGCCCATTGGCAAAGCTGTGAAGCACAAAGGCGATAGAAGCAATCAGCCCCCCCACAAAACCTCCCCCGGGCAGATAATGGCCTCTGAAAAGTATAAATACCGAAAACAGTAGAAGAAGAGGCAAGAGATAATCAGAAGCTTTTTTTAAAATGATACTCTTCATAAAGCTATTCCCAGGTTTTTTCGTTGTCTTTAAGTCGCAATTTCATCAATCCAAACACTCCCAATGCAGCGATGGTAAGTACTGTGATTTCCACCATCGTATCTGCCCCTCTGAAATCCACCAGGATTACATTTACTACATTTTTACCTTTGGCGAGTACATATGAATTCTGAACATAATATTCAGAAGTCTCTCGATTTATCGGTTCGTTGAGCACTTCCAGCGCAAGCATTGTAATAATAGCCCCAAAGGCAGCTGACACAATAAAATCCCGGATGCGAACAGCTACCGATGAGACATTGATGTATTTTGGCAGCTTGTACAGTACCAGCACAAACAAAATCACCGTCAGGGTATCGATGGAAAACTGAGTCATGGCCAGATCTGGTGCGCTGTAGAATACAAACAGCAGACTGATTGAGATTCCCAAAACGCCCATAGCCGCTACGGCAGCCAGCCTGGACTTGGCAAGAAGTATAAACAAAATACTGAAAATCAACAAAAGAACTATTGTGGCTTCATACACGGTAACCTCAGATATTTTTCTGAAATCGACATAAATATGCACGCCCTTGAACATGGAGTACCCCACCAACATCATTAAAAACACAACAATCGTAAGGACATAGAGTCTCAGATATCCATTCTGGAGCAAGTCGGTATAGACCTGACTCAATTTTTTAATACTGTACCTTGTCATATCATACACAGACGTCGCTGAATACGATAGCTTTTCAACCGATCGTTGGTAAATCCTGCCCGGCTTAGTAATAAGGTAAAGCAGTACTCCCAAAACCAATGTTGCCATCGACATAAAAAACACAGGAGTGAAACCATGCCATAGATGAATATCTACCGGATCGTAGTCAATCTGTACAGAGGTAAGCACCTGATTGGTAAGGCCAGAAATAATGTTTGGATAGACTCCCAGCACAAGGGTAAACACCGAAAGAATATACACCGGCAATTTCAGCCAGGCCGAAACCCGATAGGACACCCCGTGATCGAATTCATTTGCCAACTTGCCTGTGAAGGGTTTGACTCCGACCCAAAAACCGGCCAAAAACAGCAGACAGCCGGTTAAAAATGCAGCAGCAACGGGCAATACAGACTGATCGACAAGTCCGTACGCTGCCTCATACAAAAATTCTTTTCCCAAAAATCCAAATGTGAGCGGGACACCCCCATGACTGAGCGCTGCAATCCATGCCGCCACAGCAACACCGGGCATGATTCTGCCGAGCCCGTTTAGCCTGGTCACATCGCGTGAGTGTGTCTGGTGATCTACAATGCCCGTTATCAGGAAAAGCGAAGCTTTGTACAAGGCGTGCACCAGGATAAATATAGCTGAAGCGGATATACCCCCTTCCCCGCCGATTCCGGTCAGAAATACCAGAATTCCGAGCGCACTCAGAGTCGTATAAGCAAGAATGCTCTTCATATCTTTAAAAAGAAGAGCCTGTATGGCGCTGTATACCATTGTAACCCCTCCGACTGTCATTAGCACGGGCTTCCATAGTTCGAGCCCTGAGTATACGGGGTACAATCTTAACAGCAAAAAAACTCCCGCCTTCACCATCGTAGCCGAATGCAAATATGTACTTACCGGAGTCGGTGCCTTCATAGCACCCGGAAGCCAAAAGTGAAATGGAAACTGCGCCGATTTGGTAAATGCTGCCAGCAGAAATAGCCAAAAGGCCACTTTTCCCTGTGGGGAGTCAATGATTGCATCTCTCTGCACCAGTGCATCAGAAAACGAATACGAACCGGTAACCGTAGAGATCAATACCGCAGCGACAAGTAGACCAACCCCCCCAAGCCCTGTCACGGAAAGTGCACGCAAGGCGGCATCTCTCGACGATTTTTCTTCATAATGGAATCCGATGAGAAAAAATGAAGATATGCTCGTCAGCTCCCAAAACATAAACATCATCATCAAATTATCACTGACCACAAGCCCGAGCATGGCCGTCATAAAAAAAGCCAGAAACCCGAAAAAACGAAATTTATCGGGATGTCCCTTCAGATAGTAGTGAGAATATGCAAATACCAATGTACCAATACCGCTTATGAGCAGAACAAACAGCAAGGATAGCCCATCGATTCGCCACTCAAAGTGAACACCCATCCCCTCCTGCCACCGAATAATGCCCAAATCCGGCAAATCCGATGAAATAAAACTCAAAAAATAAAAAAAAACCGAAAGAGGAATGATAAAAAACAGCGCACTGAGGCCCTCTGTAAGGAAATCCCTGAAAACTACGAGGAGAACCGCCAGCAATACCCCTATCAAAACAAAAAACAATACCATCAAACCAGTATCAATTTTTCAAAAAGCAATACTATTAAAGGAATCATATCTCTCCATACCTAAAAGATTACTTTTTGGTAAATTTCTGAAAAAATTTTCTTGTCTGCTCAAAGAGTTGACCAAAGTCCGCAGATAGTCCCAGGTATATAACCCCTCCGATCAGAAGGGCGGCAGCAAGGACAACTCTGATGGCTGAAATCACCAAAACATGTATATCAGCTCGTATTAGATGCAACACCAGAAACGTAACCCCTACCAGGGCAAACGCCTTGGCCGTTTTGTGATTAAACGGAGTGACCCCATAATCGCGCTTCATCAGCCAATACGATAGCAGATTGTACACAATGTATGAAATAAGCGTGGCCAAGCCCGCCCCCGTAATGCCATACACCGGAATCAGCAGATAATTGGAAACAACCGCAATACTGGCCAATAGCAACAACAAAAACAGATTGTACCGATATTTAGGCGAAAAAGAAATAATCTCCGCCGTTAGCCCAAAGGCAAGATCTGTCAACTTTGCAAGACCGATAAACAAAACCACATATTTACCTGAAGCATATACCTCCCCATTGGGCATCAGGTAGAAAATTCCGTCGATAGCCGCCCAGATGAGCAGTAGCAGTCCCCCACCGAAGATAATCTGGTTGAGTGCACTTCGGGAATGCACATGATTGATTGTCTGAATGTCCTGGTTTTTCCAACTCTCGGACAGCAAGGGTCCGACTATTGCGTTGAGTGATCGCTTGGGCATCTCAATCACCAGTCCGATGTATGATGCTATTACATAGATTCCAGCATCTCCAAGGTTGATCATTCCACCGATCATCAGACTGTCAATCGTTGTGACAACTATACTGGCAGTGGACGTGAGGACAGAAAATAAACCAAATGAGACCACCCCATTGAGTAATGATTTGAGCCTACTGAAATCAGCGGAGGGTCTGAAGGGAACAAGTCGGTGATTGTACCACAGCACTGCGGCCAGAGCAAGGAGGTATATGACAATCTGCAGATTGAGAAAAACGTCAAATTCATACCACCGAAAGATGATCCCAAGAAAAAAAAGAATAGTCATCACCCTGACTCCCACATCTTTAATTGCTGAAGGCACAACAATTCGCTGATTCATCCGCGCATAGGAGGCTGCTGTAATGTAGAGGGTATTGATGGCTGTGATGATCCAGACGAGATAATAGTACTCAGTGAGCTCTCTTGCGTTCCGGGCATAAAACCTCGTGACAGGTGTTTCAAACACCAGAAAAATCAAGTAAAACAGAACTACACCGATCGCTGACACCACATATAGGAGCGTGGCATAGGCCCGATATGCATCCTTGTCTTGAATATACGGAAAGTACTTCACCGAGACCTGTGGTATACCGAGCACGGCGAGGGTGGAAAACATTCCGGCCGCATTCAGGACAATGCGCAGCAGACCAATCTGATCCTGACTGAGATACGCTGGAAATAAAAACAACAATGTAAAGGTGCCAAGAGCCACACCAATGTATGAAGCTGCACTTGCTTTGATCGTCTGACGTGCTATAAGTCCCAAAATGAAGTTAAGTTTCGGATACTAGAATCTAAGGTGTTTTACTGTCAGACCATTGTTTATGAGCTCCAAGAGTGATTCTACACCTATTTTTACGTGTAACTTTACAAAATTAGCCGTGACCATCATGTCGCTGGCCTCGGTCTTTACACCTTCGGGCACCATGGGCTGATCGCTCACTAAAAGCAAGGCACCTGTGGGAATTTTATTTCTAAACCCTACAGTAAACAGCGTGGCCGTCTCCATATCAATGGCTATGGCCCGGGTAATTTTCAGGTATCTTTTAAACTCTGCATCATGCTCCCATACCCTGCGATTGGTAGTGTAGACTGTACCTGTCCAGTAGTCTTTTTCATTGTTTCTTATAGTAGTGGAAACAGCTTTTTGTAAAGCAAAAGAGGGCAACGATGGAACCTCCGCCGGCATGTAATTATTAGATGTACCTTCGCCCCGTATAGCTCCGATAGGAAGAATTAAATCACCTATGGTATTCTTCTTTTTAAGACCACCGCACTTTCCAAGAAATAAAACAGCTTTTGGATGTATCGTAGTAAGAAGATCCATCACTGTGGCAGCATTGGGACTTCCCATTCCAAAATTGATAAATGATACACCATTTGCGTGTATGCTTGGCATTGAACGGTTTAGTCCCATGATCTCCCCTCCATACATATCTTTGAAAACCTCGAGGTAGTTGTTAAAATTGGTCAAGAGAATGTATTTGCTAAATTGATCTATTGATACGCCCGTATATCTTGGAAGCCAATTGCTTACGATCTCTTCCTTGGTTTTCATTCCTACTTCTTGTTTTCAAGTTTATTGTTTTTCCAGTTTCCTTTGGCCAAAATTCGGCCTTCATCGTCCAGCAGTTCGCCGTATCCTTCGCGTAGGTCGTTACTCCAGTTGCCCTGATAACGGTATCCGTTGCTATATAAATAAACCCCCTGGCCATGTCGCTTATCGAGAACGTATTCACCCCTGTATATGTCACCATTCGACCATACGTATTCACCTTGTCCATGTCGCTGTCCATCTTTCCACTGTCCGATATAGTGTCCCCCTGTGCTGTAAAATCCTACTCCCAATCCCTCAGGTTTGTTGTTTTCCAGTTCGCCGATATATCTGAGTTTAATATTGTCTGGCAGTGTTAGGACAATTTCTTTGGTTTTGTGATCTACTTGTTGTATTTTTTTTCTAAGTTGTTCAAGTTCTGTTCGAAGCAGTTCAATTTCAACGTTTTTGATGGATAGCATTTCACGGAGCTCCTCTACGTTGTCTATTGCTTGTCGAAGTTTTTGATCCTGATCCGGTCGGAGGGTTTTTAATCTTCGAAACATCTCATTCATTGCAAGCAAGGAGTCTGATTTGCTTTGAATGGATCTGTTTATTTTTTTGATTTTAATTAGCAACGAGTCAAGAGCAGTATTGTCATTATCCCCCATTGTGAGATTTGTGATTTCATCTTCCTCAAGTATCAATTCGCTGATGGCTGCAATCAGTCGGTCGTTTTTTTGAGAATATGATTCAAGTTCGTAGCTGAGAATTTGGACATTTTGCGTGAGTTTATCATATTCTTTATGCTGATATATGTTAAAGAGAAGAGATATAATCAGCAAAACGAGGAGTACAATGGAAATTCTTTTTTTCATTAAAACCCTAAATTAATATTCGGAAGTCTTTTTTCGACACTCCTGGCATCCAATCCGATCATTATGTTAAACCGCAAAATGTGAGAGGTTTTATATTCAAATCCGTTTCCCTTCTGTCCCAGAGTATACATGTATCCAGCAAAGTAGGTAATCCGATTGTTTTGGACGTACCCAAATCCGTTGTATGTCCTGAAGTCTTCAAAGGGATTATACACAATGGAGCGGCCTGACTGCATAAAGATTTCGGCAGAGGGTGAAAAAAAAAAGGCTTTTTTTTCAATCTTTTTCTTATTGATCGGAATATAAGCAAAAATTTTGTAGCGATAGCGATCGGTGTATTCAAATTCGGAACCTTTAAGATTGTTTCGGCGCCATCTGTGCTCAAATCTAAACTGATGGTATACCTTGACTCTTCCCATGGATGGCATAATCAAAAGCCACTGATGCCAGATCCGGGGTTCTA
This sequence comes from Thermaurantimonas sp., assembly GCA_046295455.1. Taxonomy (GTDB): domain Bacteria; phylum Bacteroidota; class Bacteroidia; order Flavobacteriales; family Schleiferiaceae; genus Thermaurantimonas. Next base: position 82,924 of record JBKBNI010000006.1, on the reverse strand, counting down.
TAGTTACTCTGTCAAAAGAATCATCGCCGGGTCTGGGAGTATAATTGAAAACCAGTGTAGGGCCAATAACGGCTTCAAAATATTGATTGAAAAGAATATTAATGCCGGCTCTATTATACCATTGTCGAGTGCGGCCATAAAATGACCACAAATTATCCAACGAATTTCGAACCCTGTAGTGATGCTCACCATAGTATCCAAATTTTTCGGCAAAGCGAACTTTTAAATAAAGTCCATTCCATATTCCGGTCTCTTCCATTGATATTACCCGTTCTTGAGCGTAGCCTTCAGGCAGGCGTACTATCAAAAGCAGGAATAGTAGCATTATTGCTCTCAAGTGGCTAATTTTTTAGTAGTTTCTTTTTGCCGTTTTCATCATAGATGTACCATTTACCGCTTTTTTCCCCATTTTTATATTGCCCTTCGATTTTTAATTTACCATCCTGATAAAATTCTTTATGCGACCCGTTGAGTTCATTAGCCTGATAAGTTGATATAGCCGCTATACCTCCATCGCGGAAATATTCAATGGCTTCTCCCTCGATCATCCCCATCTTGTAGGTATACGCCACTGCGGGATTCCCGTTGTCATAGTACCATATGTATTTGCCGTGTTTCTCGTTGTTTACGAATGTGCCTTCTTCACTGAGTTTACCAGTATTGGGGTTAAACTTTTTGTAGATTCCTGACAGAACACCCTCGTTGAATTCTTTTAGTTCCATGAGTCGAGCAAATCCATCGAATATTTTCTGAGTTCCATGCAGTTTTCCTCTTACATAATATTCTTCAATGTTGAGATATCCGCGGTCATTGAGGGTGACGCGGATGCCATCGAGCAAGTTATCGCTGTAGTTTTCGATGGTTTTCAAATTGCCACTGGGATGATAGTATACCCATTGGCCTTGTCGTTTGCCGTTTTCGTCCTCCTTGTTGAAATTGGGTTGAATTTGAGCCCTCAGAAGGGCAGCACCTAGTATACTGAGAGCGAAAACGCAGATTGTAATTGAGTAGCGATTCATTAACCTGTCGAATTTTTGCAAAAATAGAGGTAAAGGAAGGTTTACTTACTACCAAGATTTTATCAAAAACGCGAGATTCTTATGGTCTTGCATGTGTCAAACCGCTTAAAACTTTGTGAAATAAAAAGACCACCCACGCTCACGAGGGTGGTTTTCAAGCCAAATGAAAGCTTTATCAGGCGTTTTCTTCTGCTACGGCGGTCTCTTCCGAAATCAGCAATCCATCTTTTGCTTCATTGACTTCCACGAGCAAAGAAGAGCCTTCTTTAAACCTGTTGTTAATCAGATGCTCTGCCAGTGGATCTTCCACATATTTCTGTATGGCGCGTGCAAGAGGTCGGGCACCGAACTGCGGATCAAAGCCTTTTTCGGCTAGAAATTCGATGGATTCGTCGCTCATTCGCAGTCTGAAGCCAAGTTTCTCTACTCGTTCGACGAGTTTGCGGATTTCAATGTGAATTATTTGATGGATGTGCTCTTTTTTAAGCGTATTGAATAGAATGACGTCATCTATTCTGTTGAGAAATTCAGGGGCAAAAGCTTTTTTCAGGGCGCTTTCGATGACGTTTTTTGCCAGGGAGTCTATATTCTCCTCTTTTGCTTTTGTTACAAAGCCGACACCTGTACCGAAGTCCTTTAATTGTCGGGTACCGATGTTTGAAGTCATGATAATGATTGTGTTTTTAAAATCAACCTTTCTACCGAGTGAATCTGTCATCTGACCATCGTCAAGCGCTTGTAACAATAGGTTAAACACATCCGGGTGGGCTTTTTCGATTTCATCAAGGAGCACCACAGAATAGGGCTTGCGTCTTACTTTTTCGGTCAGCTGACCACCCTCTTCATAGCCTACATAACCCGGAGGAGCCCCGATCAATCTGGAAATCGAAAACTTCTCCATGTATTCACTCATATCGATGCGGATCATCGAGTCTTCAGAGTCAAAGAGAGCCTTTGCCAGCTCTTTAGCGAGCTGAGTTTTACCAACTCCGGTAGGGCCAAGAAATATAAATGATCCAATGGGCTTTTTCGGATCTTTAAGTCCGGCTCTGTTTCTTTGAATGGCCTTTACTACCTTATTCACCGCTTCTTCCTGCCCGATGACCTTACCCTGAAGCTCTTCTGCGAGTTTTGCCAATCGGTTGGATTCGGCCTGAGCCACACGCTGAACGGGGATACCGGTCATCATGGATACTACTTCAGCCACATGATCTACGGTTACTATCTCTTTGTTGCGTCTCACTTCCTCCTCCCATTCGCGCTGAGCCTCCATCAATTGATTCTCAAGGCGTTTTTCATCATCTCGCAGGCGCGCGGCATCTTCATATTTCTGGCGCTTTACTACTTTTATTTTTTGCTCTCTGATTTCTTCGAGTTGTTTTTCCAGGTCGAGCACTGACTGAGGTACTTTTATAGAGGTAATGTGAACCCTGGAGCCGGTTTCATCAAGGGCATCAATCGCTTTGTCCGGCAAATGTCTGTCAGAGACATATCTCTGCGTAAGATTTACACATGCCTCCAAAGCATCGTCGGTATACACCACGTTGTGGTGTTCTTCGTATTTGTCTTTGATATTTTTAAGTATTTGTATTGTCTCCTCAGGAGAAGTGGGCTCTACCATGACTTTTTGGAAGCGTCTTTCAAGTGCACCGTCTTTTTCGATATACTGACGGTATTCGTCCAAAGTGGTAGCGCCGATGCACTGAATTTCACCTCTTGCAAGTGCCGGTTTAAACATATTGGATGCATCCAGTGAGCCGGTTGCCCCTCCTGCACCTACGATGGTGTGTATCTCGTCTATAAAGAGTATAATATCCTTATTGCGCTCAAGCTCGTTCATCAGTGATTTCATGCGCTCCTCAAATTGTCCGCGGTATTTGGTACCGGCTACCATCGATGCAAGATCGAGAGCTACTACGCGCTTGTCGAAGAGCACACGGCTCACTTTCTTCTTTACAATCCGAAGTGCAAGGCCCTCTGCAATGGCTGATTTACCCACACCGGGTTCACCTATGAGCAAAGGATTGTTTTTCTTCCGGCGGGATAGAATCTGAGAAACACGCTCTATTTCTTTTTCGCGCCCTACAACCGGGTCGAGCTTACCCTCTTCTGCAAGTTGAGTAAGATCACGGCCAAAGTTGTCAATCACAGGGGTTTTTGATTTTGTATCCATTTTTCCACCAGGTCTGTTGGTATTTCCATAGCGTTCTTTGCGTTCGAAGTCATCATCATCTTCGTATGTGCTCATAGAGATATCTTCTTTGTATTTAGAGTCAGAAGACGAGGGATCCTGAATATTCATAAATACCTGACGGGCATTTTCGTAGGTTACTCCAAAATTTTTCAATACCCTCGCTACCGGATCATCTTCATTGCGGAGGATACACAAGAGCAGATGAGCAGTGCGTATCTCAGAACTCTGAAGTTTCTTGGCCTCCAGGAGTGTGATTTTCAACACTTTTTCCGCTTGGCGGGTGAGCGGTATATTTTTTTTGATATTTACATTACCGGCATAATTCGCCGGAATGAGAGACTCAATCCTTTGGCGAAGCGCCTGAATATCCACACCTAAATCATATAGTATTTGAATGGCACTTCCCTCTCCTTCTCTGATGATGCCCAGCATAAGGTGTTCTGTGCCGATTACATCGTGACCCAGCCTGAGAGCTTCCTCCTTGCTGTAACTTATCACATCTTTAACTCTCGGTGAAAAATTCTCTTCCATGAACTTAAATTCCTAACCAAATAACGAAAAAAAATAAATTCAGTTTATCAAATGTAATGTAAGAAATAATCGTGCAATTTTTAAATAATGCTTATTTTTAACAAAAATCTGTGCAAAATTCCAATTACAAAAAGCCGCTGGCAAAAGTTCTAACCCAATTGAGTGGCTATTTTTGCAACTTTGACAATTTTCACAACTTGTAGTGCATTACTATTGACATTATGGCAGAAAACGAAAAGATTATACCGGTCAACATTGAAGAAGAGATGAAATCGTCGTACATCGATTATTCGATGTCGGTTATTGTGTCAAGGGCATTACCAGATGTCAGAGACGGACTGAAACCGGTACACAGAAGGGTGCTTTACGGAATGTATGAGCTGGGAGTTCTTTCTAACAGACCTTATAAAAAGTCTGCCAGGATCGTAGGGGAAGTTTTGGGTAAATATCACCCGCACGGAGATAGTTCCGTGTATGACACTATGGTGCGTATGGCCCAGGATTGGTCCATGCGGTACACCCTGGTCGATGGTCAGGGAAACTTCGGATCTATAGACGGTGACAGCCCCGCGGCTATGCGATACACCGAAGCCCGTCTGAGAAAGATCTCTGAAGAAATGCTGTCCGATATCGAAAAAGAGACTGTTGACTTTCAGCTGAATTTCGACGATTCGCTGAAGGAGCCAACCGTCCTGCCAACGCGCATTCCAAACCTCTTGATCAATGGTGCCTCCGGCATTGCCGTGGGTATGGCCACCAATATGCCCCCGCACAATCTGTCAGATACCATTGACGCCATCGTTGCATGCATCGACGACCCGGATATATCCATAGAAGAAATCATCAAACACATCAAAGCTCCAGACTTTCCCACAGGGGGAATCATATACGGATATGACGGCGTGAAAGAGTCGTACCACACCGGACGAGGAAGAATCCTGCTGAGAGGCAAGGCAAGCATTGAAGAAATAGATGGCCGTAGTTGCATCGTCGTTACGGAGATTCCCTACCAGGTCAACAAGGCGGAAATGATTAAAAAGACAGCTGACCTGATAAACGACAAAAAGATAGAAGGTATCTCAGACCTCAGAGATGAGAGTGACCGTGATGGTTTACGTGTTGTCTATGTGCTTAAACGGGATGCTATACCTAATGTGGTTTTAAATCATTTGTACAAGTACACCCCACTTCAAAGCACTTTCTCGGTCAACAACATTGCCCTTGTAAACGGCAGACCTATGCTGGTGAACATCAAGGAACTGATATCACATTTCATAGATTTCAGGCACAGTGTCATCATGCGCCGGGCGCGCTACGATCTCGATCAGGCAGAGAAAAAAGCACATATTCTGGAAGGTCTGCTTAAGGTGATCTCTACAAAGGATGATCTCGACCGCGCCATAGATCTGATACGAAATTCCAAAAGCGTAGATGACGCCAAATCTGGCTTGATGGCCGAATTTGAGCTCAGCGAAATACAAGCTAAAGCCATCCTTGAATTACGCCTTCAACGCCTGACAGGTCTCGAACGCGAAAAAATCAAAGAAGAGTACGACGCTCTGATGAAAACCATTTCCTATCTACGGGAAGTACTCGCCAGCAGAGACCTTCAGATGAAAATCATCAAAGATGAACTCCTTGAAATAAAGGAAAAATTCGGAGACCAGCGACGCACAACCATCGATTACTCAGGAGGAGACCTCTCTATGGAAGACATGATCGCTGACGAAGAAGTAGTGATTACCATCTCCCATGCCGGATACATCAAACGAACCTCATTGAGTGAATACCGCACTCAAAGCCGTGGAGGAGTGGGACAAAAAGGGGTAGCCACACGAGATGAAGATTTCGTAGAGCACATTTTTATGGCTACTAATCACAACTATCTTCTTCTTTTCACAGAAGCAGGACGGTGCTTTTGGCTCAAAGTGTACGAAATACCGGAAGGCAGCAAAGCCTCAAAGGGGCGCGCCATCCAAAACCTGATCAATCTTCCCGCAGATGATAAAGTGCTGGCTTATATCAATGTGGAGAATCTGTCAGACGAAGAATATCTCACCAAGCACTACATCACTCTGGTTACCAAAAAGGGAATCATCAAAAAAACAACGCTGGAAGCCTATTCACGGCCTCGTGCCAATGGCATCAACGCCATTACTATTCGCGAGGGTGACCAACTGCTTGAAGCTGCACTCTCTGATGGCAACTCCGAGATCGTCCTGGCCGTAAAATCAGGAAAAGCTATACGCTTTCACGAGAGTACAGTTCGCCCAATGGGCAGAAATGCAGCCGGAGTAAAAGCAGTGACACTGGCAGATGAATCCGATGAAGTAGTGGGCATGGTATGTGTAAGCGATTTGAACCGGGATATATTGGTCGTATCTGAAAATGGCTTTGGAAAACGCACATCCATTGAAGAATATAGGATTACCAACAGAGGTGCAAAAGGGGTAAAAACCATTAACATCACAGAAAAAACCGGTAAACTCGTAGCCATAAAGGATGTCACAGATGAGTATGACCTGATCATCATCAATAAAAAAGGGGTAGCCATACGGTTTGCAGTGGCAGATCTTAGAGTTATGGGACGCAATACACAGGGCGTAAAACTTATCAATCTCCGAAATGGCGATATGATTGCTTCCGTTTGCCGTGTGCCTCGCACCGAGGATGAGCCGGAAGCTCTCAATCATGACATTTTACCCACAGATAATGCTCCGGAAGTAGCTGAATAAACCTTCTAAAATGTACCTTTGACACAGGTTTTTTTAAAATTAATCATTAAATCAGATTGTATGAGAAAAGCAGCAATTTATCTGCTCATAGCATTTGGACTTTCCTCAATGGCTCAAATAGGGCCCACCGTGAGCTCGGCTGTCATCGCGCTCGAGCGCAGAAATGACCTGGCAGATGCCAAACGAAATATCGACAATGCAACTGCCAAACTCAATGAAACCGGCACCGCGTCCATCAAACCAAAGGACTTGGCCAAGTATTATTACTACAACGGCAAAATCCATCTTGAAATATATCAATCGGCTGATCAAGCCATAGCAAGCCTTGAGCCCCAAGCCCTTGACATAGCCGCAGAAAATCTGAAAAAAAATCTCGAATATGAGAAATCTATCAACAAAAAGTATTTTTCAGAACAGGCTATTGCAGACCTATTTGTGGCTATTAATCTTATTCAGCGTCGTGGTGAGAAAGCTGCGCGAAATGAACAACTGGAAGAAGCCTACAAAGACTTTCTTCTCTCCTATGAGTTAGGAAAAACACCGGGTATCGATATCATAGATACCGTAATGCTTTACAATGCCGCTCTCATGAAGTTTAATGCAAAAGACTTCCCGGAAGCTATTAACCTATTCAATAAACTGCTTGAGCTTGATTACAAAGGAGTTCAGTACTTTGCTTATGACAATGAGCAAAAAAAGGAAGTTCAGTTTGGTTCACCGAAAGAGTTGCAGCGCAACCTCCGCATACGACCGGACCGATTTGTAAATCCGAGAGAAGAAGGTGACATCAGGCCTGACCTGTATATCATGCTCGCCGTAGCATACAAGAGCAACAACGACCAAGAGAATTACACTGCAATTCTCAGAAAAGCACGTGCAGAATACCCTAACGAGGAAAGGTTTATCCGCGAAGAACTCGACAGCTACATCAAAACCAAACAATATGACAAAGCCGTCGAAAATCTTCGTTTATCCCTACAAAATGACCCCGACAACAAGCTTTTCTGGTTTATCCTAGGCACCATTTATCATACAGAACTCAATGATATTAAGCAAGCAGAAGAGGCATACAACAAAGCCCTTGAGATAGATGAGAACTATGCTGACGTCCTTTACATGAAAGGGCTGATCTATATCACGCAGGCCAACGACCTGGTCGAGCAAATGAATAAACTCTCTTTCAACGAAACCAAAAAATTTGAAAAACTAAAAAACCAGCAGTTAGACCTTTTTAAACAAGCATTGCCTCTATTTGAAAAAGCTTACGCAATCAATCCAAACGATAAAGATACCATTAAGGCCCTTCGCGAAGTTTATTACAAACTAGGTAACAGTCAGAAAGCTCTTGAGATGGATAAGCTCCTCCAACAGCAAGGATAAATTTTTTTAGTGATTCAAAAAAAGCTCCGGTTACCTCGCTGGAGCTTTTTTTATCCTCCTACATATTTCGTTTTTATATTCTGAGAGGCAAACCAAAGGGAAATCTCTTTTCGTCGATCGCCTTGCAATATGATTTCCCCATTTTTTACGCTACCACCGGTATTCAACAGTTTTTTGAGGGAGGAGGCTGTTTTCTCCACACCGAGCTCAGAAGGCACATTTTTCACAATGGTTACAGGCTTTCCATTACGGCCTTTCACTTCAAAATGCAACTCTACAATTTCGCTGGTTTGTCCTCTCTTATCCAGATCATCATAGGCCGTGGTGGCTAAGATGTCAAAAGGACTAACATTGGATTTCGTACTGTAGGCAAATGCATATTGATCATTTATTTCTTTGTTTTTATTCCTTTTCACTTCACCGCAGACTTTACGCAAAAGTAAAAAACGCCATCGGCTTTGCCGTGGCGTTTCAAAATACCTTGAACATGAAGGATACTACAAAGAAGCTGCCTTCAGTTTATTTACGTGTTTTGTCAGTTTTGACTTGAGATTTGAGGACTTATTTTTATGAATGATTCCTCTTTTTACGAGCTTATCTACCATTGATATCACCTTAGGGAGCAATTCGGATGCTTCAGCGGAATTAGTGATAGACCTCAGTCTCTTCACCGCATTACGGGCTGTTTTGTAATAGTACCTATTGTGAAGACGTTTTTTTTCCGTCTGACGAACTCTCTTAAGTGCTGATTTATGATTTGCCATTTGTAATTATTCAACTATTTATTTGTAGCCCATAGGGGAATCGAACCCCTCTTTTCAGAATGAAAATCTGACGTCCTGACCGATAGACGAATGGGCCGTAATGCCTTGGTAGCCCATAGGGGAATCGAACCCCTCTTTTCAGAATGAAAATCTGACGTCCTGACCGATAGACGAATGGGCCTTATAATCGGGCTGCAAAAATAGCATTACAGCTCAATACTGCAAATGCTCTTTAAATTTCCGGATCTCATTTTTTTATCTGAATACCAATGGCTTAAACATCAAATCCTCATACCGTATAACGCTTTATGCATTTATTAAGATTCTGAGAAGATGCTACAGGTTGGTATTTTTGCTTAGTTCTCTATTTAAATAGGGTGAACTCTAAATCACATTTCGAGTTGTAAAAACATGAGCTCATACACTCAAATGACGCAAAGCCTGTCCAAATCGGCCATCGACTTACAAAAAGAATACAGACAATCGGAAGTATTTGTCAGGATTTTCGAATTGTTGAGACAAGGTAAAACACATAAAATCCTATTGGAAGGGGTTAACGGTTCTTTGCTATCCTTTTTAGCTTCATCCCTTTATCAACTTACCCACAAGAATATTTTAATTATCCTTCCTTACAACGAAGAATCCTCTTATGTATTCAACGACCTTCAGCAGCTGGTCGGTAAGGATGATGTGTACTACTTCCCACCTTCCCACAAAAACCCTTATGAAACCGAAGATACCGATAATGCTAATATTCTGCTGAGAGCTGAAACGCTAAGCCGCATCTCAACATCTACAAAGCCCGGTGTAGTAGTGGCATCTGCAGATGCTGTATTCGAAAAAGTCATCACCCAAAAGGCCCTCTCGAGGCATATGATTGAAGTCACTGCCGGCTTAAATCTGAGTGTTGATTTTCTTAACGAAACCCTGTTTGAGTACGGCTTTGAAAGAGTTGACTTTGTGACCGAACCGGGCCAATTCAGCATCAGAGGAGGTATTGTCGATGTTTTTTCATTTGTAAATGAGCATCCGTACCGACTTGAATTTTTTGGCGACGAAATCGAGAGCATCCGATTATTCCACATTGATACACAACTTTCTTTTGCACACGTGCAAAAAGCACTTCTTTTACCTAACATCGAAAACAAACACCTTGAAGACAAGCGGCTGTCTTTGGTCGAAGTAATGGGCAGTGAAAACACAGTAATCCTGGTCCCAGATGATTCTCAGGTGGTGCTGCGTATGAATGCACTGATGGAAAAGGCAACTCAAAAATTTCAGTCACTCAACTCGCCCATCCGCCACATAGAGCCCGAAAATCTCTTTATTTCAGGAGATATGTTCCGAAGATTGCTCCAAAGAGAAGAGCAATCAGTTGTCAGCATTGGCAAGACGACCTGTATTGCTGGAGCTATACATGTAATCTATGAAAGCAGTCCACATCCGGTATTTCACAAAAACTTCCAAATTCTTACCGATTATTTGCACAAAAAGACTTCTGCAGGCTATCAGGTTATTCTGACAAGTGGAAGCAGCCGGCAGTTAGAGCGGCTTCACTCCGCCCTGGCCGAACATGGCTGTACTGCAAAGTATATTACCACGCTGGTTTCTCTACATGACGGATTTGAGGATCACATCAATCAAAAAATTCTACTCACCGATCATCAGATATTTGAGCGCTATCACAAGTTTAAAATAAAAAACTTCTACGAGCAGAAGCAAGCCATTACACTCAAAGAGCTCACCTCGCTACAGTACGGAGACTTCGTCGCCCATATCGACTATGGAATAGGAAAGTTTGCCGGATTACAAAAAATTGAAAATGACGGTAAAGTACAAGAGGCCATAAAACTCATTTACAAAGACAACGATGTACTGTATGTAAGCATCCATGCCCTGCACAAAATTTCTAAATACAACGGAAAAGAGGGCACGGAGCCTTCACTGAGCAAACTCGGCACCAACACATGGGCAAGAAAAAAAGAATCTGCCAAAAAAAAGGTCAAAGAGCTCGCATTTGATTTAATTCAATTGTACGCAAAGAGGAAAGCCAGTAAGGGATTTGCATTCTCTCCGGACAGCTACCTGCAGAACGAACTGGAGGCCTCTTTTATGTACGAAGACACACCTGATCAGGTCAAAGCCACAGCTGATGTAAAAAACGACATGGAGAGTGCCGTACCCATGGATCGCTTAGTCTGCGGAGATGTGGGATTTGGTAAAACAGAGGTAGCCATCAGAGCTGCCTTCAAGGCAGCCATTGATGGAAAACAAACGGCGGTGATGGTACCCACGACCATCCTGGCCTTTCAGCACTACAAGACTTTTTCGGCAAGATTAAAAGACTTTCCTGTCAAGGTCGAGTACCTCTCCAGATTTAAGACTCCCGGACAACAAAGAGAAATCCTTGAAAAACTCGCCAAGGGAGATATTGATATTATCATTGGAACCAATATTCTGGTCAGCGACCGGGTAAAGTTTAAGGACTTGGGGCTATTGATAATAGACGAAGAGCAGAAGTTTGGTGTAGGTGTAAAAGAAAAACTCAAAACACTTCGTGTAAACATAGATACCCTGACCCTTACGGCCACTCCTATACCCCGAACCTTACAATTCAGTCTGATGGCTGCGCGCGATCTGTCGGTGATGTCATCTCCCCCACCTAACCGACAACCTGTGGATACACAAATTATCACCTGGAATGAAGAGGTAATCAGAGATGTAATCTTAGAAGAACTCCGCCGAGACGGCCAGGTGTACTTCATTCACAATCGAATCGAAAACATATTTGAAATTGCAGGGATGCTTCAGCGTTTGGTTCCCGGGGCATCCATCGCCGTAGCACACGGCCGAATGGAGGGAAATAAACTGGAGGAGATATTATTGGGGTTTATGGAAGGGGATTATGATATCCTCGTTAGCACCTCAATAGCCGAAAACGGACTTGACATTCCAAATGCAAACACAATAATCATCAACCAGGCTCACAATTTTGGATTAAGCGACCTGCATCAGCTTAGAGGCCGGGTAGGCCGAAGCAACAAAAAGGCTTATTGCAGACTGATCGCTCCACCATTGAGCACCCTTTCAGAATTTTCAAGAAAAAGACTCAAAGCCATTGAACAATTTACCGATCTGGGCAGCGGCTTTCAGATCGCCATGAAAGATCTCGAAATCAGAGGTGCCGGCAACCTCCTCGGCGGTGAACAAAGCGGTTTTATTACAGATATTGGCTTTGAAACATACCAAAAAATACTTGAAGAAGCAATACAGGAGTTGAAAGAAAATGAGTTCAGAGATCTGTATGAATCTGAGCTGAATCAGAATCCAACTCCGAAAGATTGCAGCATCGAGACCGATATAGAAGTACTCTTTCCTGATGAATACATCAACAAGACAGAGGAGCGCTTTCGACTGTATCAGCAGCTCGATCAGCTCCAAAGTGAAGAAGAAATCGAACAATTTGAAACAGAACTAAAAGACCGGTTTGGCCCTCTCCCACTGCCAGCCTCCGAACTGCTAGACAGCATACGGCTGAGATTACTGGCGCGTGAATGCGGATTTGAGAAAATTACGATTAAGCAAGAGATTTTTCTCGGATACTTCCCACAGAATTCAAAACACGCATTCTACCACAGCGACCGGTTTCAACAACTTTTGCAAAATATTGCACGGTTTAAAAACATACAATTAAAAGAAAAAAACAACAGGCTTTTTATCAGGATCAACCATATACCTACGATTAAATCTGCTACTGATTGGGTGCTGAAACTGGCCCGTATACATACTATGGTGGATGCTTTGCAATCATAACAGAATGTATAAAAATTAAATTTTTTCTGATAAAATTTTTCATAAACTTAACTTTCCAATGGACACAATAATTTTTTTTAAATAATGTTAAAGGATTTAGTAATATTGTTGCCCTGAAAATTTTATGCTGATATTTAGTGCTAACACATCCATGAATACATTTGTAAAATGGAAAATCAACTTTATAAAATCTAAAGTAAATGCTCAATAGAGGTAAAACTCTTTTTCAGTTGCTTTTAATCTTTTGTATAGCTTCTACAGTCAAAGCCCAAGACCCGCATTTCTCACAATACTACGCAAATCCCCTGTATCTCAACCCGGCTTTTGCCGGTGTGGCGCGCTGTCCGAAAGTCCATCTTAACTACAGAAGTCAGTACCCTATAGGCAATGTGTACCAAACTTTTTCTGCATCTTATGACCAATACTTCGATGCACTCAAAGGTGGGCTTGGGTTTTTGATTCTAAGGGATGAAGCCGGAGACGGAGTTTTGAATCTCACAGAAGTAGGCGCAGTTTATTCATATCATCTTCAGGTCTCCCGAAAATTTTCTATCCTAGCCGGTTTCCAGGCAAATTTTAGGCAGCGGACTCTGGAGTGGGGTAATTTTAGGTTTCCCGATATGATTGATCCCTTTTTTGGATTTGTAAGGCCTACCGAAGAAGTCGGACCTGACCGAGTACAAAATAACCACGTGGATCTCTCTATCGGTTTTATAGGATATTCAGAGGCCTTTTATGTCGGAGTTGCCGGGCATCACCTCACTCAACCGGATGAAAGTTTTTTTGTGGAAAGTAGACTCCCCTTCAAACTAACCATACACTCCGGAGCCAACATCCCAATCAGCCGCAGAAGATTATATGGTGAATATCAAAGTGTACTTATTCCAAATATCGTTTTTCAAAATCAAGGTACATTCTGGTCGTTTTTCGGAGGCTTATCATTCAACTACAGCGCTATCACAGGTGGACTTGGTCTAAGACACGGCAATAGTAACCCAGATGCCCTCGTTATATTATTTGGGTTGGCCCCCGCAGAGATGCCTTGGAGAATTGGTTACAGCTATGATTACACTATAAGCCGATTGACCAACGCATTGGGCGGTGCCCATGAAATATCATTAATGTATCAATTTGCTTGTCCAAAAAAAGTAAAAAAGATAGAACCTGTACGCTGTCCTAAATTTTAACTTAAAACACTAGACGCTGTATATGAGAACAATAATGCCCTTCCTCACTTTTGCTTTGATCACCCTGATAAGCAGTTGTGGAAAACCCAAATCAAGTACCACAGGATGGAAAATCAATGATACCAAACAAGGAGGCTTCATGGCAAACCTCAAGTTTAAAGGTCAACTTACAGGGCCGGGCCTTGTCTTTGTAGAAGGGGGCACCTTTACAATGGGCCGAGTGGAAGAAGATGTAATCAAAGACTGGAATAACATTCCCCGTCAAGTTACTGTTTCTTCTTTCTACATCGATGAGCACGAGGTCACCAACCTGGCTTACCGCGAATATCTCTATTGGCTTCAAAGAGTGTTTGATCTTGACTACTTTCCTGAAATTTACCGCACTGCACTACCAGACACATTAGTATGGAGAGACAAACTTTCATACAACGAGGCATTTGTCGAAAATTACCTCAGATATCCAGCGTACAATTTTTACCCCGTGGTAGGTGTAAACTGGGAGCAGGCTATGAGATATTGTGCTTGGAGAACAGACCGTGTCAATGAAATGATATTGATCGAGAAGGGGGTTTTTTCACCTCTTAATGATCAAAAGGACGCAGATCACTTCAATACAGAAGTGTATCTATATCTTCCGGGTGAATACACGCAGCAAAACAAAAAAGGCCTGAAAGATTACAGACCCAATAGCCCATATGGCAAGGAAGGGCGACCCGTAAATATCGAAGACGGCTTACTACTGCCAAAATATCGGCTGCCAACCGAAGCTGAATGGGAATATGCTGCCTATGGAAACATTGGAAACCGTCAGTTTGACAGACTTTATGAGGGGAATAAATTTACATGGGCGGGCAACTCTATGAGAAATTCTGATAGCCGCTCTCGAGGAGACATGCTTGGTAATTTCAAAAGAGGACGTGGAGACAATATGGGTCTCGGAGGTTGGTTAAATGATCAGGCCGATATCACAATGCAGGTAAAATTTTATCCTCCCAATGATTTTGGACTGTATGACATGGAAGGCAATGTAGCCGAATGGGTCATGGACGTGTACCGACCGATAAGTTTTGAAGATGTTACAGATTTTAGACCCTTCAGAGGAAATGAGTTTTCATCATTTGACGATAATTATCAAGGTGCCGGTGAACTCACCATTCTTCAGGAAACTCAAGTGGATCAAAACGGCAAAATCGTGAGACTTCCAGGTCAGCTACCCGTCCGCCCTGTGACAGAACAGGAAAATCTCAACCGAAGAAACTATCAATATAGTGATTATAGAGACTACCTCGATGGAGACGTAGAGTCAAGCATCTATTACAGTAAAGATGTTCCTCCTGGAGAGGAGCCCATGTACGACTACAATAAGACAACTTTAATTGGCAACACGGTGCGCGTGGTTAAAGGTGCGTCATGGAAAGATCGCCAGTACTGGGTAAGCCCCGGAACACGCAGGTTCATGGAACAAACCGTGGCCACAGACTGGATAGGCTTTCGCTGTGCAATGGATCGCCTTGGTATGCAGAACGATCTTAAGCGCAAAAAAACCTCAAAAAAACCAAAGCGGCAGAAGTTTAGACCTTACCGCATGAGCAAATAGATTTTGATTTCCATTCAGATAGTAAAACCTCCGGAACAAAACGGAGGTTTTTTGTTTCTTTGTATTATCTTCATATGAAGCGCTATATCCCAAATATACTCACCCTTCTCAACCTCTTCTGTGCGCTGCCAGCGATAGAATCGGCTCTAGCTTACGATTTTCATCAGACGGCATTCTGGATGAGCTTAAGTCTACTATTTGATTTTACAGATGGACTGGCAGCAAGGGCCTTTAAATCCGATTCCCAGTTAGGCGTACAACTCGACTCCCTGGCAGATGTTGTGAGTTTTGGGGTGGTACCCTCCTTTGTGCTTTACAAACAAATGCACATATTTGTGCCTCCCGGTGATTCTTGGCTCGAATATTCCCCTTATCTCGCATTTCTTATATCTTTAGGATCTGCTTTTCGGCTTGCACGCTTCAATCTGGATCAAACACAATCATACGATTTCAGAGGACTGCCCACGCCTTCTTCAGCTATTTTTGTCATGGGCATTCCTTTTTTAATTGAATTTTTTGGCAAAGAACATTTTAGACTTATCTATTTCATGCCTCTACCTGTTGTGCTTTTCTGGGTCATGAACTCAAACGTTCGATTATTTGGATTTAAAGTCCGAAAACCCGATCCCGGCATTTGGCTTAAGGTCCTTTTCCTATTGCTCACCCTTGTTTTTTTATTGCTTTTAAAATTGGCAGGCTTGAGTTTTGTGATACTTTTGTACGTTGTTTTATCTATCTGTTTTTACCATCCAAAAAAAATCGGAAAAAATGAAATTCAGGGTTGAAGTCAATGTTATGCCGCATCGCTCCCTACTTGATCCTCAAGGAAAAGCCATCTGCAATAATTTACCGAATCTGGGAATTCTTGGGATCGAAGATGTCCGTGTCGGAAAACATATTCAACTCCTTATTGAAGCAGACTCAGAAGTGGAAGCTAAAAACATAGCAGATCAATCCTGCAAGAAAATACTAGCAAACCCAATTACTGAATATTACGAATACAGCGTCTCCCCGGTATAGCCGGGACGCTATCGCAGCTGTGCATATTTGCTGCTGTTGAGCGGATCGATTTCATTGAGTACATTTCGAAGATTGACGGTATTCACCGGGTCACCTCCTGAAAAAACACCTGTGATTTCATCAGCTTTGGCCTGAAAAAATATTTGCAACAAAATGCTTTGAGGACGTTTTTTATACACAGGCTGCAGCGAGACCAGGGCTTCAGCTATTTTTTCTTTACCTTCCTTTACCCTTGCATTGGAATGCATTACATCAAGACCAAGACGATGATATGTATAGATTGCCTGCAAGAAATCTCCTGTTGTTGAGTGGTTAAGATGTTCAGCGATCCAAAACCGATTTCTAAACCCTCGACCGTCATCCCGCCATCCAGGAAAACGGCCAAGACTCTGCATGAGGTTTACAATATTTTGCATCATATCGAATTGCTCTTTCCCAGCAGCCGGAGCAAAGGTGGCATTATCCAGGCCTATGATCATGTAGGCATAAAATGCCATGATGGCCACTAGATTATTATCAATGTTTTGAGGATTAAATTCCAGTCTTTCGAATTCAGTGTAGGAAAAAAAAAGATCAATGTCCTGGTAGTTGAGAACAGGTGAATTATAGGAAGTACCAAATACAGGTCGGCTGTATTGTATTTGAAGTTTTCCTTGAAATTCATTGGGAGAGGGCTCCTGCTCAAGGATCAGGGTGAAGTTACACTCGATTCGCTCTTGCATGGAATATCGACCACCTGTCCATTTCGTATTGTTGAGAAATTCGTAAAGAGAATTTTCAAGGGTTTTGAAAATATTGATGTTGCTTCGCTGAATTTGCTGATGGTTGATGGTGACGCGGGCGTTGAGTTCCTGAGCGTACAGGCAGCCACACGCTGCCATAAGGCATGATATTAAGACCGAAGCAAAGATTCTGAAAGAGTATCCCATATCCAGGCTGCAAGTTTTTTCTTTAAAACGAGTTCACTTCTCATTATCGTACCATCAGCATACAAAAGATTCACCTGATTGGTCTCGGTAGCAAATCCTGTGTGCTCCCCGGGAGAGTTGATTATGATGACGTCGGCATTTTTAGATTTCAGTTTTTTAAATGCATTTACCTCTCCATTTTCCGTTTCAAGAGCAAATCCAATCAAAATCTGATGAGACTTTTTCTGTCTGCCGAGTGTGTAGAGAATATCTGGATTCTTTTCGAGCTCGAGGATCAGAGTTGATTCGTTTTTTTTTAATTTTTGTTCGTTTCTGACTTTGGGCCTGTAATCAGCCACTGCCGCAGCGCATACAATCACATCGGCATTTGGCGCAAGGTGTAAACACGTTTCAAGCATTTCAACAGCCGAGGTGACATGGTACACGTCAAAAGGAAAATTAAGGCCTTTGTATTTGGTAGGGCCCAGTACAAGGTGCACCTCTGCACCCCTGCTATGTGCTTCCTGAGCAAGAAATACGGCCGTATCCCCGGTCGAATGGTTGCCTACGAAACGCACAGGGTCAATATGCTCATAGGTAGGGCCTCCATTGATTAAAATCTTTTTTCCAGCTAATGTTTTAGCTGTACTAAAATAGTCTTCAATATGCTGAAAGATGTGCTCAGGTTCGGCCATGCGTCCCTTTCCGTCGAGGCCGCTGGCCAGCGGACCGACTTCAGCGTCAATTAGCCTATTTCCGTACGATTGCAGGATTTGAATATTGGCTTGCACAGCCGGATGGGCATACATGTCCAAATCCATAGCCGGGGCAAAAAAAACAGTACATCTTGAACTTAAGTAGCAAGAAAGTAAAAGATTGTCACAGTGACCATGAGCCATTTTTGCAATTGTATTAGCAGTAGCCGGCGCGATTACCATTGCATCGGCCCACAAGCCCAGCTCTACATGATTATACCAAAATCCGGTATTAGGGTCAAAAGATTCTGTGTACACATGCCTTCCGGTGAGGGCAGAGAGAGTAAGGGGAGTTACAAAATTCCTTGCATCGGGAGTCAGTACCACCTGTACTTGTGCTCCAGCCTTTACAAACAGTCTGGCCAGTGAGATGGATTTGTATGCTGAAATTCCACCCGAAATTCCAAGGAGTATTTTTTTATCCGCCCACATTAGTCGGGTTTGGATTCTGACTCAGCATAGCGATAGTAAATTTCGCCATCCAACCATTCCTGTAAAGCCATTAAATGAGGTTTAGGCAGATTTTCAAAGTATCTGGACAATTCGATTTGCTCTCTGTTCTCAAAAACCTCTTCGAGAATCTCACCTGGAATATTAAATTCTTCCATCTTCTCATTAATTTCCAGCTTCAACTCATCGGCTATTTGTGCAGCCCTCTTTGCAATGATGATAATTGCTTCGTATATGTTTCCTGTGGGTTGGGCCACTTTTTCAATGTCTACAGTAGCGGCTACTTTAGGAGCATTAAGCTTTTTTTTAGCTTCCATATTCTGATTGATTCTGTTTTAAAAATTGTATTTGGGATACGGCTTTCTCTTTTATTTCTTTTGCCTCTTTGGCGTACTTACTATTTGGATATCGTTCCAGGAAATCGTCGCAAGCCGTTTTGGTCTCAATGAATCTTTGAAGTTTCTTGCTTTCGATGGAAAAACGGGCCAGTTCGAAGTTACTTCTTAGAAGCAGGAGTAAAATCTCCTCCCTGTACTGAGTTTCAGGGAAATCATTCATGACATTGTTGAGCGCCACTACAGCAGCCTGATACTGCATTGTATTGTAGTACTGTTTTGCTCTTTCGAAGTTTTTTCGCTCCAGCTTTCTTCTCAGCTCGATGACCAATTCATTGCATTGATCAATTCTGGCACTTTTTGGATGAGTGTTGATGTAGAGCTGAAGTTCGTTGAGAGCCTTGAGGGTGTAGGCCTGATCTAATGAGTACACCGGAGATTCAAGATAATAACAGTACCCCGTCATAAATGCAACTTCCTCGGCGTATTTACTTTGGGGAAAAGTACGGTAAAAATTTTTAAAATGATAAGCGGCCAGTAGGTAATCCTCCATTTTGTAGAGATTCATACAATAATAATAATAAACCTCTTCGGCCTGAGCTGTGCCTCTGTACAAATTCAGTAATTCATCAAATAAAGGGTAGGCCTTGTTGTACTTTTTTGTATTATAGTACTTCTTGGCCATTTCAAACTTGTAATTTAAGTCATTGGATTTCAAGATCTTGTTATACTCACTGCAGGACAACAGCGAGATCGATATCACCGAAATCCACAAGTAGATTATTACCTTCTTCATCAAGATGGCAAAAATACATTTTTACAAAGGATTGGAACGTGAAAACCTATATCAAAAGGGTGGAACAACGAAATTTATAACGTGTTATTAAATAGTTTTAATTCAAGGGAATCATTTATTACCTTTTGACTTAATTCTGGACAAAAGGATTTCAGTAAGTGTTACATCTTCACCTCCATCTATTCCGAGTTCAATAGAACGAGTAGCCCACTTTTTTGCTTCTTCGTATCTTTTTAATCTAAAGAGTAAATGGGCAAGGGTATCGGTGTTGTAAAAATTCTCATCAATATTTACAGATTTTTGTGCCCATGAGAGGGCATATCTCAATTGTTTTTTTGTAGCGTCCGGATTTTTTACAACTTCCCACGCAGCATTGTTTAATACATCGGGATTTTCTTCATATTTCTCAAATAAAAGGTGGTCTATGTTGAGAAGCTTTTTGGGATCATTTTGATTTTTTTGTGCCCTTCGCTCTGCGAGGAGTCTTATGCGCTCTTTGTCAAAAAGATTTTCATTGTGTTTTACGAAATTTTCGGCATACGAATTATCAAAAGTTTTATCATCAATTTTTCTTGAAAATGACTGCGCTAATTTTTGATAAATAAACTGGTCAAATTGCTTGCGGTATCCTTGACTTGCATCCAAGGCTGAAACTATAGTGTGATAGTTCTGAAAAATACCTTGAGTAAAGATATCCGAGCAATCCTCAGATTCTGCAGATATCTCAATTATTAGTTCCAGAATATCGAGATCTTTCCAGTCTTCGTCTTTCATTTGACTCAGATATTTCTTCATCCGGTCATCATCTATATTGCCCTGCTGACCTGATGCGACGAGGTACTTTCTTAAGTCGTTTTTATCCGGTGAATTAGTAGATTCTACGCGATTTTTCAGAGAAATGAAGCGATTGTCCTCAATCATGATTTCACGCGTTTCGGCCAGGAGCCGAGCAGCTTCTCTAGCACCTAACAGCCGATGAATCTCCTTTCCATTTGCATCAAAATAAATCAATGTTGGGAATGCTCTGACGGCATATTTTTCAGCAAATTCGATTCCCTCGCCACGTTCCATATCCAATTGAATACTGATAAAGTTCTTATTATAAAAAGCTCCCAATTCCTCGTCAGGAAATACTTCTTTTGACAGCCATTTGCACGGTCCGCACCATGTAGTATAAGCATCCACAAAAACCAACTTTCCCTCCAATTTCGCCTTTGTAAGGGCATCTTCGAAAGAGCCTTCTAAAAACTCTATTCCTTGACCATAACTTAAGTCAAAACAGAGGAGGACTAAAAATAAAATTTTTTTCATAACTGCATTACAAATCAAAAACAGAGGTTTTGCGCTTTTTGATATAAAATCGGATTTCTTTAATAAAGAGGAGAATCATATAAAGGATGACCGGGGATCCCATCGTGAGGAATGCTGCATAGATAAAAAACAATCGGATTCGTGCGGCCTGAATTCCGAGATACTCACCTAGACGCTCACAGACTTCGAAACCAAACTTTTCGAAATAGCTTCTGAACTGCTCGATTTCTTTTGTCATGATTTTATGATTTTATATCCGATAGAACAAAATAAACACTTTTTCTCAGAACAGTAAGCATTTTTAAGTTGGATAAGTCCCTGACTCATTAGAGCATTGGTGTTTTTGAATCCATACGACTTCATCTTTCGGACGATAGCATTGTTCTCAGCAGGCAGTTGTTCGAGCCAATCAATGGCTATCTGATGAAATATTGGATTGTCCGAATTTTTTGAAAAACTCATCATCACAGGGATAATTGCGTTGATCAATATCCGGTTGATTAAATCATCTCCCACTCTTTTTACAAAATTTGATTCAGATGATACACCAAATCTGTAGTGTGAGTTCCAGTATCCAGATGCTTCTACACGGAGAATTGCCTGTAAATTTTGCAGATTTGGTCTTTTGAACACACTGTCGATGAGTTCGTCCCATCGCAACAATAAAGAGGCTAACTGTGAAATCCGTATGGTAGGAAAACCAATTGGCTTAATCCTATGAAACTTCCACACATGAGATTCTACGACGACGTCTAACCCGTACTTGTGCTTCAGATAATTAAATTCGTCCAGCAATGCTCGAGAATATTCGTCATTCGGCTTGGTCGGTAAGAGGGAGGCCATACCAAAAAGAAAAGCTTCTACGGTGTTTCGGTCGTTGGCCGTTTGTAAAATCTTGTGCAGAGGCGCATGAAGAGCCAGCAAATACATTGGCAGTACATTGGCCTTCAACCCAAAGGCCGAAGAAATTTCGATCCAAAGCAGACGGTAGAAATCGGCTTGTAAGGACTCCAGCAGTTTTGCTTTCTCCGTGATTTTCAATTCCATTCGTTCAACGGCGACCCTCGACACCATGGCAGATTTAGCCTCATTGGATACTGACGAAAGGAGGTTGTGACAAGGAATCTCAGACTGAGATGACAGGAGGTGTTCTGCATTTTTGAGTACAGTAGAATTAATGTATTTTTTTAATTCAATTACTGGTGGCTCCGAGTCAGAAAGGGATTTGCTGTCTTTTTCATACACCACATGTAAAATTACACTTCTGTAGGCCGGATCATTCTGATGCCTGTGCCTGAACCAATCTGAAGTTCGGATATGAAGCTCTACGTTTCCTGCCCAAAGCTGACCATCTATTTTAATCCGGGCATCGGTGAAGTCAGGACCGGAATTGGTATTGTGAATACCTGGGTGGATGATCTCTACCGGTTTATCGTCTACAGTGCGAAGGCCGAATTGTGGAAAGAGGCGGAATTTCCAAACAAAATGAAGAACAGACTCGTCGGCTAACTTCATGCGGATTTTTCCAATTTAAGAGCAAAGTGTAAATAATTGTAAAAATACATTCGCCTCTAAACCTATGGCCTAATTTTTTCATTTATAGAAAGTAGAAAAAATTTAGGTCATGAAAATATTAAAAATCACAAATTTGTTTTTTATATCTGCACTATTTCTATCAAGTTGTGCAGTGATCCGGCAAGGTGATGTGGGTGTAAAAAGAACCTTAGGAAAAATCAACAAAAGGGAACTTCAGCCTGGCTTAGTGATCTATAATCCATTTATATCTACTATACTGAGAGTGCCCACAAGAACAACCAATATTGAAATCCGCCTTGACCTGCCAAGCAAAGAGGGTCTAAATGTTAAATCAGACATTTCAATTCTCTATCATGTCAATGAGCGGAAAGCTACAGACGTTATCGGGACAATTGGTAAGGATTTCGAAACCAGCATGATTCTTCCTGTTTTTCGCGCTGCTGCCGCCGATGTGACAGCCAAATTCATGGCCAAAGACATGCACACCGGAAATCGTCTGGGTATAGAAAATGAAATACGTCAAAAAATGGCAGAAATTCTCGAGCCTAGAGGATTTGTCATTGAAGCAGTGCTTCTCAAAACGATTAACCTTCCTCCCGGATTATACAGGGCAATCGAAGAGAAATTGGAGGCTGAACAAGAGGCTCAACGCATGGAATTTGTACTTCAACGGGAAAAATTAGAAGCCGAACGCAAACTTGTGGAAGCTCAAGGTATTCGCGATGCCAATAAAGTTATTTCCGAAGGATTGACACCTATTATCATTCAATATAAAACCATTGAAGCTTACCGCGAATTGTCCCGTTCACCAAATACTAAAATCATTATCGGTAGCGGAAATCAACCAATTATTATGCAACCCTGAAATATTCCGTTTTTCAGGAAATCCTTTTGATTGTCAAAACAGGGCTTTGATGCCCTGTTTTTGTTTTATCTCAGAGCATCCATTATCCTATTGGCCAATATTTCAGCGAGTTTTATATGGCTCTGAAATGACCAGCCGGCAATGTGCGGGGTGACCATGACTCTAGGATGTTGGCAGAGAAATTTGAAGTCTGCCGGTAAGTCCGAGATGTCGAGTGCCTCAAAAGAGGATTTTTCGTATTCAAGAACATCGATACAAGCCCCGCGTATTTTCTCTGATTTCAGTGCAGACACCAGAGCAGAAGTGCGCACACATTTACCCCTGGAGGTATTGATGAGAAAAAAGGGTTTTTTCATTCTGTCAATCCAATCCCGGTCAATCATATATGTGGTTTCATGCGTGAGAGGAATATGCAGTGATAGTATATCTGCTTCAGAGAAAATGCGCTCTAAGGTGGTTTCAATTATATTTCCGTACGAAAAGCCTGTTTTATACTTGTCGTACACCAGAATCTTGAGGTCCGGAAAGGCACTAAGCAGCCGTGCAAAAGCAGAGCCGGTATTACCATATCCTATGATCCCCACAGTCTTACCTGCAAGTTCTTCTCCCCTGTTTTCTTCTCTATACCAAAGATTGGCTCTGACCTCTGATGATGCTTTACAAAGATTATTAAAAAGAGCCAACAACATTCCCAGGGCATGTTCAGCTACTGCCTGCCTGTTGCCTTCGGGTGCATGAACACATTTTATGCCTTTGGAAGTGGCATACTCTACATCTATATTTTCCATACCGCTGCCGTAGCGCCCGATGACCTTTATTGAAGTTGGTAGTCGGTCAATAAATGCTTTATTTATTACAAATCGACTCCGAATGACCAAAGCATGTACATTGTCCAGAGAGTCAAAGACTTCATTTTGTGATAGGGACGTGAAGTCCAATACAATCGCGCGATGCTTTTTTACCACTTCTTCGAAATGGGGATGTACCGTATCCAATAAGGCAATAGCAGTCACTTCTTGTATTTATTTCCAGTGATATGCCTTTGGCGATCGCATTTATGACGACCCACGGCAAAGCCTCTCAGGTTGAGATGTTTGGTGGCTCTTCCCGATACTCTCTTTCGCCACATACGGAATGAAGAAGGTTTAAGATTTCTTCGCATAATCTCGATTACATCCTTTTCCTTCAGTCCAAACTGAGACAGAATGGCTTCAAATGGTGTCCGATCCTCCCAGGCCATCTCTATGACGCGATCCAAAAATATGGGATTTAACTCTACAGCGATAATTGGATCGTTTTCAATCATTTTTTGTTTCAAATTCTCCGCTTTTGTATGATAAAAACAGACTACCTCCAAAAAGGATTACAAAGGCAACAGAGGCAATGCGAGCATATCTCTCACCGAGCAGATAGCTTTCAGGTTCGAATCTGAATTCCACCTCGTATTCTCCAGCCGGTAGTTCCATGCCTCGCAGCGCATAATTCACCCGAAGATGCGGGTATTCTTTGCCATCTACTATAGACTTCCAGTCGTTATCAGAGCCTTCGTAATATATTTCAGAAAAAACTGCAAACTGAGGACCGGAAGGAATTCTGACCGAATACTTCAACACATTTGGCGAATAGCTTATAAGCCGTATTTCACTGCCTTCAGGCATGTAATCACTACGTGTAAGTTTTGACTTATACCTCGAATCGATTATTACAGTTTTTAATGGATTGAAAGGCTCATTTAGTGCTTCAATCTCCTCATCAGCATTGTTGACCCATTGAATTTCGGTTATAAACCATGCATTGCCACATGCTCCTGGATTTAGTTGGGGTTGATCATTGCTGATGAAATATTTTGTATTCAGCATATTATAGACAGCCTGGTTTCCCTTACCGAGATGTGCGTCTATCAGATCCTGATAGCGCCCTAGTTTAGCTCCGTGGTATCCCGCAATGGAGTGATGATGATAGCTTGTGAATGCATCGCTAGTAAGCCCTCTCTGTGTATTAAATACCCGAAAGTGCGGATCGGGATCCTGAGCGATTTGTATGTTAGCTTGAGAGGGACGAAGTGGACGTTCAAAGTCTTGCTTCGATACAAAATTTTTCCATCCAAGATGTTGCCAAGTAAAAGACCATTGGTCAAAAACGATAAAAATTGCTAAAACAATAGGCAGGAAGTGAGCTTTCAGTAACCCTCTGAGATGTGCCCAGAGTGCTCCTGCTGTCAGTAAAACATAAAGTAATGTTTTGGCCGCGCTACTTCGCATCAATCCAATTCTGTCTTCGATCAATTGGTCAATATTTAATCCATTCTGGCGAAGCATTTCATCATTATTGCCTGAAAAATCAAAAAGCGAACCTCCAAACAAAATAAAAATCAGGCAAAATCCGGCAGCTACATAGACGGCTTTAAGCAATTTTTTCTCGGCTTCTTTTCTGTTTGGGATTTTACAAAATTTATCAATGGCCAAAAACCCTAAAACAGGCATAAGCACAAAAAGAATCGTAAATGCCATGGATGGAACCCTGAATTTATTAAATAACGGAAGGTTGTCGAATAGGAATCTGTTAAATCCCTCAAGATATTTACCCCAGGCAAGAGCAACAGAAAAAACTATCAGGGCACCAAAAGTGATCAGCCATTTTTTGTCAACTACGAAAAAAGACAAAACAAATAAAAAGAACACAACAGCTCCCACATAATAGCCGCCATTGACCAGGCTCTGATCACCCCAATAAAAAAATGAAGCTATTGAACGATTCGCCTGCTCCTCCGCCATTTTCTTACTCATTCCTTGCTCCATATACATCTGTCTGAACCTCAAAAAATAGGTGTCATGCGTGCGAGTGCCTTCATAATTTTGGGCAATCCCTCCTCCTGTCGCATTGGGAATAACGAGATTAAATGTTTCAGAAGGACCATAACTCCACATCATTGCATAATCGAAGTCGAGTCCGCCCTTAAATTCCTGATTCTTTGAAAGTTCAGACACTCCGCCTCTCATGGTTTCCTTTTGATAGGCATAGTTGGTCCACAGATGGCTTACATTGGGCAGAATCCCAATGAGTGCAGCCAGCAGCAGACCCAAAGAAGTCACGAACCAGTTCTTTATACCGTTGTCTATGATGGCTTGCACAAAATACAGAATTACAACTCCAAGGATGATAAATGCTTTGTAGTAGGTGATTTGAATGTGATTAGAGTTAATGGCCATACCCAGAAAGAAAGCTGTCAGCCCCCAACCGAGCCATTTCTTTCCCCTATATGCCAATACGATGGATGCAATCGTGGGAGCTATCAGCGCTGCTGTACGCACTTTAGCAACGTGTCCGGCACCAAATGAAATGATGAAAAAAGCCGAAAATCCAAAAGCCAATCCTCCCACAGCTGCCAATCTGTAATCCACACCCAGCACTACCATTAGAAAATACATACCTATCATAAGCCAGGCTATTGTATAAATTTCTGCATTCATCACAAATATCCTTGCAAGGATCTGCTGTACATAGTGAAAGATATTGTTCCAATAAATCACTCCGCACTGAAATCCTGGCATTCCTGAAAACAAGGCATTGGTCCACAGCGCCTCTTCGCCGGTTTTTTCTCTCCAGTCGCGGATTTCTTTGCTGATTGCCAATCCGTGTAGAATATCATCCTGAGGGATGACCTTGCCACCTAAGGCAGGCGCAAAGTATAGCGTATTGATTATCAATAATATCACTATCGGATAGATCGTAGATTTTAATTGTTTCATATTCGAATTCCCAATTTTAGCAAACGTACAATCCAAAAATCTTTTTCAATCCCAATCCTCCCCTGCTTCCGCTACGCGCAAAAAAGAAACTGCCCCCAGAGCGGATTCCGGAGGCAGTCTATAGCAATCTCTATCGGATGATGTTCGATTATTTTCCTATCACAACCTTGCGGTTGATGATGCCGGCCGAAGATTGTATCCTGAGCATATATGTACCTGAGGCAAGGTTGGTCAGTTTGATGGTTTCTCTAAACACTCCACCGGCGCTCTTCCACTCGGTGCGGAATACAACTTTGCCGGTCAGATCCACCAGTTCCACAGGCAGAGAAGCGATATCGTCACTGAAAGTTACTTCAAATACTCCCGCATTTGGGTTCGGATATACCTTCAGATAGCTGCCAAGTCGGTTTTCGGCTACAGATATGGAGAAATTCAAACTGTCGCAGACCGTCGTATCACCGCACGCATTGAAGGCAGACAAGCATACCTGGTATTTACCATTCTGCGGGAAGGTGAAGGTTGGATTCAATGCACTTGAAGTGCCAAGGCCTGCAAAGTTCCAGTGTATTGAGTCTGCATTGGTGACTGTGGCATTGAAGGTTACGTCATAGCTAGTCGGCAGCTGTATGAAGGTAAAGCTGGCTGTTGGCACAGGAGTAGGCGTGATGATAATCGGAGTACGTGTCTGCGAGCATGCACTGGCCTGATAATACACAGTGGCCGTAAAACCATTGGCCGGCACAAATTGATACAGGTCATTGCAAGGCCCTGTTCCACCATCTGGCCATGTACGACCGACGTGAAGCTCTAATGAGAGGGTATCGGAATTTATGATGCCATTGGCAATGGTTAGTGTTCGTGTATAGGGTTGAGTACCGCCAGCAAATACTGAAGGACCAATGACAACAGGCTCAGCCACGTTGTTATTCACTACTCTGATTC
This sequence comes from Thermaurantimonas sp., assembly GCA_046295455.1. Taxonomy (GTDB): domain Bacteria; phylum Bacteroidota; class Bacteroidia; order Flavobacteriales; family Schleiferiaceae; genus Thermaurantimonas. The sequence continues at coordinate 55,037 of JBKBNI010000006.1, read as the reverse complement.
TGGAAAGTTGTTCTGAAAGCCAGGCTCCACCAGTGGCAGTAATGGAGTAACTAACTCTGATTGAGTCAATAACTGCTCCGGATGGCACCGGTATATGCAATACCCCAGGACATGGACTAAAGGAAGTAGGAGAGTTCGTAAACGTGCCTGCACTCTGGATCAGGGGAGCATGAGTCGCAGAGGATGAATCACCTACCAATTGATTGTACTGCAGATAGTAATCATTTTTAGCCGAAATAGAGGGGACGAAGAAAGTATTACCTGTAGCTAACGGAGTACCTCCTGTGGGAGTGCCGTACCACTCATAGAGAAGACCAGGGCCGGGCTTAGCCATTAGGGTTATTGTATCTATACCAGCACAAACTGAGAACGGCATAACAACCGGATCTTTCGGTTTTATAAAAACAGACAGATTTAACGAGTCATTGCCGGTCACCTGATCATTGGGCAAAGAAGTAAAGCTCAAAATATTGAGAGAAGCTCCTTGGAAGGTATTGATTGTACCCATAGTGACCGTATCACTCACTCCGGATGCCAGGGACGGAATCGTCGCATTAAAGGTCTGTGTAATGTCTCCTGAAATCTGACATGTCACAGGGACATTTGTAATGGCATTAAAACCTTCATTTTTTACAATCACCTGTACGGCCATATTACTGTCCCCACAGGCTCCGTTTTTAGGTGCGAGAAGTGCTTCGAGTCTTGCATCCAGGGCAATCGGCGTACAAACCTGAACTGGTCCGACCCATTGGCTAAACGTAGTAGCTCCACATGTATCTCTTACATATACATCGTAGCAAACATTCGACGTAAGGCCTGTGATGGTAAAAGGTTTGGTCGTAATGTTAGAAATCAGTGTTCCCTGGAGTGATCCCGGTGTGAAGCCTACGGGACCCCACTCGATCTGGTGTATGCTGTCAAAACTTGACCAGTTGAGGGTGGCCGATGTGGGTGTTGCACTTACAAGAGTAAAATTGTACGGACCCGTACAAGGAAGTGGGCTGAATTCTACCGCCCCGGGGTCAGGAGTTGCCGTGCGGGCAACACCATTGATATCTGTTGGAACTACTGTTAGTAGGTTCGCACCTATGTTGTTGAACTGGGGTGAACCGGGTATGAAGTTATTGTTGACAGGATCAACATAGAAGGGCAATCCATACTGGCTGTTGGCATCAGGATTTCCGGTAGATGCCTGCCAATTAGCAAAGGTACTTACGTTACTGCCATTGAATCCAAAGAAAGAATTTGTCGAGTTGCTTTGTCTCCAGTAGGCGTTGTTGTTATAATTGATATTACTTGCAGTTCCGGATTGATAAATTACATAACTGGTACCTGTAGTCGGTCTGCTGGTGGTCAGAAGGTTGTTTCTGAAGTCGATGTTTGAGACTGTTCCTAATACATAGAAGAGATATTCACCACCAGTACCCGAAGTTGTATGCTCTATTGAAACAGAATTGTGATAAATATTCCAGTTATTTGAGCTGGACAGGTAGATCGGATAATTAAAGCCTGTGTTTTCCCAACCGTACATCCAGTTATTGGCCAGCAAATTTCGATTATTGGGATTGCCTGTAGATGAAAAGTTGTAAAATCCAAACACTGAACCAGTAAGGGAAGTAGCAGCTGCATGCGTATTGCGTATTTTGTTGTTGGTAATCTTGGAGTTTCGGATCTCATTGGTTACATAAATACCGTATAGTGTTGTTACGGTTTGACGATTAAGTCTATGGATGTCATTACCATGTACTTCAAGGCTGTCAACTCCTCTGGAAAAGAAGGCATATATGTAAGCATCAGCAAGGGTATTGTTGAGGATTTTATGCCCTACTGTCAATGGGTCTGCAGCTAATGTATTACCTCCGATATAGATGTTTTGGTAGCCCCCTGATATAAAATTGTTTTGGATGGTAATGCGGTCACATACTTTACCGATACCTGTTATGCTATTTTCGGAAATGCTGGCTAATATGCCATTGTAATTCAGATTGGTAAAGTTGTTGGGCATTACAATAGAGCAATTCTTTATCGTGATATTTTCGGCATTGCCCGTGATATATACTCCGGTAGCAAATTGAGATATCGTACCGTTAGATGAAATATTTAGCGAATCCAATATGAAATTTTTCGTGCCTTCAAATGCAATAATTGCTCTTTTGTCGGTAGCTGAAGATGCAAACGATATGGATTCACCATTTCCATTCAGGATAATTGTATTGGTTGCAGAACTATTGGGTATGTTCCCAAAATATGCTTGCTCAACATAGGGGCCTGTGCCTGAAACAACATTGACAGTAACCGGGCCACAAATACCAATTTGATTTACCGCATTTGCAAAATCAGTGAAACTGGCGAAGTTAGTTCCTGCTGTACCAGAAAATGCATTGATGGTATATGTACCCTGAAGACTTCTTCGAATTCCTGTTCTGGACAAAGAATTATTTGAAGGGTCAGTATCTACACCAGGCCCGCTGGCAGTAATGGTAGCGGTGAGATCTACTGTGCCTGTAGCCGTTACAGTAAAAGTGCCCAAAGTCAGGTTAATAGCCTGAGAAGAGGCAAGGACACCATTCCAGTTTACAGGGGTTTGTGGATTACCATTTACAGTCCATGCCACTGTGAGGGAGGTGACTGTATCAAGTCCGAGATTTGCAATTTGAATTTGAGCCGTAGCAAAAGTGTCACATATGGCCCCGGCTGGTTGAGTGAATGAGATAATTGCCGGGTCTGGTCCGGGAGGAGGATTAAACTCAATGGCACCGGCGTCAGGAAATGCTCCCCTAGGCACTCCAAAGAAGTCGTTAGGAACCCAGGTTTGAAGGTCTGTCCCCATACCATTAAATAGCACATTGGTCGGCTGGAGATTGCCATTCCAGATGTTTACAAAATTTGGGTTGGCATATCGGCCTTGCTGATCGAACGCATTAGATGCAAGAGATTGCCAGTCAGCAAAAGTGTTAACATTAGAACCTCTCCATCCAAAGAAATAATTTGTACCAACGGAATCATTGATAAAATATGCATTGTGATTAACCAACGGCCGGCTAGTGGAACTATTTAGATAAACCAAATATTTGGATCCGGAACCTGCACGCATTAAATAAAGTAGGTTGTTAAGGTAACGGATACTATCGTTTACTGTATTGTGCCATATCAGGCGGGTTGCACTAGCAGTAGTTGAATTATTCTGATGAATGGCAACTGTATTGTGGTACACTTTCCACCAGTTAGATGACCCCGCAAACCATATTCCATAAAGCAGACCATTGCCTTTTATATCTCTTACAATGTTATTGGCCATGAGATTCCATTGGTTGGGTTCTGCCAAAGCTGATACATATAGAGGATATGCACTAAAAGTCGGCATTGTAGCAGCGGCTGCAAAGGCATCGTAAATCAGGTTACCCACAATTCTCGCATTACTTTGAAACGATAATAGACCTATGCCATAAAAAGTGCTGTGTGTTGTCCTGGTGGGTTGAGAAAATTCATTACCTGAAACTACAAGGCTATCATTTGGACCACCGTAGAAACCATAGAGATAGAAATCCAGGAATTTATTGTTTTTTACTTGATTGAACTTGGCAGCTCCACCGATATTGGAAGCAATACCTGTAATCGTCATTCCATAGTATCCACCTATTATCGTATTATTTTCGATTAAATTGTAATTTCCTGATGGCCCAAAAGCAGTCGAACTGGTATTGGATCCGGAAATGACAATACCCACATTGTTAAATGTTGTATTAATTGGACATTCGATGCGGCATTTGCGAATGATATTGTGGTCAGCGCCATTTATGAGTTGAATTCCCCAGCTGTTTGTTGCATTGAGAGGTTTCACATTTAAACTATCAATGGTAAAGAAATCTGCACCGTTTAGACGAATGACGAAGTTTGAAGCACTACTTGACGCATCAAACTTTATTGTATCACCGTTTCCATTTATAGTAATTCTATTTAAAGCGTTGGCGCCAATCACAGGATTAAAAACTACTTGCTCCGTGTATGGGCCTGAGCCGGGAGCTACATTGACAGTGATGGGACCACAAATTCCGTTGGCGCTAAGCGCAGCGGACAGAGCATTAAATGACTGGAAGTTGGTAGCAGATGCTGGCTGACCGGCATTGATGGTATATATTCCATTCAGACCGGTAGTATTGTAGATTGTTGCAGTTGTATCATTGGAGGGATTTGCATCCGTGCCCGGTGCCACACTATCAACAAAGGCAACCAGATTATAGCTTTGACCTGGTGTCACAGCGAAGGCACCAAGAGCAACGGCTTGGTTGGCAGCTGTTGCCAAATTACCTGTAAAGGTAATTGGTGCCTGGGCCATACCATTAACCGACCATTGAATACGAGCAAAAGTCAAAGCGGTCTGGCCGTAATTGCTCAGGTTGACCGAAGCAGATACATTGCCCGAACAACCTGAACCTGGTATCGGTGTAATAAAAGCAGTCAAAACAGCATCCACTCCGGGTAGAGGACTGAATTCATATGCTCCCGGATCAGGGGTGGCCGATCTTGTGAAATTATTAATATCCGTTGGGACGATTGCGGTCAAATTAAAACCAATGTTATTAATAGCCGGATTGATCGGTTTCAGATTACCAGCCGATTCATTTTCATATATAGGATTAGCATAAGCCCCATTTTGATCAAATGCTCCGGAAGCAACCGCCTGCCAGTCACTCCAGGTTTTGACATTACTTCCTCTGAAGCCTATAAAGTTATTTGCCCCAACAGTGTCAATAAAGTAAACATTATTATCAATCAAGGGAGTGTATGTGGCGCTGGTCAGGTAAATTATGTGATTCTGGCCCGTGCCACCCCTATTGCAGGTAAATACATTATTTCTGATTCTGATACTATCAGGAGAAGATGTGATCCATATTAATCTATTGGCAGATGCTGAGGTTGATTGAGGATTATTTATAGAGATCGTATTATGAAAAATATCGATATATCCATTGGTGCTCGATATATAAAAGATATAATTAAAACCATTTGTTCTGATATTGTAAAAGACATTATTTGCTATCAGGTTTCTGTCCGCCGGAGCATTAGCACCAGCAGCAAACCATATTGAATAATTTCCGCTGGTAGATAATGGCTGTTGTTGAAAGTATGAATGGAATTTATTGGCAATGATTTTGTTTTTGCGATTGCTTATTCCAAATAGATATATTGAATAATTAGTAGTCAATGAATTGCGGTCCAGACGGTGAAATTCATTTCCTTCAAACACTGCATCATCTACATTGGCACCATATACAGCGTATACGTACGAATTTCTAATTATATTGTTTATGAATTTATTTCCAGTATTAGGTGTAGTCGCAGTACCATTGATTGAAATGGTGTAATAACATCCCTGAATCGTATTGTTGATGAATTCATTGTAATTACCATTATTGCCTTGGCCTGTGGTGGTTGTTTTTAAATTGGTAAAGACAATGGCGCCTGTAGAAAAGGAAGTATTTTCCTGATCTGCATGGCCGATCACGCAGCCTGAAAATTTGTTGGAATCGGCGCTGTTTCGAAATTCAACCGCGTGACCGAAGGAGACACCGGTGGAAAGTATTTGAAGGTTGTTAAATTCAAAATGCTTTGCGCCATCCAATTCAATAGTATGTCTTGAATCTGTAAGAGTAGCATTAAATTGTAGGACATTGTTATTACCGTTGATCACAATTTTATTGGTCGATGAGGTTCCGGGCACATATTTTAAAACGATTTGTTCGTTGTAAGGACCGGAATTGGGTGCTACATTCACGGTAACCGGACCTGTGACGTTTCCGCAGGCCAATGCATTGGCAAGAGCTGTGAAAGACGCGTAGTTATTTGGTCCGGATCCATTTGGGTTAATGGTGTATGTTCCGCTAAATACATTACCTGAAGCGACTACCTGACGTGGAGTGGATGGGGTAGTCGCAGTTCCGCATGTAACATTACATCTGAAAAAAGTCGTAACCGAAACAGCTTGAGAATAAAATGGAGTAGTAGCTCCTGTAATATCCGCCCATGGACCGGTTGCCGAAGTTGCAGACTGCCATTGATAGGTTTGGCCCGAACCAAAAGTTATACCCTGTAGTGAAAAATTTACATTTGTTCCTGGACATACATTCGTATCTGATGCAACCGTAGTAGCCGTAGGCGGGGGTGAGGTACAAGGTGTGGTGGGAAGTACATTGATGACGTAATCTTCCGTTTCTCCAAAAGTTTGCGATGCACAAGGACTGGTGGGTACTGCGACGTAATCACAGCGCACTCTCAACCGGATATTCCCGGGTGGTGTAGCAACAGGAATTGTAAAACTGCCGGTAAAAGGAGTAGTTGCCCAAGTGCCTGAGTTCCACAGATCCTCTCCCGGGTCATCGAAGTCTCCGTCATTGTTCCAGTCTGCCCATATCCGGAAGCCCTGACTCCATGTAGGACCTGATTGAACGGTAAAGTTAATCACTGTATTTGGCAGAGCAGTTACAATTTGGGTATTGAAAAACTGATACCCATTGGGTGAACAGCCTGAGTTTAAATTGCTGATGTTGGTAGTACCCCCTGTTGTGGAGAAGTTTTGAATTTGATCACCAGAGGTACAACTATTTGTTGGAATACAATAAGTTTGAGCTTCTGCATGATGCACACAATTTAACATGAATCCTAGAAGCGCGATTATCTTTGTGACGGTTGTGGAGTAATTTGTTTTTTTCATATTTTTTTTGTTTTTCATAAACAAATTTACACAACCCTTTAAAAAATTGACAAGAAATATTTAGGAAATCTTTGCAGAGGCGATTAAAAACGCTAAAAAAATATGTCAACGCAATGGATCTCCACCCAAAGCGCTGTAGATAAAATCGAATGACGAGAGGATCTCTGGCTTACCATTTACAACGGCTACATTGTGCTCAAAGTGTGCCGAGGGCTTGCCGTCTGCAGTTACTATGCTCCATCCGTCTTTTAGCTGGCGGACACGATGCGTTCCGAGGTTGATCATGGGTTCGATGGCAAGAACAAGACCTTCCTCAATTTTTTTTCCTTTACCTCGCTTTCCATAGTTGGGCACCTGTGGATCTTCGTGAAGTTGACGGCCGAGGCCATGACCTACCAGTTCGCGAACCACACCATATCCCTGTGCTTCTGTATGCGATTGTATGGCAAATCCAATGTCCCCGATGCGATTACCGGATCTGCACTGTGCGATGCCATGATACAGACTTTCGAGCGTAATTTTCAGTAGTTTTCTCACTTCAGGATCTACTTCCCCAACCATAAATGTGTATGCATGATCCCCCATAAATCCATCGAGCTTCACCCCGCAGTCGATAGAAACAATATCGCCTTCTTTTAGATGCTGATTGCCCGGAATCCCGTGCACTACCACTTCATTGATACTGATGCACAATGAGTTAGGAAAGTTATAGAGCCCTAAAAATGCTGGTACTCCACCATGGTCCCGAATAAATTCTTCTGCCATTTTATCGAGCCTGAGGGGTATAGCCCCAGGTACTATTTCTTTAGCCAACATTCCAAGGGTTTTGCTTACCAGCAAGGCAGCGCGACGTATCAGCTCAATTTCTTCCGCTGACTTGAGATATATCATTTGTTGGGGAGTCTATTTGAAGAGTTTACTAAAAAGAGAGGATTTTTTTTTGTTCTTTTTCAAGAGGGTTTCCAAATCATCCGAAGGGCCGTACAGTTGCTGATAAATTACTCCCCATCCCGGGAATCCACCAAAGTTTCGGTCATCGATAAACAGATCTGCGTGAATTTTTCTTGAGGTATCCGCATCATTGAACTTTTCCTCCGGATAGGACCTGTTTACTGCATAAAACTCTACGCCATTTTTTCGACAAAATTCCACTGCCTCTTCCAGTCGCGCGCCTGTGCGATACGTCCATAAGATCAATCTATGACCATCGGCCTGAAGTTTTTTAATGGTTTCAAAGGCAAAAACGAGAGGCTTTCCAATATCTGGATATTTGTCTTCAACAATAGTTCCGTCAAAGTCAATGGCGATGATTTTAGAATCTTTTCTAATCAACTTTTTTTAATTTATTTCTTTTGCCAGAATTTGTCCTGTCATCTCTTTAGGTATAGGCAATCCCATCAGAAATAATATGGTGGGGGCTACATCCCCGAGTCGTCCATCGGAAATGACATACCGCTGCTTGGGTTCACAAAGAAAGACAGGTACGGGGTTGGTCGTATGCGCTGTGTTTGGAGTACCATCTTCATTTTTCATACATTCTGAATTTCCGTGATCTGCTAATATAATACAAGTATATCCATTGTCGAGTGCCTTCACTACTACTCTGCGAGTACAGGCATCTACTGTTTCGCATGCTTTTATTGCAGCTTCCATCACTCCTGTATGTCCAACCATGTCGGGATTGGCATAATTCAAACAGATAAAATCTGCTGATTTGGATTCTATTTCAGGTAATATAGCATCAGTCACTTCATATGCGCTCATTTCAGGCTTAAGGTCGTATGTGGCCACTTTTGGAGAAGGAATGAGAATACGCTTTTCGCCTTTGAAGGGGTCTTCTCTCCCCCCGGAAAAAAAGAACGTTACATGCGGATATTTTTCTGTTTCTGCAATACGTATCTGGCTTTTTCCGTGATACTCCAAAATTTCGCCGAGGGTCATTGAAAGGTTTTCTTTTTCGAAAAGGACATCTACACTTTTAAATGTGTCGTCATAACGGGTGAGCGTAGCATATCGGAGGGGAAGTGGCTTCATATCATAATCGGGAAAATCCGACTGGGTAAGCACAGTTGTTATTTGCCGGCCTCTGTCTGTCCGAAAATTAAAGTTGACTACGGCATCTCCTTCACTTATATGGATAGGGGTACTGCCTGGTTCTGAAAGGATGATCGGTCTGAGAAACTCATCTGTAATACCTTCGTCATATTGCTTTCTGATCGCCTCAATCGGATCACTAGAGTGAATCCCCTTTGAATATATCAGTGCATCATAGGCTACTTTTATTCTCTCCCAGCGCTTGTCGCGATCCATGGCATAGTATCTTCCTGTGATGGTGGCCAGCTTTCCGTCACACGCATCAAGGGCTTCCAGAAGAGTCTTTACATATCCTGGAGCCGATTTGGGGTCTGTATCGCGTCCATCTGTGAAGGCATGAACCGCTATACCGCGAATGCCTGCACCCGCTGCTATATGAATAAGGCCAATCAAATGATCGATGTGAGAATGTACTCCACCGTCGCTCAGAAGTCCGATAAAGTGAAGCTTTTTGCCCGGATTATTTCGAAGGTAGTCGAAGATTTGATTTAGTGCAGGATTAGCCGCCAGCGAACCATCTTTAATAGCGAGAGAAATTTTCACCAAATCCTGGTATACGACACGGCCTGCTCCTAGATTCATGTGACCTACTTCACTATTACCCATTTGCCCCTCTGGAAGTCCTACATCAAGTCCGGAAGTCCTTAATGTCGCATGTGGAAAGTGTTTGTAGAGACTGTCAATAAAAGGTGTTTTGGCTTTATCAATGGCGGAAACTTCCGGATTAGAAGCAATTCCCCATCCATCCAATATGCACAATAGGACCTTTGCACTCATAGGGCACAAAGATAGATTTTGACCGCAAATACAGCTTGTGAAAAAAATTGTGAACGCCTTATCTTGGCGGTTGAAATGAAGGACTTTCGGCCCGTGGTGGACGGTTTCCTCTGTAATTTCTGAATTGATAAATGAATGAAACAAGGTAAAATCGATTGAGCACCAATGCCTGGGTATCTTCGACAAACAGTTCGGTCACAGCCCTGTTGATGCTGGTGTTTTGATTTAGCAGGTCATAGACGGAAAGCCTTAATTCCCCTGCCCTGTTTTTAAGAAACTTATATCCGAGGTAGCCATTGAGTCGGATAAAGTCAGGATTGATTGCATCAGCCAGACCAATGTATCGGGTTTGGGTAAGGTCAGCATTGACCACAAGTCCTTTCCATGGTAATATAGTAAAAGAAGCTGAATTTAAACTAAGCCAGTAATTGTTGTTTAGTTCGGGTTGTAATTGGTTATTGACTATGAAATAGGTGAGATTGGTCCTGAGATTAAAGTCTATTTTTTCTCCGAGATTGCTGCTTATGCCCAGACCTCCATTGGTCGAATAATTATCGACACGGTTGTTTATTCCATTTATTCTCGATGGATTCTGCAGCCATCCGATTGCGCCATTCATGCTCAGATTCACCTTTAGTTTAGGTAGAGGCATGCTGAATGCACCGAAGAAGTTGGCATTGGTCCGTGAGGTTAGATTTTCGGGTACGATGACCTGTGTCCCTCTTTTGATGGTAGTTCCGTCAGGCAGTACAGAATCCTGAAGAAGGATGCTTGAGATATTTGAAATCGGATTGTTTGTAATGCCATATGAGAGGCTCAAAAATCCGCCTTTCCCGTTGAAATTAAAGAACCCGTATGCAATTCGAAAATTGTGAGAAAACTCCTGTTCGAGATTTGGATTCCCCGTTGTTAAAACAAGGGGATTCGAATTGTCAATCACATTTTGGAGTTGACTCACGGATGGAAGATTGTTGGAAGTGGTGTAATTGATTCTGAAATTCTGACGCGGCCCAATCCGATATCTGAAAAAGATAGAGGGAAAGATGTTTCTAAACAGCTTGTCCACTTCTTTTTGATCCGGAAAAAGTTGTTGACTGAATAACTGTGTATGGGCCAGATCTACCCCTGTGGTCAGAGTAAATTTTTCATTTGCCGTACGAAACTGATGCTTGATTCCCGCGCGCTGAGTGTGTATAAAATTATCAAATTCATTGCTGAGTGCTGTATCCGGCAAATATACAGTCTGCCCAAAGGCATTGATGGCGGCTGTATATTGATTGGAACGGGTTACTCGGTATTCGGGAGCATAATTAAATTCTACTGAATTGGTTGCATTAAGTGGTTCAGAATAGGAAAAACGCACATTGGTATTTAGTGCCTCGTTGAGTCTGTCTTGCTTTTGATCCCTAAATGTAGTATCAGGGTTATTTATAAAGAAAATGTTTTCAGCCAGAAGGAGATTCAAGGCGGTAGTATTGGATTGATTGTAAGAAGCATCTACCGAAAAGGTCCTGCCCGGTTTTAAAAACTTTTTCCTGAATATCATTTGTGTCTGTACAGCCCAAGTGTCATTTTTATTGTTAAAGCGGTTGTTTCCTTCATTTACCGGAGTTACTTTGCCAAGAGTGGTGTTTGTATTGGTTGAATCGATCCGATTTAAAAAATTATAACTGATGTTAGGTAAAATGACAATAGAATGCAGGGAATCAAAATTGTACTCAAACCGCGCATTCAATCGATGACTTTGGGTGATGGTCTGTGCGTTTTGGCTTTCTTCGGCAAATTGACTGGTCGTCTCATTCAGAAAGGTTTCGCGCACCCTTTTAGATTCCAGGTCATTTACATTGTTTCTAAAATTATATCCTGTGGTTAATTTCCAATTGGTCCCGGAGTTTTGATAGTTCAGGCCGAATGTGGATAAGGTATTGATGCCGTCGGCTGCGGACTCTGTCGGCAAAAATTGTCTGAACCGTCGGAATTGTGCACCTGCGAGGGGATCTTCCTGTCCCACATTGAGTTGATTGAGGTTGTTGTACTGTCCCGTGATGCTTATGCGCTCCTTATTGCGGAAAAAATTGATATTCCCACCCAATGCATAACGATTCTTTGTTCCAGCACCGGCTTCCAGCTTTCCAAAATTTCCGAATCTCTTTTCTTTTCTGGTTACAATATTGAGTACCCTTCGCTCTCTGCCGTCATCAAAGCCGGAGAAACGGGCTTGTTCGCTTCTCTCTTCATAGATCTGAATCCGGTCGGCAATGTCGGCCGGAAGGTTCTGAACGATGCTCAAGGCATCGTTGCCAAAAAATTCTTCTTTATCTACCAAAACACGGTCAATCACCTGCCCTTGTGACTTAATCTGTCCGTTTTCGATAGCGATCCCAGGTAATTTTTTGAGCAGGTCTGCGACACTGGCATCCGGATTTACCTTAAAGGCATCTGCAGCATACTCAGTGGTATCTCCTTTGACCTGTATGGGAATGACTTCACCGATCACTATTACATCTTCCAAAAGGCTGGTATCGGATTTTAGCGCAATGGTGCCAAGCATTGTGTCACGACTTAGGGTAAAATCTATCTGATAGCTTTGATAGCCGATAAAGGATATCTGGATTTTGTACTCCAGACCTTTTCGGAGAGAAATTTCAAACTTGCCCTTAGCATCTGTCACGGAGGCTCCAGAGAGCTTACCATCTGACGTCCTTCGCGCCACCACATTTACCCCGGGCAAGGGCTGCTTGTCCAATTGTGAAACCACAGTACCTCTGACAATAGAATTTTGAGCTCTTATCACGGTCGGTAATAGCAGAATGGAGAGCAGAAAGAGTCTTTTAACCATGTTTGTAGAATGAATTATTTTAGACTTAATGCTTTTATGGATCGTTTAATTCGACAGAATTAAAAAATCAATTTTTAAATAATTTTTTAAGAAATGAGACATTATTGAATCAAATAAACCGTACTGGTATATGCAATACCTCCAATTTTCGAAAGCAATTTTCTGACAGGCTCGCTAACAGCCTGTGCTGCACGCTCATCGCAAATCGCGATAACCATTATGTTGGTAAATGAATCACTTAGTCCGAGACTGTCTCTCAATCCGCGGTCTCCATGCCCTTTTACACCATCGAGCACTGTATATTTTACAATCCCCGAATCTTCAAGAATTTGCTTTAGCCTCTGAAAATCAGGTTTCGGAATTATGATTTCCAATTTAGTCATCAATTCCATACCAACTGAATGATAGAATAATAAAAGGGAATACCGATTAAAATGTTTATCGGAAAAGTCAATCCAAGTGCCAGAGGGACATAGATGCCCGGATCAGCCTCAGGTACCGCCGAACGAAAGGCAGCCGGTACGGCGATATAGGATGCCCCGGCTCCAAGTATCGACATCATGAAGGCATCACCTTGAGAGGTACCAATGACGTATGCCATACCTATGAAAAAGAATGCATGGAATATAGGTGACAACAATCCAAAGAGAATGATTCGCTTGCTTAGTCGATTGAGAAATCTCATTCTGTGACCAGCCACAATCCCTAAATCCATGAGAAAAAAACAGAGCATCCCCCTGAAAATATCATGAGTGAACGGCTTTAACTCATTCATGAGACTTTGATTTGAAATTGCGCCAATCAATACTGATCCAAGTAAGATGAAAACAGATCCGTGTGTGAGTGTTTCAAATACCAATTGTCTGAATCCCAACTGCTGATCTGGATGATTCTTACGGACATAATATATACCCTGAATGATCGCCGGAAACTCCATCAATGCAAGTGCAGCGACCATGTATCCTCCATAATCTGACCGTTGCTGTTCGAGAAAAGACACTGCCGTAATAAACGTTACTGCAGATACTGAACCATAAGTAGCTGCAAGGCCAGCCGCATTGGCAATACCAAGATGCTTTTTAAAATAGTGAAAGACATACCATCCAATCATCAATGATCCGGCAATACACGCCAGCAAAATGACCAGCAAGTGGATGGTAATCGGATTGGAATGAAGTTCATATCCACCCTTTAAGCCGATGCTCATCAGTAAATAATAGGATATAAACCTAGTGATAGGCTGAGGAAGCTGGAAATCACTCTTTACAAAATATGCCAAAACACCAAGAAAAAAGAATAGAATGACTGGATTGAGAAGCTGATCGGTATTCATGAATTTGATTAATAGGAATTCAGTGACCAGAGTACCTGGCCCTTACAGTCTATTTCGATTGCTTTTGAATTTTTCTCTTCAAAAATGTGGAGCAAGGATTTCTTCAACATATTCCATTCTTCAATCTCCCAATCCATACAGGGTATATCCACTATGAGTAGGTATGTCTGATTCACCATAATATAATAGTACGACTCGGTGTATTGAATTTTAGATTTTCGGTTTGGACGGATGCTGCCATTGCCAATGAATCGCTTAAACCAAAAGTCTGTAGCTGCTCTGCACTCTTCCGCATCCTGATAGCCGTAAATGGTCAGGTAAGCTTTGGTCTTCCTTCCCGTTTCAGGATTTTTATCTTTTCGTATCAGTTGCATTTCAAACATATGGACAGGATCAGACTCTTTAATTTTTCCATGATCTCGACTGGCGAGATTATACAGCTTTCGATCATACTTATCAGATTGTGACTGATAGTATGCATCTGCCATTTGTTTTACTTCCTCAAACTGAGCCAGGATTGGAAATGAAACAGTAAAAAAGAGAGCACTGAACCAAATCTTTTCCAACTTGGGGAATTTTTTTCCAAATATTGAACTGAATTTAGTCATTTTATTTTTTTAAATCACTGTTTTTCAAATTGTTGATTTTTAAAATCTGGTTGGCATGCTCATTGTCTAACTTTCGACGGAGTAGAGTTTTCATAGTTTTGGCTTTTGCCACAAAACCCCGACGGGATGTCGGGGTTTTATTTTTTAGATTTCTTGTAGTGCCATCTGGGCCATATCAAGCAGAAACACATACTTTAATGCTACTTCCTCCAGATAGGAAAATCTGCCCGAAGCACCACCATGACCTGCATCCATGTTGGTGTAGAGCAGCAGAGGATTTTGATCAGTCTTCGTGGCTCTGAGTTTAGCCACATATTTAGCCGGCTCCCAATATTGTACTTGTGAGTCATGCAATCCGGTTGTAACGAGCATAGGAGGATACGCCTTTTTTTCGATATTGTCGTAAGGTGAGTAACTTTTCATGTAATAATAATATTGCGGATCTTTTGGATTTCCCCATTCTTCAAACTCCCCTACCGTGAGGGGAAGCGACTCATCGAGCATCGTCGTCAGTACATCTACAAACGGAACTTCCGAAATAATTCCCGCCCACAGATCGGGTCTCATATTAGCTACTGCACCCATTAGCAATCCTCCTGCTGACCCACCCCAGGCAAATATTCGTTTGGGATCAGCATATTTTTCATCTATCAGGTATTCTGCACAGGCAATAAAATCGGTAAACGTATTCTTTTTCTTCAAAAATTTTCCGTCCTCATACCACCATCTACCCCTTTCCTGTCCGCCACGTACGTGAGCAATGGCATACACAAATCCTCTGTCGAGCAAGCTGACCCGCGATGTGCTGAATGTAGCCTCAAGACTGTAGCCATAGCTCCCATACCCGTAGAGCACGCAGGGTGCTGAACCATCCAATCGGGTTGTTTTTTTAAACACGACTGAGATTGGAACCTCTTCACCATCTGGCGCTCTGGCATAGATGTATCGGCTCTCGTACTCTTCACTCTTGTATCCGGGTACTTCTTTGGTTTTTAAAACTTTGGTCTCACCTGTTATTAAATTGTATTCTCTGGTGGATGGGGGCGTCACCATGCTTTGGTACTCAAACCGAACCCAATCGGAGTGTTGATTTTCATTTATTCCCAAATTAAGAGAATATGTGGGTTCGGGCATAGAGACCTCATTCAGCTTGCGCCCGTTGTAATCATACACGGTCAGATGAGTCTGTCCGTCATATTTTTCTTCAACAATAAGATACTTTTGGAATGGTACGAAATCCTGAATTAGCACCTCATTTCTATGGGGCAATAGTTCTCTCCATTGATTGCGCGAGGTTTGGCCATCGTCGCAGATCATGATTTTGTAATTATCAGCTTTACTTGCATTAGTTTTGATAAGCCAGGTATTTCCTACGTCAGCGACTGAATATCTTATCCCCTCCTCCCGTGGGTGAAAGACGACAAACTCGTCCGCAGGTTTGTCTGCAGGCAAATATCGGATTTCCGAAGTTAAGGTGCTACTGCTGCCGATGATGATATATTTCTTTGAAGCCGACGGAAATACGTAGCAACTGAATTTTTCATCTTTCTCGTGATATATTTCAGAAGATCGAGCTGTTTCCAGGTCAAACTTGATAACTTTATATGACCTCAAAGCTGCATCTTTGATGGTATAAAATACGGTTTTATTGTCTTTTGCCCATACTGCCTGACCCGTTGTATTAGCAATGGTCTGAGACAGAAACTCTCCTGATTCAAGATTTTTAAACCGAATCATGTATTGACGTCTGCCCACAGTATCTTCAGAAAAAGCGAGCAGCCTGTTGTCAAAGCTCACAGCAAGACCTCCTATGCTATGAAATTTTTTGCCTTCGGCTAATTCATTCTGGTCTAGCATGACTTCTTCTTCTGATTCGAGACTGCCCCTTTTTCGGCAGTAGATGGGATATTCTTTCCCGGACTCATACCGGTAGTAATAGTAGTATCCGTTGCGCTCATAGGGAACTGAACTTTCATCTTCTTTTATACGTGATTTCAGCTCGTTGAAAATCTTATCTTTCAATGGTTTAAGTTGACTAAAGACTGCATCCGTGTAAGCATTTTCTGCAGTAAGGTATTCGATCACCTTTGGATTTTCTCTTTCATTGAGCCAATAGTAGTAGTCCACGCGTCGGTCGCCATGGACCTCCAGCAGCTTTGGAATCTTCTCGGCTACAGGCGGCTGTATGTTCATATGAGTTGAGTTTTGTTTGCAAGAAAAAAGTACTGTTAGTAAAATTAATTTCGACCAATATTGCTTCATAAACGTTATTTGCGCACAAGATTAAATCAAAATTCCGACTACTCACATGAATTCAAAAGCAAATATCGGTTCACTGATGCCACCGGGAATTTTTAATGGAAAGGTATTTTGGGTAACGGGTGGAGGCACAGGCTTGGGAAAATCTATGACCCGGTATTTTGCTGAGCTTGGTGCTACTGTTGTAATCTCAAGCCGACGTCAGGAAGTGCTTGAAGAGGCCGCTAAGGAAATCAATTCAAACAGTTATGAAGGTAGAGTTGTTCCTATGATGTGTGACGTTCGCGATTTTGAACGTGTGGAGTCGCTCACGAAGGATATCACAAATCAGTTTGGAGCCATTCACGTGTTGGTCAATAATGCCGCAGGCAATTTCATTTCGCCTACTGAGCGGCTTACATCGAAGGCTTTTGATGTTGTGATTGACATAGTGCTCAAAGGAACTAAAAATACCACCCTTGCCGTCGGAAAGCATTGGATTGACTCCGCCCAAGGTGGCGTGATGCTCAACATCACAACTACCTACGCCTTTACCGGAAGCGGGTATGTAGTTCCTTCAGCTATTTCGAAGGCAGGAGTACTTGCTCTCACAAGAAGCCTTGCAGTAGAATGGGCAAAATATGGCATTCGTCAGGTGGCTATTGCTCCCGGTCCGTTTCCCACTAAGGGGGCATGGGAGAGATTATTTCCCGGAGGATTGGACAAGCGGCTAAATGTCATCAACGAAATACCTCTGCGTCGTGCCGGTGAGCACCAGGAGCTTGCCAATCTGGCTGCCTTTCTCGTCAGTGATTTTGCTTCGTACATCAACGGAGAAGTCGTTGTAATTGACGGGGGAGAATGGCTGCAAGGTGCCGGAGAAATGAATTTTCTCGAAGCTCTAACCCCCGAAATGTGGGATGAGCTTGCTAAATTCAGGAAATAAATTCTTTTTTTTAGTGTTTAATCGGCCAATGCATTCAAGAAGGGTGTACCCGTCGCTTCGGATTGGATATTCACCAAAGGTTGCCTTTTGACCGCTTGCTCACTACAGTAGTTTTGCTCTGGTTTTAGTGTGGTGTAAAAGTGGAGAAATGCTTTTTTGGAGGGAAAGATACCGGAAACGAACTTGCTATTCCAAAATTGCTACATCACTTTCCAGATTATTTTCAGGATTAAACATCACAACATTGGCATGCCTTTGGCACAAAGTGACAGAATCGATGTGAATTTTGTAACGCAATCCAACTTTTATTCATGAGCCCTTATCAAATCGGCATCGCACTACTTGTGCAGGTATTGATCATCACCGGATCCTGTACCAAACCTACAGTTGAAATTCACGGGCACCGTGGATGCCGGGGCTATTGGCCAGAAAATTCAGTACATGGCATGATCGAAGCCGTAAAAATGGGTGTGGACGTACTTGAAATGGATGTCGTGATCTCCAAAGATCTTCAGGTAGTACTATCGCATGAGCCGTTTTTTCATTACGAAATCTGTCTCGATCCCAATGGGAACCGCATCTATGAAAGCACTCAGGAAGCATATAATATTTACGAATTTACCTACGCACAAATTCAAAATACACGCTGTGGCACCTTTCCGCACCCAAGATTTCCATTACAAAGGCAGATGGAATATTACAAACCCACCCTGTCTCAGGTCATCGATACAGTTGAAAAATTAGTCAAAAAACTACATAAATCCATACAATACAACATTGAAATCAAAGCACGCGATGAGTGGGAGGGCATTTTTCATCCCGACCACAAAGCTTTTTCTGACCTTGTGGCAGGTGTCATTTACAGACATGGTATTGTGGAGAGGTCGGTGATTCAAAGTTTTCATCTGCCCACCCTGCAATATCTGCACCTCGCTCATCCACACCTTCGGCTGGCTCTTTTGGTGGATGAGGATGAAAATATGACTGAAAAATATTCTCAACTTGGCTTAACACCTTACATTCTGAGCCCGCATTACAGCCTTGTAACTGTGTCCTCGATAAAATTTTTTAAGTCGAGGGGGGTAAAGATCGTTCCATGGACGGTCAATGATATAGAGACAGCTGCACAGCTCATAAAATCGGGCGTACATGGCATAATAACGGACTATCCTGACAGCATTCTCCGCATAGCCGGGAGGTAGCAATCCATGAATGCACCAACCAATGATGACTATTGATCACAGGTTAGAATTCACAAGCTCGGCAATGTCATATACTTTGACCGAACCTTCTTTTTCTTTGTTTTTGACTCCGTCGGTCATCATAGTATTGCAAAAGGGGCATGCGGCTGCAATGATTTCGCTTCCTGTAGCAAGGGCTTCTTCCGTGCGTTCGATATTGATGTCCTTATTTCCTCTTTCAGGCTCTTTAAACATCTGTGCCCCCCCTGCTCCACAGCACAATCCTTTGGCACGGCTGCGTTTCATCTCAGCAAGGTCGGCATCCAGTGCTCTGATGACTTCTCTTGGTGCCTCATATTCACCATTTGCACGGCCCAGATAGCATGGATCGTGATAGGTTATCTTTTTGCCTTTGAAGGCTCCGCCTTGTATTTTGAGTTTATTGCTTTTCAGCAGATCGTTGATTAGCTGTGTATGGTGTACTACCTCATAGGTACCACCAAGCTCTGGGTATTCATTTTTAAGGGTATTGAAGCAGTGAGGACATGCAGTCACGATCTTTTTGACTTCATATCCATTGAGCACCTGAATGTTCTGCATTGCCATCATCTGAAATAAAAATTCGTTGCCGGCTCGTTTTGCAGGGTCACCGGTACAACTCTCTTCGGTACCAAGTATTCCAAAGGTGATTCCTGCTTTTTGTAAAATAGAAGCCAGACTTCGGGTAATGCGTTTGGCACGGTCGTCAAATGAGCCTGCGCACCCAACCCAAAAAACAATCTCAGGACTTTGTCCTTCAGCTGCCCATTCGGCCATTGTCTTAATACCAGATGCCATAGTTACTGTTGATTAATCTATCCATTTATATTGACGGCCATCAGAGCATTTGAAGCCGATGAACTTTCCTTCATTTTCCAACAAATAGTACGTAGCCGGAATCTGAGGGCTTCGCATGGTCAATACGGCCGAGTGTGTCTCCCCGAGCAGTGTGATGGTGTCTTTGTACTGACAATTTCGCTTACAAACGATTTCCCTAGGCAACTCCTTGAGGACCAGTTCGTTTGAAATTCCCCGATGCATAATTCGCATCACAAATTCGTCGTAGGTGCGTATCAGATTGGATGAGTCATATTTGGCACAGGCTTCAAATTCGATGGTCACCTGGATATCAGAAAGTGTTAACTGATGGTTTACAACCTGATAAACAGGCACTTGATTACTTACTGCTTCTCCTTGTAAATAAAATGTATCTGCCAAGTGTTTTGCGACGAATGTGTCGCCTGATTCAGATATACACTTTTTAAAGTCCTTAAAATCTTTAAAGAATTGATGTGTAGCTCTATGCACCGGGATGATCACTTCTGTTTCATTTCTACAGGCTGATGATATCGCCAGGATAGATAGAATATATAACAATACTGTCAGCTTCGATGCGTTCACTCTTCAAAAACTTCTATGGTAAGATTTCGTTCAACCAAATCCGTAAATTTTCCTTTATAGCGGGTAGCGCGTACAATGTGATTGTCGATCCAGTGGTAGTTTCCTCCCCTTGGTTTTCCGAAGAGGATACCGTGGTATTTGAATCCATGTTTATTGAGCCAAGCCTCTGTCACTTCCCGGTGTGCCTCCGTCCGGGATGTAAAGAATGTAATGATGTGCCCTTGATCAAACCATTGATTACAAATTTTCAATGCGTCAGGGTACAGTTCGGCATCAATCATTCGCCAGGGTTCTTCGTTTGGAATGTCTTCGCAAATGGTTCCGTCAATATCGATAAGAAAATTTTTTATTCCCGGTGGCAGCTGGGGGCTTATTTTCTTTCCGTTTTCCACTGCATCCTGAAGTGGGAGATTGATTTTTTGATTCATATTCTTTAGGTTTTTAAAGGGGGGACTATTGATAAATCCAGTTGGCTCTGTCTGCTTGGGAGAACTGCCAGGGCGCACCATTGTTTTCCACATTTGTCATCATCATATTGATACTTTGAGGTGCTTTTGATTCTTCCATGACGACATATTGTCTTAGCTGCATGATGATGTCAAGCGGATCGATCAATACCGGGCAAGCTTCGACACACGCATTGCAACTGGTACAGGCCCAAATTTCTTCTCTGGTAATGTAATCGTCGAGCAAACTTTTGCCATCATCGACAAACTTTCCGCCGTTGACATCGATTATTTTGCCTACCTCATCAGCCCGATCCCGAACGTCCATCATGATTTTTCGAGGGGAGAGCTTTTTTCCGGTGAGATTGGCCGGGCACTCCGCGGTACATCTTCCACATTCGGTGCAGGCATAGGCGTTGAGAATATTGACCCATTTTAAATCGGGAATATCTTTGGCGCCAAATCTCTCTACCTGCTCACTGTCGGCAGACTCGGCTGTGTATGGATTTGCATTTGGATCAAGCATAAGTTCTACTTCCTTCTTAACACGCTCATTTACAGGAAACTTCCCTTTAAAGCCTAATTTGGCATACCAGGTATTGGGAAATGCAAGAATGATGTGAAAATGCTTCGAAAATGGAAGGTAATTCAAAAATGCAAGAATACCCAATATATGTGCCCACCATGCAATCCGCTCTGCAATATGAAGCCCTTCCTGGGACAAGCCCGCTAAAATTGGTGCCAAAAAGGAAGACACCACAAAAGGACCTGCTGGCGCATTTTCCATATTGGCCTCTGCAGCACCAATCATCAGCAAGGCAATCATGAGCACAATTTCTATGATGAGTATATTATTTGCATCTTTAAATGGCCAGCCATTCATTTCAGGCTTACGAAAGCGACTGATATTCATTACATTTCTTCTCCATAGAAACACCACACAAGCCACAATAACAGCCACAGCAAGAATTTCGAAAAAGTTAATAGCCAATTCATATAATCTGCCGAGTGGCGCAGCAAACACCCTATGAGTACCCAGCAATCCGTCGATAATTATTTCCAATACTTCAATATTGATGAGCAAAAAGCCCGCATAAATTACAATATGAAAAAATCCTGCTACCGGATTGAGAACCATTTTGCTCTGGCCGAGGGCTACCATGGCCATGGTTTTCCAACGTTCGGAAGGTTGATCGGTTCGGTCGGCAGCTTTGCCGAGTGCAATATTTCTCCGAATCTTTTTTACGCTTTTCGAAAAAAAGTATATAGCTGTAATCAATGCAGCCAGAAAAATAACATTGTTGATTCCAAAACTCATAAATCCAAAAATAACATTTTCTTAAACAAACTACATTATGGATTCAAAGGTTTTTCTTTTTCGAAATTCTGATGAATCTCTTCATCTGAATAAGGCTTCGATTTACGGCCAAAAACCGATACATTGATATACCTACGCGGATTGTACTTTAAGTCCAAAACAAGTTTATTGAGCTGATCGGTCGTGATACGAAGGTTGTCATACAGTGTAGAGTCCCGTGTAAGTTTGCCAAGATTTCCTTTTCCTGATTGAATGTCTGCCAGAATTTGTCTCAGTTCGTCCGTTGTGTTTTGGATGGAGGCAATAAGCTTTGCCAGATCTTCGGCTTTTATGGCTTCGGTGATTTCGGCGGCATTGTCCAATGTCCGGTTCAGGGAAGAGTTTTGATCTGCCAGGGATTGTGATAATTTCTCTAAATTCTGTATCGTAGCAGTGATCCGATGTGAACTTTGATCGATTGTTTGGGCAATTTTTGCGATACTTTTGTTTAAATTGACTACATTTTCATCGTCCAATATGGCGTTGATTTTTATGAGAAAGGTGTCGATGTGATAGGTAATGTTTTCAAAATTGTCCTTTAATTGAACCAGTTCTTCGGCAAATCCATTGTCGATGGCCGATGGTAGGGTGTCTCCTTTGCTCAGGAAATCCGGCGAATCACCAGGCTTAAGCACAATGGATTTTCCGCTGAGAAGATCCGTAGTGGTAATCATGGCTACTGTATTCTTAGGTAACCGGATGTTTTGAGAAAGAGAAAATTCTACAAGCAAACGGCTTCCTGAAAGGTCGGTAAAAGTAATTTTTTCGACCTGACCTACCGTATATCCATTGAGAATGACCGATTGAGCCCGAGCCAATCCATTTACATTTTCGTAGACGGCATAAAAGGTGGTTTTTTTTACGAATATGTCATTACCTTTCAGAAAGTTAATTCCCCAGTATAGGAAGGCAATGGTGACCAGAGCAATCAGACCCGCCTTAAATTCCTTTGAAAATTTCAATGTATAATTTTTTTTGCAATATTACGAAGGAGGCTCCGCTATTTTCTTGGTATGTTGGTGAATGCTATCTAATTCACCTGTCTGCTCTGCAACAAATTTTCTGCATCCGCGATGGATATCCTCTTACTACCATTGTAGGGGGCCACAAAAGCATCTTTAAAACCCTTTTTGCGCATGAGATTCTGCATAGCAGTAGCTTCTTTTATAGAAGTAAAGCAGCAAATCTGGTATTTATACAGGGTGCCTTCCTTGACCTCAGTCACGTTTTCGACCAAAGAGAAGATTTTATCTTTTTTATCTTTAGAATTGGTAGAGGTCTCGATTTGCACCCTGAAATGCACACCACTTATACCGATGTTTTGGGTAGAGTGAATGGGTACCTTATTTGTAGAAGCGGATTCGGTGGATTGCGGGATTGGGGCAGCCTGGCCTCCGGAAGCTGAAGGCACTTCAGTGCCGGTGGTTTTCGGTTTCTCTTCGGATGATGGAGTCTTTTGTGCAGATGCAATAGGAAGCGGGGCGCTAAGCCTGCCTCTTGACTCTACGGTTGTTTTGTACTCCTTTACAGCTCTGTAGATGGCAGAGGCCATTATTTCTTGACCTTCTTTTGAGTTGAGAAAGTCTTCTTCTGACGGGTTGGTCAGAAAGCCTAGCTCGATCAAAACGGCCGGCATACTTGTCCGGCTGGTGACATACAATGGTTGCTGTCTCACTCCACGATCTTTGCGCCTGGCTCTTTCCCTGAATTGGTTCTGCACCATTTGGCCAAATTCGATGCTTTGGTTCAAATGCGCATTCTGATAGAGTGTGAGGGCGATGTAAGTCTCCGGCTTAGTGGGGTCAAAACCCTCATAACGTACTTTGTAGTCCTCTTCGAGAAAAATTACCGAGTTTTCCTGAATGGCCACACGCATGTTTTCTTCACTGTGATTTGTCCCCATCACAAATGTGGTAGAACCGAAGGCCGCCGGTGTGGTGTATGCATCGCAGTGAATGCTGATAAAGAGGTCAGCCTTAGCGCGATTGGCAATATTGGTTCGCTCATACAGGGGCACAAAAACATCGCTATTGCGGGTGTAAATCACCTTTACATCGGGAAGATTTTCTTGTATGTATTTTCCAACAAGAAGAGAGACATCCAGAGCCACATCTTTTTCTCTTTTTGACTTGCGACCGGTACCTTTGTTGCCAGAATCGTAGCCTCCATGCCCCGGATCGATGACTACAGTGCGTATTCCACCCTCGGAAATATCTCTGAATACCTCAAATCCCGGCAAGAACAAAATCATCGCGGTCAAAATTGCCAGAAATCTCAAATGAGTATTAAATTTCATTTCAATTGAGCGGTATGTACTAACCAAGATTTTCAAATTTCGTACCCCAATCTAAATATTTTTGTCAAACTGTTGCCTACAATAATTTCAAAACTAATAGCCATTACATTACAGTACTTAAGAATCGATCATTATTTATTAACGCGTGCATGTGTGTTGTTTTTGCTATTGAGCGGGATCGATTTGTACTCACAGCAGACGGATTCACTCATGGTGCCGGCAGCCCTGGGGGATGGCCGAAGAGTCATCCGAACATCAAGCGCCCTTCAAGATCTGGTTAAATACACCGCAGAGGATACCATATCGATATCATTAGACGGCAATACGGCCCGGTTGTACAACAATGCACAGGTAGATTACCAGAACATCACTTTAAAAGCCGGACTGATCATCATTCACTTCAAAACCAGCGAACTCATAGCTACAGGCATTCGCGACTCCACCGGTAAAATAATCCAGAAGCCAATTTTTATAGAAGACGGAAAGTCTTACAACACGGATACCATCCGCTATAACTTTGAGACCAAAAGGGCTAAAATTAAAAAGGTAATCACCCAGGAAGGCGAAGGATTTCTACACGGGGAGGAAGTAAAAATGCTTGAAAACCAAGTACTTTATATTCGTAGGGCATCCTTTACAACGTGCAGCCATGAGCATCCCCATTTCAGACTGGTCACACTAAAAACCAAAGTTATCCCAGGAAAACAAATTGTTACCGGACCGGCATTTCTCGAAATGCTAGACATTCCTACTCCTGTCATTGTTCCTTTTGGTTTTTTTCCGACCATCCAGCGACAGAAATCCGGATTGATCCTTCCCGGATACACCAATAATGCCGAGCGCGGCTACGGACTCACAAATCTGGGATTTTATTGGGCTGCCAGCCCGTATTGGGATATGATGGTCAATGCGGATATATATACGATGGGGGGATTTCAGGTGCGCACGACCAACAGGTATGCACGCCGATACAAATTTTCGGGAAATGTAAACCTCACTTACAACCGATTAATCATCGGAAGACCCATCTTTGCCGAGTTTGGCCGCTATATCAATCAAAGTGATTTCCAAATCTCATGGTCACATAGCCAGGATCCAAAGGCACGACCTGATTTAAACTTTTCTGCAAATCTGAATTTTGTTACTACAAATTTTTTCAGAACCAGCACTTTTCAGCAAAACAATATCTTAAACAACAACATTGGATCGTCTGTAAACCTGGTAAAAACATTTCCGGGCAAGCCCATATCTCTCAACATGGGGGTAAATCACCGTCAGAATCTGCAAACCGGCCAGGTCGATCTGAACTTTCCCGAGCTCGCACTAAACGTGACCCGCATTCAACCCTTTAAAAAGAAAAAACCGGTAGGGTTGCCAAAATGGTATGAAGAGGTTGGGTTTAACTACTCCATGACCTTCCGAAATTCAGTCTCCTTTATTCTTGACTCATTAGGCGCAAATCCCCTGGAGCAGTTGCTTCGAAACTCTGTAAACGGTGTAAGCCACCGGATTCCATTTTCGGGAAATTACAGGATATTAAAGTACATCACTATGGTACCTTCTGTCAATTTGGGTTCGAGGTGGTACTTTCAATCGTTTTCATACACCTTTGACGAATTGCTCAACAGACCTGTGATCACCGATACGCTCCGTGGGTTCTATGTACTCAATGATTTTTCGACTTCGGTGCAATTCACCACCAAAATATATGGAATCTTCACCTACAGAAAAGGGCCGGTCAAAGCCCTTCGCCACGTGATGACTCCGAGACTGGGCCTTAGTTACACACCGGACTTTTCAGCACCTGCCTGGAGAAATTTTGCCGGCAATCCTTTTCAGCAGGTTCAGTCAGACACAACGGGTAAAATAGGCATTCAAAACCGGTTTCAAGGAGCCATCTTTGGCACACCCAACCCAGGAATGTTGGGGCTGATCAATTTTGGTCTGGATAACATTCTGGATGCCAAATTTAAGAGCAAACGGGATAGCACAGGCGAGTCCAAAGTGATGCTTATAGAGGGATTTTCCATTGATGGAAATTACAATATGGCAGCAGAAATCTTTAAGTGGAGTATCGTCAATATGACGGCACGCACCACCCTTTTTAAAGGCAAACTAAATGTAAACTATACAACCTCCTTTGACCC
The DNA here is from genome assembly GCA_046295455.1 of Thermaurantimonas sp. GTDB lineage: Bacteria > Bacteroidota > Bacteroidia > Flavobacteriales > Schleiferiaceae > Thermaurantimonas. Next base: position 28,623 of record JBKBNI010000006.1, on the reverse strand, counting down.
CTACAGCCTGGATTCCCTCGGTATTCGAAGTCCGATTCTTGAGATCAACCGGACAGGAAGGCTTCTCAGGCCTCAGAGTACCTCATTAAACCTTGGAACCAGTATCAGCAGTGCGGTCTTCGATAAATGGTTTGGTGGAAAATCCCCGGCTTCTGAAGAAAAACCCTCATCAGCCGTCACATCGGTCAACGATGAATTTATACCGGCCGGCATCACCTCAGGGGATGTAAACTATTACAGTCCCGTAACCTACGTGGACTACAATGCAAAATGGTCACTTTCCGTAAACTATGCCCTGGCATACAGCCCGTCAAGTAGAGTGGGTCAATCTTCTGTGGTACAATCCATGATGTTTAGCGGCAACATTGAACTGACCGAAAACTGGAATTTGAATTTCAACTCAGGGTATGACCTCGTACGCCGAGAGATCGGATTTACCAACATCAACCTCTCCAGGAATCTTCACTGCTGGATGATGACCTTCAGCTGGGTTCCGGTGGGCTTTCAGAAGTCGTACTTCATCACCATCAATGCGAAGGCGGGCATGCTTCGCGACCTCAAATTTGACCGTCGAAGGGGTTTGGGAGACTTCCCGGCTGTACTTTAATGAACGTGATAATGAACTTATTAGCATTAAAAGATTATCTTGATTCAAAGGCTGACTACTATGAAAGTGAACTTTTCGTTGGTGAAGATCCCATTTCAGTACCACACCGATATACACAAAGAGGAGACATTGAAATATCCGCACTGCTCACTGCTACAATAAGCTGGGGCAATCGCAAGTCTATCATTAGAAGTGCGCAGAATATGATGCGCCTAATGGACGATTCTCCCTATGACTTCATCTGCAATCATACGGATGGGGATCTTATATCTTTAAAAAAATTTGTTCATCGCACCTTTAAAGGTGAAGATGCTTTGTTTTTTGTAAAATCATTAAATAAATATTATCGGGCGCACAGCAGTCTGGAGACCATTTTTCTGCCTAAATCCGGAGAGCAAGACCTCATGAATTCCATCGTCCGCTTTCGTTCCAGAATTTTGTCACTGGAGCCGGCCGGCCGCAGCGGCAAGCACATTGCTGATCCGTCTGCCGGTTCGGCAGCCAAACGGATACATATGTTTCTCAGATGGATGGTGAGGAGTTCTGTCCGGGGAGTTGATTTTGGAATCTGGCGGAGAATATCCCCATCTCTGCTGAGCTGCCCGCTCGATGTGCATACAGGCACTACTGCCAGAGCATTGGGTTTGCTCACTCGCAGACAAAATGACCTGAAAGCCGTACGGGAATTGGACTCTGTGCTTCGCAGGTTTGACCCCAGCGATCCGGTCAGGTACGACTACGCATTATTTGGAATCGGTCTGGAGAAAAAGTCACTTTCACCCTTTATGTAGGGCAGTATTGATTTCAAATCCGTACAGAATCCGGTACCAGAAGCGTATAATCTCCCCCATTCCGAATCACATCCCTTACGATGCTACTCGATATGGATGAGTGGCCGGATGAGGTCAGGAGAAATACCGTATCAATCTCGGGCATTAATTTCCGATTGGTTTGAGCTACTGCTTTTTCAAATTCAAAGTCAGCCGGATTACGCAATCCCCTGAGGATAAACCGGGCATTTACTTTTTTGCAGTAATTCACTGTGAGGCCTTCGTAGGAGTCAACCTGTATGTTGTGCCGGGCTTCGAATGTCTTTCGGATCCATTCCATACGCTGCTCCAGAGTAAACATGTATGTTTTGTTTGAATTGATTCCGACGGCGACAATAATTCGGTCAAATAATTCGGCTGCTCTGCAAATTACATCAAAGTGCCCCTTTGTAATCGGGTCAAAAGACCCAGGAAAAACCGCAATCCGATCCATCAGCTGTTTCTTTTTAATGCACTAAAAATACAGGCTGAAAACAGTTGGTCGAGTGAAATCCCCAGATACGCTGCCTGGCGTGGCAGGATAGACATCTCTGATAAACCTGGCACTGTATTGATTTCAATCAAAACCGGAGCTTCTGAATCCGGTACGATAAAGTCAATCCTGCAAAGTCCATGAAGGTTAAGTAGCTTATATGCTTCTATGGATATTTCTTTGATCGACTCAGAGACCTCCGGCCGGATACGTGCTGGAGTAATCTCTTGAGATTGACCACTGTATTTAGCCTTATAGTCAAAGAATTCACCCGCAGGAACAATCTCTGTAATTTCAAATACCTGTATGTGACCAAAGACATCGGATACTCCACACGATACCTCGACGCCATGTATCATTTGCTCAATGAGAATCAGACGATCGGTCTGCCTGGCAAGATCTACAGCAGCTTCAAGACCTTCAGGACTCCCGACTTTTGATACTCCGACGCTGCTGCCGCTTTTGGCGGGTTTTACAAATACGGGATATCCCAGCTCAGACATTACATATCCGGGATCTACCTCTTCGGTTGTGTAAATGCCCTTTGGCACCCGAAAGCCCATTTTAGTTAGGTAGGCATTGCATTCAGCCTTGCTGAATGTCAGAGCCATCGGAAGTACCCCACCGGTGGTGTATGGCACCTTAAGCATATCCAGCATACCTTGTAATATTCCATCTTCGCCCGGTGTACCATGAATGGCATTAAATACCACATCAAATTTGATAAAGGTGTCCGAAGCGGCAAATCCAAATGGCCGGAGCGTGGCCTGTACCTCTCCTTCGCTTGTCTTCACAAAGATTCCCTCTCTTCGAACGTCTACCAGATATTTTTCAAATTTTTCTGATGGAAGGTTTTCAAAGACTACCCTTCCACTCTTTAAGGATATTTCGCGTTCGGCGCTATATCCCCCACACAGGACTGCGACACGAATGGTAGATTCCGGCATAAATGGTCGTTCTTATGCGACAAAACTATACGTCTATTGTCATTACGGGCTTAGATATACAAAATTTTGATTTTTAATCCGATCTGTTAAAAATAAAAAAACCCGGCTGGCCGGGTTTTGTGATGATTGATGTTAAATAATTTGTTTATTTGATCGCTTCCTTGTAACGGCGGTTTACTTCATTCCAGTTTACCACATTCCAAAAGGCTGCAATGTATTCCGGACGCCTGTTTTGATACTTGAGGTAGTAGGCGTGTTCCCATACATCGAGACCAAGGATGGGTATGCCTTTCTGCTCGGCTACATCCATGAGGGGGTTGTCTTGATTCGGAGTGCTTGTAATGAAGATTTTCTTGTCTGCACCTACACATAGCCATGCCCATCCGGATCCAAAGCGGGTCGCGGCCGCCTTATTGAACTCTTCCTTCATCTTGTCAAAGGAACCAAAAGTTCTATCGATCTCAGCAGCAATTTCGCCGGAGGGATTTCCACCACCGTTGGGAGACATAATCTGCCAGAAAAGGGAGTGATTGTAGTGCCCTCCACCGTTATTGCGGACGGCTACTGGCAATTTGCTTACATAGGACAAGAGTTCTTCGATGGTTTTATTTTCATGTTCGGTTCCTTGGATGGCAGCATTTAGATTATTGACATATGCTGCATGATGTTTGCCATGATGTATTTCCATTGTCATAGCATCAATGTGAGGCTCGAGGGCAGCCTTATCATAAGGTAAATCAGGAAGTGTGAATGCCATTTTTATAGATTTTTTTGATTACATACAAAAGTACTATTGAAAAGCTCTTTTATCCAATCGAATATGTCGATGTGTATTAAATCATGTTAAACTTTGTGCTTGAGCAGATTTAATAAATACTGGCCATATCCACTCTTGACCAATGACATAGCTATGGTTTCGAGTTGTTCGTCTTTTATAAATCCTTTACGCCAGGCTATCTCTTCGATACATCCGATTTTGAGACCTTGTCGCTCTTCAATCACCTGTACAAACTGCCCTGCTTGCATAAGTGATGTGAATGTTCCTGTGTCGAGCCACGCCGTACCGCGCTCCAGCTTACGCACCTGAAGCCTGTTCTGACGGAGGTATTCGTTGTTTACATCTGTGATTTCGTATTCACCGCGTGCACTGGGTTTGATCTCTGAAGCGATATTCACCACATCGTTGTCATAAAAATACAGCCCGGGCACAGCGAAGTTTGATTTAGGATGTTTTGGTTTTTCTTCGATTGAAAGCACACGGTTGTTTTCATCAAATTCGACCACACCATAGCGCTCCGGATCACTGACGTGATAGGCAAATACAATCCCACCCTCAGGATTTTCGCACGTGGCCAACAGTCTTCCCATTCCCTGTCCATAGAATATATTGTCACCTAAGACTAAAGCCGCGGCATCGGTCCCGATAAAATCTTTTCCCAGTACAAATGCCTGAGCTAATCCATTGGGCACGTGCTGTACTGTGTACTGAAAATTACAGCCAATCCGGCTGCCATCTCCAAGCAGGCGTTCGAACAACGGTGCATCATGGGGTGTCGTAATGATCAGGATATCCCTGATTCCCGCCAGAAGGAGCGTAGACATTGGATAGTAGATCATTGGCTTGTCGTAAATGGGCATTAGCTGTTTACTGATCGCCAATGTAAGAGGATGAAGTCGGGTGCCACTGCCGCCTGCCAAGATGATTCCTTTCATTTCTGTTGATTATTTTGGGGATGAAAATACTCGATCCTCACATGTTTTAAACCGGGTATTCCCATAAACATTGCTGTTTTTTTAGTATGTCTTTGTGTAAAAAATATATTGCTACACAAAGTATATTTGCAGCCGCATTTTTAACAATGGGGAATTAGCTCAGCTGGCTAGAGCGCTACAATGGCATTGTAGAGGTCATCGGTTCGACTCCGATATTCTCCACCCGAAATTCAAAAAGCCTACACTTGTAGGCTTTTTTTTCTTATCGTTAATAAAATCAGGATGGGGCCGCAAGCCTGGACCGCTTTACAGTGTAGGGTCTCACAGCAGATTCTGCCATCTGTCGGATGTGTGATTGATAATAACTATACTATCTACATCCTATTCGGGCAGCATCGTAATCAGGGGCCTCCAAAGCCTCCCACCAGCCCGGAGCATGCGTTTTTCGTAAAAAATTTATGAAATACGACTTTTTGGTATTTGAATCATAGTGGATCAAATAATGCTTATACTGCCAAACATGAAAAATATTCAGACCAATCAATCCGCACAGAAGTATTACAACTCCCAAACGCACTAGTCGCATAAACCTAGGTACAAGATTCCAGGCGAATGCGATCGGTATTGCCAGCAAAGGCAAAATATCAATCAGTGAGCGCTGACTGTACCCACCTCCGTACCACCAACACCACCAGCTGAAGGTGATGTACAGAAAAAGAACTACAAAACCCAAAATCCACGCTCCACCCTTCCGACTTCTCCGAAAAACTGCCACAAAACCCGGGACCAAAATCAGAAGAAAGGGACAGTAGATCAGCCAACCTTTTCTCCAGCTAAATAAACCGTCAATAATTTTCGGTGAGAGAAAGAAAAAACTTTCTTCTCCATAAGAATAGACAAGCCATTGCCCTTCGGTAATTTTCCAGTAGATCATTTGAGGAATCAGCATAGCAAATCCAAAGCATGCGATTATGGCTAGATGCACTGGAAGTTTGGCTCTAACGTGCGTACTCCGATCCTCCTTCCTCATCAGCCATTGAAGGCCTAATGAAGATGGTAGAAGCACCAGATTGACCGGACGAATCCAAACGATCAGGCCGGCCAATAAACCCATAGCCACTGCAATGCCTGCTCTCGGACGCATAAGCCACTCCTGTGAAAGAAAAAGCCAAAGGCTAAACAGCGAAAATGTATACGCATGTGACATTGCATTTTCAACAGCGGAGTAGTACAACAGATTTGTCCCGAAAAAGAGGGAAAGAAGGCTGAGAAATACAGGCCAATGCTTCCTGATGATTCGGTATAAGACAAGATAAAGCGTAAAAAATCCAACCCACAGATACACAATCACATTGTACTGCAGGGCCACCCGATAGGGATGGCTGATTCCATCGGCCATAAATTCCGGTGCTACATGGGCATACAGATGTGCTGCTGCCACCGCGGGCAGATATAGCAATGCCATACCACCGGTCATCTTCTCACTGTGCGGACTTGAGTAAGTGTATAGTTGCATTCGGTTGGAATCCACATTCCAAATCCGCAGATAGGGATCGCCTTCGTAGAGCAGACCTTTGATATAGCTGTAGTAACTGCACACATCCCACTCAATCACAGGACTGTATATCCATCGCTTGTCAACGGAAATGTAAATCAGCAAATAAAGACTAACCAGTGTAGAAGGCCACGCCGGATGATGGCGCAATCGCTCGAGCATAAATGCTTCCGTTTAAAGCTGCATTTCGGGAATTTCGCCTTCTACCAAGAGAGTGCCTTCGGTAGCTTTCATAATTTCCTCAACTTCTACTCCGGGAGCACGTTCACGAAGTGCAAATCCTCCGGGAGTCACATCCAAAACCGCCATATTGGTTACAATTTTTTTCACACATTTCAATCCCGTGATGGGCAAAGTGCATTTTTTCAGGAGTTTTGAGTTGCCGTTTTTATCTGTATGCATCATCGCAACGATTATGTTGTCGGCGCTCGCCACTAAGTCCATCGCTCCCCCCATGCCCTTGACCATTTTTCCGGGAATTTTCCAATTGGCGATATCGCCGGTTTCTGATACTTCCATGGCGCCCAAAACAGTTAGATGCACATGACGCCCCCGAATCATGGCAAAGGAGGTGCTGCTATCAAAAAACACACCGCCCGGCAGTACCGTCACCGTCTGCTTGCCGGCGTTGATAATGTCGGGATCTTCCTCACCCTCATAGGGAAAAGGCCCCATACCAAGCATTCCGTTTTCACTCTGAAAAACTACTTCAATCTCTTTGGGCACATAGTTAGCCACGAGGGTGGGTATGCCGATTCCGAGGTTTACGTAGTATCCGTCTTTTAGCTCTTTGGCAATGCGTTGTGCGATTTGTTCTTTAGTAAGCATACGCGTCAGAAAGATTTATTTTTGGATGGGTAAAGATAGAATGTACTTCTTCTGTACGCTACATATTACTCCCACGGAGACAAATGCGCTGATGCGGTGCCTTGGGCACAGAAAATCATCAGCCTAAAATTCACGCTCAACATAATGGATTAAGCGTTTTGCGCATTTTTCTGCATCCTCGCAGGAAGTGTCTATGATTAAGTCGGCATGAGCCGGCTCCTCAAAGGGTGCTGATATACCAGTAAAATCGTTGATTTCACCTTTCATTGCTTTTTTGTAGAGATTCTTAGGATCACGGGAAATGCATGTTTCCAGGGGCGCCTTCACATAAATCAACCTAAAGTGATCTGCCCCTATGGTTTGGGCAGCCAGTCGGCGCAGCTGATTTGTAGGGGTAATCAATGATGCTATGCACCAGATTCCCTGACTTCGCACAAGGTCGGCGACACACGCAGCTCTGCGGATGTTTTCAAATCGGTCTGATTCACTGAAACCTAAATCCTTGTTAATCCCCCTGCGAAGAACATCTCCATCCAGCACTACACAAGGTTTGTGAATACCTCTGAAATAGCTACTGACGGCATAGGCCAGTGTGCTTTTACCGGCGCCTGACAGACCTGTCATCCATATAACCTTAGCCTCACGGCTCATATTTATTTGACTTCCGAAAAACAGTGATTCAGAAGACTTTCAAAGATCAATCTGCCGTCTGTATTTCCGAGTTCCGGATCAGCAGCCCTTTCAGGATGTGGCATCATGCCGAAAATGTTGCGCCGGGTGTTGGTCACCCCGGCGATGTTGTTGATTGAGCCGTTTGGATTGGCTTCAGGGATCACGTTGCCGTCCTTGTCACAATAGCGGAAGAGGACTTGCGCATGGTCTTCCAATTGCTTTATGACCTCCGCATCGGCATAATAGTTTCCCTCGCCATGAGCGATGGGTATTTTAAGTACGCGGTCGAGTGATATTCCCGCGTTGATCGGAGATGCATTATTATCGGGGATGATGTATTGATTTTTGCAAATAAATCTATGAGAGGTATTGTGCATGAGAGTCCCCGGCAGCAGTTTGGCTTCGCATAGGATCTGAAATCCATTGCACACTCCAAAGACGTAGCCTCCCCTGCCTGCAAATTCGATGATTTCATTCATAATTGGAGAAAAACGAGCTATAGCCCCACTGCGGAGATAGTCGCCATAAGAAAATCCTCCGGGAATAATCACCATATCTACCTCCTGCAGATCGTGATCCTTGTGCCACAGTTTTACTACAGTATGACCAAGAATATCCCGAAGCACATACACCATGTCTTCATCACAGTTGCTCCCCGGAAACACAACTACACCAAATTTCATTCTTTTATAATTTATTTATGCGGTCAAAGATAATATGATGGGAGAGGTGTATGTGGTTGTCTTTAGCGCATTTCCTCTGGTCACCGGTGCCGGCAGGATGCTTGATTACTGCATGTGAAGACTTCGAAGCTCAAGCAGATTAAGGGGGTTGACTTCCAGGTGGCCCATGTCGCGTCTCACCAGTCGAATGACCTGGTCGTACATCAGAGGTATCACGGCACCTTCCTGCATTAGAAAGTAATCCAATTCAGCTATTATCTGCCATCTCTCGTTCTGTGTGCTGATGTTTTTCAATTTTTGGTATTTCAAGTCGAAGCGGATGTCAGAATACCTTGAATAATTTGGTCCAAAAGGCGGCATATTGCCGGAATAAAAGAGACTTAAATAATTTTCACCATCGGCATAGTCTGCAATCCAGCTGCCTCGATAGAAGAGCACACTACCGGCAGCGATGTTTTGCCTGAGTGTAGATGGCGGAAGCACGTCCACACGGAGGCGGATTCCCACTTTAGCCAGATTTTGCTGAATGAGTTCAGCCATATCTGCATACGACGCAGTAGTGCTGAGTGTGAGCACAGGTGAGGGTGTCAGTTGGTAGAATCCAGCTTCCCGGAGGAGCTCGATGGCTATCTCCGCTTCAGACTTTTCGCGGTATTTTGACAAAGGATTTAATACGGGAGGTATAAAACCCTGTCGTGCCGGACGGCCGGCGCCGTTCCGAAGGTGGATACTTATCGCTTCTTTATCAATGGCAAAATTAATAGCCAGGCGCACCCTGGGATCTGCCCAGGGCAGGTTTTCAGCTTTTGCCTTCTCAATGTTGAAGGCAAGGTATTCGGTGTTGAGATAATCCGCTTTTTGTAAGACAAATCTCTGACGGTACTTCTCTGCGAGTACTCCTTCTCGGGTGAGAATTTCATCTTTGTACGATGCATCAAGGCCACTTAACATATCAATTCTTCCATTGAGCAACTCTAAAAATGCACTTTGTTTGTCGGTGATAAATGTAATTTTTACTCCTTCTGGATACGGTAGCGGTTGATTTTGGCTATCAGTTTCGAAGTAGGCCTGGTTTTTCCGCAGGATCATCACCTCATTTTCCTCCCAAACTTTCAGAAAATACGGTCCGGTGCCAATCGGATTTTTGCTTAGCCAATCAATGGGCATGCTTGCTATCTCGGAAGGAACAACGCTGCAATACTTCATTGTCAGAATCCCTAAAAATGGAGGAAAAGGCTCTTTCAGACGTATAAGTAGGCTGTCGTCCCGGACCACCTGTATCTGCGAAACAAACTGCATCGTCCAGCCGCCGGGTGCGGCCAGCTGAGGTGAAGCCAGTCGCTGTAAACTGTACATTACATCTGAAGCGGTCATCCGTCGTGTGGTATCCGGCGAAAAGATTGTATTGGCATGGAAATAGACATCTGTTCTTAATTTAAATCGGTATTCAAGTCCGTCACTGCTTACTACCCATGCAGTGGCCAAAGAGGGCTTTATATTCAGCTGGTTGTCATATTCCAAAAGGGTATTGTACAGCTGATGCACGACCCAGATATTGTTTTGAGCACGCGCAAAAGCCGGATCAAGCGAGGTGATGCCCGCAGATTCATTGTATCGGAACACAGACTTTGCTGACTTTCGGGAATCCGGATCTTTACAATTGGTTAATAAACCAAAGCTGGATAATACAATGAATGCCAACCAAATGAGGTGCATACGTACCTTTGTACTCATGAAGGATAGAAGACGGACAGTAGCTTTTCACACATTAGGCTGCAAACTTAATTTTACGGAGACATCCACCATAGCACGCGATTTTGAGGAAAACGGATTTGTGAAGGTCTCATTTGATGAGCCGGCAGATGTTTACGTTATTAATACATGCTCTGTCACTCAAAATGCAGACGACGAAACACGCCTGATTGTAAAACGCGCTTCGAAAGCCAATCCTGAAGGAATCATTGCAATCATTGGTTGCTATGCACAACTTAAGCCTCATGAGGTGGCCTCTATACCGGGAGTTGATCTGGTACTGGGTGCTACGGAAAAGTTTAACATCCTTCAATATCTTCATGACCTTAAGAAAAGCGACAAGGGCACTGTCCACTCTTGCGAAATATCGGAGGCCCACACATTCATCAGCTCCTACAGTGCAGGAGATCGGACACGCGCCTTCCTCAAGATACAGGATGGATGCGACTACAAATGTTCGTATTGTACCATCCCGTTAGCCAGGGGTATTTCACGAAGCGATACCCTGGAAAACATCGTAAAAAGTGCACAAGAGATAGCCAGACAAAACATTCGCGAGATTGTGCTGACCGGAGTAAATACAGGAGACTATGGTAAAGGGGAATTTGGGAATAAAAAACATGAGCATACTTTTCTTGATTTAATTAAAGCTCTCGACTCAGTAGAGGGAATCGACCGGATTCGTATATCGAGCATCGAGCCCAATCTGCTAAGTGAGGATATCATCGAATTTGTGTCGGACAGCAGACTCTTTGTGCCTCACTTTCACATCCCACTGCAGAGCGGGAGCAATCACATTCTCGGACTCATGCGACGCAGGTATCGCCGAGAGTTGTACGATGAGCGCGTCCGGCTAATCAAAAAACTCATGCCTCATGCCTGTATCGGGGCGGATGTGATCGTCGGCTTTCCCGGAGAGACGGACGATTGTTTCATGGAAACATATGACTTCATCCGGGCACTACCTATATCGTACCTGCACGTATTCACCTATTCGGAACGCGACAATACACCTGCCTCTGCGCTGCCCGGAAAGGTGCCAATGCACATACGGAAAGTGAGAAACAAAATGCTGCGCACACTTTCTTCGAAATTACAGCGCGCATTTTATGAATCGCAGATCGGCACAAATCGCATTGTACTTTGGGAAACTGAAAACCGGCAGGGATACATTCAGGGGTATACAGAAAACTATATTCGATGTCGTACCTTCTGGAATCCCGAGCTGGCTAATACCCTCCAGTCCGTAGACCTTCTCCACATCGACTCGGATGGTTTTATGAGGGTTGGTATTGGGGCGAGCAGCCCTGAGGGCGCCCGTAAGGCGCTCGGTCAAACCTCGGCTGCACCAAGCATGTAGGTTGCTTTGGCGATGCGACTCTCGGTGTTTTTACGTTGAGAGTGTACAAATACGCGTACTTCAAAGTTGCCTTTTTTATCCCGCCTGTACACATACGACCGCACCACAAGTGGCTCTAATGCAGATGCTGTCATTTGATTCTGAAGCTCTACATCCGTGATTTTAAGTCGCTTGCCTCGCCTGGCTTCCAGCTCGTGAAGCCGGTCTTTGAACTCGTCCTCAATAATTTGCAAGACCCTGATCAGCGAAATATGAGCCTCACCGCCCTTTACTCCCAAAGATTCAGGCGTGTAAACCCGGGTTTTTTCGATTACGTGCGTCATAGGCTATATAAAAATTAAAAAGGGCACCTGTTTGGCGCCCTTTGATTTTTTATTTTTGATTAATTCCGCTTTCTAAATATCCATAGGGCGCACAATGGGGTATCCGGGACAATTATTCATCCCCTTATACATCCAAATATTTTTTGTGCGTCTTACAGATTTCATGATTACAAAGGAATAAAAAATTTTTATTTCCTCCGACAAGTGGTGCAGAAAATTTTTTATTACCCGGTTAAGGTTGGCCTCGCAAGTATCCGGAATACCCTGGCCAACAGGCCTGATTAGCTCCGTAAGTCAGGAGGAATAATGTTTCACTTCAAGGCCGGTAAGGTTGGAGCGTGTACTTTTGCCACCAAAATGTTGTAAGAATCTCGGATGATCTACATTCAGCGAAAGGAACGATTCAGTGCAGCGCACCAGCTGTACAATCCAAATTGGACGGAATCACAAAACGAAGAGGTCTTTGGTAAGTGTGCCAACAAAAATTTTCACGGTCATAACTTCACCCTTACCGTAACGGTCAAAGGAGAAATCAATCCGGACACAGGATTTGTGATGAATCTTGTCGACCTGAAAGAGCTGATACGCACCCATGTCATTGACAAGTTGGATCACAAAAATCTAAACATGGATGTCGATTTTCTTCGGGGGAAAATGTGCAGCACTGAAATCATCGCCATTGAAATCTGGAATATTCTACAGCCTTTAATTGCCATGAGGGGGGCTACGCTTCACTGCGTGCGCCTCGATGAAACCGAAAATAACGCTGTGGAATACTACGGCGAATAAATGCATTATTTTAGCCCCAATCATTCTCGATTTATGAAAAAAGCCTATATATTTCCTGGTCAGGGCTCCCAACACCCGCGCATGGGAGAGTCCCTGTACCGAAGTCATTCCGATGCCATGAACCTGTTTGAACAGGCCAATGAAATTCTCGGCTTTAGAATCACGGATATAATGTTTTCGGACTCGGAAGAAGACTTAAAACAAACCCGGGTAACACAACCCGCGGTTTTTTTGCACAGTGTCGTATTGGCTCTTACTATGGAATCTTTCGCTCCCGACATGGTGGCCGGTCACTCTCTGGGTGAATTTTCGGCACTTGTGGCTGCGAGAGCACTCCGATTTGAAGATGGGCTGAGGTTGGTATATGCCAGAGCCCTTGCCATGCAAAAGGCCTGTGACGCCGTTCCGTCCACAATGGCAGCCGTGCTAGGACTGGATGATTCGGTGGTAGAAGAGATCTGCACACAAAACGGGAGTGTCGTGGTACCGGCAAATTACAACTGCCCCGGGCAGTTGGTTATTTCCGGGGAGCTGGAAGCAGTGAAGCAGACCTGTGAAGCCCTGAAAGCCGCCGGAGCCAAAAGAGCACTGCTGCTTCCGGTAGGCGGGGCTTTTCACTCTCCGCTTATGCAGCCTGCAGCTGAAGAGCTCGGAAGTGCCATAGAATCCACCACCTTTCACAAACCTGTTTGTCCTATTTTTCAAAACATCGATGCCTTGCCTCATACCGATCCTCAGACCATCAAAGCAAATCTGATGGCGCAACTAACCGGACCGGTTCGATGGACACAGACCATTCAAAATATGATCGCTGACGGGGCTTCTTCCTTTACTGAGGTCGGACCCGGAAAAGTGCTCCAGGGCCTTGTCAAAAAAATAGCCCCCAATGTAGAAGTAACAGGTATAGAATAAAAAAATTCAAGCAGCCATGTCAAACTACATTCAAACGGAATTTTCGGACGGGGTTCTCTCTATTTTTTTCAACAGACCTGATAAGTACAACGCTTTTGTGCGCGAAATGGCACTGGCCTTTCAAGCTGAGCTCGACAAGGCGGCAACCACTGCGGAAGTCCGGGCTGTATACATCACCGGCCGGGGTAAAGCCTTCTGCTCAGGCCAAGACCTGGCCGAAGCCATTGATCCCAACGGGCCTGAACTCACCAGAATCGTGAGTGAACACTATAATCCTGTAATTCTGAAAATGCGCCAATGCATGAAGCCAATCGTCTCAGCGGTCAACGGAGTAGCTGCCGGAGCCGGGGCAAACATAGCTCTGGCAGGCGATGTGGTCGTAGCTGCGCGGTCAGCTTCTTTCATTCAGGCATTCAGCAAGATAGGTCTAATTCCGGACAGCGGTGGCACATTTACGCTTCCCAGATTGATCGGCTTAGGTAAAGCATCTGCGCTGATGATGCTCGGCGATAAAGTGTCTGCTGACGAGGCCGAAGCCATGGGGATGATCTACAAGGTATTTGACGATGCGGACTTTTCCGATGCGTCGTATGCCATTGCTAAAACATTGGCGAAAATGCCAACCCGCGGGTTAGGACTCACCAAAAAAGCGCTCAATAAGTCGGCGACCAATGATCTGGTTACACAGCTAAAACTGGAAGACGAGCTGCAAACCCAGGCAGGTACCACCCATGATTACAAGGAAGGTGTTAGAGCATTTTTAGAAAAACGTCCACCCGTTTTTCTCGGTAAGTAAGAGTGAAGGTGTACCCATTCGTGTTGTATCGCAAACCTGGTTTTCAGGAGCCAGAATTGATAAAGCTCGGCGAGGCCGATTCTTACCACATTCCCTCAACGGAGCAGCCGGTCTTTGTTTTTGCAGGTTTTAATGCACAAGCCAGATTGCACCTGTTTAAGGCCATTGAAAAAAAACCGGCATCGGACATTCAAATTCTGGATCGGGAGTTGAAAAAAATTCTTCCAATTTCCTCCGACGGCCGATTGACTGCGAAAAAAGACTTTATCGCCCTGGTAGAAAAGGCTTTGAAGCAATTTGATTCTTCGATTTTTACCAAAGTGGTTTTATCGCGCAAAGCCTCATATCCAGCCAGGGATATATCCTATGTAGCTACCTACTATGAACTGTGCCGGCGGTATCCCGACGCCATGGTCTTTATGGTCTGTACCCCCGAAACCGGCTGCTGGATGGGAGCCACTCCTGAACGGCTTTTGCACGGACATGAGAAGACCATTGCCAGTATGAGTCTTGCAGGTACACGGCTCACTCTCGATCCATCGGGGTGGGGAGATAAAGAACTAAATGAACAAAAAATTGTAACTGATTATATCATCGATATTTTTAAACAAAAATTTGGTGCAACAGATATACAGAAAAAGGGACCTTACGAAATCCAGGCCGGCCCGGTGAAACATCTTCGAACCGATATAAGTGGCAAAGTGCCGTCGCGCCCCAATATGCTTACCTTCGCTTTACAACTTCACCCCACTCCCGCCGTATTGGGGAGTCACCATTCCAAAGCAAGGGAATTCATCACCCGATTTGAAGGTTATGACAGGCGTTTCTATACCGGGTTCTTCGGATTTTGGAACATCGAGCATGCGGATTTCTTTGTAAACCTGAGAAGTATGGAAGTCTTTCACGAGCATGTCGAACTCTATGCAGGAGCGGGTATCACCGCCGATTCCAATCCGGAAGATGAATGGCGCGAGACCGAACTCAAAATGCAAACTTTGCTGAGTGTACTGGTGTGATGACTCCGATTGACCAATTTGACCTCACAAACTGGCTTCTGCACATCCTTACCCGGGCAGGTATCAAAGATGTGGTCATTAGTCCCGGCTCGCGAAATGCGCCCCTGTTAGTAGCTCTATGTAAAAATTTCCCCGAGGTCCGACTACATTCGGTCGTAGATGAACGCTCAGCCGGATTCAAAGCCATCGGCATAGCAGATATCACACGGATGCCGGTGGCCCTTGTATGCACATCAGGTACCGCAGCGGCCAACTATCTGCCCGCCATGTGCGAAGCCTACTTTCGGTCGGTGGCCTTAGTAGCCATCACCGCCGACAGACCCGAACGACTCATTACAGCACGGGATGGTCAGACGATCTATCAGCATCATCTGTTTGGTCGCCACGTCGAAGCTTTTTGGTCTCTATCCCCAACATTGACAGAAAATCATCTGAAGTCAGTACTTTCTGATATTCATAGCACCCTTCAGACCATTCAAAGACCCGTACACATCAATGTGCACTACGATGAACCTCTGTATCTGCACCGATCATTTTCCGCTTTACCTTTTGAACTGCCTACAGTCTCTGAACCTCCTAATGAAGATCAACTTCCGGATATAAGTTCATTCGAGAACGTCATGATCGTGGCTGGTCAGTGTGCCCCTGGCTCTATACCCGAAGACCTTCAACAAATACTCTACGACAAAGGGTTGCTCCTGGTAAGCGGAGGCTTGAGCAATCTGAATCCAGCTCTGTGTGTGACTCACTTCAATCAAATTGAAACTTCCCCCCTCCCTAAGCCGCAGCTGGTGATTACCATAGGGGGAGAAATAACCCACAAACCTCTGAAAAATTATCTGCGCACCATACAAAACCTCGTCCACTGGCATATCGAGCAAATTAATTACGAGCCGGATACCTTCGGAAAAAAGGTGCGCCTCTTCCGAAAGCCCGGTATTTCAGGGCTTGAAGAGATTAAATCTGGTACCACTTGTGTTGACAAAAGCTTTGCAACCCTCTGGCGCACTTCCGATGCTAAGGCTGAGGAAATGACTCTCCAAAAACTCGACGATGAATGTCAGCATTTTTATTTGCCACTGGCTAAAGCTGCTGCCGCGCAAGATGCACTTATCGTACTGGGCAACAGCAGCATCGTGCGCCAATACCTAAAATTACCCCGGCCTTATCATGTCAATCTATACGGTAACCGCGGAACTGCCGGCATTGATGGAAGCCTCTCTACGGCCGTAGGTATGGCCATAGCCACAAGCAAAAAGGTATGGAGCCTTTTGGGAGATCTTTCGTTTTTATACGATGTCAATGGCCTCTGGCATAATCCCATACCAGAAAATCTCACCGTTTTTATTTTTAACAATCGTAGAGGTAAGATATTTGAAATGATCCCCGGCCCGGAAAAATTCCCTGAAATTTATCCGTATCAAGCTACCCCGCACACTTATAATTTCAGACACATCGCAAATCATTTTTCAATGAATTATCATCTGTGGAAACCAAATAAATCTTTTGACTTTTTAAGTGATCTCCAAAAATCCATCGTAGAAATCTCTATATAAATACTCATTTCTATGACGATTAAAATAGGGGACTCCCTCCTTCCATATTTCGAAAAGTCCTTTGCATTCATACGCCGTAAGGAAGTCAACATTTCGATAAAATATGCCGTCGTAATTGCTTGTATGTATATCCTTTTCAGACGACTGAATGAATCGGATTTTAGACCTGAAATATGGGTTAAAAATATTCGTAATCTCTATACGATCTTACCTTTTGTATTACTATCGTTTCTGAACTTTTTCTTAGATGTATATCTGTGGGCATTGATCTCAAAAGGCAGTCATAAGCTAAGGCTCTCCCATTATGCTTATCATCACCTGATTTCAATGTCTTTGGGGTTTATCACACCCAATAACATCGGAGAATACGGTGGGAAGATGCGACAGTTTGATGCCCCTATCTCTCGGGTAAAGGGATTTTTGCTAGCTTTTCACTTTCGAACGGTTAAGAAGGTTGCTCGCAACATAATAGGACTCATTGCAACTATACTGCTTTTCACCGATCACAATATTTTTTTTCTCAAAGATTGGCATATTTTTCTCTTCACCATTGTCGTAATTACTTATTTTTTAATCTATTGGAACATTGAACTGTTTATCCCATATATCAGCAATATCAGTATTCAAGGAAAGAACTATTTTCAGCTTTTTCTTCGTATTAAGGTGTCTGATATCAATAAGTTGAAATGGATTGGCATTTCTGCTCTAAAATTTGTGATATATACAAGCCAAATGACTCTATTACTTATGTCTTTAGCATCTGAAGATTTATCTTTTTTTGAAATATGGCTGTTTGTAGCTTTTTATTATTCACTAGCCAGCTATTTGCCGACGATTTTAGCATTTGACCCGATTGTAAAGGGCGCCATGGGGATTATATTACTTAATCAGCTACATCTGAACGACTGGACCATTCTATCATCCATCACTTTGGTCTGGGCTGCCAACATTGCTGTACCATCGATCATTGGGAGCTTACTTTGGATACGTAAAAATCACCCCCCTGTTAAATGTAGTCGATCGTAGGATCTAACCATCTATAGATCAAATCCGTAAGCATATTTACCAAAATAAAAATAAAGGAAAAGCACAGCACACAACCTATCAATACTGGAAAGTCAAGCGTGTTGGCCGATTCTACTACCAGCTTTCCGATACCATTCCACCCGAATATGTATTCTACAAACACACTACCTGCAAGCATTGTAGCCATCCATGATGAAGCTACAGACACCACCGGATTGAGCGCATTAGGTAAAATATGGCGAAAGGCGATTTGCTTACGGGTGAGCCCTTTGCTTTTAGCGGTAAGCACATATGGCATAGTCGATTGATCGAGATATGCGCTGCGCATCATTTGAGTGATTATGCTCAGCGGCCTGATTCCCAATGTAAAAGCCGGCAGTATCAAATTTTTCAGCTGCATATGCCTGGACTCTCCCAGATCGTCCCACTCCCAAAGATTTCCGGTGATGTTCAGCCCTGTGTAGCGATGTAGGAGAGAGGCAAAAATCCAGGCAGCTAATATGGCACTTACAAAGGAGGGCAAGCCCATACCCGCGGTAGACAACAGTGTTATCCCTCTGTCTATAAATGAATTCTGAAAAAAGCCAGCAACCAGTCCGAATACAATGCCTACTGTAATGGCTATGAGAAAAGCAGAGATCGCAAGGATTATGGTATTCTTCAGCCGCGAAAGGATAATCGCAGAAACCTCAGCCCCTTTAAACTGAAAACTCTGACGCAGATAAGGCCACTTTAGGACAATTTTTTTTTCACGGCCTAGAGAGATTAAGGCCGTGTAGCGCATACTTCGCTGGCTAATATTTAGCAGAGGAATGTCCGACTCATCATCGTAGTAGCTCACAGGTAGCATATCATTCAGATAAAGCCCATATTGGTATATCACCGGTAAATTGAGTCCGTATTGAATGCGAAGAGCATGCAACTGCTTCTGATCCTCGCGCTGGTCGGTCATCATTCGGGCGGGATCTGCCGGCAATAAATAAAAAATCACGAAAACCAACGTAGCCACACCCCAAAGTATGGACAGACTGTAAACCAACCTTCTGAATACACGCTGAACCACCACTGTAAAACCTTAAAACAACGAACTCTCCCGGGCCTTTTCCACAGAGGGAACATCCCGGTGACTAAACTTGGCCGTTACAACTCCGGAGTTTAGAATGATAACTCCGGGGTTTGACCGGATCATTGTCTTCAGGGTAGTCATATCGCATGTCGCCCACGGAAAAGCTGCCTGCACCTCGTGTCTTACAGGCTCAAAATCCAACTCTGAACTCCCCGTCAGTCCCAAAACTCTGGCGCCATGTTTTTCAGCGTACTCAGCCAATTCATTGATTTTATAAAAGTTACTAAGATCGGTTTTGTTGATGTCATACATCACAACCAGCATTAATCGCTCCTCCGACAATATTTTGTCTGTGATGTCCTCTCCGTGAAGGACAATTTTAAAATCATGAATGGGGGGTTCATAACCGTCTCGTACTTTTATAGTTCTGGTCTTGTCACTGATAATTTCCCATTCATCTTTCTCCCACCACCGACCGGTTATATATTCATCGCTGTTGACCTCCCGCATTTCCCCTGTCTTTACATTGTTGAGAGTATAAACGGTTAAAAATTTAGGTGACTCCAGACCTAGTTCCTCCGCTGTTTTCATGCCTTCGACGATGCTCTTGCCGACAGCATAAGGTCTGAAATCAATAAATGGCAGATGGCGAAGCACATATCTCGCCGTGGCAAGAGAGGCTATGATCGCCAGTACAGTGATGCCTGCAGAAAAACGGTTGGATACAATGGGTTTTATTTCGGACCGGAAAATCAGTAAAACAACGATCCCTACCAGCAGAATCACATCTTTTCCAAACGATTGCCATGGCGTCAGGGGTATGGCATCCCCAAAGCAACCGCAGTCTGTTACTTTATTAAAATAGGCCGAGTAAAAAGTAAGGAAAGTAAAGAACACAATCATCGCGAGCAGAGAGTACAGCGTAAATTTTAATTTATATCCAAGAATCAGCATGATACCCAGAACGATTTCGAAGGTCACAATGACTATGGCTATGGCAAGGGAATACGGAGCAAAAATTGGCAAATTGAGAACATCAGCTGCAAAATAATCTTCCAGCTTAAATCCGAATCCCATCGGATCATTCAGTTTTACCAATCCGGAGAAAATAAATAATATTCCTACAAAAAGGCGAACCCCCCAAACCAGATACCTCATCTCAGACTTTTTTTTCTTCTTTTAGTCGAATCAGAGCAAAAATAGCATAGTTGGCCATATCCATGTAGTTTGCATCCAGGCCTTCAGATACTATGGTGCCACCTTGATTTTGCTCTATTTGTTTTATTCTCAATAATTTTTGCAAAATCATATCGGTATAACTCGATATTCTCATGTCACGCCAGGCTTCTCCGTAGTCATGATTTTTCTGATCCATCAGGTTGAGTACTTCTTCAGATTTTTTCAAAAAGAGTTCTTCTGCCGTTTTGAGGTCTATATCCGCTTGGTTGGCCACACCGAGTTCTAGCTGAATAAGCGCAATGATGGAATAGTTAACAATCCCGATGAATTCAGATTCGATACTATCGACTACCAATTGTTTTTTTTTCTCCTCGATGTTCCGGATTCTCTGCGCTTTGATGTAGATCTGGTCTGTGAGTGATGGCAGTCTCAGAATCCGCCAGGCCGTGCCATAATCAAGTAGTTTCTTGGAATACAGTTGAAAACACTGATTTATTACTTCCTCGGCCTGCTTCCGGGTGTGTGTGTACATGTCAGAACAGTGGATTTGTGAGTTTTGGTCAAAAGTAGCAATAGTCAAATTTGCATGTACGTATACAGTTTAACTATTGTCTTTTCCAGGTATTTTTCTATTTTCATTGAGGTGAATCCTGGCAGTAAAAAGAATTCCCATTAAACCAACTATTGTAAAAAAAATAGCTATCAGATAAGATGTAAAAACATCTGACACAAATGAATCAAAAAACAGAAAAAAACCAAAAATAAATATAAAGGTCATCATCACATATAGTCCCATATTGCTACCGTTTTTCGAGCGGTACACGATGAGCGAAAATGACATGATTATGGCGAGTATCCCAATGAATTTTGCAAAGTGAGTTGCAATGAATTCAGATTTGTACAATAAAATACCAGCAATAATTAGATCAATGAACAGAAAAACCAAATAAACAAGAGAGAATTTCTTTTTTGTGATTTTAAAATAAAACATCAAGCCTGTAATAAACGCTACTACCAACCAGGTTATACCAAGAGTGTAAACGAGTGTCCTGGGATTATTAGATTGTACTAATAGGGCATAGATCCCGAATAATAACAAAAAGACATAACGGAGGTAAAAAAAACCGGAATGTTTCTTAACAATTGAATTCATAGAAGTATGTTTTTAATTAAAACCAGTAGCCCACAGATACATACCCCAAGGCACGTGATGTAACACTGTTTCGCATGAGTGAAAATTCAATAGGGCCAATCAGAGTATTTACGCTGTATGTGATAGCAAAACCATCCAAAATGAGATTTGTGATCAGATCATTGATTTCTTCACCAATTTTTCCGACATTATATGTAATAGTGACGTATTGGTTTGGAGTGGTTTTAAAGAAAAACTCCCCACGAACTATGGCATTTTGGCGCCCCGAAAACTCCATAAAACGATATCCGGCAAATTTGTAAATATGCTGAAAATAATTGTTTCCAAAACTTCCCATGTATACCCGATAGGGAAAAAACTGATTGCTGCCAAATGACAGGGTAGATTGAAGCGTAAGGTTGATTCCGACACTGCCATATCCGATCGACTGCATAAACATACCGCTCAAGACAGTTGTCGGTCTGATAAAGACTTCATACCGCTCGGTACGTGAGAGCACCCTGGCTGTAAATTCAAATTTTGAACCTTTCTGAGGCTTAAAAATTTGGTTGAGATTGTCATATTGAATCTGTCCAAAATAATTTAAATACAAAAGATGATCGCGTATCAACGGATCACCGGGCTGAGTGGGAGTCAAATTAAAATATTCAGTCTGAATACCTCCGGTAATTAAAAACGATCTGTTGATTACCGATTGTATAAACAGATCCCCTCCCGTTTCGAAATAATTTATGAAATTAACAGGCCTTCCGTCGTCAAACAATTGTGTTCTGAAGGTATTAAACTGGCCTCTGATCCCCAGGGTCGGTATAGCTCCTCTATCAGCAAAATAGATAAAATTACCTCGGGGATTGTCTCCCAGTATGAGATCAACATTCAGAAACGAGTTGCTAAACAGGAGATTTTTTTTGTAAAAAGAGAACAAAAAGGCACTACCAAAATCTGAGTCAAAATGAACACCCAACCTCAAATACTGATTGTATTTAAATGACTTGAAATAAAAATTTAAGGAATAGGAAGTATCTGTGATGGGATACAAATCGTATTTGATGATTTCGTGATTTTTGCGTCCATAAATCTGGTCCATGAAAGAATGAACTTTCTGGATGGATATTTTTTCATTTTTACGAATACCCAGTTTCTTGTAAATATATTGATCGTTAATGTCAGATGGTCCGGTAATTCTGACATTGGCCACATAAATGCTCTCAGGAGGCAATTCCTTTTTATATGGGGTAGTGCGAGGGTATTTCTGTGCCAGAGCAACAAGTGTATCCCAGTACTGCATTGCCACTTTTCGTCCCTCCTGGATCAGCCTGTCCATGTACTCAAAACTCAGCAGCCCGGCCTCATTCATTTTGGGCTGTATCAGGATCTGGGCATTGCAGATATAATCATCATAGGCTCTCTGACTGGCAAATGTGGCCGCTTGCTCAAGAATTTTATTGATTGAAGTAAGCTGATTTTTTGTATAGGCAGGATTCTGAACGTCAGAAGCAATGATGTACTGCACGCCTCTCTTTGTCAGTAGATGAATGGGAAGATTGTCCATCACCCCCCCATCGACATACAGTCGGCCATCGATCTCATAGGGAGAGAATATACTCGGAAAAGCCGTGCTGGCACGAAGAATATCGCTCAGAATCCCCTCCTCAAACTCTTTGAGCAGACCGCTTTCGATGTCTGTACCCGTGCAAACGAAGGGGATCGGAAGTGATCGGAAGTCTTGATAACCTGGATGACTTACCGTCAGACGCGATAAATTCTGAAGGATGAAATAGCCATAATTAATGCCGGCAGGTATAGTGATCCCTGTCTCTGTGATAGGGAGGCTCAAGAGGTAGCGATCGGACTGCTTTCGGTCAAAATATGACAAGTTCTTTCGCTGCACCTTGTTATCGCTTACTGCCTGCCAATCAACTGCCTTCATGATCTGCTGAATCTGATGGCCTGAATAGCCCATTGCATAGAATGCACCTATCACTGCACCCATGCTTGTACCGGCGATATAACCTAGCTGCAGGCCTGCAGAGTCTATAACCTGCAAGACACCCACATGCGCCAAAGCACGCGCACCTCCCCCGCTAAGCGCTAATCCAATACCAGGATTTTGACAATATGAGTAGAAATATGCGGCAAAGACCAAAAAACAAATACAATTTCGGAGAGTCATTGAGGCTTGTCTGCATTTTCGCCATGAAAGTATGAAAAAATTTTTTGGGCTTTTGATTTACCCACGACTTTTTCCAATTGATTTATGTTTAAGGCTTTTATTTTTGAAAGACTCCCAAACTTTTTTATCAGGGTTTCTTCTGTGGACCTTCCGACTCCCGGAATTTCTGTTAGTTCTGTTTTTAAGGCTGTGCTGATTCGGCGCTTGCGGTGATGTTTTAATCCAAATCGGTGTGCCTCGTCTCTGAGTTGCTGGAGCACTTTTAAGGTCTCGGATTTTTTATTGAGCATCAATGGCAGGGGATCTCCGGGGAAGTATAATTCTTCAAGTCGCTTGGCTATACCCAGGATGCGTACTTTGCGATCAATACCCAGTTCTTTTAGGCTGCTCCAGGCAGCGTTGAGCTGCCCTTTGCCTCCATCGATCACGATGAGATGGGGTAGCGGCTGGTCTTCGTCCAGCAATCGCTTATAGCGCCGGTACACAATTTCGCGCATTGTAGCGAAATCGTCTGGACCTTCGACTGTTTTTACATTAAAATGTCTGTATTCACTTTTGCTCGGCTTACCATTTCGAAACACCACGCAGGCGCTCACAGGATTTGTGCCCATGATGTTTGAATTGTCAAAACACTCGATGTGACGGGGCTCTTGATCGAGATTCAGGTCGGCTTTCATCTGCTGCATCAGCCGATGGATATGGCTATCAGGGTCGGTGATTTGGAGGTTTTTCAGCCGTTCGAGGCGGTGATATCCGGCATTTTTGAGGCTTAGGTTTACCAATTCGCGCTTGTCCCCGCGTACGGGTGTGAGGATTTTAGCATTGGGGAGCTGAAGATCAACGGGGTGCGATGTAATAATCAAAGGAGCCTCTGATTCAAAGAGTTTTCGGAAGTGAGGTATCGCGAGCTCGAGTATTTCGCTCTCTGTTTCGTCAATCTTTTTTTTGAATTCTTCCGACAGACTATGCACAACTCCTCCATCCACGATTTTGAGGTAGTTGACATAGCAATATTCGGCAGCACTGACCGCTGCAAATACATCTGCCTCCTTTATGTTGAAATCGACCACACTGGATTTGGCCTGATAGCGCAGCAGGGCGTCGAGTTTTTCTTTGGTTTTTTGTGCCTCTTCAAATTGAAGCGTTGCAGCCAGGGAGTGCATCTGATCGGTCAGGATTTGTTTTACGATGTTCAGATGGCCTTTTATCAAATGACGGGCGCCCTCTATTTCGCGATTGTATTCTTCTTTGGACTGCAGGCCGGCGCAGGGGCCTTTACAGTTGCCCATATGATATTCCAGACAGAGTTTGTATTTACCCGATTGCACCCCTTGCTCGGTCATATACATTTTACAGGTTCTGACCGGATAGAGTGTCCTGATCAATTCAAGTACTGTGCGCATTACTTTGACGGATGCATAGGGCCCGTAGTAGGATGACCCGTCGTTTACCTTTTTCCGGGTCGGAAAGATGCGTGGATACTCTTCATTGGTAATGCAAATCCACGGATACGTTTTATCATCTTTTAAATTGATGTTGTAACGAGGTTGGTATTTTTTGATCAGGTTATTTTCCAATAAAAGGGCATCAAATTCAGTATCCGTTACAATGGTCTGAATGTCAGCTACCTTTCGCACAAGTAGTGTAAGCCTACTGCTCCCATGATCTTTCTGAAAGTAGGAGGAGACTCTTTTCTTTAGATTTTTTGCTTTACCAATGTAGAGGATAGTGCCTTCCTTGTCAATGTGCTGGTACACTCCCGGTCGTTCGGGGAGGGTTTTTAAGATGTTTGAAAGGTGCTCGCTAATCTCCATGGAATTTATTTGCCAAGTCAAATTTCGCAACCTAAGCGACATTTGTAACGACGAGGGAACGTAAAAAGTTATTTAAAACACACCCCACAACGTTCCAACCTCCCACTTTGTATTTGGCGTGCACATGGCATTTTAGTTTGAGTAGCTCGGCCTTTAATGATGGATGATGTGAATGGGTTTTAAATCAAAAACCCGGCATTAAAGCCGGGCTTTTCTGGTCAACATGACTAAATATGCCAGTCATCTGGTTTGCGCCAGATGCTGGATAGTATGAGTTCTCTCATGTAGAAAAATTCTTTCGGGATGGTGTCATACATCGTCTCAAAAAGCTCCTGATGTGAAAGCACTTCAGTTTTCCATTCTTTCGTGTCGATTCTCATGACTTCTTCAAACTGTTGCTGACTGTAATCGAGTCCGCTCCAGTCAATGTCTTTGTATCTGGGCATCCAGCCAATAGGACTTTCAACGGCAGATGTTTGCCCACTGGCGCGCTGAAAGATCCATTTAAGAACGCGCATATTTTCGCCAAATCCCGGCCAGAGGAATTTTCCGTCTTTATCTTTTCTAAACCAGTTTACCGCAAATATTCTTGGAGGATTGCTCAGTTTACGTCCGAAGTCGAGCCAGTGATTGAAATAATCGGCCATGTGATATCCCGCAAATGGAAGCATCGCAAAGGGATCGCGACGCACTTTTCCAATCTGGCCGAAGGCTGCGGCAGTCATTTCGGAGCCCATGGTTGCAGCAGTGTAAACTCCAAAATTCCAATTAAATGCCTGATAGACTAAAGGTACTGTAGTACTTCTACGGCCACCAAAAATAAAGGCTGAAATAGGTACTCCTTGAGGATTTTCCCAATCGGGATCAATTGCAGGATTTTGATCTGCAGGTGTAGTAAAACGGGCATTGGGATGGGCACAAGGTTCGCCTGAATTCGGGTCGTGGACTTCTCCTTTCCAGTTGATCGTTCCTTCGGGCATTGGCCAGCCGATACCTTCCCACCAGACATCGCCGTCGGGAGTCACTCCTACATTGGTGAATATGGTATTCCGACTGATGGTTTTCATGGCATTTGGATTGGTAATGGCGCTTGTTCCGGGAGCTACGCCGAAATATCCTGCTTCCGGATTGATAGCATACAAGCGACCGTCTTCACCCTCGCGTATCCACGCTATATCGTCGCCAATGGTGGTTACTTCCCAGCTGTCTAATCCTTTAGGTGGAATGAGCATCGCAAAGTTTGTCTTACCGCAGGCGCTTGGAAATGCTGCAGCCACGTATTTTTTATTGCCGGCAGGGTCTTTTACCCCAAGGATCAGCATATGCTCTGCAAGCCAGCCCTCATCGCGTCCCATGACAGATGCAATACGCAGTGCGAAGCACTTCTTACCCAAGAGGGCATTTCCGCCGTATCCGGACCCATACGACCAGATGCTGCGTTCTTCGGGATAGTGAACGATGTATTTTACTTTTGGATTGCATGGCCATTTTACATCTGCCTGACCGGGACTCAAAGGTGCGCCCACTGTGTGAACAGCCTCTACAAATGATCCATCTTTGCCTAACTTGTCAACCACTGCCTTACCCATGCGGGTCATGATACGCATATTGACTACTACGTATTCGCTGTCGGAAATCTGCACTCCAATTTGTGACAAGGGCGAGTCGATAGGCCCCATACAAAACGGAATCACATACATGGTCCGACCTTTCATCGCCCCATCAAACAGAGGATGCAGGATTGCCTTCATTTGTGAGGGTGCCATCCAGTTATTCGTGGGTCCAGCATCTTCTTCTCTCAGGCTGCATATAAATGTTCTGTCTTCAACACGTGCCACATCAGAAGGGTCGGAGAAACATGCAAAACTTCCCGGACGCTTCTCTTCGTTGAGGGGTATAAATGTTCCTTTTTTTACCAAAGCATCGCAGATAGCCTTGTACTCCTCTTCGGAGCCATCACACCAGTAAACTCGATCCGGCTTAAGCAAGTCTTGCATTTTTTTGACCCATTTAAGCAGTTTTTCATGCTTTACGTCTTTGGAATAGTCGCTCATTTTATTAAAATTTGAGTTAGAAAGTGATTGCGAAAATAGAAACGACTTAGGTTGATGCTAAATCCGGCAGCTAAAGTATTATTGAAATAGAATGATCTGCCTGATAATTGTCACCTTGTGCAGAGTGTATTAGTTTGGTAGATATTGTATTGATATTGTTTGAATTATAAAAGAGGCCCTTTGATGTATCGATTCAAAGGGCCGGGATTTTTGATTGCTCTAAAATTTAATGTCGGAGTCAGTGATTCTTTGACGAATTTCGTATTCGTTCCAATGGATCAAAAATGCGATTTACAGATTTAAGATAAAGCTGTCTGAGTTATTCTTCTATATTTTGCAGCAATTGCTCTTCGATGGCTTTTTTAAATATATTTTTTGGCAGTGCGCCCGGTTGCATCATAGGAAGTCCTTCCATCGGAATAAAAAGAAATGTAGGAATGCTTTGAATTCCAAACACTGCCGAGAGTTCTTCCTCGACTTCGGTGTTTACTTTGTAGATATCAATCTTATCCTTGTACTCTTCGGAGAGCTCTTCCAAGACTGGCGCGACCATGCGGCACGGCGCACACCAGTCCGCATAAAAATCAATTAAGGCAGGCCTGGCACCTTTGTATTTCCATTCTTTTTCAGTTGTATAATCAAAGATGTAATCTTTAAATTCCTGCGAGGTAAGTTGTTTGGTTGGCATAAAAATTATTTTTATGTAGACAAAGGACGGCCATCGGGATTTTCAAATAAGGTAATTTATGTTACAGATGCTGTATATTATGAATGCATTAATAAAAAAAGCGGCTTCACGGAAAGCCGCCTTTTACATTCATATTCAAAATGATCACTCAGCCAAGTAAATCTGAACCTCATGAAGGATGGCTCCGTCATATCTGGCCGATACACGAGCCTGTACTGGGTCTTTGCCTTTGTAAATGGATATGTATCCTTTCATATCAGACCGTGTAAGATCTTCCGGAGAGGCAAGTACAACGCTCGATATGAAGACCACTTTTGAGTGGATCTCCATGCCTGTCGAAGCCTCAAGGACCTCTCTGTCGAGCAATAATTCACATCTTTTCAGACTTCCGTCTTCATTTTGTTCTATAACGGCATTGAGCACCGGCACGGAAAAACTTCCTATGCCTTGAATATTTACAATTGCATCAGGATGAGGCTGTTCTGCTGGCATAGTAGATTGGAGTCGTCCCGCAGATTCAATAAAATCTCCCGCATTGTAAACATCTTCTACGGCAATGTGTGGTGCGATTACCAATGAGACACTGCTCATGAGCTTGATGAGAATATTCATCGAAGGACCTGAAGTGTCTTTGAATGGGTCACCTACTGTGTCGCCTG
>JBKBNI010000005.1:0-181100 GCA_046295455.1 Thermaurantimonas sp. | reverse complement strand
GCTATAGAAACCCAAGTTCTATTGAAACCGTTACAGAAAAAGTAGTCGATGAACACGGTAACATACGAACCGATGAAAACGGCTACATGAACGGCCCGGATGTGTTTAACTTCGTTATTCAAGAAATCCCGCAAGACATTAAAAGATTATATGAATTTTCCCAAAAAGCTCCTGAAGACATTGATTACTTCGTGTTTCATCAGGCAAATAGATATATGAACGCTTATTTGGCAAAAAAACTTAAACTTGATGTAACAAAAACCCCGACATGCTTAGAGTTTTTTGGCAATACATCTTCTGTTTCGATTCCATTGACCATTGTTACCCAATTAAAAAATTCTTTTGAATCTAAAAAACAACTGCTTTTGAGTGGTTTCGGAGTGGGCATGTCTTGGGCAAGCGCTATCATTACTCTAGATAATTGCAATATTTGTGATTTAATAGAAATTTAATGTTTAACATCACAAATAAGAATATAGTAATAACCGGTGGTAGTTCAGGTATAGGCAGACAAATAGCCATTGATTGCTGTAAGATGGGGGCTAAGGTTTTGATAGTAGGCAGAGATACAAATAGGCTCAGCGATACTAAAAATACAATATTGTCCAGCGGTGGTTATATCTGTACAATTGAGGCGGATTTGACGTCACCTGATTCTATAGAGCTAGTTACTGAGCAAGCACTCAGTGAGTTTGGGCATGTAGATGGCATTGTTCATGCAGCCGGAATTTCTACTACTTTGCCATTTCGATCTATATCGAAATCAAAATTTGATAACTTTATCTATACAAACGTTTTTTCTGCTATTTTCTTAACCAAAAATTTATTAAAGAAAGGAAATTTTAATGACAACGGCGGATCAATTATTTTTTTTACCTCTGTTATGGCTCACTTGGGCGAAAGTGGAAAAACTATTTACGGACTCACCAAAGGAGCTCTATTGGCCGCTTCAAAAAGTTTGGCCATTGAATACGCTCCTAGAAAAATTCGATTCAATTGCATTTCTCCCGGAGTGGTTCAGACACCAATGGTTATGAAACAGGATTACGCGCAATCCGAAGAGAACTTGTCTAAAATCAAGGCACTCCACCCAATGGGTATAGGTAAACCCGAAGATATTAGTCCGGCGGTTATTTTTTTGTTATCGGACAGTTCTTCTTGGATTACAGGTACAGAATTGGTAATAGATGGGGGCTATTCTGCAAGATAAAATTTTTTGATAATGAAAAAACATGTTTTAATTATCGGAGCCGGTGGACATGCCGCCGAAGTAAGGGATTATATACGATTTTACAACAAAAGCCAATCGGAAGAACAAATAGAAGTAGTCGGCTTCATTGATGATGATGAAAACATCCACAGCCGATATGAATACAGTGAACCTTATTTGGGCAAAATATCTGACCACAATATTCTTCCGGATGTATATTATCTGATGGGTATAGCTAATGTAGCTTTTAGGAGGCCAATTGTAGAAAAATTCAAAGCAATGGGTGCAAAATTTACAGGTCTCATTCATCCCACTGCGCTTATTTCACCATCTGCCAAAATAGGAGAAGGAGTGTTAATCTCTCACAATGCTTCTGTGGGACCTATGGTTCGAATAGGGGATTTTAATATACTGAATTCTCGATGTACCATTGGACATGATACAGTGATTGGTAACTATAATTTTATCAGTCCCCAAGTGGCACTCTCAGGACACACTACTGTAGGCAATGAGAATATGTTTGGGGTCAATAGTGCCACAATACCCTCAATTGTGGTTGGAAACAACAATAAAATTGGAGCAGGTACAATCTTATATAAAAATGTAGGGGATAATCAAACTGTCTTTAATCGATTTAATGAAAGAATCATCAAAATTTCTGAATCATAAAATCGATTAATTCAACGCTTTTTGTATTTTGAGTCATTTAAATTTTAATCAATTTCAAAAAAAAATATTGTATTTATTGTGGCAAAAAAAATATTAAAATCGATTTAAAATTAATATTTTGATTAAAGTAAAAAAATTATAGAAAGATGAATAAAAATTTAAAAATATATATCCCGGGACATAAGGGAATGGTAGGTTCAGCAGTTCTACAATTACTTAAAAAAAATGGATACAACAATCTGATTTATTTTAATAGCAAGGAGTTAGATTTACGAATACAAAGTAATGTGAATGAATTATTTAGCCAAACGAAAATTGATGTAGTTATAGACGCTGCTGCGAGAGTTGGAGGCATTATGGCAAATCATAATTATCCATATAATTTTTTGATGGAAAACTTACAAATTCAAAATAATTTAATAGATGCTTCACTGAAATATGGGGTTAGTAAATTTATATTTTTAGGTAGTTCTTGTATATATCCAAAACATGCACCTCAGCCAATTAAAGAAGAATATTTATTGACAGGTCCTCTTGAGCCGACTAATGAGTGGTATGCAATAGCTAAAATTACTGGTGTTAAGGCGTGCGAAGCCATACGAAAACAATATGGAAAGAATTTTATAAGCCTAATGCCTACAAATTTATATGGGCCAAATGATAATTTTGACTTAGAAACCTCTCATGTGCTTCCGGCCATGATCCGGAAATTTCATGAAGCCAAAGAAAATTCTCATTCAACGGTTACACTCTGGGGAACAGGGACACCGATGAGAGAATTTATGCATGTAGACGATTTGGCAAAAGCAGTACTCTTTGCCCTGGAAAACGCCCTTCCTGATAATCTATACAACGTCGGAACAGGCAGTGATTTATCCATTAAGGAATTGGCATTGTTGATTCAAAAAGTCGTTGGACATAAAGGAGAAATAGTTTGGGATGAAACCAAGCCCGACGGAACTCCGCGCAAACTCTTAAGCGTCGAAAAACTAAATGCCCTGGGATGGAAAGCTGAAATAGATCTTTCTGAAGGAATTCAAGACACATATAAGTGGTTTCTTGAAAACGCAAACAATTTTAAAGCTGTCAGACTCTAAAATATATAATGGATGAAAAAAAATAAAATAGCTCTCATCACAGGAGTTACCGGTCAAGATGGAGCTTACCTTGCTGACTTACTTCTGGAAAAGGGATATACAGTACACGGAATAAAAAGACGTGCCTCGCTTTTTAATACAGATAGAATCGATCATATTTACCAGGATCCCCACAGCCCAGATTTAAAATTTAAACTTCACTACGGGGATATGACGGATTCTATGAACCTTACGCGAATTATTCAGGAAACCCAACCCGACGAAATATACAATCTCGCTGCCATGTCCCATGTAAAGGTAAGTTTTGAAACACCTGAATACACAGCTAATGCGGATGGCATTGGCACACTTAGAATATTGGAAGCTGTCAGATTATTAGGTATGACGGATAAAACCAAAATTTATCAAGCCTCCACTTCTGAATTATATGGACTTGTACAACAAGTTCCTCAATCGGAAAAAACCCCTTTCTATCCTCGTTCGCCCTATGCCGTGGCTAAATTATATGCGTATTGGATTACGGTGAATTACAGGGAGGCATATAATATGTTTGCTTGCAATGGTATCTTGTTTAATCATGAATCTCCCATACGTGGCGAAACATTTGTAACCCGAAAAATTACTCGTGCTGTTGCTAAAATAGCATTGGGTTTACAAAGTAAATTTTACATTGGCAATATGGATGCCAAAAGAGATTGGGGACATGCTAAGGATTATGTAGAGGCCATGTGGCTCATTCTACAACAAGAAAATCCAGATGATTACGTCATTGCGACTGGAGTTACTACCTCCGTAAGGGATTTTATCAGATTATCTTTTGCAGAAATAGGTGTGGAAGTAGGTTTTAAAGGATCTGAAGCAGAAGAATTTGGATTTATAAAATCAATCGATGAGGCAAAGTATCGAGAAGTAACCGCAAATAATGACAAGATGCCAGATAGTCTTAAAACAGGAAATATTGTAGTCGAAGTAGATCCCAGATATTTCAGACCAACGGAAGTAGATCTGCTAATCGGAGATTCAAGTAAAGCGCAAAAAAAACTTAACTGGACTCCCAAATATACATTAGATAATTTAATAGAAGAAATGATAAAATCTGATATAAAATTATTTCAACGGGATTTAACTTTGACCAACAGTGGCCACAAGGTTTTCATTCAACAGGAATAATCAAAAATTATTAAATCAATAACATATTATAATTACTAAGTAATCTTCCCATTTCCGGATTTAAAATACCAATTTATAATTTGAAATAAAATTCTGAGAATAACTAGATAAATGCAGTTAATGTTTTTAAATTGATTATTTAACTGAAATTTATAAAAAATATAAAAAAACATAAATTACAATTTTAAATACTTATAATGTTAAAAAGAATATATCTTTCATCTCCACATATTGGTGATTCAGAATTTTCGTTTGTACAAGAAGCTTTTCGCACAAACTGGATTGCCCCCCTCGGCCCGCACGTGGATGGATTTGAAGAAGACCTTCAGAAATTTACAGGGGTTAATCACGCAGCAGTATTAAGCTCGGGCACCGCTGCTATTCATCTGGCCTTGATCTTATTGGGGGTTGAACGCGGAGATGAGGTCATTTGTCAGAGTTTTACTTTTTCAGGTTCCGCAAATCCTATCGTCTATCAGGGAGCTACTCCCATCTTTATTGATTCTGAAAAGGATACCTGGAATATGGATCCCCAATTATTGGAAGACGCCATAAAGGATCGAGTGAAAAGAGGAAAAAAACCGAAAGCCATTATACCGGTACATTTATATGGAATGCCTGCAAAAATGAATGAGATTATTGCAATAGCTGCAAAGTATGAAATACCTATCATTGAAGATGCTGCAGAAGCACTTGGGTCTTCAATTAATGGAAAAAGATGTGGAAGCTTTGGCACAATTGGTATTTTGTCATTTAATGGTAATAAGATAATTACTACAAGTGGAGGAGGTGCTCTGTTGTCTAATGATGAAGATATGGTGAAAAAAGCTCGATTCCTGGCTACACAGGCAAGGGATCCGGCACCTCATTATGAGCATTCTCATATTGGTTACAATTACAGAATGAGTAATGTACTGGCAGGAATAGGAAGAGGACAAATGTTGGTTTTGGAGAACAGAGTGGCCTTGAGAAGAAAAAATTTTGATCGTTACATCAGTTTTTTCTCCGAAAAAAACAAAGAAGGCTACAACATTCGTTGGATTTCAGAACCGGAAGGTTTCTTTTCAAACCGATGGTTAACTACTATTGTAATCAATTTAAGAGAAAATCACGGAATTTCTTCAGAGACTCTGAGAAAAGCACTTGAAAACAATAACATAGAAAGCAGACCATTGTGGAAGCCAATGCATCTGCAACCTGTCTTTAAACATGCTCCTTTTTATGGCACTAACATCTCAGAAACGTTGTTTCATGAAGGTATATGTTTACCATCCGGATCAAACCTGACCGAAAATGATTGGCATAACATTATTAATGTATTGAATGACGTATTTCATTAATTATACTATTTTAAAGTCTTTTAAATAATATGTGTCCTTTAATGGTGTATCGATGAAATGTTCATTTGTATAAGACTTCTTTTTTATCTAAACTTTTTTATTTAAATTAAATTGATATTTATTTACTGTGTTTCGTAATTTTTTATCTAACATCTGATTTATTAGAATTAATATTTCCCATTTGGTTTATATTGATTCAAAATTACATTTTTATTTTTTGATATACAACTTTTAAACAATTTCAAACAGTGCAGATCAAAACCTTTAATTTAAAAATATATTTGTGTATCGTTTATTAAGAAAACATCTAAAAATAGATATTCGATAATTACATAATTTTTGTGTTACTTACAATGGTTGTATTAAATAAAACACGTTGAACAAATAAAACATGCTCATTCAAATATTTTTAATTAATATTGCGACTTAATACAATCGGTCTGAAGTGCTAACGAAATTAACTTTTTAAACAAATAATGAAGCGTTTTGCTTTGATAGGTGCGGCCGGCTACATTGCACCTCGTCATATGAAGGCCATCAAAGAAACAGATAATGATCTGATCGCAGCATATGATCCGTACGATGGGGTAGGCATCATTGATTCATATTTCCCACATGCTTCTTTTTTTGTTGAATTTGAACGTTTTGATCGCCATATTGATAAATTAAGACGCGTCAAAAGAAATATTGATTTTGTCAGTATTTGTTCTCCTAATTATCTCCATGACAGCCACATTCGCTTTAGTTTGAAAATAGGTGCAGATGTAATTTGTGAGAAGCCTATTGTATTAAACCCGTGGAATCTGGCTGCCCTGGAAGAAATCGAGCGGGAGAGTGGTAAGAAAGTTTACAATGTACTTCAGTTGCGACTGCACAAATCTGTATTAGATTTAAAGAGAAAGGTGGAATCTGAGCTCAAAGAAGCCAAGAAAAGGTTTTCCGTAGAGTTGACCTATATTACCAGCAGGGGAAAGTGGTATTACACCAGCTGGAAAGGTGATTTACAGAAATCCGGAGGAATCGCTACCAACATCGGAATACATTTTTTCGATATGCTTACCTGGATTTTTGGTTCAAAGAAATCACAAGTGGTTCATCTGAGCACCCACGACAGAGCATCCGGAATCATAGAACTGGAAAATGCGGATGTTAAATGGTTTCTTAGTATCAATGAAGAGTGTTTACCGGATGAGGTTCGTCAATCAGGAAAAAAAACGTTCAGAAGTCTGAAAATTGATGAAGAAGAGTATGAATTTAGTGACGGATTTAATGATTTACATACTGCTACCTACCGGGATATAATGAATGGAGGCGGATTTGGATTGAATGAGACAAAGCAGGCCATCGAAATTGTTTACGAAATCAGGAATTCCGCTCCGGTTGGATTAAAAGGGGAGTATCATCCTCTGTCTAAATTACCGCTTTCCAAACATCCGTTTCAAATATGATAATTATTTTCGTTTGCATCATAAACACATTTTTTAAATGAAACAAATCATCACGTTAATATCAATTGCGGTTTTCTTTTCGTCATGCGTTCCCAGGCGAAAGCTGACGTATTTTCAGGATATTCATAAAGCATCCATTGAAGTCGATTCCGCGGAATTTCAAAAGAGGCTGATGATCAAGTACAGGTTGCAGGTGGGAGATCTTGTGAAGGTTGAAGTTTTATCAACCAATAAAGAAGTTAACGAGATTTTTAATGTAAGCGCGATGCCACAGGTTCCTCTTGGTATGATGGGTGGCCAGGGCGGGGGGTTGGATCCTCTGTATTATTTGAATGGATATACCATCGATATAAATGGTAAAATTAAATTACCTGTATTAGGAGAAGTTTATATTGCAGGGAAAACATTGCTTGATGCACAGGAAATTATAGAAAAAGAACTCTATAAATTTTTTGAACCGGGAACAGTTTCTGTTAAACTCTCCTTTCCGGGAATTAATGTGAAAGTCATTGGGGATGTGCGAAGGCCTGGTCGATATGTGTTTTTTAGAAATTATGTGACCATCATCGATGCATTGGTTGAAGCAGGAGACATTGATTTTGTAGGAGATCGAACTGAAGTTGAAATCATCCGTATGACTCCTAACGGCTATGTGTTTAAAACACTTGATTTAACTAATCGGGCTGTTTTAGCAAGTGCAGATATTTTTTTGGAGCCCAACGACATAATTAATGTCAAGCCACTTCCTGCTAAAAGTTGGGGTATTGGAACTACCGGATTTCAAACAATAACAGGATTATTAAGTGTCATTAGCTCTTTACTTACTTTAGTGATTGTTTATAGAAGTTTAAGGTAAATAAAATAATATTATACGTTGTGAATCCTACACAAAACCAATACGAATACTTGTCAAATAATTCATTTGACAACAATCAAGATACATTTGATTTTAGACGACTTCTGCAAAAACTTTTGGTCAACTGGCCTCTGCTTCTTGTAGGTTTGGCAGTAGGTTTATTTTCTGCATTCCTTGTAAATCGATATAGCATTCCGCAATACCAGGGCAAAGCCGTTATCTTATTAAAAGATGGAGAAAAGTCTGCACCAAATATGGACTTTTTGTTAATGTCGATGGGCTATTATAATCCGAGATTAAAATTTGAAAATGAGGTTTTAATTCTACAAAGCATCAAGTTGGCTGAGAAAACGGTAAAGTCTTTAAATTTTTATTATTCAGTTTTTGGCGAAGGGAGATTTAGGAAAGTTGAAATGTATGGATTTAATAACCCTTTTTCAATTGAGTTTGACAAAAATCATCCCCAGCCACTGTATGAGCTGGTTTTAACTCCTTTAAATGAAGAATCTTTTAAATTAAAGTTAAAAGATCAAAATGAAAGAAGAAACGTGTATTATTATGACAATGATTCCGTAGCTGTATGCGAAGATTCTTTTCAAGAAGGTGTTTATTCCTTTGGAGAGTGGATTTCGACGCCTTGTTTCAAATTTAAAATTATGAAGTCTAAATACTCAGCCATCGGAAATGTGAGTTTTGCCTTCAACAATATTAAATCTCTTGCGAATTCGTATTCGAAAGCAATAAAAATAGATCCGGCGGCCAAAAGTTCATCAGGTGTATTAATTTCCCTTAAAGGTTCAGACCGACAAAAGATCAAGGATTACCTAAATGCTTATATTCAATCGTATATCGATTTTGGATTAGAATTAAAAAAATCAGCAAGTTTATCTACATTAAACTTCATTAATAGCCAGTTACAAGGAATTGAAGATAGTTTAATATTTGTCGAAAATATCTTACAAAATTACAGGTCTTCCAATTTAGTAATTGATATTGGTTCAGAGTCCCAGGAATTGTTTTCCCGATTATCCGAGGTGGATGGACAAATAGCTGCAATCAAGCTAAAACTGGATTATTATAACTATCTTGAAAATCAACTTAGTGCTTCAAGTTTAGACAAAGAAATCATCCGACCAGCTGTAAGTGGAGTGAATGACCCTGTGATCATAAATTTGGTTCAAAGGTTAAACGAACTGATTAATCAAAAGGCCAGGCTGTCGAGTCTGACACTGGATAATCCTTATTTAAAAGAAGTTATACAACAAATAAATATAACCCAGGAATCCATTTTAAGTAATGTGACGAATGTAAGAAAAATGCTTGAGATGGATTTAAATAGCCTTCAAAGAAGGCAGAAGCTTCTTGAAGCTCAATTAAGTAAAGTTCCAAAGTCAGAACAGGATTTACTGCGCATCAAGCGGAAATTTGAATTAAACCAAACGTTGTTTACCTTTCTGATGCAGAAAAAAGCTGAAGTGGGTATAAGTGCGGCAAGCACTCAGACAGATGTCCAAATTGTGGAGGATGGCGATGTTGATATCGAACCCCTGTCCCCAAAGAAATCAATAAACTACGCAATAGGCTCCGTTTTGGGATTATTTTTTCCGGTGACCTATCTGTTTGTCGTCACATATTTTGATAAAAAGTTAAGAACAACCACAGATTTAGAGCGAATCGTGCGATTGCCAATCATCGGCCTTATAGGTCACAACAGAAGAGAAGGCAATTTGACAGTCCTGCAATATCCGAAGTCGGTCATTTCCGAAAACTTTAGAGGTATTAGAGCCAATCTGGAATTTTTTAAACCCACTACAGACAGGAAACTTCAGGTAGTATCGGTTACTTCTTCGATACCGGGGGAGGGCAAGACCTACGTTTCCATCAATCTGGCAAGTGTCCTGGCCATGGGAGGAAAAAAGACCATCCTTGTGGGAGCGGATCTTCGGAAACCAAAAATTTACATGGATTTTGGGGGTAGCAATGAAATTGGACTTAGTACTTACCTGTCGGGTTCCAGTACTTTGGATGAAATAATACAAAATTCTACTTACAGCAATTTGGATTTTATATCTGCCGGACCCATTCCACCCAATCCTTCTGAATTGATAATCAGGGATTCCTTTAAGGATATGTTGGAGATTTTGAGAAAAAAATACGATTACATTATCATCGATACACCTCCTATTTTGCTTGTAAGTGATGCTTTTGAAATATCAAAAAATGCAGAATTGAACCTTTTTGTGACCAGACAAGGTTACACTCCTAAAGAGATCCTAAATGTGATCAGAGAAAAAGCAAATTCCGGAATTATATCAAATGTCGCCTTGATTATGAATGATCTTGTGTCAGATGGTAGTAGTTATGGTTACGGCTATGGCTATGGCTATGGCTATGGCTATGGCTATGGTTATGGTTACGGTTACGGCTATGGCTATACAGATGAAGAGGAGGATGAGAAAATTAATCGATCTAAGAAGCGCAAGAAAAAAAGATAATAAACTCACCAATCGATAAAAAAGCCCCACTCGGGGCTTTTTTTTTGCTTTAATCTAAAATTCTTCGGACTAATATTTCTGCGATTTGCACAGCATTGGTGGCCGCGCCCTTGCGTAGGTTATCCGCTACAATCCACATATTCAATGTATTATCCATCGTGAAATCCCTTCGGATTCTTCCGACAAAAACATCATCACGGCCATTTGCCTCCAGTGGAGTGGGATATTGGGAGGTTTGAGGATCGTCAATTACCTTAACACCTTCTGAGCAATTGAGAATACCAAATACTTCGTCCATCTCAAAGGATTTTTGAAAAGTAACATTCACTGATTCACTATGCCCACCAATAACGGGTACTCGCACAGCTGTAGCTACAACTTTTATTTGTTCGTCTGATAAAATTTTCATGGTTTCATTGGTTAATTTCATCTCTTCTTTTGTGTAGCCGTTGTCCAGAAAAATATCGCATTGAGGAATACAGTTTTTATCGATCGGATGTGGATAGACTTTTTCATGGGAAGTGCCTTCGCGCTCTGCCATCAGCTGTGCCACTGCCTTCGCACCAGTGCCCGTAACTGATTGATAGGTGCTTACAACTACTCTCATTGCATTAAATCTTCTGTGCAACGGGGCTAAAACCATCACCAATTGTATCGTCGAACAGTTGGGGTTAGCAATTATAAAATCATCTTTTTCAACCAAATAACCATTTACTTCAGGCACAATCAGTTTCTTTGTCGGGTCCATTCTCCAGGCTGATGAATTGTCAACCACCCTGCAACCAACTGCTGCAAATTGTGGAGCCCATTCAAGGCTTACTGCCCCGCCTGCTGAAAAAATTGCAATTTGAGGGCGTTTATCAACTGCATTTTGCAGCGAAACAACCGGAATTTCAGTGTTTTTAAACTTTACTGTTTTTCCGATACTCTTTTCAGATGCAGCTGGTATTAATTCAGTAACAGGAAAATTTCTCTCCTCCAGTACTTTCAGGATCTTTTGGCCAACCAATCCGGTGGCACCTACAATAGCTATTTTCATTACAATAGTAAATTTTAGGGATATATTTATCGACCAAAAATACAGGGTTGCATTATTAATATTTTGGTAAAGTAATGAATAGATTTTTTTTGATTTTACTATCTCTTATAATTGTAAAATACAACAATGCTAATAACACTGACAGCATCACTAAAAAACTTAGTATGCTTGCAGAAAAAGATTTATTTAATGGAAATGTGGTGTTGATTAAAAGTGGTAAAGTGATTTACAATCAGGCTTTTGGATATCGTGATCCAATCAATAGGGACAGAATGACCACTGAGGCCTTATATAAAATTGGTTCTATAACCAAAACATTTACGGCTGCCATAATTCTCGATTTAATTGAAAGGAAAAAATTGTCTCTTTTTACCACATTGGACAATTACTTTCCGGAAGTTCACAACTCCAGACGAATAACTATTGAAATGATGCTCAGACATCGAAGTGGTATTCACAGTTATACAGATGACGAGAAATATCAGGAATACTATTCTACACCGATAGATAAAAATCATATTTTAAATAAAATCATCTCATATCCATCCGATTTTGAGCCCGATGAGAAATATTCTTATTCAAATAGCAACTATTTTTTGCTGGCTTGGATTGCTGAAAAGGCTTCCGGCAGGCCATACTGTGATTTGATCAGAGGCATGTTATCTGGTAAGGCTCTCAGATCTCTCAGGTGTTGTATGGGTACATGCAGAGATACTGCACTTGCTTCTTATGAAAAAATGGACACGACCTGGAAAAAATCAACTGAAACTTTTATGAATGTGGCATTTGGGGCAGGAAATCTGGTATCCTCAGCCGGATCGGTTGCTATGTTTTACGATCGACTTTTCAGCCAACATAAAATCATAAAGCCAAAACAGGTAAATCTAATGACTTCCTTCAGAGAAAATGTAGGGATGGGAGTTTTTCAGATACCGTTTTACAAGAAGACAGGTTATGGTCATACCGGAGGAATAGATGCATTTAGAAGCATAGCAGTATATTTTCCCGAGGATGATCTGACGATGGTACTCTTAAGTAACAGCTTGACTGAAATAAGTCTGAATGATATAGCTATTGGCGTACTTTCAGCACATTTCAATATTTCGCACGAGTTTTCGCTTCCCGGCAGTCACTTTCCGGATTCTGAAATACTCGATGCTTGTGTGGGTGAGTATAAGACGAAAGATATTCCACTGGAAATAACCATCTATCGGGAGAGCAATGCTCTTTATTTACAGGCTACAGGTCAACCCGCTATAAAACTTAGATCTGAGAGTGATTTGAGATTTGTATTCAATCCGGCAGGTGTCGTGGTCGAATTTATTGATTTGAGAGACAATAAGTATTCTGGATTTATCCTTGAACAGGGTGGCTATCGCTTCCAATTTTATCGAAAATGAACATGAGGATAACTATTCTTATGTCTGGATGGTTATCAGTTGTTTATTTATCTGCTCAACAGGTTGATTATCAATGGTGGAATGAGAGACATGGATGGGATGGTGTATCTCCGTTTGAAAAGTACTTGAATCTGGAACCCGGCAGGACAGGACCAAATGCCCTACCGGTACCTGAACCTGTGTTTTTTCTTTGGGATTCAATGCATTATGTAACGAATAATTTTCAGTATCACTATACTTCTGGTGAAAATACCGCTTCCCTGAAATTAGGACTTCACTATCACATAGACCGTCGGGTGGTTTTAAATGTTTGGATGGTAGCGGCAGAATACTTTGCCTCAAATGAAATCGTCAGGGATTTCAGGGCTGCGCGCACATACGAGGGCAGGGGGTGGGCTACCGGCGATCTGTACGTTGAGACCCATTGGCATATCCTTCGAAGTCATAAAAATATCCCCGACATAACGCTTCGAACAGGTCTTAAAACAGCTTCCGGCAATCGGGTGGAGGATGTCCGGTTTACCGATACACCGGGATATTATTTTGATCTGAATTTCAGAAAATTATATCGCTATACAAATTGGCAGATTCAATGGTATGGTATGACAGGGTTTTATGCATATCAAACATTCAGAACAGACCACAAACAAAACGATGCTTTTTTGTATGGGGTCGGTGCAAGAACTCAAAACAAAAGTTGTGGTTATGATATACATATCAGAGGATATATGGGTTATCTAAGCGAGTATGATAAGCCCATTGTACTAAGCATCAGCACTTTTTTATTTCTTCGTAAGGATTTATTGATCTTGAGGATGGAGAGAGGAAACAAATCGTGGCCATTTACAGCAATATATATAGCTTATAATTACCGTTTTTAAAGTTTTAATCTGAGCTTAAAGCGTTGATTTTATTATCAGGAATCAGGTGAGTATTCAGTTTTTTATCAAAAATTCAGTTCGATTTTAAATTTTTTTATTAGAACACATACTAATAAGCAGATCTGTTAAATACTTTTGCTGAAGTCTGTAGGTAGCCCTAACACGGCTTTAAAAGGGAATGTGGTGA
Source organism: Thermaurantimonas sp. (assembly GCA_046295455.1). GTDB lineage: Bacteria > Bacteroidota > Bacteroidia > Flavobacteriales > Schleiferiaceae > Thermaurantimonas. The sequence continues at coordinate 167,308 of JBKBNI010000005.1, read as the reverse complement.
AAATCCGCAACTGTACCCGCAGCTGTAAGCTTCATTCACAAGTGCTATTCACTCACAAGCCACTGTCTGAATAAAAGATGGGAAGGCGAATAGCACGAAGCAAGTCAGAAGACCTGCCACAGATTGAAACACTTAAACCCACGTCTCTCGGGAATAAGGGACGGAGCGACTATGAGGAGAATACTATTATCTGCTGGCCTTTTGCCACATTTGCTTGCGTTGAATGCACAAGTGCATCCCCTACCAGTGGTAGAGGTAAGTGCCCCGCGCATTCACCTGAATGCATTCGGACTGATGGACTACAGTCCTGACTCACTTCTTTGGCATCATCGAAACCTATTTGAAATTTCAGGAATACTTCAATATGCTCTCCCGGCCACCATACGTCAGTATGGTCCCGGGCTGATTGCCACCATCAGGGTCAGAGGCCTTGGCTCGGAACATTTTAAAGTCATATGGAATGGGCTTTCGCTCAACAATCCTGCTCTTGGATCCTTTGACATGAGCGGGGTCCATGCCGGTACATTCAGCCAAATTCAAGTGCTACAGGGCAATGTAGCCGGATTTTACGGTTCAGGGTCGGGGGGAGGGGCACTTCTTCTGTCATCACACCCTTCGGAAAAGGCCTTTGGTCTGTCCACCCACGCAGCCTCCGGATCTTTCGGATACCGTCAATTTGGAGTCCAAACCGAATACTCATCTGGAAAAACCTCTGTGAAAATCGCTTCAAATCAGCACCTTTCACGAAATGATTACACCTTTACAAACCTCTCGCTTCAGCCTCAGCGGCTGGCAAACGGAAGCTACCTACACCACAACCTCAATTTGGATATCGGCTATGAAGTGATTGATAATCAAAGTATTCACCTTGCAGTTTGGAATCAATCTTCCTTTATCAACATTCCTCCATCCAGGGTAGAGTCTCGATTCAATACAGCCCGGCAATGGAACGATAATTTTCGTTCGGTGATTAGCTACACCAGATCATCAGAAAAACTAAACCTCATCGGGGGTCTGGGTTGGGTGGACGAGCGCATGGTTTATCACAATGATGTTTTACAAAGCGCGGATACCCACTATGTTACAAGCGTTCAGAGTTTTCTGAGAGGAATGGTACCTCTGAGAAAGGGAAGAATTCTGTTTAACACAGAGGCGGCACACGCGGAAGCGCCCTCCTCCCATAGATCAGCTGACGCTATGCAGACCCACCTTCTGCTCAACGCCACTTATGAAAGCTGGTTTTCAAACAACCTTCTGTATGCCGTGACCATACGTCAGGAGTGGATGGATGGCTCCAGGTCTGTCCCGATTGCTAAGATCTCAGGTAAATGGCTCAGAACGTCCTTTGCGGTACACACATCATTGGGTAATCACTTTCGATGGCCGACGCTGAACGAAAAATATTGGATCCCCGGAGGTAATACCGATCTGAAAGCCGAGTCGGGCTTTACGGCTGATGCAGGGTTCAGGCATAGGAAAAATTTCAAAGGTTGGCTGGTGAACACAGAATTTCAACCCTTTGTACAATGGATTGATCAGCTCATTGTGTGGCAACCGATCTCTGGAATTTGGTCACCTATAAATATCCAAAATGTCCGAAGTCAGGGCACAGAAGCCCTCTATGAGATACAAAAAAACATCCGTGCAATCCATTCCTTCCGCGCACGATTCAGCTATTGCTACAACAAGACTTTGGTCACCGACGCCCAGGCACCGATGGATATTTCGATTGGAAATGAATTGATATACGCACCAGTACACTCCGGAAATGGGCTTGTCGGATATTCCCTAAAAAGATGGACTCTAATGCTTACCACCCAATTTCAAAGTGCGCAGCACACCTTGTTCGACAATCATCCTTCCGGTTTACTTCAAGGGTTTATAATTTTTAATGCATTTATTTTCAGAGAAATACATTTTAGGCAAGCAGAGGCCAAGGTTGGATTTGAAATACGAAATATGACCGACCGGGAGTACCAAATGATTGCTCAGCGGCCAATGCCGGGAAGGGAGTTCCGAATACAAGTTCAAATCCAATACATCAAACCAAAAACCAATAAACTATGAGAAAAATCAACTTGCTGACACTCTTTGTGTGTATGAGCCTTGCCATCTCTTGCAGCAGAGAAAAGGATGATATCCAACAGCCGGAGCGGCTCTATCAGTCCGGGGTATTTATTGTGAATGAAGGGCCTTTCGGCTCCGGTACAGGCACACTTGATTTCTATGATCCTCAGACCAAAAAATTGGAATCGGATATTTATCAGAAGGTAAACGGAGTGCCAATCGGCAATATCTTCCAATCTGCCTTTTTTGACCTTGCCTTCGGGTATCTGGTGGCCAACAATTCGGGGGCTGTTCGCGTGGTGGATGCAGGCAATATGAAACTTGTCCGCTCTTTAGAAGACATGGCGTCGCCCCGCTATGCCGTTAAGACCGGAACATCGTCCGTAGCTGTTTCTGACTGGGCTTCCGGTAAAGTGTTTTTTTTTCAGACTCCTACTTATACTAAGCTGGCTGAAGTCGAAAGCGGCAACGGACCGGAGCGGATGTACTTTAATCAGGTACTTAACAAACTCTATGTTTTAAATTCAGGAGGTTTTTTTACCGATTCGACGATAACTGTAATCAACACCACAACTTATCAGGTGACCGGAAAAATTCAGGTACCGTTTAATCCCAACGCCTTTGCAGTAGACAAAGACGGAAAACTCTGGGTCATATGCGGGGGCAAAAAGGACTTTACCAACCCGGCAAACAACACACCCGGAGCGCTTGTGCGGATTAATATGGCCACTGATCAGGTTGAGGCTACCATTTCTTTTACGGATGCAGATAAATATCCATCTAACCTCACCATCAATCGGGACAAAGACGTACTTTATTTCGTAGACGATAAATACTTTGGCGGTGTATATCGGATGAACATCACCTCCGGATCCATACCTGCAGCACCGGTAATTAATCGATCGGCATATGCGCTCGCAATCGATGACCTACGGGGAGACCTGTATCTCGGAGATGCCGGCAATTTTAACCAGGCCGGAAAGGTGATCAGGTATCAAATCCCGGCACTTACGCCCCTGGACTCACAGCAGGTCGGTATCATTCCCGGCAATTTTACCTTTAGATAGTCTGATCGCAATTTCTGCCGATAATTTGCCCGGAACACATAGAGATGCTTTCCGGGCTTTTTATTTTACGTACGACATTTGCTAATATATGACTGGCAGGAATCAATTCAATCTTAAACTACCGGATAAGAGAATTGTCAGCGCCCTGGAGGATAAGCTTGATCGCATTCAGGGCAGATCCTCGCGCTATGGACTGCTCGAAAAACTGGCCTTGAGAATCGGATTGATTCAGCAAAGTCTCAACCCAATACTGCAGAATCCGATCTTGTTGCTCTTTGCCGGGGATCATCAGACAGGATTAAAGATCCTCAATGACCCCGTAAGTCCTGCTGCACGTCGTATACATAAGATCTTTATGGACGATGCACCCATGTTAAAACTTGCCCGAAGAGTAGGTGTGGATATTAAAATTGTGGATTGTGGTGTTCACTATCCGTTGGAAGGTTTTATTGATTACTGGATTCATTCGGGTTCCCTTATATTAAACCGAAAAATCAGAGGCTCAGCAAGGGATTTTATTCACGAAGCATCGATTACTACCCAGGAGGTTCACCAAGCCATCGCTCTGGGCGCGGATATGATCAACAATCTCTACTATTCAGGCACCAATGTTTTCTTAGTCGGTCATTTGGGATCCTCCTGCCGAGTATCCACCCTGGCATTGGCAGCATCAATACTCGATATTGACCCAAGTGAAATTCAACCCACCATTGAGTCGGAAGATGAATTGATTCTAAAATATGCTCAACTCGCCCTAAAAAAACATCCAAAGACCCGTGACGTAATCAACCAGATTGCCATCTGGGGTAATTATCAGATCGCTATGATGGTAGGGGCTATGCTCAAATTAGCAGAAAAAGAACTCCTTTTTCTCGTGGATGACAATGAATCTGTACTCGCCTTATACACTGCCTGGAAACTTCATCCCGAGGTAATTGAATTTGCAATGGTAGCACAAAACACTTCCAAAATATCCAGATCCATATGTGATTGTCTGAAGATTGAAGTGATCTCAGATTTTGGCATTACAGCTGACGAGGGATTTGGTGCTCTTACGTGTTTTCAACTTCTGCAATCCGCTTGTGATATATTGATCTAAAATATTGATTAATAAATATATATTGATTTTTATATAAACTAATGATTTTACAAAGCGAAATAACTTAAATCATTAATAAACAATACTTTAAATAATTTTATTTGAATTAAATATTTATATAAGATAAATTGATTGTTCATTTTGGTCGATTTAATAAAATCTGTTCGAGCGGATTATAATAATTCGGTTATTTTTCTGGCAATTATTGGGGCCAGTGCAATGCCCATACCGGAGAGGCGAACGCCATAGATGACCTCACTGTCCAATTTTCCGATCAGATATCCTTTTTCGTTTTGCGGGCCAAAACCCATAATTCCCGCCCATCTGTATTCAATGGCGGTATTGCCCGGCAATTTGAAATATTTTTTCAGCACATGCTCCAACTCGTTTTGAATAGCATCAGAGGTTTGGATCTGGTCTGTGGATTCACCCGCGAAGTCGATGTTTCTCGCACCGCCTACGAGTATTCTGTTGTCACCGATATTTCGGGCATAGTAAAATCCCTCATCCCAGTGGAGGTTGCTCTTCCATTCCAAAGGGGAGGTCAAAGGCTCTGTGACGATAATCTGGCCTCTCTTTGGTGCCACCGGCAGATCCGGAAGCAAGGCAGCGGATAGACCATTTGTGCATACGATTGCCTGTTTGGTTTTTAACTCTCCCAGGCTCGTGTGCAGGAGGTGCAAGCCGGCCGATCTTTCTATCTGATACACCTCTACTCCGTTTATCAGAATCACTCCGATGGAATGCACTTTTTGAATCAATTTCAGGACAAGTTTACCAGAGTGCAACTGACCTTCGTAGGGCGTGTAAATGGCGCCAATTGCACTTTTGATTCCATCCAGCTCATCGAGGTCATCGTCGATTAAAAAAACTTCATGAGCAAGCTCACTCAGGAGTTCGTTCAGGTAGCTGACCTTACTGCAAGTTTCTTCATATTTTTTCTGTTCCCCCTTAAAAAAGACCTCGTAACCGCCAAGAAACTTAAAGTCTATATCATAGGGTTTTACGATTTGAAGCAATTCTTTTATGCCGCTCCACCTCTCGGCCAATAAGGTGCAGGCTTTTCTTTCGCCCATGACCTGGATGTCGGACAGAATTTCCGTAGGACTGCCAAAACAAGCAAAACCGGCATTTCGGGTGCTGGCACCGAATGGAACGGGAAAGCGCTCTAAGATGGTGATAGATGCTTTCGGATACTTTTCATGAATGCGCAGGGCTGTCAGCAGTCCCGTAATGCCACTACCGATAAGTGTTACGTCAGATTCAGATAAAAATGAATCTTTCTCCCAAAAACTCAGCGGACGACTCATGCAACTTCTACTACATGCCTATTGACCACGCTAAAACTGGCGAGTAAAAGTGCCCCGTAAAACAATGTTCCGAGCAACTGATTGATTGCAAAGGGAATGGCAGCTACGTAGCAGGCCAGGAGTCCACTCAAATCCTGTGAGTATAGTGTAGATTGATACCAAACGCCAAAATTGGTAACCAGATAAAAAACAAGAGTCGAACCTAAAGATGCCGTTACCCACTTGAGGATGTTGTTTTTAAACGGAAGCATCCGGGGTATGAAGACGGAAAATGCAAAACACCCGTAAATCAGCCCGCCACCTGGGGTAAACCATGTAAAAGATTCGTAATAATCGTGTAGGAGAATATTGTTGATCAGTAGATCGGACATATAAAGAGATGTAAGGGTCGCGATCAACGCCGGAAACCGATTTTTAATGACCAGACCTCCAACCACTGCAATGGAACCGATGGCAGTAAAGTTTGGATAGTGGGGGATGAGCCTTGACGCTACAGCTACGATGAAAAGAATAAGGGTGTATAACCAGTCTTTGCGAGTCATTGATGTGTGTGATTTGTTGCAAAAATACATTCACAGGGTCACAAAAGCGGGTTATCAGTAGTCGGGGTGAAAAAAAACACCCTTCCGTCCCGGGTAAACAATGCGACTTTTACAATTTGAAAATCAAAGCTATTTACATTTGTTAATTTATCGAAATCCATCTTTTTTACAGTTTCTTCGGAGTGCTCTTTACTCGGTGATTCACGGGTATGTGTGTGTCTCGATTCAGAACTGTATTCACTATTTAATGATTTGGTAACGTTACTGTTGTCATTATGCACATCATCCGTTTGTTCAAACAGCTTTCCCGTCCCTTTCAGTAAATAATTAAGATTTACATATGGAAATCTAGAGACAATTGCCTCTAGGATTGTAAGTGAGGGATTGTTTCTGCCGCTGTAAATATGCGAGAGTGCTGCAGGGCTTATTTCCAATTGCTCTGCAAACTCATGATTGGTAAACCCGTGATGCTGTTGAAGTTCTTTAATGCGATCAATTATGGATTTCATGATATTTACATATGTGTATTATCGGTGCTAGTTATATTAACATTTGTAATTCTCAAAAGATTTTTGAATGCTCCTATTGATTTACAAATGTGCAATAAATGCGATAAATAAACCGTAGAATTGATTTACTTTTGAAGTTCTTGTAATTGTGGTAGCATATGATTTCAAAGGTGGTCTATTTAGGTCAGTTGAGATGCGAGGCTTTTCATCTCTCCAGCGGGCAAGCCATCCTCTCCGATGCTCCTCCTGACAATCACGGCCGTGGAGAGGCTTTTTCTCCCACAGATTTATTGAGCACATCTTTGGCCAATTGCATGCTGACCATTATGGGCATTGCAGCCGGTGTGAATGACAATTTACTCAAAAATGCTTACGCAGAGGTAAAAAAAGTCATGGCTTCGGCCCCCAGACGTGTAAGCGAAATCCACGTCAAAGTGCATCTGCCTTCCAGCTTTCCGGCTGATGAACGCCATCGCCTGGAGCAAGCCGCCCGCAACTGTCCTGTAGCTAAAAGTTTGCATCCTGATATTCTCCAGAATGTGGAATTTCTCTGGACGCTGTAAACATGCTGTGCCAACTGCATGCGTGACACGGCTGGAACTCAACTACACACTCAGCAAAAACTTTAAGGTATCAACACCGTCTGCATAAGTGTCTAAAGAGGGCCACTGTGCATGGCCAAAATCATCGGTACAGACCTCATTTAGGGTTCCAACTACGCATTGTATAGATGATCTCTTATCATCAATATTTGCTTTAACCTGTTTCTCGCTTTCATAAAATTCATAATGGACCACACTGACCGGAGTGGCAAGATCTGAATTATGCCGCAGAATGAAAAAGCCATTTTCCAATATGGGTTCGTTTCCCATCATGTAGATCACCCGGTTGTAATCGTAATTGCTGGCGTAGCGATGATGCTGGATAATGTGTTTCCAATCGTAAAAAGCAGCAAAAATGCGCTGGATATCGAAGGTGTGCGGCAGATAGATTTTGGAAACCGATCTGCACCCAAGTCCAAAATACACAAAGACATCATCTGCCAATCTGCGCAGTTGCTCATCGGTGGTTTCTGGTGTGATTACTGCAATGGAATTTCTGTTTTTTCGGATGATGTGAGGATACTTCCCAAAGTAATATTCAAAGTAGCGTGCACTGTTGTTTGAACCGGTCGCAATAACGGCATCAATATCAGACAATCTATCCTGAAACACCAGTTGTCTTACGACATTCGGGTCAATTTCAGACAGCAGAGATACCATCCAACGGGTGAGCACAGGGTCATCGGAAGACGTCTTTACCACCGCCCGATGACCTGTCAGGTAGGTGCAAAGCAAGTCGTGTAACCCTGCAAAGGGGATGTTGCCAGCGGTAATTAGTCCAATTGTTTTTGCCTGGGGAGGAGATTCCGGCTCATATCCGGAAAGCCATTTTTCAAGACTTCCTTCATTAAGCACTGTGGCCCAGTACCGTATGCCGTGGAGAATATTATCTGAGGTAAACCACGGGTTTATGGCTGATGCTTGTCGAAAAACCCCCTCTTCACGCGCCGGTAGATTATTGTCATCGAAATCCCTTGACAATTTATTTAGTTTTTTTCCAAATTCCGACAAAATCTGAATTTTTGTCCCAAATGTCATGTTTTAAAGCGCTTCACAATTACCTTTGCAAAAGTATTTAGGATAAGATATGGCAATCAAAATTACAGAGGAGTGTATCAACTGCGGTGCATGTGAGCCAGAATGTCCCAACAATGCCATTTACGAAGGCGGTCGGGAATGGCGATTCTCCGATGGCACCTCCCTGAAGGGATTGGTAACCCCCAAATCAGGTAAAACGTATGATGCCGACGAGCCCCAGGAGCCTGTGAGCTACGATGTCTATTACATCGTGACAGATAAGTGTACGGAATGTGTAGGATTTCACGATGAGCCGCAGTGTGCTGCCGTGTGCCCGGTAGATTGCTGCGTACCCGATGAAGAACACGTTGAGACCCGCGAAGAACTTTTGGCTAAAAAAGACTTCTTGCATTTGTAATAGATATTAAAAATCAGCAAGCACACTTCTATGCAATAAAATCGGTATTTTGTAGGTTTTCTATTTTGATTCAAACAGCAATTGAATGTTTTCAGAATTGAGCGTATGCACCTCTCGTATTTATTCATGCTGTTGCGCCGTCCACAAATATGCCTGTTATAGTCTTGTGTTTATTTCCTTCTTCATACATGGGTCATACCGGTTGATGGCTCAGCCGATTGACCTAAAAGAGAGGGAACAACTGCTCGAACAATTGGGCCATCAGCTCTTAAAAGCCGATGAGTACACTCTCCGAAAATCGGCCGCTGACGAATTCTTTCAGGTGTTGTATGAATCGGTACAGGATCCGGAAAGCTTTTCCTTTCCCTTCGGTCGGGTGAGCAATCTGAGCAGGCTGCAATCGCAGGACAAAACAGTCAACATTTTTACATGGCTTTTGCCTTCGGTGGAATCCGGAACCTACGAATACTTCGGGCTGCTTCAAATCCGGGACAGAAACAACCGAATCACAGTGCAGAAGCTCAAAGATGTCTCCAGAGAGCTCTCACAAGCAGAATACACCGCCCTGAGTCCTTCTCGCTGGTATGGTGCCCTGTATTACCAGATCATTGATGTAAAACATAAGAATCAAACCTACTACACACTCATCGGATACAGACCCGAAGGCAGGACTGTCCAACAGAAAGTTTTGGATGCATTGGTGATCAAGTCTCCCAAAAACATCACCTTCGGAGCTCAGATATTTTATGTTCAGGATTTTGCAGACCGGAAATACACACGAAAGCCCTTCCGGCTCTTTTACACCTATTCGGCGCAGGTATCGGCTACCGTACGGTTCAATCCGAAAGAAAATATGATCATCATGGATCATCTTGCACCTCCCGATGCTTCAAAAAAAGGCGTGTTTGCAGTGTACGGCCCTGATTTCAGTTACGACGGCCTCTATTGGAAAGAGGGCCACTGGCACCTAAAAGAGCAAGTAAAATTCGACACCGGAATAAAAGATGAAATTCCGCCGGTACCCCCACCGGTGAGGCGAAAATTCTAAAGCATCGAATTCTCCAAAGGCACTATGTATAAGTCTGAAGAAAAATCTCGGTTCCACAGATTTTACTTCAAATAGACGAGCGGAGTGCTGAGCTATTTATCCGACTTTTGATCAAAATCTCCCATTGAATGAAAATTAAATGCATTGCCCTCGTATCTGCTTGTATCCTGTTGTCATGCACCCACAGCGGACAAAACAGGGATGAAAGCTCAATGACTTATGCTTCTGCCAACCAGATACAATATCAAAATGATGAGGGAATGGACGCTTCGGCAGAAAAACCTTACAGTGAACGTTTGTTGATCAAAAACGGATCAATTCGCTTCAAGACGGAGGATTTTCAAAAAAGTAAAACAACGCTGAATGAACTGATCAAGACATTCAAAGGGTTCATTCAAAATGAGAACACCGACAAATACGACAACTCCATTCAGCTCTACATCGAGTGTAAAATTCCTTCAAAAAATTTTGATGCTTTTGTCGACACCCTCGAACGCGTATTTGGCAGACCCGAATCCAGAAATATTCGGATAGAAGACATTACCAAAAATTACCGGGATACAGAAGCCCGAATCCAAAACAAAAAAGAGCTTGAGAACCGATATCTTGAGCTGCTCAAAAAGGCTACTACGATGGCTGATATACTTGAAATTGAATCTAAACTCAATGAGGTTCGGTATGAAATAGAGCAGTACGAACAGCAAAAAAAATATTACGATAATCAATTAGCCTACAGTGTATTACAGATTAGCATCTATCAGGATATCCGGCGCGACTTCGAGTTTTTCAAGAAAGTTGGGGACGGACTGCACCGAGGGTGGCTAAACTTTATGTGGTTTGTGGTCTGGTTGGTAAATCTTTGGCCGTTTGTCCTGATGGTGCTCCTGATTTTTGGTGTGCGAAAATTAATTAGAAAGAAAGTGTAACTTGGCAGACTGCTTCCGCCCGCCATTCGTCAATTTCTTTTTTTTCCAGCAAAATGTTTTTATGTAGATCTGCCTGCTGCGTACTTTTAGGCTGAAAACCCTTTTGAAGCAATAACAAATGGAATTCAGTAAATTAGGAAAGTCAGGCCTACCTGTCAGCCGCCTGTCGTTTGGTACGTGGATCACTTTTGGCAATCAAATCGGATATGACACTGCCCGCGAATTGATGGTCATTGCTTATGATGCAGGAGTCAATTTCTTTGACAATGCAGAGGTCTATGCACACGGAAAGTCGGAGGAGGTCATGGGCAAAATTTTAAAAGAAACCGGCTGGACAAGGGACTCCTACATGGTCTCGAGTAAAGTATTTTTTGGGGCTGGCGGAAAACTCCCAACCCAGAAAGGACTCCACCGCAAGCATATCAGAGAAGCCTGTGACGCTGCTCTTAGACGACTGCAACTCGACTATCTCGACCTGTACTTCTGTCATCGGCCTGACAAGTCCACCCCGATCGAAGAAACTGTTTGGAGCATGCATCAGCTTATCCTGGCCGGTAAGGTACTGTATTGGGGCACCAGTGAGTGGAGCGCTCAGGAAATCATGGAGGCACACATGGTCGCTGCGCGCCACCACCTGATTCCGCCAATAGTGGAACAACCTCAGTACAACATGCTCCATCGGCACAAAGTCGAAGTGGAATTTTCGCAGATCTACAAGACAGTAGGTCTTGGGCTGACTGTATGGTCGCCCCTGGCAAGCGGGTTGCTCACAGGGAAATACAATAATGGAATCTCCGAAGAATACCGACTCAAAAGGGCTGAACTCTCCTGGCTGGCCGAAAGAAATCTCATTGAAGAAAATCTGAAAAAAGTTCGCCGGCTGATGGACCTCGCTCACGATGTAGGTACAGACCTTGCCCGACTGGCTATCGCATGGTGTCTCAACAATTCAGATGTAAGTACCGTGCTTCTGGGAGCTAGTAAACCCGAGCAGCTAAAGCACAACCTCACCTCCCTGGAGGTGCTGCCTTTACTTACCGACGATGTGCTGCAGCGCATTGAGTTGATTTTGGATAACAAACCTCACCAGCCCCAATTCTGAAAAAATGACCTTCCTGAGAGAAAAGGTCGCAGAACTGTTTGGCCGTCATGCTGACGAGCTTCACCAGATTGCTGTCGTGCTACCATCTCAGCGTTCCGTTTTGTTTTTCCTGACCTATCTCGCAGAGTACAGTCCAAAAACTGCCATCGCACCGGATGTCATGACGATGGACCAGTTTATATCGCGTATAACAGGCAGTGAAGTCACCGACTATTCAAAATTGCTCATCGCCCTTCTTAAAGTTGCCAGAGACAGAGTACCTGATCGATGCGCTACTTTGTCCGAATTTATGTCCTGGGGACCTTTGCTGTTGAAAGATTTTAGCGCCATCGACGATCACCTGATTGATCCGGGTCTAATCCTCACAAATACCGCGCGGGCAAAACTTTTGGAACAATGGCAGCCCAACACCGATTCCCGAAAAGGGCCTTTGGAAGAAAAATTCGAAAAATTTTATGATTCATTGCACGATTTGTACTGGGACTTCAGGACATATCTGGACCAAAATGCCATGCATACGAGAGGGAGCATTCGCAGAGAAGCTTCCCAAAAGATTCGAACCGATCAAAAACTCCCGGGCAGTAAGGTGTACTTTCTGGGATTTAATGCCCTTACCGGCTCAGAACTGGACATCGTGAACCATCTTGTAAAATCGGGCAAGGCAGAGTATGAAGGCGATTTTGACTCATACTACTGCACCCGGTTTCCTTCGCATGAGGCGGGCACATTTTTCAGGAAACTCAGCAAGTATGGCATCCTGTCTGAAAATTTTTCGATGACTGACAGCCTGTCCACTGATCAGAAAAGCATTGTGCATCACTGCGTTTCAGGGCGAATCGAGCAGACCAATGTGCTTGCCGGTCTGATCCGTACCATGCAGGAGCATGGACGTACGGATTTTACGCGCGTGGCTGTGGTATTGCCGGATGAGTCCATGCTCTTTCCGCTGATGAATCATCTGCCGAAAGTCAATGGAGGCATCAATGTGACGATACAATTGCCACTGGATTCATTGCCCTACTTTCAGTGGATACTGTCTTATATCAATGCAGTAGAATTTGCAGGCCGCGATCGGGAAAAAGATGGTTTCTTCTACCGCCATCTGACAGAGCTGCTCGGCAACTCCATATCCTACAGGTTCTTTGATTTCAAAAAAGTCAACGAATTGCTCCTCCACATCCGCCGTGAAAAAATCCTCTTCCTATCGGCCGAAGAGATCCGGGATCGGCTCGGAATTAACGACACAAAGCTCTTCAGTGTATGTGACACTTCTGAAGAGCTCATTCGTTCGGCGGGCATCCTGGTCGGGCTGGGCATTGATAGATCAACTTCCCTTCCACTGTTTGAGTCCGAGCAGCTCCACATGTTGAGGGAGGTATTAAATGAGCTTTCCGAGAGTGTAGCCCAATGGCCGGAAAATTTTTTCAGCATAAAGGAAATTCCGATGTTTCTGAAAGGAATGGCCACCTCTTACGGATTAAGTCTGAAAGGCGAGCCGGTAGAAGGCCTTCAGGTGATGGGTATGCTGGAGACAAGACTGCTCAGTTTTGATGCGGTATTCATTCTCTCTTCCAACGATGAAATTCTGTCAAAAAATCATGTTGCCCAATCCATCATCCCTTATGATGTGGCACTTGCGCATGGATTGCCTGAACATCGTCAGCAGCAGGCCATCCTGTCCTATCACTTTTACCAGCTGCTCCGAAATAGCCGAGAAGTACATCTAATCTCATACGAGCCCGTTCTGGGTAGCGACCACTCCATTCCCTCCAGGTTTGTATATCAGTGCAAATGGGAACTCTCCAGGCACAATCCAAACATTACTTTCAGCGAGGTCAGGTATACACAACCGATTACCGTAAGCCGGCATCCGGGCAAATTCACATTGAAAAAAGATGCTGCCTTTCAAGCAGACCTTCGCTCTAAACTTATCGAAAGGGGAATCTCACCGACTGACCTGGTAAACTACATCGAACGACCCAAAAATTTTTATACCCGCTATCTGCTTGAGATCAAAGAGACAACAGAAGTCACTGAGGAACTGGACTCTCGCATCTCGGGCACGATCATTCACGATACACTCAAAGATCTGTATGAGCCTTTTTTAAATCGCGAGTTTCCAAAAGAAAGAGAATTACTCGAATTGATAAATAAATCAGAAACCGTCCTGATGTACCATCTGCAAAAGGCATTTCCTCAGATCGACTGGAGTAAAGGAAAAAATTACCTAAGCAAGCGTATTGCACATCAAATGGTAATCAATCAAATAAATATCGACTTGAAACGGTTAAGAGAAGACGAGAAGTTCCTGGATGGTCGCTCCATCCGATTTCTCGAACACCTTGTAGAGACGCACATTACCGGACCCCTTGACACTCCCGTGAGACTCTTTGGATTTATCGACAGAGTGGAAGAGAAAAACGGAGTAATGGATATCATTGACTACAAGACCGGTAAAATTTTTGAAAATCAACCTGCACACTACGACCTTTCGAACATCGACTTTTCTGATAAGGAAAAGAGAGTCAGAGCGGGCAAGCCCCTTCAACTGATTTGCTACATGATCATGCTGGCCAACCATATGGGTACTTCCGGCACCTATCGCTACAACGCATCCTTACATTTTATACGATACGGTGGAGAAAATCGAAAGTATTTGTTTAAAGAAAAGAACAGTAACAAATTTGACTTAAATAATACAGATTTATACTACTTTAATTCTGAAGATATTGAGCAGTGTAAAGAAATAGTGGTGGCCATATTGAATGAAATACTCGATATTGATGGTGTTGAAAACCAATATCTGCAGGAGTTATGAAATTAAAAACAAAAGATCAATAGATAATTACTATTAATATTAAAATACATTCAGAATAAATGATAAAACTCTCTTTTTACATTTGCAAAAATTGCAAAAAATGGCTGTAACGATTGCTAATGATGAAAATTTCAATCAACTATTATCTGAAAATGAAAAAGTAGTTGTAAAGTATTATGCCGACTGGTGCGGTGCCTGTAAAATGTTTGCACCTAAATTCAGGCGTGTTAGCGAGGAAGATCAGTACAAAAATGTACTCTTTGTGGATGTAAATGCCGAAGAAAATCCCAACGCCCGCCACGCTGCCGGGGTAGATAATCTGCCTTTTCTGGCTATTTTTAAAAATGGTAAATTGATCGAAGGTAGTGCCTCCGGCAAAGAAGAATATCTGAAAAAACTCCTCGAAAAACTTCAGCAGGCATGAAAATCCAGGCCATCAAAGACCTTCTTCGGCATGATATCGAAGCTTTGAAAAAAGCAGAACAACAGCTCTATGATGAGCAGCCCCCCGAGATACCTGTAGCAGGGGAAGACGAGGGTGAAATGCTGACTCATGTGCTTGCCGCCATCTGGATCAAAGAGCAAATACAGTCCGGTGTGCCGGAAGCCCAGGCAGTGAGGGCCTTTACGCAGCGAGTCAGAAACTCCATTTCCTGATCATTCGTATGCCCTTGGTGAGGCATCGGTTTGGCGATTTTTGTCCGGAGGGGACAAAAACCATCATCCTTGGCACCTTCAATCCTGACACGCCTTGTAACCAAGCTCTGTTTTTCTACAGTCGTCCTCAGAATCACTTCTGGCGTTTGCTTCCGGAGATATTTGGACATTCTTCTCTGCTAAAAGCACATCCTGATGAAAAAAAATCTTTTGCACGGGCTTTCAAAATCGGATTTATGGATCTGATCGAGGTGGTGGATGTGCCCCTTGGCCAGGAGTGTAACTACAGCGATACATATCTGGATGACAAAGTAGTACAATGGAACGACATCATCTTCAAGTTACAAAACCATCATAAAGTCACCAGGATATTCTTCACGCGGAAGAGCTTTTCGGGAATTCCAAATATTTTAAATGAATTAAAGAATATTGAAGAATTCTGCCAAGGTGTGGGTATTCAATTTTTGTTACTCCCTACTCCCGCCAGGATTTACAGCTCTGATAAAAGCAGACAGTGGAAGAAGATGTTTTCAGGGTATTCATCTGATCCTTAAAGCACTTCCGGTGCTCTGCAGGACTCTCCCTCACAGAGATATAAATAATCCGTATCGGGCGAAAAGCGATTTTTGAAAATGTCCGCCTCAGAAGGTCTGTCAGAAGAAATCACAGTTCCGTCACACAAAAACTTTTTTCGGTATTCCAGGGCTTTGGAATGCGCCAAAGGTCCTGTAATCACATACATCTTCCAGTTTGATGCGTGCATCTGATACACAAGCCACCAATGGTAGTATGCCTCCGGATACTCTTCGGCACGTGGAAGCAGAGCATTGAGCATGGCCAGACTTCGTTCTGTAAGTTCCCAAAGACCAGTAAGGTGTCCTGTAAGAAAGAGGTTTTCGGCCATGAGGGCATTGGAGGAGGGGATGACATTGTCTTCGGTTTCTACCGCCTTGTGAAAGAGCAGCTGATCATCAGCCGGAGTATTGGTGAAGAGTATCTGGTCATCGGTTTCGTGCCGGTCGAGCGCTTGATGCAGACTGTTCAGAGCGCGATCGAGATAGAGCGCCTCGCCTGTAGCGCAAAACAGCCGAATGGAAGCCCGAATCGCCTGAGCCAGGTCGTCCAGCAGACTTCGGCTGTAGTACAGGCCATCTTTGAAATAGTGTGCGCGGTGGTCAAGGATTTGCTGGCAACAATCTGCCAGCTCCATGGCTCGGGAGAGCCACTCACGCTGTCCTGTCGCTTCAAAAACCGACACCAGGGCGCTCACAAGCATCAGATTCCACGCTGCAATCACTTTGTCGTCCGTGCAGGGGCGGGGCTTTGACTGCCGCACGGCGTTGGCCCTATGCAGGAAGGTGTCCATCATGTTGCACGCATTCTGCGGGTCAAGTCCATATCTGGCGGTGTATGTATCCAGGGGTTCCCGCTGATGCAGTACGTACCGTCCCTCCCACTGCTCGCCGGGGTGCAGCGCATATACATCCCTCAGAAATGGCTCATGCAGACCGATGAGCATCTGTAGGATTTCATCCGGAGTGTAGGTGTATGTTTTTCCCTCTTCGCCTTCTGCATCGGCATCCAGCGCTGAATAATATCCTCCTTCAGGACATTTCATCTCTGAGTCGAGCCAATCTGTGATCCGACGGATGACGGTCAGGTAGGTCTCCTCCGGAGTGTGTTTGAAGGCCTCTGCGTATAGCTCCAGCAGCTGGGCGTTGTCGTAGAGCATTTTTTCAAAATGAGGAATCTTCCATTCCATATCTGTAGAATATCGGTAAAATCCACCGGCTGTCTGGTCAAATATTCCACTTCGGGCCATTTGTCGAAGGGTTGTATGTACATAATCGGATAGGGGCTGATTTTGAGTAAAGACAGCACATCGGAGCATGTCAAGCAGCTGTACAGGCATCATAAACTTAGGAGCTCTCGACGGTCCTCCAAGTTGGAAATCGCGGTTTTTAAGAAATTTTTCTGCCGCTTTATTGACTTCTGCCCCATCCGGTCTGCGAAAGGTCCGTATCTCTGGCGTGGAGTGCAGGAGGCTGACTCCGCGACTGAGGTTGTCGGCGTATTCGTAGAGTTGGGCTGGATTTTCGCGATACATCCCGGCGATCTGCTCCAGCGCGCTCATCCAGCTTTTTTTTGGCAGATACGTAGCGCCCCATACCGGCCGCCCGTCCGGCAGAGCTACGATGTTCAGAGGCCAGCCTCCGCGGCCGGTCATCAGCTGGAGGGCATCCATGTAGATCTGATCCACATCGGTATGCTCTTCGCGGTCGACTTTTATAGATACATAATGCGCGTTCATCAGCTGCGCCACCTGATGGTCTTCAAAGCATTCGCGCTCCATCACATGGCACCAATGACAGGCCGAGTAGCCAATGCTGATGATCAGCAGTTTGTTTTCATTCCGGGCTTTTATAAAGGCTTCTTCCTGCCAGCGGTACCAGTCTACGGGATTGTGTGCATGCTGCTGAAGGTATGGGCTTGCTGCATCTTTCAGACGATTCATTCGGTGGGATTTGTTTGACATATGTGACAGATTGAGGTGAGCATTGTGTGATATCCGGTTTTCACGAATGTACTCAAAAAAAAACCTTCCCGACCATTAAAAAAAAAGCCGGCCAGAGGCCGGCGCAGGATGTACAAATGTGTATAGAATTCATTGTTTCTTGCGTTTGTAAGCACCATAGAGCGCTCCGGCAATGGCGAGAAGCCCCACGGCACCGTCTACAGGCACGGGGCCTCCCGGAGGATCCGGCTGAGCAAAGGTGTACAGTGGGAAAAAGAGAATCATCAGAACGATTGTGATCAATGACTTTTTCATATTTCGGGATATTATGGTATTAATGAATGAATTTTATGTTGCGTGAGGTGTTTCCGGCTTCAATGCTTAGGATGTACATGCCGTGCGCAATGGACGGTAGTGAAAACGTAGTACTGCTGCCGGTGTGCAATTCAGTATGCCAGCTTTTGATGACTTTGCCCGTTACGTCAATCACTCTCAGAGAGACTTTACCGAGGTCTTCAAACCCCCTGAGGTATATCTGCCCATCGTGTACCCAGGCTTGGTAAGGTGATGCCACAGGCAACACTGATTCAGGAGTTGACAGAGGATCTATGGCAGCAAACTTAAGGATAAAACGATCCTTGTGAAGTGTATCATTTACAAAGGCGTATGCTCCGTTTTTGAAGTCATGGGTTACGTTCATTTTTTTGTCTTCAAGATATACCGCGTATGCATTGGTCAGGTATTGATCGCGGAGGAAGATGCTGTAAGGATGGTTGTGCAGCGTAGATAGGAAGCTCACATCAAATGACTTCTGACCTCCTGCATAGGGCACTGCATTGATGGCCATGGCATTGGCGCCGGTCCGGGTATAAATGTTCGGATAGCCGGTATTGTTGCGCATTTTCCAGGCATCCCATTCATTGTCGAAGTCATCTGTAGCCGATTGAACGATGGAAATGGTCAGGCGGTCATTTTTTTCGCTGTCGTTAGCATCCTCGACCTCCAGGACAAAGAAGTCATCAATTGAGGTGCCCCTGTGCTGATCTGGCAGCGAATGAAGGCTTCCGTTTAATGCCATGGTCCATGCAGTGCCTAAAGATGGAGCCACAGCATTGGCTTTCACCCAAAAGGCCTGCATAGGCGGAATAAGTGAAGCCGGAAGTCCACCTCCCGAATAGGAATGATAACTCGTCCCGGTATAAATGTAGAAGGCATTATCTACGTTGGTACGAGTAAAAGTGCTAAAGTCTAACGGACAGGTAAAAGGATTACCGAGTAGATTCCAACCCTGATTGGAAGAGCTGCCGGAGATGGTAAAGGTGACACCGGATGCGGGATTGTCAAATGTAAGAATGGGCGGGGTGATGGATAAAGTATTGGGAGTACCTGTAAAATTATATACATCGGAAGTGGTACGTATTCCATTGGTACCTACAAATCCATAGTATCCTACAGCCGGAGAAATAGACGATGAGCCATTGGTTATATTGACCCAGTCAGATCCATCCCAACGATATAGATTTTTCGTATTGGGATGTACATCCGTTCCTACTGTACCAAAGTGGCTGGCTGTGGTGGCATTCAAAGATGTTGATAGCGCATTCCAGCCCGCACTGCCTGTACCGGAGCGAAGGTAGCGCTGCTGAGTGACCGTACCTGTACCGGAATACGTTCCAAACTTAAGCGATGAATAGGAGGTGAGGGATGTGGCCTGTAGTGTCAATGTATTACCATTGGTAAGAGTATCACCTACACTGAGTTTCTTTCCGGATGCAACTGTACAAGTACCCGACGAACCTATGGTAAGATCGCCGGCAAAGGTTCCGTCACCGTTTATGTTGAGCGTACCATTAGCGGTCAGAAGACTTGAAGAATTGGCAGTGATATCGCCATTGACAGTGAGTGTATTTCCAGAGTTAATGGTTAAATTTCCTCCATCAAGTGTCAGATTACCTGTTAATGAACGGGTTGCATTTAGAATAACTGTATTGGTACTGATTTGAATGTTGGAAGGTGGGTTTGTGGCAGGCCAGGTATTATCGCCGGTATTTACGGTGTACCCTCCCGTGGTGTTAAATTGAAGGGTCGTATTGCTGCTTGCCGTGTAAAAATCTGACGGGATGCTCGATGCGTATCCACCTGCTTCTATGGTGAGTTTTCCCCCTGAAGCCAATCTGCCGTTTGCACCAAAGTTCACACCAACATTAGGGGTTCCTGATTCTTTTCTGATGATTACATTATTAAAATTGATTGTGCCGGAAACAGAATGAATCGCATCAGAGCCTGATGGACTGCCTGTAAAGATTACTGTACTTCCGCCGGTTCCATTACTCCAGGTACCTGAGTTGGATAGCGTAGTTCCTGAACCTGATTGATCTCTTCGGATGGTCAGGGTTCGGGGACTTGCGTCACTTGCTGTAAAGGTTGCACCTGAATTGATTGTCAGCGACCGGACGGATGCGTTTTGATCGAGAGTAGTATTGTGCGATAGTGTTATTTCATCCAGATTAAGAGGAACATTTCCATTAGCCCAGGTAGATGCATTAGACCAGTTGCCTGCTGCTGTGGTAGCTGCTTTGCCACCGATGTGATTGTCCGGAAATATTCGGTAGTTGTCGAGTGTGATCATGGTCTTTCCGGGGTTTGAACCGGTATATCCCGTACCGATCATTTCGTTAGACAAAAACATTTCATCAGAGCTGTTTGGATTTCCATAAATGCATACCACAGAGAATGGGTCTCCAGCTGACAGACCTATATTTGCATAGGTAATCGTAAATGTGAAGTTTGAAAACGTATTTGAACCGGGACCGGAAACACCATTGATATATACAAGCCCACCATCACCTACTGTGCCTGTAGCAGGGATACTCCATAAACCGCAGAAACTTAACGATCCCGCATTTAATGCAATGGCATGTGTAGCCATAAAACCACCTGAAAAAGTAACACCGGCCGTGCCTCTAAGTGATATTGCTCGTCTGTGAGAATCGTTATTATCACTCAATTCTCCGTCAATCGCTCGCCTGCCGGTATTGCCATTGGCAATATAAATGACCAAATAATCATTAAAATTGCCGGAGCCCCTGGTTATTTTAAAACTTATGTTTGATCCGCTGGTGGAAATTTCCAGTGATCCACTTCCTACAGGATCGCCAAATCCACTATTGCCGTTTCCGCTAATTGTGATTTGGCCAAAGTGAATAAGAGGCGCTGTGATAAATAGTAAAAGTATTTTTTTCATTTTTTACCTTTTAAGTGTCAAAATTACACTAACTGCTTGAACTTCCAACAGGATTTTAATAATTTTTTAGAGGAATTGTCATAATTTTTTAAGGTTTTGGAGAGACCACTCCTTCAGGAGGTCTTTGCGGCCAATGGTGCGGGTAATGAAGTCTTTTTCGGGATTCCATCCGCGGGCAGGTGAGTACTCACGCCCGTAAAAGATGATCTGGAGGTGCAGTTTATTCCATCGGTACTTTGGGAAGAGGGCTTTGGCGTCGCGCTCTGTACGTTGTACACTACTGCCGTCAGATAGTCCCCAGCGGTACATCAGCCGATGGATGTGCGTATCTACCGGAAAGGCCGGTACCCCAAACGCCTGCGCCATCACCACCGATGCGGTCTTGTGCCCTACGGCGGGCAGGGCTTCCAGAGCATGAAAATCTGCCGGTACACGGCCTTGATATTTTTCGATGAGGATCCGGCTGAGCTCATAGATGCCTTTGGACTTCATGGGCGTGAGTCCGCACGGGCGGATGATTTCAGCGATTCGCTCCTGACCAAGAGATACCATGCTGTAAGGATTGTCTGCTTCAGCGAAAAGCAAGGGCGTAATTCTATTGACCCGCTCATCGGTACACTGAGCCGACAGGAGCACAGCGATCAGCAGAGTGTATGGATCTGAGTGATGAAGCGGCACAGGGGTATCCTGATAGAGCCGGTCGAGCTCGGTGATGAGATATTTGACTTTCTGGCGCTTATTCATTTTTAAACAGGCATATTTATTGACCTATAAATCCGATTCCCTTTGCCATCAGTCCTGCCAACAGGGGTATGGTAGCGATCAGACTGAGTTGGACGACAATCATCCAACGTATTCGCTTAGGTACCTGTACGATCTCATTCGGATCACCCTTTCGGTTTTTTAAGAAAAAGACTGTTGGCCATGCCGAGAGAATTCCGGCAAGGGTGAAGACGCCAAGCTTGGCGTGAAAAAGGTAATTTTTTGAATAGTATTCTGCAGGTTTCCCTACCCAAAACCAAAGTGTGAAGCCGGCTGCCAGCAGTGCAATGGCAGCTATGCCGTACAATGCATCAATGCGGCTGAGACACGCAAGCTCTCTGCGTGTCATCTGTGATTTGACGGTAAACGCCTCAATTGCCAGAGAAGATACAATGGCGAATATGCTCACGAAGTGCAGATATCGGGCGACGATCTCGATGCTCATACTTAAAAAATTTTTTTCAAAAGTAAAACGGACGTGCTCGTCTGTAGGTTTCAGCTGCGAGGTCGCATGCAAGTGCCCAAAAAATGAGAATTAATCCCAAAAGGATGCGCGATAATTCTGGGGGGAGGGCAATATTTGCGGAAACTAAAAACCAACAGAAATCATGGAATACCGCATCGAACACGACACCATGGGCGAGGTTCATGTGCCGGCTCACCGATATTGGGGCGCTCAGACAGAGCGCTCGCGCAACAATTTTAAAATCGGCCCGGAAGGCAGTATGCCCCGCGAAATCATTGAAGCGTTTGCCTATTTAAAAAAAGCAGCTGCACATGCCAACTGTGATCTGGGCGTACTTCCCGCCGAAAAACGGGACCTGATCTCCCGCGTCTGCGACGAAATCATCGAGGGCAAGCTGTATGAGGAGTTTCCTCTGGTGATCTGGCAGACCGGCTCAGGCACTCAGTCCAATATGAACGTAAACGAAGTAATCGCCCATCGCGCCCATGTGCTGGCGGGTGGCAAGCTCTCAGACAGCAAGAAAGTCCTGCATCCCAACGACGACGTCAATAAGTCGCAGTCCAGCAACGATACCTTTCCCACCGCCATGCATATAGCCTCCTATAAGCTCGTGGCTACGCGCACCATTCCACAGATACAACTGCTCCGCGACATACTTCGTCAGAAGTCAGAGGCCTTTAAAGACATCGTAAAAACCGGCCGCACACACTTCATGGATGCTACACCGCTCACCCTCGGTCAGGAATTCAGTGGCTATGTGCAGCAACTCGACAACGGTATCCGGGCCCTGAACAATGCCCTGGAGATGGTACGCGAACTGGCCCTCGGCGGCACAGCAGTAGGTACGGGCCTCAATACGCCAAAGGGTTATGATACCCTGGTGGCTTCTAAAATCGCCGAATTTACCGGCCTGCCCTTTGTAACTGCGCCGAACAAATTCGAAGCATTAGCCGCTCACGACGCCATGGTCGAACTGTCCGGAGCACTCAAGAGAGTGGCAGTCAGCTGCATGAAAATCGCCAACGACATCCGAATGCTTTCTTCCGGCCCGCGATGTGGTATAGGAGAGATTCTGATTCCCGACAATGAGCCTGGCTCATCAATTATGCCCGGAAAGGTCAATCCCACACAACCTGAGGCGCTTACAATGGTCTGTGCACAGGTCATCGGCAACGATATGGCTGTAGCTGTAGCCGGCAGCAACGGCCACTTTGAGCTCAATGTATTTAAACCCGTGATCGCGTACAATGTCCTGACCAGCGCCCGTCTGCTCGGGGATGCATGTGAAAGTTTTACCCACAAATGTGCGGTCGGCATTGAGCCCAATCTGCCGGTCATAAGACGCCATCTGGAAAACAGCCTTATGCTCGTGACGGCACTGAATCCTCACATTGGTTATGAAAATGCGGCCAAAATTGCCAAAAAAGCCCACAAAGAAGGAAAAACCCTCAAGGAGGCAGCCATCGAGCTGGGATTGGTCACGGCAGAGCAATTTGACCAGTGGGTCAAACCGGAAGAGATGATCCATCCGAAATAATCAGATACCCACAAGGACACTCCCGATCCGGGCGGCATAGGCAGTGAAAAGCACGTGTGCCGGGCATGCAGGTGAGGTATCCGAAAGGGGAAAAATTCCGGCAGAACATGTCGTCCGTCTTGTCATACCCTGGAGTCTCTCCTGGTCTTCGGCAGAGGGTAAGAGGGGAGTGCCCTTTGCCGATCACTTATTTTTTTTACGAAGCATTTATACTGGTGTTCTATTTTCGCCGGCAAACATTTAAACGCACACCAATACACAATGGAACAATATAAAAAGTGGAATGACATCACGGGCTGGGCGGTCTTCGGGATTGCTCTGCTGACTTACATGCTCACGATTGAACCGACTGTATCTTTCTGGGACTGTGGTGAATACATAGCCACCTCGGTTAAGCTGCAGGTCGGACACCCTCCGGGAGCACCGCTCTTTCAGATCCTGGGAGCTGTGATGGCCATATTTGCCTTTGGCGACTGGACACAAATGGCCTTCTGGGTCAATACGTTGTCTGCACTCTCCAGCGCTTTTACCATTCTCTTTCTGTTTTGGACGATCACAGCTCTGGGACGCAAATTGGCTGAAAACCTTGGCCGCAACGATCAGACTACCATGATTGCCATTCTGGGCAGTGGCGTGGTCGGTGCATTGGCATACACTTTTAGTGACAGTTTTTGGTTTTCGGCTGTAGAGGGCGAAGTGTATGCGATGTCATCCTTTTTTACGGCCATCGCTTTTTGGGCGATTCTGAAGTGGGAGCGCGAGGTGGACTGGAATCCACGGGCAGACCGCTGGCTGATCCTGATTGCCTTTTTGGTAGGACTATCCGTAGGCGTACACATATTGGTATTTCTTACGGTGCCGGCCATTACGATGATCTATTTTTTCAAAAAATACAAGCAGGTCAATGCAATGAACTTCATCATTGCCAATATAATTGGCGTGGGCATACTGGGGATCATCTTTGTGTTTTTAATACCATTTCTGCTGCAGTTGTACGGATTTATGGAGATTACGATGGTCAACACGCTGGGGCTGCCTTTTGATTCGGGTACTGTTTTTACCACCCTGTTGATTGCCGGAGTATTTATCTGGTCTCTTTGGTACGCCAAAAAGAAAGGCTACTACTACATGCATATAATTTCGCTTTCTGTATTCTACATCATTCTGGGATATTCCAGCTTTCTTACATTGGCCATTCGCTCCAATGCCAATCCCCCTATTGACGAAAACAACCCAGAGGATGCCCTTAGCCTCCTGGCTTACTACAAGCGCGAGCAATATGGTGATTTTCCGATTTTGTACGGTCAGTATTTCAATTCGCAGTTAGATCGTAACAAGCCCTTCAAAGATGGCAAACCCATCTATGTACGCGATGAGGAGGCCGGAAGGTATGTAGTATCATATGATGCCAAATTTTCTGTGCGCAACTGGGATAAGTCCACCATAGGACTCTTTCCCCGGATGTGGAGCGACGACCCGGAGCACGTAGAGAATTATAAGCGCATCGCAAACATCCGCAATCCGGAAAAAAAACTGACAGTGGGACAAAATTTAAAGTTTTTCTTCGACTATCAACTCGGGCATATGTACTGGCGGTACTTTATGTGGAATTTCGCCGGCCGCCAAAACGACGATCAGGGTCGCTATGAACTGACCAAAGGAAACTGGATCTCAGGCATACCACTGATTGACAACATGCGCCTTGGTCCTCAAAAAAATCTTCCCGATCACATGAAAAACAATAAGGCGCGCAACAAGTACTACTTTCTGCCTCTCATTTTGGGCATTTTTGGCCTTTGGTACCACTTCAAAAAGAATCCGAAAGACGCCTGGGCGGTTCTGTTGTTTTTTGTCTTTACCGGAATAGCGGTTATCATTTACACCAATCAAAAGCCCTTTGAGCCCCGGGAGAGGGATTATGCGGTGGTAGGTTCGTTTTACGCCTTTTCGATGTGGATCGGTCTTGGGGTATTCGGGATTCTGGATATGCTGCGTGAAAGGTTCAACAGGCCTGTTCATGCCTTTGGAGTTACTGCTTTGTGTACTCTACTGGTGCCTGGTATCATGGCTAAGGAAAATTGGGACGACCACAGCCGCGCCAATCGATACACCGCCCGCGATATCGCCAAAGCATATCTGGACAGTTGTGCCCCGAATTCCATCCTCTTTACCAATGGCGACAATGATACCTTTCCGCTGTGGTACGTACAGGAAGTAGAGGGCTATCGCACAGATGTGCGCGTGGTAAACCTGAGCCTTCTGAACACCGACTGGTACATCGATCAGATGAAGCGCAAAGCCTATGACAGCGACCCGGTGCCCTTCAGCCTCGAATGGGAGCAGTACAAGCAGGGCACCCGGGATGTACTGTACTACCAGCAGCGCCCGAACGTGGCTCCCGCCAATGCGCGCTGGATGGCCGAAGACTTTATGCGCTGGATCAAGAGCGATGACCCCATCACTCGGTTTCAGGCATACAGCGGCATGAGGGAGTTTCAATACTATCCTGTAAAAAGATTGAGATTTCCGGTGGACAGAGATGCCGTATTGAGAAACAAGGTAGTCCGAGAGGCTGACTCCAGCTTGATCTTGGACTACATAGACGTGGATCTGGACATGGACTACCTGTCAAAACGCGATATCATGGTCATCGACCTGCTGACCAATAACGACTGGACCCGCCCTATCTATTTTTCTATCACTGTAGGAAGTTCTGAGCGTTCATATTTTTTCCTGACCGAATTTTTCCGGTTGGAAGGTCTGGCATATCGGTTTGTACCAATGAGGATTGCCGAAAAAGGTCAGCGATTCGAGTTTGGCAAGGTGGACACCGAAATCATGTACGACAATCTGATGAATAAGTTTCAATTTGGTAATATGGAGCTTCCGGATGTGTATCTGGATGAGACCAATCGCCGGTTAAGCTACAATTTCAGAAACATCTATGCCCGGCTTGCATCCCAACTGGCTGCGGAAGGACAGAATGAAAAGGCTGTTCGTGTACTTGACTTCTGTATGGAAAAGATGCCCATCGAAAAATTTGAATTCAACTACTTTATGTTCGGAATCATCGAGTCCTACCTCAAAGCCGGAGCTAACGATAAGGCTATGGACCTCATGAACAGGTTTGCGGATCAATTGGACCAGGAAATCCGGTACTTCAATCAATTCAAAGGAGCAAAACGAAAAGCGATTCAACAGGAGTTTCAGAGCAGCCTGCAGTTTTATCAGTTTTTGGCACAATTGGAGATGCAGTATATTTTGAAATCCAATGATTTTTCACAAAGCAAGTTGTATCAGCGCTACCAGCAGACAACTGCCGGAATGACGATCTGAACAAAATTCATCACATGAGCATGAGTCCATCGGGTGTTCCTTTACAGGAGCACCCATTTTCATTTCAGATTACAGGCAGGCACCGCACCAACCGATCACTATCAGGGTATCGTCGGTGTATAGAAATATGTTGAATTCAGAATGCTTTTGAAGGGTATCAGAAGTAACCCTCACGTTTGCGCACTTCCATGCTGTATTCGGTCTGTCTGTCGTCGTGTCGATGACCTCTTTCGCTGGTACGCGCGCTTTCGAGTTCGCTTATGATTTCTTCCACACTGCGAGCGTTGGATTCGATGCCTCCAGTGATGGTGATATCGCCCAGAGTGCGGAATCGAATGTTTTTTACAACTGGTATTTCATTATCTTTCAGGGTAATAAATGGCGATACCTGAATCCACGCTCCATTTCTGAAAACGACCTTGCGCGGTGATGAAAAGTACAGTTGAGGCAGTGGTATGTCTTGCTGTTGAATGTACAGCCAGACATCCAGTTCGGTCCAATTGCTCAGCGGAAAAATCCGAAAGTGCTCACCTTCATTGAGCGATAGGTCAGCCAGAAGTCCTATTTCAGTTCTTTGATTTTCAGGACACCAGGCGCCGGTCGCATCGCGGTGTGAGAAGATCCGCTCCTTGGCGCGGGCCCGGTCTTCATCCCGACGGCCGCCACCCAGAAGCGCCTTCACATGGTGTTTTTTTACAAAGTCAAGGAGGACGGCCGATTGAATTCGGTTTCGGTTTTTGTCAGGTCCTTCCGGCTCTTTGACCAGACCTTGATCAATGGCCTTCTGCACGTCGGCAATATCCAGCTGATAGCCATATGCCCTGACAAACCAATCCCGATAAGAAATCGTCTCTGAAAAGTTGTGCCCGGTATCTACCTGCAGCAATCTGAATGGTGGAGGGGAGGGATAGAAGGCCTTGTATGCCAAATGGCTCAGGGTGATGGAATCTTTGCCTCCTGAAAAGAGTATGTAGGCATTGCCTAAGCGAGCAGCTGTGTAATAGAGAATTTCTGTGGCCTCGTCCACCAGTTTTTGGAGATAATCGGAGGGTTTTGGGCTCATAGTCCTTTTCTTTTTTTTACTTTCAGACTTAAACCCAAGGTAAATTTTGATACCAATTCCTGATGGCCGGTATTGTATTGGGTGTAGGCCTCCACATGGATGCTTCGGGTGATTCTCGATTCAGTAGTGAGGCTCTCATGTACCTGGTCTTGTATATCGCTTCCTTGAGCGCACACAAAGTACACATCGCTCTCCGGGCGCTTTAGAAATTCGGCCGTAAAATCCTTAAACACCAGCCCGGGAATCAAATGCTGCTCCTCACATAGGGCATACCCCAGATAGCCGGCAGCAAGGTCTGCACCTACCGCCTGCGCACCGAAGTACATGGATCCATAGTGGTTTTTTGTGAAAAAATAAAGAGGAATTTTTATAACGATTTTTTGATCGTTTAATTCCACCAGCGATGGCCTGCACAGACCAATCATCGGGATTTTAAACCGACTTAAGGCCCAAAGTCTGAAACGGTATTTTTTTAAGTTCATTTGTTAGCAGCGTCGGGATCAAAGGGTTCTACGTGGATAAGCACATCTGAGAGCTGAGGAATCTCTTGAATGAGCCGGTCTTTAAGCCGGTGAGCAAGTTCATGGCCTTTCTGCACCGAAATGTTTCCATCCACTATGGCATGCAAATCAACGTAATAGGTTAGACCGGTCTTGCGGATATAGCATTTTTCGGTGTCGATGATACCAGATACGTCTTTCGAAATCCGCCGGATATCCTCCTCCAGCTCGTGATGAATTTGCTCATCGAGGGCTTCGCTGAGAGCAGGGCGAAGCAGCTTGTAGGCGTTGTACAGGATAAATAAGGCCGCTATGATGGCCGCAATCTCGTCCGCGATGACAAATCTGCCTCCAAAAAGTACGGCAACGCTCACCCCGATCAAGGTAGCCAGCGAGGTGATGGCATCAGAGCGGTGGTGCCACGCTTCAGCCTTGCCTACGGTGCTGTGGTAGCGTTTGGATTGGCGGTTGATGTATCTGAAAGCCAATTCCTTCATGACAATGATCGCGACAATCACGGGAAGGGTCCACCATTCCGGAGATTCCTGAGGTTTGCGTACATTGATCAGACTCTGGTAAATGATCGTCACAGATGAGATCACCAAAACCAGCACAATGACGAAGACAACGAGCGGTTCTGCCCTGCCATGTCCATAGGGATGATTGTCGTCGGCCGGTCTGCTGGCATACCGGGCGCCTATCCATACAATGGCAGATGCCACCACATCTGATGCTGATTCGATGGCATCGGCTAGCAATGCGAAAGAATTCCCCAGAATACCAAAAATCAGTTTTGCTGTAATAATAAAGCAATTGAAAAGAAAAGACCCCCGGAGCAATTGTTCCATTCTAAGCGTCGTACTCAAAATTGGGAGGTTTTACGGGTTGATTGTTACCTTGAAATAGCCTTGTTCCGCTTTCAGAGGCTCTCCATTCCACCAGACCCGGGCAATGGAGCGGATGATCAACTCCCGATTGGTCTGCCTGTCGGTCATCCTATAGTCCGCAAATTCAAAACGAACCTTCTGAACGGGTGTATCCGGAAAAAGGAATTCATATTCGACTACGTCCCTGAGTTTGCTTGTATTTTCGAGCAAAAATGCTCCGTATTTTCTTGTAATTCTGAATTCTACGGGGTTTCCCTCCGGATCATTCCAATTGATTAAGCTCCACGGAAAATGACCCACATAGCCGGTGTCGAGAAGGTCATTGTCATACCGATCCCTTACGGATAGCGTCAGGAGCATGGATTCTCTTATTTCGGGTTCTTTTTTACACGCAGCACTTGCCATTAACATAGCAAACACTAATACTACGGTATATCTCATTGGGTATAATGGCTGGTTTTTGACAAATATAAATTGCCCCGAGCAGTGTACGGATTGTATCAAAGAAGTGAAATGAGAGATTGTTTCTGTGGTTTTTGAGAGGATGCGCTATGATCTGGCCATGATTATCTCTATAACAAAATACGCCCTCCAGTGCCTTTCCATGTAGTAAAAAACAAACGAACCACCGCGATCACAGAGATCTGCAGACAAAATAATCTCCGCGCCTTCCATGCGCTCTGTAGGGTGAAAAACGACTCTTAAAAAACAACTTTAAAGAGATTTAATCGGCTCTATCCCCAATATCGGATATAACCTTTCCAGGGCCATGGAGCGTGAGGCTTTGATCAGAAGGGTCTTTCCGGTGGGATCATAGTTTTTAAAATATTCCATTGCGCTCTCAGTAGATGGAAATTTTACCCAGGTCTCATTTTTAACACGGCCAAAAAATTCCCCGATCAGATAGACCTCATCGATGTTAAGTTTTTGACAAAGGTCAGAAATGTATTGATGAGCCTCATCGGTATAATCTCCAAGCTCATACATATCGCCCAATACAGCCACCCTGATACCTTCAAATTCAGCCAGGTTGCTCACAGCACCTTCCATACTGCTCGGATTAGCATTGTAGGCGTCACAAATGAATCGTGCCTTGCCTGTATCGACAAATTGTGAGCGATTGTTGTCTGGTATGTAAGAGGAAATACCTTGTTTTATGTCTTCGATCGAGAGTCCGAATTCTGCTCCCAGGGCTACGGCAGCGGCTATATTGCTGAAATTGTATCGTCCGCTGAGATTGCTTTCAATGATGTGGTCGCGAAATTTAACAGCTACAAATGGCTTGGCAGAATGGAGAGTAACGGGATAGTCTGCCGTGTCTCGCGAGCCAAAGGTGATTATCCGGCGAATTCCTCTGGATTTTTCTACCTGTTTTTCGTCATCGCAGTTGACAAGAGCCGTTTTATCATTGGTACGGGCATAATCATAGATCTCGCTTTTTCCCCGGATTATGCCTTCAACCCCCCCGAATCCCTCTAAATGAGCGAGACCGTAATTGGTGATATATACATAGTCGGGTTCTGCAATTGTACAGAGAAATTCGATTTCCTTTTGATGATTGGCACCCATCTCAATCACCGCTATTTGATGCTCATCTTTGATTCCCAATACAGAAATAGGCACTCCGATGTGGTTGTTGTAATTGCCTTGGGTGGAGTAGGTCTTATACCGCTGAGATAGCACGGCGCGAAGGAGTTCCTTGGATGTGGTTTTGCCGTTGCTGCCTGTTAGTCCGATTACCGGTATCCGGAGCTGACGGCGATGGTGCCGGCCAAGTGCCTGAAGAGCTGCCAGGGCATCGCTGACGATCAGAACACGACTCGTACCTTTCAGCGAAGGATCGTCTGCTATTGCATACAGAGCCCCTGAGTCAAGAGCCTGACGTACGTATCGATTGCCATCGGTACGCGTTCCGCGAAGGGCTATAAACAGGGATTTTCCGGTGAGCCGCCTGCTGTCGATGCTCACATGGTCGCATTGCAGGTACGCCTGGTACAAGTCTTCAATCTCGATCATTAGCTACGGTTGTATATTAAATTTTCCGGTATTGAGGCCGATGGATATTCCAATCCCATTGGATGCATTTCCAAAAATAGGTTCTGGCGTGGAGAAAAAGGAATCTTCCGACAGGTAGTAAGCAAAATATGATGCCACATATCGGGGAAAGTCCGGCGACACGGCACCAAATTCAATTTGAGTATTCTGCAGCATTGTCGTATTGAAGTTTCGGAGGTAGATTTTCACAGTCTGACCGGTGTACGACTGAGCAGAGTTGTCAGTCAAAAATCCGAAACGCGTGTAAAAAGATGCCGAATCCGGCTCCAGGGGATCCAGCCCTGTGATGTTATATGCCTGAAATTTGGGGTCAAAACATGAAAACTCTACCCACTCCCACGTCCAGGGATCCGTGCTCACGGCCGTCATGGATATCAAAAATGTCTGGATGCCTTCCGGATTATCAAAGGTGATGGTTACTTCACCGGTAGACGGGTTTGTTAGCTTAATGGATGTCGGAATTACTCTCGGCGGATGAATATACGTATGAGATACTTCCTTTTTACCGGGATGGTTGGCTACTATCCTGTAAGTATTTCCGGCGGTCAGCGGCTTGTGCGATTTGAAATATCCTAACCTCAGTGTATCGAAAGTCCCGGTCATCCAGTCGACGTCCAGGAAGATCTTTTCCACTTTTTGCAGATTTTCAACAAATTGTCCGTTTTCAAACAAGGCTACAATCGTTCCCTCTGTAAGATACGATCGGACTCTTCTCTTGCTAAGCGGATGTAATACATCACTCACCCAAACGACCACCGTGCTGTCTCCGACATTCCTCTGGTCATGAAATACCGCGTTGACCGCCATTTTCGACTCGTCAAAATCGATGTCCAGGTCTATGATCGTTTCGCAAGCAGTCGCTAAAAGCAAGGCGATAAGTGGTGTGAATACCTTTTTCATGGCGAATTAGAATTTAAGGTAATAGCTTACGGATGGGATGATGGGAAAAAGACTTACTAGCTTATATACGCCTTTGTCTGGATTGCCTTCATTGAAATAATCAACGTAAAGAAAGAATGGATTTCTTCTGCTGTAGAGATTGTAAAAACTGATATTCCAGGTTCTCTCTATGAACTGATACATTTTTTTGTGGAAGTTTAAACCTATATCTGCCCGGTGATAGGGTGGCATTCTAAAGCTGTTTCGATCCCCATAATACATCACGCTGGTGACCCTGTCAGGATCGAGGAATATGGGGCTGTATCCGTTCCAATAGTCAATCGGAAGTGTGGCAAATTGACCCATCGGAATATTTGTAGCGATTCCTGTACCATATACCCATGTCAATCCTATGTCAAACCGATCGCTGAATTTGTGATTCACTACCACCGACACGTCGTGACGGCGATCGAAGCGAAAGGGGTAGGGAAGTCCGTTGTTTAACTCCTCAAACTGACGCCAGCTCCAGCTGAGGGTGTAGCCGATCCAGCCTGTGGTATTACCCAGTTTTTTTTCAGCAAACAACTCCAATCCGTAATTCCAGCCTTGACCTCCGGTATGCACCTGGGTCTGCCAGTCGTTGGTCGAAAAGTAGCTTGCTCCGTTTTTGTATTCGATCAGATGGTTCATGTATTTGTAGTATACCTCCACCGAAAATTCATACATGCTGCTCATGCTGTAGGATGCGCCCAAAGCACTCTGGTGTGCGATCTGAGGTTTAATCAGATCGGTGGCAGGAACCCACAAGTCTGTTGGCAGACCGATACCGGTATTGCTCAGAAGGTGGATAAATTGCTGCATCATCACGTATGAACCTTTGATCGATGCACGGTCATTGAGCAAATAGCGGCCACTGATTCGTGGTTGCAATCCATGGTAGGACGCATTTCTGACAAAGTTTTGTGCGTAGTGCAGCCCAAGATTCACTTTTGTGCGGTCTCCCACGGAGATCTCATCTTCGATGTAAAAACCATTTTCTATGGATTGTATCCTTTTGGAAAAATCGACCAGACTGTCCAGACTGATGGAGGCATCTTTTAATTCAGCTGCTCCCGGTCTGAAGTCATGCAAAGTGCTTACTGCTCCGAATCGAAGGTAGTTGTTGCTGTTAATAGCATACTCCCAATCCGAGCGAATGGAGAAATCCTGAATATATGAAAAAAACTGCGCCGATATATTTACGGCCGGTGTTGAACTGTTTTTCTCGGAAAAGTAGGTTTTGAATTTGTAGCGGGTGTAATTCAAGGTCGTATTCACAAACATCTTGTTGTTAAACAAATGGTTCCAGCGAAGTGACCCGGTGTTGTTGCCCCATTGTAGTCCACCTTCCAGGATCTGAGTACCCTGTGGGCTGGAGAAGCGGTCGCGAAAGAAAAATCTGTCAACACCTCCGTAATAGCTGAGGTAGAGTCTGTTTTTGGCGTCAACTATGTAGTTGAGCTTGGTATTAAAATCCCCAAAATAATACCCTCCCGTGGAGCCATCGGACTGACTTGCAATCAATGGCCTTGTAAGCAAATCCAAATATGTCCTTCTGCCACTTACTATAAAGGAGGCTTTGTCTTTCACTATCGGGCCTTCTACCGTAAGTCGGGAGGCAATTAACCCGATGGATCCCTCCCCGCCAAACCGTCGCATATTGCCCTCCTTCATCGTAATATCAATCACCGAACTGAGCCGGCCGGCAAATCGCGCCGGAAATCCACCTTTATACAGTTGGACGCTTTTGATGGCATCGTTGTTAAAGACTGAAAAAAATCCAAATAAATGCGATGCATTGTACACAGGCACTCCGTCGAGCAGGATCAGATTCTGGTCCGGACTTCCGCCACGTACATAAATTCCGGTGAATCCTTCATTTCCGCTTTGCACTCCCGGCAGGTATTGTATCGCCCTAAGCAGATCCGTCTCCCCAAAGAGCATGGGAATTTTCTTTACGGTCTTCATCGGCAGCTCAATGCTGCTCATTTGTACACTTTCGGCCTGCTTTCGGTCCGCAATGATCAGAACCTCTTCAAGTTCTGAAATTTCCTCCTGCATTTCTACGTTTATCACAGTATCTCTTCGAAATTCGAGTTCAAACTGCCTTGGCGAATAGCCTAGTATGGAATATACGATGGTATATCGTCCCGGAGGCAGGGTTAGGGAGTAGTACCCATAGTTGTTGGTGATGGTGCCTGTTTTTAGTTCGGGTACATAGACGTTTACACCCACCATCCGCTCGGCCGACCGGGCCTCTGATACAAAGCCCGATACCATGATTCTTACGGTGCGCTGAGCATGCAGGTGAATAGCCCCGCACCAGAGCAGGACGGATAAGACGACAGAATATGCTTTCATGTCTTGGGTTAGTGAGCTTGTAACCAGTTCGATCCTATACCAGTTTCGGCCACCAAGGGCACAGCAAATTGCCATGCGTTTTCCATTCGGGATTTAATTTCAGTCTGCAGATACAGTTCTTCTTCATGGATTTCAAAGACCAGCTCGTCGTGCACCTGCAGCAGCATCCGCGTTTTAAACGATTTGTTTGTCAGATACCGATGAATGTCGATCATAGCCAGCTTGATGATGTCGGCAGCACTACCTTGGATGGGCGCATTGATGGCTATGCGCTCGGCCTGACCGCGCACGACCTGATTGCGGCTATCAATGTCAGGCAGGTATCGGCGACGACCGAGTATCGTTTCCACATAGCCGGTCTCTCTTGCTTTTTTTATCTGATTGTCCATATAATTTTTAATTCCTGGATATGTCTTGAAGTAAGCTTCTATCACATCAGCAGCCTCCGATCTCGATAAGGTGCTCTGTTGACTGAGTCCAAATGCACTAACGCCGTAAATAATGCCGAAGTTAACCGTTTTGGCATTCGAACGCATCTCTTTGGTCACTTTTTCTCTGGACACACCGAAAACTTTTGCAGCGGTAGCAGCATGGATGTCTTCTCCGTTTCGGAAGGCCTCTATCATAGCCTCGTCCCCACTGATGGCCGCTATGATGCGCAATTCGATCTGTGAATAGTCTGCCGAAAGGATTTTATATCCTTCTTCTGCTATGAAGGCTTCCCGGATCTTCCTTCCACGCTCGGTGCGGATAGGGATGTTCTGCAGGTTTGGATTATTGCTGCTTAACCGTCCTGTGGCTGCCACTGCCTGATTAAAACTGGTGTGAACACGTCCCGTCAGTGGATGAATCATCTGAGGCAGCGTATCGATGTAGGTATTTTTCAGCTTGGTCAACTGTCTGTATTCCAGGATGAGACCTATGATCGGATGCTCTCTGACCAGGCCTTGCAGCACATCCTCGCCCGTGGCAAACTGACCGGTTTTGGTTTTTTTCGGTTTTGAACCCCCGATTTTCAGCTTTTCAAACAGAATGTCGCCCAGTTGCTTCGGCGAAGCGATGTTGAATTTCTCACCGGCCAATGCCGTGATTTCTTCCTCCATCCGCTGTATCTCAGATTCGATTTCTTTACTTTGCTTCTTTAGGTTGGCCGTATCGATTTTAAATCCATGCATTTCCATTTCCGCAAGCACCGGGACCAGCGGTAATTCTACTTCGTAGAAGACCCTTTCACCGCCCCGCTCGGCCAGCATCGGTTTGAATATCTGAGCGAGTTGCAGCGTTATATCCGCATCCTCTGCCGAGTACTCAGCCACCAGCCTTACATCCACATCCTTCATATTTCCCTGGCCGGCACCCTTTTTTCCGATCAGCGTTTCGATCGACACTGGAGTGTAGTTCAGGTAGTTTTCCGCCAGCACATCCATATTGTGCCGCGCATCCGGATTGATCACATAGTGCGCCAGCATGGTATCAAAGACCTTTTCCGGCGGGCGGACACCGTATTTTTTCAGCACAGCATAGTCATATTTCCAGTTTTGGGCGATCCAGGTGCGCGATTCATCCGCAAACAAAGGCTCCAGCAGACCGACCCAGTTTCTCACTTCATCCTCATCATCAGGCAATTGTACGTAATACCCCGAATGAGGGCGGTAGCTGATGGCGATTCCGATCAGCTGTGCGTCCAGCACATCGAGCGAGGTAGTTTCCGTATCAATACATATCTCTGTGTAGTTTTCAAGAACTTTCAGAAGCTCCTTATACCCTTTAATATCTGATATCAGTGTGTACAGATGGTCTGTAGTATGTATCGTCTGTCTGCCCGATGAGTCAGACGCTTCTCCAGCCACCTGGTCAAACAGGTTAAGCTGCGTTGGTTCCGCATACGGGGCAGGGGAGTTGATCCCATCCGATAGATCCTCCTTCCCGATCGAATAGATTTCCTTAAATCTCCGCTCCAGCGTTCGGAACTCCAATTCCCTGAATACCTCCTCCACCGCTGCCACATCCGGCGGATCGAGGTGAAACTGCTTCGGGTCAAATTCCACAGGAGCATCCGTCATAATCGTCGCAAGACGTTTGCTCATCAGAGCCTGCTCCCTTGCGGCAGCAATTTTCTCCCCCAGCTTACCCTTGATTTTTTCAGCATTGTCCAGCACATTCTCCAGGGTTTCGTATTCTTTCAGCAGCTTGGCAGCCGTCTTTTCACCCACACCCGGGATACCAGGGATATTATCTACCGAATCCCCCATCATCCCAAGCATATCGATCACCTGGTCCACCCGTTCGATATCAAATTTCTCACACACCTCCTTCACTCCCCATATTTCATGAGGGTTGCCCATACGACCGGGTTTATAGATGAGGATACTGTCCGACACCAGTTGTCCGAAGTCCTTATCCGGAGTTACCATATATACCTTGTATCCGGCTTTGGAGGCCTCCTGTGCCAGCGTACCGATCACATCATCAGCCTCATAACCATCCACGCCCAGCACCGGAATGTGCATTGCCTTCAGAATCCTCTTGATATACGGAATAGCCAGTTTTATCGCCTCCGGAGTTTCATCCCTGTTTGCCTTGTAGTCTGTATAATCTATGTGGCGCTGTGTAGGCGCATCTGTATCAAAAACCACCGCAATATGAGAGGGTTTTTCTGACTGAATCAGTTCCAGCAGCGTGGAGGTAAATCCAAATATTGCCGAGGTATCAAGCCCCGTACTCGTCACGCGGGGATTCCTCGCAAAAGCAAAATAAGCCCTGAATATCAACGCATACGCATCCAATAAAAACAATTTTTTCTCCTCTTTTTCCGACATAAGCCGCTCAATTAGCTATGGCGAAAATAGAAACATTCACCGGCTCTGTACGATGCATATAGTACAAAACACAGGTTTTCTCATTTTATTTTTTTGGGCGTGCCCCCTGACAAGGCGCTTCCGCGCCATCGTCAGGGGTCGCTACGTCCGCTACTTCGCTATCGCTACGGTGCTCCGCTATATGCTACGCACTGGCCCTTCGGGCCATAGCTCCCATCGCTCACGCACACTGTTTCTGACCATCGTTCTTCACATACAGAATTTCTCCTCCGTCAGGTCGGTTTATTACATCATTTAATTCCAATATCTAATCCCAGGTCCCGACCATTCACAGCTTACAATTATATCATCTACAACATTGAAATTCAGAGATATAAGTTTTCTTGCATATCACAAATAAAAAAAATTGAAAAAAATTTTTAAAAAAGTTGTCAGGAATCAGAGTAGAGCTGCACTAATACATGTAACCAAAAAAAACAAAACAATGAAAAACAAAGAAAAAAATCTCTTCGGAGGAGCACTTGCAGCAGCTACACTTGCCGCACTCACAAGCCTTAATGCCAAAAGCACAGATTTCTCAATCTTTACCCTCGGCACAGGAGCAGAAGTACGTACTGAGTTGCTCACAGGTCAGTCTTCCAATAAGTTTCTCAACGATCTGAGATGTGGCGAAAGCAAAGCTTCCACCAAAAAGTCCGGCAAAAAAGCAAAAACTTCCGAAGGCAAATGTGGAGAAGCCAAGTGTGGCGAAAGCAAGACTAAAACTTCAGAAGCCAAGTGTGGGGAAGCCAAATGTGGCGAATCTAAAACCCAACAACCCAAGTAAGCTTTCAGTCCCGAAACGCACTCCTCTTCGATCATCGAAGAGGAGTGCTTTTATTACCTTAAAATTGTAAAAACTATGTCAATGTCTGTAAACGCCTTTAACCTTAAGGAAGAATTTAAAAAAGTCACCGAAAAAAACCTGAAAAAATTCCTTATCCACGCATACCACCGCACCTACTGCGAAGAGACGTCCAAAGACCTTGTACAGGATACCCTCTTGATTGCCTATGAAAAATTGGACACCTTCAAGGGAAAATCCTCCCTTGAAACGTGGATTTTGGGCATACTCGAAAAGAAAATACTCGAACACTACCGCCACAGACAGAGAGAAGAAAAAAATATTGAGTACTCCCTGGAAAAAATGCTTTTTAAAAAAAATGGCCGCTGGAAAGAAGAATGGTTGTTGGACGATTTTCACGAACAGGATGAAATGATTTTTCAGCTTACTCTGTTTAATTACCTAAAAAAATGCTTTTCCAAATTATCGAATCAATACAAAAAAGTGTTCTCGATGAAGTTTTTTGCCGAAAAGGACACCATCGATATCAGTAAAGAATGCCAGTGCACTACTGACAACATCTGGCAGATCCTCCATAGAGGAAAACTACAGCTGAAGGTTTGCATGGTTACCCATTTAAAAAAAGTAAATCAATGAACTGCAGAAAATACACCCGATGCCTGCACAAATCAGAGGTAAAACCTCTGAAGTGGTATGAAATCCTACTCATGAAATACCACTATTTTGTCTGCAGGCTATGTAAGATATATACCTTCGAAA
This sequence comes from Thermaurantimonas sp., assembly GCA_046295455.1. Taxonomy (GTDB): domain Bacteria; phylum Bacteroidota; class Bacteroidia; order Flavobacteriales; family Schleiferiaceae; genus Thermaurantimonas. The sequence goes on along the minus strand of JBKBNI010000005.1, from coordinate 128,060 downwards.
ATCAATTACTCAATCAAAAGTTATTGACCGAAAAGGAAAATATAATCTTTCCAAATACAGACATGTCTGACTATAGAGACAAAATTTTTAAAAGACTAAACCTATGATTGGCATTGGATACCGGAAAGATTTTGCTTCCGAATGGGATTCCCAAACAGACCATCTGAATCCCGACTTTATTGAGGTAGCTCCTGAAAATTGGATCGATGTAGGAGGCCACTGGAGAAAACTTTTTGAAAGGGTACTTGATCGCTACCCGCTTTTTACTCATGGTCTTTCGTTGTCCATAGGAAGTCCTGATCCGGTTGACTTTCAGTTTCTTAAAAAAATCAAATTTTTTTTAGATACGACGGGAGCAAGACTCTATTCGGAGCATTTGAGTTTTTCACGTTGCAGCAATGCTCATCTTTATGACCTGCTTCCCATACCCTTTACCGAAGAAGCCGTTCGGCACGTGGCATTCAAAATACGCCAGGTCCAGGATTTTCTGGAGCGCCCTCTTACCATTGAAAATGTAAGCTATTACTCACCACTGGCAGCAGAACTTTCTGAATTGCAATTTATCAATGCAATTGTAGAAGAGAGCAACTGTCAGCTCCTTCTCGACGTAAATAATGTTTACGTCAATAGCTTCAATCATGGTTACGACCCAAAAAGCTTCATCTCCGGGCTTCCGCGCAATAAGGTAGCCTATATTCACATGGCGGGTCACCTCCGTGTGGCCGAAGATCTGATCATCGATACGCATGGCGAAGACATCATTGACCCGGTGTATGATTTATTCAGCTACACCCTTGATTGGCTCGACAGACCCGTGCCGGTATTGCTCGAACGCGATTTTAATATCCCGGCGCTTAAGGATATACAAATTGAAATCGATAGGCTTCGAAGTATTTACCGACAAAAGTTTGTACATCTCAATGCAAATCAAATCGCTGTATGAAAATAAATGATAGACACACCTTCGAACAGCAGGTTTTGCTCAGCAGATATGTACGCACCGGCGAAGAGGCCTTCATTTCACAACTGCACAATGTCCGTCCGGAGGGCATAAAGCATTATCGACGGCTTATCTTTAGCATAGTGAATGATGCCATCACGACAGCGTTTCCCATTATGACCGATTTTTTTGGTAAGACAGGCATGGATGCAATCGTTGACAGATTCTTTACAAACCATGAATGTAAAGAGTCAAAACTGTGGGCTATGCCTGGAGAATTTTATGAATACGTAATGCACAATGAACGTGAACTCCTGACACAACATCCATTTTTAAGTGATTTAATGCTATTCGAATGGGAGGAAGTGCGTCTGTATATGATGCCAGATATCCCTGCCAGGCCTTATACAATAAGTGGCTCAATCTTTAACCACCGATTGGTGATAAATCCCGAATTTTCCATTCTATCGTTCGAATATCCCGTATTTTTACTTCATCCCAAGGAGTGTACAAAACAGAGTAGGGGAGAGTATCTGCTTCTGATGTATCGTCACCAGGAGTCAAAAGACGTGGTTTTTTGTGCTATTTCCTATGCCGTCGAAAAATTTTTAAAACTTCTGACTGTTAACCCCTTTTCATTTAATGAGTTGGAAGAAGTGTACTATTTCAAACCTCAGGAAATTCTTCAAATCAAAGCATTTATCCCTGAAGCCATTAAGCAGGGGATCATTCTGGGGTTTGTAAAACATTGATTTTCGCTCAATTAATAAAATTAAAAAAACTCCTCGAAAGGGAGTTTTTTTGTTTACAGATTATATGTACAGATTCGGTCAATTTGAAAGAAAGATTTTCTTGCGTACAAAATCAGCAATTTCACCTGCTGATTGTAATGGACTGCTGCAATAATATGATGTGCAGAAATACAAGGAAGAATCTGTCTTTTCAGATACAGGGCTGGTGCTTTGTACCCATGAATCCCCGGAAGACAACTCCGGAGCACGACCTGAAAAGATATAAAATTTGGGCACGCTCAGCGCTGCGCGATGTATTTCATCCATCAATTGTAATCCATCAGAAGCCGAATACACTGCCATATAGGGTTCAGATTCCACCTCTTCGTGCAGCGACAAGATCCCAGGTTCGATAGCAATGGATTCATATACATGGTCGCTCAATAAATAGTTTCGAATAGACTCTCCAATCACTAACCACTCTTGGTTTTCAAATATTTTACCATACAAGTTTAAGAGCCGGGCTATTTCTATATTTTCACTCACTACACATACTGGAGAAAGATAGTTGTCCGAGGGCTGGTAGTTTTTCATACAGCTTCCATCAAAAAAAACATGGACCAATCGGCCTAATAAATCTGTACCTTCACGCAAATAAATAGTATCCAACGTTGCACGATAGAGTAGCATCATCGCCTTCGCGACATAGATCTGGTCGGTCAGCGTCGGAGAAAATTCCGAAGAAATAGCATGGTTGTATAATCCGTCGGATCTTTTGTTTCTTTTGATCAAAAATTCAGCAGCCTCCACGGCATGCTGCAGATAGGTAGTGTCTCCGGTACAGGCATACAGGTAGATTAATGCCTCTATCATGCGGGCATTATTGTCTGAGTAGGCATTGGAGTCTATTGCAGGAATTCCGGCTTTCAGCCGCTTTTTTTCGGGCAGATTGTAATACCAATGTGCTTTTTGTCCCTTTACCAAATCCGCATCCTGAGCATTGGCAAAAGATCCGTCTTCCTTTCTCAGGAATCGACGTACATATCCGTAGGTGTCTCGTGCAGCGCGTAAATAAGTAGAATCCGACGACAGATAAAAGTACCACAGGTACATTTTGATGTAGCGCGATTGGATAGAAAGCAACTTTTCGTAGTGTGGATGGTCCCAGTCTCCATGTGTTGAATACTGATACACACCCCCCCATACCGGGTCTATTATTTTAAGGGAATTTCTTATAGATACCTCAAGAAATTGTCTTAAAGTGTCCTCTTCAGGATGATTAAATGCGTATTCAAACATTTCGAAATCGAGGTATTTCTGACCAATAGCAAATCCACCTTTTTTTAAATCAATATTCTGATATACATCCTTTTTTATTAATTCCAGATTCTCTGCCGACCATTTCACCGACATAGGAGCGACAGGGGAATTGTTCACAATTTCGGGTGCTTGGTGCTGCTCTGAGTAAATATTTTTTAAAACCTCTAAAAAGCGTTTTGGAGCGATATATCCTGCTTGTTTAAACAACTCCTGACCATCTTTAGAAAAGATGATGGTTGCCGGCCAGCCATATGCTCTGTATCGGTTGGCCAAATCAGGTCTTCGGTCATGATCCTCTGTGCTGGCGATGTAGTATTGATTGAGATACTGCATTACATCTTTGTCCTGGTATGTTACCTCTTCCATCACATGACACCAGTGACACCAGTTGGCAGACAGATGCAAAAGCACCGGCTTATCATGATTTTTTGCTTTTATAAAAATGTCTTTGTCAAACGGCTGCCAATCTATTTTCTGTGCATTGATAAAAGTCATTCCTGCACAAATCCACACGACGATTGGCATCCATACAATCTGGCTGTTTTTCATTAGATAACTTGTTTTTATAGGTATATCTAATAGTGCACAAAGGGCCAAAAACCTGACAGATGTAAGCTTGAACAAGCATGTAGATAAAATAAAAAGAGTGGATATTTTACCAAATTACCGGAAGGAAGAGCTTTTTGATTTCATCCAATCATGAAGGATTCATTGTGCTAAAAGTCATCTTTTTTTATAAACACAATTTAGATTCAAAAAAAAGAGCCGCATCCATATGCGGCTCTGTGTAATACAATGAACAGAAAATCAGTCTATATTATGAGATTCTTGTTACATTGACAGCCTGAGGTCCTCGTCTGCTTGTTTCGACCTCAAATTGCACCCGGTCATCCTGACGAATTTTGTCGTTTAAGCCTGTGGCGTGGACAAAAACTTCGCCCGTTTGATCGTCTGCTACAATAAAACCATAACCTTTGGCTTCATTGTAGAATTTTACTTTACCAGTTTTCATAATTAAAAATGTATTCAAGTCAATTGCAAAGAACGGATATTAATGAATGCAAAACACATTGACATGTAATTAATTTTTTTTAATCATAATTTATATTATGTTAAATACAGTTATTAAGAAAATGAAAGCACACTCTGTAAACATACTTTATATCTACATATCTAAGTCCTCACTCAATTTCTTCTGGCTATCGGCCAAGTGATTCTAGGTAGTCTTTCAAAATGATGGCCGCACTTACCTGGTCGAGATTTTCCTTTTTTTGCCGGTCTTTTTTTTTCAGTCCTGCTTCTATCAGAGTCTTTTGGGCCATTTTGGAAGTAAATCGCTCATCTACTCTGTGTATCAAAACATTCGGAAATTTTTCCCCGACCAGTTTAATAATTTTTTGGTAAATATTCTCTACATCTTCATTCAGGCCTCCCAGATTGTTGCGCGGATAGCCAAGTACCACTGCCTCAATAGGTTCAGCACTTAATACGGTCGTCAGGTACTTCTCAATCAAGGCGGTTTCGACTGTTTCCCTGGGCGATGCAATGATCTGTAGCATATCCGTCTCGGCTATACCACATCGTTTTAATCCTGCATCGATTGCGATGAGCTTTTTAATAGTTGTGCGATTTATACGGTTTTATAAGTTCTGCAAAGTTGCATCGGTGGTTTTTGATATGTTGCAAAGATTTTATGGACTGTATTTTTTCTAATGCATGCGTCAGATTAAAGTCTTCCTGCCTGTATGCCACTGCGATCCCATTTTGAGCCATGGAGGCTGCATTTGCTTCCTGTTCCGGCTGCCCTTGTGTCGGAATTACAATAGCTTTCACAGGTAGCCCTACCAGCATACTGATTCCGCTGAATCCGCTTCTTCCAAGGTAGATTTTAGATTGAGACACAATGTCTGCTACTCCTTCCAGTGGTAAAAAGTCAAATATTATTACATGTCCTTCTACCCTGGGTGTCTCACTTCCCCCGGCGATGCCCCTCACAAGTACAGTAGGTTGACTTATCTTTTTCAATTCCTGTCTTATAAGATTTTCCATTTGTGTTCGGGCCGGTTCAGGTCCACTGAGAATGGCTGCGATTTCGTATTTTTTTTCCTTTTTTTCAGTAGTAAAGTCTGAGTAGTTAGGGATGTAGCCGATGTAGGTCGTTTTTGCCTTCATATGACCAAATGCTCTTGTCGTAAATCCCCCGATCGGATCGTCTTCTATGGAAGGTATCCATATCCTGTCAAACAATCTCATTTGTAACCGATGGATGACACCAAGTGTAAATGGTCTGATTTCTATCTGATTGGTTATGTAAATGGATGGTATCTTAAATGTATGGCAGAATGGTCTTGTATCCGAAATCAGGATATCAGGAGTGTATTTTTTTACCGATTTTCGAATGGCGATCCACTCCCTTACAAAAATGGGAAGCATCCAAAAAAAGGTAAATATCATCTTTAAAATCAGCCATTTGCCGGATTTTGAATATTTTATCCTGTATTCAGGAAGGGGTATAAATATGCAGTTTTCCAAATGATTTTTCAGAAAAGTCAATGCCTCCCCATCGGAAGCTACGTATACCCGATGACCTTGTTGCAGAAGTTGTTTCGCAATGATGGTGCATCGCGCTGCGTGTCCATACCCCCAATTGAGCACACATATTAGGACGGAAGGGGGCGTCTCCATAAATGGGCCGAAAGAATTACTAACCGAAAAAGCTATCTACAAAAGCCTCTTTGTCAAAGGATTGCAGGTGCTCAATGCCCTCGCCTACTCCGATATAGCGAACTGGAATATTCAACTGATCACTTACTCCGATCACCACTCCTCCTTTTGCCGTTCCATCTAACTTGGTTACTATCAGTGAAGTAACTTGAGTAGCCTGACTGAATTGTTTGGCTTGCTCGAAGGCATTTTGTCCTGTAGTAGCATCTATGACCAGAATCACTTCGTGGGGTGCTTCCGGAATCAGCTTTTGGATGACACGTCTGATTTTGGCCAGCTCATTCATCAGATGTGTCTTATTGTGCAAGCGACCGGCGGTGTCGATGATGGCAACATCTGCGTTGCGCGCGAGTGCCGATTGTACTGTATCATATGCCACGGAGGCCGGATCGCTGCCCATTTGCTGCTTGATTACCGGCACACCGGCTCTTTCGCCCCAGGTGCATAGCTGGTCCACTGCAGCAGCTCTGAAGGTGTCTCCCGCTCCGAGTACAACTTCTTTTCCCATCTTCTTGTACCTGGCAGCCAGCTTGCCGATGGTGGTTGTCTTCCCTACTCCATTTACACCCACTACCAGGATGATGTATGGTTTAATGGCATCTGGCAGTTCATTTTCCCTGTCTGTACCTTTCTCGGCCAGCAGACCGGCAATCTCTTCTCTGAGAATTCGATTCAATTCCTGAGTGCCGAGGTATTTGTCTTTCGATACACGGGTTTCAATTCTTTCGATGATTTTTAACGTAGTGGAGACACCCACATCTGCGCTCAGCAATATTTCTTCGAGTTCATCAAGCACTTCGCTATCGATGGTGGACCTTCCGGCTATCGCTTTGCCAAGCCTGTAAAGAAACGTTTCGCGCGTTTTCTCCAATCCCTTGTCAAGATTAGCCTTGTCCTCTTTCCCAAATATTTTTTTGAAAAAATTCATATTGCTATTGAATGGTGTAACTCATTTTTAAAGTCTGACCCTTGACACGTCCTCCCATGAAAAAGCGCTGCTCGTAATAGGGCTCGCTCAATTTTGAAAAGATAACCCCTTTGCGTACGGAGGCATGTGCAAAGAGCCCATCGCCTATGTACACACCCACATGGTCGATTCTGCGTCCGTAAATTTTAAAAAACACGAGGTCTCCGGGTTTCAGTTCATTTTTTTTTACAGGATCTACTTCGGTGAAGATATCAGCAGACCGCCGAGCAGTAAACCGGTGATCAAACAAGGTTTCAAACATCAAAACCGTAAATCCGCTGCAGTCGATTCCATCCCGGCTCATACCTCCAATGCGGTGAGGTGTCCCCTGCCAATCTAGAGTAAATTTTGTGATAGCTTCTGCTTTCAGGTCTGTCGATCGGACATCTTCCGAGGTGGTTATAATCACGGGCGCCGGCTCACTGGCGCTTTCAACGTTGTACTCAATTGCTTTGGTTGGAAGATTGGGAGTGACCTTATCCGTCCATTCAAAAGTGAGTCCGTCTCCGGATGTGGTGGTGTTTTTTTTTGTTGTACAACCGGCCAGCACAACCATAAATGCCGCGATGTGAAGGCACAACCGTTTCACTTTTGAAGGTTTTTGATTGAAAAAATAAAAAACTTTGACTGGGTTTGAACGTCCATCATATTGTTAGAGGTATCGATATCTGCGGTTTCTAATTCAGGGTCTAATTCCACGGTCTTAAGTTCCTTTTCTAATGGAAACACCTTTGAAAATTCTTTTTCATTTTTAAGCCATATTTCTGCAGGCAGCCGGATTACTTCGCTAGAGTCATCGGTGTAGGTAAATTTCAGAATGACTGGCATGATTAGACCCCCTTTGTTTTCGACCTCAATTTGTGCAAAAAATGGGGTCTGTATCAGTTTCTTTTCGGAGTTGGTCAACAGGTCTTTTACTTCGTCGGGAAGTTGATCTACCGATACCTCCTGAAAAGAGGTATCCTTACTCCTGAGGATCATGCCGGGAGTGTAGAGTTTTACACTCTTTATGGCCTGATCACAAGCTTCTGTTGTGTAAAACCAACCTCTCCAAAACCACGCGAGGTCCTGGCCTGCAGCATCTTCGATCGTTCTAAAAAAGTCTTCAGGGGTGGGATGTTTGAATTTCCATCGGTTTGCATAGTGGCGGAAGGCGTGATCAAACAGTTCGCGGCCTAAGATGGTTTCACGCAGAATGTTCAGGCCGGTAGCCGGCTTGCCATAAGCATTGTTGCCAAATTGTAAGACAGATTCAGATTGTGTCATAATGGGTACCATCGTCGAAGGATCTCCTTTCATATAATCGACGATGTTGCGTGGAGCACCTCTGCGGGAAGGGTAATTTTCCTCCCACTCCTGTTCGGCCAGGTATTGCAGGTAGGTGTTGAGGCCCTCATCCATCCAAGACCACTGGCGCTCGTCGCTGTTAACAATCATGGGGAAGTAGTTGTGACCAACCTCGTGAATGATCACCGAGATCATTCCGTACTTTGTGGCTTTGCTGTATGAGCCATCGGGTCGGGGACGACCGCCGTTGAAGCATATCATGGGATACTCCATCCCAATCCGATCTGTGTGTACAGATATGGCTACCGGATAGGGATAATCAAAAGTGTATTTTGAATATACCTGCAATGTATGCGCTACGACTCTTGTAGAATACTCTTCCCACAGGGGATTTCCTTGTTTTGGGTAGAATGACATCGCCATTGGTGTAGCCTCCCCTACTCGTACGCTCATAGCATCCCAGATAAACTTCCTGCTGGCAGCGAAGGCAAAGTCCCGGACATTTCGTGCTCTGAAGTGCCAGGTTTTTGTGTCTTGAGAGCGGGACCGCTCATTTAGTCGTGCCTCTTCGGGTGTGATGATCATGACCGGCTTATCAAAAGAGCGCTTTGCCTGCTGAAATCTATTTAACTGCTCCTTGGTGAGTACCTTACGGATGTTTTGAAGCTCGCCGGTGGCCGCGACTATAAAATCGGCCGGCAGGGTAATCCGGACATCGTAATTGCCAAACGGCAATGTAAACTCTCCTTGCCCCAGAAATTGCTGAGTCTGCCAGCCTCGGTCATCGTTATACACGGCCATGCGTGGGAAAAACTGTGCAATAGCGTATAAATAATTGTCGTCTTCCGGAAAATATTCATAGCCGGAGCGTCCGCCGTATTTCATCCGGTCATTGATCGGATAGGACCACCTGACTTTAAACCGATATTTCTCTCCTGGTTTTAGAGGCTTCTTCAAATCAAGGCGCATCATTGTGCCGTTTACAAAATACTTTTCATCACTTCCTGTCTTATCAACAACCTGCGTAATTTCAAAACCACCTTTAAAATCCGGAAAATAATAAGCCATGCTTTCTACGCTCATGGTATCGCGGATGCGCATCTTTGATATCAGGCGTGAGGTACTGTTATCTCGGCTGATGTTTTGATCCAACTGGAGCCAAAGGTGTGTCAGCACATCCGGCGAAAGATTGTGATATGTGATTTCCTCTTCGCCGTAGATGGATTGTGTCTGATCGTCGAGAATAATTGAAATTTTGTAATCGGCACGCTGCTGAAAATACCTGAATCCCGGCGCTCCGGAGGCAGTCCGGTACGCATTGGGAGTATTCCACTCCTCTATTCTCCTGAATTTTGAGGTATTCGACCTATTTTGAGCGCTGAGTTCGTAAGTTGCTATAAGACTACAAATCAGTCCCGTAAATATCAGGTGGCTCTTTTTCATCGCGTTCTTCCCCATCGGTCTTTTTAAAAAAGGAAAAGTGTACACTTCCGTATTTCCGATGGTCGTAAAAATACACATTATTTGAAAAGTCTTTTCGCTCGGAATGTTCAATTACCAACACTCCGTCGTCAGTAAGGAGATCTCTGATAAATGTCTTCTCTATGAGCTCATCGTAGTGCTGGAAATCAAACGGAGGGTCAGCAAAGATCAAATCGTACTTTTGAAAAGCTTTGGATATAAAATCCAAAGCATTCTGCTGAACGACTTTTACTCCTTGTAATTGAAGTTTTTTGACTGTTTCCCGGATAAATCGGGTACACATACCATTGATGTCTACTGCAGTAATATCCCGGGTTCCTCTGGATGCGAGTTCGTACGTGATGTTGCCTGTACCGGCAAATAAATCGAGCGACCGAATCTCTTCGAAGTAAAAGAGGTTAGTCAATATGTTGAATAGGGATTCTTTAGCCATATCGGTGGTAGGCCTTACCGGGAGACCGGTGGGTGCAATGATTCGCCTGGCTTTAAATTTCCCGCTGATTATTCTCATCTTTATAGCACTTCAAAAATCTGAGTAAATGCATTGTGATAACAATTCTGATCTCCGATTAGCGGGTGGAAATCAACTCCTTTAGGCAAGGAGGCAAAATGCAGGTTTTTTATAAATTTTTTTAAAATAACGTGATTTGCATCGTTTTCAGAAATATATCCGCTCACCATAACCGGGATTTTTTCGGGATTGAGCCCAAATTGCTCCATACAAAAGAGTACGTGATACACCACGTCTTCCGGTGTGTCGGTTTTGAAATAATTGTATAGCAAAAGTTTGCCCTTGTTGCCAATCAATATGAAGAAGCCATCTTTCAATAGATCAACATAAACAGCCTGGCCGGTTATCTCCATCGTTCGCAGAATTCGATCGGATACCGAAGTATTCGATAGCCGAAACCTAGATGGGCTAAATTTTGTGATAAACTGATTGATCTCACTGTCTATCGAAAAAATGAAATACGCCTTAGAAACATCTGAATAAACGGCAGCTATCAGCGCATGATCTTTAGTATCACATGTGTACTTGATATAATGCTGATTGTGAGAGGGCTCATAGATATTTTCGGGCACTATGGTAAAAGTTTCGGCATAAAACGACCACTTTATCACTTCGGCAAAGAGTAGATTAGGCTGTTCAGTAAGCAGAATATTTTCAAGCAGGTTGATTCTCATCGGTGAATTTTCCACAGCATAATTTCTGTAATAAAGCACCTTGCGATCTGTCTGAGAAACCATTAAAAAGGAAATTCCATCAGGTTTGATCCTGATGGACATGTGCAGAGATGAATGTGTACTAAACAAATCATGTAACTTGTGGACATCTGTTTCTTGAAGCAGATGTATGCCCGTACTTAATTCCAGCAAGGATGTATTCTTTATTTAAAATTTATCCTGTAAATATTTCTACCAATTGCCGCTAACGATGGGTTCGGTGAGGCTACCGAGGATTAATGATTTGTCTTTTGATATAAATTGGCCATACTCATCTTTTAAATCATGGAAAATAACGGTATCATTTGCAGATATTTCAAAAGTTGGAAAGATGATTCCATTGCGTTCGATCGATGATGCCGCAATTTTAAATTCTTTCTTATCCGTAAAAGGAATGTAGCGAAGGGAGTTAATATCGCTGATGTTTGAGAGTAATGACTCACGGACTGTGCGGTATCCAAGAACCCTGATAATGACTGTATCTACAACTACATCAGTCTGGTATATCTTATCATATCGCATAAAAGATGAATCCTTGCGCTCCTCAATGGCAATCACACCTGTATCTGCAAATGCTATTAAAGCATCAAAATCATTTGCGTAGGTACCATTGATTTTTCTGTATTCAATTTGTAAATCTCTCAAAAGGTTAAGGCGTTCAATGATCTTTTCATATCTTTTCTTCTTGATTTCATTAAACTCAATTGGCTTGCGGATAGATGCATAAATCTTATACCCAAAAAAGATTGAACCAAGAAGAAGCAACGAATTAACAAGCAATTTTACTTTTGGATTCATGACCGCGTTTTGAAAACTTTGCACAAAACTACACCAAAATTCAAAAAATCAAATTATACGACCCACGGGCCTGTTAAGCTATGATTAAAAAGGAAAAAATATTTCAGGAATTAAAATATGATCCTACCGACGACCAAATCAAAGCCACAGAAAAAATATTAGAATTTCTTACAGAAGATTCTGCACAGATTTTTATTTTAAAAGGTTCTGCAGGTACCGGTAAAACTACTTTGGTGACCTCTCTGGTCAAATGCCTGCCTAGCCGTTCAAAATTTGTATTGCTGGCGCCGACCGGCAGGGCAGCCAAAGTAATGAGTCAATACGCTCACTTACAAGCCTCCACGATTCACAGACACATTTATTACACGACTGCCAAAGCCGGAAAATTTTCCTTTCGGCTGAAAGTCAATCAGAATAATGATACGTTGTACCTAATTGATGAAGCTTCCATGCTTGGATTACAGCAGGAAGATACCGATGCCAGTCTGATGGAGGACGTCCTGGAATTTATATTTTCCGGACACCGCAATAAGTTGATTCTCGTGGGAGATCATGCACAGTTGCCCCCGGTGAGGCAAACGGAAAGTCCGGCTTTGAATGCAGATATTTTTCGGTCATATTTCTTCATGAATGTATCAGAGGCTCAACTCTCTTCGGTGGTTCGTCAGCAACTACAATCCAATATCGTATTCAATGCCACCAGGCTTCGGGACTCGATGGCTTCCGAGCCTGCGGAAATACCTCTTTTTAAAAGAGGTGCTGATTTTACCGATCTCAAGGACAGAGCAGAGATCTTTGAAAAACTCTGCTATTCATTTGACTCTTCCCGTGTAGATCAAAGCATTATACTTGTAAGGTCCAATAAGCGGGCCAATATGTATAACTCTCAGATCCGCCAGAGAATTCTCCAGATGGATTCTGAACTTGATGCCGGTGATCGCCTCATGGTTGTAAAAAATAATTATTTCTGGCTTGATTCGACTTCTCCCGCCGGATTTATTGCCAATGGGGATATTTTGGAAGTCCGAAGAGTCTATAAGGTTGAAGAGAAGTTTGGATTTCGGTTTGCCAAAGTCAGGGTGCGGATGACGGATATGGAAACACAGCCTGATTTTGATACCATCGTATTACTGGATACACTTTATACCGAGTCTGCATCTCTAGGTTATGAAGAGTATGTACGACTTATCACTCAGATATCTGTAGAGGAATATTCCGTTGATACCAAAAGATACTTTAAAAAAATTCTTTCTGAGAATGAGTATGCCAATTCCTTGCAGGTAAAATTTTCGTATGCCATTACAGTGCATAAGGCTCAAGGCGGACAATGGAACACGGTGTATGTGGAGAAACCTTACCTTCCTGATGATTCCCAACCCGATACAGAATACATTCGATGGCTTTACACCGCGTTTACAAGGGGCAAATCCTGTGTCTTTCTATTGGGTTTTTCGGATAATTATTTTGAGTAGTATCATTAACATTTGTACAGTAAAATCCTCTTTTGGTGACCTGTGGAGGGTTTATCTTCGGTGGTATAAAACAAGTCGTACAAACGAATATTATTATGGAGAATTTCAGTTAAATCTGATTTTAAAGACATGTATAATGTACTTCTTTTTACAGGATCATCTGACGTGAAATCTACTAAAAAATCAATATGATCTCCTTTTTTAAACTGTGCTTGAACAGCTGAGCCGGTCAGGTAAAGTTCCTTCACGCTGTTAAAAGCGCATACATGTTGAATCTCAGGATATTTTGAAACCAAAAACTCCAGATTCTCACATTGAAAACACAATTGTTGCAAGGCTTGGGGAAGCAGATAAGAAATTCCAAATTTCATTCAAATATAGCTTTGAGTTAAATTTCGGAGATTTCGATGGTACGTACTATGATAATTATCATGGATATCCTGATGTGCTTTTCTCTTGGATATCCATAATCAGGAAAGATTATCCAAAAAAACAAATGCTCGATTCCTGAGCACGTACTTGAGATAAGTATGTTTGTAGCTGGATAATTTTTTTCTGTATATGCACATCCATCTTCCCTCTGAAAATTTTATCATTTTCGGGCAGCAACCCTGGGACACTCCCATTGGTAGTAACTGCAAAAACATTGCTCTTGAATTGAGTAAAAATTTTAGAGTCATCTACATAAATATTCCTCTCGATCGGTTTACGATCCTGAGAAATGCATCCGGAGATCAAAAACACATTGAATACCGCAGACAAGTAAACAAGGGGCACATTAGCCCTTTTTTGGAAATCAATGACAGACTTACCACATTTACACCTCGTACTGTATTGGAGAGCATAAACTGGCTTCCGGACGGTTCCGTCTTTGACTTCTTCAATTATATCAACAACCGCCGGCAAGCGAGGGAGGTACAATATGCGTTGGGTGAATTGAATATTAAGGATTTCATCCTTTTTAACGACAGTGATATGTTTCGCAGTTTTTACATGCAGGAAATGCTAAGTCCAATATTTTCAATTTATTATTCACGTGATAATCTGATCTCAACCGATTACTTCAAAAGACATGGTACCCGTTTGGAACCCCGCTTAATTGCAAAAAGCGATATGGCTGCAGCAAACAGCATTTATCTAAAAAACTACTGTGCCCGCTTCAACCCCAATAGCTACTACATCGGTCAAGGGTGTGAACTTGACCTTTTTGATCCTGACAAAGATTTTGAAAAACCGGAGGAATTGAAGAAAATTTCAGGACCGATCATAGGGTATATCGGAGCTTTGCTAAAAATGCGTCTGGATCTGAATCTTCTGGAAAATTTAGCTGTAGCCCGCCCGGAATGGCAATTTGTATTTGTAGGTCCGGAGGACGAGCATTTTAAAACCTCCCCACTGCACCACTTGTCCAATGTGCACTTTTTAGGGCCGCGCAAGCCGGAGCAACTTCCTACCTACTTAAAATTCTTTGACGTGGCCATCAACCCGCAGGAAGTGAATCCAATGACGATAGGAAACTATCCGCGGAAGATCGATGAATATCTTGCTATGGGAAAGCCTGTCGTCGCCACGCGTACAGAGGCCATGCAGGCTTTTGAAGGGTTTGTGTATCTGGCATCTTCGGTCGGGGAATATCAACAATTTATCGAAAAAGCACTTTCAGAAAAAGATGATATCGCTCTGCGAAAAAAAAGGATCGAACATGCGCGAAGTCACAGTTGGGAAAATTCGGTACAGGCCATGCTCCTGGGCATAGAGGACACAATTAGCAAGAAAGTGTCGGCCTAACCACTTGTCCATAATATCCAGCCTCTCAAAGCCAGGAAGGTATAAGCCAGATACAACAAAGAGGACATAAATAATCCGCCTCGGAAGTACAAGACTGCCGAAGCAGCGTCGATGACAATCCAGTAAATCCAATTTTCAGGGTAGAAGTTAACCATCAGCCAGGTAGCCCACAAGCTGAAAACGGTAGTAAAGGAATCCAGATAGGTGGCTTTTGCCCTTGTATAAGTGACTAGTAGCCTTCCTGATCCATATGTAATGATCCCACCCGATGCTACCGCCAGAATATGTACCGGCCAGCCAAACGACTCAGACAGTCCGCTAGCCTCCCATTCTCCTGACCGATGTAAGCCATATATAGCCATGATCAAATACACCCCATGCAGAAAACTCTCTGCAAATAGCCCAACCCGAAGGGTCAACGCAATGTAGATGACGGATGCTCCTATGGCAAACCACCAGCACCACATATTGCCGTCTGCGAGAAGCCACGTGTATAGTATACTAAACACAACAGCCACCGCTTCCCAATACCTCAAACCATTTTTATGCATCCGGTGGGTTTAAGACTTCAGCTGTTTTTTTATTTCAGATATTTCATCATGTATGGAATGGAGAGCGCGGGCTACGGAGTCTTTGGTCAGTTCGGCAGGCCAGAGCTCTGAACTGATAAAGTACTGAAATTTCCAGATTTCCAAAATTTCGTCGGCACTCATCTCATAAGGTTTATATGCCGGATTGATCGAGACAAACATAAACGTGCCCCGATCGGTCAATTGATTTTTCAGTAATTTAAACACAATTCCTTCGCTTCGGGTAACCACGATGTAGGGTACATCCGATCTGACCGAAGTCCAGTCTTCCACATACTCTCCAATTACAATTGAGCCATGAGGTATTGGAGGCATGCTATCACCAGAGATTGCAAAGGCCCTGTATTTTCTGTTTTTGGAAAGAAAAGGAAGTTGCATAATCGGCAAATCGCGGATGAAATCAGGATCAGAATACCCCGTGGTGTATCCGGCTTTTGCTCGTTCGGGTACCAGCTCCGTAAGATTCTCCCGGTCTGAATCCACGGTTGTAGTCAGTACCCGAAGCCTTCGACCCAAAAAATCCATATCCAAACCGCGTTCGATTTCACTTAATTCGGATTCTCTTAAATCATTCAGGTTTTGACGGACAAGTCGGTCTATGCTGATCTTAAAAAATTCGGCTATTTTTAATAATACAGGTAGAGGAGGGTCTGCCAACTTATTTTCATAAGAATTAATGACAGAGCGGGTTACTCCGAGGGCATTTGCAAGATCTTCCTGAGAAAGTCGCTTTCGCTTGCGCAACAGCCGGATATTAGAAGCCAAAAAGTGCATACCACACAAATTTTGACAAATATATCATCAATATCATGACGATTTAATTGTCTTTTTCTCCCGATTTTACCTTCCTACCGGACCGTGGGTGATACATATGTATCATCTTTCTCAAATGCTTATTGCTTAAATGGGTGTATATCTCCGTAGTCAGTATGCTCTCATGTCCCAGCAAGTCCTGTACTGAGCGGAGATCAGCCCCTGCTTCTATCAGATGCGTCGCAAAGCTGTGCCGAAATGTATGTGGCGAAATGGATTTTTTAATCCCGGAAAGTTTTGCATATGTCTTGATGAAAGTAAACACCATTACTCTGCTTAGCGGTCCACCCCTTTTGTTTAAAAAAATAAAATTTTCAGATTTCTTGTTTATTGCCATTTTGGGGCGAATGTCACGGATATAAATAGTCAGCAGATCCAACGCTCCCCGATGCACTGGCACAAATCGTTGCTTATTACCCTTACCGGTTACTTTGAGGAGGGACTCTTCAATATACAGATCGCTCAATCTGAGAGATATCAATTCACTGACCCTCATACCTGTCGCATAAAGCAATTCGATCATGGTTTTATTGCGGAAACCCTCATCGGTAGATACATCTATTGCACCTATGAGTTGATTGATCTCATGAACACTAAGTACTTGGGGCAGGTATTTTTCGAGCTTCGGAAGTTCGAGAAGTTCGGTGGGATTGTCAGAAATGTATTCCTCAAGTTGAAGATACTTGTAAAAATGCCGGATCGCTGAGATGCGTCTTGCGGTTGATGATGCTTTGGCACCGGAAGCACATTCGGAGACAAATTGCTCCAGATCTGTCAATTCGACAGATTCTACTTGTTTATTGAGGGAATCAAGCCATCGGAAGAAGCTTATCAAGTCGCGTCTGTAGGCGTTTTCAGTGTTTTGAGACAAGCTTTTCTCAAGTCTGAGATACTCCAGAAAATCCTTTAAAACCTCCTCTTTTTGCATCCTACAAAGCTGTAAAATCCTAATGTTTGCGGATATTCTGAGAATTAAACCAAACCAACAAACCAATCTGAATAGCTACTATTACAACAACTGCCACCCACTTCCATATGCCTGGAATATAGCTTAGCGCAAATACAAGGAGCACAGTGATCAGTATCAAAGCAAGTAGCAAAACAATGTTTGAAAATTCTGAATCTTTTTCAAGACTTTTGATCAAAACCTCCTCCTGCAGATTTACTTCATCTCTACCCCGAACGACTACTTCTTTAATTATCTCCAGCTCACTGTCCAGAAGTATATCAATTTTGTATTTAAATCTTCTTTTGGTAAGATAGTAAGATACTTGCATCTCTACGGCTGTAGAGTTGTCATTTAATTCATTAAGTCGAATATCTACATATCTTGCCGGAATCCATTTCTGTCGGTACTTTCCAAGTGATGAGGGATCTGCTACTTCCCAATGACTTCCCGTCACGAATCTGTAACCCATCTCGTGCAGAATGAGATGAAGGATTCGATCAACTTCATTTTTATTTTTATTAACGTTAAATTTTTTATTTAGCGTTTGTTTCGAAAACTTCCTGATTAGCAAATCTCTTAGCACAAGTGACAGTTAAACCCTTTACAAAAGTATGTAAACAAAAAAGAGGTCACTACCGACCTCTTTGGAAATGTGAACATAAAAATTGTATTTACTAGCAGATAATGTTTCTTATTCAGTCTCTTTGTGTCCAATAATTTTGTGAGCGAGTTTTGGATTGATCTGCTCAATTGATATCAGTGTCAGCCAATAAACTATAAACAGGGATAAGAAGATGAGCATTCCAAAGCCCATGAGAAAAATAATCAAAAACAAGAACCATCCAAGTGTATATGTAATCATTTTATGATAGATTTAAAGGCCAAATATACATATGGGTTTTGCTATTCAGCAAGTGAAGTGTGATTAATATTTTCAAAGATCAATTAGTTTATTACTTGAATTCAAAGATTTTTTAAAGCAGCTGCTATCCATCCTCCATTGGATTTACTGCGCATTTTGAAATAATTTTTGATTTTTTAATATGGTTTTCATAATGAGGGTCAATCAACTGGCGCGCTCTATTTCTTTATGCTTTAATACTTTTAAATCCTTCTGTCAGAATAAATAACTCATGGCAGCTGAGGCGGCAGCATCTTCAAAGTTGGCAGACGAGGATGCATACAATATTTCTCTGCTGGAGTTGACCAATAGCCCTGCTCCTGACGAGTTGAGTGCATGGGATACAATGGTGTTGTAATCACCCCCCTGAGCACCAACACCGGGCACAAGCAAATAGTAATCCGGCGCAGAAGCACGAATATTTCTGAGAATCGCTCCGTGTGTGGCACCTGCTACAAACATGATCTGGTCGCAGCTAAATTCGCCGGAAAACCGCTTCACGACATTCTCAAAGAGCAATGAGCCATCGGACATAGGCTGCATCTGAAAATCCATTGAACCCTGGTTAGAGGTCAAAGCCAAAATGATGGCAAACTTTCCATTTCGGATAAAAGGACGAATTGTATCCAGTCCCATGTAGGGTGACAATGTAATGGCGTCAAAGGGCATTTCGTCGTAAAATGCTCGGGCATATTGATTTGCGGTGTTTCCAATGTCTCCTCTTTTGGCATCTGCAATCAGAAAATGAGCGGGATGGTGCGATTTGATATATTCAGCGGTTTGCTTTAGGATGTGCCAACCGTCGCTTCCCATTGCTTCATAGAAGGCCGTATTGATTTTGTAAGCTACACAGTATGCAGATGTCGCTCTCACTATAGCCGTATTAAATTCCAAGACCTTTTGCTTGAGGGTTCCGGTTATGTGTTCAGGACATTTATTTGGATCTGTATCCAGTCCGACGCACAGCATCGTCCGAAGGCTTAGGATGCGACGGTCAAGTGAGTTTTTTGTAAACATGGGGTACTCTTTACACTTCAGTACTTTCTTTGAGCCTTTCGGCATTTTCGGCCAGTTCGAGCTCTTCGGAAAATTTAAAAAGATCTCCGTTTAGTATCTCGTCCAGATTGTATACCGTAAGACCAATGCGGTGGTCTGTGACCCTGCTTTGGGGATAGTTATATGTCCGGATTTTGGCGGATCGGTCGCCAGTGCTGACCATAGTTTTGCGTTTGGAGGCTACTTCATCCATTCTCTTTGTGTACTCCATTTCAAAAAGTTTGTCTCGCAGCATCTGCATGGCGCGTTCGCGGTTTGCATGCTGAGAGCGCTCTACCTGGCATGTGACCACGATTCCGGTGGGCTTGTGTGTGAGCATGACTTTCGTTTCTACTTTGTTTACGTTTTGCCCGCCTGCACCGCCAGACCGGGCTGTTTGCATCTCGATATCAGCAGGATTCAGCTCAAAGGAGATTTCATCGGCCTCGGGCAATACAGCAACGGTGGCCGCCGATGTGTGGACTCGCCCTTGAGTTTCGGTTTGAGGGACCCGCTGCACACGGTGGACTCCGGATTCATATTTGAGTATGCCGTAGGCACCTTCACCATATACTTTAAATATTATTTCTTTAAATCCGCCAGACGAACCCTCATTCTGGTCAAGGACTTCTGTTTTCCAGCCCCTTCGTTCACAGTATTTGGTATACATCCGATACAAGTCTCCGGCAAAAATGGCCGCCTCATCTCCCCCGGTCCCGGCACGTATTTCCACAGTGCACCCTCTTGCATCTTCCGGATCTTTAGGCAAGAGGAGAAGGCGTATTTGCTCCCGCAGTTCTTCTAAGCGGGGTTCACCTTCTTCAATTTCGGCCAATGCCATTTCTCGCAATTCTGCATCCTTTTCATTTTTAAGAATTTCCCTGGCCTCCTGGATCGAATGATACAGGTCTTTGTACTTCTTGCCCTTTTCTACGATGGCTTCCAATTCCCTGTATTCTCTGTTGAGGGCGATGTATCTCTTTTGGTCAGCAATGATGTGTGGCTGTACAATTTGATCTGCAATGTCCTGAAATTTTAATTCGAGCGCAGTAATTTTTTCAATTAAATTATCCATCTTAACACCTTCTTATCTGTACTCAAATATGCCAAATGGGCTTTTGATTGTAAGTTTTTTGCTTTCTTCAGTTGGTTCGACCCGGCCTACTTTTCTGGCCTCCAGATTGAATCGACCTGCTATTTCAATTATTTGGTCTGCAGCTTCCGGTGCGCAATAGATTTCCATCCGATGCCCCATATTATAGATGGTGTATATTTCGTTCCAAGGGATGTTTGATAGGGTTTGCAGTTCTTTGAATAGTGGAGGAACGTTGAAAAGATTATCCTTGACGATGTGGACGCTTTCAACAAAATGCAAAACCTTAGTTTGCCCTCCGCCACTGCAGTGTACCATGCCGTGGATCAAATGTTTGAGTTCAGCAAATATTTCTTTAATCACAGGGGCATATGTACGGGTCGGACTGAGTAAGGCCCGGCCTGCGTCCAAAGGCACCTCGGGAATGGCATCAGTGAGATTGTACCTACCGGTGTAGATGACCTCTTCGTTGAGGCCGTGATCATATGTTTCAGGATATTTTCTTCCCACAGATTTGGAAAAGAGGTCATGTCTCGCTGCGGTAAGACCATTGCTTCCAATTCCGGAGTTGTAAGTATCTTCGTAAGTCGTCTTGCCGAAAGATGCCAGGCCTACAATTACGTCGCCGGGGCGAATTTTTGAATTGTCAACGACCTCCGTACGCCTGATACGAGTAATGACGGTCGAATCTACCACGATAGTGCGCACCAGGTCACCTATGTCGGCTGTCTCCCCCCCGGTCATATATGCGTCGATGCCATGATTTCTGAGTAATAAGCAGAACTCTTCATTTGCTTCAATTATGGTTCGGATCACCTCGGCCGGTATGAGATGTTTATTACGACCGATGGTACTACTAATCAAAAATGGCCCTGTAGATCCTACACAAAGAAGGTCATCAATATTCATGACCAATGCGTCTTGGGCTACTCCTTTCCAGACTTCGAGATTTCCAGTCTCTTTCCAGTATGCATATGCAAGGGATGATTTTGTGCCGGCACCATCTGCATGCATGGCCAGACAATACCCGGGATCACCGGATAGGTAATCCGGTATAATCTTGCAAAAAGCTTTGGGAAAGAGACCCTTATCAGAACTTTTAATTGCGTCATGCACATCGTCTTTTCGGGCTGAGACCCCTCTTTTGAGATAATGCGCGGAATCTTTTGAAAACATGTGTGCAAAAATACACCAATCTTCCCAGAGCGTACGCCAGACAACTCGGCCAAGAGGAATACCTTATCCTTGAAAATTTTTAAACAGCTGTCCTTTGAAAAAGATTCTTATTCAGGAGTTTAATTCTATTGCCATTTCGTTTGATAAGTCCCTTTTCTTCAAAATTTTTAAGCCACCGATAGGTAGATGTACGGGATGACCCGCTTAGAAGCGCCAGATCATCGCTGGTGAGCTCTACAGGAATATTACTGTCTTCAGACAGTCCAAATTTAAAAATCAAATACCTGATGACCTGAAGAAGCCTACCTTCGGAGTCAGACTGCATGATCTGTACTCCATTGTTCTCGATCATCTCTGCTTTTTTGAAGAGAACCTGCATCATTGGAAATATTGCCTGAGGTTCATTGGATAGAAGTTTAAATAGTTCATTGGTGGGCAGCTCCAATGCTACAACTTGGTCTGATATACAGATATAATCGTACATCACATTCATCTCCTGGATGGCGGCTTGCAATCCTATAAAATCACCAACCCTCTGAAGAATTAACTCGCCGTTTCGATAGCTTTTTACTCCACCTTTAATAAGCCAATAAAAAATATTGGAGGGATCTCCTTTGTGCAATATATGATCTCCTAGCTTGAAATTTCGAAACTCACCATACCTTATAAAATACTCTAAAAGGCTCAATGAACCTTCGGGTAAGTGATAATGAAAAAAATCTTTAAGAAATATTTCTTTGTCCTTCATTACTCCATCTGGATGGATAGCAAATGAATGATAATTAAATTGTGAATAGAATGATTTTCGTCAAACGAAGAAATGATATTTGGAAATCAGAAAAGCTTTATAATATCATTAGAGTTTGCTAAAATCAGAAGTCCAAGAAGTAAGACAAAGCCCACAATTTGAGCGTATTCCAATACCTTCTGGGAGGCTGGCTTACCAGTAAAAATTTCCCAAAGCAGAAATACAACATGGCCACCATCTAATGCCGGAATCGGCAAAATATTTAAAAAAGCTAGCATAATGGACAGAAAGGCTGTAAACGACCAGAACTTCTCCCAGTTCCATTGGGTGTCAAATTGCTTTGCAATCATAATAAATCCCCCAACTTCTTTATAGGCTTCTGTTTTAGGGTTAAATATGATTTTAAATTGGCGGATGTAATCCGTGAGCATCGTGGCAGATTTAGAAAAGGCGGCACCTATGCTTTCTACAAAGCCATATTTGATGACTTTGGTCTCAAAAAAATCAGACGGATTTTGGGCATATACTCCTATCTTGCCACTCTCAGGCACAAAGACGGGGATGGAGATGATCTGACCTTCTCTATTTACCCTCAACAAGATTGAGTCACCTTTGTATTTTGGAATTTCGGCGAGGTATTGATCAAAAAATTGTATCTGTAAATCATTGATTCCCACCAGTCGATCTCCCTCCTTCAATCCTGCTTTTTTTGCTTCACTACCTTCTACAAACCCACCAATATAATAGGGAATTCTAAGTCCTATCAATGTGCTTTTGGATCGAATAATATCTGAAATTTTCTCTTCGGTAATGGTGATCCTCACCGGCTTACCGTCGCGCTCTACTTCGACATATCCCCCGCCAGATAGCAGGATTTCAAGTGGTACCTGATGGAAGCGTTCGGGATACTTGCCATTGACCGACAGAATTTTATCACCGTTTCTGAACCCAATAGCCTCACCAATACTATCGGTTACAATTCCATATGTCACATTTTGGGTTGGGATATACTCTTCTCCGTAGTACATCAGCATACCCATATAGATAATTATGGCGAGCAATACGTTGACAGTCACTCCACCAATCATAATTATCAATCTTTGCCAAGCCGGTTTTGAACGAAATTCAAAGGGTTGAGGAGGTTTTTTCATCTGTTCTGTATCCATACTCTCATCGATCATTCCCGAAATCTTGACATAGCCTCCAAGTGGCAGCCAACCGATGCCATATTCGGTCTCTCCGATCTTTTTTTTGAAGAGAGAAAACCACGGATTGAAAAAAAGATAAAATTTTTCTACACGGGTTTTAAAAAGTTTTGCCGGGATAAAATGACCTAATTCATGTAAGATTATCAGGATAGAAAGACTCAGAACAAATTGGCTTAATCGAATTAAAAGGTCCATTTAGCTAAACGTTTGAAATACATGAATTAGTCGACAAAAAACCGAATATAATGTTTATCGATTGGTGAAAGATGCTTTAAAAAGTTGTATGCTCACTTCCAGGTTGGCAAGTATAAATTTAATTATTTCTTCTCCATAGCCGGCCGAACGCAATCGCCTAGATAGCTCATCTGCATCGGGAAGGTTAGCTCCTCTACGTGCATGTGAAGCAAGTGCGTATGCTTGTGATACAACCAGGATTCGTTTCAACACATCGCGGAGATCGGAACCATATTCGAAAGTGAGCATTAGGTCTATGACTTCTGTTTCGGCATTCTCAGCTAAAAACCAGATCAATCCTTCATCGCTATTTCCTTCAATAAAACTTTCAATAGCAAGGTCAATTGCCTTTAGGCCTTCAAACTGCTTAAGCACCTGCAAATCTGCATAAAGATTAGATTTACTCTGGTTGCTGATCACCGGTCTTTGGACCTTCAGATGTAATCGCTCAGCATTACGGTAAGCTGTAGGTCGTGTAAACGCGTCAGAAACTGCCAGGCTGCGTAGCAATCCATCCTTCACTTTCTGAACCTGATATTCAGGAACCTCATCCAGTCTTTCATATCCAATACTTTGTATCTGAGGGAGGCTGTCGTCGAGTACCAGTGAAACCGCTGTAGCCAGCAAATTCGGATTTCCGGTAGAGATCATTGTTCGAAAGGCCCGATATCTATTGAGGGGTGTATATCCGTAGTTGAGCTCCAATATTGCTTGATAATCAGGTCGTTTCTCTATGGTCGGAATCATAAGGTTCTCTTCCCATTGGGGATATATAAATAAAATCTCAGAGTCAGATGAAATGTCAAAAATGGTGTGTTGGCTGCCGGTGGTGGCGGTCGTTACCGTATCAATCTTTTGATTTTTTAGGTATATGATCCAGGTTAGTTTTGTTCCAGGCTTCAACACACCGGCAGAGTCTGCAAAATGTATCCGATATCCGCCGGACGAAGCATGGTAGTTCAGTTCGTAGCGTATTGAAAGGGGCGTTTGAGTACGTATTGGAAGTTGAGGCTTTTCAAATTCAGTGAAAAGATTCAGGTCTCTAATGGCATCAAATACATTCTTCTCACCATACTGAGACACATAAGTTTGTACCAATTTTTTAATGGCATTGGGTCCATTGTGGAAATATAAATTGTAAATCAAGCCTGTATAATACAATCGTGTGGCATTGATGTATCCAGAATTTTTTGTATGATTATCGACTACATTTCGCAATGTGAGTTGAGCAATCTGTTTGTTATTGTCTTTCAAAAGTTCGATGACCAATTCGTAGGCGTTCAAAAATTCCAGAATATCCCAATTCTGTCCTTCACACAAAATCAATGCAGACTTAATACAGAACAAATCTGGATCCAAAGACCTGGCAGTGAGATAATAATAGGTATTAAACGGCGGGTAAAAATCCGTTGGAACGACCGCCGAATCCACCCTGCAATTATTTTGATAGGCCAATGGTGTACGTACTTTACACGGAGGGTTTTCGGTGAATAATTTTCTGTAATCGATTGGCTTTTCTGCTTTGGATTTTTCGATGTTTTCACCTGATGGCGGTTTAGTCCGGTCAGCCGGTGCAGCGGAGGCGATTGCAGCTGGCCTTGAGAACGAAATAACGATTGATCTGAGGTCCTGCATCGTTAGTCCGTCCTTAAAAATGCAATCCCGTTGTCTTTTTGAATCAGTAAATAAAACAAATGATTTGCCTGAGGGTGACATTTTTAAATCAGAGCATACCGACATCCGATGCTGGGGATTCCCCTTGACTGGTTTTGGGAAGAGTTTATCCGAATTTTCTTCAGAATACTTTAATTCATAGCCTCGGGAGGTGAAAATAAGGAGTTGGTCTGTGATCAACTGGTCAAGTGCAACTTCGCAGTAAAACTGATATTTGTGATGAATATTTCCTGAGTGTTGAATCCCGAGTCTTCCGTCCTTTGATGTATATGACGCTGATTCTCTTGGTTTTAATACAAATAATCTGAAGTCCTGAATGTTGTACGGCCTGAAGTCATATTCAAAGAATTCTTTTGAATCGGGAGGAGAAATCAAATACTGGATTTTTACCGTGTTTTGAGTGAAGTTAAAATCAAAATTAACTTCAATTGTATGCGTGTTTTGTGCATGTCCATGAGCGAGATAAAATATAAATGACACTTTAAACAAATACAACCACACCTTCATGCGAAAGCTATAAAATTGGAAATCTGATTACCTTTGGCTGATATCAAATAGCGGTAGTTTTATGCAAATAAAATACGGAGAGAGGGTATTCGACATTAAGCCCGGAAAAAACAACCGCCATAAAGGCGAGATCAATGGTGAAAATTATGAAATAAACCTTCATGAGATACGTGAAGGAGAGTACATCGTGCATCATAAAGGTAAAAAATACAAGATATTGAAGCCATTTTCAATACCTGAAAGCGGACATGCAAAGCTGATCGTAAATGGAAAGCCTGTAGAGCTGGAAATTACAAGCGAGCAGGAATTGCTGCTGAAAAAAATGGGCATTGGCAGCAGTGTTCCGTCGAAAATGGCTGATTTGAAGGCTCCAATGCCGGGGCTGGTCACACGTGTGCTGGTATCAGAGGGTGATATGGTATCAAAAGGTACACCCCTACTCGCACTGGAGGCAATGAAGATGGAAAATGTCATAAAAGCTCATGCAGATGTCAGAATATCCTCTATTCTTATTAAAAAAGGAGATGCCGTAGAAAAAAATCAGATTCTCATTCGCTTCGGCTCCGTCTGAAAGTGCTTGATGCTCAGATCAAGCCACTGCAGTGCCGCGCCGTGGAGCAGTTTTTCTTTGAGTTCCCGATCGTCGGTCAACTGGTGTATCAATTCACCCGGGCGATGCTCACCGAGCGGAAATGGATAGTCGGTACCTAATGCCACCCGATCCGCACCAAACATTTTGATGATAAATTCCAACATGTTGATATCGTGTACCAGACTGTCTACCCAAAACTTTCCCAAATACTTGCTGGGATGAAAAGGATTGTCGATGGCACAAAGGTCCGGTCGCACGTCAAATCCATGGGCAATCCTCCCAAACGTGGCGGCAAAAGATCCTCCACCATGAGCGATGGCTACCCGGAGATTTGGCAGCCGCTCAAATACTCCTCCAAATATGAGAGAGCAAATAGCTAAAGTGCTCTCTGCCGGCATACCTACAAGCCACGGAAGCCAATATTTAGGCATTTTTTCTTTCCCCATCATATCCCAGGGATGGACAAAGACAGCCATATTCAAATCCTGACACGCCTCAAAAAAGGGGAATAATTGGGGGGCGTCTAGATTCATATCATTGACGTGGGTGCCGATTTCTACACCGTTCAATCCAATGGATTTGCAGCGCTCGAGTTCAGAGATAGCCAAATCCGTATCCTGCAAAGGCACTGTACCCAGGCCTACAAATCTCCTGGGATATCGGTGTACGACCTCTGCTATGTGATCGTTCAGAAACCTTGATATGTACAAGCAGTGTTCTGGCTTGGCCCAGTAGCTAAACATTACCGGTACAGTGCTAAGCACCTGCACATCTACATGATGCACTCCACATTCCTTTAGACGGGTGGCTGCATCCCAACAATTGTCCTCGATCTCACGAAAAAATTTACCGTCCTGCATCATCCTGGCACGGCATGGAGCGTGATGTTCTAAAAAAATAAATCCTCCATAGCCAAACTTTTTTTTAAAATCAGGGATGTGTTTGGGAAGAATATGGGTATGAATGTCTATTGAGAAGATATGTTGATGATGGGAGCACATCTGATTTCAATAAATGTAGATAGATCCGGTCAAATGTAAGATGAATTTACCGCTTTAGCTTAACACAGCTTAATTGCGATGGGTAATAAACCTTTTATAAAGTGCAAAATAATTCTGGTGTTATTTAGCCATGGAAAATTATCAAAATGTTTGCAGTCGAAATTGATAGAGCCATTGTAGCCGAGGATGTGATGACACGCGATTTTGTCTGTAATCTTTCCAGATGTAAAGGTGCCTGCTGTGTAAAAGGTGACGCAGGTGCACCATTGGATCCAGAGGAAACGCACATATTGGAAACGCAATATAGAAAAATCAAACCTTACCTTCGAAAAGAAGGAATTGAAGCCATTGAAGCACAAGGTACTTGGGTAAAAGATCCTCGTGATGGGGAAGCAGTGACTCCACTGGTTAACAATAAGGAATGTGCCTATGTAGTTTTTGAAGCAGATGGCACGGCAAAATGCGGTATCGAACGCGCATGGTCAGCTGGTGCCACATCATTTCAAAAACCTATTTCCTGTCACCTCTACCCGATCCGGATTACCACCTACAAAAATTTTGATGCTGTAAATTATCACCGCTGGGAAATTTGTGACCCCGCCTGCGAATTGGGCACTCAGCTTAAGGTACCGGTCTATTCATTCCTAAAAAATGCATTGATAAGAAAATACGGTTCTGAATGGTATGAAAAGCTTGTTGAGGCTGCCAAACAGTTGGAATGTGAAAGGGGTTAAACGAATCATTCTACTTTTGCTATTATCCATCACCGGTGGCTTTGGCCAGGAGAGGCAGTTTCCATTCCGATTAAGTCCACAGACAGAGTTTTCAATACTTATTGGAAATGTAGCTTTGGCAGGTTCAAATTCGGTTTTGAGGGGATCTCTACAAGTGCCGGAACCAGAGCAAATTCTTTTGCTGGATAAAGACCGTCTTTTTTTTATTGACAGAGTTACCTATCAGCCATTTAACCATTCCGTTGAGAGGGCAAGCCATTATATGATGCTATCTGCCATTTCTCTGCCATTACTGCTGGCACCCCTCTGCCAATCGGGAGGTGAATTATTCACTCTCGGAGTCATCGGTCTTGAGACATATATGACTACTTATCTGACCATTCAGACATTGAAACTTCTGACGCGTAGGCCCCGACCTGTCATGTATTCAAATGATTACAATATATCAGAGTATAAGGGTATTCAAAGTCTAAATTCATTCCCATCCGGACACGCGGCTATGGCCTTTTCTGCAGCAGGATTTATTCATGCATGTTATTTGGCATTTTTACCTAAAGGTATTTTGTATTCTGTTTTGAAATATACGACCTATGCAGCTGCGTTATCAGCGGGATTTTTGCGATATCGCTCCGGAGTGCACCATCTTACAGATGTGATAGTGGGTTCCGCGATTGGGTACGCCTTAGGATATGTCATTCCGCAACTTCACGCCAAAAACACGAATAATCAAAGATTATCTATTTCCTTAGATCCATTTCACTATGGGAGATTGTCCGTTCAGGTGAAATTTTGAACGAAACCTATTGATCGTATGATTGTTTAAGATATTATGATGTCGGAAAAAAGGTATCGTCTTCGTGTTGATCAGAAGATTATTGGCTATAAAAGAGTCATTGGCAAAAACTACGAATTTTACTCCAGAAACGGACTCTGGTGGTCGGGGCATATTCTGTACTACAAACAGGTAGATGAATTTAGTGGTCTTAAAGATAAAAATGACCGCCATTTATACGAACTCGATATTGTAGAATATCGCATTGACAAGGATATCCCTCTTAGAAAGGGCGTCATTTTGTGGCATAAAAAAGATGAATACTTCTGTATAAAAGACCTGGAGGACACCGGATTCCTACCTATTTCTGTGGATGGAGTTATGATCTTCAATTCCAGAGATCTCACGTTCCATTCATATCTATTTATCAATCCGGAGATTATGGAAATGCTTGGCCTAAGTGATGATTAGAAAACAAAAAAAACCGGCTTTGTCAGGCCGGTCAGTGCTTTCGGGAAGTAGAGTATTAAATATATCAACCTATACTGTCCGAAAGTTCTTTTCCAGGCTTGAATTTAGCAACCTTTTTAGCTGGAATAATGATTGACTGTCCGTTAGAAGGATTGCGTCCTTCTCTGGCAGCTCTTTCAGAAACAGAGAAAGTACCGAAACCTGTCAGAATCACTTTGTCTCCGTTTTTAAGGGCATCGCCAACAGTGCTAATAAATGCATCTACTGCGGCCTTTGCGTGAGCCTTGGTCATTCCGGCTTTTGACGCAATAGCATCGACAAAATCGCTTTTGTTCATAGGTGTAAATTTAATGTTAAAAATTTTTTCTTTGACAAAAGTAGCCGAAAGATTGGATAATCCAAATGTATCAATAAAATAATTGACACGAAAGCCTTTATTATGTACAACAAAAGGCAGCGCATTCATACAATTATCTGAATGAGCAGTTTTTACTGGTATTTTAAATATTCTTTTCAATCCACAAGCGAAGGGATCCGGATCTATTGAAAAGACCATTTAAAAAATCGGAAACAGACATTTCTCTTTTGCCTTCCGGCATCACCCGTTCGACCGCAATAGCTCCCTCCTGACCGCATCCGATAAGAAGGGATTTTTTGAGAACGTGTATGTGAAAAGGAGGGGGAATATCGTGTGGATTTTCAACAACACGAGTTTTCAATATTTTAATCGTCAAGGGCTTACCAAAAATTTCGAAGTGTGTGTACGCACCCGGGTATGGACTGAGACCCCTCACAAAATTTTGGATTTCAAAGGCTGTTTTATTCCAGTCAATCAGACACGTTTCCTTAAAGATTTTAGGTGCTGGTTTTACCGGTTCTGTTACCTCCTGTTTCTTCGGTTGGATGGAGCCGTCCAAAATCCCTTCGAGTGTTCTGAGAATCAGGTCTGCACCCGGCTCCAGCATTGCGTCATGTAGTTGCCCTGCGGTCATATCATCGCTGATGGGAATACGGGATTGCAGTAAAATATTTCCTTCGTCAATTTTATCATTTATAAAAAATGTAGTAAGGCCGGTTTCTGCCTCTCCATTGATAATCGCCCAATTGATCGGAGCAGCGCCTCTGTACATAGGAAGGAGCGAAGCATGCAGGTTGAACGTGCCTAGCGGGGGTAATTTCCAGATGCGGTCAGGCAGTTTTTTGAAAGCCACCACAATCTGAATATCCGGCTTCAAGGCTTTAAGGTGTTCGAAAAAGTCATCTGATTTCAAATGGTTGGGTTCTAAGATGGGCAATCCCAGTTCCAGAGCAGCTTTTTTCACCGGACTGGATTGCAGCTTAAGTCCTCTGCCGGCAGGCTTATCCGGTGTGGTCACTACAGCTGTGACATTGTAACCTGCTGATACCAATTTTTTAAGGCCGGGCACAGCAAATTCGGGTGTGCCCATGTAGATGATTTTCGGATAGGCTTTCACGATAGTTCCTGAAGGATTTCAATGGAAGTATTTTGTACTTCATCGAGTGGATTTTCACCTTTCTCGATTTTGAGGTTTCCGATGATAAATTCCTGACGGGTGGGTGTGTTTTTTCCCATATAAAATTCCAGAATTTCGTCTATGGTTTGTTCTTTTCCGATAATGACAGGCTCAAGACGGATGTCTTTGCCTATGAAGTTGCGGAATTCATCGGGACTGATCTCGCCCAAACCTTTGAAACGGGTGATTTCAGCTTTGTTGCCCAGTTTGCGCAAGGCTTCAAATTTTTCTTCTTCCGAATAGCAATAGATCGTTTCTTTTTTGTTTCTGACCCTGAAGAGAGGGGTCTGAAGGATGTACAAATGATTTTCACGTACGAGCTCCGGAAAAAACTGCAGGAAGAAAGTAATGAGCAACAATCGGATATGCATGCCATCCACATCGGCATCGGTGGCAATGACCACACGGTTGTATCGAAGATTTTCGATGGACTCTTCGATATCGAGGGCAGCCTGGAGAAGGTTGAATTCTTCATTTTCATACACAACTTTTTTCGTCAGCCCATAGCAGTTCAGGGGCTTGCCTTTGAGTGAAAATACAGCCTGGGTATTTACATCTCTGGCCTTGGTGATGCTTCCCGATGCAGAATCTCCTTCTGTGATAAAAAGTGTGGATTCGTATGAGCGCTCATCTTTGAGATCTGTGAGGTGAACACGACAATCGCGAAGTTTTTTATTGTGTAAACTCACCTTTTTAGCCCTTTCACGAGCAAGTTTCTGAATGCCGGCAAGTTCCTTCCGTTCTTTTTCAGCGGTGATAATTTTTCGGTGGATGGCATCAGCTACCTCCGGGTTGCGGTGAAGGTAATTATCTAACTCTTTTTTTACGAAATCGGTCACATATGCTCTGATGCTGGGGAGCCCAGGCCCCATATCTGATGAGCCCAACTTGGTTTTAGTTTGGGATTCAAACACGGGCTCAATGACCTTGAGCGATATTGCAGCAATGACTGATTGGCGGATATCGGCGGTATCAAAATTTTTGTTGTAAAATTCACGAATGGTCTTAATCATGGCTTCTCGAAGCGCCGACTGATGCGTACCTCCCTGAGTAGTGTGTTGACCGTTTACAAATGAGTGATAAACCTCTGACTGTGAGCGTTCACTGTGAGTAAGAGCGATTTCTATATCTTCGCCTTTAAGATGAATGATTTCGTGCAGGACAGGAGAATCTATGTTGTGCATGAGCAGGTCCTTTAGCCCGTTTTCACTGCGAATGGTTTTTCCGTTGTATATAATGGTAAGACCTGCGTTGAGGTAAGCGTAGTTCCACAGCATGCGCTCAATATACTCATCTACAAATTTGAAGTTTTTGAAGATGGTTTCATCCGGGGTGAAAATCACTCGGGTACCCCTGCGAAGGGTGGTGTCTTCGATGCCCGATTCGAAAATGATGTTTCCTCGCTCAAATTCAGCCCATTTTGTTTTGCCGTCGCGAATGCTCTGCACCTTAAAGTATGTGGACAACGCATTTACGGCCTTTGCTCCTACCCCGTTGAGACCGACTGACTTTTTGAATGCCTGACTGTCGTACTTGGCGCCTGTATTGATTTTACTGACTACATCTACCGTTTTGCCCAGGGGGATGCCTCTTCCGTAGTCGCGTACAGTTACCGTACGATCATTGATGGTCACTTCAATTGTCTTACCGGAGCCCATTACAAACTCATCGATGGAGTTATCTATTATTTCTTTCAGCAGTATGTAGATTCCATCGTCGGGAGAGCTACCATCGCCCAGTTTGCCGATGTACATGCCCGGCCTGAGTCTGATATGCTCTTTCCATTCTAGGGTTTTGATGTTGTCTTCGGTATATTTTATCTGATTTTCAGGCATTTTTTGGATTTATTTATATGTAAAATACAAGTATTCAATGATAGTTTTTTGAGCGATACGATTTTCAGAGGCATTTCAAAATTTATCAACCATTTATTTACAAAGTGATTTTAAAGCATCGTGTTTTACTTTGATTTGCTTATTCTCTCGTTGAGAAATTTAATATTTGTCCATAATGTAAAGGATTTAAACGGTTTTGACTTTCATACTTTCTTAAAGGTCAATGGCTTTTTTTAACTCTTATCAAAGGATTAATTACTGACTTTAGAAATCCGAAAAAGTTACTTTTGCTCGAAAATCATCTATAATGAAAGGAAATATCACATTTACAATGATCAAGCCGGATGCGGTAGCTGATGGCAACACCGGAGCCATTTTGAGCCGTATCGAGGGTGCAGGATTCCGAATCGTCGCCATGAAAAAAACGCAATTGTCAAAATCCGATGCCGAAAAATTTTACGGAATTCACCGCAACCGCCCGTTTTTTGGAGAGTTGGTAGAGTATATGACCTCAGGGCCAATCGTGGCAGCCATTCTCGAAAAAGAAAATGCAGTCGAGGATTTCAGGAAGCTCATCGGCGCCACAGACCCGAGTAAGGCTGAAGAAGGTACCATACGGAAACTCTTTGCAAAAAGCATAAGTGCCAATGCTATCCATGGCAGTGACAGTGATGAGAATGCACACATCGAGGGAAATTTCTTTTTCTCAATGCGCGAAAGATTTTGACTACGTTAATATTCACGTATTGAAATGTGTAAGCCGCCGTAAATGGCGGCTTATTTGTTAGTTCCATTCCGGTTTAAAATCCTTAAGGAAATCCTGGTAATTTTTGGTTAGATATGCTTTACTGCCAAAATACTTCAAAATAGGTTCGATTTTTTGAGGGGTCAGAAATCCTTGTACCGGCTGAGAGAGGTGCATCAGATCGGGATCGAGATAGGCCGTAGTCGGATATGCTAACCCCCCGCCCTGGATGGCAAAATATCCTGCAAAAGGGTGTGTAGAGTTGCGGCTCATTGCACGAGTGGGATCATAATTTTCATTGATGTAAATCCTGTCCTGAAAGGAAATGGTATCATTACCTTCAGCATTGAATTTTACGGGATAGAAATACGTGTTGAGATATTCTGCGACCCTTGGATCACCAAAGGTCTGAGCATCCAGCATTTTGCATGGACCGCACCAATTGGTGTACACATCCACAAAAACGAGTTTTTTTTGTTTTTTCTGATATGCAGGCAAATCACTAAATTTAATCCATTGTACCTTGGACTGGGCATGTAGTTGTGTGATTCCTAAATTCACCGTAAGAAGCAGAATTTTAAAATAATTCATTGACATATTTTTACTTTGTGTACTAAGTTTTAGATATATAAAATCATACCACAAATTAAACCAAAGATTTTCAATGAGCTGTAAAACCTCTTTTACAATTTACCTTATCACCGCTTTTTTTTCATGTATTTCTGCACAAAATGTTGAAATCAAAGAGTTTGAAATTTATTTTATCTACAATTCTGATAAGTTGACCCGCGAAGCTCGCAATCAGATCGACAATTGGCTATTTGGAAAGGACCGGCTGCGCCTGATGTCGGTAGAGCTGATCGGGCACTGTGATTCACTAGGAGATGACGATTACAATATGGACCTATCGCGTCGAAGAGCTGAAAATACCCGATTGTATCTCCTCAGCAAAGGAATGGAACTTGGTGACATCTCATTGAAATACTACGGACGAACTAAGCCAAAATACAGCAATGCCACAGAGGAAGGCAAGGCCCGAAACAGACGATGTGAGCTGATCACCGAGTTTGTAGATGCCACTCCGTCGGTGTCTGATGAAAAGATCGCAGATTTGGACTTTGAGGCAGGACAGAATTACGTCCTTCCGAATCTTCATTTTATTGCCAATCAAATAGTCCCACACTGGTATTCGCTCGATGTGATGAATGATCTCCTCTTTGCCCTGCTTCAGAAAAAGGGATTAAAAATCGAAATCCAGGGCCATGTTTGCTGTAACAATGACCACAGGCTCTCAGAAGCCCGCGCCAAGTATATTACTCAGTTTTTAATCTCCAACGGAATTGAGCCTCAGCGGCTGCAATACAAAGGTTTTGGCAACCGCAGACCTGCAGAAATAGAGACAAATGAAGAAACGCGCACGAAAAACAGACGCATTGAAGCTAGGGTATTGTACAACACGGGTGAGCAGTTAGAGGTTGCGGATTTTAATCCGGTAAATACGTGGATCTTTGATCTTTCTGAAGTGCGTTTTTTTCCTCAAAAAAATACCATGCCTCCCGCTTCGCGTTTCAATCTGAAATTGATTGCCATGGATATCGAAAAGAGCAAATCCCTAAAATATGTTTTTTACATCAAGGCAGACCATGAATCACTTATGAAGCAGCGTATTGCATTCGTCGAAAAAGAGCTTTTATCCGAAATCTCTTCAAAACAAAAATTTGATGTAAGACCATGGGAAGATATTCCAGCTTCCAGATATCACATTCTACCGGATATTTATCTTGAAATCACCCGTGTCAGATAATATCCAATGCATACTTTCAATTTTCAATAACAATCGGGTATTAAAATCTTTTTCTTTAGCAATCAATTATAAGGCATGATCTTCGTTTTTTTTGGTTGAAATTGCTGTTCGGCACATGAAAACGACTCTCCTCTTTGCCCTCCTGACGACAGGCTCTGTAGCTCTGGCTCAGCAGCCTAATGCCGTCTTCTGGTATGAAGACCAAAGATGGGCTGATAGTGTATTGAAAACCATGACGTTAGACCAAAAGATCGGTCAGCTTTACATGGTGGCAGCCTACAGTAATAAGGACGAGAAACACCTGCGTGAACTCCGGAATTTGGTAGATCGATACCATATAGGTGGATTAATATTTTTCCAGGGAACACCCTCGAAACAGGTAGAAATGACCAATACACTTCAATCCATTTCAAAAATTCCATTGATGATTGCGATGGATGCGGAGTGGGGTCCTTCGATGCGTCTCAAAATGCTTGAATCCCTTCCCTGGGCAATGACTATCGGAGCCACGGATGATACTCTTGTGGCTTTTGAGGTCGGGCGGGAGATTGCGCGGCAGTGCAGACGCCTGGGCGTCCACATAAATTTCGGGCCGGTAGCGGATATCAATACCAATCCAAAAAATCCAATCATCGGTGCCCGCTCTTTTGGTGAGGATGCAGATCTGGTCATTCGGATGAGCACATCCTACGTCCACGGGCTACAGCGCCTTCGGGTTCTGGCTTGTGCCAAGCACTTTCCCGGACATGGAGACACAAAAGATGACTCTCACCTCACCCTGCCACAAGTAGAACATCCGTTTGATCGGCTTCAGCAAATCGAATTAAGGCCTTTTAAGGCTTTGACATCTGCCGGAGTTGGTTCTGTGATGATCGCTCATCTAAATGTACCGGCTCTGGACGCATCAGGATTGCCATCTTCGCTATCAGGAAGAATTACCAGTGATCTTTTAATCCGAGATATAGGATTTGACGGACTGATTTTTACCGATGCCATGAATATGAAAGGAGTAGCCACATATAAAGGTCAGGAGTATACCGACCTGATGGCTGTATTGGCAGGGGCAGATGTAGTACTGATGTCGCAAGATGTGGTCGCAGGCATCTCTGCAATCAAAAAAGCTGTTGAATCCGGAAGGTTACCCGTGGATGTATTGAATCTGAAAGTCAGGAAAATTCTCCAGGCTAAATACTGGATGGGACTGCACACTTACAATCCCATAGATCCGGGTCGGATAGACCTGGATCTTAAATCCAGTGAAGTTGAAAATCTTCGGTTTCGAACCGCTGAAAAATCCATTACACTGCTCGTAAATAAGGCGCGTACCTTGCCCATACTGCCTCCCTATCCCAAATCTGTTATGGTCTTATCTGCTGGTCGGCTGGATTCGCTCTTTTTGCATCATCTGAAAATCAGTATTCCCATCACACATCAAGTATTTGACAGTAATAAAACCCTGGAAGTACTCAACAATCTCTGGAAGCATGACTACCTGTTTGTAATCACTTCTCCACAGGGGGACAATCCCTGGACGCGATATATGGTGCCTCAAAGCCTCAGAAAGCTCATCAATCTAGCCTCGCTCCAAACGAAGGTGGTGTATATTCACATGGGAAATCCTTACGATCTAAGTGCATTCGGGGAGCTTAGGTATGCATCTGCTGCACTGGTCGCGTATCAAAACAATCGGGAAACAGGCCTTGCAGTAATAAATACCCTCTTTGGTCACACACCCATGCGAGGAAAACTACCCGTCAGCATTCTTCCAGATTTTCCGCAGGGATATGGAATTCAAACACCTGAATTCCCTGTATTAGGGTTTGCTACGCCCAATCTGTGCGGATTTAATCAGCAAATTCTATCCGGTATTGATAAGTTGGCTCTGGATGGCATTGCTCAGGGGGCATATCCGGGCTGTCAGATTCTTGTGGCGAGAGATGGAAAAGTGTCCTATTACAAGGCGTTTGGTAGGCATACCTATGAGTCCTCTTCTGTACCGGTCATGCTCGACCACCTGTATGACCTCGCCTCTGTCACAAAAATAGCAGCCTCTGTTCCAGCGATTATGTATCTGGTCCAAACAGGAAAGATTAACCTTGATGACAGACTTGGTGACCATTTTCCGGCAGCAAGGGGCACAAACAAAGAGAATCTTTCCATCCGTGATATTCTCACCCACCGGGCAGGCCTTCAGCCATGGATTCCGTTTTATCAGTCAACACTTTCTAAAGGTTATTTTAAGCCAGGTGTATATGCATCGTCTAAATCCTACGAATATCCCTACCAGGTGGCAGACAGTATCTACATTCACCGGCAATACAAAGACACCATTCTCAGAAAAATTCTTGAATCTGGCCTTCAAGAGTATGGAAAATACAAATACAGTGATTTGGGGTATTACCTTTTAAAAGAAGTAGTGGAAAGTCATCTGAATGAACCTTTGGATGCCTGGCTTGCCAGGATGATTTATCATCCGATTGGAGCTGAAAGACTGCTTTTTAATCCTCTCAGGAAATTTTCAAGAAGTGAAATCGTACCTACGGAATTAGACCATGCCTTCCGCCTTCAGTTGATTCATGGTTATGTTCATGATCAAGGGGCAGCCATGCTCGGAGGTGTTGCAGGCCATGCCGGATTGTTTGGAAATGCTTATGATTTGGCCAAATTGATGCAGTTGTATCTATTTCAAGGGCGATATGCACAAATAGAAGTTTTTGATTCTCTTGTTGTTAATGAATTTATCCGCTGTCAGTTTTGCATGGAAGGCAATCGGAGAGGCATCGGATTTGATAAACCGCAGCTTTCCGGGGATGGACCGACCTGTGGATGCTTGTCGATGGAGAGCTTTGGACACTCAGGATTTACCGGTACGTTGGCATGGGCAGATCCAACGGAAAAAATTGTGTACATATTTCTTTCAAACCGGGTATATCCGGACGCAGGCAATGAAAAACTTTTAAAACACGCATATCGGACGAGGATTCAACAGTTAATCTATGATGCCTTGGTAAATTAAAACTTAATAAGTGTAAAACCTTGAGTAAGATTGAAGGAGCATTTTATGTCAGAAAATTCAGTTGTTATTGATATCAGATTTTGTAAATTTATTTGGTAAATTTTGGAAAATAAATTTTAACAATTCTATAATAATCTTTAATTCAATGCTATACAGCAAACTAACCGGGAGTCTGATACATTTGTATCTACATCCAATTTAACTTTGCATCATTAATAAAGCAACCAATTCGTTATAACAACTAAACTCCAAAACTATGAAAATCGATCCAAATCAACCGCTGGCAGTGTATTTTGCCTATTTAACAAAACAGTACATCGGGGCCGTTTCAAAAAAACTGAAGCACTTGGACATTGATCGTTACTTCTTCACCCTGATCACCATCTATGAACACCAGCCCGAAATCACGCAGCAGCAGCTTGCGGACAAACTCCAGACTGATAAGGTCACAACTTTTAGGGTTGTAGATCACTTTTGCCGTGTAGGCTATGTCCGCAGAGAAGTTAATCCGGAAGACAGGAGATCTATGTATCTCTATCTCACACCAAAAGGAATGAAGGCCATACCTGAGATCAAAAAAGCGTATTCAAACCTGAATACCGTCTGTTTCGAGGGTATTGATGAGCACGATAAGGAAACTTTTTACAAAGTTCTTGGTAGAATGATGGAAAATATTGAGAAAGAACCAAAAGTGTCTGTAAAAATCAATTACAAACAAGAAAAATCCCGTAAAAAGCTCGATTATGCCCGATAATGATCAAGAATCGTCTTCAAACTACATACTAATTTTAATTATAACTTTTGCATCCCTACTTGGTTTTACAGCTTGTACCTCATCATCTGCGGGGTCCGAAAAAAAATTCCCTGCACCTCTGGAGGTATCATATTTTGTAGTGAATCCCAAATCCATATCCGAACGCTTTGTGACCAATGCGGAGATACTTCCTTCAGAGCAGGTAAACATCACTTCAGAAGTAGCTGCAAAGGTGGTTTCCATAGGATTTGAAGAAGGGCAGCTCGTAAAAAAAGGGCATATACTGGTACAACTTGATGCCAGAGAAGCCATTGCTCGCCTTCAGTCCCTTGAAGCTCAGCTGGAACAGGCTGAAAAAGTTTATAGACGAACGGATACTCTACTACAGACCGGCGGGGCGTCCGAAGAAGAATTTGAAATAGCAAAGAGCCGGTATCTGCAACTTAAAGCAGAGGCATCAGCGGCCAGCGTCTTCGTAGAAAAGCACAGCATACGCGCTCCCTTCACAGGAGTGGCTGGACTTCGGCATTTAAGCCCCGGCAGCTTTGTCAGCAATCAGCAATCGATTGTTCAATTTTGGCAAATTCATCCATTAAAAATTGAAATTGATCTGCCTGAACGTTTTACCGGTCTGGTTCGAGTGGGAGACACTGTAGAGATATTTGGGGAATATCTTACAGATACAACAGTGGCAATAGTTTACGCAGTAGAACCTGTAATAGACAAAGTGCTGAGGTCTAACAAAATTCGAGCAAAAATTGGTAAGCCATCCGCCGGTCTTTTTCCAGGTGCGTATGTCAAAGCTGCTTTACATGTAAAGAGTAAAAGTGATGTACTCAAAGTGCCTGCCGACTGTATAGTCCCTCAACTGGGACGTCAGATCGTATATACCATCAAAGACGATACAGCCCGAGCTAATACCGTGCAGGTCGGTCGCAGAGATGCCGTATATGTAGAGATCTTAAGTGG
Source organism: Thermaurantimonas sp. (assembly GCA_046295455.1). Taxonomy (GTDB): domain Bacteria; phylum Bacteroidota; class Bacteroidia; order Flavobacteriales; family Schleiferiaceae; genus Thermaurantimonas. Next base: position 88,171 of record JBKBNI010000005.1, on the reverse strand, counting down.
ATTGCAACCCGGAGATACTGTGGTGGCCTCCGGAATTTTACAAATAAGGTCAGGCACTCCCGTCAGACCTGCGAATTCTCTAGCAATTCAGGAATAGTTAAAATTGATTATGAGTAAGCGTTCGCAATCTCTGGCATCTATCAGTATTGACAGGCCTGTTTTGGCATCTGTATTTTCGTTAATCATCATATTATTTGGGGTAATTAGTTATACCTTCCTGGGTGTACGTGAACTTCCATCTGTAGATCCGCCCGTTGTAACCGTCACTACCAATTATCCCGGTGCAAATGCAGAAGTCATCGAGTCTCAGATCACAGATCCGCTCGAGGAATCCATCAATGGAATTTCGGGAATTCAATCGATTACGTCAACTAGTAGCGACGGAAGAAGTACCATCAGTGTAGAATTTGATTTGGAAACATCGCTCGAAGATGCAGCCAATGACGTGCGTGATCGCGTATCCAGAGCCATACGACGCCTACCGGCTGACTGTGATCCACCTATAGTGGTAAAGTCAGATGCAAATGCTGACCCGGTCATCTCTATTACTGTGCAAAGTGATCAACGCAATCTCTTGGAACTTACCGATATAGGAATCAATATTTTTAAAGAACGTCTGCAGAATATTTCGGGCGTCAGCGAAATCAACATTTGGGGTGAGAAAAAATACTCAATGAAATTGACCCTCAACCCCCTTAAAATGGCCTACTATGACATTACACCTCAGGATATACAAAATGCCCTGAATCGCGAAAACGTAGAAATTCCGGCAGGCCGCGTAGAGGGGTTTCGGACGGAACTCTCCGTAAAAACACTCGGCAGGCTATCGACCACCGAAGAGTTTAACAACCTCATTCTTCGTGAACGAGACGGCAGGATTGTTCGACTAAGCGATGTGGGCATCGCAGAATTAAGACCCGAAAACGAGCGTTCTATTCTTCGTGGTGACGGCGGACAGCCCATGATCGGCGTGGCCATTACTCCTCAACCAGGCGTCAATGTAATTGAACTCGCCGACAAGGTCTACGAAAAGGTCAATCAGATCAAAAAGGAATTACCCGACGATCTGATACTGGGTATTGCTCTGGACAGCACGGTCCCGGTTCGTAAAGCGATCAGTGAAGTGCAAAATACTATTGTGATCGCATTTTCGCTGGTGGTGCTCATCATTTTTCTCTTCCTGCGCAACTGGCGAACCACTCTGATCCCGATCATAGCAATCCCGATATCACTCATCGGGACATTTTTTGTCATTTACATATTCGACTACACGATCAACATATTGACTCTGCTGGGCATTGTGTTGGCTACCGGTCTGGTCGTAGATGATGCCATTGTAATGATGGAAAACATTTACTCAAAAATTGAAAAAGGAGTAAAACCGATCAAAGCAGCACACATTGGAGCATCTGAAATCTTTTTTGCCATTATATCCACTACAGTCACACTGGTCGCTGTATTCTTACCCATTGTGTTTTTACAAGGTATCACCGGTAAGCTTTTCAGAGAGTTTGCCATTGTGGTATCAGGAGCTGTAATCATTTCCACATTTATTTCGCTCACCTTGACGCCTATGTTGAGCTCCAGGCTATTAAAAAAACAAAAAAAAGAAACACAATTTTACAAAAAATCGGAAGCATTTTTTTTGACGCTGAACCGCCGATACCAATTTTTGCTATCAAAGTTTTTAGATAAGCCCTCATATGCCGTCTTCATAGTACTGGCTACGATAGTCATGACGGTTTTGGTCGGTCGAAAGGTGCCTTCGGAGTTGGCTCCACTCGAAGACAAAAGCCGATTGCGAATCATCGCTACCGCGCCGGAAGGCACTTCCTACGAAAGCATGTTTGACTACATGTCAGACCTTATTGAGCTGACGGATACCCTCCCGGAGAAAGAAAACCTTCTCTGCGTGACTTCTCCGGGATTTGGAGCCTCAGTATCGGTCAATAGCGGATTCATCCGGCTGATGCTCAAGGACCCTTCCAAACGAAGAAAATCGCAACAGCAGTTGGCAGATGAGCTCAGTGTGCTCTTGCAGAAATACAATTTTGCGCGCACCTTCGTTGCACAAGATCAAACTGTTGGAGGCAATCGATTCACAAGTCTCCCGGTACAGTTTGTCATTCAGGCGCCCAATTTTAACCGTCTTAAAGAGGTATTACCTGAGTTTATCGAAAAAGCAAATGCATCCGGGAAGTTTCAGTTTGTGGATGTAAATTTAAAGTTCAACAAACCTGAGATGATAATTCAGATCAATCGAGAGCGTGCAGCTACACTGGGTGTGTCTGTGGCAGATGTGGCCCAGAGCCTCCAGCTGATGTTTACCGGCCAGCGGTACGGGTATTTTTTAATGAACAACAAGCAGTATCAGGTAATCGGTCAGGCAGATCGGCTCTACCGTGATGAACCGGCTGATTTTGAAAAGGTCTACGTAAGAAATAACCGAAATGAGCTGATACCGCTCTCCAACATCATCGAATACACCGAAACGGCTGCCCCACCCGTATTATACCGCTACAACCGATATGTTTCGGCTACAGTGTCGGCCAATACGGCTAAAAACGTCACTCTGGGTCAAGGGATAGAAGAGATGAAGCGGATCGGAAGGGAGGTGCTGGATGAAACATTTTCGTACTCCCTGGCCGGGCCTTCCAAAGAATTTGTGGACAGCAGCGGCAGCCTCAACTTTGCATTCATATTTGCTTTACTGCTTGTGTATTTGGTTCTTGCCGCTCAGTTTGAGAGTTTTAGAGACCCGCTGATCATTATGTTTACGGTACCGTTGGCTCTGGCAGGAGCGGTATTTTCACTTTATTTAACAGAGAATACTCTCAATATTTTTAGTCAGATAGGGATCATAGTTCTCATCGGTATCGTGACAAAAAACGGAATTTTAATTGTCGAATTTGCCAATCAGAAACGCCTTGAAGGCATGAAAATAAAACGGGCCGTACTGGAGGCTTCTGTCCAGCGCATGAGACCGATCCTGATGACTTCTATGGCCACGATCTTAGGCGCTGTGCCTATTGCATTGGCACTGGGTGGGGGTGCCACATCCAGGATTCCAATGGGCATTGTGGTGATAGGGGGGTTGTTGTTTTCCCTCTTGCTCACGCTGTTTATTATACCCTCACTGTACTTGATCTTGACCGGACGAAAAAGACATGAAAATTCGTAACCTGCTGATATTAAATTATCTTAGTTGTTCTATTTGCTTGCTCAATGCTCAGGATACACTGCTAAATCATCTGATTGAGAAGATGCTGGTCAATCACCCCCAAATACAAATGGCGCGCAATACAGTGGCTATGGCCGATCTGATGAATAACCCGGGACAGGCCGGTATGCTCCCGACGCTCGACATCTTGGCAGGAGCCAACCAAAGTACACAGAATACAGACCTGGAATTTTTTTCCGGTCAGAAAAGTTCGGCAAATAATGCACGAAGCCAGGGATTCAACGCTACTGCCCGTTTGGAATGGATGATCTTTGACGGATTACGGATGTTTGCTCTCAAAAATGAACTCAAAATTCAGGAAATTTTGGCTGAAACCGAATTGAGAATTTCGGTCGAAAACGCATTGCTGGATTTGCTCACAGCATACTACTCTGCCAGAATCCAGCAAAATATTCTTTTCCACACAAAAGAAAACTTTGAAATCAGCCGAACCCGGCTGCGCCTGGCCGAATCCAGATATTCAATTGGTCGGATTTCATCATTTCAATACCTTCAGGCCGTCCAGGATTTTAATCAGGATAGTGCCACCTATCTCCGTGAGCAGTTGATTTTTCAGCAATTAATGGCAAGATTACTTAGGCTCACTGATATCAGTGTGCAAGAGACGGAGCTGTCTGCTACACCCGTGCCAACCATCGAATTACCTCCTAAATACGAATGGCTCGAGCTCATGAAAAATCAAAACACCTCCCTTCAAAGCGCTAGATTGAGGCACAAGGCATTGAAGTACCGCGACCAGGGAACCATTGCAGACTTCCTGCCTCAGGTAGGGCTTTTCGGAGAATACAACCTGGTACGCCAGCAGAATGAAATCGGCGTCTTAAAATCACTCGCTGTCGATGGTACCAATGCGGGGCTGCTCTTTCGTTGGAACCTCTTTAACGGTTTGGCCGATCGCAATCGTAGAAAAGCTTCTATGATTGAAACAGAAAATGCTGAACTTCAAGCCAAACAATTGGAACTCGAACTAAGTGAATTCTTCGAAAATACCTATAATCAACTTGCTACCAATATCAATATTTACAACCTCGAACGCGCTAATCAGGAATCAGTAGCCGAACAAACCAAAATCTCCGAAATTCAGTATAAACAAGGCAGAATCAGCGATTTGGAATTCAGAAATTCCCAAACATCCCTGCTAAATGCCAAACTCAGGATGGAAGAAGCCTATCTGAACAGTCTCCTCTCTTATGTGCAGCTGATGCTGATTACAGGCCAGATCTCAGGAGCCATACCTAAATAGTGTTGAAAGATAAGCAAGCATATTCCCAATGCCTCTTCCTATACTTGCATCATGACAATTGCTTTTGATGCCAAAAGGGCATACATGAATTCAACGGGTCTGGGCAGCTACTCCCGAAACCACCTTGCCATGGTGTCTACTTTCGAGGGAATACAAAAAATCATCGCCTTCACCCCTCGGATCAGGATATACGATGAGAGACTCTCACATCCTAAGATTTATCCATCAGTACCGACTTCCATCTGGAAGATTGCTCCGGGTCTTTGGAGGCGACTTGCACTTGGAAAACGGGCTCAGCGCATCGGGGCAAATATTTATCATGGGCTGTCTGCAGAACTACCCTTTGATATAGACCGATTTACCGGTCGAAAGATTCTCACCGTGCACGACGTGCTCTTCAAAACCCGACCCTATGACTATTCTCCCCTAGACCGCACACTCTATGACTACAAATTGAGGCAAGCCCTGGATGCAGCAGACCTTGTACACTGTATCAGCCGGCAGACCATGTCCGAACTGGTGACACACTACCATATTCGCCCGGCCCGCTGCAGAGTCATTTATCAGAGTGTGCATCCTGATTTTTACAGTGCATCTGATTTCAGATATTTAGTCACTCCGCCCTTCGGCAGATTTATTTTATCCGTTGGCACCATTGAGCCCAGAAAAAATACACTCTCGCTGCTCAGAGCGATCGATCATTTAAAAATTCCCATCGTACTGGTAGGTCGTATAAAAAAGAGGTACGAAAGAGAGATATATCCCATATACAACCGACTACGGCAGAACAACCTTTTATACCATGCAAATCCGAAGGATACAAATGAATTAGCGGCATGGTATGCACATGCCTCTATGGTAGTTTATCCGTCTGTAGCTGAAGGTTTTGGACTACCTCCGCTGGAGGCAGCTGCCGCAGGTAAGGTGTGTGTCACCGGCCCGTCTCCATGCCTTATTGAAGCCTCGGGACTTCCTGAGTGTCAGACATCAGGCAAGACAGAAGACTTGATTCACACTATAGAAAAACTTTGGAACAATGACTTCCTACGGAACGAATTGTCGGCCAAAGCATATCACCACGCCTTGAATCTTACTCCTGAAAAATCCGGGTACGAGTGGATGAAGGTATACTCATCTCTGATGAGTATCTGATGGCTTTTCCATACCAAAATTTTGACATGCCTGACTGTTTGATTTTGGTCTGATTGGAAAAATACTTCTGGTAAGACGATAGAATTAGTATGTAGTTGACATTCAAAATCCGATTCTAAGATAACTTAGCCCATAATTTTATTTCTAAAAATGGCCATCCGATATTTTACAAACGTTTTAAAAATTTATGGAATTTCCAAAAGGCTGACACGCCCCCTGCGAGGCAATGAATATATGCAGCTTAAGACTCTGGAAAATGCCTATTTAAAAATCGAAGATGATACAATAATCGATTATGGCCCGATGAGTGATTTAATCAATATTGAAGCAGAAGCCAAAATCTTCGACTGTACCGGACGAAGTATCCTGCCCGGATACTGCGATAGCCATACCCATATCGTCTTCCCAAGGCCGCGCCATGAAGAGTTTGTAGATAAAATTAAAGGATTGTCCTACGAAGAGATTGCTGCAAAGGGAGGAGGGATCATACAATCAGCTCTCATGCTCAGGAAGATGAGTGATACAGAACTTCTTGAGGGCGCTCTGCAACGTCTTCAGTCCATGATTAAAACAGGAACCGTCGCTGTCGAAATAAAAAGCGGCTATGGTTTGGACCTGGCTTCAGAGTTAAAAACACTAGCTGTAATTCGCCGATTAAAGGAACTGACCGATGTACCCATCAAATCGACATTTCTCGGTGCGCATGCTGTTCCGCCTGAATTTAAAAACAATCAGGAAGGATATGTAACCTACCTTATTGAAAGAATGTTGCCAGTGGTAGCCGACAGCGGATTAGCTGATTATGTCGATGTATTTTGTGACAAGGGATTCTTTACGGTAGATCAGACGGCCAGAATTCTGGAAGCTGCCTCAAAGTATGGCCTCAAGCCTAAGATACATGCCAACGAACTAGACTACTCCGGGGGTGTACAGGTAGGTGTGGCGCACAAAGCACTAAGTGTAGACCATCTGGAACGCGCAGGTGAAGAAGAGTTTGACGTGTTATCTCAAAGCGAAACGATCGCTACATTGCTTCCGGGTACGGCCTTTTTTCTGAATTTGCCCTACCCTGATTATCAAAAAATGAAGAAGAAAAACGTTGCTGTGGCACTTGCTTCTGACTTTAATCCCGGTAGCTGTCCCTCGGGAAACATGAACTTCGTAATCGCCTTGGCATGCATCAAGATGAAAATGCTCCCTGAGGAAGCTCTTGCCCTCTCTACCATAAATGGTGCCTTTGCCATGGAATTGGGACTATCCCACGGCAGCATCGAGTGCGGGAAGATGGCTTCATTTTTGCTCACTGAGCGCATTGATGATGTAAGTCAGATCCCGTATTATTTTTCAGAAAATCTCATTTACAAAACCATCATCAATGGAAAAGTGGATTGATTCGGCCATAATGGAGAGACTCACCTTTGTAAGCGATGAGGTAATATCCGCCCAATTGATTAAAAGGCCGGGGGAAACCCGTATTGGTCAAGTATGCCGGGTGCCCCAAAACGAAAATGAATTTCATGAAATCCTACAAGATCAGGAAATAAAGTATGTGATCATAGGAATTCCTGAGGATATTGGAGTACGTGCCAATTTCGGCAGATCCGGAGCTGACAGTGCTTGGAGGTATTTCCTGCCTGCCATGCTCAATATGCAAAGCAATCGCATTTACCAAGGTCATAACATTGCAATAGGAGGATCTTTGAATCTCAACGACCTGATGGCTGCATCCTCCTCGCTATCGCCCGGCCACAGTACAGAGCTGGTCAAGCTCAGAGAGCTTACAGCTGAAATCGATGTCATTGTATCGGAAATGGCTGAGTATATTGCTTCTCACGGTAAAATTCTGATCGCCATTGGTGGTGGACACAACAACTCCTACCCCATTATCAAAGGATATACCCATGCCCTCTCAAAACCTCTTGCCATTATGAACATTGATATGCATGCCGACCTGAGAGCTTTTGAGGGACGTCATTCAGGCAACGGATTCAGCTATGCCATCCACGAACAGCTGGTCAAATATTACCATATCTTTGGATTGCAATCAGAGTTTAACAACGAATATATCATTCAGTCCATCCAAAACAACGATGTAGTGACATGTACTCTATACGATGATCTCCTGGCTGTAAAACGAAGTGAATGGCTTGTAATGATGGATAAAGCTCTGGAAAATTTTAGCATCGAACCATGCGGACTGGAAGTAGATCTCGATGCAGTCACGGGATTTCCAGCCAGCGCGTACAATCCGTGCGGATTTTCACCTGAGATGACGCGCTCTTTGATAAAAAAAGCAGCATCCTTGCTGCAAATCAAATACGTGCATCTTTCTGAAGCAGCTCCTGAACTCGCTCCCACACCTATTGAGAAAATGGCTGCCGGAAAGTTTCTGGCGCAGATCGTGCTCGATGTCATCAAAAGTATTGAAACCAAGCATAGTTAACTCCATGACAACCCCACTGGTCGAATGTGTGCCCAATGTAAGCGAAGGGCGTAACCAAGAAATTATTAATGCCATAGCCGACGCCATCACCTCGGTACCAGAGGTCATGCTGCTGAATATTGATAGCGGAATTTCGGCAAACCGCACCGTGTATACTTTTATAGGGGAAGTCAATGCCGTTTTCGAAGCAGCATTCCGTATGTATGAGAGGGCCTTCGAGCTGATCGACATGTCAAAACACAAAGGATCTCACCCCCGAATCGGTGCTGTAGATGTCTGCCCGTTTGTCGCTTGGGAAGGAATCACGGATAATGAACTGATTCCTAAAGTTGCACAATTTGCGCATCGAGTCGGCAATGAACTTGGCATAGCAGGATATTTTTACGAAAAAAATGCGCGCAGCAACCTGCGATCCAATCTGGCAAACATCCGCAAAGGAGAGTATGAAGGTCTTCAGGAAAAATTAAAACAACGTGACTGGAGGCCTGACTTTGGTTCAATCCAGCCGGACATCATTTCCAAATTTGGGGTCACAGTGATTGGATCACGGGGTATTTTGGTCGCATATAATGTAAATCTCATTGATAAAGATGATACTATCGCCAATGAAATTGCTTTTGAGATCCGCGAGTTAGGCAAGATTGTGCCTGCTCCGGGGGGAGGTTTTGTGCGCATACCCGGTCTTCTGAAAAGTGTAAAAGCTATCGGATGGTACATTCCTGAGTTTAATCTTTCTCAGGTGTCGTTCAATCTGGTAGATATCTCTGTAAACGGCATGGGGGAGGTTTACCTCCTTACGGAAACCTTGGCTCGCAGGAGAGGTATCGAACTAAAAGGCTCCGAACTGGTAGGTATGGTGCCGCTCCATGAAATTCTGCGCAGCGCGCGATACATTATGGAAAGAAAATTTATTCGCAACATCAATGAATATTCTGAAGAAATGCTTGTCAGAAAAGCCGTGGAACTCATGGGCCTTGAAAAGGTAAAACCCTTTGACCCTAATGAACACATCATCGAATATAAAATCAAAAAATTAAAACATCAACAACAGCATTCCATGTGAAATGGATGTTTAATTCAAACATATTTTTCTCAAAAACAGAGAAATATACTCACAGGAGATTCATTCGGTAAAGAAAAATCGATTCATTGTAAATCCATAGGAATAAATTCCTTTAGCTTTTATAACTAAAGTTGAATTATGACATTAAGGTTGTGACGACGCAGCGAGTATCTATAAACTTAGAAAGATCCGGTTAGAAAACTTCACCTACCAATAAATACAGGAACTTTTAAGGTGTGAATTTTTTTATCAAAATAAAGCTGAATCAGGTACACACCGGCGGATAGATCTATTGCATCAGTCCACACACCGGTAGAGCTAAATTGAGTCTGGTAAATACTTCTCCCCGAAACATCGATAATCCGGATGGTAACCGGAGTACCGCCACCGGGCAATCCTGAAATTTCCAGCAGACCGTTGTTAAGCCTGGCGTGAGGTTTTTCATGCATGGGTTCATCTACATTAAAAGAGGTGCATACCAAATCACAACGCTCAAAACACACATCGGGAAGGACAGTGTCATTGGCAGGGACAGTCAGTTGTCGGGACCCGAGAAATCCACAAGATCCGCTTATAAATTCTTGACCGACAAGGCTATTTGTAGTCGAAAACCGATACAAAACCTGCTCGCCAATAGGCCAGTCAAGGGTAATCTCATAGCGGTCAGGCCCTGTAGGATTCATAGGGTGCTGAAGGAAGTTCCATCCGTTGAATGTTCCGGCTACATGCATTCCCTGCTGTGAGACCTGAATACCATTTGTCAGTACAGACAGGGTGACCTTGGAAGTTGGGAGCTGAACCGGGCAGGTATCGCACATCGAGAAACATACGGCAGGAAGCACGGTGTCTTTCACAATACTCAGCACGCGGTTAAAACCACCGAATCCATCGCTCACCCCACAGGCAGGAGGCACCATTTCGGCTGCTGTAAAGGAAGAATCATTCAAAAATTTGTATTGAACGGATGTACCGGCATTGATCACCAGGGTAACTGAGTGGATTGTGCCATTTGCAGTCATGGGTGTAGCTGTTGGGGACCAATTATTAAAGCTTCCTGTCAGAAAGACTCCGTTGGGCGAAACCGGTACATTTTTCATATCCACTCTAAAGGTCACATTACGGGGCTGAGGCACCGGACAGGGGCCACACATTCCAAAACATACCACCGGAAGTGTCGTATCTGTATTGGGCATTACAAACCATCGGTTAGGCGTAGGACTACCCAGCCCACAGGCAGTGGGTACGGTCTCATCCTGGCCCCAGGCGTTGCCGTTGATGAACTTATAGTAAATCGTGTCGCCGACTGATGCCGAATCCAAACGTGTGTATGCACCTGTGATTGTATCTAAAATCATAGGTGTTGTGGCTGGATTCCAACCCTGAAAATTTCCGGCTACGTGGACCCCATTGGGACTTACGGTTACCTGACTCATGTCTACTCTGAATGTTACTGCCTTTTTAGGAGCCGGTGGAATCACCGGACAATTGGTGTTGCAGGTACCAAAGCATACTGCTGGCAGAACAGTATCATTTCCGGGAACGGTCAGAAATCTATTGGTCGGAGTACCGGTGCCACAAGCCGTCGGCACAGTCTCATCTTGTCCCCAGGCATTGCCATTGATGAATTTATATTCAATCAACTGACCAACAGGAAGAGCTATAGCAATACTCCATACACTTCCGCTTTGGGTCAGAGGCGTAGACGCAGGATTCCATCCTTGAAAATTTCCGGCTATTCGTACTCCAAGCGGACTCACAGAAGGCACGTTTGACATATTTACCTGAAATGTGACCAATTTGGTCGGAGGCAGTGCCTGGCATGCTGTGCACGATGCAAAGCACACGACCGGCAACACAGTATCCTGAGTGATGGTTAATGTTCGGTTGTACCCGCCAAACCCATTGGATACACCGCAGGCAGAAGGCACCTGCTCTTCGCCGGCCCAGGTATTTCCATTGATGTATTTAAACTGAATCGTTGTGCCTTGGGAGATTTGTGTTGTGAAGGTATATATGTTGTTAGTGGTCAGGGTCATTTGTGAGGAGGCAGGATTCCAGTTTTGAAAACTGCCGGCAATGTGTACACCTGCTGTATCGACTGACTGCTGGCTCATATCCACCTGAAAGGTCACCGATCTCATCTGTCCGGTCAGCCATAATGTATTCAAGGAGCAAAAAAGAAGTAATATTTTTTTCATTGAATCAGTACTTTGCTACAAATTAAGTGTATAATTTACACTTTAGCAATATATTTGAAAATCAATCCTAATCCGATCTGCATGCAAAGTTTTAGCGTCCGAACAGCCGTTGTGAGTATGTTCGTTTTTTCGACGTTTCAGCTCAGCTGTCAAAAAAACACGATGGACTTTCCATCATCAGACAGCTACAATCCGACAAAGAATGTGGTCAAAACGCCGGTTATTACAGGTCTTACTACCCCTTGGGGTATGGTTTTTATCAACGACAGTATTGTGCTTATTACTGAAAAATCCGGCGATGTACTGCTCGGTAATGTCCGCACCGGCTCGAGAAAGGTAATTTTTAAAGTTCCCGGGGCTGTGCTTTTTGGACAGGGGGGATTGATGGACATAAGGCTACATCCGGCTTTCAGACAAAATGGCCTTGTTTATTTCAGCTATACCAAATGGGTCAACGGATTGCATACCACAGCAGTGGGGAAAGCAGCTTTCCGCAACGAGAAGTTGGAGGATTTTCAGGAAATTTTTGTGGCCAATGCGTTTACGGGTGCAGGTGTGCATTTCGGGAGCAGAATGGTATTTGACGGGAGAGGTCATCTCTTCCTGGGCCTGGGAGATCGGGGCAGCATGCAGCAGGCCCAAAATACCAAAAACCATATGGGCTGTTTGCTTCGGCTTACTGACGAAGGTTCGGTACCCGATGATAACCCTTTTGTAAACAATGCGGATTTTTTGCCTGAGATTTGGACTTATGGACACCGCAATATTCAGGGTCTTGCTCTGCACCCGATTACTGGTGAGCTGTGGGCACATGAACACGGACCCCAGGGGGGTGATGAAATTAATATTATTCGAAAAGGCTTAAATTATGGCTGGCCTCTGGCGACCTATGGCGAACAGTACGGCGGTGGAAAAATTGCTGATCCAACCTATCCGGGTACAGAACCTCCGATTCATCACTGGACACCCAGCATTGCTCCTTGTGGAATGGCATTCATATCTTCTGACAAATACCCGGGCTGGAAGGGTCACTTGATGATTGGTGCCCTTGCCGGCCAACACCTGAACCGAACCTCATTTTCCAATAGACGTCTTGTATCGGAGTCCCGATACTTTGTGGGTGAAGGTCGTATTCGGAATGTAGTTGAATCAACAGATGGATTCATCTATTTTTCAGATGAGACCAATGGAATCATCTACCGATTGGATCCCGTATTTAATTAAAAAAAGCCATATAATGGAAAGCACTTCCAGAATTTGCAATCCAAAGATTCACAGAGATGTACCGATGGAACAGGCGTTGCAACAGGAAGGTTAGGTTGAAATCATATGATTAATTTGCTACCTCGCTCATAAATTTAATACGGACCATACGAATTTCTTCTTCGGAAAACTCTCCCCCAAATTCGTTGTAAGCTTCTTGTATGGAATCGGTTTCGGATTCCATAAAATAGTCAAATATCTCTTCAATCTGATCTTCGTCGAGTTTTTTCTCCAGGTAGTAATTGATGTTTATTCGTGTGCCGGAGTTGACGATGCCCTCAATTTCGTCGAGCAGTTCGTCCATCGTAAGCCCTTTGGCTTTGGCAATGTCGTCGAGGGCTACCTTCCGGTCGGTTGACTGTATTATGAAAACCTTTAGACTGGACTTGTTGACCACAGACTTCATTACAAAGTCCTCTGGCTTTTCGATGTTGTTTTCTTTTACATACTTGGCAATCAGATCGACGAAAGGTTGACCAAATTTTTTTGCCTTGCCCTCGCCTACTCCCGGTATATTTTTTAGCTCCTCGAGCGTCGTAGGATAGTGCAGGGCCATCTCATTCAGTGTACTTTCCTGAAATACAGCATAGGGTGGAATTCCTTTTTTCTTAGCTTCTGCTTTAGTTATGTCTTTGAGCATTTTAAAAAGTACTTCATCAAAAGCGGCCCCACCTTTGCCTGCAAGTATTACATCGTCGTCATCCTCCGTAATGCCTTCGAAATTGGTATCCTCAGCCATCATAAAGGGTTGTGGATACTGTATAAAATTTCTGCCTTCGGGAGTAATTTTTAATATCCCGTATGTCTCAATTTCTTTTTCAAGCAAACCATTTACGATACATTGACGTATGACGCTGTTCCAGTAGTGTTCGCTTTTGTCTGCACCTTCATTGAATTGTTCATATTCATCGACTTTATAGGATCTCAGTTGTTGATTGAGATTTCCTTTCAAAATGGCAACGATCTGAGAAGCCTTGAATCTGTTTTGGCCGGAGAGTACAGTTTCCAAAACAAGTTTAACATCGTCCTGGGCATCAAATTTTTCTTTGGGATTACGACAGTTGTCGCACATGTTGTGGCAGTTTTCTTCTGAAAACTCCTCACCAAAATATTTTAGCAGGTATCTGCGACGACATCCGGAGGTTTCTGCATAGGCAATGGTTTCGGCTATGAGTTGCTTGCCGATTTCCAGTTCGGCCACGGGTTTTCCGGCCATGAGTTTTTCCATTTTTTCCAGGTCCTGATAGGCATAGAAGGCGATACAGTTGCCTTCGCCCCCGTCACGACCTGCACGCCCTGTTTCCTGGTAATAGCTCTCGAGCGATTTGGGCATGTCGTAATGGATAACAAAGCGAACATCCGGCTTATCTATTCCCATTCCGAAAGCAATGGTTGCAACGATTACATCAATCTCTTCCATAAGAAAGGCATCCTGATGCCGTGCACGTGTATTGCTGTCGAGACCTGCGTGGTAGGGCAGCGCTTTGATTCCGTTTACCTGAAGGGTCTGAGCCAGTTCCTCTACTTTTTTCCGGCTCATACAGTAGATGATTCCGCTTTTACCGACGTTGTTTTTGATAAATTTGATGATTTCCTTTTCGGTATTTACTTTAGGTCGGATTTCATAGTAGAGATTTTCTCTATTGAAGGAGGATTTAAACACAAACGCGTTTTCCATCCCCAGGTTTTTCTGTATATCACTCTGTACTTTAGGTGTAGCTGTAGCGGTCAGGGCGATGATGGGTTTCTTACCAATTTTGGTCATAATGGACCGCAGATTGCGGTACTCAGGTCTGAAGTCGTGACCCCATTCGGAGATGCAGTGTGCCTCATCAATGGCGTAGAAACTAATGGTCACCGATTTCAGAAACTCAATGTTTTCCTCTTTTGTCAGGCTCTCGGGAGCCACGTAGAGCATTTTTGTAATTCCGTTGGATATGTCATCTTTAACCTGTTGTATTTCCCTTTTGGTAAGGGATGAATTCAGAACGTGGGCAACACCGTTTTCCGCAGAAAATCCCCGCATGGAATCTACCTGATTTTTCATTAAGGCAATTAGGGGCGATACTATTATGGCCGTACCTTCACTCATCAGAGCAGGTAGCTGGTAGCACAATGATTTGCCCCCGCCGGTGGGCATGATTACAAATGTATCGTTTCCGTCGAGTAGACTCTTGATGACTGCTTCCTGATTGCCTTTGAAGGTATTAAACCCAAAAAATTTCTTCAGACTTTCTCCTAAAGATGAATTATTCATTTTCCTCCTCGTGTATATGAGTAAAGATATTTAATTTTCTTCGTTCTACGCAATGATTAGTTCAAATTTAAACGATTTTAGAAAAAAGGATTGCAAAACTAAAAATTTGATTCTTAAATAATTTAAAATATTTCCTTTCCGTTTCCAAGGGATTTTCACAGATTAGTTTCTGGCATTTTCATTGTCTTTGGCTGTGAAACAAAGAGGTGTCGATGGGTCTTTACCGGTAAGATGAATGTTAGTTTGTCATTTCAGAATGAGCTGCAGCATGCCAAGATTCTTTTGTTGCTGGATAATTTGGTATTCTGTTTCTTTCCGGCGTTCGATCAGATATCTGATTTCTTCCTTACTTCTGCCTTTCCAACTGTTAAGACTGTAGAGATTGTCTATAAATCTTTGTTCGGTAGCTTCACAGAATACGGTGTAGTTAAATCTGTATTTGAGTATTTCCGGCATAAATGCTACGATGCCTTCTACGATGAGCACATCTGTATCAGGTGTGAGTATATATCGGGGAGGGTTTGTTTTCCAGGTTGTGTGTCTTTTATAACCGGGAGGAATGATAGATTCTCCGTTTAAAATCCTTTTCAGATCCTCTTCGATCCGGTCAATCTGATACACCTCTTTCAAGTCGTGAGTTCCGCTGCGAAATTCAGGAGCCAGGATCCAGTGGTCGAGTTCTATTTTGATCGCTTTTAGATTTCTTTTTTGAAAATATTTGGTCAGATAGGTCGCAAATGTTGATTTTCCACTTCCTGTGTTTCCGGCTATACCGACTAAATAGGGTCTTTCGTCTGAACGAAGAAAACTCCTGTAGATGGCTTCCGAAGGGTTCTTGTGTGGGTCTTCGATTATGTAGTCGATTGCTTGCTCAAGATTGTGAAAGATAAAATCGGGCGCGGTGTATATATTTTTCAGAGCATTGCCTGTTAAAACCCCCGCAGTATGGCAACCTGCATTTTTTCCTGCTTCAATATCTGCCTGTCGGTCACCTATAATCCAACTGTCTGCCAGATGGATATTGTATTTTTCGGCGGCTTGAAGGAGCATTCCGGGGGCAGGTTTCCGGCAGTTGCAATCTACCTTTAAGTCTGCAACCTCACCCGGATATCCCTTATCCGGATGATGCGGACAGAAGTAGAGATCGTCGAGATAGGCGTGCTCCAGAGCAAGGGCATAATCCAGTTCAGTGTGTATTCGGTCAAGACCGACCAAATCCACAAGACCTCTGGCTACCACACTTTGATTTGTAACCACTATGGCCAAATAGTCGCTCTGATTGATTTTTCGTACAGCTCTTGCGGCATAAGGAAAGACTTTCAGCTGTTCGGGTTTATGTATTAAGTCGATATCTTCATTGAGAACTCCGTCCCGGTCTAGAAAAATAGCTTTCTGAAGATTTTTTAAATTCCTTCTGGAGGGTTTTCCGGATATCAAATCACTTTCCACCTTTTTGATCCGTTCAGGTGTACCGATATCTTTTATATATTCCGTGGTACGCCATGCATACACCGGTATTTTTTTCGTCAGCTCAGGTAGTTGATCCCTACCCCAGTCACTTTTTCCATATGGGAGGTGTCGGATTACATTTCTTTCAGTCAAATACAAAGCTGCATTGACGAGATTGCGCGCTTTTAAATGTTTCGGATGGGGTTTTGAATATACTCGAGTGACTCTGCCTGTCGAATCGGTCACAATCAGATCGCTGTCGTATGGATGGTCATTCGGATGCACCGCAATGGTCATTTCAGCTTTTTTATCGCGGTGAAATTGAGCCATTTGCATCAAATCTGCATCAAAAACGACATCGCCGTAAAAGATCCAGAAGGTCTCTGGCAATTCATTTTCCAGCAATTTGAATGCACCGGTAGTTCCCAGGGGTTCTTCCTCCTCGAAATACTCAATAGACAGATTCCAACGACTTCCGTCTTTAAAGTAATTTTTGATCACATGACCCAGGTGGCCTGTGATTAAGTGAATATTTGTAATCGCATTGTTCTTACATTGGAGTATGATGTGTTCGAGCACGGGTTTTCCAAGGAGTGGAAGCATTGGTTTAGGGATAGATTCTGAAATCGAACCCATTCGCGTGCCTTTTCCTCCACAGAGAATGTATGCTATTTCGATCATTATTGTATGATCATTGATCCAACTCTTTTAGAAGATCGCCAACGACAAATGTGCTACCGCCTACATACACTGTGTCGCTATCGGTAGCCAGGTGTAGTGCTCGGGTATAAGCCTGGAATACTCCGGGTATAGATTCATAGGATAGTTCGAATGTATCAGCGTTTTTTTCCAGGTCAGATAGCGGCATGGCCCGAGGTACATCCGGGTTTGTAAATATGTAATATGCATCTTTTGGCAGAAGTGTAAAGATTTTAGCAGGATCTTTATCTTGTACCATCCCCCATACCACAAAAAGTCTTCCGCGTCTTTCTCTTCGCAACTGCTCCATTACTACCTTAATACCGTCAAAATTATGTGCAGTATCTGCGATGACTAATGGTCGTTCTGAAAGCATTTCCCATCGTCCGCGAAGACCGGTATTTTTTTTAACATTAGCAAATCCCAATTGGATTTCTTCCAGAGTGGGTTTTATGTCTATGGGCAAGAGCTGAAGAACAGCATAGGCGGTTCGTGTATTTTTTTTCTGATAATCACCTTTTAACTCACACTCAAAATCCAGCTCTGGATACAGATCGGATGCGTAGTACAAAGGGGCATGTTTTACAGCTGCTACCTGTTCGAATACATCGGCCACCTCAGGTTGTCGTTCGCCGATGACTACTGGTACTTCTGGTTTTATAATTCCTGCTTTCTCAAGGGCAATCTTTGGCAGAGAGTCGCCCAGAAATTGCATATGATCCCAACCAATGTTGGTAATGACGCTTACAATTGGCGTGATTACATTGGTGGAATCCAGCCTGCCTCCCATACCGACTTCCACCACTACAACATCAATCTTATTGCAAGCAAAATATTCAAAAGCCATTGCCATCGTTAGCTCAAAAAAACTTGGATCTACCGACGAGGCCATTTCTTTTTGGAACTTTTTGACGAAGTCAAGCACAAAGGTTTGATCAATTTTATTTCCGTTTATTTTGATGCGCTCTCTGAAATCATAAAGATGAGGGCTTGTATACAGTCCTGTTTTCAGTCCTTTGGTTTGGAGCACAGCCGCTATCAGGTGGGATACGCTTCCCTTTCCATTGGTACCACCTACGTGAATGGATGGATACCGCGTGTAGGGATGACGAAGCCAGTGCATCAGGGTCAGGGTTCGTTCAAGTCCCGGCTTGTAAGCCGCTGCTCCTTGCCTTTGGAAAATGGGGAGCCGGCTAAATAACCAGCTCACGGCATCATCATAGTTAGAGATCAATTCACTTAATGTTAATCAAATCCACCAACTTAGAATAGTCCGGGGTGATGATGATTTCAGTTCTGCGGTTCAGGGCTTTTCCTTCGGGTGTGTCATTAGAAGCTATGGGTTGAAATTCACCGCGTCCACCTGCTGATATTCTTGAGGGTTGTATTTTCCCCTGTGATAGAAGGGCTTTAATCACAGCTGTCGCTCGCATCACAGAGAGATCCCAATTGTCCCGTACGGCGGTCTGACCTCTGAAAGGATCGCTGTCTGTGTGACCTTCTACCAGCACACTCAGGTCAGGATTTTCTTCCAGGACTTTTGCAAGATTCTGAAGCGCAGGCATGGCTCTCTGATTAAGTGTCCAACTACCGGATTCAAATAGCAATGCATTCTCAAGGGTAACATACACCTTACCATCGCGCATTTGTACACTCAGTCCCTTGCCTTGAAAAGGCATCAGGGCTCTTTGCACTCTATCTGAGAAGAATCGGAGCACGCTGTCCTTCCTTTCGACTGTGAGCTGCAGTTCGCTGACCCTTTTTTCGCGCTCACTAAGCCGAAGGGATAGCCGCTCCAGTCGCACACGTTCGGCTTGCAAGCTGTCTTCCCGTTGCTGAAGCTCTTCCTGCATCTTCTCCAATCTTTGCATCAGACGCCGGTTTTCTAACGAACTCTGATTCATGAGCAACTTGTTATTTTCGAGTAAAAATTCGTAAGACCTGTTTAGCTCATCGATCTGACGTGCCTTGGCCATTACGTTGTGGTACAGGTCCAGAGAGTCACTTCTGAGCCGCTCGATATAAGCCGTCAGTGAGGAGAGATCTCCTTGCAGAGCTCTGTTTTCGGCTCTTAGTTTATTGATTTCCTGCAGTGTACTCATGTGTGCGCTGTCCAGTTGCTTATAGCTGTCCATAAGTTTTCGATGAACCTTAGATGACACGCAGGAACTCATCATAACCCCAACGAATATTGAAATGAGATATTTCATAGATGATGTTTTTGACTCCAAAAGTAAACAGGCCCATTATGTATGAATTGATTCATTTGAATTAGTATAACCATTATTGTGTTAAAAAAAATCATTTTACCTTTTGTATTTGGCGGAGCATCGCAGACATAAAAACGGCGATGTTTACTGAGCTCATAACTTTTAAATCCTGAAATAATGTTGATTTTTCATTTAAAAAATCAAAAACATCTTGAATTTTTAGCTTAAAAAACATGTCCTCAAATACGGTGTGCGCAGGTATCTTTTTGTCCAACAGCACTCTTAACAGCACACTATCGTACAGCCTGTATTTATACGGAGGAATATACAATTTTTGTATCCGACCATTTTTAAGCTGGTCAATGTAAAATTTTATTTGTTTTTGAATGAAATAAAAAGTATAGCCTGTAGAAGCTTTCGTAGCCCCACCTGATGTGCCTATATTGATGACCGAAGATTTCAAATCCGATAAATATAGGACGTCACTCATCGGGATAACTCCAAATTCCGTATGTGTCACGATATATTCAGTATTTCCAAAGCGATCATTTATGTATTTTCGAATCAATAGGTCATATACAGTGTCCTCTAAAACGGATTCTGAAAAAACAGTGTATTCCACCATGGCTTCATGTGCCGATATAGGTAGAATGTAACAAAACCTGCATTCGTCGAACTGCTCAATGTCAAAATCCATTAGTGTGGCAATATCTGGCTGAAATACAGGTGTTTTTGTGCGGATATACCAACCTTTAAAATGCTGAAGAAACGTGATATTTCCTTTTTTGTAACGAATTGGATGGCTTATGCTGTTGAAGATGTAGTTTCCTCTGTAGAGGGATTTATTTGTTACGACTGTGCCGTGATTACGTACTTCTTCAATCAACTCATATTTAATGGTAAAATTTTTTTTATTTTCTATTAGAGAAATAATATATTGGTAGAAATCATTGCTTCGTATCAGATTATACGTATATGGATGTATGGGAAATACACTTTTCTTAAGGGGAGTTTTTATTTCAATTTTATCCCATTTTTTATGGATTACATCCGGAAAAAAATCGTCAGAATCGCTCCAAAAACACCATGTTCTATCGTATGCATTTTTTGGCTCTTTATCTATAACGAGGATTTTTTTTTGATCAAAAAAGGGATCGTTAGCCATGTAATAAGCCATGCTGAGACCGGCCGCACCGGATCCTGCAATAATGTAGTCAAAAGAATCCAAAAGATATTGTATTTATTGTGTAAAATGGTGAATTTACGTATCACTTTGTTAGCTAACCGCCTTAAGCAGCAGACGTTTAGCTACAGGAAGCCAGGTCGACGACAATGGAAGCGAATGCTTAATGCTGATCATATAACTTGCTGGATTTGGTATTTCTTTAAAATTTTTAATAAGTCTCATTTTTATGGCTTCAGGAGTATTGGTTATTGACAGTTTATCTCTTCCCATGTATTTGGTTTCTAATGCTCTGAATTGATCCGAGTCTGTTTGAATCAGCTTAATTCGGTAGTAAAACAGCAAAATGTCGTCAGTACTTTTGTCCCGTAGCATGAAATAACCTTCTTTTCTGTACAATGGAACAATTCCGATGGGTTCCATATCAATTATCGAAGCAGTATATTCATACAGTTCCCTACCGATTTCGATACTTTGTTGAAATTTTGGAAGAGCAAATTCAATGATTTCATCAATGGTCTTCAAAATGTCTTCATCTTCATACAGGTCTTGATAAATAATTTCCATTTTATTTAAATTAATATCAGAAGCCGACTGGGGAAACTTATTTCGAACAGATTTTTTATTCTCCTTTAATTGGAGCAACGACCTGTAGTGGCTAATCAAATCTGCCAATTGAGGATAAATTTTCTTTTGCGAAAATAAATTGTTAGCGCTTTGCAGGTAACCCAGTACCTGATAACTCTTATATTCAAAATCGATTAATCCGTCTGAAATCCAGTTGTCACTTAATTGTGTGTATCTCATATTTTACGGAATTAATTGTCTTTTCAAAATTATTAAATAAACGAAAAACATTCTACAGTAAAAATTAAAATTTTCAGACAAGTTTTAGATTAAAACGTTCAAAGTATCCACAGAAAGATATCTTTGTCGCTCAACTAAATCAAAGTTTATGAAAAAAATTCTCTTATTTTTATTCATTACAATAAGTCTTTCGATCTACAGTCAAGAGTACAAACACGCTCTAGGGCTGCGTGGAGGATTCAATAATGGTATCACATATCGCAACTATACCTCTCCTTCAAAGGCTTATGAGTTTATACTGTCGCCTCGTTGGGGTGGTTGGAGTCTGACGGGTTTGATAGAATACTATCAGCCTCTTGGAAGCGAGCCCGGCTTAAGCTGGTTTTATGGCTTTGGTGCTCATGTAGGCACGTATCGAAGAGGTAAGCCTAATGTAGGACCGGCAGATGAAAACCTCTTACTTGGAGTTGACGGTATAATTGGTATTGATTACAAATTTCAAGGTGTGCCTTTAAATATCTCGCTCGATGCAAAACCTGAGTTTAATATAGTACCCACATTTTTTGATATCATAAATTTTAATCTTAGTTTCCGGTTTATATTTTAAAATTAATACGGCTGTGATGAAAGCACGATTTTTGGACTGAAAATCGTGCTTTTTTTATTTATATTTGTTGTTATGCGTTGGAGTATTTTGCTGTTTATCACTGCATTCTTGGGCTTTCATCCGGCCAAAATATCAGGATTTCACATTGTAGGTGGTGAACTCAGCTATTCTTGTCAGGGGCAGGCTGCAAACGGCAATAAGTTGTATAAGATTCGCTTGACCATATACAGAGATTGTTTTTCACTCAATGGAGCACCTTTTGATAATCCGGCCATTGTGGGTATTTATAACAATAATGTCTTGGTGCAGCGCATTACACTTCCGCTACAGGGAGTATTTATCCTACCATACACAGCCCCAAGTCCATGTGCTCCCCCACCTCCAAACACATGTATCGAACACACAACCTACCTTGCTACGGTCAGTCTGCCGCCGGCTCCGGGTGGCTATACCATTGTGTATCAGCGATGCTGCCGCAACTCTACCATAATTAACCTCATTAATCCCGATTTCAATGGAGCTACCTATATGGCAACCATTCCTCCGATGGATACCGGATGTAATAATTCGCCCTACTTTCCCAATCATCCTCCTTTGATTCTATGCAGAAACATGGGATTTAATTATCCTCATCACGCAGTAGATGCAGACGGTGACTCACTTTTTTACACTCTTTGCAATGCCTTTCACGGAGGAGGGCGCGACAATACCAACGGAGGTCCTACATCCCCGCAGCCCGATCCGCCTATGCCGCCTCCGTACACCATTGTGACATATGCGCCCGGATACAGTGGTGCCAATCCAATGATGGGCAATCCACAGATGACCATTAATCCTTTCACTGGCCTGCTTTCCGTAAATCCAACAGTCAATGGAATCCATGTAGTCACGGTTTGTGTTCAGGAATGGAGAAACGGTGTTTTACTCGGCACCCATCGGCGAGATTATCAGTTTACTGTGTATGCATGTGACTTATCAAAGTTTGCAACGATTCGCCCACAAAACCTTATTCCCGAGACCTACTGCTCTGGATTGACTATTCCATTTGTAAGCTACAGCAATAATGCTAAAAAATATTATTGGAAATTTAATGACCCTGGCAATGCTCCAAACGACACTTCGACATTACAAAATCCGGTTTACACCTTCTCAGATACCGGTATTTACAATGTGATGCTTGTAATTGATGCCGGAAACAATTGCTTTGATACTACCTACGAGGTGTATGAGGTGCGCATTCCATTAAACGTTTATTTCGAAGCAATAGGAGATCCGTGTCTTCCCAATACGGCCATGACATTTGTATTAAAAGGAACTCCTGTGTCTCCTATGGCAAGTGTGAAATGGAATTTTGGAGCGGCCTCATCGTTGCCTACATACACCGGCACGTCTCCTCCAATCATTACCTTTAATACTCCTGGTCCACATACAGTAACTCTTGAGGTCGAAGATTTTGGATGTAATAGTTCCTTTTCAGAAATCATCCGATTTTACAATCCACCGGATTTTAAAGCCGCAGGTAGTTCGCAAAATGTTTGTTTGGGGGCAGGAATTCAATTCTTCAACCTATCTACAGCCGAGACACCTGTTTTCTGTAATTGGCACTTTGGTGATGGTCTGACTTCATCTCAGTGCAACCCTACTCACTTTTATTCAATCCCGGGATTATATGTGCCTCGGTTGTATGTGTATACTAAAACAGGTTGTGTAGATTCAGCGGAAATTGAATTACCACCTGTTGAAGTATTCCCGTCACCTCAAGCCTCAGTGGCAGCTCAACCACTTAAAGCCAGCATCTTTTTTCCCGATATTACGATATTTAATAAATCTCAAAATTCTTCTCAGACTCAACAGATTTTGTACATCAGTGATGGTACAATCATCCCAAATCCACCTGAATCATATAAGCATACTTTCTCAGATACGGGAAAATATTTGATAGTTCTTGAGGCAGTCAATGAATATGGCTGTACAGCTTATGATTCTGTGGATGTGTGGATTTATCCCGAAATTACACTTTTCATCCCCAATGCATTTACACCCAATGGCGACGGTATAAATGATGTATTTACCGTATCAGTTACTGGAATTGTATCTTATGAAATTTCTATTTTAAATCGCTGGGGTGAAGTTATTTATCAATCCACCAATCCAAGTGATTTCTGGGATGGTACTCATCAAGGAAAAAAAGTACCGGCAGGAATTTATCAATATGTGATCAGGGCAGTTGACTTTCAGGATGTACTCCACATCAGGCGCGGAAATATATACCTACTTTTATAAGTTAAATCCATAACGAATTCCTACCGTGAAATTCATTCTGGATAGACTTAATGGGTTGTTTGATAAATTTAATTCTTGAGTTACTCCATTCGATTCAGCCCGAACCATAAATAAGGATGAGCTAAAAAATGAAATACCTCCATTAAAGTATAGAAAATCATTTAATTTATACTGTCCTAGTAGTCTGAATGTAAGGTTTAAATTTTCTCCTCTAAAGGTGGTTGGACTTGCAAATGCGTCTAAATCTGTAAAGTATCTGAAATTGGTAGATCCAAGTGACAATCCTACTGACATATTTGCTTTTTCAGTAAAAATTGTATAATAATCCAATCCTACATTTACTCCTGAAGTCATTTGATTTGATTTAAAAGTTGCATCAAATGGTTCACTTGGATTTCCAGGATTTACAAACTGATATGATCGTTCCAGATTATTAGAAAATCGATGATACATCACATGTATTCCAAAAGTTTCCGAAAACAGATAGGAGACCTCAAGTTCATTGTGCCAACCAAACCGCTCCCGATTTTGAAAATCTTTAAGTTGAGGTAATAAACCCGGATCCACTTGATATGACCTTCTTCCCAAGCCGGACCTGACAGCAATCATAAATGAATGGTGACTTGTAAATGGGGCATTAATTTTAGTATTTATTATTGGATTCTTGTAAAAATTTCGATCAATTCGCTTGATCTGATTTTTGGGTAGAAGTGTGTATTTCAATTCACCGTCTTCCAAAATTTGAAAATATACATATTCCTTATCCTTCACGGGCAAAATTCGGCTTTCAATTCGTTGATTCTTTCGTGTAATAATTCTGTCTTGCCCGATTGAATATACTGGAATTATTACAGCAATGAGTATACAATGGATACCTAAAGTCTTCATCGCTTCATCCGGTTTATTAAATCAATTGCAATTTCAGGCTGTAAAGTCACAAATTGGACTTCAGACAAACCGAACCCTGTGGCTTCTTCATTACAAAGAATAAAATAATCATATCCGGGCTCTACATTAAGAATAAGCTCAGCTCTGCGCTGTGTTCTTGCCCATATGACTACAGGTTCTTTTCGTTTGGTTTTGTATTCTACAATTTCACCTGCCTTTACTAGGCCAAGATTATCCTCATTTACATATATGCTGTAATTGCTTGTAAAAGCCGGCTTAATAAAAACAATACGCGCAAAATCATATTTGTTTTTTAATCCACCATTTACACGGTTTCGCTTGAGGGTATTGACTACACTTTCATCCACATTGAAGACATATCCCGATATCTCTCCACAAGAATTCATCATTAGATTGATCGATCCGCTCACTTTGTCTATCAGAATCAAATTTCCGCCAAACTTTCGGGCTTCCAATGTCGCAGCGGTTAGTCTCTCGATCCATCCGCAAGGCGATGGATGAAAATCAGATTTTAATATTTTTATCGTTCCAACCTCTCTTCTACGATCAGGTATCAGCGACGGGTCATTTATGATCACCACATCCTCGTAAAAATCAAGCACCTGTTGTTTATCCATTACTCGGATTTCTATTCCCTTGCTGCTGGAACAAGACCAAATCAATATTAAACTAAACCCGAGAAAAATAATTTTAAAAACGGATTTCATCTGATGAGTTGACTCTGAATAAATCTGAATAAATAAAATACAAAAAGCCGGCCAAATGTTCTTGGTCCGGCTTTGTGGCGGAGAGAGAGGGATTCGAACCCCCGGAGGCTATTAACCTCAACGGTTTTCAAGACCGCCGCAATCGACCACTCTGCCATCTCTCCGAGGGCAAAATTAAAATGGTTTGGTTTTTGAACAACTTTTTTTATAATTTTATTATTTGTTTATTAAACCATGGAAATAACAGATGGATGTGTTGCATAAAATATTGATATTCAATTTATTAACATTATTCACAACTGCCGGTAATCTGGACTTAAGATTTGCGTTCTATCATTTTTTTGACCCAGAAATTCGAATTTACACAGAAACGCACTTCAATGTGTATGGAAAATCTGTGAAAACCGTCCGGAATGAAAATGGACTTTACACCGGCAGCGTGATCATTACCATGACATTTTATAAGGACGGTAGCATCATTCAAGGAGATAAAATTCGAATTTCGTTGCCGGAAGTGCAAAACCCCGAGTTTTACAACAGAGGATTTACAGCCAAATCCCAATTCAGACTACCCTCAGGCCAGGTCACACTCCAACTGGATATTAGCGATGAAAATAATTCATCTGAAACATATCATTTTGAAATTGAAATAGACGTTCCAAATCCTGATCATTTTAAAGCTTCTGACCTGATGCTTATTGCCGGCATGACTGAACCCGCAGGTGGAGAATTATCCAAACGAGAATTTATACCCTACATTACGGAATCGTCCTACCTGTATGACAAGGATATAGATGAACTGTACTTTTACATGGAATTCTATGATCTCGAAGATCTCGACTACCGTGAATTACCCTTTTTTGTAAACTATTACCTCGAATCCTCTCATGGAGGATATCCAATGGAAAAATTTTCTGGAAGAATTAAAATCAGAAACAAAAATCTGCACCCAGTTTTTGGAAAATTAAACATTAAAGAATTGCCATCAGGTACTTACAATCTTGTAGTAGAATCAATCAATCGAAAAAATGAACTTTATGCACAGAGAAAAGTCCGAATAGAGCGTATATCTGATTTTCAACCGGAAGGCATGATTGCTGAACTGATTGAAAATTTTAATTTGGAAAACTCTATTGTTCCAATCGATATCCTAAGAGACAGCATACGGGATTTCCTTCTTTATTTAATGCCCATTGCCACCTACAGCGAACAGAAGATAATAGACCGTCTGCTGGCCGAATCAAACAAGGACATGATGATGAAATATTTTAACTCCTTTTGGCTAAATAAACAAACCAACGGCTTGACATGGCCTATCTATTACGAACGAATTCAAATTGCCAACAAGCAATTCGGAAACCGACTGTTGAAAGGATTTCGAACAGACAGAGGACGTGTGTTCTGTCTGTATGGTCCACCCACCATCATCGAAGGCCGAAAACACGAACCTAATACCTATCCATATGAAATATGGCAATACGACAGACTCATAGCAATGAATGGTACCAATGTACAATCTGACAGGATATTCATCTTTGCCGATCGGGAAATCAATACCGGTACATATAGACTCATACACAGTACCGCTTCGGGAGAAACATTTAATGAGCGATGGCAATACTTACTAATGGAGCGCGATATGTGGACTCCTAATGTAGATGATGTAGATCTACCGGCACAGGCTGGTGATTGGGGGACCCGATTTAATAACAGCATTATCATTAATTCGTCTAAATTTGGCCGTTACAATCGCTGGTAAAATTTAGACGTATTTTAAATGACTTTTATATTAACAATCTTATCAAGACTACCCCTACATGTCCTCTATCGCTTAGGTTCGTTTTGTTATTGGATATTCTATCTTTCAAATTACAGATCGAAGGTGGTTATGAAAAATCTTGAAATAGCTTTTCCTGATTTTTCATTGAAGCAACGTTTAGAAATAAGAAACAAATTTTACAAATATTTCTTTGATATGTTGGCAGAAAATATTAAAGATTTTGATGAAAATTGGAGGGCTCATTCTACACATATATCTATTGAAAACAAAGAAATATTTGAAGAACTCTATAAAAAAAACAAAAAAGTTGTGATCATGCTTGGCCATCACGGCAACTTTGAGTGGCTTAGTGTTATTCCCAATTTTATTCCTCAAAATATTTATGTGGTTTACAATGAAATAAAAAATAAGAGTTTTGAAAAATTAATCATAAAAAAACGAACGAAATACAATCTGAAACTCTTTCCAATGAAGGATACATACAACTTTATAGAATCAAATAATGACCCCACTGCGGCATATGGTTTCATTTCAGATCAAAGCCCGCATGAGGGGCGAATACATCATCGTTCTAAATTTTTTGCAGAAAACACTCCCACACACGTCGGTGCCGAAAAAATTGCAAAAATCTACGATATGGCTGTCGTTTACCTGGAGTGTAGACGGCAAAAGAAAGGAAAGTATATCTACTCTGCCCATTTGATCACAGAAAATCCAAGAGACTACGAAAATTATAAAATCTCAGATCTGTACAATCAATTGCTGGAAGCCAGCATAAGAAAGCAACCTGAATTATACCTTTGGACACACAAGCGTTGGAAGCATTTGCAACCTGGTATATATCAATAAGGAATGCCCCATTTTTTATATAAAAAATGAAGCAACCAGGCAGGTCCAATCAGCAAAAATTGAAGATCTTTAAAAAAAGAAGGTTTTTTGCCTTCAATCTTATGCCCGACAAACTGACCAATCCACGCTGCTGTAAATACTATCAACGAGGTCAAAAAAATGGGTATTTGGTGATATCTTAGCATATGTAAAATCGCTAGACATACAAGAGTAAAAACCCCAATTCCAACAAATAAAGAAAAGGATAATCTCAAATAAAACAGTATTGTAATGGCAACAAGCAAATAGCTCCAATTGAACCAGGTTACAAAATCCGGCTCCGGTATTGAAAAAAATAAACCAAGAATACTCCAAAAAATCAGGGGTACACAGATCCAGTGGATTGTCTTATTTATCGGATTCTGATGACTTTGTGAGTATTCCTCAAACCACTGATCTGCTGACTTCATCTTGCTTTTAGATTACACTATCAAAATTAAAAAACTTATCATTTTCAAAAAAGGAATTACCCTCAAAAAAAAAACACTCTTGAAAATCCGGCTTGCTTCTTATATAGACTAATTCCGGTCTTCAAACCAGGCCTCCACTTCTGAGAGCTGTAGCGCGGGCATATCCAGTTTTTTCTTTTTTCGAAGACCGTTAAGCTGCTGATGTACCTGTGTTGGCTTCAGCGAACGCATCGCGGATACATTTCCAAAGACTTCAACTGCCAATGGAATCCAGGGCTTAGGCATCCCGATTTCTGCCCAATTATCTGCCTTAGGTGCGGCCGTTATTTGTTCTGGTTTCATCTGAGGAAAGAAGAGAACCTCCTGTATGCTTGCTTGTGATGTAAGGAGCATCGTCAGCCGATCTATACCAATACCCAAACCTGCCGTAGGCGGCATTCCGTATTCCAGGGCACGCAGAAAATCGTGATCTATAAACATGGCTTCGTCATCTCCGCGCTGACTGAGTTTCAACTGTTCTTCAAAACGTTCGCGCTGATCGATGGGGTCATTGAGTTCTGAATAGGCATTGGCAATTTCCTTTCCGTTGATAATCAATTCAAATCGCTCGGTTAATTGCGGATTTTGCCGGTGCTTTTTGCACAGGGGTGACATTTCGATAGGATAGTCGATGATGAATGTCGGCTGTATGAAGTGATGTTCACATTTCTCACCAAACAGGCTGTCGATCAGTTTTCCTTTACCCATATCAGGTGTCACTTCGATCCCAAGATTTTGACATGTGTTCCTGAGTTGATCTTCACTCATATCAGAGATATCCACGCCTGTATATTGTCTGATGGCATCATACATGGTAATACGCGGATAGGGTGCTTTGAAGTCAATCAGATTTTCTCCTGCCTGTATTTTTGTTTTTCCGTTGAGTACCGTACGCGCTACATGCTCCAGGAGATTTTCAGTGAAATTCATCATCCACAAATAGTCCTTATAGGCTACATAAATTTCCATACCTGTAAATTCCGGATTATGCGTACGATCCATTCCTTCATTTCTGAAGTTTTTTGCAAATTCATATACCCCGTCAAAACCGCCAACAATCAATCGTTTCAGATACAACTCATTGGCGATGCGCAGGTAAAGAGGGATGTTTAATGCATTGTGATGGGTTACAAAAGGTCGGGCTGCCGCTCCCCCCGGAATGGCTTGTAAGATTGGGGTCTCCACTTCCAAATAACCAAAAGAGTTAAAATATTCACGCATGGATTGTATGATGCGCGTACGTTTTACAAAAATCTCTTTGACATGGGGGTTTACAATCAGATCTACATATCGCATCCGGTACCGCTGCTCAGGATCGTTAAATGCGTCATAGACGTTACCCGATGCATCCGTTTTTACGACGGGCAGGGGTCTTAAGGTTTTGCTCAGAAAGGTGAATTCTTTCACGTGCACAGATATTTCACCCATTTGTGTCCGGAATACAAAGCCTTTTACACCAATGAAATCTCCAATATCCGTGTACTTCTTGAAGACTTCATTGTAGAGGGTTTTATCGTCGGAGGGGCAGATCTCATCTCTGTTGAAATACAACTGAATTTTCGCGGTAGCATCTTTTAAATCTACAAAAGCCGCTTTTCCCATGATTCGCTTGCTCATCACGCGGCCTGCCAGTGATACATTTGATAGCTGATCTGATTTGCTGTCGTCAAAAGCAGATAAAATTTCAGTGGCCGTATGTGACACCTTATATTCATGGGCCGGATAGGGGTCTATACCTAATTCTCTAAGTCTTTGCAGGGCTTGCCTTCTTTGAATTTCTTGTTCCGAAAGGATACTCATTGCATCGGGTTTTTGAAAAAATGGCGGTAAAAATAGTAAATGGCCAAGCTCAAAATGGGCCTTCCGATTATGATAGAAAAGTGAAAAAAGGGGGAGAAATTAAGGAAGAGAAGCGGTCCGGACGGGACTCGAACCCGCGATCTCCGCCGTGACAGGGCGGCATCCTAACCAACTGAACGACCGGACCAATATTGTAATGAACTAATTTTAAAAAGCGAGGGCAAAGATATGTATTCAAAATTTTTTACAAAATAAAAATGAAAGTCTCGGTAAATTATTAACTATTTAAAATCAAAGAGTTAAAAAAGCTGTCAGGTATTTCACATGTTTTTAACATTAAAAAACGACTTACTATCGCTGTTCTCTCAATCGCAAAAAGGATATTCCGGCGAGTGCTGCCGTCTCGGTCCGGAGTCTCAATGCACCCAGTTCAACCGGCTTACATCCTTCAGATAATGCTACAGTGATTTCCTGAGGTGTAAAATCGCCTTCAGGGCCGATAAAGAGGCTGTAATCACCCGAATTTATTGGCCACATTTGAGGAGCAAGGCGATCCTCACCCTCACAAAAGGCGAATAATTTTTCACCTCTTGCTGTTTCCAATGCGTGATTTAACTTAGGAATGAAACGGACTTCAGGGAAATAACAATTTAAACTTTGCTTGGCTGCAGCTATTGCAATTTTATAATAACGTTCAAGATTGATATTTTTCCGGGCTGTTCGTTCACACGTGACAAAGTTGATAGAGCCAATACCTAATTCTGTGGCTTTTTCAATTAACCATTCGGTTCGATCCGTCGCTTTGGTGGGAGATACGTACAAATGAATAATAGGTTTAGGCCGTGTTTGCTGTGTGACTTCGAGCACCTGTACGATCGCATTCCGATGATGAGACCGGGTCAGGCATCCTACTGCAAGAGTACCCTTACCATCGGTCAGATACAACCTCTGGCCAATATTAAATCTAAGCACCTTTGAGATGTGGTGGCTCTCTTCTGGTGACAGAAAGATCTCGCCCATCTGAATATATGTAGATACAAATAAATCCATCAGGCACCGATTTTATCGGATTTACCAGGTTTATTTACCTGTTTTTCAATGTATTTTATTATATATGTAGCTACATCTTTTCCTGAATATCGCTCTACACCTTCTAATCCAGGAGAACTATTGACCTCCATGACCAGAGGGCCGCGATGGCTCTGCAGCATATCTACACCTGCGATTGACAGACCAAGACTCCTGGCCGCCAATACCGCTATATCCTTCTCTTCTTTTGACAACTTAATCGGTGCTCCGATACCTCCACGGTGTAGATTGCTTCTGAATTCACCTTCTTTGCCGACTCTTTGGTATGCTGCGATCACTTTTCCATCTACTACAATAGCGCGTATATCCCTTCCGGCAGCTTCTGCCACAAACTCCTGCACCAGAATATTGGCCTCCAAACCATAGAAAGCCTCGATGACAGATTTGGCGGCCTTTTTAGTTTCTGCAAGTACCACACCGAGGCCTTGAGTGCCTTCCAGAAGTTTAACCACTAAGGGAGGACCTCCAACCTGCTTGATCAGGTGGTCCACATCACTGGGGTATTTGGCAAAGGCCGTTCGTGGAATTGGTACACCTTTAGATGCAAGAATCTGAAGTGCCCTCAACTTGTCGCGGGATCGCACCAATGCCAGTGAGCTCAACGTAGTAAATACCTTTTTCATCTCAAACTGGCGAATAATGCTGCTCCCGTAAAATGTGACGGATGCTCCGATGCGCGGAATGATGGCATCTACATCTGTGATCACGTGATCGCCGTAGTACACATCCAGGCTATTGGTGTGCATGACTACATAGCACTTCGTGTGGTTCATCACTTTTACAGTGTGACCTCTACTTTGGGCTGTCTCTACGAGCCTACGGGTGGAGTACAAAAATTTATTTGTAGAAAGGATCAGAATATTCATCCGAAAAAACTTCTCTTTTTTAAATTTTTTTTAAATGATAGGAAACATCTTTCAGGCGCACATCTACCAGGAAGCCTTTTTTTAAAAGCCTTCTTCCGATGAGTAAAGGATATTTCATGGCTTCTCTATCTGCCAGTGTCATTTCTGTTTTGAATTTTCTGCCGAAAAGTAGCAGGACGGTTTTGATTGAGAAGCGTTTTTCGCTATGGCCAAATGAATTTTTGATGATTTTTTCTTTAAAATCAAATGAATAATATTCTCTGTTTTGGTACGCAGGGTGTTCCGGGTCTAGCAACATAAATGATACAGCATTTTGTCCATCTTTTCTTATCAGTTTCACATTATGGCAATGTATGGCTGATGTGGCTGCACCGGTATCAATACGACAAGACACGTTGTACAACTCAAATTCTGGTAAGTCAACATGATCCGTAGCGCCTATCACAATCGGAAAGGACATTTTTTCTTTCATCGGTTTAGTTTGGTTTCCATCCCTTCGGTGAGCCAATCAATATGTTTTGAAGCCAGATACGCAGTTGCACGATAAATACCAGGATCGACATGATCGGATACCACCTGCCCAGTGAGCGCTCACCGGCTCTTTTTGAAAAAATGACCATTGTCCGCCAACGCGAAGTGTAATACAGCAATCCGAGACCCAAGGGCGCTGCATAGAATTGATTACCTGCACTGAGTCCCAGAATGGAGGCAATAGTGACCAATCCAACGACCAGACGTGAAAATTGGAAAAAAAACAAGTAAATTTTGGTTACCGTTTTGTAATAAAATGAGGTATTGAAATGACGTCTGCGTTGGTATATGTATTCTGACCAGGTTTTTTTGGGGGTGCTGAATGTGACAGCCTCGGGATTAAGCATGACCCGTGTATTGCGTCCCGTGGCCACCTGATTGATAAACAAATCATCATCTCCCGAAGGTATGTGCATATGTCGGTAAAATCCTTTTGCGCCGAAAAACAGATTTTTTTTATATGACAGGTTTCTGCCAATGCCCATAAATGGCCACCCGGCCCATGCCGCTGACAGATACAGCCAGCCGGTCTGAAGGGTTTCAAAGCGAATCATTAGATTAAGGAGTCCGGGACTCTGGACATATCCTCCGTATCCGAGTACAATTTCGGTCTGGCTGAGCTCATATCCTTCCATCATGTAAGACATCCAACGGTCACTGGCAGGTCTGCAATCTGCGTCTGTAAGCAGGAGTGTGTCATATGCTGCTGCCTTGATCCCAAGGGTAAGGGCGAACTTTTTTCCGGTCCAATACTTTTCATTTTCGGGCACTGTTACGATGCGAAGATTAGAATGCATTGCGGCCATCTCTTCAAGAAAAAAACGTGAATCGTCCCACGAGCGATCATTGACGACGATGACTTCATAGGTTGGATAATTTTGACCAAGCCATGAAGGCAGGTTTTTTTTGAGGTTTTCCAATTCGTTTCGCGCACATATGATCAAAGAGACTGGCACATCCGAAGAAGATTTGTTTTTCTCTGGTG
The DNA here is from genome assembly GCA_046295455.1 of Thermaurantimonas sp. Lineage (GTDB taxonomy): Bacteria > Bacteroidota > Bacteroidia > Flavobacteriales > Schleiferiaceae > Thermaurantimonas. The sequence goes on along the minus strand of JBKBNI010000005.1, from coordinate 54,069 downwards.
TTTTTTTTGAGAGAAAAAATTTAGCCATTAAGTACCACTGAAATAAAGCAGCCGGAGCAAGACAAGCCATCAGCATCCACCATTCGGGTATCGATATCATCGGGACAGGGACTATGTGAGGTATTTAATTTTTTTAAAATCCAATGAGCAGTTCGGCTTCGCTGTAAGGCAGATTGTACCACTCCCCTATTGATTTATTGGTCACAATACCATTAAAAAGGTACAATCCCGATCTCAGGTTGGAGTTGGTTTTAAGTGCAGAGAGACAACCGCCTTTTTCCGAAATATCCAGAAGTAAAGGCGCCAGAACGTTGCTCAACGAAAAGGATGCCGTACGCGACACTCGCGAGGCAATATTGGGTACACAATAGTGAATGATACCGTGTTTTATAAAAATTGGATTGTCATGCGTGGTTATTTCGGAAGTTTCAAATACCCCCCCATTGTCTATGCTTACATCTATAATTACTGATCCCTGCTTCATTCGCTCTACCATATCTTCTGTGACGACCGTAGGTGTCCGACCTTTCTCTGGGCGCAAAGCACCGATCGCCACATCGGCTCTGCAAAGAGCTTTTGCTAGGATATTTGGCTGGAGGATGCTGGTATAAATGGGTTGATTTAGGGTTTCCTGAAGTCTGCGAAGCCGGGTAATGGATTTATCAAATACCTTTACCACCGCACCGAGTGCCAGCGCTGTTTTTGCAGCAAAGATTCCCACCGTGCCTGCTCCTATGATAAGTACCTCAGTAGGTGGCACACCTGAAATTCCCCCCAAAAGATAGCCTTTTCCCTCACGCATATTGCTCAGGTATTCGGAAGCAATGAGTATAGATGTCGTGCCTGCTATTTCACTCATTGAGCGGACAATAGGCACTATGCCATCTTCATCCTTGATGATTTCGTAGGCCAAGGCAGTTATCTTCTTGTCCATCAGCTTTTTGAAATATTCCCGTTTACGCGTTTTTAGTTGTAAAGCCGAAATGAGCAACTGCTTAGGCTTGAAATATTCAATTTCTGAAAGGGAAGGAGGCTCTACCTTGACTACCACATCCGCCTCATAGACTTCCTTAGTATCATACACGATTTCTGCCCCGGCTTCCGAAAAATCCCGGTCACTGTAGCGTGCCCCCAATCCGGCTTCTGTTTCTATTCGAACCCGATGACCGTTGTTTACCAGGAGTCTAACGGCCTCGGGAGTCAGTGCCACCCGTTTTTCCTGAAGCCAGGACTCCTTTGGAACACCTATAAATAATGCTTGGGCTTTTGATGGAAGTTCTAAGACTTCTTCTTTGGGAATCATCGAAAATTCCGGTACACTCCACATCTGCGGGGTATTACTCATACGCTTTTAATTCAGTTTGAATTTTTCGGATTTCACCTGTTTTTTCAAAGGTAATTGTCAGAACTCTACCCCATAGAAAATTTTCAATTACCTCAGGCCATTCGATCAAACACCAGTTTCCGGAAGTGAGGAGTTCGTCAATTCCCGATTGCAGTGCTTCATCAGCATTGGCCAATCGGTAGCAATCCATGTGATAGATGGATTTGCCCCGCTCATCGGCATACTCATTCACAATGGCAAAAGTAGGGCTGGATACTTCATCCCGTACTCCTGCTACCTGCAGGATCTTTCGGATGAGTGTCGTCTTTCCGGCACCCATTTCTCCCTTAAACAACCAAACTGCGATGTGCGAATAGTTATTCAGCAGATCTCGAGCCAACGGCTCGTAGTCTTCCGGTGAATTTATTTCAATCATCGTACTGAAACAGGAGGTCAAAGGTACAAGTGACCCAAATGTATCTTGACACATATCCTCATGGATGTCCAAAATTTTCACGTTTTAAAAAAATGAGCCGGGTCACCTGAACCAATGCTTTCGGATGTCTGTATGACTATCATGAATAAAAAGCACGGATTGCCGACCAAAATATGTGAGGTATGTAAAAGACCTTTTTCCTGGAGAAAAAAGTGGGAAAGCGTTTGGGATGATGTCAAATACTGCAGTGACAGGTGTCGAAAATCAAAAAAAACGTCAGCACAATGAAAACCATAGCTTTGGTATGGTACAGATGGAACCTCCGCACCCGCGATTGTGCCCCTCTTGAGGCTGCGTCGCGCAGCGGACTTCCGGTTGTGCCTTTTTACTGTTTTGACGACAGATACCACGGTACCTTATACACTGGGTGGCCACGCACAGGCATGCATCGCACCAGATTTCTCCTGGAATCTCTAAACGACCTTCGCAGAAGCCTGCTTGCAGCAGGTAGTGATCTGTACTGTAAAAAAGGATTAACCGAAGACATTATACGAGAAATACATTCTAAATTCAGTATCGCAGCTATTTATTACCCAAAGTATTACAGTCAGGATGAAATAGAAATAGAATACAATGTATCCAAATTAAACATCCCAATGATTGGTTTTGATGAGCATTCGCTCATTGATCCTGATGATCTTCCGATTGATGTTGCACAGTTGCCTTATGTGTTTACCGAATTTCGAAAAAAGGTAGAAAAATCTCTGAAAATAAAAACGGAACGCCCCTGGATTCGTGACCTTACCACCCCTTCTGAGTTTATAGAGGCATCATCTATACCCGATATCGATAGTTTTGGATTTCCGACCCAATCAGATACCAACCCGAAAGCGGCATTTGCCCTACAGGGAGGTGAGACCAATGCCTGGAAGCGAGTGGAATATTACATCTGGAATTCGAGAAAAATTTCTACCTATAAGCAGACAAGAAATGGTCTCATTGGTGAAGATTATTCTTCCAAATTTTCACCCTATCTGGCCATGGGCAATATAAGTGCCCGCTCGATTTACTGGCAAATCAAGGCATATGAGCAGGAGATAGAATCCAATGAATCCACTTACTGGCTCTTTTTTGAGCTGCTGTGGAGAGATTTCTTTATATTCAATGCAATGAAAATGAATGAGTCATTTTTTAAAGTTGCACGTCATTACAAACCAAAAATTACAAAATCTTTTGAAAAATGGCGATTGGGAGAAACAAATGAGCCTTTTGTAAATGCCAATATGATCGAACTCCTTAAGACCGGATACATGAGCAATCGCGGACGACAGGTTGTCGCCAGCTATCTTGTACACAATTTAAAACAACCTTGGTATGCGGGTGCATTGTGGTTTGAAAGTCAATTAATTGACTATGACGTGTACAGCAATTATGGCAATTGGACCTATGTGGCCGGAATCGGCAATGATCCAAGAAACAGAGTCTTCAATGTGAAACGTCAGGCAGAGATGTACGACCCGGATGGCAGCTATCAAAGGCATTGGCTGGGCACATAATCGGATTTTACAATCTGTTAAATGTTCTAAAAATCAGTTCCTCAAACTAATCCCTCATTTACATTTGAGCACGAAATAAAAATACCATACATCCAATGAAAATTACTGTAATAGGCGCTGGCAATGTAGGTGCGACATGTGCCAACGTGTGTGCCGAAAAAGAGCTGGCTGAAGAGATTATTCTCCTGGACATCAAAGAAGGTTTTGCTGAGGGTAAGGCACTCGATATGTGGCAAACCGCCCCCATCAACATGTACGACAGCCGAATTACGGGTGTGACCAATGATTACTCAGCCACCAAAGGCAGTGATGTGGTGGTGATTACTTCAGGATTGCCAAGAAAACCAGGTATGAGCCGGGATGATCTCATCGCTACCAATGCAGGCATCGTCAAATCAGTAACTGAAAACATTATTAAAAATTCTCCCGATACCATCATTATCGTAGTGTCTAACCCTCTGGACGTTATGACCTACTGCGCTTACAAAACAGCCGGATTAGACAGCAAAAAAGTGTTTGGAATGGCTGGAATACTGGATACTGCCCGCTACAAGGCATTTCTGGCTACTGAGCTCAATGTGTCTCCAAAAGACATTCAAGCGGTACTGATGGGTGGTCATGGCGATACGATGGTACCCCTCCCCCGATACACGACTGTCGGTGGAATTCCGGTGACTGAGCTCATCGACGATGAAAAACTCACCGCAATCATCGAAAGAACAAAATTCGGAGGTGGCGAAATCGTAAAACTTCTGGGCACATCAGCATGGTATGCTCCTGGTGCTGCCGCTGCTCAAATGGTGGAAGCCGTGGTGAGAAATCAAAAAAGAGTTTTTCCCGTGTGCTCCTGGCTTCAAGGGGAATACGGCCTGAAAGATATCTACGTAGGCGTACCGGTGGTGCTTGGTAAAAATGGTATCGAAAAAATCATCGAGCTCAATCTCAATGAAGAGGAAAAAGAGCTTCTCTATACAAGCGCAAAATCCGTGAAAGAAATGATGGATGTACTCGACAATATGCATTCATAAGTCTACATCCTCCTGATTACCGAAAAGCTGCCCATCATCGTTGGCAGCTTTTTTTTATGAGTAATGAATTCTTTGAATGAATTGAGCCAATGACAACATCAAAATTTACTTCTCTTAAAAAAATATTTCAACTCTATACCTACATCCGACCCTACCGGTGGAAATTTGCATTGGGACTGCTGTTTCTGATTTTGTCGAGTCTCGCTAACCTGATTTTTCCCAAACTCCTGGGCGACCTGGTGGATGCCTCTCAATTAGAAGATTTTAAGACAGCCATTAACCAAACAGGGCTGTTTTTGGTACTTGTACTGCTATTTCAATCTCTGTTTTCATTTTTCAGAATTATCTTATTCGTTCAGGTTACAGAATATTCGCTGGCCTCCCTTCGCAAAGCCGCCTTTGAACACCTTATTTACCTTCCCATATCCTTTTACAACGAAAGACGTGTTGGAGAGTTAAGCAGCCGACTATCAAACGATATTGTTGTGCTCCAGGAAACTATGACAACGACATTGGCCGAATTTCTTCGGCAGCTACTCATCATTGTGGGAGGTGTAGCCCTTTTGGCATACACATCATGGAAATTGACCCTTTTTATGCTTGCTATTTTGCCTCCCATCGTACTCATCACCATGTATTTTGGACGTTATATCCGCTCACTTTCAAAAAAAGTCCAAGACGAAATTGCCGGGGGTCAAACGATTCTCGAAGAAACTCTCCAGGGGATTTACAACGTAAAAATTTTTGTCAATGAATGGTTTGAAGAAAAAAGGTATGGAAATGAAATAGATAAAGCCTGTGCCACAGCCATCAAAACCGGTATCTGGAGAGGTGCATTCGCATCGTTTATTATTCTCGGCCTCTTTGGCGCAATGGTGGCTGTCCTTTGGAAAGGAACAACCCTGATAGCCTCCGGAGAACTGGCAACAGGGCAGTTGTTTTCTTTTGTCATTTATTCGGGATTTATCGGAGGCAGTATAGGTGGCATGGCCGATATCTACACAAGAATTCAGAAGGCCATCGGGGCAACCGAGGAGCTGCTCAACATCTTTGAGTACAAAAAGGAAGAATCCGGTACATCAGGCATTCACCTACTTCCTTCTGTAGTAAAAGGGCACATAATCATCAAAGACCTGTCTTTCAGCTATCCAACTCGAAAAGACATCGAAGTGCTCAAATCCATCCGACTTGAAATCTTTACCGGTGAAAAAGTTGCTTTGGTAGGAAGCAGTGGTGGAGGCAAGAGTACCCTCATCGCACTGTTGTGCAAGCTGTATGAAAATTATGAAGGAGATATATTTCTGGACGGTATCAGTTACCGGCATCTGAGTCCTCAGCAAGTAAGAAAACACATCGCCGTAGTGCCCCAGGAAGTTTTGCTCTTCGGAGGTACTATCAGAGACAACATCGCGTACGGGAAGCCCACAGCCACTGAACAAGAGATAATCGAAGCCGCCAAATCGGCTTTTGCGTGGAATTTTATCGAAAAATTTCCCGAAAAACTCGATACCATCGTGGGCGAAAGAGGAGTACAACTCTCAGGTGGTCAAAGACAGCGAATAGCCATCGCACGGGCGATAATTAAAAATCCATCTATATTAATTCTGGATGAAGCTACCTCATCACTTGATTCTGAGTCAGAATACTACATTCAATTAGCTCTTGAAAAAGTGATGAAAGGCCGAACATCAATCATCATTGCCCACAGACTCTCTACCATAAAAAAAGTAGATAAAATCGTAGTGCTTGACCATGGCAAAATAGCAGAAATAGGCAGTCATGAAGAACTATTGATAAAAAATAACAGTATGTACAAAAAATGGCATGAGATTCAGAATTTTTCGTAGACTATATCATTTGTTATAACCCCGTAATTCTCACGGGATCTATACTGTGATAAATTGTGAAAATTCTAAATAAGTACAGATCTCTCATCACAAAAAATTAAGGATGAAAATTCTTTGCATTCGAATCGAATTTTTTTTTGAGAAAAAGGTAATATCTCTCCGGTCAAAAGACATAAAAATTCTGAGAAAGTCAGTCTGGTCTTCTGATATAGAAATAAAATCCATTTTTTGAGTACATAAATTCAGCATCCGTCACCCTGTTTTCGAACTCTTTGACATGATATTTTCTCACAGAAAAATATACAGGTTTATCTATCTTGCCTGTCTGTAACCAGGTAGGGTCATGTCTCTTTGGATTTTCCTGATTTTTACTTTCGGCATAAAATAAATGGGCATAGCTTTTATAATTAAAAGTTGTAATATATGCGTCTTCATCTTTTAGCGATTTAAAAAATTCGATATTTGATCTTTGGGATATGCGTTCTATATTACCGATATGTGCATATAAAGTGATTTGAATCCATAAAATATGGAGAAAAGCAAAACTGTAAAAATACTTTAATTCTGAAGAATTAAAAAATCTTCTTGCAAAAATTAAGAGCAAAACTGCTAAAACTACAGGCCAAAAATCCAACCAAATCCACTGGACTGTATCTGCCATAAGATTTTCTTTGGCAAATTGGTCTTCAATCAATTTTTGGACCTCGTCCTTAATATTAAAAAACACCACAAGTGTAATAGATATTACAAGCATTAAAAAAATCTGAAAATAATATATAATTCTAGATGTTTTCGAGATTTTGAATTTGTTTTTCGTGACGCTATATGTGTACAAAGCTGCAATAAATGTCAAAGGATAATATGCCAGACTACTGTAGTGAACGATCTTGGTTTTTACCAATGAAAACAATACCAATACAACAAAGAAAAGGATCGTCATCCAACGTTTATAATCAGAAATATATCGATTCACTCTCGTCCTTTTAGACCTTTCTAAAAGTTCGCCTACAAAAAATGCGGATGCAGGTAAGCAACCAAGTAATAATACTACAATGTGATATCCAAAAAAACCTCTGTGACCCGCATCAGGAGTAGTAAGTAGCTCCCATTGGCGAATTGTAAATTCGATGATAAAACCGGGTCCGTGAAGCATGTAGTCAATCACTAACCAAATTCCAAATGTGAAAAGACTTGTGAACAAATAGATAAGAAAGTGCCAAAAGGGTAAATACCACTTGAATTTTTCGATTATCCAATATACAAATACTACCAGGGATATAATCAGAAGTGAGACCGGTCCTTTTGTAAGTATAGCGAATCCGGTAAATACACCGGCTAATAATAGACTGCGATAGGTATTTTCGCCTTTTTTGTATTGGTGATAATGGGAAATAATCGAAAGAAGGGAAATGAAAATAAAAAAATTGAACCATGGATCAATGATCCCGCTTTTGAAATACAGATGAGGTAAAAAAGTCGACCACCATACTATGACCCAGATGAGACCAAATTGGATGGAATAATGCTTCTTACCCCACCACAGAAAAAAAATAGACACGACAACTCCAAGGAATGCATTCGGAAAGCGTGCAGCAAACTCATTGATACCAAATATGTGCATGCTACATGCCTGTAACCACATAAAAAGAGGTGGTTTTTCGGTGAATGTCTGATAGTCGATCTGTGCATTCAGATATACACCTGACTCAAGCATTTCGCGAGCTATTTCTGCAAAATTTATTTCATCCCAATCAAACAAATGAACATTTCCAATAAAAGGAAAATACAATGCGGATGATATCAGAATTACCAGCACAGCAGTAGCGAAAAATTTCATTTTTTAGTTAGAAAGAGTGAATGTAAACGAAAGCAGATCTCGGTAATCATTATCCCAAGTACGCTGCCGGCTGCTACATCGGGGACAAAATGCTGTGATAAGTACACACGGCTGATGCCCACCAAAACTGCAATCAGGGCAAACAATCCTGCGAATGAGCCATGTGCAACTGCTGCCATCGCAGACCAATAGGCAAATGCTGCCATGGTATGGCCTGATGGAAAACTAAATTTGGAATGCATTCGCACACCTTCTACAAGGTTTAATTTGTCAGCGCCGATAGCCAATACCGGTCTATTGATATCAGGAAAAAGAACAGATTTTCCCAAAGCTGTGACACTCAACGTTAAAACCGCAATGAGAATAAAAAGAATCACTTTTTCTGTGTCCTTTTGCACGGAAAAATATATAATTGCGGGTACAAATAAGACTCCATCACCGAGGTGTGTAAAGTACTTAAAAAAGACATCAGCCCACGGATGTCTCCACTGATTGATTATAAGGTGAAGATCTATTTTGTCGTAAAAAATTGATAGAAATAAGGTGGTGGCAAAAAAAACCAAAAAGAGCAGGAAGAATGGTCTGGGGATCTTGTATGCTTTAGTCATATCAATACGACCCGAGTAAGTGAAGTAAATCACCGATCTGGCTGTTCCACAGTTTTTTAGATTCTTCCAGTTCATTTTCTTCAGCAAAATCTGTCACCCAAAGTGATAAGTCGTTGGTAATTTCGTCTTCTACCAACCTGAATTCAAAAAAGTACTTATTTCCTTCCTCTTCATCTTCTTCCCAACGAAAACGAACGAATTGATCCGCTCTCTTGGCGATCATTTTAGCTCTCTGCTCGGTATCTCCCCAGATGAATGTAAAATTGTCTCCTTTGCTATTGACATCATCGCAAAACCATTCTGAAAGTCCGTTTGGAGTGCTTAAATATTGGAATAGCAATGGTTTTGAACACTTGACTGGAAACTCTAATTCGAATTTGACTTTTTGAGTATCGGACATCTGCTTCAGTTTTTCGAAAAATTGTTTTAAGATAAAAAAGTGCCCGAATATAGAAAAATCTAAAAATCTGAAGTGCGCATTATTAAAAAATTCGTAGAAAGCTGTTCGAATTACATTCCGATGCGTTGGTCATATACCGCCCCCATTCCGGGATTATGACCGAGCAGCACATGAGTAATCCTGCGTTTAACAGCGTGAAAAACCATCATATGAAGGTCTTCTACTATTTCCATGTCCGATACTGGTATGTGGATGCTTATGTCGGCTATTGCAGCGCATTGACCTCCCCTATATCCGGTAAGGGCTGCAGTCATTATGCCTTGATCCTTAGCCCATTGAAGTGCATTTACTACATTTTTGGAATTTCCGCTTCCAGACAAGCCAATGACCAGGTCTCCCTGCTTGGCAAAATTTTTAAGTTGTTCTTCGAATATGGCGTCATAGCTTATGTCATTGGATATGGCCATAAGTGCAGGAATGTTATCATTCAGACACATAAAGCGAAATCTTTTGTCAAGACCAAAGGATGCTCCCTTTACATAATCGCCGGCTACGTGCGTGGCAGTAGCCCCACTTCCGCCATTGCCCATTGAAAAGATTGTGGCTCCGTCCTGGTAAACCTTAAGAATCGCATCTGCCAATTCGGATACTTTCGAAAGCGGTATCTGATCGATTGCCTCCCGGGCGTTTTTGAAATAGTCTTGGATATCTTGATTCATTCGGACAAAAATTCAGCTACTAAATTAAATACTTTTTCAGGTTGTTCAGCGTGAACCCAGTGTCCGGTGTTTTCCACAGTTTCGATTCGTGCGTCCGGAAAGTGGGTTTTAATGTGGTCGAAATCGTTTTCGAGGATGTAATCACTACGGCTACCTCTGATAAACAATGTCGGTCCATAGTAGACAGCACCGAAAGGAAGTGCCTTTCCGACTTCTTCGATCTGCTCAGCAATGACCTCCAGGTTAAACCGGAATTCAAATCCTTTGCTTGTTCTGTGAAGGCTTTTTAACAAAAACATTCGAATATCGGGTTGAGAGATGCACTCTGAGAGTTGATTTTCGATATCTGTTCGGTTTTCGGTCGAGAGATCAAGGGATTGTAATGCCTGGATGATCGGCATGTGGTGTACCGGATAGTATCGGGGTGCTATATCCACTACGATGAGTTTACTGATCAGCTCCGGGCGAAGTGTTGCAATTTTCATGGCTGTTTTCCCCCCCATCGAATGTCCGAGTATGTGCGTGGGCGCCAGCGTTTTCGATTCAACGTATTCAATGATATCTGCTGACATGCTTTCATAGTTGAAGCGGTTAGTCTTGTAAGACCGTCCATGATTTGGCATGTCAGGTAAATGTACTTCCAGGTCCGAATGGGTTGCCCATTGTCGGGCCAAAGTAGCCCAATTGTCACCCATGCCGAAAAGTCCGTGTAGAATGATGAGCCGGTTTGAATTTCCCTGCCCGTAAATTTTGCTGTAAATTTTCATTCAATTTTCATTTGCCGAGGTAAAAGTATATGGCATCCAAATATGTAAGCACCCCGATTTAGCCGGAATTTGTATCTCTGAGCTGTAATAGCAATCACTGCAAAATGAGATTTTGTCGATTGTACCAAAGGATTCATTGCAGAAATTTAATAAATTCAATTCTGAAAAAGCACCCCCGGATAAGGTCAGAATCTAAAACTACTACACGGAGGGAGTAAATACAAAAGAAGCAGCGTGAGAGGCGATCACCGTGTTGAGATCATCCGGCTCGGCGCTTAAACACCGGTACATTTGAGCACGCCTCTCCGTACATGAGTGATCTGACAACTGGTTGGAGGCGCTTTGTAATGGCTATATATACAGCCGGAGTGATTGCAGGATGCTGGCATCCGTTTATCAACACACGCTTATCGCGAAACTCTTCAGGATTGAGGTCTGCAATAGCTGCCAAAAGCCTGGTACGGTCCAGATCCGGAGGGTCGCAATAAAAAGGACGAGCCTTGTATTCGGTCAGTTTCGCAGCAATCAGCATCCAGGCCCACATAGGGATGATGGCATCCACCGAGCAGGTAATGACCACGGAACGACCTGCTAGAACCTCCCACGGATGCGTCTTGATATGGGCTTTGAAATCGTCTTCCCTCAGAATGAAGCCTTCATAGAGCCAGCCTGCAATATCTATCACTTTGATATCTGAGGTGTGGAGCAGTTGCTTCAGACTTATGTTTACAAGACCGCTTTGTTCAACTTTGTTTTGAATACGTTCCATCCTTTGCCTATGATCAAAATATACCAAGTTCTAACCGTGCTTCTTCGCTCATCATGTCCTTATTCCAGGGTGGATCGAAGGTGATTTTCACATCCACGTTGGTTACCACGTCGAGGGCACGGACTTTTTCCTTAACCTCCACCGGCAAGGTTTCGGCTACCGGACAATTTGGCGATGTAAGGGTCATCAGTATCTCTACGTCGCCTACATCACTTACTTTGAGATCATATATCAGTCCGAGATCATAGATGTTTACTGGTATTTCAGGGTCATAAATATCGCGGAGCACTTCCACCACCTGTTCGGCGAGCTCCTGCATCTGATTATCGGTCAGCATTGGTCAAAAAGTTTTTAATGGGTTTGCGGTATTTGGCCAAGGGCCAAAGCGTAGTATTTCATTTGTTTGATCATGGCTAGCAGACCATTGGCACGTGTGGGAGAGAGGTGCTGCTTTAAGCCAATTTTATCGATAAACTGGATATCCGCCTCTACAATGTCCTGAGGAAGCTGATTGTCAAAAACTCGGATCAGCAGAGAAATGATACCTTTGGTGATAATGGCATCGCTATCAGCTGTGTAGCGTAAGCGCCCATGCTGATCCAGATGCGCATGAAGCCATACTCGGCTCTGGCAACCTTTGATAAGATTCTCATCCACTTTGTGCTCAGGGTCAATCAGTGGAAGCTCTTTTCCAAGTTCGATAAGGTATTCATATCGCTGTTCCCAGTCATCAAACATTTCAAACTCCTTGGTAATTTCATCTTGAATATCTGCTATGGATGGCATTCCTTCTTTTTATAGCAAATATAAATAGGCCGACGCTGCTTTCCCAAATGTCATATATTTATGTGGATTAAAACATTTGTTTAAAGACTCCTTTCATCCGCTGATAATCAAGGTAATGTATGTAACACAACACATAAAACACATGATTACTCAAGCGCAGTACAAAAAGAACCTCATCTGATCAAAGAATCATGTCGTATGCCGATCGTATGACTTTATAACCTTTGGAAGAAAAATACCCCTCGTCGGACTTGTCAGAGATTCGCACCAGTATAAAGTCTCCTCCCCATGCACCAAGAGATTTTACCGGGTAAGGATAGTCCTTAAACAGTTGTTTCCGAATTGTGGGAAGCCCGATCATACGGCTTATCAGCTCTTCGTGTTTAAGAATCAGATAATCGAAATCAACAGAACTGGTTGCCTGCGAAATTTCTGTCGTCAGCGTGTCTACATCGGCGACGAGAAGTGCATCCGGCACCTCTTGTCTGGTACGTTGGATTTCTGAGGCTGTAGACTGTTTCTTTCCGAGATAGATAAACCGAATGCTGTCGGAATCCGGGATGTGATACTTCAGCACTTCGACGTAGGGCATAGGCCTTTCGAGTCGATATAAAAGGTGATTTCCATGTAGGGCGACGGCTACATCGTATCCGCTCCCTGAGAGGGATTCGAAAAACAGTTCAAATGCATTGCATCCAGCCCATTGTGCCAGGAGAGCTACCAGCGTGCTGCTGCTGCCCAAACCCCAGTGGCGGGAAAATTCCAGGCGTGTCTCAACCTTCCAGCCCAAGGGATCAAAATGAGGATTTAATTCTTTGGACACACGCAGGAGCTTCTGCAGAATACCAATCTCAGCTCCGGTCTCACGGGCCAGAAGGGTTTGACCCTTTAATTCAGCATTGAGCCAGACAGAACCGTCCGCATCCCGGGCGGTCCACAGAAGGGTGTCGCATTGGGAGGTACGCACAGCTCTGAGATGCTGACCATATCGGGTAGCCAGAGCAAGAGCCCTGGCGCCGTACATGACAGCGTATTCGCCGGTGAGCATCAGTTTTCCATGAGCGAAGGATTCGAATGGAGACGGTTGCATCATAAAAGCAGATTAAGCACCCTTTGAGCATCATCAGGTGTATCGACAGGTACGCTTTCGAATGGGGTTACTACGCAATAAACCGGGTAGCCGGCCGAGAGCCAACGCAGCTGTTCGAGTTTCTCCGCCTCTTCCAGAGGCGAAACCGGAAGCGAGGCTATCAAGGGCAGAAGAGCACTCCGGAATGCGTAAATACCTATATGATGATTATATTGATAAGTCTGCGCCCAAAGGTTTAGGGGTACATCCCTCTGATGAGGTATGATACTACGGCTGAAATACAAGGCCCTTTGGCCTTCGCCAGTGACTACATAGACACGTCCCTCTTCCAATTCGGCCGACGGCGGCACCGGTCTGATGGCTGTACCTATCTGTACATCCGGATTCAGAAAGAGCTGAGCTAACGCCTTTGGTAAATCCGGATCGAGCAGTGGCTCGTCCCCTTGAATGTTTAATACGACATCATAGGTAATACCCTGTGCTTTCAAGGTTGTAACGACTTCTGCACAGCGGCTCGTTCCATTGGGATGGTGAGTAGATGTCATTATAGCCCTGCCACCAAACTGATGGACTACATGCATGATGCGGGGATCGTCGGTGGCCACGATCAGATCATCTACAGAGTTGATTGCCCTTTCATACACATGTTGAATCATCGGCTTGCCACCCAAGTCGATCAATGGCTTACCGGGCAGTCGCGTACTGGCATATCTGGCGGGTATGATTCCTAGCACTTTCATTGGAATACAATGGTTTAAGAAGGTTATTTTAAAATTTCAATGGCTGGTCGGCGAGTTGCCAGCAGCCACAGGCATTGAAAGGTCGAGCCAATAATCTAACGGTCATTTACGATTCCTTTTGCGTGGCTTACCTGACCTTCCCTTCTCGTCCCAGTCACAGATGAAAACATTGGTATCCCGGGTGCCACCATTGTTGCGGTTAGAACTGAATACGAGCTTTTTTCCATCCCAGGAAAACATCGGGAATGCATCGAAAGTAGGGTCAAAAGTGATCTGTTTTAAACCTGTTCCATCTTCATTGATCATGAAAATATTAAACTGGTAGCCTCTCGTGCTGTGATGATTGGAAGAAAACAAAATGCGCTTGCCATCGGGATGATAGTATGGTGCCCAATTGGCCTTGCCAAGTCGGGTGACTTGCCGGAGGTTTGAACCATCGGCATTACACACAAATATTTCCATGTCAGATGGCTTTACAAGGCCTTTGGCTAGAAGATTTTTGTATTCCTCGGCCTCTTCTGGTGTTTTGGGACGACTGGCACGAAATACAATTTTAGAACCGTCGGGAGAGAAAAATGCGCCTCCGTCATAACCCAACTCATTGGTAATCTGGATTGGATTGCCTCCGTCGATGTCCATAACCCACAGTTCCAGATCGCCGGAGCGGTCAGAAGTAAATACAATCTTGTCTCCTTTTGGAGAGACAGTAGCCTCAGCGTCATAGCCTCGGCGGTCAGTGAGTTTTTTTACAATATTTCCCTTAAGATCGGCAACGTAGATATTGTAGGAATCGTATATTGGCCATACATAACCCTCCGAGCGATCTGGCTCTGGCGGGCACTCATCACCTCCTTCGTGAGTACTTGCAAAGAGAATAAGGGTATCACCCGGCAAAAAAAAGCTGCACGTTGTGCGCCCGAGGCCTGTAGATACCATGTGAGGCCGATCCCTCCAAATATTATCCCGCGTGATATCCCACCAGAATATCTGATCGCACTTCAAGCCCCAATCGGGATTATTAGATTGCATGACGAGCTTTCGGTTGTCAAAACTCCAGTACGCCTCTGCATTGTCACCCCCATTGGTCAGCTGGCGAAGGTTTTTGAGATGCACCTCCCCGGGATAGGTAATTTCATCCGGTCGAGGACTGCTCTGGCCGCTGGAGACAGTGGTACCTGCCAGGAAAAAAAGTGGTGTAATCAAAAGTATTTTATGCATTTCAAATCCATATTTTTGACAAAATAAAGTAATAACTACGCGTCAAAGATTTGACAATGTCTTTTTTTTGATTCTGTTAATGGGAAATTTGAAATACGAAGACTTACTTCAATGAAACACATCGAGCTGACTTTTTATGTTATTATCGGAATACAGGTTTTTTATTTTTTTGTATTTGCTATAGCGGGATTAGCACCCCACGAACTCCGAATACGCAAAAACCAACCTTACACCAAATTTGCGGTACTCATACCTGGTTATAAAGAAGATAAAATCATCGTAGATACAGCCCAGCAGGCGTTAGAAACAGACTACCCAAAAGACCTGTACAGAGTCATCGTGCTGGCAGATGGCTTTCAACCTCAAACCCTGGATACACTTAGAAAAATCGGCGCAGAAGTGTTGGAAATGCATTTTGACCACAGCACGAAGGCTAAAAGCATCAACAAGGGATTGGAACATCTGGAAAACGATCCGCCGGAAGCCGTGGTCATTTTAGACAGCGACAATGTGATGGCACACTTCTTTTTGCGAAAGATTTCGGATGCATTCAAAAGCGGTTACACGATTATTCAGGCGCACCGCACGGCAAAAAACAAAAACACACCAATGGCCATTCTCGATGCTGCCAATGAAGAAATCGGAAACCACATCTTCCGAAAAGGCCACAGAAATATGGGTCTGTCGTCTGCACTCATTGGCTCAGGAATGGTCTTTGAGTACGGATTGTACAAAAAATATATGTCAAGGATCACTGATACAGCCGGTGAGGACAAGCTGCTGGAAATACTACTTCTAAAGGATGGGCATACGATAGAATTTTATGAGAATGCCTTTGTGTACGACGAAAAAGTATCGACCACCCGGAACTTCGGCAAGCAAAGGACGCGCTGGCTGGGTGCTCAGTGGTACTTTTTCAGACACTACTTTTTTGATGGTTTAAAAAATCTTTTTCTCAAGGGAAACGTAGACTATTTCGATAAGTGCTTTCAGATGGCGCTCATTCCAAAGGTCATTCTCATCGGAATGTTGGGTGTTTTGGGATTGGTGAATTATTATACTGATTGGCTTACCTACAACTGGATACTGCTTACAGCATTGTATTACACAGCAATGCTTGTCTCGGTGCCGGCCAATTTGTACAACAGAAAGTTGCTTAGAGCCATTGCACACATTCCGATAGCTCTGCTGGCACTCGTTGGTTCGATTCTGCGCATCAACAAAAAGACGGCCACCCATTTTGAAGTAACTGAAAAAGGACACACAGGTGATCACGCACAAAATCGGAATTGAACTTCCTCTGGTGTTTGAAAGTATGCGGACGGGTCTGCGTTCGTTGAGCGTAAATAAATTTCGTACGCTGCTGTCCCTGCTTGGAATCACCGTGGGAATCTACTCGATCATCACAGTATTTGCAATGGTCGATTCGCTGGAGAAAAACATCCGCGACTCTGTGCAGCAACTGGGCAGTAATGTAATCTATATCCAAAAGTGGCCCTGGGGCGGTGGCGGAGATTACCCCTGGTGGAAATATCTGAACCGCCCAGAGCCCAGATACGAAGATTTCGAAAAACTCTCGCAACGTATGCGCTCGTATGACAAGATGGTTTATGCATTTAGTATAACGGCCACCGCCAAAGCTCTTGGCAATCAGGTTGAAGGGGCATCTGTATTGTATACGTCTCAAGACTACCATCTGCTCTGGAATCAGAAAATAGAAGAGGGGAGGTTCTTTACCGAACAGGAGTCGCGCTCAGGAGCTCCAGTATGTGTGCTGGGTTATGATGTAGCTGCAGGTTTGTTTCCTCAGATGAATGCCATAGGTCAGAAAATCACACTTAAAGGAAAAAAACTTACTGTAATCGGCGTATTTGAAAAAACCGGCAAAAGCCTGATTGGCAACGACAGCGATCAGAACATTGTCGTGCCTGTCAATTTTGGTCGAAAATTTATAAACGAAAATGCTGTAACCGGTAGTTTTATCATGGCCAAAGCCTCAGATCAGATTTCGATGGCGGAGTTTAAAGACGAATTACGACAGCACCTGCGCGCCATTCGAAGGCTTAAGCCCAAAGCCGAAGACAATTTTGCGCTTAATGAAATCTCACTCCTTAGTTCCAGCCTTGATCAGATTTTCAGGATTGTGACCATAGCAGGATTATTTATCGGAGGCTTTTCTATCCTGGTCGGAGGTTTCGGCATTGCCAACATTATGTTTGTAAGTGTGAAAGAACGGACCTCAGAAATCGGAATCCGAAAAGCCCTCGGAGCTCCCCGCCGGTTCATTTTGGGTCAGTTTCTCACCGAAAGTGTTGCCCTGTGTATCGTGGGAGGGTTGTTCGGACTTTTACTGGTATTTGCTACGCTGCTGATCGTAGCCGGATTGCTGGAATTCCCTTTTTTCCTAAGCGCTAAAAACATTCTTCAAGGGGTTTTTATCAGTATTTTCATTGGTCTAATCTCAGGATACGCTCCAGCCCGCACTGCCAGTCTCATGGATCCAGTAGAAGCCATCCGCCACGGCAACTGAAGCATTTTATTGATAAACTTGCCAAAAATTTACCATTGAAAATCGCTGTCAATACCCGTTTTCTGCTTCCTGGCCGTCTGGAGGGCATTGGTTGGTTTACATATCATACACTGAAAATTTTAACTGCCAAATATCCGGATGTCAAGTTTACCTTTCTCTTTGACCGCTCCTGGGACGAAAAATTTATTTTCAGCGACAATGTTACGCCTGTTAAACTGTTTCCGCCGGCCCGGCATCCGGTGCTTTGGTATTGGTATTTTGAATATTCAGTCAATGCCTACCTAAATCGGAATCCTCACAGTCTTTTCTTAAGTACGGACGGATTTTTGAGTCTTCGACATGATGCTACCCCGCAGGTTGCTGTCATCCACGATTTGAATTTTGAGCATTATCCGGAATTTTTACCACCTCTAGTACGGAAATATTATCGGTATTTTTTTCCAAAATATGCTCATAAAGCTAGTGCAATAGCTACCGTGAGCGAGTATTCCAGATCGGATATATCCGAGCAGTACAACATTCCGAAGGAAAAGACTCACGTGGTGTACAACGGGGCTTCTGAAATTTTCAAACGAGTTGATTCCGCGACCAAAACGACCGTGCGAAACAGCTTGACCGGAGGATATCCATATTTTTTATTCATCGGAGCATTCAATCCAAGGAAAAATATTGTAGGCTTATTTCGGTCTTTTGATCTTTTTTGTGAAAAATACGGTACCGAACACCGATTGGTCGTAGTGGGAGAGAGAATGCATTGGACAGCTGAAATGGAGGAAGTCTATTCGCGGATGAACTTTCAGAGTCGTGTGATATTCACAGGTCGCAAGCAGGATGAGGAGCTAAACAGCATTCTGGCTTCTGCCGATGTCCTATGGTTTGTTTCGCATTTTGAAGGGTTTGGGATACCGATAGTAGAAGCATTCAGAGCAGGTGTACCGGTACTGACATCAGCTACAACTGCCCTTCAGGAAATCGGACAAGATGCCGCCTTATACTGCAATCCGAAGGATTATGAACATATAGCGCAGTCTATGCACGCCATTGTCACCTCCTCTGAACTTCGCAATTCTTTGATAAACAAAGGACTGGAGCGTGCTGCGCGTTTTACATGGGAGCATACGGCAAATGCACTCTGGCAAGTACTCCTTTCAGCCATTCATCCATGAGCCATCTGAAAGCATTTTATCAGACAGAAGTACCGGAGGCTGGATGTGACGAGGCCGGCAGGGGTTGTCTGGCAGGACCGGTGGTCGCAGCTGCCGTGATACTGGATCCTCAACGTCCCATCCAATCCCTAAATGACAGCAAAAAACTTAGTCCCAAACAGAGAAATATTCTGCATGATCGAATATGCAGCACCGCTAAAGCCTGGGCAATTGCAGAGGTATCGGTAGATGTAATCGACCGTGTAAATATCCTCAATGCCTCCCTTATGGCTATGCAAAATGCCGTACTACAACTTTCCGTGTCTCCCGGACTGCTGTTGATAGACGGCAACCGATTTGTAAACTGGAGCATTCCGCATCGCTGCATAGTACAGGGGGATGCCCGGTATCAGTCCATTGCTGCTGCATCCATTCTGGCAAAGGTGTACAGGGACCAGCTAATGGCCAGATGGCATGAGAAATACCCTCTATACCAATGGATTCAAAACAAAGGGTACCCCACAAAAGAACATATTTCTGCCCTCAAAAACTTTGGCCCGACACCACTACACCGGCAAAAATTCATATCTAAATTTATTGAACCGGATCTATTTTCTGACTGAAGACACCGGGCTCATTCCGGCACATCGATATTTGCGTCAGCAGAAATCCTTATCTGAGTGCAGCGCCACACTCTGATTGCAATGCAGCCAGGATCCTGCTCATGATGTCTTCTATTTCCTGATCGGTCAGTGTCTTTTCGTCATGTCGGAGCGCAAACCTGAGCGCATAGGATTTTTTTTCGGGTGGCAGATTTTTCCCTTCATAAATGTCAAAGAGAGAGATGCTCTTTAGCTCCCTGATACTCAAGTTTTGTACAACCTTCTCAAGGTCAATAAAGGGAGTATTCCGATCAATCACCAGGGCGAGATCCCTTATTACCTCCGGATGTTTTGGGATGGGTGAAAAGGTTGGAGTGGTTGAATCTGCAAGCCTCATAAAATTTTTCCAGTCTATCTCTGCATAATAAACCGGTTGTTGGATATCATAATTTTTTAAAAGTGTATCATGCACAGTAGCCACTTTACCCAACCGGTATTCTGCACAGTGCAGGAAAACCCCTTCCCCCATTTGATCAGAGAAAGGCTCTTTTTTATCAAATTCTAATTTAAATCGTCTGAAGAGGGCTTCCATCTGATCCATAAGGTGGTAGAAGGACATTTGTTTTTCTGGCTCCATCCATGTATCTGACCAGATATGACCGGTGGATGCCAAAGCCAGAAAATCTGATTCCTCAAATGTGTCGTCTTCAGTCTTGTGATAGGTTTTCCCAAATTCAAAAAGCCGCAGATTGCGGATTTGGCGGTTTATATTAAACCGGATGGTTTCAAGCAACCCATAGAGCATCGACGTCCGAAGGGTTGAGAGTTCGCTGCTGAGAGGGTTCAGAAGGGTTACGAGTTCACCTTTTGAAGGCTGTAAGTCAGAGGGCTGCCTGGTCAGAGAGTTGTTCATGACTTCGGTGTAGCCACGAGCTGCCAGAATTTTGGCAGCTTCATACTTCCTCATCAGATGTTTGTGATCTGCTCCAGCAGGATGCCATGCAAACTTGATTTTCTTTGGGATCTCAATATTATCCAGACCATAGATGCGTACAATCTCTTCCGCCACATCTGCCTCGCGCTGTACATCTACCCGATAGGCCGGAATCTCCAGGCGTAAGGTGTCCTCGATTTCGGCTACTATTTTGATTTCGAGTGAGGCGAGTATGGATTTTATTTCGGTATTTGTGATGGATTTACTTCCTATAAAATTGCGTATGTGCTCCAGATTGGCATCCACCTTATGGGGTTGAATAGGTACGGGATATTCATCGGCAATGTTCATAGAAACCTCCCCTCCAGCTAATTCACGTATCAAAATGGCTGCTCTCTTTAGGGCATAAATGGTCATCTCTGGATCGACACCCCGCTCGTATCTGAAAGACGCGTCAGTGCTC
Source organism: Thermaurantimonas sp. (assembly GCA_046295455.1). Classification (GTDB taxonomy): domain Bacteria; phylum Bacteroidota; class Bacteroidia; order Flavobacteriales; family Schleiferiaceae; genus Thermaurantimonas. The sequence continues at coordinate 33,270 of JBKBNI010000005.1, read as the reverse complement.
AATCCATGACTTTTGGCAGACCGACGTATATGTACCGGATCAAATACGGCAGACTCTAAAAAGACATTGACCGTATCGGCTGAAACTCCTGAATTCAATCCTCCATAAATGCCGGCAAGAACCAGGGGTCTCTCAATATCGCAGATCATAAGGTCATCGGCCGAGAGAGTGCGCTCTACTCCGTCCAGTGTTGTAAATTTTTCACCCTCCTTCGCTTTGCGCACCACGATTTTTCTGCCTTTTATTTTATCAGCATCAAAGGCATGCAACGGATGACCACACTCGTGGAGAACGTAGTTGGTCACGTCCACAATATTATTGATCGGATGCAGGCCGATGGCGGTAAGGCGATTTTGCAGCCATTCGGGAGAGGGGCCGACTTTCACACCCAAAATGCTTACACCCGCATAGCGCTTGCATGCTTTCCGATCCAGGATTTCGATATCGATGACCAGTTGATTGGTACTTACTTTAAAAGAAGATACTGATGGCAAACTCAATTCAAACCGACGTCGGCGATGCTGGAGAGCTGCCGCAAGATCGCGGGCTACGCCATAATGGCTCATCGCATCTGCACGGTTTGGAGTAATGCCAATTTCTAAAATGTAATCCTGGTCTCCCTTCACCAATTCAGAGACAGGGCTGCCTACCTCGCATTCGGGATCGAGCACCATTATTCCGCTGTGATCATTACCAATGCACAGTTCGTCTTCCGCGCATATCATGCCTTCACTTACTTCGCCTCTGATTTTACCTCTTTTGATTCTGATGGTTTCTCCGGAAAATGTCTTGAGTAAGGCACCATGCAGCGCAACCGGTACTTTCTGCCCAGCCTCCACATTGGGTGCTCCGCAGACGATCTGCATCAACTGCCCATTTCCGATATCTACTTTACAAAGCGTTAATTTATCAGCATTTGGATGCTTTTCAACAGATACCACGAAGCCTACAACTACTTTTTCGTCCAGTTCGTGACCTGATCCAACAGAAATAACCGCTTCACATTCCAAGCCGATTTCAGTAAGAATATCACTAACTTCACGAACCGTTAATCCTTTTAAATCAATATAGTCTTTAAGCCAATTGTAGGATATTTTCATAATCAAAAAAACAACGAATACGGCGCAAAAATAAGAGGATATCCTACAAGTGTGTTGATGATACCGGCATGTACTTACTGACGAGTGCGTGTATTCGGCCAATTTATCGGTGCAACAGATTATATTTTTAGCTAACGAGCCAATCAGCCAATCAGCCGGTAGTCTATACCCGCTGGTAGATGTGCTTTGTATATAATACTCTTCAAATCATTTGATTATTTACTGATACAAATATCCCAAAATGTTCTATGTACAATCTGGCACAACTATTGGCAGCTACATTTGCATCACTAAAAACCCTTTAAAATGAGAAATTTTACCTATGCAATTTTTTTTGCATTCCTATTGTCGGCCGGGTTATCTACCGGTTGTAAAAGCAAAAAGATTAAAGAGACCCCCATTCCCGCTGACGAAGTTGAAGTAAAACTACCCTGCTCTGAATTTAAATCCGATGCTAAAACTTTCAGAGCTTTTGCATTTGGAGAAAGCATGGATCTCAACACTGCCAAACGCAAAGCCCTCAGCAATGCCCGTGCTGAATTGGCCGGAATGCTGAGTACTACCATGAAGGTCGTTGGAGACAATTATGTAAAATCTTCAGAATACAACAACAAAGAAGAAATTCTCGAGCGATTTGAAGAAAACGCCCGCACGGTGATCAATCAGGAGCTTCGGGGTGTGGTTCCGGTATGCGAACGCTCCACAAAGGTGAAAAATTCCAATATTTTCAAATACTACTTAGCTTTGGAATTAAGTGCCGAACGGCTGGCAGACAGCTATTTTCAGTCGCTTACTCGCGATCAAAGTCTCCGTATTGATTACAATTATGAGCGTTTCAAACAGACTTTTGAAGAAGAAATGCGCAAAATGGAACAATAAGGGTTCCTATTTATTCGATATAAAAAAGCTGCTCTTTAGGGCAGCTTTTTTTGTTTTGTAATCTTCCCGGTATGCTTATCAAATCCATAGGGACAATGCCGGCAACCGCTCTGGCAGCAGTAGCCTCTGTCGAGATGATATTTTTCGGTGAAGACAATATATCCCTCCGGAGTCTTGTAGTAGTCTATGCCTTCCGTGAGTTCGCTTAATTGCTTCCTCCTTGTCATCTCTTAGATCAAAGAATCAGCATTGCATCACCGTAGCTGAGAAACCGATACTTCTCCTTAATGGCAGTTTCGTATGCTTCCATCATGAGCTCATGCCCCATAAAGGCACTTTTCAGCATGAGGATGGTGGACATCGGCGCATGAAAGTTGGTCACGAGCTTAAGTGGTAGTTTGAAGGCGTAAGGGGGATAAATGAATTTACTTATCCAACCGGTAAACGGTATGATTCTGTTTTCCGTGGTCAGTGAACTTTCGAGGGCCCGCAGAGTTGTTGTACCGATGCTTACTACTTTTCGGTTTTCGTCGAGTGCTTTGTTGATTTTTTTGGCAGCTTCAGGATAGATCCATACCTGTTCGCTATCCATCTTGTGCTTGCTCAGATCCTCTACTTCCACAGGTTTGAATGTTCCCAGACCGACGTGCATAGTAATTTCGGCGGTTTCTATTCCTTTGATTTCCATTCGTTTGAGAAGCTGCTTACTGAAGTGCAGTCCACTCACAGGAGCAGCTACGGCCCCTTCTACCTTGGCCATAATAGTCTGGTAGCGCTCCTCGTCTTCAGGATCAGCTTCCCGCTGCAGATATTTTGGAATGGGCATGTGTCCGAGGTCAACGAGTTTTTTTCGGAATTCTTCGTACGATCCATCAAACAGAAATCGGATCGATCGACCCCGGCTTGTCGTATTATCGATAACTTCGGCTACAAGATTTTCATCCTCGCCGAAATAGATTTTGTTTCCAATTCGGATTTTTCTGGCAGGGTCTACCAATACATCCCATAGCCGAGTTTCGGCGTTTAATTCCCTGAGTAGAAAAACCTCAATGCGTGCACCGGTTTTTTCTTTGTAGCCGTACAATCGAGCCTTGAAAACTTTTGTATTGTTAAACACAAAAAGGTCGTTCTGCTCAAAGTAATCGAGAATGTCTTTGAAAATCCGGTGTTCGATTTTCCCCGAATCACGATGTACAACCATCAGTCGGCTATCGTCTCTGTGAGGTAACGGACGATTGGCAATGAGTTCTTTAGGAAGTTTATAATTGAAGTGAGAAAGTTTGTATTTCATTGCTTACGGGCTTTGAATAATAAGGGCGCAAAAGTAGGTCAAGTGAGTTTATCCCTAAGTTTAATTAATTCACAAAAATCAGACCTTTCCTAAGATATAATTCTGAACTTGTATTCTCCTTGTCAATTTATGAGAATTATCACTATATCGAGCACGCAACTAATGAAAGAACATATCTCAGAGAGCGAAAATATGACGGTATCTGAGCTTTAATCCATATATGGGATCAATATCCCAGAGGCCACCTCGCCGTGGGATTCAGATTGGAAGTTCGCTGGACGTTAGCCGTGAGATAATAGTATCCGGTGATTGCGATCATAGCTCCGTTATCTGTAGAATAAGACATTTTAGGGAGGTAGAGACGTACATCTAACTGAGCAGACAGGTCCTGCATGGCTTTGCGAAGACTGGAATTGGCAGATACTCCTCCGGCTAGCACGAGGTGTTTTGCCCCTGTTTGAAGGACTGCGCGCTTTACTTTTTTAATCAATGTGTCCACAATGGCCTGCTGGACCGAAGCTGCAATATCGTTTATGTGCTTTTGAATAAAATCAGGATCTGACTTTTTCGCCTTTTCCAGGGTATATAGTACAGAAGTTTTTAACCCGCTAAAACTAAAATCAAATCCAGGTACCTCTGGCCGTACAAAGTGAAAAGCACTTGGATTTCCCTCTGCTGCCAGGGCATCGATGACGGGGCCTCCGGGATATGGTAAACCGAGAATTTTGGCGACTTTGTCAAATGCCTCTCCGGCTGCATCGTCGGTAGTCTGTCCGATAACGCTCATTTTCATCAATTCAGTAACCCACACCAGCTGTGTGTGTCCGCCAGAGACCGTAAGGCATAGAAACGGAAATTCCGGTGGCTGCATATCTGGATCTTCGATAAAATGAGCCATGATGTGTGCCTCCATGTGATGCACCGGAATAACCGGAATGCCCAACCCCAGCCCCATCGCCCGTGCAAATGTGGCACCTACAATCAATGAGCCCAACAATCCGGGACCTCTGGTGTACGCTATTGCCGAAAGCTGGCTTTTGTGTATTCCGGCTTGCTTAATGGCAGCATCTGTCACCGGGACAATGTTCTGATGATGGGCGCGCGATGCGAGTTCAGGCACAACCCCGCCCCATAACGCATGTATTTTTTGGGAAGATGTAATATTGGTAAGAACTTTGCGACCTCTGATTACAGCAACAGAAGTATCATCGCACGATGTTTCGATACCAAGTACATACATATTGTCCGTTACCATAAAATCAAACAGTTGAGCACAAGTCGAATGAAAATTCATCGCCTCGCACGCATTGCACTGGAAGCTGTCAAAGGTATGGCAATTATCGGTGTAGTGCTCGCATTGCTGCTCGCCAACCCTTTTGTGCAGACCTATCTGGCCGGAAAAGCGACTAAGTGGTTAAAACACAATAGAAACATTGATCTCCATGTTGAAAAACTCCAGATCATTTTTCCAAATCAGATCGGCCTGAAAAATGTCGTTCTCTATGATGACCAAGGTGACACCGTCATTTATACCAATCAGTTCAGAGCCTCGGTAGCTTACATATCTGCTAATTTTTCAAACATTGGCTTTTCAAAAGTCTATTTCGACAGTACGCACTTCTGTCTGATCACACATCCGGGGGATAGTCTGAACGGATTTATGCGCTTTTTGAAAAAACTGTCGGATGAAGAATCTTCCGGCTCAGAAAGCGACTTCAAACTCAAAATCAGCGACATTCATTTTGAGAAATTTAGATTCAGACGAAAGGATGTAAACATTCCTACATTGCCCGAATTTGATCTGCACAATGCCCATATGCGATTTAGAAACTTCATCCTTTCGAGAGACAGTATTTCCGCTCATCTTGTAAAAGCGTATGGCATAGACCACCGATATTTTGAAATACATCATCTCCAGGGCTTACTCACCTATTCAAATGACCATATCAGCATTACCAACCTCCAATGTACTACAGACAGGAGTATGCTGGATATGGATGCCGCCCTCAGGTACAGTTCGCCGGAATCGTTTCAAAATTTTGAAAATGCGGTTGATATCGGGGTTAGGTTTAGGAATTCATGGGTGAATGTGGCCGAAATGCGCACCTTACTGCCCGTATTTCCGGATATCCCAGATATTAAAATCGATGGACATGCCTACGGTACGCTCAACGATTTTATCGTGGAAGCGTCAAATCTGGAGGTCGGAAATTACACCCAATACCACGGGGAAGTCTCCCTTCAAAATGTCATCTCCGACCCGGAGAATCCATTCATTCGTGTACGCATCAGCGATTTCAAAACTCAATTGGGCGAAAGTGCATCCCTTGTGGAGACACTCGCCGGTATAGACCTTCCTGATTTTTTGAGAAAAAATATTTTTCTGACTGTCAAAGGTGGATTTGAAGGCACACCAAAGGAATTTGTAACTGCGGTTCAAATCAATTTTGAAAATGAGGAAGAAATCGGGTTGAACTTCCAGATGAGCCTTCTTAATAACCAGCCCTCATATATGGGTCAGATTGGATTAAAGAATGTAGATATCGGACGAATTTTTGATGTAGAAAGTCTTGGAAGCACCACAGCGTCAGTTCATGTAGTAGGTAGAGGTTTTGAGCCCGAAAAAATGAATCTTTCTGCCCAAGGAACTATACAAAAATTGTACTTTAATGATTACACTTATCAAAACATTGACTTGTCAGAGTTTATATTGAAAGAAAATAACTACAATGGAAAATTTTATATCAAGGATCCGAATATTTCAGCCAGTTCTGTCTTTCGATATACCCATCAAAATAACTCAACCTTTACTGAATTCAATTTCAATCTGGAGAAATCTAATCCCCATGCTTTGAAATGGACTTCTGACAGCATTGTATTTCTTAGTTTTTTGGTCAGTGGAATTGCTGATCTTGGACAAGCTGAAAATCCTACAGGAAATATCGTAATCAATGATATTTTCGCTGAAAACTCACTGGGAAACTACCATTTTGAAAGCATAAAAATAATATCTAAAAAATACCAGAAAGAAAATCAATTTGAGCTCAAATCGGATTTTGCCTCCATGAAAGTTGTGGGAAATTTCCATCTATTTGAGGTGCATAAATACATACATGATTGGTTTTATAAAAGATTGGGCAGAATTTCAAATCAAAAGCATCCTTATCAGGATAAATCATTTGAAGTAAATCTACAGACTGAAAACTTAAATGCGATGTTCGCACTCTTATATCTGGAGGATTTGAATGTAGAACCCGGAACACAAATTACAGCTGCCTACAATGGTGCACGTACGGAAATTTCATTAGAACTGAAAAGTCGAGGTATTCGATACAAAAATATTTATTCCGGACAGTTTACCACGTCGTGGAATCACACCTCCGATTCCGGTGCTGAAGGCTTGATCCTTGCATCAAATTTTAAATATGATGATCTTGTTTTTAATACTGTGCAGTTTCGTTTAGACAACACCCCGGATTCAAATGCATTTGAACTACTCTGGACATTGATCGATTCTCTGGGAAGCGAAGGACACATTGACGGTTGGCTTGTCAAAAATTTAAATGATCACTACAGACTTCATTTTGACAGGTCTGAATTTAATATAGGGGTAGAAACTTTTGTAATAAATCCTGCTAACTATTTTGACTTTGAGCCGGAGAGAATTTATATTAGCAATTTTCAAATTCTGAATGGACCAAGATCCATTTTAGTGAACGGCGTTATTTCTCAAAATGCATATGAAATATTACGGATAAATGTAGACAATTTTAGAATCGATTTATTTAATATTTTTTTGAAGCCCTTGCACTCTACAATGGATGGAATAATGAAGGGAGAAATTTTAGTGAATGACTTACTTAATGAACCCAAGTTTGCATCTGATTTTGAGATTGACTCTTTACGTATCAACGGGTATTATCAAGGTGATTTTTATTTCAGTTCAGATTGGAACGTCGAGACAAAAAAAATGGATATCGCGAGCTATATTCAAAGAGGAGAATTAAAAACATTTGAAATCAGTGGAATTATGACCACCTTTGGCACTCCGGAATTTAATTTAATATGCAAAACAAATAGATTTAGACTCAACGCCCTCTCGCCTGTGTTAGGTGAATTCGTGAAAAATCTGAGGGGTACTGTAAATGGTGAAATTGCAGTAAAAGGTCGCACAAGTGCATTGGATATTAAAGGGCAGATGAATTTTCCCAACCTCGGTCTTACTATACCACTCCTGGGTACGGATTACAACTTTGAGGGAGTGCCCAGTGTGACAGTCACCAATCGTGAGATCAATTTCACAGAAATGATTGTCCGTGACACCAAAACGGCCAGTAAGGCTACTTTAAACGGAAAAATCACCCACAGAGATTTCAAGGACTTCCGATTTAATATTGGGATTGATGCCAACAGATTTCTTGCACTAAATACCAATGCTACATCCGGTGACCTATATTACGGTACTGCCTATGTAACAGGTAAAATATTAATTACCGGACCTACAGATGAACCGGTAATTGATGTAAATGTGCGAACAGAGCGCGGCACTCTATTCGCTCTTCCGCTCAATAACCCCACTGAAGTAGGACGTAAATCGTTTATAAACTTTGTAGAAAAGGACGATGAAGATTTACCGGAAAAACGTCAACCTGTGAATTTCGGTGGTCTTACACTCAGGTTTAGTATCGATGTAACGCCTGAGGCTGAAGCACAATTGATCCTCGATGACCGGTATAATGATATGATGCGGGCTAATGGACAAGGTCGTATTTCGCTTATGGTACCTCCATCTGGTGATATAAAACTGGTTGGTAATTATCAAATTACTAAAGGTGTGTATAATTTCAATTTTCAAGGACTTGTATCCCGAAAGTTCATTATTGAACCCGGTAGCACCATTACATTTACCGGAGATCCTCTGGCAGCCAATCTTGACATTACGACACGCTATACGACACGTACTACATTGAGAGGATTACTTACTGATGAACGCTATCTTAATACACGAACTCAGGTAGATCTGCTACTTAAGATTACCGGCGTGATGCTCAGACCTGAGATTTCATTTGACATTAAGGTACCTCGTGCGGCTCCAATGGTGCAGACGGAAATCAACAATGCTCTGGCTGACCGCGATAAACTTACCCGACAGGCCTTTTCACTATTACTACTCAACAGTTTTATGACAGATGATTTTGCAGTAAGCACTTCTGCTCCGGGAGCTACACTTGTGTATGATGCATTCGTCTCACAAATTTCAAATCTATTGGCACAACGAATAAAAGGAGTTGATATACGCCTTGGATATAGTCAGACCAATCTGCAAGGACAAGAGGGAAGCATCAATCAACAGCAAGACCTGGAGTTGGGTATATCCACTACCCTGTTCAATGATCGCTTTGTCATTAACACAAATTTTGACCTTTCAACCCAGCAAAACGGGGGTACAACCCGCCGAAATGATTTTGCAGGCGATGTAGAACTGGAATATCTGATTACTTCTGATGGAAAATTTCGGGCAAAAGCATTTAACCGATCACTTCAGAATCGAATCGGCCTGGAACAAGTAGGCGACTATGCTCAGGGCGTAGGCCTTACATATCGAACAAATTTTGATTCCTGGTATCATGACATTCTACGGGTTCGGCGCAAGCGCAAAGCAGAGGATTTTCAGTTTGAGGAGCCGGATACTTCTGTCGATTCTCCGTCAACATATTATCCAAAAAACGAAAAGGAATGGAAACACTAAAATTTGCACTGCTTACCGGAGTTGGTAGTTTTTTAGGTGGAGCATCGAGATATCTGGTGTCCGTGGTTGCTCAATTTGCTCTGAGAACAGGCTATCCGGTAAGCACATTTGTGGTAAATGCTGTTGGCAGCTTACTCATTGGTATTGTGCTGGCTCTTTGGGAACGCGATTGGCTGACAGATACCGAAAGGATCTTTTTAGCCACGGGTATTTTGGGAGGATTCACCACCTTTTCTTCTTTTTCGCAGGAGGTTCTGCTCATGATCAGAAATGGTCAATTCATCGTAGGCTTTGCCTATGTGGTCTTAAGTGTAGTGGTCGGTATCGCACTCTGTGCTGCTGGCTACTACCTTGCTAAATAAACATTGGAGACCTACAATTCCCTTTCTTTAATGGTATGTGAGAAGAGCTTTTGACCATTGGAATCGTAATAGGTAACCTCCATGACTCGGTCTCTGAGCTTTCCGGAAAATTTCATAGCCACGAAATTTCTTTGCTGAATCAGACTTCCGGGCATTCTGTAGCTATTGTCTTCAACCTTTCGGGTCACAGCTCCACTGGTCAGAGGGGATGTGGTGATGTCGTAGATGGTAAGGCCCTTTGCATTCTTCATCATGCAGATTTCGCTGTGATGACGGTCGCCCGTAAGAAATATGACCCCTTTGATGTTTTCTTCTTCTATTCTTTGGAGCAGATATGCACGCTCCTTTTCGTAATTGGCAAAATTTTCAAACACCTTTGCATCGCTTAGCATCTGACCGCCCGCGCATACCAGTTTAAACGGAGCATTGGAATATTTAAGATTGTTAATCAGCCAATCAAGTTGCTCCTTTCCAAAAATCTGATGATCTCCATTGTTCATGATTTCCGTACGAAACGAGCGGTTGTCGAGCATAAAAATGTGAACATCATTAAATTCTGTCATACTTGCCGTGGATTGCTCACATCCAAATTTCATCAGAGGAGGATTGGCCCAAAACAACCGAAATGCCTCATGTGCCCATTCCTTTCCTACATACGACCCATTGGCGTCGTTGGGGCCGTAATCATGGTCATCCCAAATGGCTAGATGACTCCCTGTTCGCCAGAATTTTTGCAACTGTGGGTAGGCACGATCATGTGTATATCGGTGCAGGAATCCTCTTCTACTCCCAAAGTCTACCGGTCGGGTATATACATTGTCTCCCAACCAAAGCATAAGGTCAGCATTCATGTTTGCCATATTTTCAAAGATTTGATAGTCACCTCCATAAGGGGTGCCCGGGCGGTCTGCCGCTTCCTCATTGAAATATGAACAACTGCCTGCCAAAATCACAAACTCCGGTGGATCCTGTCTGTATCGCCAGTCGGTTTGTGTCTTAAATCGCAGAGGCTCAGAAAAGACTAATTCAGCACCATTTATCAGGACTCTGTATTCATAAACTTGGCCGGGAAGTACATCGTCGAGAATAAATTTGGCAGTGTAGGCTGTCTGCCAGGCAGTCTCTACCGTAGAGGATGTACTCCACGATGTATTAGAGCCCTCGGTGCGATATCTAAGTGACACACGCGCTGTTTTTTTGGTCTGTATCCAAAGATGAGCCTCTTTCATGTGCACATACCCCAGCATAGGTCCTGCATTGATCCATTCAGATACAGATAAAGCCTGATTGCGTTGAGCATGAACAGATACTGTACCTAAAAAGACAAAAAGAAGTACCAGATTTTTCATTTTCTTAAAACGTTGATATAATCAATGAATCAAAAATACCCGAAAGCAAAACAAACACAAGTCAGTTTACAGAAATTTAACCCGAAAATACCCCCCGTAGTACGCCATGCCTGAGTGAAACATTTTGTATGTCCGAAAGGAGTGGAATAATATTTTACAATGGAATTGCTGATATTTCCATCAATTTTTGACGCAAATACATGACCTTTCAATACATATCTGTGCCTGTACAAAGGTGTCCGATTACCCGGTAGATTAAAAAAATCATTTCTTGAAAAAGTAAAATCAAGGTAAGAAACTACATATTCCAAACGATTTATATCCCCTCTCAAATCCATATCGGAGGCAGGAAAATATTTGATATCTTTTTCTTCCAATCGACTAATGACCCCTTTGAAGGGATCTTTAAAGTAGTGGCAAATGGGCGTGCACCCACACTTTGAGGACATTTATTTTATTCGTTTGGTTTAGGCGTGTAAGGAAGTGCAGACTTATGAACGATAATGCGAAGTTTACCATCTTTACCCTTGCGGAAAACCCAGGTTTTATCGACCATAACTTCATTTCCTTCCTTGTCCGTCAACCATACATTACCCATTGTAATAGCTACTGAACCATAAATCTGGATACCCTGTCTGTTTCCTCCCACATTTTCATATCTTGCTTTTACCCAAGGTTTCAAAGCGAAGCCGGTATCTTCAGGATAGTCCGGATCACCTCCTACAAAGTACGAAAGTGCTCCCTTTTTTGTATTTCTGAAAGTATGTGCACCAAAAGCCAGAGTAGGCTTAAAAAAGACCTTTCCATAGTCATAGTTATATAAATCGGATATGACCTGCTCGGCAAACCGCCGGTAATCACCTCCTTCTTCTTTAATTATGCCAATCTGAACCAATGCATCGCACCATGCCTGTTGCGCTTCATTTACTTCGTCGTATGTGAGAACATCCTGAGCACCTTCTTCCACATAGACCAATCCCAGTTCATCGATGATTTTTTGTGCCTTTGTACGTTTGGCATCCTGGGTGTTGTTTTTCATAGCAGTAAGGTTGTTGTTGAGAAGATTTTTTCTTTTTTATCAAACAACATGCCTCTTACACCTCAACACGTACACCAAGGTATTCACAGCCTTTGGCAGATGTCATGGGCGGCATATCAATGAGGTTGCCTGTAGTGCTTGAATCTTCCGGGGGGAATTTTCCGTGGAGATATTTTGGTAGAAATATGATTTCTGATGATGATGCAGTGCGACAACAATTTTTTTGTATAAAAATATCCTGCTACAAGACCTCCAAACCGCCGATGCCCTCTCTCACTACCAAGGGCTCGCCTGTAGTGAGGTCAATGACGGTAGATGCATAAAGCTGTCCAATGCCCCCGTCAATGACAATGTCCACATCGTTTTTGTAGCGTTCGTAGATAAGTTCCGGGTCGGTAAAGTACTCCTGAATTTCATCTTCTTCGTCGTGGACACTGCTGGCGATGATGGGAAAGCCAAGTTCGCGTACAAGGGCGACGGGTATGTTGTGCAAAGGGATGCGAATGCCTACGGTTTTTTTATTGTGCTTAAAATACCGGGGAATTGCATTGGAGGCTTCCAAAATAAATGTGTATGGACCGGGAAGAGCCCTTCGAAGGAGTTTAAAGGTCGGATTATCGACCGATCGGGTAAATTCTGACAGACGGCTCAGGTCGTCAAAGATTATCGAAAAATCAGCTTTTTCAGGCTTAATCCGCTTTAGTCGGGCGATGCGCTCGATGGATTTTTGCTTCCTGAGATCACAGCCGAAAGAATAAACCGTGTCCGTAGGATAGATGATAACGGCTCCATCTTGCAGTGCGTCAGTCACCTCCGCAATTTGACGCGGCTGAGGGTTGTCCGGATGTATTCTCAGGAGTTTGGCCATTGGTGTGAATTAGCGTTGGGAAGCAAGACGGGCAAAACCAATGATCCGATCATATCGGATGCCGATTTCGCGGTGGTAGAATATGGCTGTGTATTCGTTTTCGGTCTCCCAATAGCTTCCCTCTACAGGCATGACATCGGCCTTGCCTTCGTCGGTCTGAAGCGCGTAGAGATAGTTGTAGTATCCTTGTTTTAAAAGCAATTTGGCTGTGTAAGCGCGCTTTTCATAATCGTAATTCATCCTGAAGTCGGGAAGCAACTGCCAATCGGAGAGTTGACCCCAGACAAAAATATCGCCGTCAGCGAAAGGTGAAGGCACCATCAATTGGAAATCTACCCATGCATAGTCTCCTTCTGTGTGCGGATTGTTTGCATTTTGACGTCGTATAACATATTGTCCATTGATATCTTGCCAAAATACATATCGCTCTGTCCGTCTGGGTGATTCACGAAAAAGGTAAACATTCCAGTTGTTTTGGTCAAGTTCGGTTCTCATCATACCGATGCCGAGAACCTGGAGATTTTTCATATCAAACACCCTGAATTCATTACCCCCCTGGAAGAGATTTTCGCCGTTATCATAATTATAAATGATACGGCCGGGCTGTACAAACATGGGTTTAAGGGTCGTAATGGCATTATCCCAACGTTGATTCTGAAGGATGGTTAGGTTGAGATCCATGTAGGGATCAGGTATTACATACCCGCTGTGATTTAAAAATACATCTACTTCCTGGTGGGTGTTGTTATAACGTACATCTGTAGGTCTGCGAATATCCACACCCACATTGGCAATTTCTTCAAATACAATAAACCGACGGGTTAATACTGGCTTACTGATGCTGTTTTCATACACGATGAGCAAATAGTTTCCAGAAATTTTGAAACGCACATTTTGATTTGGAAAACTTAGATAGAAATGTGTATAAGGATAGAAGGTATTGAACGAAAATTCATAATTTGGGATAAAGTTATCCGTCATGCCGTCAAGGTATTCGTTTTTTGAAAGACGCGAGGGAGTCCAATCGGCATTGCAATGTACAAAGGTGTATTGGTAATTTTTGACCCCTTCGTCCATATCATCGAAACGTAGCAGCAGACGGTCACCGGAATTTAATCGTATGGCTGGGAAACCGGTCTCATTGCCTACCGGATGAAGGAGGATGGTTTTTATGCTTGGGCTGTACACTTTGTTTTCGTAAGAAAATTCCTGGTCGGATGCATGCACCGAAGCCCCTGCAAACAGAGTGCAAATTATCCATACTGAAAAAAAATGACTTTTTGATATCATGCTCAACAAACTATTGTGATCGCCACAAATGACTGTGCCATTATGCCTTTGAGATTATTAAAATCTGTATGGTTCTGCTTCTTTGAGCATTTCGATTACAAGGTCGCAGAGGTCGTCTGCCGAGGGCTTGGAAAAGTAATCACCGTCTGAACCGTATGCAGGTCTATGCTCCTTGGAAGTAAGCGTACGCGGAGCCGAATCAAGCCAGCGATATCCGTTTTGTACTTCTAGAACCTGCTGCATCATGTAGGCTGAGGCACCTCCCGGCACATCTTCATCGAAAAAGATGATGCGATTGGTCTTTTGAAGGCTTTTGACAATATCATGGTTGCGATCGAAGGGCAACAGGGATTGTACATCGATGATTTCAATGTGGATACCCAATTTTTCAAGTTCTTCAGCAGCTTCCATAGCTATGCGGCAGTTGGATCCATAGGTTACTACGGTAAGGTCACTTCCTTCACGGATTGTTTCAACGATACCAATGGGAGTGCGGATTTCAGAAAGATTATCAGGAATCCGCTCTTTGAGCCGATATCCGTTGAGGCACTCGATGATCAGAGCGGTATCATCGCTGTCGAGCATGGTATTGTAGAAGCCGGCTGCCTTAGTCATATTGCGCGGCACCAGCACATAAATCCCTCGCATGGAATGAACAATGGTGCCCATTGGTGAGCCTGAGTGCCAAATTCCTTCAAGTCTGTGACCACGCGTGCGGACGATTACGGGAGCTTTCTGGCCACCAACGGTTCGATATTGTACTGTTGCCAGGTCATCACTCATTATCTGCAAGGCATAGAGCAGGTAATCCAGGTATTGGATCTCGGCAATGGGACGAAGGCCACGCATAGACAGGCCGATTCCCTGACCAAGGATCGTGGCTTCACGAATGCCGGTATCGGCCACGCGCATTTCCCCGTGTTTGGCTTGCAGGCCTTCGAGACCCTGATTTACATCTCCGATCTTACCGCTGTCTTCTCCAAAGATGAATACCTCTGGTCGTCTGGAGAGCAGCAAGTCAAAATTTTCGCGCAGTACCACGCGTGCATCTACTTCAGGTGAGCTCTCTGTATATACTGGTGCTACCTCGCGGATATTCAATGCCGATAACGGACTCTGACTGTAGAGGTGACTGCTAAAACGTGTCTGGTGAACTCTGGAGTAGTCATCCAACCATTGGATTAACTCATCCCGCGCCTGACCGGGGCTTTTTAAAGTCAGGCGAAGCACTTTGCGGACAGTAGAGATTATATCCCGGCGCAGGGGTTCGGTGATTTTGCCAAGTTTTTGTGACTGCGCCAGAATTTCTTGGCCGACAGTTGATTCTGATTCTGAAGCCAGCTTCTGCAGGAGACTTATAGCATGGGCTCGTTCATTTAAAATTGGCGTCAGATAATTGTTCCATGCGCGATTTTTTGCTTCACGGGCTTGTTTTCTTGCCTTTTTTTCAAGTTCGTCCAGATCTTCCGGAGTAGCTATGCCATTGCGTTCGATCCAGAGACGCATCTGGCGAATGCAGTCAAATTCCCGTTCCCATTCGAGACGTTCCGCCGACTTGTAGCGCTCATGGGAGCCGGATGTAGAATGTCCCTGAGGCTGGGTCATCTCCACTACATGAATGAGTACAGGTATGTGCTCGGTACGAGCCAGCGCACCGGCTTTTCGATACGTTTCCAGCAAGGCAGGATAGTCCCATCCCTTTACCACAAATATTTCATATCCCGGCTTTTCGCCACGCTGAAATCCGGATAATATTTCGCTTATGCTTTCTTTTGTCGTCTGATACTTATTGTGGACGGAGATTCCGTAATCATCGTCCCAGACACTGACTACCATAGGTATTTGAAGGACACCGGCAGCATTGATCGCTTCGAAAAACAATCCTTCGCTGGTAGAGGCATTTCCGATGGTTCCCCAGGCAATTTCATTTCCATTGTTAGAAAATTTTGATTTTTCGGACCATTCACCCATCTCCCGGTAGATCTTACTGGCTTGCGCCAGACCTACCAATCGGGGCATCTGCGAAGCTGTGGGTGATATATCGGCCGAAGAATTTTTCATTTTGGCCAGTTCCTTCCAATTGCCCTGCTCATCGAGACTGCGGGTGGTAAAGTGTCCGTTCATCTGCCGGCCGCCGGAGGCAGGTTCGTGATTCAGATCTGTATCGGCATAGAGACTGGCAAAAAATTCCTGGGTAGTCAATGCACCTATTGCCATCATAAAAGTTTGATCCCGGTAGTAGCCGGAGCGAAAGTCACCTGGTTTAAAAGCTTTGGCCCAGGCAATCTGAGCTACTTCCTTGCCATCACCGAAAATTCCAAACTTAGCTTTCCCCGTAAGAACCTCTCTGCGACCTATTAAACTGGCTTCGCGCGATTCTATGGCCAATGCATAATCAGCTAGTACTTCTTCTCTGTAGATCTCAAAGTCTGTCTGAAGAGCTTCTCCGGTAATGTAATTCATGAGAATTGTGAAATTAAACAATCAATGTTTGCAAAAATAGCCCTCCCGAGCCAAAGATTAGGGATATTTGCCAAAGATGGAGTGGCATGGCATAGATCACGGATTCGCACGGGTGTCGCACCCTACAAGCAGGGTAATTGGAAAGATTTCGCTGCCGGGGTCTAAAAGCGAATCCAATCGCTTGCTGATTTTGTCAGCAGTATTTTCCGGTACCTTTAGAGTCGATGGGCTATCCACAGCCGAAGATACAAACTTGCTTAAAGATATCCTGACACAAAATCTGAAAGAGGGAACGATAGACTGCCGCATGGCCGGTACGACCCTCAGATTTCTTACGGCCTATTACGCAGCCCGACCTGGATGTCGTGTGGTGCTTACAGGCGCCCGCCGAATGCAACATCGACCCATTGGCCCTCTTGTAGATGCGCTGCGGCAGATCGGCGCAGACATTGAATACTTGAGCAAACCCGGATATCCCCCTCTGCTGATAAGAGGTACACACTTATCAGGAGGACAGGTAGAAGTCGATGGATCCACCAGCAGCCAGTTTATTTCGGCCTTGATGCTAATCGGCTGCGCACTTCCCGATGGTTTGCGGATTTGTATCAAAGGTGCTCCGGTGTCCGTACCTTACATTTATCTTACGGCCGCTTCGATGTGGCAGGTAGGTCTCAGGGTGGATGTGCGACTACCTGAAATCCTGCTTTACCCCTCCCGGCCTAAGAAGTTAACTGTCCGTGTAGAGCCTGACTGGTCTTCGGCGTCATATTGGTATCTGATTGCGCTGCTTAGCCGAAAGGCCGAAATCTATCTTCCGGGACTGCGCTTGCCCAGCATGCAGGGAGATGCCGCCGTGAGAGGATATTTTGAAGCACTTGGGGTGGAAACGGTTTTTTTGGGTTCGGGTATACGCCTGCGTAAGTCTTCTGTGTCGGGATGCGATTTTTTTAGGGCTGATTTAAGAAATAATCCGGATCTGGCACAGACTCTGGCCGTAGCCCTCTCGGCCAGCGGACGGCCGGGATTGCTCACGGGTTTGGACACGCTTCCTCTCAAAGAAACCGATCGCATCGCTGCCCTGCATAACGAATTGTCAAAATACGCTGTAAACGTAAGATCGGAGAATCACAGCCTGGAAATAAGAGGAAAAATTCAGCCGGTGACGCACATGCAAATATCCACCTACGGCGATCATCGAATGGCAATGGCATTCGCACCCATAGGTCTTCTCTACCCTGTTGAAATTCAGAATCCTGGGGTAGTATCAAAAAGCTATCCTACCTTTTGGGCAGATCTTCGAAGGGTAGGCTTTGAAGTGACTCCCTTTGGAGGCATCGCGGGGCACATGAAAGTACCGCAGGTATAATGGAAGAAAAAAGAATAGGGCGCTTCTCAGCGCCCTACCCATAACACATGAAAACACAAACAAAACCCCCCTTTTGTTTGCTAAGCAAATTTAACCCAATATGACAACTATCTACAAGGTTTTTTGTTCGTGCAAAAACTCCGTTTTAAGCCTGCCGATGATTACCCGGTACCTCCAGATCAGCAAGGCTGCCGATAAGGTGAGACCGCCGGCCAAAAAATACCATATCGCCAAAACCCCATAACCCTTATTAACTCCGAAATAAAAACTCCCGGGTAACGCCAGGATCCAATAGGCCACAAATGTGATTAAAGTAGGTATTTTCACGTCCTTCAGTCCTCTCATCACCCCGAGGCCTACCGCCTGTACTCCGTCTGAAATCTGGAAAAACACCGCTACCACAAGCAATCCAGAGGCGATCTCCACCACTTCGGAGTCGGTGCTATACAGAGCTGGAAAAAAATTTCTACCAATCAAAAACACAATCCCGGCAAAGCTCATCCATACAACCGTCATGATCAAGATCGTCCGAACGGCTAAATGGAGATTCACGCCATCCCGCCTCCCCAGCAGATTACCCGTACGGATTGTAGCGGCAGCGGCCAGTCCGGTCGCAGCCATATACGATACCGATGCAAGATTGATCGCAATCTGATGTGCTGCCTGACTGGCCGGACTGATCATACCGGCAAGTACCGATGCAGCTGCAAAGGCACTGACTTCAAAAATATACTGAAAACCGCTTGGAACTCCAATGGAGAGTATCTCCCGCGCCTGCTTCCACCGCACCCGTGTGATTGTAAAAACAAATTGTATCCCTTTGAAGAGGTTGCTTTTTAAGACAAATGCTACCATTGCACACAGCATACACAACCTGGAAATTAGGGTCGAATAACCGGCACCGTTGAGCCCCAGGGCTGGTAATCCTAATTTACCGTAAATCAATACATAGTTAAGAAAAATATTGAGACCATTGACCGCCAGGGTGATTTGCATGGCCTGTCGGGTATTACCAAGGCCTTCGGCAAACTGCTTAAACGCGTAAAATCCAAGGATAGGCACGATAGACATTCCGACTATCCGCATGTAAGGTCTCGCAAGTGTGATTACCCCTTCATCCTGCCTCATGTAGTCCAGAAGTGGGACAAACCCCTCCAGCAATCCAAACAGCATTACACCAAAAAAAACATTGAGCCAAAAGGAAGCATTGAGTAAATCCGGAAGTTTAGAATAATGTCCGGCACCATGAGCATTGGCAATGAGAGGGGTCAGCCCGTAGGCAACACCTATACCGAAAACGAGTACCACCGTAAAAATACCATTCACTAGAGAAGCTGCCGCAAGGGGCTCTACACCGATGCGACCTACCATCACATTGTCCGCCACGGCTACGGTAATTTGACCCAGCTGGCCGATCATTACAGGCCAGGCCAGACGAAAGGTGTCTCTGTAATGTGCACGTATGTCCGAAGTCATTACAGAATGTTAGTCAGCTCCGACAGGTTTGTGATTTGGTATGTAGGCCGCACGTTGGAGGTTTGATTTCCGTGATTGTACCAGATTTGATCTATACCCGCATTCCGGGCACCGGCTATATCAGCTTCGGGATGGTCTCCGATCATGATGGCGTCGCTTCTTCGGCTTCGGGTTATGTTCAGTGCAGTTACAAATATTTTTGCCTCTGGCTTGTTGGCTTTTGCCATTTCACTGGTCACCACTGCCGCAAAGTACCTGTCGAGGCCTGTGGATTTCAGTTTAGTTATTTGTACATGGGTAAAGCCATTTGTGATAATGGCAAGCGTATATTTTGCGCGCAAATAGTCCAGCACCTCTCGGGCTCCGGGCATCAGTGCGGTCTTGAGGGGAGACCTCTCTACATATTGAGATTCAAAATATTCTCCCAAATGAGGCTCCTCAATATGAAAGTGCCGGAGGGTATGGGCAAACCGCTCCTTACGGAGGCGATACTTATCGATCTTGCCTTCGCGGTACAAGGCCCATTTGTGGTCATTCACCTGATTGTAAATACTGTAAAATTCATCGAAATCAAGACCTTTACTACCCAGATTGGTCTCTGAAAACAACTCTTTCAGCACCTGAGTGCTGTTGGTCTGAAAATCCCAAAGGGTGTGGTCTAAATCAAAAAATACAATCTTGTACGGTGAATGGCCCATGTGTTCTCTGAAAATTGAGTACTAATAGTCACCCAAAGTCTCAGGGTTTTGTTCGAGGGCACGCCTCAACTGCTCATCATTTGGTGCAATGCCGTGCCACTCATGACTTCCCATCATGAAGTCAACACCGTGGCCCATTTCAGTTTTCATAATGAGAACAACAGGTTTTTGATTGCGCGACAGGCTTTTGGCAAGCAGCAAAGCTTCGGATATTTCGATTAGGTCATTGCCATTGTCACACTCCGCTACCAACCACCCAAAGGCTTCAAATTTGGCCTTCAGATTGCCCAAATCCATTACATCCGAGACGTCACCATCTATCTGCCGGTTATTTCGATCGATGGTCACAACAAGGTTATCTACTTTATGGTGCGCAGCGAACATGGCAGCCTCCCAGATCTGACCTTCCTGAAGTTCGCCATCTCCCTGCAGTGTATAGACGGTGTGCAGGTCACCATTGAGCCTCTTGGCAAGGGCTGCACCGATGGCTACGCTGAGACCCTGACCTAATGAACCCGTGGCCACGCGCACACCCGGCAGGTGCTCGTGGGTAGCCGGATGTCCCTGAAGGCGCGAATTGATTCTGCGAAAAGTAGCTAACTCACTTACCGGAAAAAAACCACTGCGCGCCAATACGGAATAATACACCGGCGTAATGTGTCCATTGCTGAGAAAGAAAATATCCTGATCGCGACCATCCATAGTGAAATTAGAGGGATCGTGATCCATGATGTATTGAAAGAGCGCTACAAAAAATTCGGTACATCCAAGGCTTCCTCCGGGATGACCGCTCTGAACGGCGTGCACCATTCGTACAATATCACGGCGCACCTGTGGAAGCCATATTTTTAAATCTTGTATGTTAGATTGAATTCCCACTTTTTAATATTTTTTGATTTTACGTTCGACTGCCTTAAGGGCTGCTTTTGCAATTGCGTCAGGTGTAAGCCCGTATTTTTCCAAAAGTTCCATAGGTGTACCGCTTTCGCCAAATGAATCATTTACAGCCACATATTCCTGTGGAACCGGATTATTTTGCATCAATACCTGGGCTATTGCATCTCCAAGACCGCCATACCGGTTGTGCTCCTCTGCGGTGACGACGCAACCTGTTTTTGATACGGATTGCAAGATGGCTTCTGTATCCAGAGGTTTGATGGTGTGAATATTGATGACTTCCGCATCAATCCCTTTGTTTTCAAGTATTTTCTGAGCCTCCAATGCAATCCAAACCAAGTGACCTGTGGCAAATATGCTCACATCGCTACCCTCAATGAGCCGGATGGCTTTTCCGATTTCAAAGGCTTGATCTTCAGGGGTAAAATTTGGCCATTTCGGCCTTCCAAACCTAAGATATACCGGACCGGTGTACTCTGATATGGCTAATGTAGCTGCTTTCGTTTGATTGTAGTCACATGGATTGATAACCACCATGCCCGGAAGCATTCGCATCAGTCCAATATCCTCCAAAATCTGGTGTGTAGCACCATCTTCCCCTAGTGTAAGACCCGCATGAGAAGCACAGATCTTTACATTTTTGTGTGAATAGGCTATCGACTGGCGAATCTGATCATATACCCTACCTGTAGAAAAATTGGCAAACGTGCCGGTAAATGGTATAAACCCGCCTATAGTAAGACCAGCAGCTATACCCATCATGTTTGCCTCGGCTATACCTACCTGAAAAAACCTATCCGGATAAGCTTTTTTGAATGCATCCATTTTAAGCGAACCGGTCAGGTCGGCACATAGGGCTACGACGCGTTCATTTCGTTTGCCCAGCTCCAGCAATCCCGCTCCAAAACCCGAACGAGTGTCTTTTGAACCGGTATCTTTAAAGTTATTTTTCATTTTTTTATTTGAATATCAGATATTTAGATCAATCAAAGGGCAAATGTACAATGGCAGCCGGTTAAAAGGTGTGTAAAGTTTTGAGCAATCATGACCCGCATTTGCCCTTTTGGATTCATTACCATGAGTCCAAATATGTACCGTGCCTGTAATACCCTATCTTGTGGCTCTATGCTGTCGATATCTGCATCAGATGATAAAAGTTTCGGCTCCCGGGTTATTTACAAGAAATTTTTCAATCTCAACGCAGATTTGCTAACTAAAGTATGTAAGGGATACATCGGTACACCAAAGTAAATGTGATTCTCAGGACTGCGCCATCTAGTTTTCCGAAGGCATTTCATGGTTGAAATCATCTCTTGTCGTTTCAAAACAGAATTATTCACAGATCATTCCTGCCAGGTTGATTTGTGAATAATGCCGCCTGATTTTGACCTCCGTCTCAAAAAAAACAAACAAACACATCGCAATACCGCGCGGCAGATGACTATGTTTTGATACAATACAATTATACTTGCGCAAAAGCTTCAAATACACACCGGCGGTTTTCCGGGTGTGACATCTATTTAGTACTGATATACAATGGCATTGATATTCATCCCGGCACCTACCGAAGCAAACAAAATGACATCACCTGACTGAATATGGTGGTTTTCAAGTTTACCTTTTACAATCAGATCGTACAACGTGGGCACGGTGGCCACACTTGAATTTCCAAGAAAGCGTATGTTCATGGGCATGATCCCTTCAGGAGCCTGCAACTGATACAATTTGTAAAAGTTTTTGATAATAGCCTCGTCCATTTTTTCATTGGCCTGATGAATGAGTATTTTTTTGATTTGGTGAACTGAAATATTGGCTTTATCTAAGCAAATTTTCATGGCATAAGGCACATTTTTAAGGGCGAATTCATAAATTTTCCGTCCACGCATTTTTATATAAAAATTACCACTTTCTTCCTTTAGATTATATGATTTTCCATTATAGAGGTAATTTAATTCCTCCAAACTGTATGAAGCTGACTCGTATGACAATATGCCCCCTTCGTCATCAGAGGCCTCAATGACAGCAGCACCTGCACCGTCTGCATAGATCATGCTGTCCCGGTCATGCATATCCAAAACCCTGGAAAGAGTTTCAGCACCTATTACCAGACATCTTCGGGCCATTCCGGCTTTGATGAAGGCATATGCCTGAATGACTCCCTCAATCCAACCAGGACAGCCAAATAGTATATCATATGCCACACATTTAGGGTTTTTTATCTGAAGTCTGTGCTTTACTCTGTTCGCCAGACTAGGTAAAGAATCTGTCCTGTATTCACTAGGCCGGACGTCCCCGAAATTGTGTGCAAAAATGATATAATCCACCTCTTCAGGATTGATTGAAGCATCTTTCAAGGCCTCTTTGGCAGCCAGGTAGCCGATGTCGGATGCTACAAGATCTTTGCTGACATACCTGCGCTCTTCAATTCCGGTTATTTCAAAGAGTTTTTGTGTAATAACATCATTTGACTGTGGCAATGGTTTTCCTTGTTCATCTAAAAACAGACAGTCCTTGAAATGATCATTTGTGATTCGTTCCGTTGGGATATAGCAACCGGAGCCTGTGATGCGGATATTCATTTTTAATCTATTCTACAAAAGAATGTATGAAAAAAATATCTTTGAGTTGGTTAAAGAAAATATTATTTCAAATAATACTATTTTAAGATTTTTTTCAAAAAAGTCGAGCTACCGGAGTCCAACATTGTCCACGGTGAGAGGGAGCCCTCTTATCCATGAGCAGGCCTGGAATTTTAAGCCATTTCGTATCCTTTACACCAATTAATAACTCCGGTAGGCAGTAGTGATACCCGTAGAGTTTATCAGGATGTGTTCAGAGATTTCAGATAATTCAGATATGCCGGCAGTTGGACAGATTATTATGAACAAATATTTGATTTTAGTTAAAAAAATTTTGACTCCAGCCATAGCAATCGATGTCCGGTGTAGAAGTGTTTTCTTATATTTGAATGACATATAACACTTTGAATCAATGACCAGAATTTTAACGATTGCGGCTTTTTTCTTAGCTCTTTTCGAAATCAACGGACAGCAGTGGTATGAAATGATTCAAAACGGTGAGCGCGATTTCAGAAAAATCCGCACTTCAGCCGAAGAATATTTTAAAGACATCAACGCCCAGCAAAGAGGTGTAGGTTACAACGTGTACAAGCGCTGGGAGTACAATGCCCTTCAATCCCTTGATCAGGACAGTATGCTTCCGACCATCAATCTTGCTGCGGAGTGGGATCAATATCTGCGACAAAACAACCGAAAGTCAAGTCAATCGACCGCCAACTGGCAGCCTCTTGGTCCCATCTCGTGGTCTGTGATGAACAATGGATACAGTCCCGGCCTGGGAAGGGTCAATTACATATACATGGATACAGCTCATAACAATACCCTTTATCTATGTACTCCCTCCGGAGGGCTATGGAGAAGTTATGACATGGGTATTACCTATCAGGTTCTGACAGACCATTTGGCATCTATTGGCTGTGGAGCTGTGGTGGTGAATCCTCTGGACTCCAATGTCCTGTATCTGGCTACCGGGGATAATTTCGGCGCAGATACGTATTCAATCGGTGTGTTGAAGTCCACCGATTACGGCCAAACCTGGAATCCCACAGGATTGAGCTACACACAAAATCAGATGATCCGGATTTTCAGGTTACTGCTTCATCCACAGGATACTTCCATGCTGCTTGCCAGTACTTCCCAGGGCATCTTCAGATCTGTAAATGGAGGCAACTCCTGGACTCTCGTCCATAACTTACATGCCAGAAGCCTTGTTTACAACCCTAAAAATCCAAACACGGTATTTGCCGCTCATAAGCAGCTGATCCGCAGCCACGATTTCGGTCTTACATGGACACAGGTGACAGATACCATACCTCCCGCTTCGGAGATTTCGAGGATGGAGGTGGCCATTAGCCCATCAGATACGTCTGTAGTATATGCGCTGATTGGTGGCGCAGACAATGGTTTTTTAAATCTTAGCCGCTCGTTGGACGGTGGCAACACCTTTCATGTGCGCTCCACCACACCTAACATCCTCCACCATGACGAACAAGGCATAGGCACAGGAGGGCAAGCCTGGTATGATTTGGCACTGGCAGTAGATCCTCTGTATCCCAACACCATCTTCGCCGGCGGTATAAATATATGGAAATCCACCAATGGAGGTGCCTCCTTTACAATCAAATCACACTGGGTATACAGCAATCAAAACCTCCCATATGTGCATGCGGATATTCATTTCCTTGGATTCTACAACGGGACCTTGTACGCCGGATGTGATGGGGGTATCTTCCTTGCCACGAATGGTGGTGGTGTATGGATTGATATATCGGAGGGCCTGAAAATCACACAGGTATATCGACTTGGTACCTCCCATACTCATCCCGATATCATCCACTTTGGAGCTCAGGACAACGGGAGTATGCGTCGTTTTCTCAGCGGGAGCTGGCACCAGGCCTTCGGAGCAGACGGCATGGAGACAGTAATCGATTACACCAATCCAAACATTGCCGTAATCAGCTACCAAAATGGAGGGCTACTCCTCACAGTAGACGGCGGAAATTCATTTACACCCTTTATGAACGGCATCGACCAGCTCTCAGGCTGGATCACGCCTTTTGTCATACATCCCACAGACCCGCAGCGCTGGCTGGTCGGCAGGAGATCTGTATGGGAAACATACGACAGAGGAATCAGCTGGGGCTCTATCTCCCCGGCTGACAATGTATCCATAGGGGCTTTGGCCTGGTCCAAATCTGATCCGCTTACTATTTATTTCTCAAAGGGCAATAACCTTTGGAAAACCACCAATGGTGGTGCAAACTGGTCTGTAGTCAGTCAGTCGCTTCCCTTTCTAAACATCTCCAGCATCGCTATTCATCCCAATAATCCCAATCACGTCGTAATCACGTACAGTTCTTTTTTCCCCAACCAGAAGGTCTACCAAACCCTGAACGGAGGAACCTCCTGGACCAATATTTCAGGAAATCTCCCAAACCTTCAGGCATGGTCTGTCATTTTTCACGAGGGAAACCCCCTTAATGCCATGTATCTGGGTATGGGGATCGGAGTATACTACCGCGACAGCACCATGTCCCAGTGGGAGCCCTATTTCGAAGGTCTTCCCAATGTGCCGGTACGTGAGCTGGAAATCAATTATACAAGCAATATGCTGTATGCAGCCACCTATGGACGAGGTGTCTGGAAAAGTGATCTGAAATCATCCTCCATCAATCTTGACGAATTCGCACCTACCCAATTGGATGTATTTGTGTATCCCAATCCCTTTTACCAAGATGTAAAGCTTCGCAACAACAAACCGGGCCTAGTCGAAGTGGCTGACCTGAGCGGGAGAATTTTGTTTCAAAAATCCGTCTCCGGACCGGAAAGCTTGCTTCACCTCGGCCCTTTGGCAGCAGGCATCTACGTATTAAAATTCACTGCAGATGACGGGCAGAGATTCACACAAAAAATTATGTGCCGGGGGAATTGATTGATCGTGAGGGAGCTGCCTGATTCCTTTTGACTATTGAAATATTCCTAAGGTAGGAGCGATAGGTACAAACCACCGCGCCTGCCTATGCTACCAGTACTCAATACTGTAGATGTATTTATTTTATTATCAAATAGTTGTATATTTTGAATTTATAAAGATTACCCGAGCCCTCTTTCGATAATCACATTTATCAATGCTTCTTGCCCATCTGTACCGATCGCGGTGCATATACTATTTGTGAAGATTTTATACTTTAGCGCCTCTGCAAAATCGTTTTGATAGTGATGTTTTGAAATATGGAATTTCAACATACAGATAAAAGGTATACTGAGTCCGGCACCTTAACCTTGAAATGAAAATGATGAAAAATCATCAGTTTACTTGTATACTTTTTGAAGCTCTCTGGCTCATAAACGTGCAATTATTCAAACCGATTTCTCACCAGAAAATCAGAATATGTTTTTAGTATATTCACTTAAATTCTCTATCTAAAAATACAAGAAATGAATTTCGCTATTATTTTTAAAAAGTTCCTCCACTTTTTTAATCTGGAATCAGAGCTTGAAAACCACGATAGAGTATATGAAGAAATTGAAAAAGGAATCGTTTTTAAAGGTACAAATCTCTGGATTTTAATTTTTGCAATCATTGTAGCTTCTGTCGGTCTCAATATGAACTCTACGGCAGTGGTCATTGGAGCCATGTTGATATCTCCGCTGATGGGGCCAATCAATGGAATGGGCTACAGCATAGCTACATACAACTTTGAGTTGTTTCGAAAATCCATTAAAAATTACTCCTTTGCCATATTAACCAGTCTCGCTGCTTCAGCCGCATATTTTGCTTTAAGTCCTATATCCACCGCCCATTCAGAACTGCTTGCACGAACAAGCCCGACGATCTATGATGTATTAATTGCGCTCTTTGGAGGTTTAGCTGGTATCGTTGCGATCAGCAGCAAGCAAAAAGGAAACGTGATCCCAGGTGTAGCTATTGCTACGGCACTGATGCCTCCGTTGTGTACGGCAGGTTACGGACTGGCAACCGCGCAGTTCAATTTCTTTTTTGGCGCTTTCTACCTGTTTACGATCAATACCATTTTTATCGCTCTGGCAGCAGTTTGGGTCTCACAATTGCTAAAGTTTCCCATCCGAACCATCATTGACCCATCTCAGAAAAAGAGAATAAACAGCACAATCACCACTGTCATCACCCTGGTTCTTCTGCCAAGTATATTTTTTGGTTACAAACTCATTGAAAAAGAAAAATTTATACAGCATGCAAACCTGTTTATCGGGAGCATCACGATCTACGAAGGCAATTATCTGCTGAAAAGCGAAATTGACGACAAAAAAAGAGCCATCACACTGGTATATGGCGGTAGACCCCTCTCTGAGGAGCAAAAAAATGATATCCTGGAAAAATCTAAGAATTTCAAAATTGATCCCCAAAATATCACAATCAAGCAAGGTCTGACGTTTTCGAATATAAATGACCCGGATCTGGAAACAATCAAACTTAAAGAAGAAATTTTGAGATTGAATGAGTTATTACAACGAAAACAAGCAAAAATTGACAGCATTGAAATAAAACAAAATTTTGGGAATGAACTTCTAAATGAGATTAAACCTATTTATCCTCAAATACACAATTTTCTGTATTCTGAAGCGATTCAACGCTCCGACTCGGTTACCTCTCAAAAAAATATCCCTGTTATCATTATTCAATCAAAAGAAAAATTGAGTGAGTCCGATGAAAAAAAACTACGAAATTGGCTCAAACAAAAAACCAAATGTGAAGAGGTGAGAATTTTCAACGAAATTGTATAAAAAATCTCAAATAAAAAGTAACCTGGAAGCGCATGTGGGAAACAATGTAAGGAACAAAGAAATCCCTCCTCTACATCAACTGCTCAGATCCACCCCTGACCCAGGCTTTAATTTATATCTGACACCGTAGAGTCTGTGTAAAAAACCGGAAGAATATCGATAGAAGCTGAAATGTCTCTAGATACAAAAATTTTCAGCGCAATATGCACCACACATAGCATGCAATTGGCAAGCAATCTGCTTCGAATGGCTACGCACTGTTCAGAGCAATACTTTTAACTGTGCAGTCTGGAGACAGTAGTATCGGAGTGAATCTCGAAACGCCCGCTGTGTAAAACATCAAAGATTATCTGAACCGATATATTTCCTCATTCCCGACAATAAATCTGCCCTCTTCTGTTTCGCGAGCTTTGGCGATCATGACCTTTGCAATCTGTTGCGCCGTTACGGCCCGGTATGCATCCGGAATCAATCTTCCAAACCACCTGTCGATTTTAATGGCAAAGTCTTCAAGAGGTCTATTTTCAGGTCGAGAGCCAATGATGGTCGAGGGTCTGAAGAAGTCAACTCTTGGCACATCAGTAGCCGCAACGTCCCGCTCCATTTCACCTTTCATCCGGGAATAGAAGATCATGCTCTTGGCGTTTGAGCCAATTGCAGAGACCACCAGCATATGGTAAACATTAGTCCTGGAAGCAAGTGTAGCGGTACGTACCGGAATACCATAATCGATGGCCCGATACACTTGCCGGTCGGGAGTCTTTTTTCTGGTGCTACCAATGCACATAAAAATGTGTGTAATCTCTCCAAGGTGAGAAGAAATGAAATCGTCTGAAAGGAGGTCGCCGGCATACCATTGTAGTTTGGGATGCGTCTCTGTCGCCGGCCTGCGTGCCAAGACGCGGACTCTTGTCCACGAATCGTTGGCAAGTAGCTGCCTCACGACTTCTGATCCTACCGCTCCTGTCGCACCGATCACCAATGCCCGCATAATCCGATCATTTTTTTTGCAAATATTCAACAATCTTCTCAGCTGTCCGCTCTCCATCCATGGCGGCAGACACGATGCCACCGGCATAGCCTCCGCCCTCCCCTGCCGGAAAGAGACCCTCTACGTCGGGGTGCATCAGCGTGCTGGTAACTCTCGGAATGCGCACCGGTGAAGAGGTTCGGCTCTCGGTAGCGATGATTTGTGCATCTTCGTGGAGGTATCCTTTCATTTTTTTTCCAAAGGCGATAAAACCCTCTCTCAGCCGATCACTTATGAATTTGGGAAGTATACCTGCAATATCAGCCGGTACGAGTCCGGGTATGTACGAGCACTCCGGCAGCGACCGGCTCTCCCGCTGGTGTATAAAGTCCACAAGTCGCTGTGCCGGGGCTTTTTGTGTTTTGCCCCCGGCTTCCCAAACGCTATGCTCGACCGACTGCTGAAATCTGAGCGCTGCCAGAGGTCCGTAGTGATGGTAGTCGGACAGGTCTTCGGGTCTGACCTCTACTACGATCCCAGAGTTGGCAAACCTGCCGTCGCGCTTGCTGGGTGACATGCCATTGACCACGATCTCTTCCTGTGCAGTGGCTGCCGGCACCACAAATCCCCCCGGACACATGCAGAAGCTGTACACCCCGCGTCCAGCCACTTGATGCACCAGCTTGTAACTGGCTGCCGGCAAATACTCTCCTCGCTCCATGCCATGATACTGTATGTGGTCTATGACCGACTGAGGGTGCTCTACCCGCACACCCAAAGCGAAAGGTTTGAGCTCGATAAAAATATTTCTCTGATGAAGCAGTTCAAATATATCCCGTGCCGAATGCCCGGTAGCCAGAAGTACGGCATCTGCCTGTATGCGCTCTCCGGAGTGGGTGACCACCCCCACAATCTGCCTGCCCCTAATGATAAAGTCTGTAACTCGTGTACCGAAATGAATCTCCCCTCCGTGCTCCAGTATGCGCTCCCGGATGGCTTGCACCACACCGGGCAGTTTATTGGTGCCAATGTGAGGATGTGCGTCTACACGGATGAATGGATTTGCCCCATGATGTACGAGCAGGTCGTAAATACGTCGTACATCTCCCCGCTTGGTCGATCGGGTATAGAGCTTGCCGTCTGAGTAAGTCCCCGCCCCTCCCTCACCAAAGCAATAGTTGCTATCGGGATGCACGATGTGATCTCTGTTTACAGCTTTTAGATCGCGTCTTCGGGTGCGAACATCGAATCCTCTTTCCAGGACAATTGGCTTAATGCCCAACTCTATAAGACGCAACGCAGCAAACATACCGGCTGGCCCGAATCCAACGACCAATACGCGGTTGCGCGCATCCTTTACATTCTTGTATACCAGTGGGGTCAGTTCATCGCCGGGCAGTGGCTCGCCCAGAGCTACCTGGACGCGCTGCACGATCTGTACAGGATTTCGCCGGGCATCGATGGAATACCTTAGCACCCTGTATCCCGAAATCTCCCCGGGATGTACAGAAAGAATTTGGGTGATCCGGGCTTTGACATAATCTGCCTGGTAGGCCAGGGAGGGCAGTGATGAAATCTCAATTTCCCTTACCACGTTTACGCTTCCTTATTCAAAGGTAATACAGAACAGAACCGAACGGGTGTAAATCTTGTCAATATTATTGACGTAAACCGAGCCGTCATTGACCAGCAAATTGGCAAATCCAAATCCTGCCTTGATCTGTGGCGACATCTTGAAGTACTCGAAAAAGAGGTCTATGCCAAAGCCCACTTCGTAGGCCAGGTCATTCCGACGGATTTTAAACAGTTCGTCGTCCAGTACATCCTCCTGTGACGACAAGTCGATATTGTAGCGGAGGCCACCGGTCAGATACATCAGATAGTTGCCAATCCGCTTGCTCGAAAACTTCAGCTCCAACGGTAGCTCTACAAATGACGATTCT
This sequence comes from Thermaurantimonas sp., assembly GCA_046295455.1. Taxonomy (GTDB): domain Bacteria; phylum Bacteroidota; class Bacteroidia; order Flavobacteriales; family Schleiferiaceae; genus Thermaurantimonas. The sequence goes on along the minus strand of JBKBNI010000005.1, from coordinate 2,187 downwards.
ACATCTCGTATATACACCTGCCGGCGCTGAAAATTGGGATTGTATGTATCGATCTCAAGCCTTCGGACAGTGGCCGCAAAGGCCGGATTAAACCGAAGATTTAAATGATTGGCCAGGCGAAGATCCGAGATAATGCCGACGTGATATCCCGGGTCTACCCGCGTCAGGGTCGAATAGTAGCCCGGAAACTCATCCAAATTCGGCTTGTGGCGAATGTGGAAATTGTACCAGTTGATTCCCAGGTAAAATCCGAAGTGATACGGTTTGCTTGTGTAGGTGGGTAGATTGAGGATGTTCTGCCCGTAGGCATTACTCCCGAAGAGAATTCCCAGAAGAACGATTATCCGCCGAATGTATGTCATTGTACAGTAAACGAACATGTTGAATCATTATTTTGTCGCTTCGTATATGGTAGCGACTCCGAGGGTCAGCGTGTGTATGCGGACGTCTTTGTATCCGAGTTTTTTCAAAATGTTGGCAAAGGTTTGCCCGTACGGAAATGCCTCCACCGAATCCGGCAGATAGCTGTATGCACGGCTGTCTCGGCTGAGCCAGCGACCGATACGCGGCAAAATATTTTTAAAATAAAACGAATACAACTGGGCAAACGGAAACACCTCAGGCCTTGAAAATTCGAGGATGTAAATCTTGCCACCCTCTTTTGTGACGCGCAGCATCTCCGAAAGTCCCGCTTCCAGGTTTTCAAAATTGCGCACTCCAAAGGCTACTGTGACTGCGTCAAAGGTATTGTCTTCAAAATCGAGTGCCTCGCTGTCTCCTTTTTGCAGAACGACGCGGTCGTTGAGACCGAGTTTTTCTATTTTCTTGTGGCCGAATGAAAGCATACCTTCAGAAATATCTACCCCGATGATTGTATCTGGATTCAGGCGAGCAAGGGCAATGGCCAGATCGCCGGTACCGGTAGCTACATCAAGTATGTATTTGGGCTTAGCACCAGAAGCGAGTTTTAAAAGTTTTCGCCTCCAGAGCCGGTCGATTCCCAGGGAGAGGGTGTGGTTGAGAAAGTCGTACCGGGGCGATATGTTGTCAAACATCTCGGCCACCTGCTCCTTTTTACTCCCCTCGCTGTTGTATGGTTTTACGTCCATGATTTTATACAAAAAAACAAAACCTTAACACCGGGTCACAGTGAAAAGGTTTTAAAGCTGTGTCGGAATGAGGGGATTATTCGCCGTCGAAATTTTCGTAACGATCCATTTCTCTGTCATAAAACTTATCTGCCTCCTCGAGAAGTTGCATGATTTCGGCTGGTACATCATCCTCTTCACCAAAGTCCACGTCATCGAGCCATTCCAACTCATCGTTGTACATATTGAGGATAAAACGCGGAAACTCCGTGTGGATGACGAATATATCATCAGGAAAATCTGTATTGTCAGCGAGAAGAAATTTAGGCATACTCATTGGTGGTAAAGCGTTTTGAATTAAGGTCTATAATCTGTAACAAAAGTAATCTCAACCCCATACACAAGGCGGAGAGACACCATTTTTGGGCATTTATTAACGGATTCCGCAATCCCTGCTGCCTTGGCGGGATACGGGCTATTGACTACTTACCCGGCCTGACTAATAAAGCCAGGGCACGCTGCAGCGCATAGTATTGGTGTCGATGCCGCAGCCAAAATACTTTGGCCGGTAGATGATCGGCAGCTAATGGTGCATGAGGGGATGCCCGTTCTGAAATTCAAAGGATATCTTCAGCGAACGCTGCTTACAAAAACAGTAGTTTAGTAAATTTCAAATCGTTGATACAGCTTACATGTTATTCTGTGTAAATAAAAATATTGTAGTATTTGAAATTAACCCAAAGAGTATAAAAATTTTATATTATTAAATGATTTAAAATATTCATTTACGTATAATCAAAATATCTTTTTTTAAAATATTAGTTCATTAATTCCAATCGAATAAATATCTTTTTTTCTATTCCAGGTTGTAATTACCTTTCAAATAGAGGCTTTTAACAGTCCCCGGCCCGCGCTCCATCTCCGCTAACAGGTTGTAATTACCTTTCAAATAGAGGCTGTTAACAGCATAACAAACGACGTGAGATTTGCTATCGTAGTTGTAATTACCTTTCAAATAGAGGCTGTTAACAGCATTTACAGTGGGATCACAGGTAACACTGAGGTTGTAATTACCTTTCAAATAGAGGCTGTTAACAGC
>JBKBNI010000004.1:1985-273031 GCA_046295455.1 Thermaurantimonas sp. | reverse complement strand
ATCAAGTCCAATGTAAAGGTAAACTGGATAGTCCCCAGGTGTTACACTCCAGGATTGTGGAAGTCCTGATTCTCTATACATTGGGTCTGCTGAAACAACTTGTCCACTTGGTAATTTAAGGTTGCCAGCGAAAAACCTGTCATAAGATTTATTTTCTTTTAAGTTTTCAAAGTCCGAGTAGTCAAATTCGGTCACTTCGTTGAAAATTATCTGCTTGACTTTTTTGTTTGTCGTGTCCTGCTCAGTCTGAGAAGCCTTACCGAGAGGTTTGTCAAATTGTCCCATTTTAATATTTTAATATTGTCTTGTTTGATATTGTCGTTGTCATCCTATAAAGGCAGCTAACGTTTTGGCGCTTGCCGAAGTGGGGGATTTAGGACTGGTCCAGACCGCAGCCTCTGAAGCTCTTCTCTGTAAACCAGCACTGAATTTGATATGAACCAAAAACTTTCAAGTTTGCACATCACCCGCCATTGAGCCAAACGCATGTTACCAGTAGGCCTTCTGTTTGTCCACCGTTGAAAACCATTCTCGTTATTGAGTTTCTCTGTCATTTTCTTTGTCGTTTTGGTTTGTGCGGTTGCGTATTTTTTATTTTCTGAAGGGTGGAGGTTTTTTTTAATTCAATTTTTACTCACTTCATTTTTTGTTGGCAAAGGTGTTCGTGAATGCTTCGCATTTCTTTGGGTCGGCTTTGCAAGCTCTTTGACAAAGCTTTGCCTTGCGGGTTGGCTTCCTTCGACAAGCTCAGGACAGGTGTGGGGCTTTGGCAATGTGCTTGCAAAATGCGGTGGCTCATACTATTTTATTTATTGGTTTCTCAATTCCTTTTAATAGTTCTTCTAATTGTCCGCCTACACTTGCATAACCAACGGTGATATTGTCCGCAAGGTCTATCATTAGTTTGTTCCTTGTTTCTGCTGTCAGTTCTGTTACTCTTTTTGTTCGTTTGTCAAATGGTGAAATGATAAGTAGTCTGCCTTGCTCAATTGGTTTTTCAAATTCAGGTTCCGTTTTTTCCTTTAAACCTCTTGCCAATGCTAAGATGATGGGCTGTTTACCTTTGAGTAAATAATGCAATACATCTTTTTCTATTTGGCTATGGAAACCACTGATAACACAATTCCCTTTTTCTCTTTGTTCTATTGCCCAATCATAGCATTTCAATACAACCGATGCTGGCACTTTGCGGCTGCATAAAAAAGCTGTTTTTGGTAGCTTTAAAAGGTCGGTATTGCCAAGGCTTTCTTTTATCATTCTTCGTCTTCGCTTTCTAATTCTTTGCCCATACGGTATTTAATATCGTAGTTGATGATAAAGTCCAATTCTTCATCTGTAAAACCGTAATGTTGGGCTAAAACTGTGTCTATTTCATCTATGATGGATTTGGATTTTCTTGGTTGATAGTATCTTTCAATGATTCCATTGGCATTAGGAGTTCTAAGCAAAACATTTTTCTCAAATGAGTCCATCAGTTTTTCAGACAAATTGGCAAATAGTTTATTTTTCAAGGTACTAGGAATTGAAAATTGATTGTTCAATCCTTTGTTTATGTGTCGCATATCTGAAAATAGATTATAGAACCAAACGAAAAGATTTGAGTTCAAGACAGATATTATTCCATCGTAGTATTCCGTGGAATAACCAATTTCAATAATTTCTGACGCAAAAACTTTTTTATTTTTATTATCCAGCCGAAAAGGCTTCTCAATATGAAATAGGCAAAAATTTCTTAGAGTCCTTGTAAAGAATAAACTTTTTTTCGGTGCTAAAGTATAGTGAGAAAGCGTTTTGTTTTTATTTGAAAATATCTTGGAAAGAATTAAAACCTCAATATTTGAAGAAATCTTTGGTGTCGCACCAGGAACTGTATAGTAAATCTTTTCAAGTTTTTGGTATGAAATATTTTTGAGAAGATTCTCATTAAAATATTCTTTAAGATAATTTGTTTGATAAAACGCTTTCGCTTCTTCACTGTTTGAAAAAATTACAATGCTAACTCTTTTAGTTATCCCCTGGAAAAGTTTTGCCGAATCAGCATAATTTGAAACGTAAATAAGAGAAAATGACTTAAGTAGGAATTTTTGTAAAGAAAGAAATCCTTCTGTTGAAAAGATTGAGATTGGAACAATCATTGAAATCCTTCCATTTTTCTTTAGAATAGATTTGCTTCGCTCAATAATTGCAGCATAAATGTCTGATTTGAAATCAACTTGAAAGTTACTTTCACTAATTGTATAGCCTACTTTTCTATACTCTACATAAGGCGGGTTCCCAATAATCACATCAAAACCTCCATTTCCTTGAACAATCTCATAATATTCCGCAAACCAATGAAAGGGTTGATGGGTTTCTAACCACTTTTCATAATCCATGCTCTCGTAATGTTGCTTGTATAGAATTTTGTTCAGGTTGTTTGCAAGTTTCTGTAAACGACTTATCAATTCTGTTTTTGCCTTGGTAAACTCTTTTTTGTTTTCGTACCCTTTTAGCTGAATTTCTTTAAAACGCTGGAAAGCCCGTGAAACGAGGTCGCATTCTTCCAGTATTTCATCTTTCATCTCTTGTGTTACAAACATTCCCTGCAAGTCGTCAATCTCTTTCTTTGTAGCATAGCCAATCAGCGTATTTCCTGCACGGATATTAAAATCAATATCGGGCAAAGGTTCTAAACCTAAATTGGGTTTGCGGTAATCGGCATCAACGGTGGCAACGAGTTTGAGGAATAAACGCAGTTTGGCAATTTCAACGGCTTCTTTCATGATGTCCACCCCATACAAATTCCGCAGAATAATGCTTTTGTAAATAAAGTATTGCAGGTTGGGGTGTTCGGGGCTTTTTAGCTGTGCCAGCGTTTCTTCAAAAAATTTGTATTTGCCTTTGGGTGCTTCGGCAACAAAGTTTTCCATTCGTTGCAGGCAGCTTTCATATAAGGGTTCTAAAATGTTCATTGCCGCAAACAAAAACGCACCTGAGCCACAAGTGGGGTCAAGAATGGTAACACTGTTGAGTGCTTTGTAAAAGTTTTTCAGCAGTTCGGGGTCGTTGGTGTTTTCTACCACATCTTGTGCAAACTGACGGATGTTGAGGTTGTAAGTAATAAAGTCGTTAATATGGGAAATTTCGCCATTATCAATTTTTTGTCTAATCTCCCAATAGCGTTTTCTGCGGTCAATGAGTTCGCGGTAAATTTCGGTTGGAAGGGCAATGTTTTCGGGTGCGGGTTTGTTCCACTCTTTGCGTAAATGCCACAGGTGGGGTTCATCATCAGTAACCACGATTTTATCTTTCAGGTCGGGTCGAAAGCCGGCACGCACTTCTTCGGGCAGGTCAGCCCATAGCGGATGGTCGGGGTGGTCAATACTGATGCGGGTTGAAAAATCGAGATGCTCAGTGTCAATTCCTTTCTTTACGGCATCGTAAATGTAAGTATCGCCCGATTCTTTGAGCATTTGCCATACTTCTGCAAATTTACTTTCAGTTTTTGACGTACCCTGAGCCTGTCGGAGGGTGCGTTCGGTTTCATCAAACAGGAAAGGAATAATACAGTTTTTACTGATGTAGTCGGTAATATCTTCTTTGGTGTAGTAAGCACCCATATTTGCCCTGTCGTTGATATACTTCTCAAAGATGTAACCAATTACATCGGGATTAATGTCTTTTCCGCTTGCTGTGTGTCGGGTATCTAAATGCCATTCGTATTGGTCGAAGAAATCAAACAAGCGTTCAAAAGCTTTGTCGTCAATGTCAATACTTGCATTGGTTTTCTCCAGTTCGTGTTCGTCAAACAAGCCACCATTTAGATAGGGGATTTTCCCAATTTCAATTTGGGTGTCTGGGCTTTGTGTGGGTTCGTTCAATCCTTTGTGAAACAGCACCAACAAGAAATCACGATAGAAAGAGTAAAATTTTACCTTGCCCTTTTTGGCTTTGCAAGCAAGCAGTTTGTCACGCAGGTAGTTTTTGTTGTTGTCGAGAAATCCTTTTTTCTGAATGAAGTAGCAAAACATCAATCGGTTGAGCATCAATGAAGCATACCATTCTTGATTGGTTCTGTCGGAAATGCCTTTGATGAATTGCAGAAATGCACCATGTTCTTTCTTAAACTTGTCGTAAAACTGCTTGGTAACTTTTTCGTTGTTTTGGTGGAAGTTGTCGGCAATGCGTTTGGTTACGTCAATAATGGTGATGTGTTCTTCTTCGTCTAATTCAAAGAAAATTCCTGCTGCACGTTGGTAAAGTAATTCGGGGTCTTGGTTGATGTGCCAACGGGTTTCGGTTACTTTGGTAGGTTTGCCCGATTGCCTTACAACCAATTGTCAAATCTGTTCGGTTTTTTGGGTATCAAAAAAGATAATCAAATGCTCCTGAAACAGCTTGGTTACTTTGGTTTCAATCTTTTTGCGGGTGTTATAATCGGGAATTAAGCCATTGGAAAGGGGATTGCACAATAAGATTTTGAAACCACTTTTTTCGGCAACTGCTTGTAAGGTGTAGGTTTCATTATCTACAACAATGGACTGTCTGGTTTTATCGTTGTTCCAGCCCATATCGTTAAAGAGTTCACGAAAGTTGAACTGCTTGATGTAGGTTGAAAAGTCTTTTTTATCTAGGCTCATTTTAGTTTCTTAATTTGTTGGTTAGCGACCAAAGATTTCATTTGTGTGATGGCAATCCGGTTCAATTGTTTTAGGCGTTCAGGCTGTGATAAGCCCTGATTGATTAACACCGCATTAATGCTTTCCAGATTCGATAGCACTACCAATTGTTCGATGGTGGCATAGTCTCTTACATTTCCTTCTTTATCAGGATTGGTATCCCGCCATTGTTTAGCTGTAAAACCAAACAATGCCATATTGAGCAAATCAGCTTCGTTGGCATATACAAAACTGATTTGTGCTTTACTCAATTCTTTGGGTATCAAATTTTCTTTGATGGCATCTGTATGAATATGGTAATTGACTTTGGCTAAGGTTCGTTGCAGGTTCCATTCGAGTTTCAGTCGGTCATTTTCATCGGCTTTCAGGCGTTGAAACTCCTTAATCACGTAGAGTTTGAATTCAATAGAAATCCAGGAAGCAAACTCAAAAGCAATGTCTTTGTGAGCAAAGGTTCCACCATACCTGCCAGATTTTGAGATAATGCCAATTGCGTTGGTGGTTTCTATCCATTTTTTAGGGGTCATCACAAAGCTGTTCAATCCGGCTTGTTTTCTAAACCCCTCGAATTCGAGGGGTTTAAAATTTGGATTGTAGATACTCTCCCAAAAGCCCAACAACTCAATAGTATTTCTATTTCTCATCCAGTTTTGGATGATAGTATCTGTATGTTCCGCATCTTTATGGCGGGCTATATCAGTAAGCGAAATGTAATCTTCCGTATCATTTCTAAGAACCGTAATTTCTGTTCCTTTAACGTCTATCTTTTGATTTTTTGCCATATTTCTAACTGTTGGTTAATCCCAATGAGCAAATGATTTGTGGTTCTTTGTTCGGTAGTTCATCATCATTTACGATTGCCAATTTATCTTCTTCACGAAGCGAAATCACCAAACTTGCCAATTGGTCGTCTGAAATACCTGCTTTCAATTGTCGGTTTAAGGTTTCTCTTGCAAACTCCTTCAAAGGATACTTGTAAATGTCGTCCACTGCTTTTTTCAGTTGCTCGTTTACAAACAAAGTTCCTTCATATTCTTTGCAATAGCGGTCAAGTCGCATATACACCCGATACTTTACGCTTGTTTTTTTACCTAACGAACTACCTGTGTTTTTTTCTTCTTCACGAATAAAGTCAATAGCACTTTTTACCAATTCGTGGTGCTTTTCCAATTTGTATTTAGGTTCGGTGTCGGGAGTGCATTGAGCAGCTTTCAAAATGGTGTGCTGCGATTGGGTAATGATTTTGCCTTTGTTGTCCACCCAAGCCAATATATCGTTTTCTTCTGATGTTCGGGTGTAAACGATTACGCCTTCTTTTTCGGGTGCTTCGTCATTGTGTTTGGTGGCATAAATCACATTCGGTAAATCGGGTATGATTTTATTCAGTTCAGGATTTGCGTCTGTGGCGTTTTTCCAAATCTGATAAGCCAATGAAGCTAAGTCCACTTCTGTGTCATCATCTTCACCATCCAAAATGCCCGATTTTTCGTTGTATAGATCAGCGAGGTTTATGGGGTCTCCCTCGAAGAAGGTTTCATCACTACCCACTACTTCTGCATTTTGCCTGATACGATTGGAAAGGCGTCTTCTCAGATTGATGATATTTTCCAAGCCGTCTTCGGGCAAAAACGAGTAGCAGAAAATTTGCTCTGCCTTTTGTCCGATGCGGTCAACACGACCTGCACGCTGAATTAAACGAATGATAGCCCAGGGCAAATCATAATTCAAAATGATGTGAGCATCCTGCAAGTTTTGCCCTTCACTCAACACATCGGTAGTTATCAAAACCCTTAATTCTTGACCGCTGTTGATGATGTCGGGTTTTTGGTTGCTGTGTGGACTGAAACGCTGTGCTAAACCTGTCGGGTTTTCATCATCGCCTGTTACGCTTTCAATGTGTGTGATGCCTCTTTTCTTTAATTGCTCTGTGAGATAATAAGCAGTGTCGGCAAATTGAGTGAATACCAAAACTTTTTCCTTGCTGTGTTTTTTGGTCAGTAAGTCGTGTAAAGCGTTTAGCTTTCTGTCCTCATCAGGGTTCCAGTCCTTTCCAATGTTCAGAATTTTGATGATTTCTTTGCTGTCGTTGATTAAGTTTTGCTGTAATGAGTTGGCAAAAAATTCACTTCTAATCCAGTCGAAACGATTTTTATAACTGTCGCTTGCAAACAGTGTGTAAAGCTCTTTTGCCTTTTGCAGATAGGTTTCTTCTTTCAGGATGAGTTTCAAATGGTTTTTATCTTCTCCGTCATTGTCGGTGTCGCTATCCTCCAAATAATCATCTAAGTTTTGCGAAATGTTCTTGCCGATTGGAATAGGCAAATGATTTTGTGCTGCATACACAAACACATAGTTTCTCAAAATGTGTCGGCTCAATGAAAGCAGAAATGAATAACCGCTACTTTCCAAACGCTTGAACAAATTGGTTCTGCAAAAGCCCATCAACCTGCGACCTGCACGGCTAAGGTTTTGCATGAGTTGTTCTTCGTCCTTTGTTGGTTTGATTAAAGGTTTTTCATTCAAATATTGTTGCAGTCCGTATCTTGGCAATTCCAAATCGTTAATGATGTCAACCACTTTGGTTGAATACAATTTTGCATATTGGTCTGTGGGGTCATTAGGGTCAAACACATATTCCACACGTTTTGGAATACGGTCGGGGAAATAAGACTTTGAGCCATCGGCAAAAGTCAAAAACTTTCGTCCGTTGGTCGGGTCGGTTTCTGCGTAATTGTTTTTGATGAAACTTCTTGTTCTGCGAACCAAATACAATCGCATCAATTCTCTCCAGTCGTCTGAAAAATGACTTTTCTCAAATGCCTTGATGCTTCTTATAAATGTTTCGGTGTGTTGCGAACTAAACTGAACTTGTCCGCCAATGCTTTCAATGTATCGTTCAGGGCTAATGCCTAAATCCTTGTCATCTGAAATGAACAAACGAAGCTGATTTGACAGGTCTAAATAGGTTTTGTTATAAGGCGTTGCCGAAAGCAAAATCACTTTACTGTCGTTCTCTTCTAAATATGATTTTATGGCACGATAACGGCTTCCTTGGTCGTTTCGCAAGTTGTGGCTTTCGTCAATTATCACCAATCGGTAACGTCTTAAATTCGGCAAAGTGGTTTGCACCCTGCTTTGTGAAATTACTTTTGCTCTCAACTGGTATTTGTGAGCATAATCCTCCCACATTTCCACCAAGTTTTTCGGGCAAATGATTAGCGTTTCCAAAAAGAAATCATCTTCAAACAATTTTGCTAACGCTGTTGCGGTAATGGTTTTCCCTAAACCAACCACATCACCCATTACAACCCCACCTCTTTTGTGCAAATGGTGAGCAGCTACCAAAACTGCCTTTTGCTGAAACTCCAATAATTCTTTTTGGAAAACTTTTGGCAACTTAAATTCATTGATACCTGCCCTAGCTTCTCTTGAAAGGTGGTAAGCAATTTTCAGGTATATGTGGTATGGCGAAACCAATCTGTCAGCTGCCCAGGAGTTATCAATGATTTCAATCAATTCTTTGGTTATATCAATACACCAGCGGTCGTTCCAACGGTTGTCAAACCAAGTTGCCAACTTGTTGGCTGCATCTTGGTCCATTACATCAATGTTGAGTTCACCTTGTTTTGCGAGTCCGGCAAGTGTCAAATTACTACTACCCAAAAAGCCAACTACGGGCACTCGTTTGTCGTTGCTGTAAGCCAAATACAGTTTAGCGTGAAGTGTGTAACGCAAGTGCAGTTTCACAACTACTTTCTTGTCTTTCATTTGTTGGCTCAACTTTCGTAAAGCCCTTTCGTCTTGCTCTGTCGGTGTGCCAATGGTCAATTGGTCTTTGAATTCCTGTGCAAGTCGCTTTTTGTGTTTTACCGCTTCAGCTTGATCAATGATGTGGTCTTCGTCTTTTGAAAAGTAGTCACGCAAAATGTCTACAGGCATTTTTTGCATACCAACAAGCAGTCGGCAAATGCGGTGAACATCGTCCTTGCCTTCAACAACTGTCGCCCCTGATAAGCTATCGATTTTGTCTGCAACTTCTTTCCAGCCTCTCAGGTTAAAATATCCCACACAAAAGTCTGTCCGCTGTGATAATTCAAGCGTTTCATTCAGTCCTTTGGTTAAGTGGTTTTCTATGTTGTCGTATATTTTCGGCATTTATATTTCAGTTAAATTAAGGTTGTCAAAATACGAAATTTTGAGGTTGTTTATGTCGTAGCACTCTGTCCCTTGTGCAGTGGGAGATTTGGCTCTTTTGGTTTTGCGAAGGGTCGGCTTTGAGTGTCGGGCAAAACCAAATGTGCCAAATGTGCGGCTGGCTAAAATTACTCGCTTATTTAATTTTTCTTTTAGTGGTGCTCGTGAATGGCTTCGCTAATTTGAATTAAAAGAATGGGCGGTGGGGTTAAATAAAAAATACAGAATGGGCGGCAATGAGTGTCGGCTTATTCATTGTCCGTTTTGAATATCGTTTCCTGTTCTTCTGTCACCTGTCAAAATGGTTTGCTTTTTTGTTTCTGTCACTCGTTTGTTTGTCGTGTAGCTGTCTTAATACACTTGCTGCCAACGGTTCTCACCTATACGCAGGAAGGGATTTTAACCACTGAACTTCCTGTGAAGAACTGAACTTTAGTTTTACCACTTTCCTGTACTACGAAGCATGAAACCCCTGCTTGCGTACAGGTGCTGTTGTCAGTAGTGCTTCTTTCGCCCGTTATTCGTTATTCAGTTTTTCAATTTCAGATGCTAATAATTTTAAGTCCTGTTTTATTAAGTTTATTTGAGCTTCAATTTGGTCGTACATATTTGCTCTATTGGTTAATTGGTCGGCTGTGTATTTACCGCCCTCTCCGAAAAAAAGCGTATAAACTTTCTCTTTATTCTTCTCTTTCGTGTCTGGAATTTGTCCGAAACCTAACCAGTTGTCAATGAGTTGCTGTCTTATTGATTTTGTTGAGCCATCTGGTTTTTCAGAGGTCAAATAATACCAAACCGATTGCGGAAAAATAGTTGAGGTTTCTGGTGCTTCCCAAATGTCCTTTAATGCGTTTCTTGTATGATAAAATTTTACTTTTCGTTTGTTCAATAAAATCAGCAAACCCAATGTTGCTTCTGTCAAACCTGCTCCAATTCCAATAAATTCAGCCGCATTTCCTGCAACTCCACTTGTCAGTAAAATTCCTGCTGTAATTGCTCCTGCCGCCCCCACAACAATTGCCCCAACTGTCAGCTTTGTTTCAGAATCATCTTCTTTTCCCTTAAGGTAGGTGGAAATTTGGTCGGCTCGTTCTTCTTCGCAATCCATTTCACTTGCAACTGATGAAATTTCGAGAGAAGAAATATTTATTCTTTGATTAATTCTCTGTGATAGTTCAATGATTTCAATACGTTTGTTTAGGGTCGGGTTTTCTTTATAGGATTTTTTCAAGTTCACCAATTCTAACAGTAAGTCAAGAATTCCGATTGCATTTGCTGCATTTAATGATTGAAATGAAAATCTGTTTATTAAAATGGTGTCAATGTCAAGCGTGTGAATTGGTTTTGGTAAGTCAGTTTTATCATAACTGAAAACTGTTTGTTGATTACAATTGCTTTTGTCAAGTTGAAAATTATGTTGTGCATTTTTTAGTCCTGCACAAGAAGTAAGAACGAATGTCATTATCATTAATGTCCAAATTACTATTTTTTTAATCTTCAAATTCATTCTTTTCTTTTCTATTCAATTTTTCGGTTTAGGTGTCTTTTAGCATTACTGCTAACGGTTTGCGTGTATGTGCCGTAAGAGATCGCGTAGTAGTTTACTGTATATCTACACGAAAGTTTGATCGAGCTACATCGCTTGAATACCCACTGAAACCCTTATGGCATATACACTTTGTTAGCAACCGTATTATTCTCCAAATATTTCATTTTCAAGTTCTTTATAAACATTTGTTTCTTCTGTGACTAATGGTGCTATTGTGTCACGAAGAAATGCTCTTGTGTTGTTACCGCATTGTGTTAGAGATAAAATTCTTTTTAATTCTGTAAAGATTTCTCCGCTTGCAGATTTTATGTCGTCTTTTGGATTACCTCTATTAATACTATTTTCTAAGGCTTCTTGTTTTACCTGTAGGCATTGTTCTTTTAGTTCGGGTTTACCAACTTTTTCACATAATTTTAAAATTATTTCATCATCCAATAAATAGCATTCGATGTGTCTTCTCTTTGATGTTTTTATTCCCTTATTTAATAAATCGCTTACTTCCTCATTGCTTTTGTCATCCCGGTCAACAAACTTTATAATGGATGATGATTTTAAAATATTAGAAATAATTTTTACAGATTGATTTTCTTCATCCTCTATATCTGTTGAAGATCCTATTGAAATAAACTTAGTGTCGTGATATTTATTTTCAAAAATTTTACTGTATATCTGTGCATCAAAATCTTTGTACTTTCCTGTTGATGTGCCCTCACAAAAAACTATTCTACCTGGTACAATTAATTGTGAAAATTCTGCAAATGCTAAATCAAAAAATTTGTTCCAGATTGTTTTATTTATAATTGCAGGCTCTATGACTTCTGACAAATCAAAATCTCTATTATCAAAATCCAAGAAAACAACTGAACCCGGGGATAATTTTTCCAAATCTTCTGCTTGTTTTAACATACCAATCGAATGGGTCGTAATCCACAATTGTGAATCTTCTGGAATAAGTTTGAAAAGTTCTTTCAAAACCTTTCCCTGAAGTCGTGTGTGCATATGAGATTCAGGTTCATCTATACAAAATATTGCATCTGTATAATAAATTGATTTTATATTAATATCTAATAACAAGTCAAAAACCGACTTTTCACCAGCTGATAAATTTTTATAATGAAAATCTTTTGAGGTCCCTTTTTCAAAATAAAAGCTCCCGTTTGTTAATGGGTCGCCAATTGAGCTTAACTTTAGATCTTCAAACACGTTTGAGAGCGAAGAATTAATTTTTCCTATAAGCTCCTCTCGTAAATATTGAACAGTCATAGAATTGTTTGCCTCGTTAAATACCGCTGATAAAGTAGTTGATATTAATCTTTGATAATTTTCAGAAACAGCAACATCATTTTGCATTAATGTATTAAATCTCAATTCCTCTGTAGGGTTTTGTTGTTTATAAAGCCGATTAACAGTAAAATCGGGTTCGTTTCTGTATGCTGTTCTAAAATAAAATTTGCCTTTAATTTGGTCTCTGTCATGTACTGAAAATGGTTTGTGAAATTCAATCTCAACTTTATTTTGATACCACCTGTCATTAGATGTATTATTGACGTTAACTTTTTCAATATAATTTCTATCACCAATGCTGTTAAAACCTTTAAACATATACCAATAATTAAAGGCTTCAAATAAAGAAGTCTTTCCACAACCGTTAGGTCCAACAAGTAAAACTAGTTTTGCACTTTCTGGAATCCTAGTGATGGTTAGGTCTGTGAATCGTTTGAAATTATTTAATCTTATAGTTTTAATTTTCATTAGTACATAGTCTTTTAATATGGTTGCCAACTCATTTATACACGCACTTTTTTTCTTAAAAGGTGCACCAATCTGCCCGTTTCAAGCTGTATTGAGGCACTTCTTTCTACATCGGAGGTGCATTTATCCCAATTCCAAATCGTCAATGGGTGATTTAATTTTTTGTAAACTCTTGGTGCTGACATATATGTATAATTCTGTTGGTTTACTACTTCTATGCCCAAGTAATTCTTGTATGTATCTTAAGTCAGTTCCATTTTCTAATAAATGTGTGACATACCTATGCCTTAACCAATGTAAGGTACCGGGTTTATTTATCTTTGATAAAATTATAGAATTTTTCATTACCTTTTGTAAAAATCTGCTTGGAATATTTCAAATAATTGTATTGACCTTCAACCAGATAGAGAGATGGTTTCTACTGCATGCGGGAATTTCTCAATATCGGACTAATCCCTGAAATGGATCAATTAATGGCTCTTAGACAATGATCCGGATTCCGGTAAGCTGAGTGTAGAATGATGGTTGAATTCCGTTCTATGACCGAGATACTCAAAAGTATCAAGGCTCTCTGTGAAGGAGTTCATTTTCAGGTTTTACGGGTGATCTGACTTTTCTGGCATCGATTACGTGGGTGATCCAAAACAAGGCTGTGTGATAATAAATCGCATTTCCGGGAACACTGCCTTGCACCCAGCGCAGCATATAGCCTATCTGAAATGTAGCCCCCGGAACCTGGTAGCCGAAGTTGAGCCAACTTCTGTTTTGGTCGAAGTAGTTCCAGATGATGTTCTTTCCAAAATTGAAAAGAATTTCATTGTTCACAGAAAAGAAAGGTTTGTAATCACCGAGATTTTTACCAATCAAAGGAAAACGCAGACTCGACATAAACCTCAGCCGGTGATAAGCCATCCAGTCCCCGTCCACAATCTCACCGCCGGCTACAGACTGCCGAATTCTGTAATCGTATCTGATACGGTGATTAAACTGAGCAGCCTCTCCTATCTTAAAGTTAAAAACCAACTGACCCCAGGGCCTATGCTCACTTCTGGCCAGTAATCCATTAGAAATTGGAGTCGTATTCAGATATGCATATCCAACCGTGCCGACTACCTGAGGCGTAAAATGCCAGGAAAGTCCAGTTCTGTAAATAAAAAAAGACTCTGGCACATAGTGCAGATCGTTCCAGACAGATACGTGCTCTGAAATTTTTATACTCGATATATAGCCTCCCCAAACAGCAGGTTCATGTTCGATGTTTTTTACAATCTGACCATGCCCACATATGTAAATGAAAAAAACCGCGAAATGCCAAGGCAAGAATGATTTCATCCTCAAAAAATTCCGCAGCGAAGGTCTGACCTAAATTGGTCGAATAAGCTAAAAAATATCAGGTTTTACAGAAGTATTCCCACACCAAAGGACATATACAGTCCTTCAGGGAAGGCTTTGGAATAAATACCGGGACGGAGTCCTGCCTCTACCTGGGTGTATAGTCCGGGTTTGATGTAAGAGTACTTTATTTCATTGGTTGTCCTTTTGATACGAAATCCAATGTTATTTGTCCTGACGCTTTCAATTTGTTCAAATTTTACCTGAGCGTTCTGATAAGTAGCAACAGTGGAATTATACCCGGGAGTTGCGGAAAGCAATACTTCTATTTGTGTAATCGAAAAAGAATTTCTCCTGAATTTAAAAGGAGCGAGGTCTACGAGTTGATATTTGTAAGAAAAGGA
This sequence comes from Thermaurantimonas sp., assembly GCA_046295455.1. Classification (GTDB taxonomy): domain Bacteria; phylum Bacteroidota; class Bacteroidia; order Flavobacteriales; family Schleiferiaceae; genus Thermaurantimonas. The sequence goes on along the minus strand of JBKBNI010000004.1, from coordinate 259,142 downwards.
ATAAAATTGAGAAAAATGTATACCCGCTCCAATGATTGACTGATTAAAGGGCAAAACAATTTCTGAGGGTTTGGCATCTTTATCTGTAAATGCAATACAATCAAGGTTGTACTCTCTCTCATCGGTGCGGTTATAGATAAAATTTGAATTGGTTTTGATAAAAGACCCTCCCACACCCCATGAAAATCTGTATGTTATATCCTGATGTGTGTGAAAATTGATCCATTCTTTGTAAGTTCTGTGTATTTCTGCTATTTTATTTTTTCTCAGATATTCATATTCATACACGCTCTCTATTGTCTTCTCATCGCGAAGCACCTTCACAGCCACATACGGCAAGACGGTTTTTGACCTGGTCTTATCTTTAAAATTAATGAAAGCCGATATGTCTGTACTTCTGTAAGGTTGGCTATACCCATTCATAATGACCACATTACTGCTGAAAATAGAGGCATTGCTTACATCTGCAGCATAACTACCATGAAGCAAAAATCGGTTGTAAGTAAAATATGCGCTTAGCTTGTAGTACACACTGCCGGTGTATTTCTGATAGTCTAAACCAAGCTGGACTCCGACTCCGTACAAAATGTTCCATTTCAGCGGATCGTCGTATTTTTTATTGGTATTCAATAAGGGATTGGTCGGAGACACATAAACAGATTTTGGTTTTTCGTACTGACCCTTTAATCCATAAAATACCAAAATCAACAGACAAACACAAAATGTAACTTTTTTCATCTGATTTTGCGCCTAATATTTCTTTATGTCGCGGGACAGGTCAATACGTAATATGCAGTAAAATTCAGATAATCTGAAATAATTTCAGAATGCTCAGAACCAGAATTAAAATCAATACATTACGGGTAATCTGCATGGCATGAGGATGATAGAGAAAATATCTGGCTGAAATAACAGATCCAACAGACTGGCCGAGTGCCAATACCAATCCGGATGGCCAATGCACCTGGCCATAAGCCACAAAAACCAAAAAGGCAGGAATAGAAATGACAAGAGCCAGAATTAATTTGATGATATTTGAATCTTTGAGGCTTAGCTGTATGGAAAGCACCATAATGGCCAGCATCATGATTCCCACTCCCATCTGTATAAATCCGGTGTACACTCCGATGAGAAAGAACCAAACATAATTGACCCAGGTGTGAACTTTCCTTTTTGGGTCTGTCTTCCTTTTCCATTTTTTTGGATTTAAAAGCAGACTTAAGAGTATAAAAATCATGAGAATACCAATGATTTGTTTTAAAAGAAAATCATCTATATCCATCACGATGAAAGCTCCGAGAAAACTACCTATAAATGCAGGTAAAAAGAAGGGTACACTGAGTTGTATAAGTCGTCTTGTACGCAGAGTCTTCCGAATGGCTAAAACAGAAGTAATCGTCTGTACCATCGCTCCAATGCGGTTCGTCCCGTTGGCAAGCCCGGGCGGCATGCCCGCAAAAATCATCAGGCTGAGCGTGATGGCCGAACCATTTCCTGCCAATACATTGATTATGCCTGTCAGGACACCCCCGATCAGGTAAAGGGCGTACATCCACCATTCGGTATTCAGCAGTACTTCATTTTGCATCTGTGTTGAGTCGATTGGTTAGAAATACACCGCATAAAACAGCTATAATGCTGCATATCAATACATTTAGCAACTCCCCAAACAACAAATACCCTACCCCAAACAGTATTGAGTAGGCCAGTACCACCGACGCAATCCAAAGCATTGTATTCTTTTTCATCTCCCTGTTGTCAGCCGTATGAATGTCTCCTGGCCACACTCCGGCGGGTTTGACTATGGTACAAAATGTCTTTAATACTGTCTTATTCGTCGGTGCAGAGGCATAGGCCACGGATATCCAGCTAAGCATTGTTCCAAAAACCACTACATAAAAAGTGCCGTTGTGCAATACAAACTCCTCTCCTGCCCGAGGTTCAATCCACAGTTTGCAAATCGTCAGTATAAAGAGAGGAACAATTGTAGCTACTAACTCGGTAAGCGCATTGATGCGCCACCAGTACCATCTCAGGATAAGTACTGCACCTAAGCCGGCTCCTGCCTGTATAAGAAACTGAGCTGCCTGGTCGATCGTATTAATGTAAAAAGAAACTACAGCTCCTGCCAGCATGATCAGCATGGTGAAAATCCGGCCAACTCTCACCGGTTCTTTTGAATTCAATAAATCGGCTTTCTTCCACAGCATAAATAAATCATTGGTCAGGTATCCGCTTCCCCAGTTCAGTTGCGTGGAAATGGTACTCATGTAAGCAGAGATAAATACAAGCAGCATCAATCCTCTTACGCCGGAAGGCATGTAATCGCGTATCAGGCGGATGTAAGCGTTGCCCGCTTCCTCTACAGGCAGTCCCGGATAGAGAATCAAAGCTGCCAGAGCTACGACAATCCAGGGCCAGGGTCGAAGACAGTAATGTGCCAATTGAAAAAACAAGGAAGCTTTTCGTGCTTCATCTTCATTTCGAGCGCTCATCATACGCTGTGAAACATAGCCTCCCCCACCCGGCTCAGCACCTGGATACCAACTGTTCCACCACTGGAGCGCCACAAATGAAAAAAAAGCGCCTGTCGAGATGGTCAATACTTCAAGCCCCGGACCTTCCACTTGCGGAAAAAAATCAAATCTCCAATCCGGTAGTTTTTCAACCAATCCGGACAGGCCCCCTACCTCCGGCAGATTGACCACCAGGATGGCCAGGACGATGCTCCCCGTCATGGCTACTCCAAACTGAATCGCATCAGTCACTACGATCCCCACCAGTCCTGAAACGGCCGAATAAACCGCCGTGTATAGCATCATAGCCATGACTAAACCGATGGAATAACCCTTCGACAACTGAAAAAATTCACCGACGACTTTAATCATGGCGGCATTGACCCATCCGATGATGACCGCATTGAGAAAGAGCCCGAGATAAACGGCCTTAAACATCCGCAAGGGTCTTACCAACGGGCCGCTGTAGCGCAGACTGATAAATTCCGGTTCAGTCAGGATACCGGCTCTTCGCCAATATTTTGCAAAAAAGAAAGTAGTAAGCATCCCCCCGAGGAGCATATTCCACCAGAGCCAGTTGCCACTGATGCCGTGCTGTACGACCTTCTCTGTGACCCAAAGTGGCGTATCGGCGGCAAAGGTTGTAGCTACCATGCTGAGCCCTAGAAGCTTCCAGCTCATGGATCTTCCGGCAAGAAAGAAGTTCTCGAGATTGCGCCCTCCCCTCTTCCGGAGTCTGAGATTAACCCATAAAAACACTGCAAGGCCCGCAAGTGCTATCAAGTAGTCAAGGGTGTTCATACCCGAAGTAGTTCTTCAGCCCATCTTTCGAGATTCTCACCGGCAAAGTTGCCCGAAGTCATAAAAAGGATGTCCAAGGGTTGATCCCTGAGGGATTTCAACTCATCGAACACTCTCTTCGAATCGGTAAAAACGCATGACTCCGGTATCCGGAAGGCTTCTGCCACCTCTTTGGCCGTGAGATCAGGCAAGCGCTTATGGCGCAATGCTTTAGGATTGAAATACACAATTGGCAGGTCAGCACAGTCCAGCGTATGTCTGTACTGAGGAATAAACGACGAGCTCAAACTGGAATAGGTATGGAGCTCCAAAACCGCTACAATTTTAGAAGTCGGTTTTGCTTCGCGCATTGACTCCAATGTAGCTCTGACCTTACTGGGGGAATGCGCAAAATCGAGGTAAACACTTCGTCCATCTTTGCTGCCAAGCAGTTGAAGGCGCTTTGCGGCCCCTTCAAAACTCTGAATAGCCTGATAAAATTCGCCCTCCTGTATTCCCATCAATTGACAAATCCACCGGGCAGCCTCCAGATTGGCCATATTGTGCTTGCCAAAGACCGAGACCGGCATCAGGCCTTCGTTGGTTTCGATGTAATACGTTCCATCTTCTGCGACTTTGTATTTCGGAAGCGAATAAGGAATTTTCTTTACGTAATTGGTGGTGCTGCTCAGAAGGTCTTTCAACTGCCCATCTTCGGCATAATACACAACAGCAGCACCAGGCTCACACATTTCTAAATAGGTTCGAAATTGCTGAATATAAACCTCTTCATCAGGAAACACATTTGCATGATCCCACGCAATACCTGTGATGGCAGTAATATTAGGCTTGTAAAAGTGAAATTTAGGTATTAACTGTAGTGCTGATGCGGGATATTCATCGCCCTCAATCACAATAAATTCGGATGATTCTGACAATCGAACCATCGTCTCAAATCCCTTCACCAGTGCCCCGACCAAATAATCGATGTTCAGACCGCAAAGTCTGCACACATGCATGACCATGCTGGTCACAGTCGTTTTGCCATGGCTGCCGGCTATCACCACACGTGTTTTGTCTCTGGAATGCTGGTACAAAAATTCGGGATACGACAGTATTTTCAGGTTGAGGTCTTTGGCACGTTGCAGTTCAGGGTTGTCAGCACGAGCATGCATTCCGAGGATTACAAGATCCAGATCAGATGTGATTCGCTCCGGATACCAACCCATATCAGAGGGAAGCAAACCGGCATGGTCTAGTCGGGATCGAGAGGGTTCAAATATTTCGTCATCACTGCCGGATACTGTGTGTCCTGCTTTCTGAAGGGCAAGGGCAAGATTATGCATCGCACTTCCGCCAATGGCGATCAGGTGTATTTTCATGTAGATTATCTCCTCATTGGGTTAGGCAACAAATATAGACCAGTGCTTTTCGGCTTTTTTTTATTTGAGAAAGAATATTGATTCAAAAAGTTACATTTGTCCTCAAGTTAAATTATGTTTCATTATGTCATTTATCAAAGAATTTAAAGAATTTGCCATGCGTGGCAATGTACTTGACCTTGCTGTGGGTGTAGTCATAGGTGGCGCTTTCGGTAAAATAGTCAGCTCCTTTGTAAGCGATGTCCTTATGCCTCCGTTAGGACTTTTACTGGGAGGAATTGATTTTAAAGATTTTGCCATTACACTCAAAAAAGCTGAGGAAGGTATGGAGGCCGTTACGCTCAAGTATGGCGCCTTCATTCAAAATGTCATTGATTTTACAATCATTGCATTTTCAATTTTCTTACTTATTAAAGGTGTAAATGCTCTGCAGAGGAAAAAAGAAGAAGCTCCGGCACCGGCTGCTCCTCCTGAGCCATCAAACGAAGAGAAACTTCTGGCTGAAATACGAGATTTACTTAAAACCAAATAATATATTTTTATTTAACTAAAAGAAAATCCCGGATTTGGAATTGTCCAAAATCCAGGATTTTTTGTTTTTAATTGCCTGAGCCGATACCTTCCTAAATGTCAAAAAAATAGGATAATCGGCGGGTTGGATTGAATTTCGTTAGAATTAAAAAATCATTTTTTAATAAAGTGGTCAATGATGATTTGAGCCAGCTCTTCGCCAATTCGCTCCTGAGCTTCGGCTGTAGATGCTCCAATGTGTGGTGTGAGAGACAACGCAGGATGCATGAGAAGTTTCATGGACGGGGTAGGTTCATTCTCAAATACATCTAATCCGGCATACGCGAGCTTGCCACTGTCTAAAGCATCAAGCAACGCTTGCTCATCTACCACACCCCCGCGAGCTGCATTGACGATAGCGGCTTTATCTTTCATTTTCGCAATATGCTCGCGGTCAATTACAGGCTTGTCTGATGCTGGAACATGAAGGCTGACAAAATCACTTTCTGCAAGCAAGGTATCCATATCAACGATTGGCACTTTGCTAGTAACCGATTGCCCATCGTAGAAAACAATTTTTATCTCCACAACATCCTTGTAATAAGGATCGGCAGCTATAACCCGCATACCTACTCCTAAAGCAAGACGTGCAAGCGATTGTCCAATACGACCTATACCAACGATACCCAAGGTCTTTCCTCTCAGTTCACGGCCATCTGCATATTTTTTCTTCAATTCATTGAATCGGGTTTCGCCTTCGAGGGGCATCAGACGGTTGCTATCGTGTAAAAACCGAACCATTCCATAGAGGTGAGCCATGACTAATTCGGCTACCGAATCGCTGGATGAGGCGGGAGTGTTGACTACTTTAATACCCTTGTTTTGTGCGTATTCGACGTCAATATTATCCATCCCAACTCCACCGCGGCCTATGAGCTTAAGACCAGGACACGCGTCGATCAGCTCTTTACGCACTTTGGTAGCGGAGCGTACCAGAAGGACTTCGACATGATTTTCATTGATAAAATTGGCCAATGCCTCCTGGGATACCTTGTTGGTAATTACTTTGTACCCTGCTCCTGCAAGCATGCGAATGCCTGCCGGGTTTAATCCGTCATTTGCGAGTATTTTCATAATATTATCCTTTTACACGTTCAAATTCTCTCATCACATCTACCAGTACCTGTACACTCTCAAGTGGCAGGGCATTGTACATACTGGCACGATAGCCTCCTACACTTCGGTGACCTCTGATTCCGGAAATTCCGGCTTCTTTCCACATCTTGTCAAATTCAGGCTCAAGTGAGGGATCATTCAGGAGAAAACAAGCGTTCATGAAGCTGCGGTCTTCTACTGCTACAGTACCGTGAAAAAGAGGATTGCGGTCAATTTCGCCGTACATAAGCTCAGCTTTTTGACGATTGAGATTTTCGATCCAGTCAAGTCCACCATTATTGATCAGCCATTCCAAAGTAAGCATACATACATACACGGCAAACACAGGGGGTGTGTTATACATGCTGTCTTTGCTGATGTGTGTGCGATAGTCCATCATGGCCGGAATGGCGCGACCCGTTTTACCAAGAATTTCATCCTTGACCACTACTAAGGTCGTACCGGCAGGTCCCATATTTTTCTGGGCACCGGCGTATATCAGTGAAAATTTTGAAAAATCTATCTTCCTGCTGAAAATATCTGAAGACATATCACATGCCACCGGTACAGGTGACTCCGGAAATTCTTTTATCTGAGTGCCAAAGATGGTATTGTTTGACGTGCAGTGGAAGTAGTCTGCATCTGCCGGGATGATGTAATTTTTGGGAATATAGGTGTAATTTTTGTCTTTCGAACTGGCAATGACATCCACCTGACCGAAGAGTCTGGCCTCCTTTATCGCATTGGAAGCCCATGTACCGGTATCGGTGTAGGCGGCTTTTCCGCCCTGGCGTAATAGATTTTGTGCCACCATAACAAACTGGAGGCTGGCACCACCTTGCAAAAAGAGTACAGAATATCCTTCTGGGAGATTCATCAGATCCTTAACCAGCTGCTGCGCACGCGACATGACAGCCTCAAAATTTTTGCTTCGGTGAGAAATTTCGATGAGCGAGAGATTCAGATCATCAAAGTTCAAGATAGCTTCTGAAGCCTTCTGAAGCACTTCCTGAGGCAGAATGCTTGGTCCGGCTGAGAAATTGTGTACTTTGGCCATACTTTTCAAATTAAAACAGGCTGTAAAAGTACTTTAATCCAATAAACCTGTATTTTCAAATCTTTAAATCCGGTCAGCTGCGCCATATTTTTAATTAAACAGCCACAAAATTTTCCTATCGGTTCTTCTGTCAATGTATCCTGTGCACGTTTTTTTCTGACTCCATTTTGCTTGTATCCGGACAAAAAATCTTCGATCTGCAATGGGGGATGATTTATTCTTCACATTATTATAGATCTGAAAATCCATCACTTGCTTATTAAGGCGAAAGTATCGGGTGAAGGATTTTGGTATGAAGATTAGTCTGATAATTACCACCCTGGTGATGGGAGAAAAAGCTGATTTCGGCTCTCTATATTTGCCCACTGGAAACGACTGAAGCCCTTATGAAACCATTTGAGGACCCCAATTTCTTTGAAGACACAGAAAAAGCATTTCGATACCGTACAGATAGCGAATTAAAGCGAGCCCGATTTTTATTTAAAGTCATTGAAAATCCTGCTGTCGTCCTTTGGGGGAAAAGGTTGCTGACAATCGCCGACAAAATACGGCTGCCCTATCACTGGGCAGTGAAAGCCACGGTTTTTAAGCAATTTTGTGGGGGAGAGACCATGCAGGAGTCAATCTCTACCATCGACCGACTCCATCAATATGGAGTGAAATCCATCCTCGACTACAGTGTGGAAGGAAAAGACTCGGAAGACGACTTCGAACACACCTGTCTGAAAATCAATGAAATCATCAGGTTTTCAAAAGACAAGCCGGCGATTCCTTTTGCCGTATTTAAGATGACCGGTATGGGTCGCTTTGCGCTTTTGGAGCGTGTCAGTTCGGGTGCCAGACTCACTCAGGAAGAAAATAGAGAATGGGAGCGTGTAAAAGCGCGGGTGTATTCTATTTGCACAGAAGCTGCCTCCTGCGATGTACCTGTGATGATCGATGCCGAAGAAAGTTGGATTCAACCAGCCATAGATATGATTGCCGAAGAAATGATGTGGAAATTCAATCTTCACAAACCCCTTGTTTACACCACTTTGCAGATGTACAGACACGATCGGTTTTCATATCTGAATGATTTACTTCAAAAAGCCCATACTCAAAAACGTTTTGTCGGCGTTAAGATTGTTCGGGGCGCCTACATGGAAAAAGAACGCGAACGCGCCCGCAAACTGGGCTACACAGACCCGATTCAACCGGATAAGGCATCTTCAGATCGCGATTATGACCAAGCACTTCGTCTGATTGTCCAGAATCTAGATGTATTCGGTCTGGTGGCCGGCACGCACAATGAGGAGTCCTGTCGCGTACTGATGCGAGCAATGGACGATTACAGCGTGGAAAATTCGGACCCGAGGATATTCTTTTCACAGTTGTACGGTATGAGCGATCACCTTTCCTTCAATCTTTCGGATCGGGGATACAACGTAGTAAAATACGTGCCTTTTGGACCGGTAGGTGATGTACTTCCGTATCTGATACGACGTGCAGAAGAAAATACCTCCGTCGCCGGACAAACCGGCAGAGAACTTTCCCTCATTCAAAAAGAACTTAAGCGAAGGAAGGCATGATCAATGACAATAAAATAGTAGTAGTGCTACCGGCTTATAACGCAGCCAAAACCCTTGAAATGACCTTTAATGAAATTCCATTTGATCTGGTGGATGAGGTGGTGCTGGTAGATGACTGTTCGAACGACAAAACCATCGAAGTCGGACGACAACTTGGCATCAAACACATAATCAGACACGATGTAAATCTTGGATACGGCGGCAACCAAAAGACCTGCTATAAAAAGGCATTGGAACTCGGCGCGGATATCATTGTGATGCTCCACCCCGACTACCAATACACCCCTAAACTCATTCCTTCAATGTGCTATCTAATCGCTAATGACCTATACGACTGTGTTTTAGGATCTAGAATCTTGAGTAAAGGGGCGCTCAAAGGTGGTATGCCCTGGTATAAGTATGTCGCAAACAGAATTCTCACTTTCGTACAAAACATCCTGGTGAATCACAAGCTCTCTGAATACCACACCGGCTACCGCGCCTTTAGGCGGGAGATCCTTGAAACATTGAATCTGGATTACAACTCAAACAGTTTTGTATTTGATAATCAGATGCTTTCACAAATCATTTTTAAAGGGTACCGAATCGGCGAAGTGAGTTGCCCGACAAAATACTTCGACGATGCCTCATCGATTAATCTGAAAAACAGCGCCATCTATGGATTAGGCGTACTAGCGGTTTCCTTTAAACACTTTTTTTGTAAAATTGGTCTGTCAAGGTCACGCATGTATTCTTGATCAATAAAAGTTCTAGTACCCTTTCTTTGAAAAACAAGGAATAACCGCTCAATCTTCAAACTACTACCCCGCCGGATGAATTCAAAAACTGTAGCACACCCCCACAAAACCCAATTTTTTTTAACCTCTCCAGCACCAACAGCCGTACTTTAATTTTCAGAGGATTAGGATGGTCTTACAAGAAACAAAAAGCACCGTACTGGGAGTAACCTCCAAACTACACCAGAAGGAATGCCCATGATATTAAAACCGCTTTCAGATTAAACGATAAAGTGCTTTTTTTTTTGACATATACCAGCCGGCAAAAGCAACCCTCAGCATAATCAATATAAAATATACACAATTCCTAACGTGGCGTCAAAACCTCGAAAATCAACACGCACAGCTTCATTATTGCCGTCTTTCACATAAGACATGATGTAATCGTCATAATTGGCGCCGGAATTGTCGTAGAAAGCTCGGTCCAACATTTCTGGTTTTAGTTCCTTAATGGGAAGAATTACACCCATCCAATTCATTTTAATATACAATGCCGTCCTTTTGTTAAAAGGTAAATAAGAGGATAATCCAAGACCCATTATGCCGGTTCCGCCGGTATAGTCTCTCCTGAAATTTGGAAATTTTTCCATCGTATGCGAGATTTTGGCGCTATTATAACCGACAGGAATGTTTATAAAAATAAAGTTTTTCGATCCGGATACTTCACCCCCAAAAACAACAGGTACAATGTACTGATTGAGCCGGAGCCGATAGCTGACCACACCTGTAGCGGCAGATGTATACTGCGCGGATGCTGTAAGCCTACGGTAATGAAAAGCAAAAGGTGCTACTGTAGCCATGTTTGGAAATTCAAAGCCAATCTGAAATCCTTGTGCAAACCAGAAATTACTTAACTTGTCTGTAACCTGCGGATTTGAATTGATCATGTCGGCATATTCCCGAAAACTTCGGGAGGTTGCAGTACCTGCAACATATCCGCCTACGATCTGAGCATAAGTATTACCTGCTACAAATACTAAGATGAGTATGTTTCTCATGGTATAAACCTTATGGAATTTAGTATTTTATTGTAATATTTTTCTCTGTTTCTTTCAAAGTGGTCTTCAAAATCTTTTATGTAGATTAAAAACACTTTATTGTTATAAATTTTGATTCTGAGCTCTATGATGTAGTTGCTGGTGTCATCTTTCGGATCATTGGTTTCTTTCTTGCTCAATAAATACCATGTACCTGATGATAAATGTTCCTCACTTGGATAGGCATCAATGCTTTCAAGTGTCTCCATAAAAATTTCTGAATACGTGTGAAAAAATTGAATGAGAAGCTCTCCTTCAGGGTCTGTTACATAGTCAACAAAGGACTTTAAAGTGGTATTTTCCAAGAAGTCCCCTACCATAATGATGAGTTGCGCTCCGGCAGTTTTTCCCGAGGCAGGGAGCCTGCCCCACGATTTTGGTGAAAAACTCCAAGCACTGTCTACCATCATAAATGTAGTGAAATCATTGTTTATATAATCCAGAGACCAGCCTTTTGGCAATGTAAATTCAAGATTATTGCACTGAAATGGTGTTTCCGAAGTCTTGCTGCACCCAAAGGCAAACAGGGTTAATAAGATAAAAGCGTAGTTTATTCTCATTTGATTTCTAATAACTTAATAGAAAATTGGGGAAGTCGCATATATACGATTAGCGGGCTTCGCACATTTGCCTGCACCCAAACTTCATATTCAGATGTATAAGAAGAATCAGCATAATTTAAGTTTGGATTGTCAACCAATCGATATGCTTCAATTGTATATTTTTTCTTTTTATTTTTCACAGAAAGATCAGCTACTGGTGCACCTTTGATTTCATACAAATCCACTTTTACATTATCGATATATATGGATTGCTTCTCTCTTTCAAGATACGATTTTTTTGATAAAAAAATTGAGGAAAAATTGGAATTTAATATTGTAATTCCCGGCATGAAATAATTCACATATTTAATTGCATCAATCATTCCGTCACAAGTTAAAAATACAGTACCTTTTTTTCCTTGTGAAGATGTAGAAATCCACTCCATCACTGCACAATATTTATCTTCTGACGTACCGGTTGGATCGTAATTTTTTAAAAAGACTTTGAATAAATATTGATCACCGTTGACCATTTGTACATCATATATCAATGAATCTCCGGCAGAGGGGTTGTAAAGATGACATTTTCTTCGACTTCCATTTTCAAATTTTGATAAAACAGGTGTCTGTGAGAAAGCAAGTTCTGTACAGAAAAATAATATTAAAAGACAAAAAATCCGGATAAACATTTCTTATTTTTAAATCAAAATTAAAAATCATTATCCTGGTGCCTGATAATGCATTTGCAGTATCCGAAAGATTTAAGAGAAATGTCTGACTGCTGTGAATAAAGTATTTTTGCAGCGTTAATTTTTTCAGATGGATTTAAACGACGCCATTCAGGGCGAGGTTTTTGAGCTGATAGGCACGTGTGCTGACGAACTAAGTGTTGAAGCATATGTAGTCGGGGGATATGTCAGAGATTTTTTACTAAAAAGACCCCTTCCATCTGACATTGACATTGTATGTGTGGGCAGTGGTATTTCCCTTGCAGAGCAATTTGCCGTCACGACGGGAAGACTGGATGACCTCGTGGTATTTAAAAATTTTGGAACTGCAATGGTTCCATACAAAAACTTTCAGGTCGAATTTGTAGGCGCCAGAAAAGAATCATATCAACGCGACTCCCGAAAGCCTGTTGTAGAAGAGGGTAGTCTGCAGGATGACCAAAACCGCAGGGATTTTACCATCAATGCGCTGGCTGTCTCCCTCAATGGCCCGAAAAAAGGCCAACTGATCGATCCCTTCGGGGGGATTGCACATTTGAGCCTGGGAATCATCAAAACACCTCTCAACCCGGATATTACCTTTTCCGACGACCCTCTTCGCATGATGAGAGCCATCCGATTTGCCGCACAACTTCAGTTTAAAATTGAACCCGCAACTTTTGAAAGCATTCGTTCTCAGGCACACCGTATGAACATCGTCTCATCAGAACGGATCAGCGATGAATTGCACAAAATCATGCAATCCCCAAGGCCATCTGTTGGGCTCTCGCTCATGTTTGAGTCCGGACTGATGAAAGTCATCCTGCCTGAAGTACATGCGTTACATGGTGTGGACGAAGTAGACGGTCACCATCACAAGGAAAACTTCTATCACACGCTCGAGGTGGTAGACAATGTGGCCAGGCGCTCGGAAAACCTCTGGCTTCGATACGCAGCCCTGCTGCACGACATCGGTAAGCCTGTGACAAAAAGGCTCGATGCGGAGTCCGGATGGACCTTTCACGGTCATGAACTGGTGGGAAGCCGCATGTCAAAAAAAATTTTTGAACGCATGAAATGGCCTTTAGGCCAGCCTCTCACTTATGTACAGAAGCTGATTGCACTGAGCTCTAGACCAGCAGCGCTTACCCAGGAGGGCACAACGGATTCGGCCATCAGACGCCTTCTCTATGAAGCGGGCGATGATATCGACGATCTTATGATTCTCTGTGAATCGGATATTACCACTAAAAATCCACATAAAAAACAAAGCTTTTTAGATAACTACACCCTTTTGAGGAAAAAATTTAGGGCTATTGAAGAAAAAGACCGGCTGCGCAACTGGCAGCCACCCCTCTCAGGGGACGATATCATGGCTATGTTTGAATTAAAACCCTCGAAAACAGTAGGAATACTTAAAGAAAGCCTTAAGGATGCAATATTAGATGGGCTCATCCCAAACGAGCGAAAGGCAGCCGAGGAATTTTTAATCAAAAAATTTAAGGAATTTAACCTTCAGAATACCAATTGAAATCCACAACTGAAGAACACACATCTTCAGATAATGCGGTGAGGGGGGGATTCGAACCCCCGGTACCCTTTCGGGCACGACAGTTTAGCAAACTGTTGGTTTAAGCCTCTCACCCACCTCACCTTGATAATTTCTAAGAACAGAATCAAAACAGGAGCGCAAATGTACAACACGACCTCAAACGCCCAAATATTTACGGTAGGTTTTTGTTACTCGTCGAGATCGACAGGTATAGAAGCTGCCTGTACCTGCTGATGGTACATGCGTGCATAATATCCACCGGCCTCCACAAGTTGGTGATGCGTACCCTCCTCCACCTTTCGTCCCTTGTCCAAAACGATGATCTTGTCGGCATCTTTGATCGAAGATATCCTGTGAGATATGATGAGTGTGGTGGTGCCTTTGGTGAGTTTGCGAATGTTGCGCAGTATCCGATCCTCCGTCTCTGTATCCACTGCCGACAGACAATCGTCCAGGATGTACAACACCGGTCTTCTGGCGATGGCTCGGGCCAGAGCCGTACGCTGCTTCTGGCCTCCTGAGAGGGTAATACCCCTTTCCCCCACTTTGGTTTGGTATGCGTTCGGAAAATCCCGGATATTGGAATCCAGATCAGCTAATTCAGCAGATGCAGTGATCCACTGCTCATCGTCGAGGTCGTCGAGACCAAATCCGATATTGTTATATATGGTATCTGAAAAGAGATAGCTATCCTGGGGGACTACTCCAAGGCTTTTTCGATAATCATCCAGATTGACTGTTCTCAGATCCTTGCCATCGACCAAAATATGGCCCGAGGTGGGGTCATACTGTCTTAGAATCAATGAAGCAACGGTAGATTTGCCCGAGCCGGTCTTACCTACCAGTCCCACGGTCGAACCCGGCTCAATGGTAAAGCTTACATTATCCAACGCCTTGACTCCGCTGTCGAGATATACCATTGTGACCGATCGAAACTCGACCTTGCCTCTGAAGTGGAATGGCTGAGTCGTAGGATTCACGATCTCGGGTTTAGTCATCAGAAATTCGTTGATGCGCATTTGAGATGCTTCGGCCCTCTGCACAATCGATGTGACCCAACCGATGGAAGTAACCGGCCAGGTAAGCATGTTGACATACAGGATAAATTCGGCGATATTTCCCGTAGTCAGACGTCCGGCCAATGCCTCCATACCACCCACATACAAGGTAATAAGTGTGCTGAGCCCTATCAAAAACATCACCAAGGGCATAAACATCGCATTGACCTTATAAAGGCGTTCGTTTACTTCGCTGTATTCAGTGGATGCACCGGCAAACATTTCCGAAAAAAAATGTTCTTTGGAGAATGCCTTGATAACACGGATTCCCGAAAACGTCTCTTGAGCCAAGGTACTCAGTTCGGAAAGCTTTCTCTGCACAGCTTCGCTGCGGGCATTGATCAACCGACTGACATGATAGATCACATATGACAATACAGGCAGCGGAATCAACACATAAAACGTAAGCTTTACGCTGATGCTCAGCATTATAGGGATGACGATGGCCAGAGTGACCAGTACGTTGATCCCATACATTACTGCCGGTCCGACGTACATGCGCACCCGACTTACATCTTCGGAAATCCGGTTCATCAGATCACCGGTAGAATTTTGACGATAAAAACCGAGATGCAATTTCTGGTAATGGTTATAAATCTCATTTTTAAGGTCGTATTCTATCCTTCGGCTGGCCACAATGATGGTCTGCCTCATAAAGAAGGTAAAGGCTCCCTTCAGAATCGATGCACCAATGATCACCGCGGCATACCGGAGAAGGGTTTTTGACAAGATGGCATAGTCAATGATACTTCCGGACTGATAGCGCAGCAAGACTTGTTCTACCTCATTGAAACTAAGCCGGATGTACTGAGCCGGATAAATGCCAAAAACCACCGATATTGCCACAAACAGGGTACCCGTAATAAAATGCCATTTGTAGCGATAGATATATGTATTGAGATATGCGAGGTTTTTCATGATTTGCTAAGACCGATAAATTTGAAGAACTGCCATTGGGTATTGTACTTTCGCTGCCATAAGCGTTTGTACACTACAAAAGTACAAACCGACCTACCGAAGTCTTATTACTAAGTACAGATGCAAGAAAAAGTTCATGGGCTTGTTTTCAGTCATCCATCCTTTGACAACCACGAACAAGTCGTCTATTGTCACGATCCCGAAACGGGTCTCAAAGCTATTATTGGCATACACTCGACCGTCCTTGGGCCGGCACTTGGGGGTACGCGCATGTGGCCCTATGAGGATGAGTCTATAGCCCTATGGGACGTATTGAGGCTCTCGAGAGGAATGTCGTTTAAGGCCTCTCTGGCCGGCCTGAATCTGGGAGGTGGAAAAGCCGTAATCATTGCAGATAGCCGCAAAGACAAGACACCTGATATGATGCGTGCCTTTGGTAGATATGTAGACAGCCTCTCAGGCAGATACATTACCGCAGAAGATGTGGGTATCAAAGAGGAAGATATACGATATGTGAAAGAAGTAACCAACTATGTAACCGGTGTACCCGTGGAAATGGGTGGCAGCGGAGATCCAAGTCCTGTGACGGCATACGGTGTATTCATGGGCATCAAGGCCGCAGCCAAATATCGCTGGGGCTCAGAAAACCTCTCCGGCCGCAAGGTCCTGGTGCAAGGTGTCGGCAATGTAGGTCTGACGCTTGTGGAGCACCTGACCAATGCCGGTGCAGAAGTGTGGGTAGCAGATGTGTACGCGGATAAGGTAGAGCATGCCATTCGGACCTTCCACGCAAAAGCCTACCGGGGACCCTTCGCAGAAGCTGAGGTGGATATCTATGCCCCATGCGCCTTAGGTGCTACACTTAATGACGACACCATCCCATCGCTGCGATGCTCGATCGTGGCCGGCGCAGCAAACAATCAATTGGCCGACGAAACCAGACATGCAGCCATGCTTCACGATCGCGGCATATTGTATTGTCCGGATTTTTTGATCAATGCAGGAGGTTTGATAAACGTTTATTCCGAGATTGCAAAATACAGCCGCGAAGAGGCTCTACGCCGTACTGAAAACATCTATCACACGCTTCTCGAAGTGATTTACATTGCCGAAAGGGAAAATATTTCCACTCATTTGGCAGCTTATCAAAAAGCAAAAGAGCGCATTCTCTCACACAAAAAATTAATGGTCTAATCTCCAAATATGCTCACGCGCCGACAAATACGCATCAAAACCTTTCAGGCTCTCTATGCATACCACCATAGCCCGATCGATATATCTGCGGGCATATCCAATTTATTAAAGAGTTTTGAGGCCATTTATGACCATTATTTGTTTGAACTGAAAGGACTCACAGAACTGCGAAACGCTAACATCGACCTTATTGAACGCAGAAAGAAGAAAATAAAACCCACTTTTGAAGATCTGAATCCAAATTTGCGATTTGTAAACAATAAAATTCTTCTGCGCCTCGACGAGGATAAAAAACTTCGGCAGCTCTTCGAAAAACGAAGAATATCCTGGGGAGACGACCGTGAATTGATCCAGCGAATTTTTCAGGATTTGCTGAAAACGGATGTATATAAAGCATACATGAATGGCACCTCCGTGCTCAACGATTTCGAATTCATTGTGTCTCTGTACAGCTCTTCCTTTGCGACCAACGAACTCATGCACCAGCTGTATGAAGACAAAAACATTCACTGGTCAGAAGAACTGGAGGCTGTACAAATGCTTGTCTATCAAACCTTGCAAAACATATGGGAGGATAAAGCCGACATTGTCGCAGACCTTTTCAGAGAGGATTCAGATAGGGAAATGGCCGAAAACCTGTATCGAAAAACCATCGAAAACGATACTTTTTTTGAAGAATTGATCGTCGGTAAAATATCTAATTGGGAACCGGACAGAGTCAATATATCTGATATGATTCTGATGAAAATGGCTATATGTGAATTTATGTATTTTGAAGAGATCCCGCTGAAAGTGACCATCAACGAATACCTCGACTTGTCAAAATTGTACTCAACTCCTAAAAGCCGCATTTTCATCAATGGAATCATTGATAAAATTGCTCTCGAACTCACTGAAAAAAATGCCATAATCAAAACTGGAAGAGGATTGTTACAAGAATAATTAAAAACAAAAATGCACACAATGAAAGTCCGTCACATTACAATTTTTGGAGTAATGCTTTTGCTCCTGACTGCATGCGACAACGCCAGCAGTAAAATTCGCAAATCAGGCAGTATGACCACGGAAGTGGTGACTTCGGACGAACAACCTGTTTTCAAATTCGAATCGGAAGAACACGATTTCGGAATCATAGAAGAGGGCACCGTAGTCACTCACGAATTTGTATTTACCAACGCGGGAAAGGCTCCCCTTGTCATCACCAGTGCACAAGGTAGCTGCGGTTGCACGGTGCCGGAGTATCCGCGTGATCCGGTCATGCCGGGAAAAAAGGGCGTGATAAAAGTATCTTTCGACAGCAGCAACCGCGCCGGCCGACAGGACAAGACCGTAACGCTGACCGCCAACACCATTCCCAATACAAAAATTCTGAAAATCACATCAGAAGTTGTAAGCAAAAAATCATCCAACCAATAAAATCAAACGCTCAATGAATCACCTATTTTTCACTGTGTTTTTACAAGGTCAACCCTCTCCTCTGGGCTCTTTTCTTCCCTTCTTACTGCTAATCCTGGTATTGTATTTTTTTATGATACGACCTCAGGTAAAAAAACAAAAAGAAGAATCAAAATTTGCTGAATCGATCGTGAAGGGAATGCGCGTTGTAACCGCTTCAGGGATCCATGGCAAAGTCCAGGAGGTAGGAGACAATTACCTGATCATCGAAAGTGAAAACAGCCGCTTAAAAATCAATAAAAATTCTGTTTCCAAGGAGCTCTCACAAATTTACAACGACCTGAATGCACCTATACTGGGAAACAAAAAAGAAGAAACCGAAGAAGCGAAGAAGAAATAATTCTCCTGAATGTATCTCCTGCCACAAATCCCTGTTCTGTACAGAACAGGGATTTTTTTTCTCCCACATCCAAACACCCCCCTAAATCCCCGGCTTTTCTATAAAATTTATCTTTGCTCTGCACCAAAATGCAATTCTGTTCGATGAAAACTGCCAGAATACTCCTATATGCTGTTATCGTCTTTATCGTACTTCTGTACGGAACCGCATGGTTGGTACGATCGGAGTACCAGGTCGAACGTACGATAGAAATACAAGCCGATTATGAAACTGTATTTCCAATGATTTCAAATCTGAGAGAGATGCGCCATTGGTCGCCTTGGCACGACCGCGATCCCCAGTTGGAGGAGACTTACGAAGGGGAGGATGGTATGCCTGGCTCCATCCACCGATGGAAGGGAAACGATGAAACTGGTCAGGGCCAACAGAAAATTATCGCCATCAGACCAGATCGGATCGATCTTGAAGTCCGGTTTGAGAAGCCTTTTAAAGCTACTAACCCAACATGGATCACCATCGACACCAAAAGTCCTGAATCTGTCGTAATTTCCTGGGGTTTCAAAGGAAGAATACCAAGGCCTTTGAATCTCATGCTCCTGTTTACGGACTTTGAAAGCGCCATCGGCATGGACTATGAGCAGGGGCTCAAAAAACTCAAAGAACTGGCCGAAATGCGCTTTACCGAAAAAAATCCATACAAGGACATACTGCTCCAGGATGTAACTTTTGACATGCGCCATTTCACATATACATCCATCCAAACTACTTTTAAAAATCTGATTGCCGATGCCGTAAAGGTAGGATTACAGCTTGAAGACCTCATGAAGAAAAGAGGTATTTCACCCTTTGGAAATCTAGTTGCAGTGCTGCATGAGCATCGAGATAGCATGCTCAGTGTACATGTTGGATTTCCTTTCGAAAACAAAAGATCTTTTCCGGGATTTAAAAACGATATGCTGCCGGATGGGGACTACAGCTTTATCCCGATCCATTCAGACAAGTATCCTTTGGAAATATTACCCGAAATCATCAAAAACAAGCTTCAAACAGATATCAAAAACCATCTTGTTTTAATCGATTTTCTGGACTACCCTACTCTTCGCGACAAGGGGACGGGATTGATAGGTGTATTTATTCCAAAACAGTATTAAAAGCTAACCTCAAGTGGAGGCATGATGAAGAACTATCTCTGCGGGAATGAGAAGTTTTTTATCACTGAAAATACTGAATAGTTTCACATACAGTAGTGCTGTGGCGAGGGTGTCGCCTGCAGCGGTATGCTCGTCTTCCATCGGTATCCGAAAGCGCTTACACAAGGCCATTAAGGTATATTCCTTTGAGGAAATACCCGTCATGTCGGTAGTGCCGGTGTCGAGTTTCACTGCCATGCGCTGGGTGTCGATGATTCCCTTGGGAAGAAAACCGATGTGATGAACCCGACAGCGGTTTTTCAGAATAGTGTAATCAAATTTTACATGATGACCAATGAGCCAGCGCGAGTGTAGCCTTGAGGCTATCTTTTCAAGAGCGATGTATTCAGGTGTCTCAGCTTCAGAATGTAGAATTCCGTGTATGGGCGCACTATGTGGATTGTAGCCGGGGGATTGTATTCTGACGCATTCAGCCTCACAGATCAGAAGTTTTTTGTTGATGACAGGAAGTGTTGCAGCCTCCAGAATATAGTCCTTTCGGACGTCGAGTCCGGTGGTCTCAAGATCAATAGCCATCATCATTTCATTCTCGATACGTGTGGTATCAAGACCTACAGAAGCGGACCTCAATCCCAACAATCTGGATATCCAAAGCATCATACTCTTAGAAATTGTGTCTGGAAGCGTGTCTCCACAATAGACTGGAGCTCTTGCAAGGGCATGAGCGCTTTCTTTAAAATCTGGCGCTCAAGTGGTGACAGAAAAGACTTGGCAAGCCAGCGACCACCGCTGCCATTGGCGATGGCGTTTTTAATGCGAATTTTTAATAGCCAATTGTAGGCTTTTGCAGCATCCTGCAGCAAGTCGGAATAATGAGGTTCCAGTTCGGCGACTGCAAGGTAGCGCGTTGTCGTTTCAGGTGAATTCCAGAATCCATGATAGATCGCTAGTAGTCTAGCCACATCCGCATAAGGGGCCAGTGCTCTTGCTTTTAAATCAAAATAACCTTTATGAGGTCCGGAGTCTTCTACGGCCACAGACTTGAAAAATGTAAAGGCAGGTGGTGCTGACAGGGCATTTGCCGCCAGGTAGGTAAGAAACTTCTTGTCTTTAGATATTTCGTCGGATATGTGCCGGGCCAACGCCTTTGTAAGGGCATCACTTCCATATATTGGTCTGAAATCAAAAAATATAGTTGTATGCATTACGGCTTTTGGGTCCGGTTGTTCAATCCAGCGTGTAAAGGTCTTCTTCCACTCATTCAGACTCAGACACCATTTTGGATTGGAAGCCATCACTTCTGCCGGGCATTTTTCGTAGCCGCATTTCTCCAGGTAATCATTGATTCGTGAAGCGATTTCCAGGTAATGAGGTCGAAAGACATCACTGCCTTCATAGATCAGGGCATTGTCCTGATCGGTTCGGATGATTTGCTCTTTGCGTCCGTAGCTTCCCAATGCAAGCCAACACCATCGATTGGAAGGAGGCAAGGTGATATCCATATGCGTTTCCTGTATAGCCAATCCGATGACCCTTCTGATGGTCAGATCATTTACCTGATTGGCCAGAGCACTGACTTTGTGAATTGGCAAATCGCTTTGAACAAATTTGGTTATCCGCTCTTCAGCCTCTTCTCTGAGTCTGGAAAGCACACCGATATCCGGAGCTGATTTTATCTTTTTAAGGATAGAGAGCATCTGCATGCTTGTCCGCCTGAGCAGATCGTGCTCAGATATCACCGCCACCACCTGAGACCCGGGAGTGCCGTCGGAAGTGACCGCCAGGTGTCGGATGCCGTGTTCTGCCATGGTAATGAATGCATCTGTCCAAAGGCGGTCCGGAGCCACCGTTACAACTGGCCGTGACATTATATCGGCCGCAGATAGCCTTCCCGGATCCAATCTCTGGGCAACCAATCGTCTGATGTCTTTATCTGTCACTATCCCCACCGGGCGCTGTTCGGGGTCTGTGACGATGACGCTGCCCACATGGTGATCAATCATGGCCTGGGCCAGGTCAGGGACCGATACATCAGGCATGCAGGTCACAGGTTGCTTGTCTGCGTCGAGAAGCTCCTCAATAGCAGCGGTGTCTACAGAGCCGCCTGCCTTGTAACTGTCTATCGAGTCCCAATGATGACTTTGGGGAAGGGTGCCGCTGGCAAGGCCGGATGCAAAAAAGGCCGAAAATGCCGCCCGGGTATTGAGCAACATTCTGAACAGCTCCAGGTCTAAGGTGATGACCAGACTCTCCATAGCGGTCTCGGCAGTGAGGACATACGGATTGCCACTGAAGGCAGCGCGGATACCAAAAGTTTCTCCAGGCTCTGCAGAGTCAAATACCATTTGGCTGCCAGGCCACTTTAAGTGAACCAACCCCTTGTACAACACATACACATATGGGTTGATAGGGCTGCCGGCATGGAAAATAATGTCACCTTCTGTGTAATGAACCAACGATGACGTGCGGCAGAGCTCATCGAGCGCCTCATCTTCGATGCGGTCGTAAGGGGGAAATTTTTTGAGAAACTGAAATATTCGGCCTGCTATAGGATTTACACTCATGCCATTGATCAAAAACCAAGTATCAAAGTACGATTATAAGAATTGGGATAAGTATGACAGAGGTCAAGAATTGGTTTTTATTCAGCCTCAAATCGTACCGACCTACCAGCATTCAATCGTTATTTAAAATCTGCATAATTCCTTTCAGGGGAATGACGACCCACTCTGGCCGGGAGTTCAACTCGTATCCCAACTCATAGATGGCCTTTTCAAAGACATGGTACTTCAGCAAGAAGTCAACTTCAGGCCTGTAGCCGATATCCAGATTGCTCTCAAATGCCTGCCAGGTGTAATAATGAAGAAACACCGATGTAATCGCGCGATACAAACGGCCGGCCACCTCAAAGAGAAATTCCTGGGGCAAACCAATTTCAGGATGATTAAAGACGGTGGCAAAAAGACTGTAGTGAAATGACCGGAATATTCCCGCTACATCTTTAATCGGTGGCTGTTTGACCTTTCGGTCGCGTATGGTACTCTCGGGTTCGCCCTCGAAGTCCAGGATGACAAAATCCCCATTGGACACCAGGACCTGTCCGAGATGATAGTCACCATGGATTCGGATGCGCATGCTGTTGAGCGTATGATAGTCAAAATTTAAAATTCTGTTTCGGATGTGCTCAGCATTGCGGATCACCTCGGATGCCCATATTTTACCCTGCTCCGGAAGGCGCTCGTAGTTCATTTCGAGGAGATTCAGCCGGTTGTCAAGCTGATACAGCAGCCTGTTGAGCAACCACACCTGGTAATCCTGATTAAACTGGGATGGAGAAAAATTGCGGTTAGTCTTTTCGCGAAACAAGGCAATGTGGAGTTCCACGGTGCGCTTAGCCAAAAGAGCCACGTCTCCAAAATATCCCTCTGGGGTGATCCGATGAAAAATCTGAGGAATATCCTCTGGTTTTTCACTCTTGTAGAGGGGTACTTTCGGCAGTTCATCCAGGGATATGTCCATTTCCTTCACATTTTGAAACACCAGGAGGTTTTTTTCAAGAAAATAATTCCATGAATCGCCCTGATTTTCGACCTTTTCCTGCATCAGACCCAGCGATACGTCAAAATATCCCTCTCGCTTCCATGTCACAGATCCTGCATACGAAGGCGAGTTGGTAAAACTGGATTCTTCACTCAGATAGCGGGTAATTTCAAGATCGGGATTGGTGTCCCTAAACAGCTTCCTGTAGATCTTCAGGTAATACATATCATTGTAAACCAACGTCGTATTGCTCTGCTCTGCGTTCAGAAGACGCGAATCGATCTCATCCGGAGCCTGAAGTTTTTTGCCTTTTTCAAACTTTAAATGGCCATTTGCCACGGGAGTTTCCTTCTCTTTTAATATGTGTAAAAAAACAGCTTCGCGAAAATCTGTATCGAATAAGGCATCGATGATGTATCCCTTTGATTCAGGCAGTTCAAGCCCGCAGATCACTGATTTTTCCGGTAGTTGATCAATATCTGCCCGATATACCATAGGGAGGAAATAGGTGTCGGTATGAGCTGTGTAATGCACTACATCAATCAGCAATAAATACGACAATCGGCTGTCAGAAAAATTCCATCTCAGATCATGTCTCGGTACGAGGCGCTTCACGGCAGCATTCTTACTGCCAAACCATCGGCATGTACCCAGATAGGTGCCCAAAACGCCATGCGTAAATTCGGAAGTAAACCGCTCACATTGCCATATTTCTGCCCAAGGCTTCGAACTTTGAATCCACACCATTGCTTAAAAGGATTTTTTGCAATGTTAATGAATATATAAAGTTCTTAAGGAAAAATTCTGTATTTCAAATCGCTATCCATACATCTGTGAGACGCTCTTCCGGTATTCAATGCCTCTGCAGCAATACCCATCCACACATGGCCAAAAAAGTGCAGCCAGGCGGACAAAAGATGTCTTCTCGTCTGAGTCTTTTACAGAACTATGACAGATCGTCTCCCATACCACAGTTCTTCATACTCACGCTACCAATTCAGGCAGTTCTTTAAGTAGCTCATCCTCCTCGGTTAAATTATATTGTCCTTTTTAAGGATTTCTTTATATTTTCTTCAAACCGTGTTGCAACGAAAGACCTGCCTTCGTTTAACAGTTTATGGGATTACAATCCTGCGTTTTTGATTTTATAATACGGCAATCCAATTTCTAAAGAAGAAAGAATTTATGATGACCCGCGCCTGATGATTAAAGCCGGTACCACATGTACGCATACCGAAAAAAGCTATTCCAACGGTTTATTTTTTTTCAGGAAGGCAGCAAGTACGGCAGATATCGCTGCATAAAAAGCCAGTCCTATTCCAAAGCCTCTCAGTTGAGTAGCCGGAGCAAATGCTTGGCCGATATTTTCGATGGCTTCATCAATTTTATCCTGCGGTACAGAGAGTCGTTCCATCATTGTTTCCATTTTTTCGCTGAGTAAATCCACGACTGTCTCAGCCGCTGAGCGGTCGATTACATTGAATATGAGTATTGTAAGTACGGTATTAATCAGAGAGCCTACGAAAGCTGTGATAAACGCAGAAGTAAAAGAATCGCGGAAGCCGATGTAGCCTCCAAGTGCTTTTTTGGCGGTATTGATAGAAAGAATCATCATTACGATACCTAAGACAAAGAGTACAGTGCCGGCCCAGCTGATTGTAAACCACTCTAGATTGACCAGATAAGCCACCAGGGTGTAGCCACCATACAAGGCGCCAAAAATGTACCCGTTATTCAGTCCGATTGTACGGGCGACTTTAGATTGTGATGAAGTTTCCATAGATGTAATGATTTTTATTGTTTTACGCAGACGAAGATATCTTTTTGAAAATTGAATTCGGATTAATTTTTTAAATAACTATCGAGAAACTTAAAAAATTCGGAATGCCATATAAGTGCATTCTGAGGCTTTAGAACCCAATGTCCTTCGTCCGGAAACAGAAGAAGACGTGCAGGCAAGTCGCGCAGTCTGGCAGCCTGATAGGCCTGCAGGCCTTGCTCCACAGGCACCCGGTAGTCCATTTCTCCATGAATGACAAGGAGTGGGGCCGTCCAATTGTTTACATAGAGGTGTGGAGAAAATCGGGTATAACTCTTCGGTACGGGCTGTTGCCAGTAGCTTCCTCCAAGATCCCAATTGGCAAAAAAGAGTTCCTCGGTAGTCCCATACCAACTCTCCATATGAAACAATCCGCAATGAGAAATCAATGCCTTAAAGCGTCCATCGTGCATACCAGCCAACATGTACACCGAATATCCCCCATAGGAGGCCCCTACAGCCCCCATGCGGGTCTCATCAGCCCAAGGCTCGGCTGCTACATGATCTATGGCACTCAGGTAGTCGCGCATGGGCTGTCCGCCCCAGTCACCGGAGATGGCTTCATTCCACTCCCTGCCAAAACCGGGTACCCCTCTCCTGTTGGGGGCCACTACGATATATCCCTGAGATGCCATGACCTGAAAATTCCACCGAAAGCTATAAAACTGTGAGACCGGACTCTGAGGCCCTCCCTGGCAGTAGAGCAGTACAGGATACTTTTTAGTTTCATCAAAGTCAGGGGGAAGGATGACCCATACCAGCATCTGACGGTCATCGGATGTAGGTACCCATCTGCGGGTCACTTTGGGTTTCTGAATGCTGTTGAAAACACCGGTATTCACACGGGTGACTTGTATAGCTTGTCCGCTACGGTCGATGCGAAAGAGTTCAGGAGCATGATTCATATCCATACGCGAAGCCAGGATCACACCCCCAGCCGTGCGGAGACTCCCATAGTTGTACCATCCTTCAGTGAGGGCTCTGAGGGTATATGCGTTTTTTCTTCGGTCTAATGCGACACGTCCGATCTGCACAGTGCCGGTGTCGTCATAGGTCACTAGGATGTTTTGGTTGTTTTCCCACACGACGTCGTGTATATACATGTGGTCAATGGCAATGCGCGTAGTGGCCGTAGCAATCTCATAGATCATCAGACGAGGCACATCGCTCTCGTAGCCGTCATTTTCCATACTCAAATAGGCCAAAAACCGACCATCAGGCGACAAAACAGGATTCATATCGTATCCTTTCTGTCCGGATGTAATATTGATTGTGAGACCGGTCTCTACTTCATAGCGGTAGATATCCGAATTGGTGCTGACCGCATAGTCCCGTCCTGTGAGCTTTTTACAGGTGTAAAATATGTACCTTCCGTCCACGGTGGATGTGTACTGCTCTGCACCGCCAAAAGGTTTGAGAGGAGCATCGTAAGGTTCACCGGCCAACACATCCCGAAAGGCTGAAAAATCCACGTTTTCTGCAGAGGGTGACACGTCGGCATAGAAAACGTGCTGTACACGGTGATCCTCCCAATCGCTCCAATGGCGGTACATGAGGTCGTCATAGAGACGAAACCTGGCTTTGGTAAGGGTACTGTAGCGCGGAAGATTAGCCGATGGATTTGAAACTTCCATTACGGCGAGGATTCTTAACCTACCGTTTGAGAGGTGAATCACTCGGGCTGAGAGTATGGACCTGTCGAGATTGGTCAGCTGAGTGATCTGATTTTTGCTTTTGAGATAAAGTTGTCCTCCGTGAAGAAACCATACCCTGTGATCGGAAAGATATCCGGCCGAGGACAGGGACTTCTCACCTTTCACCAGCAGGGAGGCCGTGCCGCCGGAAGACGGCATTTCGTACATCAATTTGGTTCCTTTGTTTTCATCTACATCAAAAAAGGTGACTCCATAAAGGACAGACCTGCCATCCGGTGACACATCTTCAAGACTGACCCTTCCAAGTTTCCATAACAGATCGGGAGTCATTGGAATCTGAGAATGTAGTGCGAATGCGCTGATAAGAGCTAAGAGAACCAGTTTCTTCATCTTACAGATCAATTAAAGTGGTCAAACATATGAAGATTTTGAGTAATCAGGGTTTAATGAGGTAAGGATATACATGCGTTCAAAGGCGCCCGAGCTCTTTAGAAGGATTCCAAACCAGGGTTTCAAAGTGCTCAATTCTGTCGTCAACTACGGTGATCCCTTCAGCTTCAAGCAGGTTTTTCATTGCATCAGGATGTCCAAAGTGGTGCTTGCCGGTAAGGATTCCAAGCCGGTTTACGACGCGATGCGCCGGCACATCGGGCTGGCTGTGAGAGGCATTCATAGCATAGCCCACGAGTCGGGCGGCACCTTTGGTGCCAAGATATTCAGCAATGAGACCGTAGGTGGTCACCCGACCACGGGGTATCAGCCGGACCACATCCCACACCATCTCGTAATAATCTCGTCGCCGGATGTTTATTTTGCTTGTATGCATATCCTTATTTTTTTTCATGGGCTGAAAATATGATTTCGCATCCGAGATTCCCTTATCCAGGCGAAAAAGACAATGGAGATTTTCCCATTTTTGCGGGTGGCACATTGGAACCCGATGTACTAATTGATGCTTACAAGCACGGGTATTTTCCATGGTATGAGCCCGGAACCCAAATACTCTGGTGGTCGCCGGATCCTCGTATGGTGCTGTTTCCGGAGAAAGCGCACGTGAGCCACAGCATGCGTACTGTGTTTAATAAAAATACGTTTCACCTGACCCACAATCAAGCCTTCGACCAGGTCATCAGGCTTTGTGCCAATGTAAAGCGTCCGGGCTGTGATGGCACTTGGATCGGGCGAGAGATTCTCGATGCATATACACAGCTGTATAATCTGGGAGTTGTACATTCGTACGAAACATGGCGCGATGGGCGGCTGGCAGGAGGTTTTTATGGGGTGTGGATCGGTAAAGTTTTTTTCGGTGAGTCAATGTTCAGCCTTGAGCCCAATGCCTCAAAATTTGCTTTATTGTCGGCATGTAAAGCATGGCAGCAGTCAGAATCCGTACGGGTAATTGATTGTCAGATGAGCACAGTTCATTTGCGCTCATTAGGTGCCGAGGAGATCAGAAGGGCTGATTTTATTGAGCTCCTGAAGAAGTGGGCGGTATAATCCAGATTTTATCACTCAGGAAGGCCATACCGTGAAGACTTGCAATTTTATCTATCCCACTTGTGATTGTAATATCCATATAACTGAATCGCTTCGACCGGTCGGACTCTGTGGCCTCGGCATATATGAGATCTCCCGCATGTAATGCCCTGATATAGCTGCAGCTGAGATGCACGGTTTTAGCCATTTGTCCCGATGCATTGGCGGCAAAGGCCAGAGCACTGTCCGCCAGCGAATAGGCAATACCTCCGTGGGCTATTCCGAATCCATTGGTCATTTCTGCCCGTACGGCCATTGACAGTTTGCAATAGCCCGGACGCACTTCATCTACTGCTATACCGAGCCATCTGCTGAATGCATCCCTACTCATCATATACCGCACGATGTCCAGTGGAGACGGATGTGTCATAATTCCTGTCGGATATCAGTGTTTTCTTCGATTACTGAAATGATTACATCCAGCATAAAGAGCAGATTCAGGCGGTCATACACATTGTATGCATCCGGATCTGAGCTGACTTTATCAAAATATGTGTCATACAACAATTCCAAAACGGAAGGATTGTGGCTGAGAGATAGAAGCTTTTCCTTATCAAAAATGGGATTTTCCTCATCGACCGCCTCCTTGTACAGTTCATCCTTTTCGCTGATGATATTTTTTACCGATTCTTCCGGAATCAGACGTACGTGAATTCCTGTTTCGCGAAATCCCTGCACCAGCATGACTACAGCCTGATACAGGTATTCCTGCATTTCTTCAGACATTTCATCATCCAGATCAAAGAGCAGTGAGGCCAGGACAGGTTGCTCTTCGACGAGGTAGTTGATGGTTTCGATGTATTCTTGCTTGTCAGTGACTATGGATTTTTGTCTTACAATTTTCAAAAAATCTGGTGATGAAGAGGTCATACAGGGTCATTATTCGAATTGTAAGACAAAGGTAGGTCAGATTCCCATCAGATTTTATTCATCCAGACCCCAGGGACCCCTATCACTTACACGCCTGTAGAGGGCAGAAATATTTTCGTAGGTACCGACGACATACAGGACATCATCTTTTTGAATCTGCTCATCAGGTTTGACTTCCTGGATGAAGTGTTTTCCCCTTCGGATGGCAATGACATTCAGATTATAGTCCTGGCGCAAGCGGCTCTCGGAGACCTTCTTGCCGGTAAGGCCGGAGGATAGCTTACTGACCTGAACCGCGGCAACTGAAAGATCCGGAATATTCAGATCTACAGAACTAGAGCTTCTGGCTTCGATCGGGCGAAACAGTTCATAATGTGTACTCCGGATTTTACTGATCACATCAGAGATCTGATGCATGGGCACAAGGTATTTGTGCAATACCCGGCTGAAGATCTCAATTGAGGTTTCAAATTCCTCGGGTATTACCTCATCGGCACCAAGTGCAATGAGTTCTTCAATCTCCCGGACATATCGGGTGCGTACAATCAGATAGATCGATTGACTCAACTGCCTGATGGACGCGATGATCCTCCGCGTAGAAGCCAGATCCGATATGGCAACTACGGCAACGCGGGCATTCTCAATATGTGCACTATTCAGAATCTCAGGGTGCATGGCATCTCCAAAGAGCACGGGTATATTCTCGTTTTGTGCTTCTTTGACCAGTCTTCCATCCATTTCAATGACCACATGAGGTATTCCTGAATATCTGGCCGCTCGGCTCACATTTTTGCCATTGATCCCGTATCCGATGATGACAAGGTGATCCTTCAGCGATTCCGAAATTTCTACCGGCATATTCATGGTCTGTCCTGGGCGAATGATGGTATTGAACTTGGAGAGAATCTCAGGTACCTGAGTCTGACCGAGTATATCGCATATACCATCAATATTTCGGATGATGTAGGGCGATATAATCATTGTAACAATGGATACGGATATAAAATACTGGTTCATACTTTCGGTGATCAGTCCCTCGTCAATGGCTGACTTGGCCAATACGAACGAAAATTCACCAATCTGGGCCAATGCCAAACCTGTAACAATAGCCATCCGGGCACTTTTTCCATTGATTATCAAAGCGGATGCTCCAGTAAGAAACTTTATAAAAATAACAGCTACTGCCATTATGAGAACCCAATGAAAATTTTTGAACAAAAAATTTAAATCAAGAAGCAATCCTACGGCAATAAAGAAAAAACTCATGAACACCTCCCTGAATGGCAATACATTGGCCACTGCCTGATGGCTGTACTCACTCTCAGAGATGACCAGACCAGCCAAAAAGGCCCCAAGTGCCAGCGACAATCCCGCTTCATTGGTCAGCCATGCAATCGCGAAGCATGTGAGCAGAATGACGATTATAAACAACTCCTGGCTCTTGGTCGCTGCTACCTGATACAAGATAGCAGGGAAGATATATCGCGCTGCCAGATACACCAATATGAGTACCACAGTCGTCTTTAAAACAAGCAGGAGCAGGATCTTCCATGTACTACCTCCCCCGTTGCCGGCCATCACGGGAATGAGCAGCATCATCGGCACGGCTACCAGATCCTGAAAAATGAGCACAGCCAGTGAATTGCGCCCTTCAGGGTTGTTTATCCTGCCTTGAATCTGGAAGAGCTTGATCACTACGGCTGTACTGCTCAGCGAGATCATAAAACCAATCAGCAAAGACACATTGGGACTAAATCCATAGATATATGAAATAATACCGGCTAATACGATGGAAAGCAAAACCTGTAGCCCACCGCCGATGAAGACCGTGGACTTGATGGCAGACAATGTTTTCAGATTGAATTCAATTCCAATCAAAAAAAGCAGCAGGATTAGCCCGATTTCGGACAGGATTTCGATTTGTTCAATTTCGGTGATAACGCGCAGCCCCGTGGGTCCCATGAGCATACCCGCTACCAGAAAACCGATGATTGAGGGCATCTTAATGCGCTGAAATATTAAAATCAATATCGCAGATATACCCAGAACCACTACAAACTCGCGAAATATATCCAAATGCATTTGTAAGATTTATTTGAAAGCAAAACCTGTATCTGGCAAAGTTAGGATATACAGCACTCTACTGCCGCCAAAAACATCGGCTCAAAATATTATAATAAATCATGTATCCGCTGAAGAAACGACTCCGGAAGACGGATCAGTTCTTCTCTGTTTGGCAGAGAGACTACTGTAGTTTCATTTAACCAACTGCGCAGAATACCGGCTGAGAGCCTTTCATACACCGGTACTCCCAGCTCTTCCAAAGCGGCCGCATTACAGTATTGTTCATATTGACCTTTGATAGGGATACACATCAGTTTTTTTTCCAAATACAGGGCCTCAGCCGGAGTCTCAAACCCGGCACTCGTGATGACACCTCTGCATGTGATCAATCGTTTGGTAAACTCTTGAACCTGCGCAGGAATGATTGTCACATTGTCTTTTTTGTATGAAAACGTTGAAAATTTTGAGAAGACAACAAATGTACCGTCCATCTTACTGAGCATTTTGATCAGAAGAGAATCCCCATATGCCGGTAGATACACAATGTACTCCTGCGACTCGCAGGGCGTAGCGCGAAGTATTTCAGGACGAAGGATTGGTGGCAGGATCCAGGGTTCATAGCTCTGAAAGTGGATACCGATCCGATGTGCACACGGAGCATAGTTTTTTAACACAAATTCGCCAATGGTACTTTTGCGATTTGGTCTGGGAACTCTTTTGCTTAAAAATGAGGCCTGATGGCTAAAGGCCAGCGATGGAATACCCGTAATTTTAGAAGCATATGCACTTATGGGCTCAAAGTCGCTGATCACCAGATCATAGTCCCTGACGGGCAGTTTTCTAAGCTCTTTGTAGACTTTGACCAAATTGTTGTGAAACAGTGTTTTGGAATAGCTGAGACCTCCTCCCCGATCGTACACAAAACTCACTCCTGAATACTTGTAATGTACTGTAAATGGCAAGGTTAGGTTTGACTGGCGGCCACTGACCAGAATGTCTACATCAAATTTTTTTTTTAAGGCGGGCACTACCACCAAGGCACGTGCCACATGTCCGTTGCCCGTACCCTGTATAGCGTAAAGGATTCGTTTCATTTAGCATCAGGTTGGAATGCTGCTATCCGCATATACAGATTTTGAAGACTAAGGCTGTCGGATTCTGCTTCCTCCGCTTGGTCGTACATATTGACGTACTGTTCATCAAATTTGTAAATACTCCAAACACCCGCATTGTACTCCAGAGCCGTAAGGTTTTCTACCCAGTCGCCCGAGTTTAGATAGATGGTTTTGCCCTTTTTGTTGCTCACCTCCCTGATTTGGGGCTGGTGTATGTGGCCACAGATTACAAAATCCATCAGGTTGTCAATGGCGAGTTCTGCGGCTGTATTTTCGAAATCTGAAATGTATTTGACAGCTTTTTTTACACTGTTTTTTATTTTTTTTGAAAGGGAATATTTTTCTCTTCCAAGTTTTTCCAGGATAAAGTTAACAAGGCTGTTGATCATAATCAGAAGGTCATAGCCCCATCCGCCAAGTTTGGCCAGCCATTTGGCATTTTGTATACTGGCATCAAATACATCACCGTGAAAAATCCATGCACGGGTGCCCCTGTCGAGGTCGATGACCAACTTATCTGCAAGCGTAAAATTTCCCATTGAAAACTCGCTGAACTTTCGAAGCATTTCGTCGTGGTTGCCGGTGAGGTAGTACACTTGCGATCCTTTGGTCATGAGGTTGATGATCTGCTTAATCACCTTGAGATGAGTAGCCGGAAAATAGCTTTTTCGAAAATTCCAAATGTCGATGATGTCTCCGTTTAGAATCAGTATTTCCGGTTTTATGCTTTTAAGGTAGAGATGCAACTCCTTCGCACGACATCCATAGGTTCCGAGGTGTGTGTCTGATATGACTACTAATTTGATTTCGCGCCTTTCCAAAGTGTTTTTTGCAAAGTTTGATGTTTTTATTTTATCTGATTGTTAATCAATTGAAAGATTTTGAGTTTTTATCAAGACCTAGATGTTCATAAGGCATTTTAACCTCTGGTACCTGCAGAATAGATACCTTAGCATTTGATTTATCTCTTATGAATTCGACATTGACCAAGCGATATGTAATCGGATTGAGTAGCCTTGCCGTACTGGTTTTGGTGTATTTATTTCAGCGAGAGTGGTTTTACTCCGGATTTTACGATACAGGGGCCGCTGCCGACAAAATACCCGATTTTAATCCAGGTAAATTTTTTGTGTCGAAATACATTCGGTTTTTGATCAATGATACCATGGCGCTAGGTATTTTATATGCTTTGTTTTTCGAAAAGAAGTATATGAACTTCGCCTTTGCCGTATTTCTGATCGAAGCTCTGATTATGATGCCTGTCTACATCATCGGTGTCATTTGGTTTTGGGACGAATTAAAATGGTTTTTAAGCCACCTGCACCGATTGGTGGTCAATCCCTTCTTCATGATGCTGCTGATTCCTGCCTTTTATTATCAAAGAAATCTGGTGTACCGATGATTAGCAAGGCTACCATTGACAAAATATTTGAAACCATGCGGATCGAAGAAGTCATCTCAGACTTCATTCCGCTGAAGAAATCCGGGGCAAACTACAAGGCGCTTTCTCCCTTTACCAACGAGCGCACCCCATCCTTCTACGTAAGTCCGGCCAAACAAATCTTCAAGTGCTTCTCTTCAGACATAGGCGGAAACGCCATCAATTTTCTGATGGAATATGAAAAAATGTCGTATCCGGAAGCACTGCGGTATGTGGCTAAGAAATATGGTATCCAGATTGAAGAAGATACCCAGTCAGCCGACGATCGGGAGGCAAAAAATGAGGAAGAGAGCTTGTACATCGTCAATGAATGGGCAAAACGATGGTTTCAGGACCAATTGTGGAACACGGAAGAAGGTCGGACCATAGGTCTGGCTTACTTTAGGGAGCGTGGATTTACCGACGATACCATTCAAAAATTTCAGCTCGGATACAGCCCCGCACATCCTGCATCTATGGTAGAAGCAGCTCAAAAAGCCGGTCATAATCTCGACTATCTGCTCACCCTGGGTCTTATAAAGAAGAATGAAAAAGGCGGTTTGTATGATTCCTTTCGCGAACGGGTCATTTTTCCGATTCTCGACCGGGGATCACGCACAGCCGGATTTGCCGGGCGCATCATGAGCTCACGCACCAAGGCAGCTAAATACATCAACTCCCCGGAAAGCCCCACCTACAATAAGAGCAAAATACTCTATGGCATCAGTTGGGCACGTAAGGCCGTAAGCAAGGAAGATTTGTGTTTGCTGGCCGAAGGCTACACAGATGTGATCTCTCTGCACCAGGCCGGCATCGAAAACGTCGTTGCCTCCAGCGGTACATCTCTCACCGAAGACCAGGTGCGACTCATCCGACAAATGACCTCCCATGTGGGTATCCTCTTTGATGGTGATTCTGCAGGCGTTCGCGCATCGCAGAGAGGTATTGATATGTTTTTGAAAGAAGATTTCGATGTAAAAGTACTGCTCTTTCCGGAAGGAGATGACCCTGACTCCTTCTGCCGGAAACATTCGCCCATAGAAGTGCGCCATCACATCAGCACACACCTGGAAGACTTCATCCGCTTTAAAGCCAGGATCCTGGCGACCGGGCCTGCAGCGACTCCGGTACAGAAGATACATACAGCCCGCGAATTGCTCGAAAGCATTGCCCTGATGAAGGGTGAACTCAAGCAGTCGGTATATCTCCATGAAGCAGCACAGATTCTCGGGATCGATCAGACCGTGCTGGCCACCGAACTGAGCACCATAAAGGCACGTAACGAACTGCAGGCCGAAAAAGAAAAAAAAGTACGGGACAGAAGTTCAGATCTGGTCAAAGTCCATCTCGAACCAGTCAACCCGAATGTATCAAGTCTCTATGCCATTGAGCGTCAGCTCTTGTGGTTGCTCATACACTTTGGCAACAAATCCGATACATTCAGACATCCCTTCGAAGACGGACAGACCATCGAAGGACGCATCGGCGAGTTGATTTATTACAGTCTGGAGGAAGATAATCTGGGGTTTGAGAATGAGGATCACGCAGCCCTTGCTCAGGTGATTTTTTCCTTTTTTCGGGAAAATCACCAGTTTCCCGATTCCAAAGAATATGTAAAACACCAGCATATTGCACCTCTCTTTGCCGAACTCTCTTCGATCAACTATAAAATCAGTCCCAACTGGGAAGCACGCGGTATCTATGTCACAGACTTTAATGCCCTTTTGGAAATCGACACCATCGAAACCATACTTCGATTTAAGGATATTCACCTTCAGAGAGATATCGAAAATCTGACAGGCCTGCTCTCGTCCCGGCAGGATTCAAACGAATATGAAGATGCAGCGCGAAGCATACTTACCAAAATCAATCTTCGCCGAAAGATAAACACCCGTCTAAGAAGAGTAGTCGGCTGACCCTTACTGTTCCAGAAACGAAAATGTAAATGGTTTTAATCGGTCATCCGATGAGTTGGTCAGGATGACCCTGCCCGCTGGCATGGGAATATCCTGACTGGTATTATTGAAAAAAGCTTTAATTTTTTTGCCGAGATAATTTCGCTCAACCACTAATACATCATCCTGTAAAAAAACGGATGTTGTCCCGTAGATCAGCGGCAGATTTTTTTTTCGGAGGGCAATGAGTTTTCGGGTGATGTCAAAGGTCTCGGCCTCATCTGCATCCCAATCTGTAAATTTCATCATACGACGGTTGTCAGGGTCATTGGCCCCCGGCATTCCGATTTCGTCCCCATAATACAAAATAGGTATTCCAGCCAGAGCCATATTAAATGCGGTGAGCATCTGAAGTTTGAGGTATGCTATGGGTTGAGGTTTGCCGATCTGGCGGGTATAGCCTGCCAGTTTAGTATCTTCGTCAAAACGCACATCGCCAGACGCCAGAGATATAAATCGAGGCCTGTCCTGATTTCCAGTAATATTGCCCATCAAATGGTGCATACCATATGTCTTCAGACTGGTGCGAATGGTGGCAATTAATTTTTCAAGATCTGCTGCCTCTCCGGTGGCAAAGTATCGGATGGCCGCATCATACAGATTAAAATCAAATTGAGCGTCGAGCATTCCCGAAGAGATATAAGATGCGATGAGCTCAGGGCTTCCATAGGTCTCTCCAATCTGAAAGATTTGATCCCCTTTCTTTCTGACGCGGTCAAGCTGTTTTATTTTTCGGGTGAGAGTCCGCCAGAAGAGCTCGTCAATGTGTTTGGTCGCATCATGCCGGAATCCGTCGAAATCATAATCTCTCAGCCACACAAGGGCTGAATCCGTCATTGGCTCGACAATCTCGGGACGTGTCAGATCCAATGTAGGCATGAATACGTCAAACCATGTTGTGAGTCTGTGATCGTCCCAGCGCTCTGTGTTGAGTGTTCCGTCCGGCAAATACAGAGGTGTAGCCCATTGGGGGTTATCCCGGTAAACAGGGTGCTCCTGGTGTACATGATTGGCCACATAATCGAGAATAAAGCGAATGCCCCGTTGGTGGCCTGATGAGAGAAGGGCCTTGAGCTCCGAATCTGTGCCAAACCGATGATCAACACGTACATTAGAAACCGGCCAGTACCCGTGATATCCGGAAAATCGGGTACGAACACCACCCTTATCCCACAATCCCCATGCACCCTCTGGATTCTGAGTAACGGGAGATATCCAGACCGCATTGACTCCCAAAGAGTCAAAATATCCGTCTTCGATTTTTGTACGGATTCCTTCAATATCCCCTCCGAAATAGTTGGCCAGAGGCAGGATTTCAGGGTCGTCTACCTTCTGGTCGTTGGTAGGGTCTCCGTTCATAAACCGATCTACCATCAGAAAATACCACACCGTTGCATGCCAGTCATTCATTGTCAACTGGCTGTAAGACGTCACAGGATTGCCTTCGGCTAGGGGGATGAGGATTTCATTGTTGCGACATCCCTCTGAATAAGAAAAAACCCGGAGCCAGGAGCGGGGAAAACGAACTGAAGCCAACGGGAAAACGATGTCCACATGCTCCGGGTTAATTTGAATAAATCGGTCAGGTAAACGTTGATTATTGAAAAAGACCATTATCTTTTGTTCTGATTGCAGTCCTGAAATTCTCACAGAACCTTTGTTGTAATCCACTGTTTGGACATAAGTGCAATTTTCCGGTTTTCCGGATTCGATGGTAAGTACCGAATTGAATCCTCCCATTCCATTGCTGACTGTTTCCGGCTGAGCTGGGTCGAGGAGCTCTCGGCCGTCTGCCACAAGGAGATATTCATACTTGCCGGGGGCTGCGTGCAGTGTGGTCTGATATACACCATCCACCAGTTCAAAAGGATTGGCTAGGGTATTCCAGCTATTAAACGTTCCTTTGATGGCGATAGACGTTTCAAAGACTACTGATGATGGTAGACGGTATGTGTAGCGAATCTTTTCAGACGAATAGACCGGTATTTCGTAAGCTCCCCTACTTGTTGTATATATGGTGGCCACATCGATGGCCATATCGATATTCCCGTAAAGGATATATACTCGGGAATCTGCCGTGGAGGCTACTGTCAGTGATGACGGAAACCGGAAGGAATCGATTGGCTCTTCCGGAAAAAAGTCATCCAAATAAAATATGGTGCTGTCGGGCGCAAGCTGAATTGGAGTAAAAGGGTAGATATAACGCTGGTCGTCATTGGCTTTAAATCCATCCGTTGTTTTGCTGCAAGACATCAACACAATACTTCCGGTAACCACCGCAAACACAACACTCTTGATAAATCTTGCCCCCATAAACGGTTAAAATCGCAACAAATATAAGAGCACTAAGTGTATTCTCCACACTTAGTAGTTTTTTCTATCCGTTATTTCTACAAGGGGGTTGCCCATGCAGGCATTTGGGAAAGTGGTCTTCAGCAATATGGCCAAGGTAGGAGCAATGTCTGTGATATTAACTCTGCGGCTAGTGTTACCAGCATCAATCCCATGTCCGAAAAACAGAATCGGCACACGGGTATCGTAAGCATACATCGATCCATGAGTGGTGCCGCGTCTTCCAGGGGTTCCTTCGATGTAGGAGGGTTGTAATACCATGACGAGGTCGCCACTTCTTCTGTAAAAGTATCCTCTGGATATCTCACTGATCTGGTGGAAGCCGAGTGCGTGGGAAGAGGTCAATTCCTGAGCAGTAAATACATGAATCACAGGATTTTTATCAAGCAGAAAGTATTTAGCCGATTCCAATATTTTGATATAGTCCAACTTCTTTGATTCGATCGTTTTCCGGTTGAGGTAAACATTGAGGTTGGTTGCCTTTTCGACCAATGAGTCGCCAAAGGTCTCGTAAAGATGCTTCTTCAGATCATTTATCAGGCTGTAGTCGAAACCACCAGCAGGAATTTGACGATCAGCCAAAAGGGATGGAATGTCGGCTACAGCATGATCCGAGGTCAGGAAAATTAAATACGCTCCCTTTCCGATATTCTTGTCCAGAAAGTCAAAAAAGTCTCCAAGCTCCCGGTCCAATCGCACATAGTTGTCTGCTACCTCCACACTTCTCGGGCCAAACATGTGACCTATGTAGTCAGGACTTGATAAACTGATAGCCAGTAAGTCCGTTTCGCTACGCTGTCCAAGTCGCTCCTGTTTGATAGCTTCTTTGGCAAAGTCAAAGATTATGGAATTTCCAAAAGGAGTGGCCTTGATCAACTTTCGTCCCCCCTTCTGCCGGAGAGAAGGCAGCGGATAGGGAAAAACCGCTTTGGCCATTCCTGTGAAAGCCCCTTCGTGCGGACTATCATCTGCATCTGTATATGGCAGATAAGCTTCCAGGGGCTTGGCTGTAGTCCAATTACTGGATAAATATTTGTCAACTAAATTTTTTCGATTAAAATCTACCACCCATTTTGGCAATGATGTCATGTAATAGGTCGAGGTGATAAATCTGCCGCTTTCATCGGCCAGCCAATATGCTGCATCAGCAGCATGGCCCGCAGGAAATATCGATCCGCGGTCTTTCACGGATATGCCGATGATTTTGCTCTTTGGGCTTTGAAGTTTTAGCTCATCGGTGATGGTACTAGCCAGCAGGGTGCTACATGACATCAAGCCTTCGAGGCTCTCATCGCCTACAGTTTTCACTGTCGGGTCTTCAACGCAGTATACAGTTTTCTGTTTCCCGCGATCATACCATTCGTTTCCTACTATTCCGTGATACATGGGTGTAGTGCCGGTGTACACACTTGCGTGTCCCGGGCCGGTGTAAGTGGGAGCGTAATTGTAATGTGCATTGGCATACGAATATCCCTCTTTAAGCATTCGGGCAAACCCTCCGTTTGGATCAAAAAGGGGTTCGAAACGCTCGAGGTATTCGTATTTCATCTGATCCACCACAATTCCCACGACCAGTTTAGGTTGAGCAAGGGCGGTATGGACACACGCAACGGCGAAACAGAAAAACCTTCTCATCCTGGAAAATATTTTTTTTACCTTGCAAAAAAACGGTTTCACGGGGGCTCTCCGACAGTTTGATAAAATTTTTAACCATAAGGTAAAGGTAAATGAGGTGCTAAGGTCCTGACTCAATCATCATTCCGGCCTGACTCCACCGGCCGTATGCCCTGCCGAACCCGATGAGTTCTGCTTGCCGACGAGAGTATTATTTTTTAACCAGGGAAAATCTCAGACTGAAAATATGGCTAAGCAAGGCACTTTCAAAGGACACAAGATTGGTAAGTGCGTAGTCTATTTTCACCCTTCCGAAAACCAAACCCATACCCATCGAAGGACTAAAAATCCACTGCTCCCCACCGGCAAATGTGGTTGTCTTTTGCAGCCGATTCGCACCAATTCGCAGGAAGATCCACCTCCTGTAGTCAGCTTCAAGACCCACGGAAGGATTTACGGTCAGTACATTCCCGAGGTTGAGCCCTGCCATAGGGCCAGCAGAGAGCAGGGCATTTACTTCTGCAAGAATACCAAAATCCGAGTGAACGGGACTGTATCTCGCAGCTCCAAGGGTGAGGGCAGGCGGTGTCAGTTCGATTGTGTTTTCAGGCAGATCGTTGCCGGTGTTTTCAAATGTTTCTTTAAGAAGACTTTCATCGATAAACCAAGCATTAAATGTGGTAGTAACGTCTCTGAACATAGCTGAAAGCATCCACTTCCCGGGTCTATACTGTACTCCGACATCAAATCCAAATCCAAACGAATGGGCGAAGGGTCCGATATTTCGATAAATAATTTTCGTGTTAACACCGAGATACAGATCCTCAATCCGCTCGACAGGCATGGCAAAGTGGCCTATCAAAGCGTAGTCTGCGGCCGAAAACTTTGTGATGCGGCTATAGTCTACCTGCCCTTCGGCATCGACAAGGTTGAGCGTATTTTGTATATCGTCAATTGCAAACCGTATAAGAGATGCCCCGACTCTGTATTTGTAACCTTCGGGCTTGTATGCAAGGGATAAGTAATCATAATTAGCGATCGAGGCAAACCAAGAAGCATGCATCACGGAAGCGTCATAGGTATACTCACCGTGGATGAGGCCGGCCGGATTCCAGAAACCCGCTTCTACACCTT
This sequence comes from Thermaurantimonas sp., assembly GCA_046295455.1. GTDB lineage: Bacteria > Bacteroidota > Bacteroidia > Flavobacteriales > Schleiferiaceae > Thermaurantimonas. The sequence continues at coordinate 218,370 of JBKBNI010000004.1, read as the reverse complement.
CAGCAGAAGAAGTGACTGCTCCCCCCATCCCTAATGCCCTGGCGCCGGCACCGATGTTGAGAAATTCGTTGCTGTATTTCCTTACAATCTGTGAATTCGAAAAATGCGTGATAAGGAAAAATACCAATACCAGTCTGATTTGAATCAAGGGATCGCGTTTGAAACATGAACGCCAAATGTACACTTTTAGTGCTTCGGTCATAGAGCCATTATAGTACCTGAAATACCACCAACTTTTTAGTCTCAAAAAAGACTTCGCTAAAATATGCATTGATATCGATGATCTTCAGCACCTTGACAGGAGGAACGAGCTCAGTAGACAGATCTCCGCCTTTGAGGTACAATGCAGCCGGTGGCAATACTCCGGGGGGATTGGCTGAAACCAATTTTCCCTTGATCCATCGGGCAAAATCAGGCAGGGTGGTCACTGCTCTGCTGACGATGTAGTTGTATTTTGAAGGAAGGTGTTCTGCCCTGGTTTGAGTGGCTAATACGTTTTGTAATCCCAAAGCCTGAACTACTTCATTCACCACGCGGATTTTCTTTCCGATGGAGTCCACCAGGTGAAATTGAACCCCTGGAAATAAAATTGCAAGTGGAATACCAGGAAATCCACCTCCTGTACCTACATCCAAAACACTGGCCCCTTCAAAAAAGCTGGTGTATTTGGCTATTGCCAGACTATGCAGGACATGGTGGAGATAGAAGTTGTCCATGTCTTTGCGCGAAATCACATTGATCCGGGCATTCCACTCTTCGTAGACCGGCTTCAAGGATTCAAACCTTGTAATTTGTTCCGCTGTGAGGCTAAGAAAATATTTGGTCAGGAATTCCAATTTGTTCCGAAGTAATTACAGTACTTCCGCAATCCGGTCTGTAGGTCGCGCAATCACGGCCAGATCTTTTTCGGGATTGAATACAATCGGTCTTTGAAGCAGAATCGGATCTTCGATGATGGCGTAGATCAGTTCATTGTTGTCGAGGTCAAGCCCGATGTATTTCTCTTTCCAGACTTTTTCATTTGTCCGGATAATGTCTATGGTGTGAAATCCGGCCAGGTCTACAAGATTTTCCACCTCTTCAAATGTCAATGGTTCGTCGAGATACTTTTTAACCGAATATGAAATACCTCGCTCATCGAGCCACTTCAGTGCTTCGCGGCTTTTGCCGCATCTGGGGTTATGGTAAACGATCAGCATAGGTCATTTAAGTTCTGAAATGCAGTGGACAAAGGTAGGATGCAAGTCACGTACGGATGACTGCCGTATGCATAGGTGTGCGATACGGATCTGGCCAAGGCGTAAAGCTCTCGGTTTTTGGAAAAAATTAAAAAAAGGCCTTTAGCTGCATGACTCCGCTTTGGATGTAGGGCATCTGAGCACTCCACCGACCCTCGTAGGTAATGCTGACCTGAAGACCATTGGTCAGGTTGCGTTGAATCTGAGTTGAAACTACAAGGTTGTTTCCGGGCTGAAGACCTTCGAGCATTGCAAATCCGAGCGGGGAATTTGCTTCTCCTGAGAATCGATTCGAAATCCATTGCAGACTTGTGTTTACGGCATACTTCGATGCAGAAGCGAGGTAATGTTCGCTGGTAAGGCGATTTGAAGCCACACCGGCAGCCACTCCCGAGGATGATTTCTTGTCAGAGTATTCATAAGTAAAGGAGGTGCGATACCGCTCATTTGGCTGAAATTCGATTCTCGGTGAAATAATATTCTCATTGATCGAAAAATTCCGTGCCGGAAAATTTTCTGACAGATTTTCTTTTTCCACATAATTTATCGTGAAGCGAATCAAAAGAGGCCTTATTATCTTCCACCGAATGTTTACGGGATATTCGCGTCTGCGGGCTTCTTCTGTGCCAAAGGCCAGCAAATTTGCATTTGTATTAAACAGGTAGTTTACATCCCATCCGAATTTGCTTCGCGTACGATCGAAGAAGAGCGTGTGTCTATGCTGAATCAGTGCACCCAAAGTAAGCGTATCATCAACCCCGGTCGGGAGATGAAGTATTTTGTTTACGGGGTCTGTCAATTGCCTTCTGGAGTCTGTCTGTACGGTGGACTGCACGCTGAATCGCGTGAGAAATTTTTTCCAGCCAGTCAATTTGGAAGCAAACGAAACGGGATTGAAGAGAAGGGATTGGGAGATTTTGCTAAATTCCACCCGAATAAATTGAGACGATGGGGCAAAAATCCGGATGTAAGCGGCTTCTGCCGGGAATCTTGCCGGCTCAAACTCATCTAACTCTTTGATTCCATTTCCATTGTAATCGATCCATGTATGAGTGCCGGTGCCGGCCGGTACTTCCAGGTAGCTAAAGACCCTCATGGGCTCTGTCCCGGTGCCTGTTTCCAGTAAGCTGTTTAGCATCAGACTATTTCGTAACCAACGCTGCTGAAGACGAATCCGGCCTGTGTAGGCGGCAAAGTTTGACTGTCCTGTTAATTCATCAAACCTGATCTGACGGTATAAGAACATTGTATTAAAGTCCAGATTCGATCTGTAGTGCCAATCTGATTTGATCCCTCCTCCTCGGGACAGAGCTGCATTGGTGAGTATACGGTTATACACCGTATCATCTGAACGGATTACTCCAAATACTTCCACTGCCTTTCTGCTTCCTCCTGTCAGACGGATATAAGGTTCCGTATGCAAGAAATGGTAGGATCCGTCAACGGGCAGATAATCGATGGTTTGAATATTGCGTTCGAAGTCGGTGCGCACTCCCGCCGAGAGAGATGATGTAATCCTGAGCGCAACGTCGCCGTCCTGGCGAATAAATGAACCCTGACGTGACGGATTTTGAATTGTAAGCCACGAAAACCGCGTCTTTATCGAGATGTAATTGGTCGATGAAGAGAGGTTTCCGGAATATTTTCTACGTGATTCGACTCCCTGCCGCAGCGTCGAAAGCTCAAAAAGTGCCTGGAGCGAAGTGTCCGATGACAATTCGATCTGAACACCTGAGAGCCACTGGTCTACTGCGGGAATGGAGTCTGCGAGAGCCCAGTCACGTTTGAATTCGACCTGCCGTACCCGCTCTACAGTGGTGAAATCTGCCTGAAGCCAATCCAGGTAAGCCCCAGATTTCAGGTTTAATCTTCCAAATTTTCTATTGAGGGCATGGTTGGCCCTGATTGCATATCCGTCTTGCAGATGATCGGCCATGGCATATCTGTTCAGGTTTTTTTGACTGTAAGCCGTTTGTAGTTCCAGGGCGCCCAGTGGACCTGCATCGTAGCTCGTCCGGAGAGAAGAAATACTGATCGACTGCGGAGGTGTCAATTGTTTTACAGGCTCATAGCTGCCCTGTGGTCGTCCGTTCAGAGGAGGGATCCATTCAAAAACCCTCCCATTCACAACGGTGTTGGATTGGATGTAGTTTCCATTTCCACTTCCTACGAAGGTAAATTGTACCCGATACAGTTGTCTGGTGGAATCCCGCGACAGAACGAATATCTCTCCAAAGCCGGGTTGAATTATTTTTTCGTAGAGAGGCTCATCCGGCGAAAAGGGAACTTCGGTCGCCGACGGGATTTTCAATTTAGAAAAATCTGAACCTGCCTCTCCTATCAATTGCTTCTCCCCCTCTGTCAGGTCCTGAAAGAGGGTCTGATTACGGCTGTCCGATTCAAGGTAGTGCACCAGCTCAGCTGAAAATTTATCCGTATTCCACGCTGCCTGCGCATAGGCGATGGATCTCAGGTAGAGAAGGGTCGTGTATTGAAATTCGATGACAATTCGCCTTTCGCGGGTGATTGGTCTCAGCGCTGTAAACGTGATTTCACCGGCATTGTAATCCATCACATAGTCATACTCCTGACCTCTGGTGAGCAAGATCCCATCCAGGTACACACGCTCGCTTCCCGAGACGATAATGATGAAGAGTTCGTTGTTGTTTCCAAAGAGTTTGTAAGGTCCCTGGTTTCCCTCCTGCCCCATAAAACTGTTGCGGGCGAAGATGCCTCTGGATAGGGCACCATTTATCTGACCGGATACTCCGGACATATTCTTGCCGTACTTTCTGCTCGTGGCAAGCCCCAACCCGGTGATGCGCCGGTCAAAATTCAGAAAATAGTGATCCGTGTTGGTAATGGAGTAATCGCCCGCAATCATACTGCCTCTGCTTTTGTGAGATACCTCTATAAAAATCCGATCGATATCGCGCAACTGCTGAGAATAACCATCAGGCTGCACAGGAATTCGATTGTCGGTAATGGATGCTCGGATCAATGTGCTATCCGGCAAGTAACCGGACATCTGTAAATCCAGACTTGAGTTTAGCACTGCACTTTGATTGGTACCCACGCGTACTGCCCTGCTGATAGCGCCTGTACGACTGATACCGGAAAAATCCTTGTCAAATATGCTGGTCTGTCCTGATATGCCTATGGCCAGAGGTTGTGACTTTTCGTTGACTTTATTGGTAGGCAATAAAATTGACCTGTCCATCAACTCGTAAGGGGGCAGATAATCTTCGGGAAGAAGATAATACGTGACCTCCACCTGCATCTCGTCGCAATTATTGAGAAACACAAAGTGGTTTTCGGTCTTTACAAAACACGAATCCACCTCCCCGTCTTCTGACCTGAAGCTTACCGACGGCAGGTAAGTTCTGGGTGAAAACGCAATCGAGTCACCACCCTTGATTTGTATGACCTTTTTATAAAATCTCGGATTAAAATTTTGTGCGGATACAAACCCAAAAGGAATAAATACGGTAAGGACATATATGCACGCATATCCCAATTTTGGCATCTCAAAGTATATCTTCGCTTGCTGGATTTTCACCACTACAAACTAACGCTTTCCCAATGAATATCATTACATACAATGTAAACGGCATCAGATCTGCTATCAACAAGGGTTTTTTAAATTGGCTGAATGACGAAAATCCTGATATCCTCTGCCTTCAGGAGGTAAAAGCCGATGAAGACCAGGTAGATCTCGGGCAGTTTCGCGCATTGGGATACGACGTTCAATGGAATCCGGCTCAAAAGAAGGGTTACTCCGGAGTGGCTATTTTATCTAAAATCAAGCCTCTTAAGACTTTGAAATCGACCGGAATGGACTACATAGACCGGGAGGGAAGAATTTTAATCAATGTATATCAAGGATTTACCATAGCATCCGTTTACATACCCTCCGGCAGCAGCGGGGACGAACGCCAGGAAATCAAAATGAAATTCCTGGAGGACTTCCTGCGCTTTACCGATGACTTAAAGTCTGACTACAACAACATAATCCTGGCAGGAGATTTCAATATTTGTCACAAACCTATAGACATACATGATCCCATACGCAATGCTAACAGCAGTGGATTTTTGCCGGAGGAAAGAGAATGGTTTGACACCTTTATCGGGCATGGATGGATTGATTCGTTCCGTGAATTAAATCAGCAGCCTCACCATTACACCTGGTGGACCTACAGAGCAGGAGCCAGAGCTAAAAACAAAGGTTGGAGAATAGACTATCAAATGCTGACACCAAGCATAAAAAACAAACTAAAAAGTGTACATATCTTATCAGACATAGTACACAGTGACCACTGCCCATATAAAATAAATATTGAGCTGAAATATCAATAACAATCGCTTATATGGATTCAATGTTGTTTAAAGAGATTGTAGATAAGAGTGAAATACCTACCTTGATTCACAATGGCTCAGCAATCGTATATGCCAATCAATCATTTTATACACTGATTAATCAGCTAAAAGTAGATGAAGAAAAATTCTACTCATCTTATCTGACAGATTCGTCCGACCAATCTATACACATTACTAAAAATGATAAAAACATTTATCTGAATGTAATAAAACAACAGCTCGAAAGAAACCATGCAGTATATCAACTCATAGACGTGACCGAGGAGCAAGTACATTTGCTCAATCTTGAGAATACCATTGCAAGCCTAAATGAAATAGATAGACAGCGAAATCACTTTCTGGAAAATCTATCTCACGAACTCCGAACACCTCTGACGGGAATAATCGGTTTTACAGATTTATTGAAGTATACCGAACTAAGCCAGGAAGCACAGCTGTATATCGATAGTCTATCCCAATCTGCCAATCGAATGGTCGATACTCTTAACAACATTAATGATTTCTCGTTGATTATCTCAGACAAGATCATCGTGCAAAACGAAGAGGTAGATATATACTCCCTTTTGAAAAATGCCTGTGATTCGTTTTATTATAAAGCAAAGTCCAAAAATCTGACCATCCATCTGTCCGGGGAAATTGCTCCGAAAGTACATTTTTTCTGCGACGGAAAAAAGCTGGACAAAATCATTAAACAGCTGCTTTCAAATGCCATTAAATTTACGGATAGCGGAAAAATTGATGTGTATTACCGAACGGATTCTGAAAAGTGTATCATTTCGGTATCAGATACAGGAATCGGAATCGAGCCAGACAGAATAGATGAGTGTTTTGACGACTTCAGACAGCTCAGTGAAGGCTACAATCGCCACTACGAAGGATCAGGAATCGGTCTGAGCATCGTGAAGAAACTCGTGCATATTATGGATGGAAAAATTGAGGTAAACAGTAAACCCAATCAAGGAAGTACCTTTACCATCACAATACCAAACAGTGAATCCTCCGACCGTCAAATAACAGATATAAAAAATATCACCAAAAAAAATAGAAAAAGCATCTTATATGTAGAAGACAACTATCTCAACCAAAAACTACTTGAAATCTGCCTCGGAAAGAAATATCACATTACATTAGCAGACAATGCGGAACAGGGACTTAGCCTTCTGGGAAAAAAAGAATTTGACCTCGTACTTATGGACATCAATCTCGGAAAAGGTATGGATGGAATACAGGCAATGAAAGAAATCAAAAAAAACAATCAATACAACCATCTGCCCGTCATTGCCCTCACTGCCTATGCCCTTGCCAATGATGAGGAAAAGTTTCTGAACGAAGGATTTGACGATTATATTCCCAAACCATACACCAAAGAAGTAATTTTAAACAAAATATCAAAATATTTACCAATATAAATTAATATTTACAAACCTATGGATCACCTTTTGAAAAACCTGAGATATAAACTGAAAGTAATAAGGGATTCAAAAAGTCAAATCACAGATTTTGAAATACTGGAATGGAACGAACCTGATAAAGAGATAATCAAGGGATTAATCGGAAAACAAAGCCCTGTATCATACAAGGAATTTGAAAAGCAATTGGGTTTTGACAAGACTTTCTTTCAAATGTTTGCCTCAGATGTAGAGATATCAGCCTTTGGTAAATTCTTTTACGCAAACAAGGATCGATCTGATCTTATTTATAAAGTAAAATATTCAAACTCCGGAGAATTGATTGACGTTACACTTAATATTGAAAATCAAATATCCTTTGAAGATTTCGAAGAGATCAATGACATTCGATATTTTTATGAAAATATATTTTTTTCATCCAGTGATGCCGTCTTCATTATCGAATATAAAAATGAAGAATTCCGATTTGTTACCACAAATAAGAAACACCGGGAAGAAACGGGTATTTCATTCAACACAATACACAAAAAAACACCAAGAGAACTTGTAGGGGAAGAAGTAGGCCGCCAGCTGGAGGAAAACTACCGAAGGGCTCTGATGAGCAATGATATCATCGCATATGAAGAATACCTCGAACTTCCTGCCGGTGGCAAGTACTGGCTTACTCAACTAAAAAAAATTGAAATCCCGAAAAATCAAAAAATATATATTGTTGGAAGCTCCAGAGATATTACAGATTTAAAAAACAAAGAACTGAATAATCTAAAATTGCTGTCCGAACTCCGGGAAGCAAACGCAATAAAAAATAAGTTTTTTACCATCATTGCGCATGATCTAAAGAACCCCATTTACAATAGCCAGTCGATCGGTGACCTGCTGTACGAAAGCCTGGACTCTCTCAGCAATAAGGAAATAAAAGATTATCTCAGGCTACTTAATATAAGTTTAAAAAATTCAAGTGAACTTCTCAATAATTTGTTGGCATGGTCGTCCAGCGAAATAAAAGGTGAAAAAAACCAGCCGGAGCCTGTGTACGTAAAAAAGGTCATTCAAAAACTTGTAGAGTCATTTCAGATTAATATCCAGGAGAAAAAGCTAAAGATTGACATCAACCATTTGGACGATATTATCGCCTATTGCGATCCAAACAGTCTATACTTCATCCTGAGAAACCTGCTGTCAAATGCCATTAAATTTTCTCATGTAAACGGCAAGATAGTTATAACAGGCAAGCTATTAAATTCTGACGAAGTACAAATTTCCATTCAGGATGAGGGCATAGGGATCTCCGCGCGTGAAAAAGAAAATCTTTTTTCCTTTTTGAGCACCTCGAAAACGGGCACATTAGGCGAAAAAGGTTCGGGATTGGGGTTGGCTCTTGTAAAAGAGTTTGTCATAAAAAATAATGGAAAAATTCACTTCGAAAGCCAGGAGGGTAAGGGCTCTGTTTTTTATGTGACTTTACCGACGTTTAACATTAAAAAATCATGAAAGATAGTATCATTTCAGTGGCCGGAGCTGGCACAATGGGCAGTAGCATTGCACAGCTTGCGGCTCAAAACAGGCATATGGTACGACTCTACGACATAGAAGAGGCCAGCCTTCAAAAAGCTCATGAATCTATTCTGGCCAGTCTCACCAAACTCTCTCAAAAAGGCAAACTCGAAAATCAAAGCCCCGAAGAGGTCTTCCAACGTATATGCTTCACCACTTCTCTATCTGACCTATCGGATTCTCATCTGTTTATTGAGGCCATAGTAGAGGATTTTGAAATTAAAAAAAAACTGTTTGAAGCCATTGAAGAGTGTGTACACCCGGATTGTATCCTATGTACGAATACGTCGAGCCTAAGCGTCAGTAAACTGAGCAGAGTCCTCGGCAGACCTGAAAAATTTGCCGGACTACATTTTTTTAATCCAGCTACGATCATGAAGCTGGTCGAAGTAGTTCCCGGGATGAATACTTCTGAAAGGGTGCTGTCACAACTGATAGATCTGATGAAAGAATGGGGAAAGCGTGCTGTAAGGGTAAAAGATACTCCGGGATTTATCGTCAATCGCGTTGCCAGACCATTCTACGGGGAAGCTCTCAGAATCGTGGAAGAACAGATCGCAACACCCTCAGAGGTAGATTTTATCATGAAGACCAAGGGGGGCTTTCGCATGGGTCCTTTTGAACTTATGGATTTCATTGGTCTCGATGTCAACTTTGCTGTGAGTTATTCGGTTTTTGAACAGATGTACTTCGATCCACGCTACCGACCCTCTATTTTACAGCAGCGCATGATGGAATCTGGCCGACTGGGTCGCAAGGTGGGAATAGGCTTTTACGACTACAGTAGTACGGCTCCGATGCTACTCGATTCAGCGCCTGATGAGGAGCTCTGCGACAGGGTATTTATGAGAATAATGGCGATGCTGATCAATGAGGCTGTAGATGCGGTATATCTCAACATTGCAGATGCAGCTGCGGTAGATGAAGCCATGAAATATGGGGCCAACTATCCGAAGGGTTTAATCGAATGGGGCAGAGACATCGGATTTGATAGGGTCAAGGCCGTATTAGACCGGCTTTTTGATCACTACAAAGACATGCGATACAGGGCTTCGGCAGGATTCTATGAGAGCGACCGGATTTTGCAGCAGGTTTAGTTTTCGCTTTGATTTCCTACATTGGTGAGCATGCGAAACACATCTTCTATCCGTGTTTCCTTTGTCTGAATGCTTAGGATCGGATTTCCGGTTTCAACCGCTCGCTCAAAAATGCGCTTGCGTATATCGAGGTGTGCGTCGGTTTCGATATACCATTGAGTCCCTTCTCTTTTTGAGCGAAGAATACCGGAAATGGCCTTAAACCAACTATTGCTGACTTCTTTTTCAAACTGCACGATGATTGTCTGGCGACCGGAGGCGTGTTTCAAGGCTTCTGTGGTGGTGTCCGCTACGATTTTTCCTTTATTGATGATTATCACCCGATCGCATAGTATTTCGACTTCCTGCATGATATGGGTAGAGAGCATGACCGTCTTAGACTGACCGAGTTCTTTGATGAGCTGTCGGATTTCCACGATCTGATTTGGATCCAATCCGGTGGTAGGCTCGTCAAGAATCAGCACATCAGGATCGTGCAGTAAAGCATGAGCGAGGCCGACCCTCTGGCGGTATCCTTTAGAAAGCTGGCCGATTTGCTTGTGGGCCTCAGAAGAGAGGCCTGTCCTGGAAATGATGAGTTCAATTCTGTCTTTAGGTACCTTTTGCAAACCAGCCATAAACCCCAGAAACTCTCTCACATACATATCGAGATAGAGTGGATTATGCTCGGGGAGGTAGCCAATTTTTTTTCTTACGTCAAGGCTCCTTGCCGAAACATCCAGCCCATCGATGGTAGCAGAGCCTTCGGAGGGGGGGATAAATCCAGTAAGAATTTTCATCATGGTGCTTTTTCCGGCTCCGTTTGGCCCGAGAAAGCCGACAATCTCACCTTTATTTACCCGAAAAGAAACCTTATCTAAGGCACGCTGATTTCCATATAACTTGCTAACTTCACAGACTGCTATTGACATTTCTTAAATCGGTTGAGAAGTATTGGGTTGTTCGGGTTCCGGATCTGAATCAGAAAGCCGGTTGAGAATTTCCTGAACGGACTTCTCCGTCTTTGACAGCTTTGATTTACAATATTTGACTAAAAACTCAGCTCTGTTGATCAGCAGAAGCATTTGATCCGGATCTGTGATTTCATTCTCGAGCTGTCCGGCAATCGACTCCAGTTCGTCCATCGCCTGTGAATAGGTCATTTCATTTTCTGAAGAATCCATATCGGGTATTATTGAGCCAAATTTACGCGAATTGACATTCCGACATTGGTATTGGAAGTGGGAAAAGCGTTGGATGTTTTGTATGTTGAAATGATTTGATCATAGAAGAGCTTGGCATTAACCCGGGCAGACAGGGCATAGTCTGCAGAGACTTTGATGGTGGTTATGGTGCTTCCGGCAGTGACCTGATCGACTTGTTCGACGATCCGGCGGATAATGATCTGGTTATCGCGCACGGATACATCGCAGCGGAGTTCGAGGTTTGACTGTGGTTTTCGGCCGGTCTCACCCAGACTCACAAACTGGAGTTTTACATCCTTGATGATGTATCCGGCACCCACTACTACTTCATTGCCTCTTGAATCGGTCAATTGATTATTGGCAAGGCTTAGATTTTGCATGCGGTCCTTTTTGTAATCGATACGCAGTGTGAGGGAGTTTTTCATCCTGAGATTTACGCCAATCAGCGGAGACCACTGCTCAACGATCGAGGCAGATACGATTTGAAATTCGGGGAGAAAATCACCATTTTCATTGATAGGAGGCTCTCCGTCTTCGAGTCTTTGCTGAAGTATGAGGTTTGTGTTGAAGTTTCCGAGGGAGTAAGTCCCTGTATAACCGTGCCGCAGGGCGATGTTTGTAAAGTGCTTGTTGAAGAAGGGCACCTTGTTTAGCCCATCATAGGTAAGCTGCCAGTTTGGTAGAGGTATGGTATTGCGCCGGAACCTTGGGTCGAGGGAAATGGTGCCGGGATCCAAGCCGGCAAAAGCCGAAATAAACGCGGGTATCAATACGTCCTGAGACGCAAAGCTGTATCCTTCGAATCCATAACTCGATGTATCGGGGTTGGGATTAAAGGTGGGATTGTACGTTGGATCAATTTGTCGCCTTTGCTCTACAAGGCGCTCTGCGATGGCCATTCGGTTTTGTAAAAACTGGTCATAAACCTGACTTCGGAAATCAGGTCCTCTCATGGTTTCAAACGAAGTGCGAAATGCCCAGAAAGAAGTGGTATATGTACCCATCTGAAACAAATTTTGTACCTGATAATCGAAAGCTGTGGCATCATACCGGAAAAATCCATTTTCATTGAATGTAGAGTTTCTCATGGACGTTAGCTCGATTCTGAATGTGTTAATCGGTTCGATGGTAGCCCGAAGGTTAAGATTTTCAGTGAGGGTTTGTGAAAATTGATTGTTGAGCAATGGCGATTTGGTGATCCATTCGTTTTCAGATGCCTTTGGTTTGATATCTCTTTGTGATCCAAATGCGAAATCATAGCCCGGAGCAGAGCCACTTTGGCCAAGAATTCCGGGCGTAGGCATAAATCCAGGTAATAATGTACCTCTGGTGATGGTATACCCTCCTCCAACATTTCGAAGACTCATCAGTATGCGTGCGGAGGATTTTGCAATCTTTCTGAAAGTCGATTCTTTATCCTCTTCTTTTTTGTCGTCTTGTCTGCCCTTACCCTCATTACCTCTCAGATTAGCCGGCACATTGGGTCGTTGTTGTTGACCGCCGGGTCGCTGTGGAGGCTTTCCCTGGTTGGCTTCCTGCAAAAATTTGACTTTGTTGTAAAAGTTTACCATGTTGGCTTGTCCATTGATCTGCCAGCTTTGAGAATTTTGGATGGTATTTCCAAGGTTCAAAGAGTCATTGTCTGTACTTAAAATGGCGAGTAAGGAGTTGGTCATCCAATCAAAATCAGCGGTGTAGCGGACGCTGGTATTGATAAAATTGAGTAGAGGTATTTTGTTAAAAGGAAGATCATAATTGACATTGAGGGTCTGGTGGTAGTTGGTAGGCCTGCCTCCTGCCCTGAGATTTTCGCGAATAGCATTTTTTACCGAATCTGCCGAAGATGGGCCATCCGGTTCATCCACACGGGTAAACATTCGGGCCTGAAAATCTACTCTCAAAGCCCGGGTCAGATCCCAGCTCAGGTCGTAAATACGATTGAATGTAAATGCTTTCTGATAAGTGATTGGAAGGCGAAAGGTAGGATTGTCGGTGTTTCGCATCTCAGCTTCATTGTAAATACGCCACAATTCTGTACGGAAAGTGAATCGGGAGGGCATATAGTTAAAATTAAAATCCCTGATGAGAGCCAGGTGCTTGCTTTGAAGAAATTTGACTTTTTTAAATGGTTCAACGGGTTTGGCTTGTGTCTGAAAGTTGTAGTTCAAAGCGCCCTTGTAGTCTCTGCGCACGTCGGACACGGTATTGATGTCTCTGAAGTAAATTTCGTTAAATGAGTATGAAAGTGCTATATTTTCAATGTCATAAAACTGGGGTTTACGCTTTGTGTTAGTGCGTTCCTTACGCACGTTGGCAAAATTTACACCTCTGCGCAGGGTATAGGTTTGAGATATTCGACGAATGGAGTCGCGCTCCCGTTCTGTCTCCAAATTTCGCAGAGCATCTTTAAATTCGATGTCCATATCCAATGGATTAAACATCGGATTTCGCCATTCTTCTGCAAACCCAATAAACATCGGAATCCGAAGGCGGACCTTGTCCGAAAAAAACTTTCCGAGCTCAAAGTTTGATTGCAGGTCATATCCGATAATTTCTTCCTTACTTCGGGCATTTACATTTTGATCGATCGAACCAAAACCTACCGTGGAATAGTTTCCAGACAGGGTAATATTGGCAAAATCAGCCAATTGAGCATTCACCCGGCCGGCTGCGGCATAGCCTCCCCGATTGTCAAATCCTCCGAGTCGAAGCTCATTCACCCAGATCTCCGCACACTTAGGCAAGCCATCATCATTGGGGTCTCCAAGTTGTTTTTTAGGGTTTCTGATTCCAATCATCACGGTGCGCACATTGCCTAGATTGGGCACCCCTACGATTGTAATTTTTCTATTTCCCAGATCAACGGTATATCTTGATTGGAGAGGATGACCGACTCTATCGCGTTCGAGTTTGATTCTGCGTATTTCTTCCATGTCAATGTCGAATTCATTTTCGACTGGCCAGATTTGTCTGGGGTCTTGTTCTCCCCATTGAGTCACTTTCAGAGGAATTTCATATTCGTAAAAATTCTGACTAAAGTCCGCACCAAGGCGGATGAAGGCAGTGAGATCGCCGTCCTTAAGTGGCTGGGTCACCTCACGCTGTTCGGCATGGACAAACATGCGAAGACGCTTGTACAAACGCATGTCCATAGCGAGGTTTCTGAATACAGCTCTTGCGTCTCCGTCCTTCAGATCACAAATTCGTATTGCAAGAGATTGCTCGTTCTGAGCCTGAATAGAGGACGTGGCAAAGAGTTCCTGGCGCTCAATGCCCGGCGGCAAAACATAGCGGATCGGACTTCTTTCGCCGTTTTCTTCCAGATTTACAACATTGACTTCAAAGAGGGTTCCGTCAGTATCATCGTTTGCAAGGTCATCGCGTATGCCCGATAGGGAAAAGGGATACCGACGCCATTCCCCCCTGACCAGCTCCAAGGCCGCAAAGCGCAGCACAATGGGATTCTCCCAATTGTGCAGAAACATCCGGATAAACCGGATAGACCTGAAATCGCTGATAGGGCCGATGACCTTGTCAGGACTGAAAATGGGAATTTTGAACTGATACCATGTCACAGGTTTGCGACTACCGTCGGGGAGCACATCTGTCGTTGTCTGAAAGATATCGGTTATGTAGTTGCGTCCGATCTGCAAGTCCTGCGGGCGAATCGACACCCGGTATTGAAAGTAGGTTTCTGATCGAGCCAGTGTTTGGTCCATATTTACATCTTCCATATCGGGCCGGTTGGTGGCCGTGTTGGGATACCCGTCGGGCTGAGAGATGTCGCTGTTTCCTTGTGGATTGTTCCACTTCTTATACCGCTCCAGGATCGAAGCATTTAAGTTATCGTAATTGTTGGAGCGATAGAATTCATAATTGTCCGCTGCGGGGTCGTTAAAAATCGCATTGTAAACTGCAGATCCAGTTCCAAATTGGGCTGCAACTCTCTGAATAAAGGTCTGATTGTTGTGCACAAACCAGTTTCGCTCCTGCTCATCGCCTAATCCGTCTAATCCTACGTCTTGAACCTCCCGTGCGCCAGGCTCATTATTAAATGCCTGAACCTGAGGGACTATTTTGGGCACAAGCCCCCAGGCTGTAGAGTCCAACTGATTCATATTTCCATCCAACGGGAGGCCTTGTTCAAATGCCTGACGGCCGTCTTTGAGTATGTCTTCGGATATATTTCCAAGGTTAAAATACAAATCTCCTCCCCGAAGCGTCGGATCTTCCAGAAAGGGGTCAAGCAGCCAGAACTGTATAAATTCTATATTCTGCTCCTCAAAATTGTTAGTGAGCAGCTCTCTCATGATTCCTCCCCAACGGCTTCGGGGATTATTTAATTTTCCATCTGCATCCAAGCCAGCTGAAATTCCGGGCTCGCCTTCCACATCAAAATTATAAGGTCCCCTTTCATCTGGATAGTATGATAGGTCAAGGGTTGGAATGTTCCGGGGCATGGCAGGGTCGAGTCTTCTGTTTGGGAAAACTTCCTTTACCAGTATTTCGCGCATGTAGTGATTTGAGCGCATCACCCGATCTGCCCGGACGTTGGCCGGTGTCTGAGAATTCGCCTGGAAAAACAACGGGTCAATCGTGTACCAGGCAATACGTGCCCGATTGTATCCGATGCGAATGTCATTGTTGAGATCTGCTTCGGGGAAAAGTTCGGGCTGACCTGAGGGTATGCTCGAGAGTTGCCAGCGCATGGGATTGCGGATGTCAATCAAGGTTTGAGAGCTCTCGAAGTCATCAATATAGGTCGTCTCTTCTCTGTCGAGCTTGATGGCGCGAGGAGAGCCCGGAATAAGCTGGGCAAACTCACCTTGAGCATTGATCGATGAGGGAGCTTTGGTAGAAATGAAGGGAATGGCATCGACCAGCTTAGTTAAAAATGGAGACTGATTGCTGTACTGCGTATTTGCACCCCAGATTGTATTGGCAATTGGTTCAAAGCCAAGGTTTACCTTTTGGGTGAATGGTCTCTCACGGAGATGCAGCAGTGTACCTCCTATGTTCCAATGTTCGTTGACGCGGTGATCGACATTGATACCAGCAAAAGATTTGACATTAGCACCAAACAGAGCATTGTTTTCAAAATCTACCCGAATAGGGAGGCCTGAATTAATGATTCCTTCATCCAATATGCGGACCCGTCCTAGATTGTAATCGACCGTATATTGAGTTCCTTCCTGGAGTTTTACCCCGCCGGCTGTTACAGAGACAGATCCTCTCGGAATATTGATGGCATTAAGCTGAATCTCACTTCCGGATGCCGACTTATACCTTCCTTTGAGAAAAAACTTATTCAGTTTTGTCATCTCTTGTGCCCTGAAGCGGGTGCTATCGTACAACTGCTGGAATACGTAGCGCGCTCTCAGGTCATCGTTATCGAGTTTGGAAGCGAGGTGCCTCCCAAATGGCTCGACGACCGGAAAATAGATACGGCCATTTTGAGGATTGATGGTGACGTTTGGCACAAAGTCAAAAAAACCATCGGGAAAAGGGTCATTGTTGTTGTTTAATTTGTCAAGGCCCATTACACGCAGCAGTAATTCGTTGCGCAGATTGCCTTCCGGCAGAAAGGGGATGGGTACTCCGGTCTCATCATTCCAATAGAGAATATCCAGTCTGAAATCTTGCGGATTGATCTGGAAAGCATTTAGGGAATACACATTCTTCATCATCAGATGCCACATGGGCACCTTCACATTGAGCAACGTGGCTTTCAGCATCTTAAGGATCAATACAGAAGGAGGAGCAACACCGTCATTGCTAAATTCCCCTACCTGGTAGGTCTTTCCGTTTGCGGTGTATTGGAACGCCACCGCGAGAACTTCGTCTTGATTTAATGCCTGATTGAGCGAGATGTATCCCAGCTGGGGGTGAAAGGTGTACTCATTTGGGCTGAGGAGTCTTGCGTTTGTCAGGTCTTCAAAGTCAATTCCCGGCTCAAACCGGGCTTGACTTAGCACCGAATTGGCCAGTGCAATGTTTCTGATCCCGCTATACTCGTTTTGAAGAGTGGCAGGATTGAGTCTATTCATTTGATTGTGGGGAAGTTCAGGATGTCTTCTATCGATTGTGCCGCTGAAGATATCCGGATCGCCCAATCCGCTTTGAGAGTGCCGGTATGCCCAATCGCGGAGGTCTGCCTCTCCCAAATCCATAAAAGCCACAATGTTGCGGACGTTTTCCGTTACATTTCTCCGGTTTGTAACCCATACTTCGATGCGGGTGATCTGGATTGGTGAAGTGATTACAGGCATGTTTTGCAGAAATCGCTCGTAATTTTCTCTGAAGTAATGAGACAGGAAGTAGTGCCTGTTGGCTTCATATTGGTCTGCCTGGATGAAAAATTCCTGTACGGTACCCCCTCCCTGAAGGTTGATGGATGATGTCTGGCTTCTCTGTTCGGAAAAAATTGTTGTCACTGTTGTCTTTCCAAATTGCATTTGCGCTTTAATCCCGAAGAGGCTTTGCACACCGGTGACCAGAGAACTGTTGAGAGGCATATTGACATTGCCAAACTCTAGCTTTTTTAAAATTTGGTCTTCTTCGCCAGTAAACTGTGTTTTTATTTGATTATCAAACTGAAAGGTTGCCTGCGTATCGTAATTAAATCCCAGATTAAGACGTGTGCCGATCTTACCGTTGACATTCATCTGAATCCGCTGGTTGAACACCAGATTGAATGTATTGCGATTTCTCACCGGAATCATGGGGTTTTCCAGGCGCTGAAACCGTCCGCCCAAGGTGAGTGTGGCCGAACCCTGAGGACGTATTTCTATGGTATTGCTACCGAAAATGTTTTTGAATGTTTCACCCTTTATTTCAATCAAGGGTAAGAGTGCCGAAGCGTTATCTCTTGGATCCGCCCCTGTATTTCGGTCCCTGAGCCCGGCTCCGCTGCCAGACTTATCCGACCAGTAGCGCCTGTCGTCCTCCTCAAACTGAATCTTCAGAAACTCCTCCGGCGTGAAATATTCGACGTTGATTTCCGTATTGCCGATGTATTTGCGTACGATATACAAATTGCGCACGGGATCATAGTCCACTACCGTTCTGAAATTGGCAGGATCCTTCAGATTTAAGGCAGAAGGTTTTTTGGGGTCATATCGTGTGGAATCTTTTGTGGTATCGCTCTGGGCGGTATGAATTTTAGAGGCTGCGCCAAATATGTGAAAAGAAGAAAACCTGAACGAACTCAGAAATAGCGTTAAGGCAATAGACAATAGGATTTTTAGAAAAATCTCAGCTACTCTCACTCCCGATCACAAATTCTTTAGCGCCTGTTTAATAATGCTCTCAACATCCAATTGCGGGTTCTCTGATATTATTTTATCGATGATTTTGCTCGCCACAGGTCTTGGATATCCCAAAACTTCCAATGCTGATAACGCATCTCTGGCAGATTTAGTATTGGATGATGCAGGCTTTATACTTGAAATTTCTGCCAAAGTACCTACTTTGTCTCTTAAATCTACTATAATGCGTTCGGCTGTTTTCTGGCCGATTCCTTTTACGGTCTTGAGCCGGCTTACATTTGAAGAAGATATTACATCGATGATTTCATCCATGCGAAGATGACTCATGATCAGTCGGGCTGTATTGGCTCCTACACCGGATACACTTATGAGCATTTGAAAAACCTCACGTTCGGCTTCAGACAAGAAACCATACAGGACATGGGCATCTTCCTTTATAATCAATTCGGTATATAGCCGAAATGATTTGCCTTGCTGCAGTTTTTCAAATGCAAACACGTGAATTTGTACCTGCCAGCCAATGCCGTTGGTATGAATCACGCAAAACGTAGGCGTCAGTTGCTCAATGGTGCCTTCTAAATAATAGTACATCGCCAGTGATAAACTTGAAGCGGGCAAATGTAGAAACTACAGAAACGTTTGGTTTTATTATTCAATGAATTCCCGGAAAAATTATCTTCATCCCGCAGGTATCAATAAGCAAACGCCTAAAGTTTCTTGAAATGATTTTTCTCTGCCCAACCAACTTTACCATCGTTTAATTTTATTTTCAAGAAATCAGCAAACTCTTCCAATAAGATCACCTTGGCACCTTCTTCCAATACAAATAAATCCTGAGATGATTCCAGTGGTTCGCTTTTTACACCAGCACTCTCTCCTACCAATATCAAATATGCTGAATTACGATATGTATTTATCCACATGACCGATATAAAGATGAGCAGACTCCCAACTGTAAATCCAAAGAGTAAAATCAGATATTTCCTCGTTTTTTGATTCAAATATTTGTAAAAATAATAACACCCAACGGCCAGAAAAAGTATGGAGACAAAAAACAAAAGCTTCTGATAATATGAAAAGGCGAGTGCATATTTAAACTTCTCTATTTCCGTGGGCATCGCAAACCCCACATCACCCGGTAAAGTCTCTAAAACGAGCTCGAGATTGTGAAGAATACTATTGTCATAGGGTCTGTACTGAAGTGCCAGCTCGTAATAATAGCGTGCAAGGCCTGGTTTTTTTGATTTGTAGTAGCAGTTGCCGATATTAAAATACAACTCCGCAGAGACCAATCCGTCTTCAGAAATACGAAGATATGTATCAAGTGCTTTTTGATATTCAGCAGATTTGTAATACTGATTGGCCTGAGCAAAAAGTGTGTCAGCTTGATACGCACTGAGGGGTGATATCGCTGGAGAAAAATAAAGGAGAAAAAATGCCCAGTAAAGAAACCGGATGCTCATACACAAATCATTTTGAAATCAAGAGAAGCAAATTTTTATATCTCTGTAGCAGTTCGCTAAGTTCTTCATCCGTTTTAAATGAGAAAACTGCATTTTCAGCCTCCCGGATCAAAGAAGCTATTTCGCCGGAATGCGAATGGATAGGAGTATCTTTAAGGGCAGGGTGGATATCACCAGCATTGATATTTTCAACTCCAAAGTATTCATTTAATATAGATCGAAAATGACGATTTAAAAAGCGAAGCTTTTCTTTTGTATTGTCTGTGCTTTGTTCCACAGACTGAAGAAGATTTTGTATAGACTTTTTGTACGTAAATTTCTTATGATATGCGAGAAGTATTTGTTTTAAAAATCGGGAATAGAAAAATACCAAAGAAAATATGAGCAAAGCAGTAGCGATCCATACCGTTTGAAGAAACGAATTCTTGTAAAACACACTTGGAAGAATCCATTTGGCATTGGTTTTTATAAACAGAATATCCCGATTGACATACGTAGCAGGTACACTCGCTTTACTCCGGTCATAGTCACTTTCGTTTTTTGGGGCAGTGTACGCCTGACCTCCGCTTACGGTTATTTTTAGATCCTCATAGACTTTTTCGATATACCTCGAAGCAGAAGGGTCAAAGTACACAAATGCAGCCGTCGGCAATTTGTAGGTGCCGTTGTATTTCGGAATGAGGATGTATTCCAACGATTTAGAGCCTGACATACCTTTTTTTGTTACGGAATATTTGTCCGATGATTTTGGTTCAAATACATCAAATTGTACAGGAAATTCCAATTTGGGAAGTGTAAACATTTTTATATTTCCAGTACCCTCGACCGTCAAATGAAGGGATACTGCATCGCCGGCATTTACTTCTGTCTTTGTAAGTTTTGCGTTGAAAGTGTACGAACCGACTGCTCCGCTAAATTCATATTTTCCTTTATAATCAGGAAGGGCATTAACGGTAATCGTCGGCATGTGAAATACGGAAACCTGATTGACCACGGTCGATGGCCTGAAAAAAGGATTGAAAAAATCCCGTTGAGGGGAGGATATTTCTGTTGGGATTCTGACCTCCAGCGACCCGGGTTTAAAAGTACCTACCTTTTGCCCAAAAACGATATATCGCTTTAATGTTACTACATTAAACGACTCCCCATCTACCTGCTCCTGAAAGGGGGGTATATCTTCTTTGATCACCTCGGCGTAAAAACCAGTAAATGAAGGCTCATTGAGTATTTCGATATTCATTACGTTAGTTTTGTAGAATAACAAGTAATCGACAGTAAAGCCCTCACCGATAAAAAAAGTATTTTTTGATACCCGAACACGTACAAATGCCAATTTTTTTGCAATATTTTTTGGGTCATTCGGGTCATTGTTTTCTTCCAGGATATTTGAAGATACTTCAATGTGAATAGGTTTGGATTTATATGTTTTTCCGGATACTGTAATATAGGCTTCGTCTATAGTAAAATTTCCAGCTTTTTTAGGCATTACTACATAGGATACGGAATTTTCAATGTATAGTCCGGATCCGTCGAATTTGGTAAATGTTCTGCTGTTGGGACCAGATATGACTGTGAAGTGCTCTCTTAGATTTTTAGGTTCTTTAAAATTAGTACCTTGACCATTGATGGTGAATGTAAGTTCAATTTCATCAAACCGACTTACTTTATATTTTGATGCTTTTGATATAAATTGGAGATCCTGAGCATGGCATAAGGAGATATTTATAAAAATGCTAAAAAGGAATAGTATCAATGAATATTTACCAATCTTTTTCATTTTTTCCTGATTTGCGTTTTTTACCCTCTTTTTCACGCACTTTTTGTTGCACTTTCTGGTCTTTTTTTTCGAGGTACTGGAGTAAATTTTCAGCCATTTTTTCATCTATATCTATTGTACTTTCATCATTGTTTTTTTGGGAATCATCCGGATTTATTTCTGACTGGTTTGTCTTATTTTCATTATTGTCACCCCCGGTATTTTGAGAAGTATTTTGATTGGTTTGAAGCATCGCTAATGTGCGGGCCAGATTATATCTTGTTTGGTCGTCCTCAGGATTTAAAAGCAATGATTTCTTATAGGATTCCAAAGCGTTTCGGTAATCCCTTTGTTTGAAATATGTGTTTCCTAAATTGTGGTATGCTTGGGCCTTTAATTTTTGGTCTGTATCAGCTTGAATAACCCTTTCATAGTGTGTAGCTGCATCTGAGAGCTGGTTAGACTTGTACCGTGCATTTCCAAGATTAAATTCAGCCTCTTCTACATCTTTATTTTGTCGGATTCTAATAGCTGATTCATACTTTTTGATGGCATCTTCATACCTCTGCTGCTCAAAATTTTTATTCCCCTTATTCACAGAGCGCTTATATGAAGAAATCTGAGCCGAACAATTAAATAATGACAGAAAGGAAAGAATGAAAAATAAATACACAAAACGCATCATCGAACAATAAAATACAAGTAATCCAAAATCACCAGATCTATCAATATCAAAATACATGCAAGAATCAATGGAATATAGTACAAGCTGGAATAACCAGATGGTAGAATCCTGCTTTCTTCCGAGCGAGTTAATGTATCTAATTCTGCTTTGATTGCATCGACGGTCTGTTGAAGACCTCCTGCCGTAAAGTAAATACCCTTAGCTTTACTTGCGAACTCTTTAAGTCGGGTTTCATCCAGCTTAGTAATTACCACGTTGCCCATAGCATCTCTTTTAAAATTCTTACCGCTACCATCTGTAATGGGAATTGGCCCACCGCTTTTGGTTCCGGTACCCAAAACGATAAGTTTTACATTCAAGTCGGATATTTTACCGGTAATGTTTTTTATGCTGCCCTCATGTTCTTCTCCATCGGTTATCAAAAGAAGGGCTTTAGCCGTCAAGCTGGATTTATCAAAAAGCGATAATGCTCTGTCGATGGCTTCTTCGATGTGTGTTCCCTGACGTGTAATATAATCGGGTTTCACATTACGGATATGCCCCTTAAGTATATCGATATCGGAAGTAATTGGCTGAAGAATTGCCGCAGCTCCGGCATATACCACAAGTCCCACTTTATCATTCGCTAAAGCTGGCAAAAGTTTAAACAAAACCTGCTTGGAATACTCGAGACGCGATGGAGAGATATCGTCTGCCAGCATACTATTTGATATATCTAAACAAATGACCAGTTCACAACTCAAGAAATCTTTCTTTTTTTGCTGAGCATATTCCCTCGGATTTGCAACGGATAAAGTCAGTAGTAATAGGACTAAAAACCGTAGAATATTCTTAACCCTTACTCTGGACGGATTATATGCGATAGCCAGCCTTTTAAAAAAACTACTTTCAGCCAACGACTTAATCCGTTTCTTTCTCCAAATTCTTAAATACACCAGCCCCATCATATATAACACTGTAACGATGAGACCATAATATATATAGGAAAAGTCTGCCCAATGGATACTCATTCAAAAATGCTTTTGAACACGAAAATTTTCAATAACCAATCCAGTAAATAAAAACATATACCTGTATATAAAAAATATTGATAAAATTCCCTTTTGGAATCATATTTTATTTCAGTAATCTTTGATCGCTCCAAGCGATTTATTTCATCATAAATGTTTTTCAAAGCATCTGAATCAGTAGCCCTGTAATAATTTCCACCTGTTAATTTAGCAATTTTTGTAAGTAGCGCTTCATCAATGGAAACCGGGCGGTTTTCAAATATCAAATTACCGGAGAAATCATAAGCCACAGGTGTGAGCGCATATCCTTTGGTTCCTACTCCAATCGTGTATACTTTTATTCCAAATTTGGCGGCTAACTCAGCTGCTGTAATTGGATCGATTTCACCCATATTATTTTCTCCATCACTCATCAAAATTATTACTTTACTTTTGGTAGAAGAATTTTTTATTCTGTTTACAGCGGTAGCCAGCCCCATTCCTATAGCCGTGCCATCATCCACCGATCCATAAGTGATTTCTTCAATTGCTTTCAAAATCATCTTTTTATCGCTAGTCAATGGTATTTTAGTAAAACTTTCTCCGGCATACAGTACAATTCCAATATTATCATCAGGACGATTTAAAACAAACTCCGATGCAACCTTTTTAGTCGCCTCCAATCGATCAGGCTTAAAGTCTTTAGCCAGCATGCTCGCTGATATATCAATAGCCAAAATGATTGAAATTCCTTCGCCATCCAACGATCTTTTGAATTCAGTTTTTTCATATGGCCCTGCAGCTGCAATCAGAAAAAAAATAAGGGCTAGCGCAATACATATTTTTGAGATTCGTTCAGGATTAGGTCGTGAGGATGTCTTTGGGTAAAAATAGGGATGACTTATTTTGAAAATAGGAGAAAATGATTTATCAGATAGCAACTGTAAACCATATATAAAGATGGGAATAATTATTAAAATAAGGCTGTAGGGTCGCTCAAATTGTACATCCATTATTTATGTAATTTTTCTGGATTTAAAGACTGATCTTCTGTGAATGGATTGACCTTTTGACTATTTAAAAATTCAAGTATTTTATCTACTGCAATCTGTGTAGTGTTTCGGTCGTCTTCTCCTTTTGCAAATTTGATCAATTCTGCAGTGATAAAAAAGTTTTGAAGTGTTTCGCAATAGTACATACTTAAGGGAAGTTTTGGTATAAGCTTGCAAACTTCACTGGTAGTAGATTCGAGAAAGTTCAATGAATACTTTTTTTCAAGGTATTCTCTAAGTAGTTCATCCACAAAAAAGTAAAAGTCCCTAGGTGAAATTCTTTCACTTAAATATAACTCTCTGTATGATACAATTTTTTCTCGGGTCACATCTTCCAGTACAATGGATGGATCAGGGTTCTTTTGAACAGATTTCGAACGGTTTTTTAAATATTTTTTGAGAATAAAATAAAGACTGACTGCTAACAGTAGGATCAAAATTACGATCGCTATCCAAGAATTATCATAGAAGGTGATATTTGGCTTTATATCATAAATATCAATTGCATCTATCAGTTCAGGAAGGCCGACATACACGGTCATACTTTCAGAGAACAAAGAATCGGAATCAACTAAAAATTGAAGTGGCTTAAACTCAAAATATCCTGTATCAAATCGCGTTACTTTTAAAGCCACAAATACAGATTGATCCTCTGAAGCAATCGTATCCCACAGAGACAATATTTGAAAACCAAAAATCTCATCTTTTACTACAGGAAAGATTACATTTTTGCCGGAAGGTATTTCAAAGTAAAATTCTATCACTTGGCCGACGAGTACAGACGAACTGTTAGCAGATGTCTTTACGGTCTTGTCCTCACCGGAAGTGACCAATGCAACAGCAAAAAAGAACAAAATAAATGAAAGTATCCGATATCTTTCCATTTTATTCATTTGCTCGAAAAATATTTCAGGATAGATGAGAAGTAATCATCGCCCGTTTCCAGTTCGATAAATCCTCCACCGTATTTTTTAAAAAGATTTTTGATGTTGAGATTCTTCTTCTTCAAATACGCAGTGTATTCATCAATGAGTTGCTTATCCAGATTGATCCAATAGTTTCGGCCAGATTCTACTTCAGTTACCTTCAGATATCCTACGCTGACGGGTTGTTTTTCAATTCGGTCAAGTATCCGAATGGCCGTCACGTCGTGTTTAGAGCATAACTGTCGAACCTGCTTATGTATTTCCTCATCAAACAGAAAGTCTGATAAAATGAAGATCACCGATCTTTTTTTAAATACCTTATTGACATAATCAAGAGCTTCCGCCAGTGAAGAGCCTTGGGTGGAAACATGTTCATTCACCAACTCCCGTATGATTTTTAATGCGTGATACCTTCCCTTAGCCGGTGGAATCACTTTATCAATGCTTCCGGAGGCTGTTATTAGCCCGACTTTATCATTGTTTTTCAGGGCAGAGAAAGTCAACAACGCAGCAATTTCTGTTACGTAATCAGCTTTTTCTGCTATTCGAGTACCATAGAATAAAGAAGCACTTCGGTCGATGATCAATAGTATGGTCAGCTCTCGCTCCTCCTCCATCATTTTGACGTGCGGGGTCGATAGCCTGGCCGTGACTTTCCAGTCAATCATACGCACCTCATCGCCATATGCATATGGTCTGACTTCAGAAAAAGTAAGCCCCTTGCCTTTAAAAGCAGAATGATAGCTCCCGGTAAGCACGTCGTTGCTGAGTTTTTTCGTCTTAATTTCTATCTGCCGTACTTTTTTTATTAAGTCTCTGGTATCCATTAAGGCACTTGAATATGATCGAGTACTTTTCTGATAATGTAGTCTGCGGTTAATTCCTCTGCCTCGGCTTCGTAGGAGAGCCCTATTCGATGTCTGAAGACATCGTAAACGACCCCGCGCACATCGTCCGGCAGTACATAAGGTCTTCCTTCGAGAAATGCATACGTCTTGGATGCTTTTGCCAGAGAAATCGTAGCTCTGGGGGATACACCATAGGATATAAGAGGCTTGAGTTGAGCCAGACCAAACATTTGGGGCATTCGTGTTGCCATCACCAGGTCGACAATATACTTTTCAATTTTTTCATCCATGTAGATTGATGAAATAAGTTTTCTGCTGGCCATGACCTGACTTAAGGAAGCTACCTGTTTTACTTTTATTTCTCCGACCTGATTGACGTAATTTCTCAAAATTCTCAACTCATCCTGCTCAGATGGGTAGGTGATCACAACTTTCATAAAAAATCTGTCCAACTGAGCCTCAGGAAGAGGATATGTACCTTCCTGTTCCAGAGGGTTTTGTGTGGCAAGTACCAAAAATGGCTCTTCGATTTGAAATGTCTCTTCTCCTATGGTTACCTGCTTTTCTTGCATTGCTTCGAGGAGAGCGCTTTGAACTTTAGCAGGGGCCCTGTTGATCTCATCAGCAAGGATAAAATTTCCGAAAATAGGTCCTTTTTTTACGGAAAATTCATTGGTTTGAATGTTAAAAATCTGGGTGCCAATGACATCGGACGGCAACAAATCAGGTGTAAACTGAATTCGGGAAAATTTAGCATCAAAACAGGCTGCCAAGGACTTTATGGCCAATGTTTTAGCCAGACCGGGCACTCCTTCCAAAAGAATGTGACCTGATGACAGAAGTCCCGTGAGAAGCCTGTCGACCATATATTGCTGCCCCACAAGAACTTTAGAAAGCTCTGATTTTATTTCTTTTATAAAAAATCCAGACTTTTCTAACTCTTCGGCAAGAGTCTTCAATTCATTTTTTATTTCACTCATTTATCGTTCATTTGTGAAGCAAAAGTAGCTACTTGAGCGTCTGTGTTGCAATGATAAACAATGGAATTAAACACAACGGGATTATTTTCCATTTTTTGGAAAGTATTTTGATTATTGGAAGCATTAAGCCTCAAGCCCTAATCTTATTATGCTCATTTTCAATATATTATCACTTATGAATAAAGTGGAATAACGATTGATCATTTAAATATGATGAAATATTTAAAATTTCTTTTTTTTATCTTATTCGTCCTTAATGGCAATGGATCTGAAGCTCAGATTTTTGATTTGAGCCATAATAATTTTCACGAAAATCGATCTGTTGTTATTAATAATGGGTGGAAATTTTATCCCAATGAATTCTATACTAGTCAACAAATCCGATCACTCAAAAATATTAAGGGAATTAATGTAAAAGCTGACGAATCTTGGTATAGCTTGTATAAAAAAGGTATATTAGAATCAAATATTGGATACGGTACATACTTTGCTCAAATTAAGATAAATAAAGAAAACCCGAGACTTTTAATAAAATTTGATAAAATATTTACGGCTGCTGAATTTTATGTAAACGGTCAGTTACGTACATCGGTAGGAAGAGTTTCTGATTCAAAACAAAGCTATCGACCCGAAATCCATCCGGTACTAATTGAATTAGATCCAGTAAGAGATGAGGTATGTGATCTTATCATTCATGTATCTAATTTCGACCATTTTGAAGGTGGTATGGCTACAGCACCTATTATTGGTAATCAAAGTCTTATTCTCAATTTAATTGATAAAAAATTAATATCTGACTCAATTATCATTGGCACTTTTTTAATCGCTTCAATCATATTTTTATTTATCTTCCTTTTGGGGAAATCAGGTTTTGAATTTGTAGCTTTTTCTGTTTTTTCATTTTTCTTCACAATACAATATAGTATCTATACCAGCCAAATTTTTAATACTTTCTTCCAAGGAATTAATTACCATCTCTATGCCAAAGTGGGAATTTTTTCATTATTGTTTACTTTCAGCATCTTCCTTCTTTACATACATTTTCTCTTTCCAAATTATTCAAACAAAAATATTACATTTATTTCCAGTATATTCCTTTTAATAGCGGGGTTTATTGCTTTTATTGTGCCTCCTTATTATATTACAATGCTGATGCCGGCATTATTACTTGGTTTTGTCCCCGCAGTTAGTTTATATCTATTTTACGTATTTTTAAAAACACTTATTTTCAAAGAAAAGAAAAAACTATTATCTACTCTTGCTGCATTTTCCTTGTTATTGATTGCATTTCATTTTGTTAATATGAAATTTGGTATTCTACCCTCAAAACTTCTGGTGAACAACCTCTCTTTTTTCTCTTTTCTGAGCATTCACGTTTTTTTACTGATGCATAAATACAGCTCAAAAATTAAACAATTGTACATTGCAGTAGAGGAGTCTACAAGGGCTAAAAATGAATTTATCTCGACCATGTCTCATGAACTCCGAACTCCTCTGAATGGCATTATGGGAATGGCAACAATGTTAAAGTCTAACGAAGTAGACTCAAATAAACTTTCAAAAATCGAAAACATAATTCTTAATACTGAAAGACTTACATCAATAATTGATGATATATTGAACTTAAGTGACCTGGAGTCAGGCACTATTCAACTCAAATACAATAAAATAGATATAAGAGATATCATCAACAAAAGTGTAGAACTCACCAATCACTTCCGAAAGGATAAAAACATCGATTTAGATATCCTAATCGACCCTCAAATCGATGAAACTTTAATTGGAGATGATCTAAGAATAAAACAAATTTTTGTGCACTTTCTGAGCAACGCATTTAAATTTACTCAAAAGGGTAAAGTCGTTGTATCAGGTAAATTGGTAAAAAACAATGAAAACATTCAGGAGATTCTCTTTTCAATAACAGACAGTGGTCAGGGTATTTCAAAGGATAAATTAGCCAGTTTATTTAATTCATTCAAACAGGCGGATGGAACTCATTCGCGCAAACATGGAGGTTTGGGATTAGGGCTAGCCCTTTCTCAGCATTTAATCTCCCTGATGGGTGGAAGAATTAATGTGCAAAGTGAAATAAATAAAGGAACAACTTTTACCTTTAATCTACTCCTCAGGAAAGCTTCTAATGAAATTTCGCTTAAAGAAAACACAGTATTCAGAAAACTAGAACTCGATCCCACATTAAAACTATTGGTGGCGGAAGACAATCCTGTGAATCAAAAGTTGATGCTGATGATGTTAAAAAATTTGGGATATAATGCTGACATAGCTGAAAATGGAAAGGTCGCAGTTGAAAAAGCGATGTCTAACTCATATGACATCATTTTCATGGATATTCAGATGCCCGAAATGGATGGTTTAGAAGCTACTAGAAGAATTTTGAAGAATGCAACAGATAGGCCAGTGATCATAGCAGTGACTGCCAATGCCACAGATCGGGATAGAGACGAGTGTATCGAAGCAGGGATGAATGATTTTGTATCAAAACCTGTCAAGCCCATCGAAATAAAAGATTGCATCATCAAATGGCAAGGCCTGAGAAGTTTTCTAAATGAGAACAAAATTGCTATTTAAAAGAAGATTTTCTGGTCAATATGGCCTTTATTGATTTAAGCTTGTATTTTATTTTCGATATTCCAGAAGAAAATATTCTGTAACCCTTGTTTTTGGCATCATCTTGAGAACCTAATCTGAGAATATTTTTATAGAAATCTGACGCCGTAATTCCCCATTTTAACAAAAACAGATCTTTGCCGGCATTCTTCTTAACTCTTTTGGTAGATTTTGTACCAAAATGATAGACCAGGGCACTGCCTAATCCGATGAAATGTTGAACCCCACAAACCTTTAGCTTCATCGAAAAATCAGGATCTGAGTAAAATCCGGGTGTAAATTCAATCCCGAATCCACCTACCAGATCCCAGACATTCCTATGAACTACAAAGGGAGGCCAAGTAGATCCTTGCCAATCCTCTTTAGATGTACGGGATGCATACTGAATCAGCAACTCTTTTTGAAATGTGTCAGGACTGGTGCCAAAATCTTTTACGATGACACATGGATTACCCGTATAACGGGGTTCTATCATGGTAGCCGAAAGCATAAACAAAGGAGTTGACAGTTGGAGTATTTTTTCTAATAATACCCGATCCCAGCCGGGCAAAACATACATGTCATCGTTGATATACATGAGATAAGATGAGCGGGCAAGTGACCTTGCTGCATTTACGGCGTAGCATACACCTGAATTTTTTTCAAAGTGAACATGGTCAATTCTATTCTCAATTACATAGTCCAAACTTCCATCACTTCCTTCATTAACGGCAACAATAACCTGGTGTTTCAAACTTGAATGTGCTAATATTGATTCGATACACAGCTTCAAATACTGCAGATTATTCCATGTAGGAATCAGAACGGAAAAACCCGTTATAGCATCTTCTGAAGGATAAGAAATGTGTTTGAATGGATACATAAAAAAACTGCCCAAAGCTAATACCTTGGGCAGTTTTATCGGTAAACTGTTAAACTTATTTATTGATAATTAAGGATTTGACTGTTGATCCTTCATTGCTTGAAAGTTGCAACTGATATGTGCCGGAAGCAAGCTTACTGAGATCCAATACGGCTTCAGTGATACCGTTGTCGAGTTGTTTCCTCATTACAACTTTACCACTGATATCCACTACTGTGATTCGTACATTGGTGAGGGAATGAATTCCTTTCAAAGTAAAGATTCCGCTGGAAGGGTTAGGGAACACATATACGGAGGTTAGAAGATTTTCCCTCACATTGATACCCTGAATGACTACTGTAGCTGTGGCAGTATCGCTTCCGCAGTCGTTGGTAGCGACCAATGTTACGATGTAGGTACCATTGGCAGTATATGTTGCAGTCGGATTTACACCAGTACCTTGAGTACCATTGCCAAAGTCCCATGCGTAAGTATTAGCATTCTGAGATGCTGAGGCATTAAATGTCACGGTGGCATTGGTCGCAGTGACGGTAGGTGTACCAGACGTGAATGAAGCCGTCGGGAGTGGATCGGTGCTAAAGGCTACTTTTGGAGAAGGTAGGCTCAGACCTGAGGCACAAGAGTCTGTCACAATAAGTTCGTAGCCTGTGCCTGGCATCAATCCAGTGATAGTTGCCGAATTTGCACTGATGCCGGTGATGACTGTTCCAGTGCCAGGAGTAAATCCGGTTGGCCCGAATTCAATTCGGCTGGATAGTTTACCGGGACCTGAACTCCAGGTTACAAACACAGTATCACAGCCGGCATCCGCATTCACATTAGTGGGAGCGTTGCAAGGCGCTGTACCGGTCAGGGTAATGTTGAACGGCTGGTTGGCAAATCGGGTTAGTGTACCAGAGGTGGCTTTTACGGTCCATTTGACATCCACAGGGGTTCCCGGGGGCACATTATTGGCTGCCAGCAATGCATTGATCTGCGCATCAGTAAGTATTAGGAAGGTATCCAACCCATTGTTATTGGATGGCAGACTGACTATTGGATTTGTGAAGTTGCCCAGTGGATCATCAGCCAACCATTCATAAGTAACTGCCGGGGCAGTACCTACAGCCCTTTGAGACTTCTGCCAGGTGATGGTGACCGATCCTGACCCTGTAGCTGTGTAGCTGGTATTATTGGCCGGTGTAGCCAAAGCAAACGGGGTGAGTGTGTCAGGTACATTGAGTATCGCTTCAATCATCAACCTAAAATTATTGACGGGTGTCAATCCAGTACCGCTCAGTGCAGCAGAGTAATAGGCATCCGGTCTTGATGGGTTTTCACTTTGGAAAGAAAGCGGGAAGTACCCTTGTGTACCTACTGTCTGAGCTATTCCCACATAAAAGTCCTCATTAGTGAAAGTAACCGGTGTAGGGAAAGTAAACGTTTTGTATGAAGAGGTATCACCTGCAACAATTACATAGTTTGCTCCCTGAGCTACAATTATAGAGTCTTTCAACAAGACAGGATAAATGGTTTGACCAATTGACGGGGCATTGTTGCTGAGACGCACTCGTACTCCAGAGACGGAACGTGTACCATTTACGGAGTATCTGGTCAGTAAAAGGCCGCTTCCTGTATTGAATCCAACCCCACTTACACCGGATAAAGTAGTATCAGCATAGCTGAAGCGATCATTGGTCAGATCTTGAACATATGATTTCTGATTATTACCCGGAGCATCATCTGGTGGAACAGAAGCTGTGAGAGTACTGAAGCCCAGATTGGTATTTGTATAATTGAAAGTGACTGTCGTTGATTGACCAGAGAGAAGATTTACTCCGGCAGTAAATGTGGCTGAATTAGCTCCGGTTACTGTAAGGGTCACATTCTTATTTTGAGGCAGATAACCATTATTCACAATTACGGCTTGTATAGTCTCAGGTTTGCCCCAGGGAGTTGCATTTTTGCCTTTGGCCCAGAGTGCACGGACTTCGAGGTCGTTTGCTTTTTTGTCAACAGCCCAGCGGATTTCGGGGCGGAAGGCAGTCGCGGCCAATGTGGCAGGTGGCACCGTTGCTGAGGCCGCGGAGACCAATGACGACGCAATTGTATTGTTTGACAGGTATGTGAAGGCCGATGGGGCTGCAGGAGATATCATTTGCCAGTCATAAGCCAGGTAGAGATTCTGACCCGAGTAGGTAAATACACTATCAAACAATATGTTGTACAATGTTTGACCTGATGGAATTATGACCGTGTCTTCAAAGACAAGATTCATACCCGGTATGATTCCCGTCCATGAGGTTCCTTTATTGTAGTTGATATCTGTGGTGTTTTGGACATATATTTTAAATATACCTGTCACAGAGCCGGAGGTCGGAGCACTCAGGGTGAATCCCATTCCTCTAAGGATGGTGTTTGAGTCAATACCAGCCGTCTGAAATTCATTTTGGCGAATGATCATAGCAGCGCGCATGTAGGTATGGCCTGCAGTTCCGTTCGGAGCTCTGACCTGAGTGGTGGCTCCATTATTCAGGGGTGCAGCGAGGAAGTTAGGTGCCGCAACTCCTAATCTTACCAGTCGAATAAAGAACGGCTTGATGGCAAATACGGTATCCGACCCGGCAACAGCTCTTACTGTCCACTCCAAATTGGCAGTGTCCCCTATAGCTACACCATTTGAAGCGAGCAAGGCATCTACCTGAGCCACTGTTAATGTCAGGGTTGTATCAGCACCTCCATTGTTTGATGGGATGGCAGCAAGGGGTGATGTAAAAGTACCGGTTGGAGTTTTCACCAGCCATGTATAAACCGGGTTAGTCAGAGAGGCCGCTTTGTTCCATGTAATATCGATCGGAGTCTGTGCCGGACCTGCCACAAGAACTAATGCACTGTCAGGCGGTGATAATAGTGCAAAAGCGCTTGGTGCGGCCGGTTCAATTTTGAAATTGTCGAGATACAGGTTGTTTCCGTATGCTGATACAGCTGTAAATTTAATTCTATTTGTACCCGCCGGTATTCCTATGCTAAATGTACTCCACTGAGTTGCTGTAGGAGTAAAGGGCGAGGTTACAGGGGGAGCGGTGGTTAGTGGTCCATTGGCACCTCCGGCAAGGGATATCAAGGTCGTGTAAGTAGCACCCCCATCAGTTGAATAGCTGATTTTTAGACTGTCCACTTCAGTGCTGTAGGTGGCATAGGCGTGGTCAAATTTCAATTGATAGTTAGCAGGCACCGGCTGAAACAATGGTGAGTTGGCATCATATGACCCACTTATAATGTTGTAAAAAGGAAAACGAACTGAATTACCGGGTTGTCCGAAACCACCTACATTGACCCATTGATATTGAGGTGCAGCTGTCCAGCATATTGGAAATGTGGTTGATGATGAATCAAAAGTTTCAGTAAATGGAATCTGTTGGATACCACACAGCGTGGTAGCTGATACGGGGCCGGCAAGTGTAGCAGAGGAATCTGTGCCACAGATGGTACGAATGTAGAAATCATAACTCGTCTGCGGCATGAGTCCGCCGATCACCGCGTTGGTAGTTGCTACAGTGGCAGTCATCCCAGTGCCGGGAGTAAAGCCCTGAGTTCCATATTCAACTTTATACCCTGTTGCACCCGTAGCGGCATTCCAGCTGAGAGCTACAGAGGTGTCTGTAACTACACCTACGGTCAGACCAGTCACAGCGGGGCAGGTTGGGGCTTGTTGATAATAAACAACCACTCTCCATGAACCATTAGGAATAAATTGATAAATGGTATCGCACGAAGCTATCCCAGTAACACTACCTCCCCATGTTCTGAAAGCATGAAGCTGAAGGGTAAGGTTTCCACTTACTCCGTTTGCAAAATTGAGATTCGACCGGTTATACACTTGGGTACCACCCGCTGAAATGGATGGGCCTGATACCATTGGTTCACCGCTATTAACTGTAGGACTAAAGAGTCTGCTTCTTTGCTCACTTATCCATCCACCTGACTGAGCAATCATTGTATATTCTACATCTATACCCGAAACTATGTTACCAGCAGGTATCGTCACTTGCAAGGTACCTGGGCACACAGATGTATCATTGGAAAGGGGGCTGGGTTTATATTCTGAAGTGATTGCACCAGCTGTGTATGTTTCGCAGACTGCATTGGGTGGACACTGGAAGAGTGTTGTAAAAGTTGATGGTCCTGACCATGCACTCGGAGTAGTGTCACAAAGCGCGCGCACATACACTTGATAAGTGGTGCTGCTCATCAAACCTGTAATTGAATAAGGATTGGATGAAGTCGTCACTGTCGTACCAGTACCTGCAGCTGAACCTGTGACAGTCACCATATCGAATCTCCATGTGCCGGTCGTCGAATAGCTGGAAGTGGTTGTAGATGCAGCATATGCATTGCTGGTTCCGGCAAAAGCTGAAACAATTCTGAATGCCACATTAGGATTATTGTTCAGAGCTGCAACGGATGAAAAGTTAACTGTGCGTTTGTTGTACCATGCATCACCTGCAGGAGCAACAAAGGTCGCAAAGTCTATCCACACCGGTGTAGATGCAGTAACATCCGCAGTATATTGAACCACCACGGTATTGGCTGCTGTATTAGAGTGTCTTTGATCAAACTGTAATACAATGTTTGATAATCCGACTGTAGACACATTCAACTGAATGCCTGCTGTTTTGTTTCCGGTACCTTGCGCCGGGAAATTTGAAACATTCCATCCGTAGTTTGGCGGTACTGTAGTGACCGGATCCGAGCTTCCACCACCTATAATTCCTGAAGCAAACGTGGCTGTAGTACCACCTATCAATGAAGCAGTACCGGAACCCTCAGCCGGAGAGGGAGACGAAGTACCGCCAGGTACTGTGGCTGTAGATGCTCCATTGAAATTCCACAGTGCTATGACCGTAGGATTAGTGCCGGGCGTAAATCCTGTCGGACCCCAGCTAACCTGAAAGAGGGTATCATTTGGTGAATTACTTCCGGGAGTCCAACCCACAGATGCTGATGTCGCTGTGAGGTTTGATACTGTGATGTTCGATGGAGGAAAACAAACTTGGGTTGGAGTAAATTCGTAACATCCAATGTCTGGATTAGCTCCTCGTGTGGCCCCTGTGATGTCTGTGGTGACGCCGGCTATGGGCACACCCGCATTGTTGAGAAGAGGATTTGTGGGAATTAAAATCAGGTTGTTGTTAAATAATGGATTAGCAGAAATCGAATTCGTGTCTTTTGCGCTAAATAATTGATAATCTGATAGAGTAGCATAATTTCCAGAGGATGTAGTTATACCCACCTTAGCTACAAAACCATTGGATGCCGGCGGAAATAGATTGTTGTGGTTTGATAATAAGTTGGAAGAAAAGTTATAACCTGCTGGAAACCACAACGTGTGAAATTCCAGCGCTCCTGTACCAACAGAGGAGTGCTGATTAACAAAATTGTTGTTTTTTAAGTCTGCTGTAACCAATCCCGAAGTTATTACCAGGCAGGAACTTGCTGCTACCTGGGTGTTAGTGTTTTCATAAATTCCGAAAAGGTTTACGGAGTTAAAATATACTTTATGACCTGTACCCGTAGTAAAGCGAATTCCAAAGGCATTCCACGTTGTACTTGTGGCGGAATAATTAATCGTTCTTATACCTGTAATTTCATTGTTGATGATTTCATGAGCATTACCAGCCTCGCAGTTGATGCCATAAGCCCCCCAGCCACCAGTATTAAAACTTTGTATATTTATTATCCTGTTTGCATAAACTTTGGCACTGTCTGATCCGGTACCGATATTGATACCTGCAACATTTATGCTCAGATAGGATATGATATCGTTGATGGTATTTCCTTGAATTAAAGGAGCTGTTGACCGCGATACTACTATACCTCTGAAACCAATTCTAAGTGTAGAATCAGTCACATTAGGTTCACCGATGATATTATCAATAATTTCCAAACCAGTGGAATTAGAAGATCCTGCGGTTGGATTGATCACAATTCCATTATATGCACTTTGAATGATGTTGGATATCAATTTGACATTAGAAGCCCCCGGATTTCCTGTGGAAGTCTGCACCTGAATACCCGTAGTGGCGGTAGTGAAACCCAAAGTTGGGCCACAAAGGACTTTACAATTACGGATGGTTACATTATCTATTCCAGCAGGGGAAGTAACCGCTACTAAAACACCTACGGAAGCACCGGTATTATTATTTCGTATGACTAGATTATTACCACTACCACCAATACGTCCATCTATTACTAGTCGACCGGTGGTTGAGACTATTACCCCTGTATTGGCAAACGATCCTTCAATGGTCCGCACACCACCGCTTGGTGAAATTGTCACTGTATAATTTCCGGGACCTACTTCAGACCATTGATTCAGCTGAGCGGGTGCCGATAACGTCATGTCTGAAATAATGTTTAAGGTAACATTACCTGAAAGACCCACAGTGTTAATAGCGGCAAATGCATCATTTAAATTGGCAAACTGACCAGATGTACCAACAGTGTAGGTGCCAGATAGCGGAGCAAGAATAATTCTATTTCCTGCTGGTGCTATCGGCGAAGGTGTCTGGGCAATGGATGATACTGTAACTGAAGAAATTTCTCCATCGATTACGTTGTTGATGGAAGCCGTAGAATTTACGTCATACGTGAGCCAGAAGAAATTGTTTCCATTTTGAAGCGTTACAGGAGTACCTGAAAACACCATGTTGGTCGATGGTGCTGCTATAGTGCTGCCAAATTGGGTTGCTGTGGAGAATGTTGCACTATTTCCGGTATAATAAATTTTTGCGTTTGAAATATCGCTAAGATTTGTTGTTCCATTGGCAGAGGCCGTAATGCTTGAAACCTCCAGAGGATTCAATGTACCTGAAGTTTGTACATTTAGCCTGATTACCGGCGCATTGAGCGCACCTACTGACACAGATCCTGTAATTTGTTCATTGGTTACTGAAACAAGAGTTTGTGGAAATGGCGTTGGAGAGAATAAATAAACTCTTCTGGTTGTGGCTGTTCCACCTCCTGCCAATGCTGTTACAGGACCAAGGACATTTATTATGTTGTTATGATTGATGGTATTGGAGGCAGAATGATCTGAATAATTTACAACAAAATAGTTATTTGCTGCTGTACCATTTGAGAATCCGGTTTTTGCAGCAGTCAAAGAACCTGCACCTAAGGATATAGGCCCAAGCACAAACTCAATTAAATTCGTTGTTTCGTACAACCTTACCTGCCAGGTTCCATCGGCGGTAGTAGAAGTATTATTTATAGTTACACCTTGCCACTGAATGACGAGGCAACGGTTTGGGGATGTTCCTACAACTTTAGAGGATATAGATCCGGTAGAATGAAGTCCTCCATTACTTAAACCAGTCACAAAAGCCCCCAGCCGGATACCTGTGCCACCACCAATGTTGTTGCCTGTCGTTGCGTTAAAGTTCAAACCCATGATCCCATTGGTAGCAACCGAAAAGGTAGTAATGCTTTGACCTAAAATTTCAAAAGGAAATGGAAAAGTGATTGAGGTAGCATTGCTTCCCGTACCTGAGGCTGGAGCTGGACCGGCAATGTGGGTGGTTGCTCCTGTCGTCATGTCGACTACGTTGTTGTTTCTGTCCAATCCAAGGTTACCACTTGTGTTTGTTGCATAGAAGTAACCTGAAGGAGAGGTTGGCGTTGTCTGTGCACTGGCGGTAAAGGGCCAACAGATCATACCAATTAAAAATGTAAAAACACTCTTAATCAAGTAATTTTTTTTCATGAGTAGTAAATTTTGTGAATTACAAATATAAACTGCTAAACAATAATTAAATATTCTTTTAATAATTTTTAAAAAAAGTGAAAAAAATGATATGGAGTGTTACCAGGAAATTAGTAATTTTCGGGTAAAAACTTTTTGCTGGTGAATATATTTCAATATAAATACTTGATTTTGAAATGTTTTTAAGACGGGTGTTAAGTTTATGTTAATCACATTTTGCTCAATCATCAAATTAACTACTTTTTCAGAATATACAAGTCGGCCCATCAGGTCATAGATTTCAATTTTAGTATGATGATCAAATTCAGAAACTTCCAATGAAAATTTCCCGTTTGATGGATTTGGATAGGGGTAAGAGACAATTTCAGATTGTTTGAACTCTGATAAAAATACAGAACCATGCCGGATTTTCAAGACTGAATTGTTGTTTGAATACTGAACCTGAGCATAGAGAATTTTTTGATTGTTGTCATAAAAATATCCTGTACCAGCTGAAATTAATTGGCTTAATGATGTATATTTCTGTAATAAGATTGTATCCCATAGTACTTCTGAAGGTGTAAGCATATATCTAACTATTTCAAATCTGTACAGGCGCTGTGAAGGCATACCTGTATATCCGCTGCCTGCTATGGTACATTCTATGTGGTAATCCTGACCGGACTTTTGTGATTTAAAATTTAAAAAACTGAAACCCCCTGTTGCCAGAGCCGAAGGATCCGACCCATTGTCAGTATATACTTCAGCGCTGTCAGCAGCTGTCTGATCGTCATAATAATTTCGAACGATAAGGGTATCATACTTGTAGGTCGTTGTAGTTAAGATATTGTCTGGAGCCATAGGAATGATGGCCCCTGACCTTATAAACAGAGGAATTCTAGAAATCTGAGCACTGACGTTTGCTTGCGTATTCCCGGGATATAATCCATTGGTATGAAAGTCTACCCAGCCTCCCTCTGGAAAGTACACCGTTTTAATATTCATATTAGCATCCAGGACAGGAGCAACAAGGATGTCTTTCCCCCACAAATACTGTTCATCCCGATCAATGAGGAATGTATTACCAGGACTAAAAAAATCTGAAGGTAAAGCCAGAGGGATCCCCTTGGTTGCATTTAAATATGCAAGATGATAGTTGTAAGGAAGAAATCGGTATCTGAGTCGTGCATGTTCCAGGCAAATATTTTTGTAGAAGGGTGGATAGTTGTAAGGCTCCGGCGGTACACCCTCCCCATGTGCTCTCATAATGGGGCTGAAGGCCCCAAGCTGAAACCAACGTGTGTATAACTCAGGATCCTGACCTCCCCCGGTAAAACCACCCAGGTCTGAGTGCATATACCCTATTCCACTCATGCTCATTCCAAGCATAATGGGGATCTGAATCTTAAGTCCTCCCCAAGAACGCTGTACGTCTCCGGACCACGGAAAAGTAGAATACCTCTGCATTCCTGCAAAACCGGATCTGATCAGATTAAACAGGCGCTGATCGGGATACTGCTGCCGATAGCCATCATACAGTCGTCTTGCCCAGAGCATACTGTAGCTGTTGTGAATCTGTCGAGCTGTACCTTTTTGATGGATCATCCCCTCAGGATGGTTCTCTGGTTCGCCCAAGTCGCACCACCAGCCGCCAACGCCCTCGTTGATCCGCGGTGGATACAGACTCCACATGTAGTTGAGAGCACTGTCATTGGTTAAGTCGATTAGCCCCGCACTTCCGGCCCAAAATCCACCAATCACAAATGGCTGACCTTGTGCATTCTTTGCAAGCCATCCATTTTGAGCAAGAATATTGAACTTGGTACTCTGTTGAGTAAAATAAGGCTCTGTAATGAGGATCGTTTTGACACCGATGTCATTAAAATCACTGATCATCTTCACGGGATTCGGAAATTTGGTATAGTCCCAAGTGAAATTACCCATAGTTGCCGGTGAGCCAAACCAATAGAGATCAAGAATCAAGGCATCCAGCGGGAATCCATGACTTCGCAATGATGTAACTACCTGACGCGCCTCTGTTTCCGATTGGTAACCGTATCTTGACTGAATGTACCCGAGTGCCCAGCGTGGCGGCAAGGGCTGAAACCCGGTTACTTTCGAATACCCCATTAAAATATCTCCATAAGAATCTCCACCGATGAAGTAGTATACCAATTCTCCGCCTTCAAATGAAAAGCGCATTTCCGAAGGGTCTTTTTTTCCTAAGTCAAGTTTTGCCGGCGAATAATTATCAGCTAAAATTCCGTAACCCTTAGAGCTTACCACGAAGGGCATTGTTATATTCATCGTCTGTGCTCCAGGCCCGTATCCATATACAGCCGAATTATACACATCCAACTCCTCCCCTCTCCTGTTGGCTAAGATAGCCCGTGAACCAGTTCCATAAAGACGTTCGTTTGAATCGAGCCTAAAGCTCAATCCTCTACGCGTAAACTGCTGCCAGGAGCCCCTCAAGTCATTTGCTAATGTATCATTTTTATAAATATAGGTTAGTCTTACAGGGTTACTTCTGACCAGTACAGATATGTCTCCTCCACCAAAAAGTAAGCCTCCCGGTATTTGTAATACGATGGATGTCTTAGGAGTGTCTCCTGCTGATACTAAGGCATCATAAGACTGAAATTGACTCGAAGCCGTATAGTGTATTTTCATCACATTATCCTTCACACGGGTTAACTGGATGGCCCCTGTATCGCACACTACCGTAAGTATATTTGAAGCTATTGAAAATGAAGTAACAGTCTGAGGTGAAAGAAGATTGATATCATAAAATATATCTTGATTGTTAGCATCGCGACCGACGATCGATCCATTCGCATTTCTAAAGACAAATGCGAGCTTTAATACTTGTACATTCTGTGGAACATTGTAAAATGAGCGAATATGATATTTTATCGAATACAAATTGTTTCCAAGGGGGGTCATTAGGCGCGCAGTGTCGAAAGTACCCCAATTGCCCTGCACAAAAAACCAATTGTTAGGACCGGTGCTTGCGGTTGTGATCAATCCGGTGTGAGCAAACACAGGGCCATTGAAATTTGCCAAAGCTCCATTGCCCTTTGTAGCATCGTAAATGATAGTAACAGTGTCATCTGTGCTTGGATTTACCGGATTTACCAGCAAGATTTGTCCACTTAACGCACATTTGCTCAGAAAGAAGATGACAAAATATATTTTTTTCACAGGGTAAATTTTTATCAAATATAGTTAGTGTACAAAATACACCAATTCCCTGCCCCTTAAATTTCTGTTTGAATAGCTCATAATTTTTATGCTTGCATAATATTTATTGTATCTTTAAGCCGCTAACAGAGAAAACATTTAAATCATGAATGCCTACATAGTTGCAGCAAAAAGAACAGCCGTAGGAAAGGCGCCAAAAGGAAAACTTCGATTTGTAAGACCTGATGATTTGGCTGCAGCCGTCATTAAACAGTTGCTCGAAGAACTCCCGGGATTGGATAAGGAACAAATCAACGACGTGATCGTGGGTAATGCCATGCCGGAGGCAGAGCAAGGTCTGAATGTCGGACGACTAATATCACTTATGGGTCTGAATAGTGTCAAAGTAGGAGGAATGACCGTCAACAGATACTGTGCGTCAGGTTTGGAGACTATTGCCATTGCAGCTGCAA
This sequence comes from Thermaurantimonas sp., assembly GCA_046295455.1. Taxonomy (GTDB): domain Bacteria; phylum Bacteroidota; class Bacteroidia; order Flavobacteriales; family Schleiferiaceae; genus Thermaurantimonas. The sequence goes on along the minus strand of JBKBNI010000004.1, from coordinate 176,675 downwards.
AAATCCATGCTGGAATGGCCGAATGCATCATCGCAGGGGGAGCAGAAAGCATGAGTTATATACCAATGGGTGGCTGGAAGGTGACACCAAATTATGAGTTAGCCAAAACACATGCTGACTATTACAATAATATGGGACTTACCGCTGAAGCTGTAGCAAAAAAATATCAGGTAAACCGCGAAGACCAGGATGCTTTTGCCTACAGATCTCATCAAAGAGCTTTAAATGCATTGGCTAAAGGTTTGTTTAAAGATGAGATTGTACCTGTGGAAGTCAATGAAATATACCTGGACGAAAAAGAGAAAAAGCAGGAAAAGTCATATATTTTTCAAGTAGACGAAGGCCCAAGGCAAGACACAAGTCTGGAGGCACTGGCCAGACTCAAACCCGTTTTTGCAGAAAAAGGCAGCGTAACTGCCGGTAACTCGTCGCAAACGTCCGACGGAGCCGCTTTTGTGGTGGTAATGAGTGAAAAGATGGTCAACGACTTAAACTTAAAGCCAATCGCACGACTGATAGCCTATGATGTGGCCGGCGTAGAACCGAGAATCATGGGAATCGGTCCGGTAGATGCCATTCCCAAAGCGCTGAAAAGATCCGGATTGAAACTCAATGATATTGACCTGATCGAATTAAATGAAGCCTTTGCAGCCCAATCCCTTGCGGTAATAAGAGAACTGGGATTAAATGAGGATATTACAAATGTAAATGGTGGAGCCATCGCCCTTGGGCATCCACTTGGCTGTTCAGGTGCGAAGTTGAGTGTTCAGCTAGTCAATGAAGCCAAGCGGAGAAATGCAAAATATGGCATGGTCACCATGTGTGTAGGGACAGGCCAGGGTGCCGCCGGAATCTTTGAATTTATGTAAATCCTTTGTAGCGTCGGTAGATTTTGTTGCATCCTTAAATTGACTTGAGTTTAGTACTTTTAGCCACTGTTTTAAAACGTCATGCAATACATATGAGTAACGAACAAACGAGATATTCAGACGAAGACCTAGAATACTTTAAAGAGCTTATTTTGAAAAAAATAGAAAAAGCTGAATATGATCTGAATGTATTAAAAGACGCTATTTCCAATAATTCGGGCAACGGCACCGAGGATACATCTCCGACATTTAAAGCCTTTGAGGAAGGATCCGAAACCATGAGTAAAGAGGCCAATGCCCAGTTGGCAGCAAGGCAAGAGAAATTTATAAGAGATCTGAAAAGCGCTCTTCTCCGGATTGAAAACAAAACCTACGGAATCTGCCGAGAAACCGGAAAGTTAATCCCTAAAGAACGCTTGACGCTTGTCCCTCACGCAACTCTTTGTATAGAAGCCAAAGAAGGTAAAATCCAAAAAGTAAAGTGAGAAAAAATCTTATTCTGGTGGGGTTGGTCATCATCGCGGACCAACTGTTAAAAATATGGATTAAACTCAACCTTAGGCTTGGTGAGGAGATCAAAGTAGCAGATTGGTTTATTATACATTTTACCGAAAATCCCGGAATGGCGTTCGGAATTGAATGGGGCGGAGATATCGGAAAATATGCATTGACCATCTTTAGAGTCGTTGCGGTAATATGGATTTTTACCTGGTTAGTAAAGTTATCGAGAAATCAAACAAAGACTATCGCCCAAGTAAGTATCGCCCTTGTACTTGCCGGCGCATTAGGCAATCTGATAGACAGCCTGTTTTATGGAGTTATTTTCTCAGATAGTATCAATAGTGTTGCAACCCTTCTCCCTCAAGGAGGAGGATATGCTAAATTTATGCTCGGCCATGTAGTGGATATGTTTTATTTTCCTCTTTTTACAGTACACATACCCGAGTGGTTTCCTATTTGGAGCGGTGAAAAATTTATTTTTTTTCAGCCCGTGTTTAACATAGCAGATGCTTCTATTACTACTGGAGTAATCTTAATGATTCTTTTTCAGAAATATCTTTTTAACAAAGAAGAACACACCTCGGAGGTTAAAACTGCAGCTTCTACTTAAAAAATTCCATTAACGTCCCTTGCCTTCAAGACAAAATTCTTATCGCTAGTAGTGGCGCATCCACATTCGCCTTGCCGGATAATGAAAGAAGAGAGACCTCCTGGTTTTTGCGTCAGGCAGCCAGCAACATGATAGATCTTGTAAGCTCCGGCACTCTCCACATTGTCCGTACGAATAAAAAATTCATGCACATTTCGGTCATCACCGGGAAGTGTCGATAGATACAGACCTGAGACCTTTGTGTTACTAATCGTTGTGCCTTGATGAAATTTAAAGGATTTTTCGTCAAAAGATTCAATCCCCAACCCCGTATGTAGCCGTAGAAACTCTACTGCATTAGCAAATGTGAATTTTTGGGCATCTGCCTGTGAGCTCTGACCATAGGAATTGTTTACCAACATGGCAGCTGAGAGCACTAAAGACAAGAGTGATATCTGAACTTTCATACTTCAAATTTTAAGATACACAAAAGTATTTAACACCACTAAAACTTAGCATAAAACAAAACTGACATTATGTCATTTTAAATAAGATAAAGCTACCTTTGCAAATAAATTAAGAATATGTACCATCACGGCAATAAAGTGATCGACGAGCAAAGACAAGGTGAAGTACTCATGCTCCAACATTCAGGAAATAAAAAGCTATATATAGAGAGCTATGGCTGTCAAATGAATTTTTCGGACAGCGAAATAGTGGCCAGTATCTTATCGGCGGAAGGGTATTCTACCACCAGAAATATCGAAGAGGCGGATCTTGTGCTTCTGAATACCTGCTCGATACGCGAAAAAGCAGAGCAAACCGTGCGCAATCGCCTTTCACAATTCCAATATTTAAAACGAACCAATCCTGAGGTAAAAATTGGGGTTTTGGGATGCATGGCCGAGCGAATCAAGGAAAAAATACTGGACGAAGAAAAACTGGTGGATTTGGTCGTCGGCCCTGATGCCTACCGCGACTTGCCAAATCTCATTCGCGAAACGGAAGACGGGCGAAAAGCCGTCAATGTACTTCTGTCTAAAGAAGAAACCTACGGGGATGTCAACCCTGTACGTCTGGGTGGAAACGGCATCACGGCTTTTATTTCCATCATGCGGGGGTGTGACAATATGTGTACATTCTGCGTGGTCCCATTTACAAGAGGACGCGAGCGAAGCAGAAACCCTCAGACAATTCTGGATGAAGCGAAAAAACTTGAGGATTCCGGCTATAAGGAAATTACCTTACTCGGTCAAAATGTAGATTCATACCTCTGGTATGGCGGTGGATTGAAAAAAGACTTTCATAAAGCTTCGGACATCGCAAAGGCATCAGCCGTGCGCTTCGCTGAATTGCTTAGAAAGGTGGCTGAAGCCGTTCCCGGGATGCGCATCCGATTCAGCACAAGCAATCCTCAGGACATGACCGAGGATGTAGTGCATGCCATTGCCTCTCACCGAAACATCTGCAAATACATTCATCTCCCGGTGCAAAGCGGTTCGTCCAAGATCCTTAAAGCCATGAACCGTGGTCATACCCGCGAACAGTATATCGAACTGATCGACAAAATTCGCAAAATCATCCCTGATTGCGGAATCTCACACGACATGATCACCGGATTTCCGGGCGAAACAGAAGATGACCACCACGACACACTATCACTTATGGAGTATGTGAAATATGATTTTGGATATATGTTTAAATATTCAGAGAGACCCGGCACCTATGCAGCGAGAAATCTTCAGGATGATATTCCCGAGGAAGTAAAAACCCAAAGACTCACAGAAATCATCAACCTGCAGCAAAAGCATTCCCTGTACAGAAACAAGTTGCACATCGGAAAAATCGAAGAGGTACTGATTGAAGGTGTATCTCGGAAATCCGATGCGCATTGGTTTGGTAGGAATACACAAAACACGGTCGTCGTCTTCCCAAAAGAACATTCCAAACCCGGAGATCTCGTCCTTGTAGAAATATTGGATTGTACATCTGCTACGTTACTGGGTAAAATTTCAAAGTAGATGATCAAAACAACTCTTGAATATATCTACCTATACCTCTTGCTAATGCTTCCGTGGCTTCCGAAAGCTCAAAATTTTGAAAACGGTAGGTGGACTGACAATAATTTGATATTTAAAGTTGTATATGAAAACATTAAAAAATCCGGAGAGCTCCATTTGTGTATTGCCAATCAGGAGAATGACCTATGTATCGGCAATCTCATGGTTCCGTTTGAAGTTTTTGTTTACGACCGGAAAGATTCGGTAATATGGTCCTCCATCTGGACCGGAAATACCATGCATTTAAAATTCAAAAAAAGACTTCCCAATGCGAATAAAATTGTCGTAAAGGCAAAAGCCCCTTACGTAATCAATAAACTGACTACGACAAAAATTTACCAAAATCAACCTTTGGAACTACTATACATCGTGCAATGAGCCAACTACAGGAAATCAAAATGCGATTTGGGATCATTGGAAACTCTCCTCTACTGGATCGAGCCATTGAAAAAGCCGTCCAGGTAGCTAATACAGAAATTTCGGTCCTGGTAACAGGCGAAAGCGGTGTGGGTAAAGAAAATATTCCTAAAATCATCCATGCCCTCTCCCACCGAAAACACAAGCCATATATCGCTGTTAACTGCGGTGCCATTCCCGAGGGTACTATTGATTCAGAGCTTTTCGGGCATGAGAAGGGAGCATTCACCGGCGCACTTTCCACACGTAAAGGATATTTTGAAGAGGCCGATGGAGGAACAATATTTCTGGACGAAGTAGCCGAACTCCCCCTGCAAACACAGGTACGACTGCTCAGAGTACTGGAAACCGGTGAGTTTATAAAAGTCGGTTCATCAAAAATCCAGAAAACCAACGTCCGGATAGTAGCCGCTACGAACGTGCCCATGCTCGAAGCCATAAGCAAGCACAAATTCAGGGAAGACCTATACTACAGATTAAATACAGTCGAAATTCACTTACCTCCGCTCCGTGAGCGCAAGGAGGATATACCACTGCTTTTCAAAAAATTTGCGCTCGATTTTGCCGAAAAATACCGCCAGCCACCCCTTAAGCTGACCAGGGAAGCCGAGGATCTGCTCAAAAACTTTCGTTGGCCAGGAAACATCCGGCAACTTAAAAATCTTGCCGAACAGATTTCCGTCGTCGAAACCAGAAGGGAAATTACAGCAGAAGTGTTAAAATCATACTTACCCAACATAGATAAAATCAATCTACCGGCATTGCACTCTGACACATCTGCCGGTGGGGCTGACTTCGCCAGTGAGCGCGAAATACTATACAAAATTTTATTTGACATGCGCAACGATTTGAATGACCTGAAAGCTATTACGCTTGAATTGATCAAATCTGTCAGCGCTGTATCACAAAGGTTTGCCGACGAAAATTCGGAATTGATCCAAAAAGTTTTCAGAAATTCGGAAACAGTCGGGTCAGGTATACAACTCCAAAACAGCCCCGCAATTATTAAAAGCGAAAATATTAATCCATTTATAACCCCGTCCAATGGGATGAGTATTCGAGACGGCGACCCGGAGGAATTTGAAGAAGCAGAGGTAGAACCCATGTCTGAGGAAATCTTATCCCTGGAAAAAAGAGAAGTAGAACTCATACGCAAAGCCTTGGATAAGCATCACGGCAAACGCAAGGCAGCAGCTGAAGAACTTGGCATATCCGAACGAACGCTTTACCGAAAAATCAAACAATACAATCTGCAGTGACCGCACTTCGTACCCTGTACATATCAGCTTTTCTCATTTATACCCTGTCGTCATGCAGCGGTGGATATAGTTTCACCGGGGGCAGTGTGGGAGATGCCAAGACATTTTCCGTGGATTTATTTCCAAATTATGCTCCAATCATAAATCCTAATTTAAGTTTGCAATTCACAGAAAAGCTGAAAGATATAATCCTTCAGCAGACATCTCTCAAACTTAAAGCCGAAGATGGAGACCTTCATTTTGAAGGCTCCATAGTTGAATACTCCTTTACTCCACTGGCCCCACAAGGCAATCAGGCAGCAGCACAAACCCGATTGACGATTTCAGTGAAGGTTCAGTTTACCAACAAGTTGGATAACAAGAAAAATTTTGAAGAAAAATTCTCAAGATTCATTGACTTTCCGGCAGATGCAAATCTTGCATCTATCGAAGTCCAGATGATCGATCAAATTAACAGAGAACTGGCGGAAAACATCTTAAACAGAGCAATAGTAAATTGGTAGCATGCAAAGGATAAAAGAAATTGTCGAAAACCTCAACGGAATACATCCTGAAGATGCAGACCTGCTGAAACAACTGGCCGCACAATACCCATATGCCTCGATCATCCAACTGATATATACTTACATCTTAAACAAACAAGAAAATTACAACTTCAATGCACAACTCAAACTCGCAGCAGCTACCATAAATAGTCGTACCAAATTATTCAGTATCATACACGGTGGTCACAACATTCAAGTAAGTAAATATCACGATGAGCCGGTATATGTTCAGACGTCTGATAAGATTGATGACCTTCCGCAGAGCTCAATAAATAAAACCAATACTTTCAATGAGCTATCTTCAAATAAAATAATACAACTAAATGAATTAAATACAAACAGGGAACCCGACCAGGCGAAACCCGACCAAAGTCTGACTTTCGTAAAGATTGAGAGGGCCATAGATACGGAAAATCTCATCACAGCAGAAGATACCCCGACAAATAGCATAAACTCGGAAAAATATACAAATACACAAGATAAAATAGACATTCAAACAGAAGAAAAAAATGAAGACGATCCAACCACTTCCGCACAGCTCAATGAGGTAATAACTCCAACTCCTGAAATTGAATCAAAAGACGAGACAGACATTCAAAAAGGACCGAAAGTTGTCGAATATCAACCCAATGTGGATACAATACGGCTCAAAATCAAAGAACGATTTGGAGAACGTACTGAACAGTCGCATGCGTCCGAAAACGAATCCCCTTCGCAACCATCAGTAAAAGATAGACCTTCTGAAAAAAGTATTGAATCCGGTGACTTAAAATCTGAAGATAATAAAGATTTTCAACAAAAAACCATCGAAAAATCAGGAGAAGCCCCGGGCAAAAAAACACCACTTCCTACGATTGAAGCTAATAAGCCAGAAGAGAAAAATGAAGAGCTGGATGCCATACGTAAAAGAGCTTCGAAAATATTAGAAAATCTAAATAAACTGAAAATAAAATATGGAACAGAATTAATAAAGGATCACACCTCTTCATCCGATCCACAATCCTTAGAAACAAATATCTCAGAATCCAATATAAAGCAATCCGTACCTGCCTCCTTCATTGATAATGCTGTAACAAAAAATCCTGAAGAAAAGAAATCGGAAAAGGTAACTGCGGAGAATCCGGTAATCAATAAAGGGGCCCAGACCCACAATGTAGAGGTTGAAGAAGCCAATGTTGAGTTTGATCTCACAAATGACGATGGCATTTCAGATTTTGAAACCGGATTGGAAAGAACCGCTTCGATAGTGGCCACACACGACGATGAAGATTATACAGCTGCGCCGGACAAAGTGACCGAATGGATATTGGAAGACCCGGAAAAAACTGATATCCCGCCCGTTGGACTCGAAGAAACAGCCTCCAATGAACTTACTGAAGTCGGATTGGACCACTTACTAAAGGACGATGTTTTTGAAAAGTGGATGTCAAAGTTGTCATCTTCTAAAGATTCAGGGCATCAACCGACAAAATCGCTGTCAAAGAATATTGAAAATGAAACACAGAATAACCTGATAGAACAACAATCAAAAAAAACAGAGAAATTAAAAATCATCGATAACTTTTTATCCGGAAACATTCAAATCAAACCGAAATCCAACCGTAATACAGATAAGGAAAACCAGGACCTCTCCGAGAGGTACATAGAAACTTCGCCGGATCTGATGACTGAAACACTTGCAGAACTTTATCTCATTCAGGGTCACATTGATAAGGCTATACAGGCATACGAGATTCTGAAGTTGAAAAATCCGGAAAAAAGCACTTTCTTTGCACGTAAAATTCAAGATATAAAAAAGAAAAAATAAAATGCTCACATTACTTGTCGTCATTACCGCTCTGGTCTGTTTACTCCTCATCGTAGTGGTCATGGTACAAAACCCTAAGGGTGGCGGTCTGTCGTCGGCTTTTGGCAGTAGCACGACCAATTTATTCGGAGGTGTTCAGAAGTCAACCGATTTTTTGGATAAGGCTACCTGGACATTATCCATCATTCTCGTCGTGCTGGTATTGACCATCAACATCATCACGGGCACAACTGATTCTGAAACCGAAACAAAAAGCCAGATCACCGAGGGTGTAGAGATACCTGCAACCCCTTCATTACCGGTCGAAAACAATCCTCAGTAATTCTGATTTTCAGGCACATTACAGCTCAATCATATTTGGGTTGTACAAAGTGTCAATACAAGATATGGCAGGAATCGTATCCATTGTAGGGAGACCAAATGTCGGTAAATCCACTCTGTTCAACCGGCTTACTGGTCGGAGAGAGGCAATTGTGGATAATACTCCAGGTGTGACGAGAGACCGAATCTACGCACCTGCTGAGTGGCTTCAGCACACATTCACAATAGTAGATACAGGAGGATATGTGGAGGGCTCTGATGATGTATTTGAGACGGAGATCCGGAAACAAGCTCGACTTGCCATTGAAGAATCTCACGTAATCATATTTGTGGTGGACGGCCGGGAGGGATTAACACCGTTGGATGAAGAAGTCGCTGAGCTCATTCGCAGAAGTAGAAAACCGCATATTCTGGCCGTCAACAAGGTAGATAGTCCTTCCAATGATTATGTAATTTCTGATTTTTTCACTTTAGGATTCACTAATGTGTTTCCAATATCTGCTGTCAACGGTCACGGCACCGGTGAGCTTCTGGACAAGGTGATCAGCTATCTGCCTTGGGAGTCTGAAAGTGAAGGAGATTTTTCGAAAGATCTGCCCCGCATCTGCATTGTAGGTAGACCTAATGTAGGTAAATCAAGTTTTCTGAATGCCTTAACAGGAAAAGATCAACACATCGTCTCAGACGTGGCCGGTACGACTCGGGATGCTGTTCACACCCGCTACAATATGTTTGGCTTTGATTTTTATCTCGTCGATACAGCCGGCTTGCGAAAAAAGGGTAAAGTCAATGAAGATTTGGAGTTTTACTCCGTAATGCGTGCCATCAGAGCCATTGAAAATTCAGATGTTTGTATTCTGATGCTCGATGCTTCAAGAGGAGTTGAAGCACAAGACATTAATATATTTCATTTGATTGAAAAAAATTACAAAGGGGTAGTCATAGCGCTTAACAAGTGGGATCTTACTGACAAATCGCAAGCCACAGCAAATCAATTTCGAAATGCAATTCTGGAGAGAATCAAGCCCTTCGACGATGTGCCCATTCTCTTTGTATCCGCTACTGATAAAATCCGCCTGCTCAAAACACTTGAAGAAAGTCTTGAGGTATACAAAAGGAGAAAGGCGAGGATCCCGACCCATGTATTAAATGAGACACTGCTACCAATTTTTCAGAATCAACCTCCACCTATATATAAAGGCAAGACAATATCTATTAAATTCATAACACAACTGCCGACACCGAGACCCCAGTTCGCCTTTTTTGCCAATTTACCTCAATACATCAAAGATCCTTATAAACGATTTGTAGAAAATCAAATCCGTCAGCATTTTGATTTCAAAGGTGTCCCGATTGACATATATTTCCGAAAAAAGTAAATAATCAGATTGCGGAGTCACATCAATCAGTAGTCATAAGATGATTGATATTTAAGCCTTAAATTTTTCATGCTTTTGAGGTATTGCAGGTTCAAGCAGTAAATAATTTACTTTTGTATTAATTTTAATATAAAAATCAGATGAAGAAAATTTTACTTGTTTTCAATCTTTCGCTTTGGTTTTCTTTTCACAGTGTAGGTCAGGTAAACAGTTATATTTTTTCAATTGACAGTTTGGGATCCTACACCCCCATTACAGGAGGTGTGGTTTTGGGAAATGCAACTACAGATGACCAACGGTTTGTGGATCCTGCTAATCCATTAGGAGGTACAGTAGAAACCGGGCCGGGCTTCCCTATAGGATTTAATTTTATCTACAATGGTGTAACGTATGATCGGATTGGGATACGCGCAGACGGCATTGTCAGATTTGGGATTTCAGCGGATGGAAACCAGGCTGTAAATATGGCCGGAGCGGGCTACACAGCCATCAGCAGCGCATCTACAGCTCCACCTAACAAGCAAGGTACTGTAGTCGGTTTTAATAGAGATCTGCAAGCAAATGGTCCTACATCTGAGATTCGCCTGGAAACTATCGGTACAGCACCAAACCGAATATGTGTGGTGCAATGGACAAACTACAGAAGATTTAGCTCTGCAAATGCGACTGATACCATCAATTTTCAAATTCGCCTTCACGAGACCACCAATTCGGTCAGTGTTGTATATGGGTATTTTTTTACACTAAACTCCTCTACTGCTATCACCGGTCAAGTAGGTTTGAGGGGGTTTTCGAATACGGATTTCAGAAATGTAACCACTACAAGCACATGGGCTAATGCTGTGCCTGGAGCTGCAAATAATGCAGCCATGCCATTTATCTCGGGCAACTTACCATCCCAGGGGCTCACTTACCAATGGTCAATTCCTACATGTTTTGCCCCGGGGGCAGTTACATTTTCAAACGTAACCCACAATTCAGCTACGGCGAACTGGTCTCAGATAAATCCTTCCATCGGCTACCAGATTCAGTTTGGCCAGGCGCCACTCACACTGGGACAGGGCACCACAGTAACCATAACAAGCGGAAATTCATACAATTTTTCAGGTCTTACTTCCGGAGTTCAAATGGCAGTATTTATCCGGAATATTTGCACGAGTACGGATACATCTGTTTGGCAAGGGCCATTTACATTTACTCCTCAGTGTCTTGCCCCATCTGGATTTTCAGTGATAAATGCAGACTCAACCCAGATCACCCTCGGCTGGACGGCCAATACTAGCGTAACCTTTGATTTAGAATATGGTCCCGTAGGTTTTACTCAAGGTACGGGTACCTTGCTGACAGGTCTTACCGGCAGCCAAACAACCATCACAGGACTTATGCCAAGTACTCAATATCACTTTTACCTTCGTACGCGTTGTGACTCAGTGACTACTTCAAGCTGGTCCTCAGTCTTACTTGGAGCAACCACGTGCGGGTCTTTTAGTTTACCTTTTTATGAAGACTTTCAGACATGGCCACCGCTGTGTTTTGGATTTTCGACCACAGGTTCAGCTACACAAAACTGGACACACTTTACAACAGGTGGTGTTTCTCTGGCCAGAGCCAACTTCTGGAGTTGGACTAATGGTGTAACCGCACGCATGCAACTCCCGAGATTAAATGTAACTCAACCATCATGGATCAAATATGCATGGTCTCATCAATACAATTCTACATATCCAAATGACTCCCTCTTTTTGGAAATCAAAGTTGATACGTCCGTGACGTGGACGCGAATCCAAACATTGGGAGGGCCAACTTTTAATACTGTCGGAAGCGGATCAACAACCCCCGGTCAATTCAATCAGGAAAATGTCATTATACCTGCTGCTTTCATCGGTAATAAAATCGATATCCGATTTGTGGCTCGATCAGGATTCGGTCCGGATGTTTTTATTGATTTTGTCGAGGTTGAAGGTATTCCTTCATGCTTACCGCCATCCGGATTCAGTCTATCCAGTGTGTCTGCTACCAATGCTGTGTTCAATTTTACAAAAAACAATACCGGAAGCGTTACCCAATGGGAAGTTGGAACGGTAGGGTTTACACCGGGATCGGGTCTTCAGCTCTTATCAGGAAGTGTACCAGGCACGAGTGTAAATGTCACAGGATTAGTTCAAAATACACAATATCAAATTTTTATACGCGATAGCTGTGGCTCAGGGCAGTATAGCTCATGGGTGGGTCCTATTTCTTTCACTACAGCCTGCTTACCTGTGGCCATGCCATTTGTAGAATCTTTTACCACATGGCCTCCTGCATGTTTTAGTTTTAGCACGACAGGTTCGAGCACTCAAAACTGGTCACACTTCACCACAGGGGGTGTCTCATTAGCAAGAGCCAATTTCTGGAGCTGGGCGAATGGTATCAGAGCTGTAATGAATACGCCTTTTGTGCAAATTACCCAGCCTGCGCGTCTGCGTTTCTACTGGTCACATCAGTACAGTGTAGCCTATCCCAACGATTCGCTGATTGTGCTCTCGAGAAATGACAGCACAGGATCTGCAGACACTCTTCTAAAACTCGGTGGTCCTTCATTTACCACACCAGGAGCTCAAACTACTGCACCTGCTCCGTCATTTACTGAGCAAATCATTGACTTGCCCCCCTCTTACATTGGAAAAAATCAGCGTTTTGAATTTCACGCAAGAAGTGGATTCGGACCGGATGTTTTCATTGATGAGATTTATGTAGAAGCTCTACCGGCTTGCCCGTCTCCTCAGAATTTTGTATCGACCGGAAATACCGCTACGACTGCCACATTTAGCTGGAATCAAGCCGGAAACAATGCCGGAAGCTGGGATATCGAGTGGGGTCCGGTAAATTTCGTTCCAGGTTCAGCCATAGGTACCATTGTAAATGTAACGACCAATCCAGCTACCATTACAGGTTTGCCATCGGGCAGTTGTGTTGACTTTTACATCCGCGCCAAATGTCCTGCGGTGAATGATTCAAGTTCATTCACAGGGCCGATTACTGTCTGTTTACCCATACAGTTTGATGTAGAAACACGCGCTGTCACGAGTCCGGCCGTATTGGCTTGTGGGAGTGCTACCACACCGGTTCGAATGGTTGTTAGAAACAATGGCTTTGACCCTGTGAGCAATATTCCTGTGGTAGTCAATATATCCGGTGACATCACCCAAACACTGAACGCTACCATCACCGGACCTCTCCAAAATGGGCAGTCAGATACCTTATTGCTTGGTACTATCAATACGGCAAACGGAGCCAATCTCAATATTGAAGCTTTTACCAATCTGGCCTCTGATCAGGATAAGAGCAATGACACACTTAAATTCTCGTCCACCCAGATACCACTGGCTCCTAAGGCAGATACAGCATTGGTGTGCAGCGGTATAGACACAATAACTTTGAATGCACAAAACTGGCCCGGTGTAAGCTATCAGTGGTTTGCGACTGCCACTGCAACCACCCCCATTGCCACGGGACCAAGCTTTTTTGTACCATCCATAGCCGCTCAGAACACATACTATCTGGGATATGGATCGCTAAGTGGAGCTCAAACATTCACTTACACAGCAGGGGACATTTTGTCGGATCGCAACTTTACAGCAATTACCGGATCATCCAGTTGTCCGGGAGTTATGACCATAAATCTTCCTCTGGGTGTAACGGTTGACTCTATCAGTGTAGAATACGACTTCACCGCTGTAGGCAGCGGTTGGATGAGCGAGCAGCGTTCGCAGTTGCGCTGTATCACTACAGGACAATCAGAGGGTCAATTGTTTAGCGGTACAGGAACTTCTACCGGTACATTCAGCTACAATCGCACTGGTCTTACCATAGCCAATGGTGTGGTAACAGGGCCTCTTGTATTTCAACTTCATGCCGGCCGCACATTTGGTGGCTCAGGCTGCGACGCTATCTATAACTTTATACCCAACAATACATGGAAGATCACGGTCTTTTATACTGGTGATCCTTGCTCCAACATCCGTACGCCTGTGACGGTAGGTACACAGCCTCAACCTACAGCAGCTTTTACATACACTCTGTCGAATTATGTAGTAAGCTTTACCTCTAACGTGACCAACGCCGACTCAGTCCATTGGACATTTGGAACGGCGGGTTCAAGCAGCCAGCTCAATCCGACATTTACATTTCCGGGCAATGGAGTCTATCCGGTGTGCCTTACTGCATTTAACTCCTGTGGAAGTGTAACTTCGTGCGATACCCTGAAATTCAGCATCGGAATCGCTGAAAACTCTCTAAATGGCAGGCTCAAAGTATTTCCCAATCCGAACGATGGGCGATTTGAGCTAACATACAGCGATGACTTGAAAGAGTTACCCGTCAGAATAGTAGATCTGGCAGGACGCTCTGTCTTCACTGACAGGATCATTTCGGCCAACGGCGTGTTTAATCACTCATTCGATCTGAGAAGACTGCCGGCGGGTACCTACTTCGTACAAATTGAAACATCTGCGGGTACCCTCAACAAAAAGATCGTAATTCAGTAAAATACTAACTTAATTTATATACATAAAGCTGTCACAATGTGGCAGCTTTTTTATTACCATGTGTCGTGACTATGTGCGGATTTACAGTCTAATGGCCCGAAAAGTGAGGTTGATCCGGGCCGGAGTATCGGCTGAGGTTTTGGGAAGTGCATGTAGAAACTGATGTTGAAAATCGCCACTCATCACCAGCAAAGATCCATCGGGCAGGGTCACCCTTCGGGAGGCACCACCGGACTTGCGCTTCCACACAAAGGTGCGCTCAGCTCCAAGACTCACGCTGGCTATTATCGGCTGCCGGCCGAGCTCCGGCTCATCATCGGCATGCCAGCTCATCGAGTCACTTCCATTTCGGTAGAGATTGAGTAAAACAGAATTAAAATCAGCTTGTAAGAATGCCGAAAGACAGTCTTTGAGTGTGAGGACATCCGCATGCCACTCTGCAGGAGTGAATTCATTTCCTGAAAAACGATAGGCTGCTCCTGCTTGTCCCATCCAGCACATTAGCCTGGGAAATGGGATCTTACGGCCGTATATCGTCAAATAATGTTGCTGCCAATGTATTTCGTTTTTCAACACTTGATAAAGCCTGGCCGATTCGTCCCCGGTCAGATAACCGGTATGGAGCAGCAGCATGCCGGGTACAAGGTCGAAAACCGTCTTATCAAAAAGCTCTGGCCTGCGTGGTATCAATGTATGTTTTCTTTTTTCGGGGATAATTTCGGGGATAATATTGATGTCTGAATGAGCAGTGTGCACAAAATTCTGAAAAGAAATTCGACCGGAGATTTCATTGGCGACGAAAGCGCGTGGGCTATATTTGATGTAAAATTGAAAAGGGTTGCGATCAAGCTTGCGTTGGAATACGAGTAAGGAGCTGATAAAAGTTGCAGCATTGGTCTGTGTGGGTGTGCTGGTGTTCCCATCATTGGGGCCAATGGCTGTGTATCATCTTCAAAAAAAACTCATTCGAAAGGAAGTCAAAAAGCAGATTATCATGGGAATACCTCTTGGTGAACTGGCTGCATTCAGAGGTTCGGATGTGACCGGGGATAGGGTCCGGTGGATGAATGAACGCGAGTTTGTAATCGACGGGATGTACTACGATGTGGTCAAACGGATAGAAACTGATTCCGGTGAAGTTGTGTATTGCTGGCCTGACTTCAAGGAGTCAGATCTGGAACGCGTACGTACGGAATCTGCTATGGCTATGCTAGATGTGAAACAGGGGAAGAAGCCTTCTGAGTTTGTATGTTATCAGATATTTATTAAGGGGTTTTACAAGGATGTAAGTGAGATTCAAAGTTTTGTCTATTGGTATAAGAATGTGTATCCTGCGGATTTGCAAATGGTAGTGGTGTCAGTATCACACGGTTTATTTCATCCTCCCGAGTGTCAGATGGTGTATAATTCAGTAGGAGGAGTGAGAATATCTCTTTCCTAATAGTTTTATTAATTACCAATTTTTTTTTGGGCGAATGTAGAAAGCCTCGCGTGAGGCATACGGAGCATGCCGGCTATGCCGGCAGTGCGAAGGCCGTGCCTGAGGCTTAGGCCGTAGCACCGAGCGAACAGCGAGTGCGGAGTACGCCGACCCCTGACGAAAGCGCGGGTGCGCTTTGTCAGGGGGCACGCCCAAACATTTATTAAAATCTATTTACCCTTAACTTATTGTGTAAAAATGAATAGACTTATCGCTTTTGTTTGTTCTGTACTTTGTGCGCTGAACTTTGGATGGGGTCAGGTGGTGACGATCACCGATGCGGTGACGGGGGAGCCAATCGAACGAGCTACGCTGACCAGTCGGGAGCCGAGGCTCTTTACGTACACGAATGCCCGTGGGCAGGCAGATATTTCGGAGTTTCGGTCGGCCGTGCGTATCGAGGTGCGCACCATCGGGTATGAGACGCTGTATCTAACCTATGAGCAGCTGCGCGGTATGGGATTCAGGCTGCAGCTCAGACAGGTGGAGGTCAATCTGGACCAGGTGACGGTGTCGGCTTCGCGATTCACGGTGGAGAGCCGCAATGTGCCTCAACGCACTGTGAGTCTTTCGCAGAAGGATATCATGCTGCTGCAGCCACAGACGGCGGCTGACTTGCTGGGGCAGACGGGTGAGGTCTTTATCCAGAAAAGTCAGCAGGCGGGGGGGAGTCCGATGATTCGGGGATTTGCGACCAACCGTCTGATGTATACCGTAGATGGTGTGCGATTTAATACGGCGATCTTCCGTGGTGGTAATATCCAGAATGTAATCAATCTTGACCCCTTTGTGATGGAGCAGGCGGAGGTGATCTTCGGGCCGGGCTCGATCATCTATGGGTCGGACGCAATCGGTGGTGTAATGACCTTTCATACGCAGAATCCCGAGCTGTCGCTGGACGACGATGTAGTGATCAGTGGCAAGGCCATCGGACGATACAGCTCAGCCAATAGAGAAAACTCCGGACACTTCACGCTCAATGTGGGGGGACGGAAATTTGCCGCACTTACGGCGGTGAGCTTCTTCAATTTTGATGACCTGCGCATGGGCAGCCACGGGCCTGAGGAGTATCTGCGACGGATCTATGCCGTGCGCATTGACTCGGCTGATCGCATCTTCTACACGACTGACCCTCGTGTGCAAATACCGAGTGGGTATGAGCAATATAATATCCTGCAGAAACTGAGATATAAGCCATCTGCCCGATGGGATATAAAGTATGGATTTCACTTCAGTGAGACTTCTCCCTATGCGCGGTATGACCGTCTGCATCGCTATCGCGCCAATGGTCTGCCTGCAAGTGCCGAGTGGAACTATGGACCTCAAATCTGGATGATGAATCATCTGAATGCCATCCATGCGGGTCGAAATCCGGTGTATGATCAAATGACACTGAGCCTTGCGACACAGTACTTCGAGGAGAGTCGAATAGACCGCAGCTTCGGGCAAAATCGCCGGCGCAATCGACTGGAGCGCGTAATGGCACACTCCATCAATGCGGATCTATTGAAAAACATCGGAGAGTCCGTGGCGCTCTACTACGGCGGGGAATTTGTGTGGAATGAAGTCAACTCCACGGGTACGGACACACAAATCAATACCGGTGTGGTGGACCGGGCGAGCTCGCGCTATCCCAATGCGAACTGGAATACGTACGCGGTGTATGCGAAGCTGCAGTGGTGGACGTCGGAAAAATTTCTGATCGAAGCCGGGTCGCGCTACACAAATTTTTCCACGATTGCTGACTTCCGGCAGAATCTGGACTTTTTTCCGCTGCCGTTTGAGGATGCACAGCTCTCGTTTGGAAATGTAGTGGGCAATGTGGGTCTGGCCTATACACCCGAGCCATCAACCAGGATCAGTGCGGTGATGAGTACGGGATTTAGAGCTCCGAATGTGGATGACATTGGTAAAGTCTTCGACTCTGAACCCGGATCTGTGGTGGTGCCTAATACCAATCTGAAAAGTGAATATGCTTACAACGGCGAACTATCGGTATTGAAAACCTTTGACCGTAGGTTGTATGTAAGCATTACGGGGTACTACACACTGCTTGAGAATGCGCTGGTGCGCAGGAATTTTCAACTGAACGGCCAGGATTCGATCATCTACGATGGTCAGATGAGTCAGGTGCAAGCGATCCAAAACGCTGCCCAGGCTACTGTATATGGGGTGCAGGCAAGGATTGCCTACGAATTTGGCAACAGGTTTACAGTCTCTACTCAGGCCAACTATCAGAGGGGTGAGGAGGAAATGGACGACGGGTCGCTGAGCCCTTCGCGCCATGCGACTCCATGGTTTGGGGTGACGCGGTTAACCTATAGGGCTCAAAACCTAAACTTTCAGATCTATGCCATGTATAGCGGAGGATTTACCTTCGATATGCTCAACGTGGAGGAGCGCGGTAAACCGGAGATTTATGCCAGGGATCCTCTTGGCAGACCTTTTTCGCCGGGTTGGTACACGCTCAATGTGAAAGCCTTTTATCAGTTGACCGGACAGGTAGGAGTGACGGCAGGTCTGGAAAACATTATGGATCAACGCTATCGGCCATACAGTTCTGGTATAGTGGCTCCCGGCAGAAATTTTGTATTGGCAGTGCGGGCTTCCTTTTAAGAAATCAGGTGGTTCAATAAAGTCAACAGCACCTGGGTAGTCATAACCACTTCCCTAAGATGGGAAGTGGTTTTTTATTTCAAAAACAATAATAGCTTCAGCCGGGAGCGGAATGGATTTGGTGTTTTAGAAGACTCTGTCGTAGAGCAAAAGAATGGCTGCCAAGGCAGCAGATCCCATCTCCAATTCCCTGGGGTTTACTTCTTCAAAAACATCGCGGCTGGTATGGTGAAGGTCAAAATACCGATGGCCATCTACACGAAGGCCTGCCAGAACAGCACCGGTAAATTTTAGCTGATTGATGTCCGCACCAGACCCTCCCCTACCTATTTCATGAATTCCGTAAGGATAGAATAACTCTCTGAATTCCCTTATCTTTTGAACCACTGAATCCGGAGCATCGAAAGTAAATCCTCTGGGAGAGAATCCCCCGCCGTCACTTTCGATAGCAAATCTGATCAACTTTCGATCATCCCGTCTTACCCATTCAGCGAATTGACGGGCTCCGTCCAATCCAAATTCTTCATTTGCAAACAAGACTACGCGAATGGTATGCCGTGTTTGTAGTCCCAACTGGTGCAAGTAGGCAGCGGCTGCTATGCTGTGAACCACCCCTGCCCCATCGTCATGGGCTCCCTCACCGGGATCCCAGGAGTCCAGATGGCCACCAACAAGGAGCACTTCGTCAGGACGCTCTGTACCATAGAACTCACCGACTACATTGTAAGATAGCTTCAGCCCCCTGTCGAAACTTTGCAGTGTAAGTTCCATTTTTAAATCAGGATGCTGTCTGAGCATGTCTTCAAGTCGGTCTGCAGCTAGATAACTCAGAGCGCCAGCCGGAATTCTGGCAAGAGCACCTTCATAGGTCATAACCCCGGTATGAGGGTAATCGTCTGCCCGTGTTGTCACTGACCGAATGACTACAGCTATTGCTCCATACTTAGATGCCTCCACGGCTCCTGACCAGCGATACTTTACGGCATCGCCGTAGCCTGCGCCGGTGGATATAAAGTCTTTTCTCATTCTGTAGTTGAAGAAGGCAATTTTGCCTCTTAGGCGCTCACCTAATTCTTTCAGGTGGTCGAAGTCACGGACTTCGACCACTTCAGCTACGAGGGGCTTTGAGCCGGTGGACACAGAACCTCCGAGAGCCGTAACGCTGAGATTGACCTTCTGCCTTCCGACCCGAACTACGGCAGCCTCCTTGCCTCGTTCCCAATGCCGGACATTTACCGGCAAGGTATACACGGTATCAAATCCAAGGTTTCTCATCAATTGGACACTCCAGTCGACGGATTTAAGATCACCTTCACTGCCCGCCAGGCGTGAACCAACGTCTTTACAAAGGCTTTTGAGCCATTGATAACTCTGCTCTGTGGTAAGGGCGTGGTAGAAAATTCTCTTAAAGTCATCGGAAAGTTGGTCTGTCTGACTTTTGGCCGGGTGCAATCCAGTGAGCCAGATTAAGGCAACTAAGGATGATATTTTCAATTTTTTGTTGTGATTAAACATTGTAATACCTGAAAAATTGTGATTTATCTCAAAATAGTAGCTTTGTATTCACTTACATTTCCTACGGCGTCTGTAACACGAACTTTTATTTCGTGACTTCTTCCGGAGGGAGGATTTTCAAAGATGTGAAATAGCAAACCAGTCTTACCATCAAATTCTGCAAGAACCCATTTTCCGTCAATTTCCATTCGGTATGACTTAATCCCGCTCAGATCATCCGAAATTCTGAATCGTACTACAGGTATTTTTTGCATATTTCCACCAGCGGGTATATTAATAGGTGAAATTTTAGGTGGAACCAAATCAGCCTGAATAAAAAAGTATCCAAAGGATCTCACCCTGGCAGTGTACCAATCATCTTCAAGGCTTCCAACGATGGCAGTTCGTTTACCATTGACGATATTGACCATTACAAATTTTGAGGCGTTCGGATGATTGGGATTGACTTTGAGACGCAACGTCGCAAATTTGTGAAAAGGGACATTTTCAAGACCAAAATTCACTTCAGATGAAATCTTATCTTCCGTCAGGGGAACTTGGGTAAAGAGGATTTTTTTCGGGCGATAAAATGTTCCTCGCTCGGCAGTGAAAACAAAACTTTCGTCTCTTATGGTTATGTCTTCATTGAAACCAAATACATTTCCTCTGTTTAAATCAACAGAGTCCGCTTCTTCCGACCCAACAGCCCAGAAAGACAACTCTGATACATTATTGGCAAAGTCCCTGACAACGATGCGTACATGCGCCGTACCAGGTGCTGTCAATCTGATTAGACCCTTGTCAACCAACACGGGATATGCGTCTAACTGGTTTCCTGGCAAGAGGAACAACCGGTGTACATTTTTACCCGTTGAAGCGCGGTATTCATAGTCGATATGAGCATTGAGATATCGAGTTTGATCAAATCGCACTCTATCTGCCACAAATTTGTAAACCAACTGCCCATCTACATATTTTTCTATGGAATACACCCCGTTTCGGAATGATAAATTATCTTGAAAATCAAATGTTTCAATCGCAAAACCAGATAGTGGAGATACAAGAAGGGAATCTCTCTCCAATTTATAAACACCTCCTCCGATCTTTCGGACATTAATTGACCTTCTATTCATTTCAAAAAAATCCTCATCGATGCTATAGACCAGCAATTGAGCTAATTCAGGATGTCGGGTGTCAGGGATATCATATCCAAATGCCAATGGATTCAATGCCCGCTCTCCGCCCTGGTCCCGAATTTCGAAGTGCAGATGCGGACCTCCGGAGCTTCCGGTATTCCCGGATAGAGCAATCAGGTCTCCTTTTTTTACTGAAAGAACCCCGGCTGCAGGATATAATTCGACCTCGAAGGACTCTCTCTTGTACTGCTCCTGCCGCACATACTGCTCGATAGGAGTATTAAATCGCTGAAGATGAGCATATACGGTCATATATCCATTAGGGTGTTGTATATACAATGCTTTGCCATATCCATAAGGGCTTACATTGATTCGGGCAATATATCCATCAGCTGCAGCCAATACTCGTTTTCCCTCAGTTCCACCGGTTCTTAAATCGAGACCTCCGTGAAAGTGGTTGGTTCTTAATTCGCCGAATGTACCGGACAATTGAAGGGGTATATCCAACGGCGGCCCGAAGTAGTCAGGCAGTTTAATTTCATCCTGGCCCCATGATTTCAAAGTGGAGAACATAAGAAAACAGCCGGAGATGACTCTGTATAAAAGATTCATATGCTAAAATGAAGAAAATAACCCAATCGGACGACGATGTGTATTAAAAATTACTGACATATTTATCCCTAAAAAAATTATACCAACATACATTTTTGTCTCGTCAATAGTCTGGGATCGGTGTCGGATCGGTCTGAACAGACAGTATAATCCGTCAAATTTTTATGCGTATTAATTTCTTCAGTAAAAAAGTATCAGTAACCCAGAGATGCAGCCTGGTATGGATTTGAGGCGCTCACCGGATTAAAGACAAAAGCCGCTGTAAATAGTCAGCGGCTTTTGTATTGATTATTTTTAAATGTGTCAGGCTTGACCTTTTGGTCCAAATGACATAGGAATAGGACCGCCTGGTTCCATTTCTGTAATTTTTCCAAAGGAAGCCTCGTATTTATTGATATTATCACCGAGGGCTAAAAGCAATCTTTTAGCGTGCTGAGGTGTCAAAATCAGTCGTGACTTCACTTTGGCCTTTGGCATTCCCGGCATAATCTGAAGAAAATCCAAGACAAACTCACTGGCGCTATGGTTAATAATAGCCAGATTGGTGTATATCCCTCCGGCTATATCATCTGAAATCTCAACGTTGATTTGTTGTTCAGGAAAATCTTTTGGGTCCATAGCTTTAATTAGTTGATGGTTTGTTTTTCACTTCTGGATTTCATAGCCTCATACTCCGTAAGAGAACCGACAAGTATTCTATCGAAGGATTTGAGACCGGTACCGGCCGGGATGTTATGACCTACAATGACGTTTTCTTTGAGTCCTTCGAGATAGTCTACCTTACCGCTCACGGCAGCTTCATTGAGAACTTTGGTTGTTTCCTGGAATGAAGCAGCTGAAATGAAGGATTTTGTTTGAAGTGCGGCACGAGTAATACCTTGCAGTACCGGATTAGCAGTGGCCGGCTGGGCATCCCGAGCTTTAACCAACTTCTTATCCTGACGCTTCAGACGGCTGTTTTCATCGCGTAATTTACGGGCAGACACGATCATTCCGGGTTTTAGCTCAGCCGAATCTCCGGCATCTTCGACTACTTTTTTGTCAAAAATATAGTCATTTTCGGCATTGAAATCGTTGATGTGTACAAGTTGTCCTTCGAGGAAGCTAGTGTCGCCTGCCTCCACAATTTCCACTTTACGCATCATCTGCCGCACAATGACCTCAAAGTGCTTATCGTTGATCTTTACACCTTGAAGGCGATATACCTCCTGAATTTCGTTCACGAGATATTCTTGTACTCTACTGGGGCCCTGGATAGCAAGGATGTCTGCCGGTGAAATGGCTCCATCGGACAGGGGCGTACCGGCTTTTACAAAGTCATTTTCCTGCACGAGTATTTGCTTGGAAAGATTGATCATATAGACTTTTCGCTCTCCGGTCTTGCTTTCCACGATTACTTCCCTGTTTCCGCGTTTGATCTTTGGACCAAAAGACACAATGCCATCAATTTCCGTCACGATTGCAGGATTAGATGGGTTACGGGCTTCAAAAAGCTCTGTTACACGAGGAAGACCACCGGTAATATCGCCGGCTTTGGCTGACTTACGAGGAATTTTTGCTATGACCTTTCCCGCTTTGATTGCACTTTTATCTTCTACGATCAAATGAGCACCAACCGGCAGGTTGTATGATTTATAAATTTCTCCGTCTTCAGATTGGATGTGTAGTACGGGGATGAGTTTTTTGTTTTTGGACTCAGATATTACCTTTTCTTTAAAACCTGTTTGCTCATCCACTTCCTCCCTGCAGGTCACACCCATTTCGATCCCGTCATACTGCACAAAACCATTGTTTTCAGATATAATCACAGCATTATATGGATCCCACTCACAGATTTTTGTACCCTTGCTGACAAAGTCACCTGATTTTACGTAGATGGTTGATCCATAAGGTATATTATTGGTTTGAACTACGATGCCGGCTTTTTCGTCAACAATACGCATTTCCGCTGTACGTCCGATAACTACTTCGATTTGCTCACCCATTTCGCTTTCGCTGATGACCGTCCGAAGTTCATCAATTTCAATTTTACCATCAAACTTGGCAACAATTTTTGATTCTTCGGCGACGTTTCCGGCAGTACCACCCACGTGGAAGGTACGCAAGGTCAGCTGAGTACCCGGCTCTCCAATGGATTGAGCAGCGATTACACCTACGGCTTCACCTATTTGAATCATCTTGGAAGTTGCAAGGTTACGACCATAGCATTTGGCGCAGATTCCTTTTTGGGACTCACAGGTCAGAGGGCTACGTACCTCTACCATTTGGATCGGTGAGTTTTCTATTTTATTGGCAATTTCTTCTGTAATTTCCTGACCTGATCTCACATACAGTTCATTGGTAAGGGGATCGTATACATCATGCAAGGATACCCTTCCCAAAATCCTGTCATATAGGGGTTCAACTACCTCTTCGTTTTTCTTAAGTGCTGTCACCTCAAGTCCTCTCAGTGTGCCGCAGTCATCTTCTGAGATGATCACATCCTGAGCTACATCCACGAGTCTGCGTGTCAGGTATCCTGCATCTGCAGTTTTAAGAGCTGTATCGGCCAATCCCTTTCTCGCTCCGTGAGTCGATATAAAGTATTCGAGTATCGAAAGACCTTCTTTAAAATTAGCTATGATCGGGTTTTCGATAATTTCACCACCTGTAGATCCTGATTTTTGGGGCTTAGCCATCAAGCCACGCATACCTGACAGCTGCCGAATCTGTTCTTTAGAGCCTCTGGCACCAGAATCCAGCATCATAAAAATAGGGTTGAATCCCTGGCGATCATTAGACAGATAGTGCATGGCCCTTTCAGTTAAGCGCGCATTGGTATTAGTCCAGATGTCAATGATTTGATTGTAGCGTTCATTATTGGTTATCAAACCCATATTGTAGCTCGCGATCACATTTTCTACAGCTTCATTTGCCTCTGCTACAAGGTTTTCTTTTTCTTTCGGAATAATGATGTCGCCGAGGCTAAACGAAAGCCCTCCTTTGAAGGCATACCGGTAGCCTAGATTCTTCATATTGTCCAGGAAGGCGGCAGTTTTAGGAATGTTGGTCAGACGCAGAATTCTCGCAATGATGTCGCGAAGAGATTTCTTGGTCAGTAATTCGTTGATAAATCCAACCTCCTCGGGTACAATGGTGTTAAAAATCACCCGACCGGCGGTAGTTTCAATCACTTTGTAGACCAACTGGTCGTTTTCGCGAACTTTTGCCCGTACTTTAATCCTTGCATTGATGTCGAGTCGATTTTCATTCAGTGCAATCTGTACTTCTTCGGCACTGTAGAAAATTTTGCCCTCACCTTTGATCGGATGTTCGGGTGTGCTGGGACGCGGCTTGGTTATATAATATAGACCCAATACCATGTCTTGAGATGGTACTGTAATCGGCGAACCGTTGGCGGGGTTGAGAATGTTGTGGGATGCGAGCATCAGCATTTGGGCCTCGAGTATGGCCGCATGGCCAAGAGGTAAGTGCACTGCCATTTGGTCTCCGTCAAAGTCAGCATTGAAAGCGGTACAAGTAAGCGGGTGAAGCTGAATGGCCTTTCCTTCAATCAGTTTGGGTTGAAAGGCCTGAATTCCTAGACGGTGAAGAGTTGGAGCGCGATTGAGGAGTACCGGATGACCCTTCATGACATTTTCGAGAATATCCCACACAACAGGTTCACGACGGTCAATGATTCGTTTGGCAGATTTTACAGTTTTTACAATTCCCCTTTCAATGAGTTTGCGTATGATAAAGGGTTTGTAAAGCTCGGCGGCCATATCTTTTGGAAGACCGCATTCATGCAGTGCGAGGTCTGGGCCGATCACTATCACCGAACGGCCTGAATAGTCAACGCGCTTACCGAGCAGATTCTGGCGGAAGCGTCCTTGCTTTCCTTTCAGGCTGTCAGACAGCGATTTGAGCGCACGATTGGATTCTGTTTTGACTGCTGTTGACTTCCTGGTGTTGTCAAAGAGAGAGTCAACGGCTTCCTGAAGCATGCGCTTTTCATTTCTGAGAATTACTTCAGGTGCCTTGATCTCCATCAGGCGCTTCAGACGATTGTTTCGAATAATGACTCTTCGATATAAATCATTGAGGTCTGAGGTAGCAAAGCGTCCGCCATCAAGGGGTACCAGGGGTCGAAGTTCGGGAGGTATGACAGGTATCACCTTCATGATCATCCACTCGGGATTGTTAGCAATTCGGGAATTTGCTTCTCGCACTGCCTCTACTACCTGGAGTCTCTTGAGGGCTTCTTGTTTCTTCTGCTGAGAAGTCTCTCTATTGGCCTGGTGCCTTAATTCGTAAGAGAGTTCATCGAGTTTTAGTCTTTGCAATAGCATCAGGAGTGCCTCGGCTCCCATCTTTGCAATGAATTTATTTGGGTCACTATCATCGAGATAATGATTGTCAGCGGGAAGTTTTTCTGTGATTTCAAGATATTCCTCCTCTGTGAGAAAATCCATTTCATTGAGTTGACTTCCGTCAGGATACGTCGCAATACCGGGCTGGATGACCACATAACGCTCGTAATAAATGATCATATCGAGCTTTTTGGAGGGCAGACCAAGCAGATAACCAATCTTGTTGGGTATAGAACGGAAATACCAGATATGAGCTACCGGCACGGTGAGGGTAATGTGTCCTATACGCTCACGGCGCACTTTTTTCTCTGTGACTTCCACTCCACACCGATCGCAAACGATGCCTTTATAACGTATCCTTTTATATTTTCCGCAACCGCACTCATAATCTTTTACAGGCCCGAATATTCTTTCGCAGAAAAGACCATCGCGCTCCGGCTTGTGGGTACGGTAGTTGATGGTCTCGGGCTTCAGCACCTCGCCGTATGAGCGTTCAAGAATGTATTCTGGTGAAGCCAGGCTAATGGTTATAGTACTGAACCGGCTGGTTTGCGTATTTTTATCTGTCTTTTTAAATGACATATTCTTTTTTTTTAGAAGCTTATTCCATTGTTACTTTAAGACCTAATCCAAGCAATTCATGCAACAATACGTTGAATGATTCGGGTATTCCCGGTTCCGGCAGGTTTTCACCTTTTACAATTGATTCATAGGTCTTTGCTCTTCCGATTACGTCGTCGCTTTTTACGGTGA
Source organism: Thermaurantimonas sp. (assembly GCA_046295455.1). Lineage (GTDB taxonomy): Bacteria > Bacteroidota > Bacteroidia > Flavobacteriales > Schleiferiaceae > Thermaurantimonas. The sequence continues at coordinate 149,956 of JBKBNI010000004.1, read as the reverse complement.
GAATTTCTCGGAGTATGTTAGACGCGCCATATGCTTCCAGTGCCCACACCTCCATCTCACCGAAACGCTGACCACCAAACTGAGATTTACCTCCGAGTGGTTGCTGTGTGATGAGCGAATAGGGGCCTATCGAACGGGCATGCATTTTGTCATCTACCATATGGCCGAGCTTAAGCATGTATATGACACCTACAGTGGCTTTTTGATCAAATCGCTCTCCTGTGCCTCCATCATACAAATATGTATGTCCGAATCTCGGAAGCCCGGCCAGATCGGTGTAATAATTAATCTCGTCTATTGAAGCTCCATCGAAGATCGGTGTTGCAAACTTTAATCCGAGTTTGAGGCCGGCCCAGCCAAGTACAGTTTCATAGATTTGACCAATGTTCATCCGTGAAGGCACGCCCAGTGGATTGAGCACGATATCTACCGGAGTGCCGTCCTCAAGGAAGGGCATATCTTCATCCCTTACGATTTTTGCTACAATACCTTTGTTTCCGTGGCGTCCGGCCATTTTATCACCCACTTTAAGTTTCCGTTTCTGGGCAACATAGATTTTTGCAAGCTTAATGATCCCTGCCGGTAGCTCATCGCCGACCATGATGTTAAATTTTTTCCGCTTGAGAACTCCCATCAGATCACTGGCCTTGATTTTATAATTGTGAAGCAGCGTGGTAATCATCTGGTTTTTCTCTTCATCAGTTGTCCACTGGCCACCTTGAATGCGGGTGTAATCTTCGATTGAATTCAGTATTTTCTGAGTAAACTTTGTTCCCTTTTGAATTACAACCTCATTCAGGTCGTTGTATACTCCCTGAGACGTTTTTCCGGCTACAAGGATATTGAGTTTTTCTAAGAATCTTTCTCTGAGTAGAGCCATATTCTGGTTATACTCGTCTTCGATTTCCTGAATTTCTTGTTTTTCTTTCTGTTTGGAGCGTTTATCCTTCAGCGATTTGGCAAAAAGTTTTTTATCAATGACAACTCCATAAGCTGAGGGGGGGGCTTTGAGTGATGCATCTTTCACATCCCCTGCCTTATCACCAAATATGGCTCTGAGAAGTTTTTCTTCCGGAGTCGGATCTGACTCACCTTTGGGGGTGATTTTACCAATCAGAATGTCACCGGGTTTTATTTCTGCACCGATACGGATGATGCCGTTTTCATCCAGTTCGCGGGTAGCCTCTTCGCTCACATTGGGAATATCACATGTAAGCTCTTCCATCCCGAGCTTGGTATCGCGCACATCCACTGAATATTCTTCTATGTGTATAGAAGTAAATATATCTTCACGGACTACCCGTTCGGAGATTACAATGGCATCTTCGAAGTTGTATCCTTTCCACGGCATAAAGGCCACTTTGAGGTTTCTTCCGAGAGCAAGTTCGCCGTCGCGTGTGGAGTAGCCCTCACACAAAACCTGGCCTTTTCTGACCCTATCCCCTTCGCGTACGATAGGTTTCAGATTGATGGTCGTATTTTGATTGGTCTTTCTGTACTTTATGAGCTTGTAAACTTTTAGATCTTCATCAAAGCTGACAAGTCTCTCATTTTCTGATCTGTTATAGCGAATATGAATCTCATTTGCATCCACATACTCTACTACTCCGTCTCCCTCTGCGTTGATGAGCACACGGGAGTCTTTAGCCACTATGCGTTCCATGCCTGTACCGACGATCGGAGCTTCTGGGCGAATCAGCGGTACTGCCTGTCTCATCATATTTGACCCCATCAATGCGCGGTTAGCGTCATCATGCTCCAGAAAGGGTATTAATGATGCAGAAATTGAAGCAATCTGATTGGGAGCCATATCCATAAAGTGAACTTCTGATGGCTCTACGATGGGAAAGTCACCCTCGAGGCGAGCTTTTATTTTTTGGTTTGTGAAATGTCCCGAATCAGAGACAGGTGCATTGGCCTGTGCAATTACCTTTCCCTCCTCTTCTTCTGCCGACAAATAAATCGGCTTTTCGGTAAGATTTACAACACCATTTTCAACTTTCCGGTAGGGAGTTTCAATAAAGCCAAGATGATTGACCTTAGCAAAAACGCATAGTGAGGAAATAAGTCCGATATTCGGGCCTTCTGGCGTTTCGATCGGACAAAGTCTTCCGTAGTGGGTGTAATGAACGTCGCGAACTTCAAAGCCAGCTCTATCTCTGGAAAGTCCTCCCGGCCCTAAAGCTGATAAACGGCGCTTATGAGTTAATTCAGCCAGAGGGTTGGTCTGATCCATAAACTGGCTAAGCTGATTAGTGCCGAAGAATGAATTAATAACGGATGAAAGTGTTTTAGCATTGATAAGATCAATAGGTGTAAACACCTCATTATCGCGTACATTCATGCGCTCACGAATGGTACGAGCCATACGTGCAAGACCCACACTAAATTGAGCGGCAAGTTGTTCGCCAACGGTTCTGACACGGCGGTTGCTCAGGTGGTCGATATCATCGACTTCGGCTTTTGAATTTATGAGTTGAATCAGATATTTTACAATGGCAATTATGTCTTCCTTGGTAAGTATCTGAATATTGGGATCAATGTCAAGATTTAGTTTTTTATTTAAGCGATAGCGTCCTACATCACCCAAGCTGTAGCGTGTATCTGAAAAGAATAATTTTTCGATGATTCCCCTTGCGGTTTCTTCATCGGGGGGGTCAGCATTTCTAAGCTGGCGATAGATGTATTCCATGGCCTCCAACTCAGAGTTTGTAGAGTCTTTCTGTAGGGTGTTGTAAATAATGGAATATTCCGATGACTCCACATCCTCCCTGTGAAGAAGAATGGTCTCCACGTTGGCATCAATGATGAGGTCTATATGTTCTTTCTCAATGATTTCATCACGGTCAATAAGCACTTCGTTTCTTTCCAATGAAACGACTTCGCCGGTATCTTCATCCACAAAATCTTCAATCCATGTTTTTAATACTCTCGCTGCTAGCCTACGTCCTATAACACGCTTAAGGCCTGCTTTTGATACCTTTATTTCCTCTGCCAGGTCAAAAAGTTCGAGAATATCCTTATCGCGTTCGAAGCCTATGGCTCTAAGCAGGGTAGTCACCGGTAGTTTCTTTTTCCGGTCGATATAGGCATACATAACATCGTTTATGTCTGTAGCAAATTCTATCCAGCTACCCTTAAACGGGATTATTCTCGCTGAATACAATTTGGTACCATTGGCATGATAGCTCTGACCAAAAAACACACCGGGCGACCGATGTAACTGTGATACTACTACGCGTTCGGCTCCATTGACAATAAATGTACCTCGATCAGTCATATAGGGTATTGTACCGAGATATACGTCCTGCACAATGGTTTCAAACTCTTCGTGTTCTGGATCGGTGCAGTACAGTTTGAGACGAGCCTTTAATGGTACGCTGTAGGAAAGCCCTCTTTCGATACATTCATCTTCACTGTAGCGAGGAGGATCCACGAAATAGTCCAAAAATTCGAGTACAAACTGGTTGCGAGCATCTGTAATCGGAAAATTCTCCATGAAAGTCTTAAACAGCCCTTCATTTTTTCGATTTTCCGGTTTAGTTTCTAATTGAAAGAAATCTTTAAAGGATTTGATCTGAATTTCGAGGAGGTCGGGATAGTCAGACTGTGATTTCAAGCTGCTAAACGTCACCCTTCCGTGTACCATTTCATTTGGAATCTGGCTGCTCATACTGAGTGGTAAAGTGATTTTTAATTAAAAATGAAAATAAACGCAAAAAGGTTTAGGCCTGAAATAAATCAGACCTAAACCGGATTACAAAATACAGTAGAAATTACTTAACCTCAACTTCAGCGCCTGCCTCTTCGAGTTGTTTTTTGAGAGCATCGGCTTCGTCTTTGGTTACGCCTTCTTTGATAGGCTTAGGAGCATTATCTACTACGTCCTTAGCTTCTTTGAGGCCAAGACCTGTCAGTTCTTTTACGAGTTTTACAACTGCTAATTTTTGAGGACCGGCAGCCTTGAGGATAACATCAAAAGATGTTTTTTCTTCAACTACAGCTCCACCGTCTCCACCACCGGCAGCAGGACCGGCAGCTACTACAGCAGCGGCAGCAGGCTCAATACCATAGGTTTCTTTTAGATAGTTGGCAAGTTCCTGAACTTCTTTTATGGTCAGGCTTACTAGTTTATCTCCGAGTTCTTGAATTGTTGACATGTTTGTTTTGATTTTTAATTGGTTAGAAAAAAGTGTATTTGGAAGCTGAGTGCGTACGGATTTGGTTAATTTTTGGTTCTATCCTCAAGAGTCTTGATAATCCCGGCAACTGTTTGACCACCGCTGTTGAGGGCAGATACCAGATTTTTGATCGGGCTTTGCAGAAGCATTATGACATCACCTAAAAGCTCTTCACGTGACTTAAGATTTTCCAAGACTTTAAGCTGATTGTCGCCGATGAAAATTGCTTCTTCTACATAAGCGCCTTTGAGAACTGGTTTATCAGATTTTTTACGTACTTCAATGATCAGACGGGCAGGAGTGCTTCCGCTCTCTGCGATCATCAGACTTGTCATACCCTTTAGTGTGGGAAACAATTCACCGAAATTCTTTCCGGATTTTTCCATTGCCTTTTTCAGTAGTGTATTTTTCACCACTCGAAGCTGGATGTTTTTGTTAAAACACATTCTTCGCAGCTGGGTTGTCTGGGCGGCATTCAGACCCTCGATGTCGGCAAGGTAGATCACATTATTATTGACCAAGAGGTCAGTAATCTCTGATATTAGTGTATCTTTCTCTTGTTTGGTCATTTCAGAAAATTTTTAAGATTAATTAGTAGCCTGACGAGTATCGATTGTTATGCCAGGCCCCATTGTACTACTCATGCTTATGCTTCTGATGTAGGTTCCCTTTGCAGTTGAAGGCTTAAGCCTGACAATAGTTTTCAATAGCTCTTCGGCATTTTCTTTAATGTGGATTGGATCAAATGATACTTTGCCTATGGCTGCATGTACGATGCCATAGCGATCTACCTTAAAATCTATTTTACCCGCTTTTACATCTCTTACGGCTTTTCCAATATCCATAGTCACCGTACCGGTTTTTGGATTGGGCATAAGTCCGCGGGGGCCCAGTATCCTACCTAAAGGACCAATTTTTCCCATGACAGAGGGCAAAGTGATAATTACGTCCACATCTGTCCATCCATTTTTGATTTTTTCGATATACTCGTCCAAACCCACATAATCTGCTCCTGCTTCCTTAGCCTCAGCTTCTTTATCGGCGGGCACCAGAGCAAGAACTCGCACATTTTTTCCTGTGCCATGAGGTAGAGTCACTACTCCTCGAACCATTTGATTGGCTTTACGCGGATCTACACCCAAGCGAATTGCAATATCGACAGATGCATCAAATCTGGTTATAGAGGTTTCCTTCACCAATTTTGCTGCTTCATCCAGGGTATATGCTTTGTTTTTATCAACTTTAGCCTTTGCAGCTTTCATTTTTTTCGTTAGATGTGCCATACGTCATTACTTTTTTAGTGGTGAATCCCCTACGACTGTTAATCCCATACTTCTGGCGGTACCGGCTACCATGCTCATAGCTGACTCAATTGTAAATGCATTCAAATCCTGCATTTTGTCTTCAGCAATGGCTCTGATTTGATCCCATGTCACCTTTCCTACCTTCTTGCGATTGGGCTCTGCACTACCTGATTTAATCTTTGCCGCTTCCATCAGTTGAATGGCAGCGGGGGGTGTCTTAACGATAAAGTCAAATGACTTATCCGCGTAAACAGTGATGAGTACCGGAAGGATTTTTCCCATTTTATCCTGGGTACGAGCATTAAACTGCTTACAGAACTCCATAATGTTTACACCCTTAGAGCCAAGGGCGGGGCCGATTGGAGGGGCAGGATTTGCCTGTCCGCCTTTTGCCTGGAGTTTTATTATTGCTGTTACTTCTTTTGCCATTTTTTCTTTTTTTATTTTAGTGCGTGAAGTGGAAGCGTTTTCAGCACTGTGATGATTGATTTATATTGAGCTCACATCAATATCTTTTAAGATTCTCTCTCGACCTGCATGTAACTCAGTTCAAGAGGTGTTTTACGACCGAAAATTTTGACCATAACCTCCAGTTTTCTCTTCTCCTCGTGAATCTTCTCTATTACACCATTAAAACCAGTAAATGGCCCATCTATCACCTTCACTGTTTCACCTACGGCAAATGGAATTTGAGTGACTCCGATACTTTCTGTCAATTCGTCTACTTTGCCGAGCATTCTATTAACTTCGGCGGGACGCAGTGGCACTGGATCTCCACCCTTTGTTTCACCCAAAAAACCGATGACACCGGGAATATTTTTGATCACATGAATCATCTCACCTTCCAGGTTTGCTTCTATGATGATATAGCCAGGAAAGTAATTGCGTTCTTTGGTTACTTTTTTTCCATTTCTTACCTGAATGACTTTTTCGGTAGGAATAAGTACCTTTCCCAAGTAAGACGACAAATTATTTCTAAGAACTTCATTTTCAATGTAGTTCTTAACTTTGTTTTCCTGGCCACTGATAGCCCGTACTACATACCACTTTTTGTTATCCGTCATTTTTATTAGAAAGGCTGTTAAAAGAGAGAATAAATCGTCTCCAAAACAAATGTGATTATCTTGTCCATCCCAAAGATGACCAACGAGATAATAACAGAGGCCAAGGCCACTAGTGCTGAAGTTTTTTGCATCTGGGAGAAAGTAGGCCATGATGTTTTTTGCACCAGTTCTACATAGGATTCCCTAAATGCATTTTTTATAGAATTAACCATTATTAGGTGGTTTAAAACCGCTATTTGCACGGGTGGAGAGATTCGAACTCCCATCAACGGTTTTGGAGACCGCTATTCTACCCTTGAACTACACCCGTAAGTGGTAAAAGGTGTTTCGAACCATTAAAATCCGAAACACCTTTTTACATTTTGAATATCAATGATTTACTCAATAATTTCAGTTACCTGTCCTGCACCTACAGTACGACCACCTTCGCGTATTGCGAATCGAAGATTTTTGCTGATCGCAACCGGGGTGATAAGATTTACTGTGATGGTAAGGTTGTCACCAGGCATCACCATATCTACGCCCTCGGGAAGAATAATCTCACCTGTTACGTCAGTAGTACGCAAGTAAAACTGAGGGCGGTATTTGTTGTGGAAAGGAGTGTGACGTCCACCTTCTTCCTTTTTTAGAATATACACCTCAGCTTTAAACTTCTTGTGAGGGGTCTGTGAACCCGGTTTGCATATAACCATACCACGGCGAATCTGAGATTTTTCAATACCGCGAAGCAACAAACCAACATTGTCACCAGCTTCTCCCCTGTCAAGAATTTTACGGAACATTTCAACACCTGTAACAGTGGAGGTAAGCTTTTCGTCACCGAAGCCTATGATGTCGACAGCATCACCAGAGTTTATTACTCCAGTTTCAATACGACCTGTAGCCACAGTACCACGTCCAGTGATGGTAAATACATCTTCGATGGGCATAAGGAAGGGCTTATCCTTATCTCTTACAGGATCCTCAATCCAAGTATCCACCGCATCCATAAGTTGCATGACAGTGTCTACCCATTTTGGTTCGCCATTAAGAGCTCCTAGAGCTGACCCTTTGATTACAGGAGTATTGTCACCATCATATTCATAAAATGAAAGGAGTTCGCGAACTTCCATTTCTACAAGCTCAAGAAGTTCTTCATCATCGACCATATCCACTTTGTTGAGGAAAACCACAATTCTTGGCACGCCTACCTGGCGAGCAAGGAGAATGTGTTCGCGTGTCTGCGGCATCGGGCCATCGGTAGCAGCTACTACAAGGATGGCGCCGTCCATCTGCGCTGCACCCGTTACCATGTTTTTAACATAGTCTGCGTGACCTGGACAATCCACGTGAGCATAATGCCTTTTTTCAGTCTCATACTCTACGTGGGCGGTGTTAATGGTGATACCTCTTTCTTTTTCTTCAGGTGCATTATCGATGGAATCAAAACTGCGTGCCTGAGCAAACCCCTTATCGGCCAATACTTTTGTGATGGCAGCTGTAAGGGTGGTCTTTCCGTGGTCAACGTGACCTATCGTACCCACGTTTACGTGGGGCTTTGTTCTGATAAATTGCTCTTTTGCCATTTTAGGAAGCTCAATTAAAGTTGATTAATTAAAAAAAATCAGAGCCGATGGAGGGAATTGAACCCTCGACCTTTTCCTTACCAAGGAAACACTCTACCACTGAGCTACAACGGCTTACCTTAGAGCGGAAGACGGGATTCGAACCCGCGGCCCTCAGCTTGGAAGGCTGATGCTCTACCAACTGAGCTACTTCCGCCAATAAATAGTGGGGAGAGGAGGATTCGAACCTCCGAAGCTTTCGCAACAGATTTACAGTCTGCCCCATTTGGCCACTCTGGAATCTCCCCAAACGACAAGATTAAAAGAACGTGTTTGTTTGGATTTGAGCCGGCAGAGGGACTCGAACCCCCGACCAGCTGATTACAAATCAGCTGCTCTACCAACTGAGCTATGCCGGCTTAAAATTTTGGGATTGCAAATGTAGATATCTTTTTTTATCATCCAAAAGTTTTTACGGCTTAATGAACAAATTCCAGTCTTAATTAAAATTTTAATTACTCAATATCGAATAATTCTGTATTTCAATTCATTAAAAGAATTTTTTGCTTACGATGGCGAGCAATCGACATACATTTGAAAAATAAAACACAAGGAATTAGATGACTTTTAACACTTATGGCCAAAAAATTCAAACGGGTAAATCGATCATCGTTTTCTTTGTTCCCAGAAATTACTCAATTACATGAAAAAAATCATTATCACCGGTGGAGCTGGTTTTATAGGTTCTCACGTTGTAAGGCGTTTTGTGACCAAATATCCTGATGTTCACATTTATAATCTCGATGCTCTTACTTATGCCGGTAATCTTGAAAATCTTAGGGATGTTGATCATCTGCCAAATTACACATTTTTAAAAGAAGATATCACAGATGGGAATCGTATGCAGATGCTTATATCTGAGATTCAACCGGACGGCCTGATTCACCTTGCGGCCGAATCACATGTTGACAGATCTATAACAGATCCACTTGCTTTTGTCAAAACGAATGTCATCGGAACTGTAAATCTGCTGAATGCATGCCGTGATGCCTGGAAAGGTCGTTATCATGAAACGCTGTTTTACCATATTTCAACCGATGAGGTGTATGGAACACTTGGAGATACAGGCTTATTTACTGAAACAACCCCTTATGATCCCAATTCACCCTATTCTGCTTCCAAAGCAGCATCCGATCACTTTGTGCGGGCTTATGGAGAGACTTACGGGCTAAGATACATTGTGACAAATTGCTCGAATAATTACGGACCCTATCAGTTTCCCGAAAAGCTGATTCCTCTGTTTATAAACAATATTATTCACAAAAAACCTCTTCCTGTCTACGGAGATGGGTTGTATACGCGTGACTGGCTTTACGTGATAGACCACGCCATAGCTATCGACCTTGTGTATCACCACGGAAAGAATCACGAAACCTATAACATCGGTGGTTTCAATGAATGGAAAAACATCGAATTAGTGAGGCTTCTATGCAAATTAATGGACAAAAAATTAGGAAGGCCTGAGGGCACTTCTGAAGGCTTGATCACCTTTGTTAAAGACCGCCCCGGGCACGACCGCCGATATGCCATCGATGCCTCAAAAATCAATCGGGAACTGGGCTGGAAACCCTCTGTAACTTTTGAACAAGGTCTGTCAGAAACCATCGACTGGTATCTGAACAATACAGAGTGGTTGCAACACGTAACTTCAGGTGCCTATCAGCGCTACTACGAGGATATGTATAAAAATAGATAAGCTTGTTTTTAGGTTTTTTTTGCTATCTTCAGGAGAAGCTCACAGAGTAGCCCTGTCTATCTCGAAGAGGCAGGCTTATGGAGTTTGCCTTTGATTTCCATTCCAAGTTTGTTGGCCAACAGCAGAATACCAAACATCTCGGATTGAGGAAATTTACCCTCTTTGATGATTGTAAACATGAGATCTTGTAATTCATTGAGCTGCGGCATGATCCCTATTGACTTCAGGCTGTTGAGTAAATCGATGGAAAGCTCTACGACCAGATGAATGTTTTGACTTCTTCTATATTCCTCAACAAGGGTATTGATTTTGAGTGTGGCTGCATAGTTGAGTTTCTCAACCGGGATGCGAAATTTCCATTTTAGGATGATTTGTTCAATTTCGTGTATTTTATCAATATTTGGCAATGAAGGATCTGCGAGTTCGTCATAAAGATTTTGAATAACGTAAGTCTTTAAATTGGTGATCAAAATTTCTGGAATGGTCAAACCTTCTTTGTGCATCAAGTTGAGAAGCAGAAAAGTGCGCTCATTTATTCTTTCATAAAAATCAAGGGCATTTTTCACCTGAATGTCCAGGACACGATCTAATAATTTTTTTTGTTCATCTTTAAATAGATCGAAGAAGGAGAAGGTTCTGGAGGCAAAATTGTCTTTAATAAGTTCTAGAACCTGTGTTAGATTTCCGGCATCAAAGTATTCTCTAAACTTTTTTACCAGCGATGCATATTCATCGTAGGTTAAGCTATCGGCAGTGTTTCCGATCAGGTGATGATTGCCAAGATACAGAATGACGAAGCTAAATCGCTTCTGACTTTGAGTGACCTTAGAGCGCACTTTGGTCTGCCCGATGACCAGCAGCTGTCCGCCGGCTTTGATACGTGTAAGTTCCTCGGAGGTACACTCATAGTTGAGTACAGTCAGATTACGCGCGTTCTCTTCAAACAGGGTACTTACTGCATAGTGCATTCCCACTTGAGTGAGAGACAATCTCTTCGGGACGATCATCTTTCTATAGATATCAGCTCCAGTACCCAATGACTGGATGTTTGACTCTGCCTTACCAAGTATTTCGAGTAGTGGCGGATATAAGTCCACCTGTGCTATATCCTCTGCAAGTTGTATAGCACGCTCAGCATACTGAAGAATCTGAATGGTTTCGATTCCGGAAATTTCATTAAAAAACCATCCGCAGGAAGTATACATATACAAGGCCATTCTCTGCATCTCCAGGGACCTAACAATAGTAATTATTTCCTGCTCTGTCAGTTCCTTACCGATATGCTGCTCTATAAAGCGCAAGGTTTTCGATCGACTTCTCTGCTGAAAGATATGAATGTATTTATTTCTAAGCTCCCACGGATCGGGGTAAAATTCTTTTATTTTGGACTCAAAAATTTCGGAAAGTTCGTCTCGCAGGAAGTCGAGAGCCTCACGTAGGGGTTTTCTCCACTTTTGATTCCAATGAGGTTCTCCCCCTGTCTTACATCCACAGTCTGAGCGCCATCGCTCTACGCCATGAGCACACGACCAGGAAGAATTTTCGTGAATCTGAACTTCGTACTGAGGTGGAAATTTCCGTAGAAAAAACCCATAGTTGGCGATTTTTACGTCTGGTAATCTTTTGAGATAGTGATTGCAGTAAGCCAAAGCCATATCCCCGTTGCGATGGTGGTGTCCATAGCTTTCGCCGTCCGTGGCAATATTAATCAGCTGAGGTTCGGAAGAATGCGGATCAAACGCACCGATGAGTTGATTGGCAAAAAAACGTCCGTCGTTTAAATAACCTTTGAAGGCCACCCCCTGTGAAAGATCGGCGTGATAAAAAAAAATGGCTATCGACCTACCTGAGGGAAGATTACACAGATAAGCACGCCTGCTATCAATCCCGGAGATCCATTCAGAAGTACCAATCCTGCGATAGCGCGCTGCCTGAAAGGGAGATAGAATGGTAAATTTAATCTTATTTGCAGCTAAAACTTCGAGCGTTTCGGTATCTACGGCCGTTTCTGCCAGCCACATACCTTCCGGATTCCGGCCGAAACGTTTTTTGAAGTCCTCAATACCCCAAATTACCTGTGTTTCTTTATCTCGGCGGTTGGCAAGTGGCATGATGATGTGGTTGTACACTTGAGCAATAGCAGATCCATGACCGTCAAATTGAACGATAGATTGCATATCAGCATCTAAAATGCGCTGGTATACATCGGGCTGATGAATTTCAATCCAACTGAGGAGTGTCGGCCCGAAATTAAAGGAAATATCGATGTAATTATTAACTATATCGGCAATCTTGCCGGAGTCATTTAAGATTCTACTTACGCTATTAGGGCGGTAGCATTCCTGAGTGATGCGTTCATTCCAGTCGTGGTATGGGTGGGCAGATTCCTGAATTTCAATTTCCTCCAGCCAAGCATTTTCGCGAGGTGGCTGATAGAAATGACCATGAATACAAATGTATTTCATACATTCTGCCATAGTTAGTTACGATTAGGCATTGGACTTTGAAAAAATAACTACTGCGAGAGGAGGTAGATCCAGTGCGATGCTTTGCTCCCTGCCATGCATGGCGATAGGTTCTGAATTAATTTTTTTATTGTTTTTAATCATTCCACTGCCTCCGTATTTAGAATCATCGGTATTAAGCATTAACTTCCAGCTGCCAAAACTCGGTACACCAATTCTGTAATTTTTACGAGGCACTGGAGTCAAATTGGCCACAATGACCACATCTTTTTCGGGGTTACCGGATTTGCGCACGTAAGATAGTACACTTTGCTTCCAATCGTTGGGCTCTATCCATTCGAATCCCTCGGGGCTGTATTGTTTTTTAAAGAGTGCCTCTTGCTTCCTGTACAGATTATTTAAGTCAATGACGAGCAGCTGCAACCCTTGACTGAAAGGAAGCTGATCGAGCTGATCCCAGCGTACTGCTCCATCATGGTTCCATTCCGAAAACTGTCCGAACTCACAACCCATGAACATCAATTTACTACCGGGATGAGTAAACATATATGCAAATATGGCTCTCAGATTGGCGTACTTCTGCCAGAGATCTCCAGGCATGCGACTCAGCAACGATCCCTTGCCATGAACAACCTCATCATGTGAAAAGGGAAGGACAAAATTTTCGCTAAATGCATAGACAAGACTAAAGGTGATCTGATTGTGATGATACCTTCGGAAGAGCGGGTCAATGCTAAAATATTTTAAGGTATCGTGCATCCAACCCATCATCCACTTTAATCCAAATCCTAGTCCCCCATCATAGATAGGCTTTGATACTTTGGGAAACGCCGTTGATTCTTCGGCAATCATTTGAATATCGGGATGCTCCTTGTAAATATACTCATTGAGTTCTTTGAAAAAGGAGATGGCTTCCAGGTTTTCTTTTCCGCCGTAAATATTAGGAACCCACTCGCCGTGCTTGCGGGAGTAGTCGAGGTAGAGCATAGAGGCTACTGCATCTACCCGAAGACCGTCTGCATGAAAATGTTCTATCCAATACATTGCATTGGAAAAGAGAAAAGATCGCACCTCATAACGTCCGTAGTTGAAGATGTAACTATTCCAGTCGGGATGGTATCCTTTTCGGGGATCTTCATGTTCGTACAAGGATGTACCATCAAACTTAAAAAGGCCGTGTGCATCTCCTGGAAAATGTGATGGCACCCAATCCAGTATCACACCAATGTCTTCATTGTGAAAGGCATCGATCAACTCCATTAATTCATTGGGTGTACCATATCGAGAGGAAGGGGCAAAATATCCGGTAATCTGATAGCCCCATGATCCAAAAAAAGGATGCTCCATTACAGGCATCAATTCTACGTGGGTGTATCCCATCTTCTTGACATAGGAGACCAATTTTTCCTTGTGTTGCTTATAGCTCAGGGATGTCCCATCGGGATTGCGCATCCAGCTGCCCAGGTGCACTTCGTAGATGCTGATCGGGCAGTCGTGGCTGTTTCTCAGGCTGCGGTTGGCTTTCCACCTGTTGTCCTTCCAGGTGTAGTCATCTTTCCAAATGATGCTAGCGGTTTTGGGAGGGGTCTCATACAGTCGCCCGTATGGATCGGCCTTTTCGAGATGATGACCCCAGGGAGAGAGGATAAAATATTTGTATCGCTGACCTACGGCGGCTCCGGGTACGAATCCTTCCCAGATGCCACTTCCATCCCACCTTGGAAACAGTGGATTGGCGTCTTTATTCCAAAAATTAAAGTCACCGATTACGGATACTTGTTTGGCATTGGGAGCCCAGACGGAGAAGTAGGTGCCCTCTACTCCATCCAGTTCTATGGGATGAGCTCCCATTTTTTCATACATTTTGAAATGGTGCCCGGAGCGGAATAAGGAAATATCGAAATCAGTATATAGTGAATGGGGAACTGTGCTCATGTTTTGTAAAATCAATAGGATTCAATGGTGCTAATTAAATTCAAAGTTTTTACATAAGTAATCATCGGAAGAATGATGTGTCCTAAAATTTATTATTGTACCTTTGCATTAGAATCATTTTCGGATCAATGACAATCAACGAACACATTATCAACCTTCTATTTTCGTATGATTGTGTCATAATACCAGGATTTGGCGGATTTGTGGCAAGATACTTCCCGGCAGAAATCCAGGAAGGTACTTACATGTTCAGGCCTCCTTCCAAACGCGTTTCTTTCAATGCACGACTGAAGGAAAATGATGGCCTTTTAGCACACTACATCAGTCAGAAAGAGGGAATTTCCTATCACGAAGCAATGCAAACCATTGAAATAAGCGTTCGCGCCTGGAATAGAATATTGGAAAGCGGAAATAAAATTTCATTGGACGGTATAGGCAAGATCTACCAGGATTCGGAAGGCAATCTTCAGTTTACGCCTTCCCTGGAAGCCAATTTTCTAACGTCAGCTTATGGCCTTGGACTATTCCGGTCGCCGGCAGTATCCGCTGAGTCTATGATTGTTCAATCCATTAGGCAGCAAGCCCAGGTGGAGGGCCAAGTGTACGAACATCGAAATGCAGGATATTTTATTTCCAATCTGCTTTCCACTGTTAAGGTAGCATCTGTGGTACTGATCGTTGGGTCGGTGTTTTATCTTGCCGTGGACAACAGTAATCTGTTTAAAAAATCCCAGACAGACAGTTTTTCATATATCGGTTTTAGCACCTTCACTGATTCGACCGAATTCTCTGAACAATCAGGAAATGCTACACCCAATGATAAAGTCGATTTAAGAAATACCGAGGTTGCATCGTTGGACTTCGAACCACAATCCTCCAAAGTGTTTTTTAATTCGGACGGTTCTGCTGATCTGCTGCCATCTCAAAGATATGAAGATAACTATCCAGTGGTACAAACAGAAGCGACCGCTCCGGATGACTCTGATGGCAGGGCTCAAGTCCAAGTAAGCAATCCCAAAGGTGATATAAAAATATCGGCTGGAGTATTCGCAGTGGAAGACAACGCCCTAAAGCGAAAGCAGCAGATCGCCGATCTGAGTATGACCCCCGAAATCGAACCCGTGGGTAAGTTCTTCCGCGTGATCGTTCGCTGTAATAAAAATGAGGTTGATCAAATCCTCCTCCGAATAAAAGAATCTGTAGCCTCCGATGCCTTTGTGATAAAGTGATTCATTCTTTTTAATTACCCTATTTTTCTAAAATATATCCTCTATTGAGGTAATACTCCAGGTAAATTCCTACCTGTATGCCTATTATGTGACAATTCTCGCCGGATGATTCAGTGGGATATGTGTAGCTTTGTCTAAGTTTTTTAATAAATAATACAATGATAAAAGGTTTTTTTAGAGTACCACATGTACAAAATGAGCCTATAAAACAATATGCTCCCAACAGTGCCGAGCGCGCTGAGTTGCAGGCAAAATATGACGAGATGTGGAGCACTCAACGCGACATTCCCATGTATATAGATGGCGCTCCTGTGCGCACGGGTAAAACCGAACGCGTGCGGCCTCCACATGACCACCAGCACAATGTGGGGCACTACCATATGGGTGACCGCAGCCATGTGCAGGCAGCCATCGATGCGGCTCTGAAAGCGCAAAACCGATGGGCATCTATGAGCTGGGAGCAGCGGGCGTCCATCTTTCTGAAGGCGGCTGATCTGCTGGCCGGGCCTTACAGAGCGGAGGTCAATGCTGCTACTATGATTGCACAGAGCAAGACTGCTTTTCAAACGGAAATAGATGCTGCCTGCGAATTGATTGATTTTCTGAGATTTAATGTAAAATACATGGCCGAAATCTATGCAGAACAGCCCAACTCAATGCCGGGGATATGGAACCGAATGGAGTACAGACCGCTGGAGGGGTTTGTCTTTGCGGTGACGCCATTTAATTTTACGGCGATCAGCGGCAATCTGCCTGCCTCTGCTGCGCTGATGGGCAATGTAGTGGTATGGAAACCTTCGCTTCATCAGGTGTACTCGGCAGATGTGGTCATGCGGGTATTCATCGAGGCGGGACTGCCGGCAGGGGTCATCAATATGATCATGACGGATCCTGCTGAAACAGCACAGATAGTACTGAGTCATCCTGAATTTGCCGGAATACATTTCACCGGCTCCACGGCTGTGTTTAAGAGCATCTGGAAGACCATAGGTGAAAACATTCACCTGTATCGCTCCTACCCTCGCATTGTAGGCGAGACGGGTGGAAAGGACTACGTGTGGATGCACTCCTCAGCAGATGCGCGGCAGGTGTCTGTGGCACTGGTTCGGGGGGCTTTTGAGTATCAGGGTCAGAAGTGCTCTGCGGCATCGCGTGCTTACATTCCTCAAAGCCGCTGGGAAGAGGTGAAAAAAGAGCTGGTAGCAATGCTTTCTGAAATCAAGATGGGCTCTCCCCGCGACTTTTCAAATTTTGTAACGGCTGTGATTCACGAGGGTGCATTTGACAAAATTGTGTCATACATCGAATATGCCCGTCAGGACAAGGACAGCGAAGTCATCTTCGGGGGAACGTATGATAAGTCCAAAGGATATTTTATAGCGCCTACGGTAATAGTGACGCAAAATCCGAAGATGAAGACTATGGTGGAAGAAATATTTGGACCTGTGCTTACAATCTATGTATATAGAGATGAAGACTGGGAAGCCTCTCTGGATCTGGTAAATGAAACGAGTGAATATGCACTGACGGGTGCAATATTCAGCAAGGACCGATACATTGTAGAAATCGCTACTAATAAACTGGTGAACAGTGCCGGAAACTTTTATATAAACGATAAGCCGACGGGTGCTGTGGTGGACCAACAACCATTCGGTGGGGCACGTGGCAGCGGCACGAATGATAAGGCGGGTTCGAAACTTAATTTGCTGCGCTGGGTGAGTGCCAGATCTATAAAGGAAACTTTGGTGCCACCGACCGATTATACCTATCCATTTATGAAATGACCGGAGGGCGGTCTGCAGCGGTCTGACCCGTGGCAAGGTACTTGGGAGACTGCGAGCCGCCCGCGTGAGGTGGCTGGAGCACACCGGCGAAGCCGGTGGTACGAAGTACGGAAGCGAAGCGGACTGCGGAAGACACCGACCCTGACAAGGGCGCGAACTCGCGCCTTCGTCAGGGGCACGCCCACATAATAAAGAAAAAAATGACTGTCAAAGATCGATTTGTGGCTTACATCCATGCATTGCAAGACCGCATCTGCCAGTCGCTTGAGGAACTGGATGGCGAAAAATGCTTTATAGAAGACCGATGGGAGCGGTCGGGCGGGGGCGGTGGAATTACGCGGATTCTATCGGGTGGTCGTGTGATTGAGAAAGGCGGGGTGAATACCTCTGTAGTACACGGCCAGCTGCCGGAGGTAATGGTGCAGCGGTTAGGGGTTGGCCACAACCGTTTTTTTGCGTGCGGAATCTCGCTCGTGATTCATCCTCTAAATCCCTTTGTGCCGACGGTGCATGCTAACTTCAGGTACTTTGAGCTCTACGACAATGGGGGTGATCTGGTGGATTGCTGGTTTGGAGGGGGTGCTGACCTGACGCCGTATTATATCTTTGAGGAGGATGGCAGGCACTTTCACACGGTGCTTAAGCAAGCTTGCGACCGGCATTCGCCGGAGTATTATCCAAGATTTAAGGCAGAATGTGACCAATACTTCTACATCGAGCACCGTAAGGAAAACAGGGGTATTGGGGGAATATTCTTTGACTATCTGAGGCCTGGTGCGCTGCAACCGGCTGAGCATTGGCTGAACTTTGTGATGGAGGCAGGCGATGCCTTTCTGCCGGCCTATGTGCCGATCGTAGAGCGAAGGAAGAATCTGCCGTATGGTGAGCGTCATCTACACTGGCAAGGCATCCGGAGGGGGCGATATGCGGAGTTTAATCTGGTGTATGACCGTGGGACTCTATTCGGTCTGAAGACTGATGGACGAATAGAGTCTATTCTGATGAGTCTGCCGGCGACAGCCCGGTGGGAATACAATCACCGGCCGGAGCCGTGCAGTGAAGAAGCCAAGCTGCTCAAGGCGCTGGAGCACAGAGATTGGGTGAATACGTATGTGATAGAGGATTATTGATTTCCGGGTTTGGGGGTGGAGGGCTTTTCTGCGATGACGGTGATGCCTCCGATGGTTTTATCGCCAAGTCGGACAGTGGGTTGGGTGCCGGGAGGAAGAAAGATATCCAGCCGGCTGCCAAACTTGATGAATCCGCTTTCTGCACCCTGGCTGGCGATGGTTCCTTCTTTGGCATACATTACGATACGACGGGCTACATATCCGGCAATCTGGCGATATAAGACCGGACCCCACACGGGACTGTGTATGACCACGGATGTGCGTTCGTTGAGTGTGCTTGATTTCGGATGCCACGCTACGAGATACTGCCCCTTATGGTGTCGGGCATATTCGATCTTTCCGCTGACCGGATAGCGATTGACATGTACGTTGAGTGGCGACATGAAAATGGATATCTGCAGGCGTTTGTCTTTGAAATACTCCGGCTCATCCACTTCCTGGATGATGACGACTTTGCCATCAGCCGGTGCTATGACTTTGGATTCGTCGACGACGATATCGCGATGCGGATTTCGAAAAAACTGCAGAACTAATATGTACACGACCAGTGACAGCATGATGGAAACATTGCGAATCCAGACAATATCCGTGAGCCAATGTACCAATACATTGATGAAAAAGAGGGAAATCAGCAGGATGAAGAGTATGGTATGCCCTTCGCGATGAATCTTGATCATAATCTAAGCAGTATTGGGTATAATATATAAAATGCCGGAGCTGCAAAGAGAAAGCTGTCGATTCGGTCGAGAATACCTCCGTGCCCGGGAATAACGGTGCCACTGTCTTTAAGGCCTGCTGTACGCTTTAATTTGGATTCAAACATATCTCCCAAAAAGGCAAAAACCCCCAATACAACGGCTAATAAAAAACCTGTAAAAACATATTGAAAAGGCAAAAGGTGAGCCGAGTACAATGCGTAGTTTAATGCCAGCAATCCGGCCAAACCACCGAATAAACCCTCCCAGGTCTTACCGGGAGAGATCGCCGGGATGATCGGACGCCTGCCAATCAGCTTGCCTACGATATATGAGAACGTGTCAAAAACCCACATGCTCAAAAATATATAGAGTATGGGGGATATTTCGAAGTCCTGATCTGATAATTCAACTTCACAGGCTAAAACAAAAGGGAGGATGATATATGCTACAGGGAGATAACCAGACCACCTTTTGCTATAAAATCTGATAAAAACGATAACCAACGACATCAAAATCCAAAGCCATCGCCATTGGAGAAATGAGATAATGCCGTGATCCATACCAGAAGAATGCATCCAGGAGATGTAGGGGGAGAAAAAAGGGATTTCATCAAATAATGAGTTTAAGGCTACAGTCAGTATCCAGGGGAGGAATGCTATGACGAAAAACAGATACCAAAAGCGCACTTCTCCTGGAGTCAAATGTAAGATTTTACCTAATTCGTAAAGAGCTAATATTCCAAATATTATGAATAGGATAGGTGAAAGGTTGTAGTAAACCAAGGAGACAATAAGAAAAACATACAAGAGTCCAAAAACGCTGCGCTGAAATAGCTCTTTCATTTACACGGTGAGGAGGAGATACAAATTTTTGGTGGAAAAGGCAGAATTAGGATCTTCGAGACCATCACCCTTAGGGCCTTTAATGGTCGTAATCATGGAGGGAATTTCTTTAGGAGGATATTTAGCCTTGATGTAAGTGAGGGCGTTATTGAGTTTATCAATGATTTGTGAGACGGTTCCGAAAACTATAATTGTATTGGGGAGGCTCAGAATTTTATTGTGGTAGGTCTGATTTGCCGTAACCATAATTCCCCCGTTGTGGGCGATCAACAACTCACAGGTAATGAATGCGGCATCTGCTTTTTTGGAAAGTTCGGTAAGGGACAATGCTCCGGCTGTGTGAGCGAGGGACTGTAGTTGGGGATCATTGCATGATAGTACACATATATCCTCTTCTTCAAAAATGTTTCTCAAGGCTGAGATAATGCTTTCTCGATCTTCACAGAAGATAAATCTACCACCTGAAGAAACAAATTTCTGAGCAAAAACGGCTTCCGGATAGGCAAGTTTTTCCATTCCGGGATGTGAATGATAGGGGGAACCGGCTCCTTTTTCAGGAGCCTTTGGTTTTAGGGTAGATAAGAATTTTGATAGTAATGAAGCGTCTGCCATGTCACAATCAGGGTAAATCAGTCCTTGGATTCTTCGGCAGGTACTGCTGTTTTGCTGAGTTCTTCTTCATTGCTCTGGTTTATTTCAGCTTCAGCAGAGTTGTCTAAAGAATCATCTTGATTATTCTCATTGTGATGATCTTTATCCCATTTTCTCTTACCAAAGATGTGTTCTAAGTCGTGCTTAAAGATAACTTCTTTTTCCAGCAATAATTCGGCAAGTTGTTTGAGTTTTTCTTTATTGTTTGTTAATAACTGAATTGCTCTTTGGTATTGGGCTTCAACTATTTTTTTGACTTCCTCATCTATGATTTCTGCAGTTTTTTCGCTGTAGGGTTTGCTGAAGCCAAATTCGTTCTGGCCGGAAGAATCGTAGTATGTAATGTTGCCGATCCGTTCATTCAAACCGAAGATCGTAACCATAGCCTGTGCTTGCCTTGTTACTTTCTCGAGGTCGCTGAGAGCTCCGGTTGATATTTTGTCAAACATGACTTTTTCGGCTGCACGCCCGCCAAGAGCTGCGCACATTTCATCCTGAATCTGGTCTGCATTGGTTATCTGGCGCTCTTCGGGCAGGTACCATGCTGCTCCTAATGAGCGACCTCTGGGCACGATGGTCACTTTTACAAGGGGTGCTGCATGCTCGAGCAGCCAGCTGACGGTGGCATGTCCCGCCTCGTGGTAAGCAATTACTTGTTTCTCTTCCGGTGTGATGATTTTAGACTTTTTCTCAAGGCCGGCTACTATTCTGTCGACAGCATCCAGAAAGTCCTGTAATTCCACCAGGGATTTGTCTTTACGGGCTGCAATAAGGGCTGCTTCGTTGCAGACATTGGCAATATCAGCTCCTGAAAAACCCGGGGTTTGCTTAGCCAGAAAGTCGATGTCCAACCCTTGACTGTACTTGATTCGGCGAAGGTGAATTTTGAAAATTTCTTTCCGTTCATTTAGGTCGGGCAGATCGATGTAAATGGTTCTATCAAATCGGCCTGCACGGGTTAGTGCCCTGTCGAGGATTTCAGGTCGGTTGGTAGCTGCTAATACGATTACGGTTTCATTTGTCTGAAAGCCGTCCATCTCGGTAAGGAGCTGATTGAGGGTATTTTCACGTTCGTCATTGCCACCGCTGAAAGAGGCTTTACCCCGAGCACGACCTATAGCGTCAATCTCATCTATAAAAATGATGGATGGAGCTTTTTCTTTAGCTTGCTTGAATAGGTCGCGGACGCGGGAGGCCCCTACCCCGACAAACATTTCAACAAAGTCGGAGCCCGAAAGGCTGAAAAAGGGCACCTTGGCCTCTCCGGCCACAGCTTTTGCAAGAAGGGTTTTACCGGTACCCGGAGGGCCCGCCAGAAGGGCTCCTTTTGGAATTTTCCCACCGAGATTGGTATACTTTTCCGGGTTTTTTAAGAAATTGACGATTTCTTGGATCTCTTCCTTGGCGCCCTCCATACCGGCAACATCCTTAAAGGTGACTTTTACATTGGTGTTTTTGTCAAAAAGCTGAGCTTTAGATTTTCCGATATTGAAGATCTGTCCTCCGGGGCCTCCACCCATAGAACTCATTCGACGCATGATAAACATCCATATCAAAAAAATGAAAAGGAATGGCAGTACCCATGCCAGAATATCGCTCCAATAATCACGATGCTCTTCATATGTCACCGGTACTTTTCGGCGATCGAGCTGCGAATTTTCTTCATAGAAACTCCTTAGCTCATCTCTAAAGGCATCGCCCGGCATTTGGAACACATAGTGTGGTCCGGGGACAACCCCTGTACTACCGGACCGATTCCGAAGGTCTTTAAACTCTTCCTTGTCTCTTATGCTTTCAGGTTTGATAAATACCTGAATCTCTTTGGAATTTACCACCCTTATTTTCTCCACATCATTATTGACAAGATGAGTGGTCAACTCATTGAAGCTGCTTTTTTTAGCAGCTGTATTCATCATTCCAAGCAGCTGAATTCCAAAAATTACCGCTATTAAAACGATATAAATCCAATAAAAATTGAAGCCCCCTCCCTTATTGGGTTCTTCTTCAGGCCTGTTGTTTTGACTTTTTTTGCGAAATTGCCCGAAGTCCGGCTGTAATTTTTTCTTTTGTGTCATATGATATTTTATTCAACATTTGAGATTTCGATGATCCGAGCATCACTCCACAATCCATCCAGATCGTAAAATCTACGTGTCGCAGGAAGGAAAATGTGTACTACTACATCCACATAATCTAACAACACCCACTCCGAATTGGTTTTGCCTTCTACATGCCAAGGCTTATCTCCTGTGTTTTTAAAAACCTTTTCTTCTACTGAATCAGCAAGCGCGCTTACCTGCGTAGTCGAATTTCCTTCAGCGATCACAAAGCAATCACAGACAGCTTTATCAATTCCCGTCAAATCAAATATTTTGATGTTGAAGCCCTTTACTTCCCTAAGGCCTTCAATGACAGAGAGCACAATACCTTCCGTCTCAATTTCTTGTTTTAATCTCATTAAAAGTATTTAGGATTGAAACATTCTTTTATATAGACTGCTAAAATAAGCAATAAAATTGCCAATCATTTGTAAATATTTGTTCTTCACAATGTTTGAAAGACATTACATTTCGGAAGTAGATTCCACCAACGATTGGATCAAAAGGAGGATTGAATCCGGTGGACTTTCCACTAATTATTTGATTTACACGCTCAACCAGATAAAGGGCAGAGGACAATTTTCCAGAATTTGGGACATGCAGCCGGGGCTTGACCTGGCATTCAGCTTGTATAATAAGATCGATAAAGAGCTGTCTTATCAATTTCCTACCGCTTATGTAATGACAGTTTGTCTTGTGTTGAAAGACACTTTTGGCAGTTTTGGCATTAAAAGTATGATTAAATGGCCCAATGACCTCCTTGCTGAAACCAAAAAAGTAGCCGGAATATTAATTGAATCCATATCACAAAATCAAACAATACATACCATTACAGGTATTGGAATCAATCTGAATTCACGCAGGAAACATCTTTCTATCCCTTACACTTCCATTTCAATAAGAGATGTGATCGGAAAAGCGCTTGTTGTGGAGGATTTTTTAGATGAATTTGAGTTTCAATTCGAAAAATGGGAAAACCTCCTGAATAGTAATCACAATAAATTGATCTACCAATTGTATAATGATTGTCTTTTTAATAAAGGTCTGGAGACTGATTTAATCGAGACAAAAAATCAAACTAAAGTAAGGGCAAAAATATTATGTGTAGATACTTGGGGAAGATTGGTAACTGAGCAAAATGGCAACAAGAAGGTTTATCACAACGGTGAAATAAAATTCGCCATTTGATGGACTATAATTTTCCCACCTGATCGGCTAGTGCATCGATAAAATTTTGTAGTGGTTTTTCGATCATCATTCGCATCATCATATTAACCTCTCCATTGAATAAAAACTGTACGAAACTGCTGTGTGCATCTGCTTCTGTCAGCATACAAGTGAGTTCAAATTTAAGCATCGAAGAAGCTGATTCAAAGACCACTTTCTGATTTTCTACCTTATCTTTTAATCGCAGATTTACCTCCGGAAAACCCTTAAGACCAAAAATAAAAGTATCACCGTCAACGCGAAATACCGAAACCTCAGAAGGCATTATTTGCCTGTAATTTTCAAGATTTTCGGTAAGATGTGAATATAATTCGGATACTGGTTTTTCGACTTTAACTTTTTTGGATTGTAGATTCATTTTATCGCATTATTTTTTCCCCAGACAGCAGGATTAACTCTCCAACGGTCAAGTAAGTTTAATTCACTTTCATTGATATATCCAATCTTGAGTGCAACTTGAATCAGATGTTCGTAATCACTAAGCGTTTTGACGGAAATATTTTTACTCTCAAACAGGTCACTTGCCTGTTCAAATCCGTATGAAAAAATGGATTGAACACCAATAATTTTTAGACCTGCTTCTTTCAAGGCCTGTATGGCATTAAGCGAACTCGCACCGGTAGATATGAGATCTTCTACAACAAGTACATTCTGACCCTGTGTAACAAATCCCTCAATTTGATTTTTTTTACCATGTGATTTAGGTTCTGGTCGAACATAAATAAAAGGAAGACCCATCTGATCGGCGACAAGTACCCCCATTGCAATGGCTCCGGTGGCTATACCGGCAATCACATCCGGCTTTGGAAAGTACTTTTCGATACTTTTGACCATGATGTCTCTGATGTAAGTGCGAATGGCAGGAAATGAAAGGATAACCCTATTATCACAATAGATCGGAGATAACCATCCGCTAGACCATTGAAAGGGTTGCACTACATTCAGTTGTACTGCCTTGATCTGCATTAGAAATTCGGCTGTTTTTTGGGCAATATCTTTGTCTCCAATCATAGTTGGCAAAAATATGTACAAAGTCTATATTCAAAATTCTTTTCTCACAATCGGTGAAAAACCTCTTAAAAAACCTGATTGGCATTTAGACTATTACAATCATATACCGTTTGATTTATTAATAAATCAATTGGAAAATTCTCCGGTTACCTTGTACTACCATATTCGGACTGATGGGAATGATGCAGAAATCTGGAGAGAGTTTACAAAGCATTTTGAAATTATTCGCGCGGCAGGAGGAGTTGTTCGAAATGACCAAGGCGAATTTTTGATAATCAGGCGTCATGGCAAATTCGATCTTCCGAAGGGTAAGGTAGAGGAGTACGAAAACCTGCAAGATGCTGCCCTCAGAGAAGTGGCCGAAGAGTGCGGATTGAGCCAAAACCTTATAATAGACGGCGCAGCTACCATATCCTACCATACATACGTGATTGACAATCACAGAATTCTTAAAGAGACGCATTGGTTTCCTATGATATACTCCGGAAGTAAGTACGCATTTAAGCCACAAACAGAAGAGGGTATCACCGAGGTTTTTTGGTTAAAACCAGAAATGCTTAATAAAATTTATTCAAACACCTATCCTAATATCAGAGATCTTCTGCAACTTTCTCCAAAGGCAAATGTAAATTAATTAAATACGAATTTTTTAGGAGTATTAAGTTTAGATGTAGCTCTGGGAGGTTATATTTTTGTATCTGTTCAAAAGTTATTATTTAAATGAATACGACAAAAACAACGTTTATCCCCTACAAAGTAAAAGACATTACATTGGCAGAATGGGGTCGCAAGGAGATACAACTCGCTGAGGCTGAAATGCCCGGACTTATGGCGCTAAGACAGAAATACAAAAACAGCAAACCACTGAAAGGTGCCCGAATTGCGGGCTGCCTGCACATGACCATTCAAACTGCCGTGTTGATCGAAACCCTTGTAGAACTTGGGGCCGAGGTCACTTGGTCATCCTGCAATATATTTTCGACACAAGATCATGCTGCAGCTGCCATTGCTGCACGCGGAATTTCTGTATATGCCTGGAAAGGCATGACTGAAGAAGAATTTGACTGGTGTATTGAACAGACCTTATTCTTCGGCCCCGAGCGCAAACCTCTCAATATGATACTGGATGATGGAGGCGATCTAACAAATATGGTGTTGGATAAATATCCCGAACTTGTCCAAAACATAAACGGTATTTCAGAAGAAACTACCACTGGTGTACATCGCCTCTATGAACGGATGAAAAAAGGGACACTCCCCCTGCCTGCCATCAATATCAACGACTCTGTGACAAAATCGAAGTTTGACAATAAGTACGGATGCCGTGAGTCTGCTGTAGACGCAGTTCGTCGCGCTACGGATGTGATGATTGCCGGTAAAGTGGTGGTAGTGGCAGGATATGGCGATGTAGGTAAAGGTACAGCTGCATCATTTCGCGGGGCAGGTGCCAGGGTGATCGTCACAGAAATAGATCCTATCTGTGCCCTTCAGGCAGCAATGGATGGATATGAAGTGAAAAAAATGATCAATGCGGTGCCTCTTGCAGATATTGTAATCACTGCTACAGGCAATCGTGATATTATAGGTGAGCAGCACTTTCGGCGGATGAAAGACAAAACCATCGTCTGCAATATTGGTCACTTTGACAATGAGATAGACGTGGCATGGCTGAAAAAGAACTACGGACACACACATATAAATATCAAGCCTCAGGTAGATCTCTACAATATAGACGGAAAAGACATCATTCTGCTTGCAGAAGGCCGTCTTGTCAATCTGGGTTGTGCAACTGGACATCCTTCCTTCGTAATGTCCAATTCATTTACCAACCAGGTTTTGGCACAAATTGAACTATGGACAAACAGACATCTCTACGAAAACAAAGTCTATACACTTCCCAAACATTTAGATGAGATGGTCGCTAAGCTACATCTCGAAAAAATCGGTGCAGAGCTGGATGACCTGACACCGATACAGGCAGAATATATTGGTGTGAATATAAACGGTCCCTTTAAACCGGAATATTACAGATACTAACTAACAATTTTTAGGAAAATGCTAAAAAAAGCCGGTCACATAAGATCGGCTTTTTTGATTCGGATAAAAAAAAACCACCTCTTTTAGAAAAGGTGGTCTTCTTTAGCATTAGGAAGTGTATTACTTCACTTCTTCAGTTGAAACTTCTTCAGCTTTTTCTTCTTCAGAAACAACTTCGGCAGTTTCATCAGCTTCTTCAGCAGCAGTTTCTTCAGCAGCTACTTCTTCTGTGGCAGTTTCTTCAGTAGCAGTTTCTTCCACTGCACTGTTGCATGCTACAAAAGCTACCATAGCTAATGCAGCGAGAAATAAATTGATTTTTTTCATGACGCGTATATTTTAAATTACAAAGACAAAAGTATTGTTTTTATTTTTTAATGAACAACGCATAAAGATTGTTTTCACTTGTATTACAGATACTTTTAATACCATTTTAACAACAAATGTTACTTTAAATTATGAAAAAAATTAGGGTCATCTCTTTATTTTCTTAATAAAAATATGTCAAAGACAAACCTACATTTGTTGTATAGTATCAGATGATTTTAAACAAAATGGAAGAGCTTTTTCACTACAGAAAACTCATTGATGATTCAATGGATAAATATTCGACCACAAAAGAGCCAAAAAATTTGTATGAACCGATCAGTTATTTTTTAAATATCGGAGGTAAACGCATTCGGCCTATACTTGTTTTGATGGGTTACCGAATGTTTCATCAGCAAATAGAGCATGCTATCAGTCAAGCAATAGCAATTGAATTATTTCACAATTTCACTCTTGTTCACGATGATATTATGGATAAGGCAGAGGTACGGCGTGGTCACACCACCGTGCACAAAAAGTGGAATGAACCGATTGCCATCTTATCTGGTGATTTGATGCTCATCAAAGCATATGACCACCTGTGTGATGCCCCTTCATCTATATTGCCATCGATTCTTGATTCGTTTTCAAAAATGGCGGTCGAAGTCTGTGAGGGTCAGCAGATGGATATGGATTTTGAGAATAAAGACTTCATTCAGGAAGAGGATTACATTGATATGATCCGTAAGAAGACCGCCGTATTGATTGGTGCTGCTATTCAGATCGGCGCATTGAGAGCCGGCGCAGGTCTTACGGAGGCTTCACTTTTGTACGAATTTGGGGTTAATATAGGCCTCGCGTTTCAAATGCTGGACGACTATCTGGATGTATATGGACACCCGGATAAAACAGGCAAAATACAAGGAGGGGATATCGTCGCCGGCAAAAAAACATTGCTGTACCTGCATTGCTTACACCATGCCTCTGAGGGTGAGCGCAATGAACTCAGAAAAATCTATGATAAAAATTCGATCATGAGTGATTCTGATAAGATTCGTATTGCAAAAGACCTCTTCAGCTCTACTGGCTCTGATACATATCTCAAGTCAAAAGCGGAGGACTTTTATCATATTGGCGTCAACTTACTTAAGAGTACTGAGTTTTCAAGCATTCAGATCAAACCTCTTCTTGAATTGGCCGACATGCTTATGAGCAGGGATTTCTGATAGGATTAAATTCTACCTAAATTCTAATTTGTCGATTGGCTATCTTTCAGGCATAAATTTTTTTATACAAATGATCATATAATTGCAATATAACTTTTCTTCTCAGTTTCATAGTGGGTGTGAGATGACCTGCCTCAATGCTCCACACATCAGGTGTCAATTCAAATTTTTTGATTCGCTCCCAATTTCCAAATGACTCATTGTATTTATCTACTTCTTGTTGAAAGCGTTGAATCACGCGCTCATCTTTGATGATTTCAGCATTTGAGGTGTATTCAATGCCTTTGCGCTCACACCATTGTTTGAGAAAAACGAAATCAGGCTGAATGAGCGCTGCGGGATGTTTTTCATTTTCGCCAATTACCATGATCTGCTCGATAAATCTGCTTTCTTTGAATTTATTTTCCATGATCTGAGGTGTGATGTACTTACCTCCCGAAGTTTTAAAGATTTCCTTTTTTCTATCGGTTATTTTAAGATACTGACCCTCTACAATCTCCCCAATATCGCCTGTATGGAAAAAACCGTCTGAGTCGATCACTTCTGCAGTCAATTCCGGCTTTTTGTAATAACCCATCATTACGTTTGGACCTTTGACCAATATTTCGCCATCATCTGCGATCTTAACTTCGCACTGATTGATGGGTCTTCCCACAGTACCAATGCGCGTACCGTCATTTTTCGGGCAGTTAACAGCTATTACCGGAGAGGTTTCCGTCAGACCATAGCCTTCTTGTATATTGATGTCGGCCGCGAGAAAAATCCGACACAACCGGGGATTGAGTGCTGCTGCCCCTGAAGCTATGGCAAGTACTCTCCCTCCCAGGGCTTCTTTCCATTTACTGAAAATTAGTTTACGGGCAATCCTGAGCTTAAAAAGGTATATTGCACTTTTGCCTTTGACATCATACTCCTCGGCAAGACTGACAGCCCAGAAAAACAATGCTCTCTTTATACCGGAAAGAGCTGCTCCCTTATCCATAATTTTCACGAATACCTTCTCAAGCAACCTGGGAACTGCCGTAAATATTGTAGGCTTGACTTCCCGAAGATTATCACCGATAGTTTCCAAGCTTTCGGCATAGTAGATCGATATGAAATTGTAACAGTAGAGATAATTGAGCATGCGTTCATAGATGTGGCACATCGGCAGAAAGCTGAGCGCAACACCTCCTTCTGAAGTTGGTAATCGATCTAGGCAGTTCATTACATTACTTGCAATATTTCGGTGACTGAGCATTACACCTTTTGGACGCCCCGTAGTACCAGAGGTATAAATGAGGGTAGCCAGCTGCTCCGGCTTTATGCTTTGCATGATGGATTCCAGTTCTGGTCTTTTTGTTGATTTTTTACCCAACTCGACAACTTCTTTGTAGTTTGGAAGTCCTTCCACATCGTCAAAAACATACACCCTGGTCAATGTCGGTACGTGTGGTTGGATTCTCATTACTTTATCATACAAGTCCTTATCCGACACAAAGCACATTTTGACTTCTGCATCATTGAAAATATAAATGTAGTCTTCTTCTGAAGCTGTGGGATATACAGGCACATTGATTGCCCCGCATTGCATGATACCAATATCACAGAAGTTCCATTCGAAGCGATTGTTGGTACTGATGAGTGCAATTTTGTCATCGGGTTTTATACCCAGTTCCATAAGGCCCAGAGAGAGATTGTCGGCCGTATCCACATAGTTTTGTGTAGATATTTCGACCCACACGCCATTCCTCTTTGAAGCTAGAGAGACTGACAAAGGCTTTTTAGAAAGTTGGTATCTTGGAAAGTCAAATAGTCTGGTCGGTAGATTCATTGTTAATGAATTTATAATGTTTGCAAATTAAACACAATAAGCTTTAAAAACAATATTTAGCTTAGCGAAAATATTACGCAAAAAAAAACCTCCCGCGGTTGCGGGAGGTTCTTTCCAGATTTTTTTCCGAAATCAATATTCATCTTCATTCCACAAGAAATCTTCTTGTGTAGGATAATCCGGCCAAATGTCTTCAATAGATTCATAGATTTCTCCCTCATCGTCTTCGATCGCCTGAAGGTTTTCGATGACCTCCAGTGGCGCACCCGTACGTATGGCATAATCTATCAATTCGTCTTTGGTGGCCGGCCAAGGTGCATCGCTAAGGTATGATGCTAATTCCAGCGTCCAATACATTGCCTGGGGTTTTTAAAAATTTGTGCAAAATTACACTTTTTTCAGAGAATTTTTTATTGGAAATAAAAGTTTGTTTGACATCTTATCACTTTGATTTCCAGTATATTTCGTCGATACCGGTGAGAAATAAAGTAAACCTGGACAAGGTGAAGAGATAATCCGACAGTCTATTGAGGTATTTTATAATGCTGGGATTAACCTGTTCTTCAGTGGATAGAAGTACTACTATACGCTCTGCTCTCCGGCACACACACCTTGCTATATGGCAATACGATGCCACAAAATGTCCTCCTGGTAAGATGAAATTTTTCAATGGTTTAAGATGAGTTGTCATTTCATCTATCAGTTTCTCCAGATCTTCAGTGGCCTGGTCAGGCCAGGCCGGGAGGTAGCTTTTTGCCTGCTCGTTTTCGGCAGCCAGATGACTTCCCGCTACAAAGAGCAGATTTTGGATCTTGTGGAGGTTTTTCTGCACTTCGGCGTGCATATGCTCATCGGCTATCAGTCCTATCCAGGAATTGAGCTCATCAAGACTTCCATATGCCTCTATCCTCAGATGAAATTTATCCACTCTGCTTCCGCCCAAAAGCGACGTCTGTCCGGAATCACCGGTTTTTGTATATA
Organism: Thermaurantimonas sp.; assembly: GCA_046295455.1. Lineage (GTDB taxonomy): Bacteria > Bacteroidota > Bacteroidia > Flavobacteriales > Schleiferiaceae > Thermaurantimonas. The sequence goes on along the minus strand of JBKBNI010000004.1, from coordinate 118,673 downwards.
TCTTCATATGATAATTTCTGTGAAAGCTAGAATAGCGAATGTAGTGTACAGTCAAATGTATCTGTCATAAATTTTTAATCACAAAGACTGTCCTACGGTTCAGAGCACGACCTTCTTCTGTCTGATTGGTAGCCACAGGCTTGTCCGGCCCATAGCCCTTGTAGGTCATCCGTGCGGGAGTGATCCCTTTCTGCACAAGGTAGTCATAGACGACTTTGGCACGTCTATCAGACAAGATCAAGTTGTCTTCTCTGGCACCGACATTATCGGTGTGGCCTTGTATTTCTATCTGGATGGATTTATTGGTCTTCAAAAACTCGTAAAACTCTTCCAATATTCGGATCGCGCGCTTGTCTAAAGTGTAGGAATTGGTTTCGAAATTGATATCGTGCAGGCGATATTCCTCTCCTTTTTTGAGTTTTTTAATTTCAATTGAGCTTTGATCCACTATGGCGCCTGTAGATGATCTGTGGTCCTCTGCCGCGATGTAGCGAGACGTGAATGAAATACCCTCCTTCTCGGCTAAGAGGATTAAATCTTCATCTGGTTTTGACTTTACGGCGATGGCAAATTCTCCGGAGACTGTATCGACACGCGCGGTTGATTCCTGAGTAGATGCTACATTTTTTATTCTGACCTTTACATTTCCCGGAGGCTGACCACCTTCATCTGTTAGCCTTCCGGTGATCAGGCGTGTATACTCCGGGCGAACGCTTGCCGGAAGTTCAAAATAAAAGATATCCCACCCCCCTATCCCCTTAATTTTATCTGAGGAAATGTATCCTTTAGACCCATCGATACTCACAATTAGTCCGACTTCGTCGGATTCTGTATTTATGGGATATCCGATGTTTGTAGGGAGACTCCACGCTTGCGACCGAGGATCCATTTGCGAAAAGAAGATATCCATGCCTCCGATTCCCCCATGACCATTGGACGAAAAATACAAGGTGATTCCATCGGAGTGGATGTAAGGAGATTTTTCATCCTTGGCCGTATTGATGGCCGGGCCGAGATTTTCGGGCGCACTCCAACCGCCTGTAGGCAATCTGTAGCAGCGGTAAATGTCCAGTCCGCCTTGTCCACCCTTGCGGTTAGAGGCAAAGTAGAGCCAATCGCCGTTGGCAGTCACGGAGGGTTGGGATTCCCAGGAATCTGGTCTGTTGATATGATCTCCCACACTTTTTGGCTCACTCCAGCTCTCGCCTGAAAAGACCGAAAAATAAATGTCGCAATTCTGATAGCCGGTAGGCAGAAGTTCACAGATAGTAAAGTACAACTCCCTGTTGTCAGCTGTGATTGAGGGACCTCCTTCATTGTACTTTTGATTGAATGGCGACGGCAGGGGCTGTCCGCGTTCGAATGTTCCGTCGGCCATTCGCCTTGCATAGGAAAATCGCTCTACGATTCGCTCTGTAGGCACCGGACCGGATCTCCGGTCGAGCTCTTTTGATCTTCGGGTAAAAAAACAATACGATCCGTCAGGAGAGATGGTGGCCAGATATTCATCTGCAGGAGTACAGATTTTTTCAAGAGGTTTTGGGTCAAAGAGAACCGGATTATTGCGCAGGTTCTTTTCAATGTCCATCTGACTGATTATTGTACGCGCTTCTTTGTCGAATGCGGGCTCCCGGTCGGGGTGCTGAATATACCTCTTGAGTAAGTCTGTGCCTTTTGCGACTTTTCCGTTTTCGATAAGGACCACACCTGCATAAAACCACAGTTCTGCCTTGTAATCAGGGCACTTTTCCAACAACTTGCTCCAGGCTGCTTCTGCCTCCCGAAGACGCCCGCCCCTTACTGCAGTTTCTCCATATAAGTAAAGAGCGTGAGGACACTCCTGATCATAGCTCAGCATCAAATCTGCATATCGTCTCATCTCCTGATAATTTTTTGCCCGCCATGCCTTTTGCCATTTTTCAATTTGATTCAACACCTTTTCCTGGCAAGGAAGCGAACACTCTCCGAGCTCGGGCTGAGCATAACTTTTACTAAAAATCATGATCCCAGTCACCGACAAAATCAAAGAAAATAATTTATTTTTGAAGAAAATCACTTGCATATGAAATCAAATATCGGAAAGACAGACAAAGGTATCCGTTTAACGCTAGCTGCACCGCTGATCGTACTGTATTTCACAAATATTTTATCTGGTACTTTAGGTGTCATTGGGCTTGTTGTAGCCGGTATGCTCACCCTTACTTCCCTTATTAATTTTTGTCCGGCTTACACTTTATTCGGAATTAATACGTGTAAGTTCAAATGAAAATCCTTTTAGGTAAATTCGCCAATTGATTACGTACAGTTAAAGAATAAAATTGATCCAGAAATCACCATCTGGTAACGAAAATTGCTCCCTTGGTTTATCTCGCCCGATTTTTGCCGAGTTTCCTGCAAATTATTAATATTCACAAACTCCGACTTACTATTTATTAACCGATACAATCAAGTGTTGGGAGTCATTTATTTTTTGTATTTGATGGGAAGACACTATTGCACTTCAGGATTTTCTCTTCTTGTCAGGAAACCCTAACTTTTTTTGAAAATAAAAATATAAATCCCAAGTTCCATTGCTGTAACTTCATTGCATATTGTAAAGGTATAGAAGAATTAAATTTAATTCATCACTAAATGTATTTTAAGCGACAACATTCAAAAAGAATCAGAACAAAATGGAATTACTTTCAATAGAAATTTGAAATTTCTTATGAAGTGTTAAAACAATTTTTTTTTATCAATCAAATATTTTTTTATTTATTTTTGTCGTGTTAACAGAAATTTAAACAAAAATGGAAGCAGAAAAATTAACTCCAAAAACTGTAGCCAATTATCTTAAGGCCAACTTCAGCAACAGGGGTGGACTTAAAAGTGTATTTGCAGCTCAATTTCTTTCAAAGTTTGACCTCGAACAACTCGAAGCTTTAAAAGTAAATATTGAGGAAGAAATCCAAGCTCGCTACGATGCCATCGCTCAGGAAAAGATTGCAGAAGTAGAGAAATTAGGTTACAAAGTAATCAAAGCCTAAATTAAAAGCTTTAATTTTGAAAAAAGCCGTTCTTATTCCAAGTACGGCTTTTTTCATCACAAAAAATTCTTGTCTTCTTTTACAAGTCAGGTAAATACATTGCCTTTAAACATTGATACAAGAACGTATATAAAACTTAAGAGGCATAAAATTACCTGCTTTCATCGACAGAACTCAAACTTAATTCGAAAAAAAATTGATTTATCATTATACCTATGTTTTCGGTATTTTGTTTACCCCTCGTGTATTTATACATTTAAATTTCAATTGAATTCCTTACAAGTCAGAATAAAATACCAGATATCAAATTATAGGTTTTTCTTTAGATAAGCCTTTAGAATTTTTTAAATATCCTGAGCTGAGGTCAGTCATCACAAGTAATTATTTATTTTTTTTGTCACAGGAATGTCCGGATAAACTAAATATAACTCAGAAAATTAAAGAGAAGTAACGTCAATCGCGACCTAACCCAATTGATTTTAAAATCATTTTTACCTGGAGACAACAAACAGACTCATCTGCCCGATTATTCCTATCGCTCTTAACGTTAAGTAAGATTCATTTTTTATACGACATAAATTTGAATTTTGTAAAATATTATCTTTTTGAGGTTACTCCCCTTGAATGAAAAGTCCATTAATGACTAATTCTGTACAAAAGTCACACTTCTGATTTGCACTACTAGTTGTGCAGATAAAATCAAAGAAAATTATAAATAGATTCTCGCGATTTATGAACAATTTAGATTCACGGTAAAATGGAGTCGGTTCTAGCCACTTTTCTGATTATTAATTAAATATTTTAATTTTTGGCCGGAATTCGGAAATCTTCGATTCACCAATTGATTTCTTTTTAAAGTAGGAACAAGGTATTTTTTTATTATTTTCACCATTTCCAATCCTTCAGAGGAAGCAAATAACTTTTAGTGGACACTTTCATCAGCTCAGACTCATCAAAGTCCTTGGCCAGACCGATCTTTTTCACATCTGTCATAACCCGTTTTTATCAGTAGAGAATTTCAGAATTTTTTGGTGGTACAAATTGGAAGATACGGATCGTGCTGAGAGATATTGGCGAAAAAGAGATTTCTGAAGTGATGCATTGGTACTTTACTCTTATGAAATGCCTCCGGGTATCGGTAGTAGCCGAACGCCCTTCCGACAGTACTTTTGTAGGCGAAGTAGTCATAGACAATAGCCGTCATTACTACAGAGAGATTGTATTAGATAATCCTGAACATATTCTCCTTTCACACCAAATGACCAAACTTCTTGAAACCCGGCATATCAGCAAAAAATATGGAAATCACCAGGCATTGTCCGACCTATCAATACAAGTAGAAAAAGGCAGCATCTTTGGCCTGCTTGGTCCTAATGGCGCCGGAAAAACTACCTTGATTCGTATCATTAATCAAATAATTAAACCCGATACGGGCGAGCTTTATTTTGATGGCGAATCACTCCGTCCTGACCACCAAAAGAGAATTGGCTACCTCCCCGAAGAGAGGGGTCTGTACCGCACGATGAAAGTAGGCGAACAGGCTCTATACCTTGCTGGTCTGAAGGGATTGAAAGGCAATGATGCAAAAAATGCCCTGCGCTATTGGTTTGGTCGTCTTGATATGCTCGCCTGGTGGGACAAGAAGGTCGAAGATCTCTCCAAAGGGATGGCACAGAAAGTTCAGTTTGCCATTACAGTGCTCCATCACCCTGATCTGCTAATTCTTGACGAGCCCTTTTCGGGATTTGATCCGGTCAACGAAGGGATCATTCGAGATGAACTCCTCCAACTTCACCGGCAGGGCACCACCATTATCTTCTCAACCCACAGGATGGATACCGTCGAAGAACTCTGTCAGGATATCGCCATGATCGATCAATCGCGCTTGGTGCTCAATGGTCCCCTTCATTACATCAAACGTCAATATGCCCGGCACCAATGGGAAATTGTGCTATCACCCATTGATATACATTCATTGAATCTACCGGAAGACTACCCGCTCATCCGCCATAAGACCACTCCGTCACATACCCACATTATCGTACACGACCGGCAGACTCAAGGCATAAATCCTTTGCTTCAGTGGCTTACGGGATCTCCGTCATCGGCTTCCATCATATCGGTGCGCGAATTGCTTCCCACCATGAAGGATATATTTATTGACGTAGCTAAAAATGCCCACACATCATGAACAAAATCTGGCTGATCATTCGGCGTGAATTCCTCCATAGGGTGCGTAAGCGCTCATTTCTGATCATTACTCTTTTAGGTCCGTTTCTATTTGGGGCGCTCATTACGGCGCCTGCCATTCTCTCTACCGTACAATTGGAAAAACGCGTCATCCTTGTACATGACAGAGCTACTTTGCTCGACTTCCACCAGGGGAGCGGAGACATTGGTTTTGCTTATTTGGATCCATCCAAATACGACCTCCGGCAGGCCAAAGATTACTTGAAAGAAAACCCGCAATTCTATGCTCTTCTCTACATCCCTACTGGCGAGACATGGGATCCGGACTTCATGGCTGCAGGTATCGCGATGTATAGCCAGGGAGACATCTCTCTCAAAGTGCAATCCTATGTGGAATCTCTAATAAAGTCAAAAATCCAGGAAGAAAAACTTAAACTCCTGGGCGTAGATCCCGCTGTGGTAAAACAATCCGAAACCAACGTCAGACTTCGAACCTTCTACCTCGAAGATGCTGACAAAGCAGAAAAACAATCAGCCACTGAGCTCAAGTTTGTGCTCGCTTTCATCGGGAGCCTGCTCATCTATTTGTTTATCTTTTTGTACGGCAGCATGGTGATGCGCGGAATCATCGAAGAAAAATCAAACCGCATTGTCGAGATCATCATCACCTCAGTAAAGCCATTTCAGCTTATGATGGGAAAAATTTTGGGTATAGCTCTCACAGGTTTGTTGCAATTTGCCATTTGGGTGGTCCTTAGCGCAGCTGTTTATAGCTTAGCCTCTCAGGTTTTATTCCGCGAAAAATTTGAGGCTGCTCGTGTACTTGCTGCCCAGCAAGAGCAATTGAAAGCAGAAGGCAGCGCCGTACCCCTGGATATAGATCGCTCCATCGAAATCATCAATGCAATACAGACAATCAATTTTCCGCTCGTGCTATCCCTCTTTGTCTTCTACTTTCTCTTTGGCTATCTGGCTTATGGAGCACTCTTCGCCATTGTGGGTTCTACAGTAGACAATGAAACCGACTCTCAGCAGCTTGTCCTTCCGATCAGCATACCGTTGATCATCTCCATCCTGGCCATGTCCTCTATCATCGATAATCCAGAAAGCACGTTGGCGGCTGCACTTTCCTACATACCTCTGACCTCCCCCGTCATTATGATGGCAAGGATTCCATTTGGCATTCCGTGGTGGGAAACCGCACTCTCCATGCTGATTCTGATACTATTTTTTATTGTGGCTACGTGGGTCGCCGGTCGAATTTACCGGGTAGGTATTCTCATGTATGGCAAAAAATACACCTTTTCAGATCTTCTAAAATGGTTTAGATACAAGGGTTGACCTTGATTTGGGCAGGTTTGACGAATCTCTTGCGGCTATACAACGGCGATTGACAGCAGATTTTCTTTTGGATCATGCACCCTATTTCGGATAAATGATTTCGATGATCAGGTTGTGAATATTTTGGATTGGTACTTTTCCTTTTTTTATTTTTAAAGAAAAATTCGGTAAGGGCTAAAGAAATTCATTCGTTTTTTTAAGAATTTCCTCGACACATCAATGCACTATTCCAAGACCCCTGGTAAGGTGATGCCTTGATCCAACCGCTAAATCAACTCCTTCCCTACCCGACACCGAATCCGATTTCGCTCCAGACGCAACTAAAGAAGGTGATGAAAATCATCCTTTGTGACTTAGGCCGTAAAGCCATTTACGACAGTAAAATACCTTTGGTAGGAAGTTGGTAAAAACATTAAATATCTATTCTCATTCCCGTGTGTGAAGAAAATTACGTATCTAATGACCGTGATTGGGAAATTTTTGATACCAAAGGGGTACAACTCCGGCAGTTTGCCTCGGCCAACTGTGAGGCACCTGGCACCTATTTGTCATGGGTTGAGAAAAACCACCAGCCCTCAAAACAGGCCCTATATCAACATTGCCTTTTCCTTATCCCGGAGCGGGAGATAATCAATCCAATAGGTGCAGACCGCATTGAGCTGAGTCAATCACCATGCAGAGCTCCACTCATTCCCAAAAGAGAATGGCTCAGATACCAGAATGAATTAAACGCTTGGCTTACAAACCTGTCGGCTCGCGATATTGAAAGGCATTTAACTTGTTCCAAAGATGTGCTCCGCCGGACTACAGAAAGTCACTTAATTAGAGAAGAGTCCTCTGGTATCATCGGTAAGATGTATACTACCAATAGTTGCATGCTCGAAAAGACCGGTGTTACCCGGCATCGGGACTCCATGAATGCGAAAAATGACATCAGAAAGGGAGCGATCTGTCTGCAAGCAATAGCAGAGGATATCGCTACTTTTTTGAATTTCATTTTGACTTTAAAAGCCAATCTATGTATTGAGGCTATTTTTAATTATTTTATATGCTCAATCAATCATTGGAAGTATGTACCGTCCCGAATAGGGAGAGATGTTCTGTATTCACAAAAACTTAATTATTTAAACAAATTATAATCAAAAAAGGCGGCCTGAAACAATGAAAACAGTAAAAAACACCTTTCCGGTATATGATATGTCCTGTGCAGCCTGTGCTGCAACCGTAGAAAAACAACTCCAAAATCAGCCTGGCGTGCGCTCAGCCACAGTCTCGTATGCAAGTGGCTGCGCAGTGATAGAATTTGATGAAGGCACCACCAGCGCCGAACAGTTGCGCAGAGCAGTCAAAACGATTGGATATGATATTGACACGAGCGAATATGACCGACGTAGGCACCGCCAGGCTGAATGGCAGGCCTATCAGACACTCAGGCTGCGGGCTTTGGCAAGTCTGGCACTCTCTGCCCCGGTAATGGCCATTGCAATGCTTTGGATGCATAAGCCGTGGGCAAACATTGTACTCTGGCTAATCACGTCTGCAGTCATGTGGTTTGGGCGCAGATTTTTTGTCAATGCCTGGAAGATGACCCTGAATCGCCAGTCGGGTATGGATACACTCGTGGCACTTAGTACCGGCACAGCCTATCTTTTGAGTACGCTCATCACCTTTATGCCGGAGAATTTTGCCCATGTATTTGGCCACCATACCTACTATGAGCCGGCGGCTATGGTCATTGCATTCGTTCTCTTCGGCAAATATCTCGAAGAGCGCTCACGACTTCGGGCCACCGATTTTCTTGATACATTGACCTCAGGCCTGCCTGAAGTGGCGCTGCGCATGAGAGGTGACTCCCTGGAAGAAGTCCCCGTACACCTTATTCAGACGGGTGAGCTCCTCCTTGCACGAATGGGGGACCGCATTGCGGTAGATGGGGTGGTCGTGGAGGGAGAGGCCTGGATCGACGAGAGTATACTGACCGGCGAGTCACTGCCTGTCACAAAAAAAACAGGCGACATCGTCTATGCCGGCAGTGTGAATACAGATGGTCTGCTGCACTACAGGGCTACACAGACCGGAGCCGAATCCCGCTTTTCTAAGATCATCTCTCTTGTGGAAGCGGCACGCTCGTCGAAGCCTTCAGTTCAGAGACTTGCCGACCGGATTTCGGCTGTTTTTGTGCCGATTGTTCTTGGCATTTCGGTTCTTACTTTTTTATTCTGGTGGTTCTTCGGCGGATCGGATCACCTATCCATAGCGCTCACAACCTCTCTGGCTGTGCTTGTAGTAGCTTGTCCGTGTGCTCTTGGGCTGGCCACTCCCACCGCAGTGGTCAATGCTGTAGGGACAGCCGCGAACTGGGGAGTACTGATAAAAAATGCTGAAACCCTTGAAACTGCTTCACGGGTCACACATCTGTTTCTCGACAAAACCGGTACCCTGACCACCGGAAGTCCTTCTATCGAAAAAATAGTTTTTCATACGGAAAATTCCAGCGATTTTTTAAAAGCGCTGATGGTAAACATGGAGTCGCGCTCGAATCATCCCCTGGCTAAGGCCGTAATCCAACACATCGGTCAAAATACTGAGATCCTTCCCTTGCAAGAATGGACTTACCTGCCCGGCAGAGGTGTAGAGGCAGTATATGAAGGAATAAAATATTATCTTGGTAGCAGCCAATGGCTGAAGGAAGTCATCGGACAGTCCGGAGCTCCCACAGAATCGGAAGCCTTCAGCACCTGTTTTTATCTGTTTACAGCTCGTGAAAGGTTGGCGACGATCGTATTTAATGATTCTCTGCGTCCCGGATCACGGGAGGCTATTGAAGAGTTAAGTAAGTTAGGAATTACAACCTCGGTACTCTCTGGAGATTCAGATACGGCTGTCAGGTCCGTTTCAATGCTGGTGGGAATTACCAGTTACTACAGTCAATGCAGTCCTGAGCAAAAGCTCGAAATCATACACAAGACCAAAGAAAAAGGTGAGCGTGTAGCAATGGTCGGCGATGGCATCAACGACGGCGCTGCTCTGGCCGCTGCCGACCTTGGTATAGCTATGGGTAGTGGCGCCCACTTAGCCATAGAATCGGCTCAGATAGTGATAAAAAATGATTCCCCCCTGCTGATTCCGAAGATTCTTCGTTTTGCGAGAAGAGTGCGGTCCGTCATCTATCAAAATTTATTTTGGGCATTTATTTACAACATAATTGCCATTCCAATATCCGCGGGTTTGTTTTTTCCGGCCTTTGGTATACTGCTACAACCCCACTGGGCGGGAGCTGCTATGGCACTCAGTAGTGTAAGTGTGGTACTCAGCAGTCTCAGATTGAGATATTATAAACAATAGGCTTCAGCTATATAGACTACCTTTGTCGGGCAATTGGCCTTCTGCAATGGAAAATTTTACCTTTTTAGTCACTTTAGACGACGATAAATCCAATGTAATCAGGGAAATAGGTATAGAGTCAACCAAAACCCTCGAAGATCTACACCACCTCATCGTGCAGAGCTTTGGTCTTCAACCCGGTGAACTCGCCTCTTTCTACCGGACTAATGAAAAATGGGAACAACTCGACGAGATTCCGCTCATGGCTCTTGGCGATGGAGAGAATGCTCCCTTGCCCATGAATGAAATCACTGTGGGCGCCTATTTTACCAATAATCAACGATTGCTCTACGTGTATGATTTTCTCAACATGTGGACGTTTTATGTGGAGAAAAAATCTCAAGGTCGCGCCCTGCCCACCGGCTTGATTCATGGCATCGGCATCTTGCCGCCAGAGGCGCCAGCCCGCTTTTTTAACGATGAATCTGCTGATCCTCATCGTAAAGCCCCTGTCGCGGATGAAGATTTCTTATTCGATGATGAAGAGGATGCGTTTTTCGACGATGAAGACTTTGGAGAAGGGTACCATGAGATAGATCCAACTGAATATTAATCCGTTTTAACTCTTATCACACATGAATTCATATGATATCATCATCATAGGCTCCGGTCCAGGCGGATATGTATGTGCTATCAGAGCCGCTCAACTGGGCTTCAAAACCGCTCTTATCGAAAAATACAACAGTCTGGGAGGAACATGCCTGAATGTAGGATGCATTCCCTCCAAGGCGCTTCTCGACTCCTCTGAGCACTATCACAATGCTCTTGAAAATTTCAAAACCCACGGCATTGAGATCGACATACCAAAAGTAAATATGCCTCAGATGATCGAGCGCAAGCGCAAAGTTGTATCACAGACTGTGGATGGTATCCGCTTTCTGATGAAAAAAAACAAGATCGATGTCTATCATGGGGTTGGCTCCTTTGTGGATGCGCACACCATAAAGGTGTCTGGTGATAAAGAGGAAAAACTCTCCGCTAAACATATCATCATTGCTACCGGAAGCAAGCCTGCCACCTTGCCATTCATTAAGATAGATAAGGAACGCATCATCACCAGTACCGAAGCATTGGAGTTGCAGGAAGTACCGAAGCATCTCATTGTCATTGGAGGTGGTGTAATCGGCGTCGAACTTGGCTCAGTATACAAGAGGTTAGGAGCTAAAGTAAGCGTAGTGGAATACCTTGACCGTATCATTCCTGCATTTGATACCACCCTGAGCAAAGAACTGTATAAAGTGCTCAAAAAGCAGGGCATGGAATTTTATTTCTCACACAAGGTCACTGATGTAGAAAGAAATGGAGATGAAGTCACCGTCACGGCTACTGCTCCGGACGGCAAGAACATCACTCTTACGGGCGACTATTGCCTTGTGAGCATCGGTCGGAGGCCATACACCGATGGACTTAATCTGGAGGCAGCGGGTATCAGCCTGGATGAAAAAGGGCGCATTCCGGTGAATGATCATCTTGAAACATCTGTGCCCGGAATTTATGCCATCGGCGACGTAGTACGTGGTGCCATGCTTGCTCACAAAGCCGAAGAAGAGGGAGTCTTCGTGGCCGAACACATCGCCGGCCAAAAACCTCATATCGATTACAACCTCATACCAAACGTGGTCTATACCTGGCCTGAAGTAGCAAGTGTAGGGCGTTCGGAAGAAGAACTCAAAGAAGCTAAAATACCCTACAAGAGCGGTTCCTTTCCGATGCGGGCACTTGGTCGCGCACGTGCCAGCGGTGATGTAGATGGTCTGGTAAAGATCCTGGTCCATGCCGAAACCGATGAAATTCTCGGATTCCATGTAATCGGAGCACGCGCAGCAGATTTGGTGGCAGAAGGAGTGGTAGCCATGGAATTTCGCGCCTCTGCAGAAGACCTTGCGCGGATATCTCATGCCCATCCCACCTTTGCAGAAGCCATAAAAGAAGCTGCATTGGATGCTACAGGCAAGCGAGCCTTACACATGTAATTTTTGGTAGAGCCAATTTAACTTTTCAACCCCTGTCGGCTATTTCACCGATAGGGCTTTTTTATTTAAAGCAAGCCCCATTTGCCCCGAACTTATTGATTTTACCCTTCTCGCACACAATGTATGTCATTGCACAAAAAACATATTGGCATCATAAATCTAATCATTTCGGAAATCCGACAGCAGATAATCCCTGCATAAATCTCAAGAATGTATGGACTTTTATCACTTTTTAGAGACTGCAGCAAACCTGATTTTTTGGATACCTCATGTATCCTTTCGACAAGTCACAGGAGGTGTAAAAATCGTTTCTTGTGAAGATTCGTTTCTCTCTCCATAGATAGTGATTAGGGTGTATTAAATATTTCTTCGGGATATAAATCCTTACTACCCCATGATCTCCCCTAATTTAGCTCTTCCGGAGAATAGCATTTTCAGAGCATTATATCACATGCTGTATGATATACAAATACCTCCCTATTTACCGATACAAAAGTTGGCAAAGATGTAATCGAGTATATCGTCGGAAACTACTTTTCCAGTGATGGATCCCAGGTGATACAAAGCATTTCGGAGGTCTATGGCCACAAGCTCACTGCTGAGTCCACTTTGCAGGCCTCGCTGAGCTTCTTCAATAGATTTTAAAGATTTCTTGAGCATATCTACATGCCGGATGTTTGTGACGATTGTTTGATTATCAATGTTTTTTTTGTGCAGCACTTCATTTATAAGGGCATCTTTTAATTGATCTATTCCTGTCTTTTCTTTTGCCGATATATATAGGATATCATCGCCGGTGATAAGCCGGTGATTCAGTAGATCCGCCTTGTTTCCAATCTTAATAATAGTAGCCTCCGGCGCATGATTTTGTATCAAATTATAGGTTGATAAAATTTCATCATCGGTGCTTAATACTGCATCAAAAACATATAGAATAATTCTGGCTTTAGAGGCTTTTTCTAGTGCCTTTCTGATGCCTATTTCTTCGATTTCATTGGTCGTAGTGCGCAGACCGGCAGTATCGGTAAACCGAAATTGGATACCTTCGATGGTCATTACATCTTCTATTACATCGCGCGTAGTGCCTGCAATGTGAGAGACAATGGCTTTCTCCTCTCCGATCAAGGCATTGAGCAACGTTGATTTTCCCGCATTTGGAGCTCCGAGTATAGCCACGGGAACTCCATTCTTGATAGCGTTGCCGAGTGAAAACGAATCAATCAAGGCAGTCAATCGTCTTTGGATGCTGCTGAGAAGTTCGATAAAGTGACCTCTGTCGGCAAATTCTACATCTTCTTCTGCAAAGTCCAGTTCCAGTTCAAGCAGACCTGTAAATTCGATAAGCCGGGTTCGCATTTCGTCCAGTTCGCGGCTGAAATTTCCCTTAAGCTGTTGCATAGCCACCCTATGTGAAGCTTTGGTCTCAGATGCTATCAAGTCAGCAATAGCTTCGGCCTGACCAAGGTCTATTTTTCCATTTTTGAATGCCCGAAGGGTAAACTCTCCCGGATCGGCAAGCCTTGCGCCGGCATCCAGACAACTTTCCATAACTTTTTGTAAAATGTAGGGCGACCCGTGACAGCTTACCTCCACCACATGCTCGCCCGTGTAAGAGTAAGGACTTACAAAAAATGAAATCAACACCTCATCTATGCACTCACCATCAATTTTCCACTCTCCGTACCGCAGCGAGTACCCCTTGACTTTTGAAGGGTCAAACACTCCTCTGACCGGATGGAGGTAGCGACTGACAATGTCAAAAGCCTGATCTCCGGATATACGAATGATGCCGATGGCACCGTGTCCGGGAGGTGTAGCTACAGCTGCAATTGTGTCTGTCTTTACCACCAGTATTTATGTATGAGTCTGTAGACCAAATCTGCTATTTCATCAAACGGCTCTGTCGAGTGGTTGTTTACTCCTTTTAGCCGCGCATCGCACCTTGTGCAGTGCAATATTGCCATTTCACAATCTTCTGACGAAAAATTTCTTTTATACGACAATAGATTTTTTGCAACATAAGGGTGCACTTTAAGCATTTCAACGGCACGGGCTTCAGATTGGATTTGCGCCATGTAGACCAAATAAAGTTGTTGAAAGTTGTTAAAGATTCCGGCTACGATAGGTATGGCAGGGTGATTCTTTGGATTTTTCTTAAAATAGTGGATGATTCGGGCAGCTTTTTCATAATTTCGCTGCATGACGGCATTGGATAGTTCGAAGGTATTGAATTCTCTGTTTACTCCAATAAGATTTTCGACATCTTCTGCCTTCAGATGTATGTTTTCCTTGCCGAAATACAGCTGAATTTTTTTTACTTCATTAGCTAATATTGATAACTCAGTACCTACACCCTCATAAATCATTTCACACACATTCTTATCTGCATGGATACCGTTGTTTTTAAGATATTGCTGTATGAATGCAGACATTTGATAGTCCTTGATTTTGGGAGAATAAAATTCCACAAATTTTTTTTTTGCCATTTGCACATAAGCCAATCGTCCGTCTGCCTTTTGCCCTCTCATGCTCAGCACCAATATAGCCTGCGGATTGGGCTTTTCGAGATAGGTTTTCAATTGGTCGGCATTTGTCAGTTCCTGAGCTTCTTTTACGATGACTACTCGGTATTGGGTGCCAAATGGAAACTGCCTGGCCTCTTCTACCACACTTTGGACTGTGATATCCGGGCCAAACAAGACAACTTGATTAAAGGCTCTGTCGCCAGGTTCTAATACGGTGTTTTCCAGCAAATACGTCAGCTGATCGACGAAATAAGACTCCTCTCCGTGAAGCAGATAGAAATTAGAAAGTTTTTTATCTATTATATCCTTTCGTATCTTTTCAAAATCCATTGTACAGTGTTGTCCGTGCCAAAGGTACGACGTACCAGAGGCATGAGATGGCCAGGCTTCAGGCAGTCCCTTATGCCAGTAGTCCATCCATCTATGCTAGCTGATATTTAGTTCATATAAAAGAGGTGCAGCATGATATTTTTGCCCCTTAAATGAAAAAAATGAGAATCGGACTTGCCGGGGTTGGTCATCTGGGAAAAATTCACCTTAAATGCCTCTTAAATATACCCCAGTGGAGTGTCAGTGGTATCTATGATGCGGATCCGGAAACTGCTGAAAAAACCGGAGCAGAATTTGGTGTTCGGGTGTTTTCGTCTTTTGAAGAGCTGCTCGAAAACTCCGAAGCAGTAGACCTTGTCACCCCGACGACTACCCATTTTGAACTGGCACGCCAGGTACTGAAAAGCAGAAAGCATCTCTTCATCGAAAAGCCGGTCACACACACCATCCAGGAGGCACGAAAACTCCAAAAGCTGTATTGTGAAGCTGAAGTTAAGGTTCAGGTGGGTCATGTAGAGCGTTTTAATCCGGCATTTCTTGCGGTCAGGGATTTCATACGAAATCCAATGTTTATCGAAGCTCACAGACTGGCTGAATTTAATCCGAGAGGTACAGATGTGCCGGTGGTGCTCGATTTGATGATTCACGATATTGACGTCGTGCTTGCCGCGGTGCAATCGCCGGTAAAAAAAATCAGCGCAAGCGGTGTGGCAGTGATAAGCGATACCCCGGATATCACCAACGCCCGCATTGAATTTGCTAACGGGGCCGTTGCAAACCTTACGGCCAGCCGTATTAGCATGAAAAAAATGAGAAAAATGCGGATTTTTCAAAAAGACGCCTACGTAAGCATTGATTTTCTGGCCAAGGAAAGCGAAATCATCTCACTTGTACCTGAAAATGAACGTGGTAAAAACCCATTTGCTATAGCACTGACCAATGCTGCCGGCGAAAGCAAAGAACTTGAATATTTCAAACCAGAGATTAAGCCCTTGAATGCAATAGAAGAAGAACTTAAATCGTTCTATCAATCGATTGTTTTACAATTACCCGAAGAAGTTTCGTTGGACGATGGGGTCAATTCTTTGGAGGTAGCCCATGAAATTCTTCAAAAAATACGCGTAAACCTGTCGATGATTCAATGACTATAAGACTACTACTATTCATTTTTCCTGCTTTTTGCCTTCTCTCGTGCAGATTTGAACAAGCTATTATACCAGCCTACCTGAACATACCGGAAGTCAAAATGATGACCGACTATGCATCTCAAGGCACCTCCTCCCATGCGATCAACAGCGTGTGGGTCACACTCGAAAACCGTGAACTTGGGGTGTACCAACTCCCGGCAAGAGTGGTTGTGCCCTTCCCCGGTGAGCAATCTGTAACCCTGAGATACGGAGTGTCAATCAATGGCATCAGGTCGATGAGAGATGTGTATCCTATGCTCAATCCCCTGATTGAAACATTTGACTTTACCGAAGGCAAAGACTATTTCTTCAATGCTACGGTCGATTCTATACCCGAGGCACGATACCGGGACAATGCCAAGGTAACGCTTGTGGAAGATTTCGAAGGTCTAGGTATATCACTGGTGCGCACCGATAAGTCTGACGCCGATATCACAAAAGTGACCGACCCAGACAGCATCTTTATCAACAAGCAACGTCCTGAAACCAATACTGCATCCGGCAAGGTAGTGCTTCCTCCCGGTCAAACCCTGGTAGAAATTGCTACTTCTACCCGATATGTACTGCCGAAGGGCGGTAAAAAAATTTTTCTTGAAATGAATTATACTGGAAATCAAACATTTACGGTAGGTGTATTTGCTAATCTTTTTGATCGCATTGTTCAGGCCCCTGTCATCCAGGTGCGACCGAATCCCGCTGAATGGCGCAAAATCTACATTGACCTTACCCCCGAAGTTTCTGGAAATGCCAATGCTCTTGACTATCAGATATTTCTTGGTGCCGTCAAAGCAGATGTAAACTCCCCCTCAACAGAATTTTTAATTGACAATTTAAAAATGGTATATCTCGAATAGATTTACCGACAACCAATGATTTCAGAAGATCGCAGAAAGGGAGAAAGACGTCAGAAGATCATCTATGTAGCCTTTGATTCACTGGCCTCTTTCCTGTCATATAGTGTATTGTTTTTTTTCCGAAAAAAGTATATCGAAACCAAAATTTTTGAAATCAATACACCATTTAATTTTGATGTTAACTTCATCTTTGGAGCATTGATATTTACGGGTATATGGCTGGCCATATACCAGATATCCGGCTTTTACAATGATATCTTCAGACGGTCCCGATTGAGAGAATTTTTCCAAACATTCAATCAAACCCTTTTTGGATCTATTTTATTGTTTTTCCTCTTTTTTTTAGATGATTTTGTTGCGGATTATAGGGATTATTACAAGTCATTTTTTATCTTTTTTTCATATCATTTTTTACTGACGTTTCTCTTCAGATTTATATTGTCATCAAGGACTAACTATCTCATTCAAAAAGGCAAAATATATTACAATTCTATCATTATCGGCAGTAATCAGAATGCCGTAGAATTGTACAACAATCTGGTAGGTAAAAGCTTTACGACCGGACATAAATTTATCGGTTTTGTAAGTGTGGACAACAACATAAAATTTCTCCTTGAGAAAAAACTGAAATACCTGGGAAACTACACCGAAATTGAGCGCATTCTGAATGAAATCGATGTAGAAGAAGTAATAATCGCTGTAGAATCCCGCGAACATGATAAAGTGCAGAGCATCATTACCCTACTGGAAGGTCAAGATGTAAAAGTCAAGATGATCCCGGATACCTATGACATTCTCAGCGGGAAGGTAAAACTGGAGTCCTATGGCGAACCCCTGGTAGAGATTCCAACCCAGCCGCTAAGCATACCTCAGGCATTTGTCAAAAGGGTCTTTGACATAGTAACGTCTACATGTGTACTGATCGGATTGTCACCGCTATTTATCCTCTCTATGATTTTGGTGAAGGCTTCCGGAAGCGGCCCGATCTTTTTCAAACAGGAACGCATCGGCTACAAAGGCCGAAAATTTAACATCATCAAGTTTCGCTCTATGATCGCTGATGCGGAAACCAACGGCCCCCAGCTCAGCTGTGAAGACGACCCCCGCATCACTCCCTGGGGACGAATCATGCGCAAGTACCGCATTGATGAATTACCTCAGTTTTTCAACGTCCTCAAAGGCGAAATGTCTGTAGTAGGACCTAGGCCCGAGCGCGAATATTACATCAATCAGATCGTAAAAATTGCCCCTTACTACAGGCAGCTGCATAAGCTCAAGCCGGGGATTACTTCATGGGGTATGGTCAAGTTTGGCTACGCACAAAATGTGGAGGAAATGGTGCAACGACTGAAATATGACCTGGTCTATCTGGAGAATGCCACCTTTCTGAACGATATCAAAATTCTCTTCTACACAATTCTCATTGTGCTGCAAGGCAGGGGGAAGTAACCTCTCTTACACGTCAAAAGGCCAAAATGGAACGAATGGCCTCTTCCATCCTGCTTCTGGCCAGAAATCCTTGCTCAAGTTTTGAATTAAACGGCACAGGTGTATCCAAAGATCCCACTCTGGTCACGGGAGCATCCAGCCATCTGAAGCAAAACTCCCCGATACGTGCGGCAACCTCGGCACCAAAGGCACCCGTGTAGGTGTCTTCATATAAGACAAGCGCACGGCCGGTTTTCTTTACCGATCTGTATATGGTTTCTTCATCCAGCGGAATCAGCGTACGCAGATCAATGATCTCTAATCCGATATCGGGGTGTTGTGCGGCAAATTCCAATGCCCAGTGTACGCCATACCCGTAGGTGACCACCGTCAGATCATCGCCGGAGGTTTTGACCGTTGCTTGTCCAAAGGGTATGGTGTAATACCCTTCCGGTACTTGCTCTGCCACTGAGCGGTACAGGGCCTTGTGCTCATAAAACATAATCGGGTTGGGATCTTCAAAAGCCATGAGCAGCAGGCCTTTGGCATCGGCCGGAAATGCCGGATACGCAATTTTCAGTCCGGGCACATGTGCAAACCAGGATTCTGTGCTCTGGCTGTGGAATGGCCCAGCTCCCACACCTGCCCCGGTAGGCATCCTGATGACGACATCCGCATGCTGCCCCCACCGATAATGGATTTTTGCAAGATTGTTGACGATTTGAGTAAATCCTTCAGTCACAAAATCTGCAAACTGCATTTCTACCATTGATTTAAAGCCATTGATGCTCAGTCCGAGACCCGACCCTATAATCGCGCTTTCGCATAGGGGTGTATTGCGTACCCGATGCTTCCCATAGCGCTGCACAAATCCTTCAGTAGCTTTAAATACACCCCCGTACTCAGCTATATCCTGCCCCATCAAGATGAGATTGGGATGCTTCTGCATCGCCTGATCCATAGCATCGGTGATGGCATCCAGCAGGCGCATTTCCCGGCTGGTCTCTATCGGATCGGCGGGTGTTGGTTCAAAGGGTGCATATACGTCCCGAAGTTCCCGCTCGGGGTCAAAATCTGCATCAGGAACTGAAAATGCGATTTCCAATTCTTTGTTGATTTGAGATTTGATCTCAGAACGAATTTGATCGATCTGCTTTTCTGTCAATATTCCCTCTTCAAGCAGAAACCTCTCATATTGTACTACGGGATCTTTTTTTGCCCATTCATCCTGTAAACCTGCAGGATAATATTTGGTGCCCGAAGCCTCCTCGTGGCCGCGCATGCGAAAAGTTAGACACTCCAGCAGTACCGGTCCGTTACCCTTGCTGAGCTTCTGCTTCCAGTAGCGCACAGTATCGATTACTTCGAGGATATTATTTCCGTCAATGGTTTCAGCATCAATTCCATAACCGACACCCTTGTCAGAGAATCTGGCACACCTGAATTGTTCGGTGCTCGGCGTGCTGAGACCCCACTGATTGTTTTCGACGACGAAGATGACCGGAAGATTCCAAACGGCAGCCACATTTACAGATTCGTGAAAGTCTCCTTCACTGGCACCTCCATCACCT
Source organism: Thermaurantimonas sp. (assembly GCA_046295455.1). Lineage (GTDB taxonomy): Bacteria > Bacteroidota > Bacteroidia > Flavobacteriales > Schleiferiaceae > Thermaurantimonas. Next base: position 98,864 of record JBKBNI010000004.1, on the reverse strand, counting down.
GTAAATACTGCCACTGCTTTCTTATTACCCTTCAGAATATTGCCCAGTGCAATGCCGTCGGCAATGCCCATCTGCGGACCCAAATGGCTTATCATTCCTACAATCTTGTGGTCCCTGCTGCCAAAGTGAAATGAGCGGTCTCGTCCGTTGGTGAAGCCGGACGGTTTTCCCTGAAACTGCGCAAACAATCTGTGAAGAGGTATGCCTCGCGTGGTGAAGAGGCCGAGATTCCGGTGCATTGGAAGGAGGTATTCGTCGTTATCCATTGCATAGGTCACACCTACGGAGATGGCCTCCTGACCCCACCCGCTAAACCACTTTGATATACGACCCTGGCGCAGCAGAATGAGCATCTTCTCTTCGATCAGTCGAGGAAGTAGTATTTTGTTGTATATATCGATCAGCTCTGATTGCTCAAACTTATCCGCAAAATGAGCAAACTGAAGTATTACTTGGTTTTCAGCCATATAGTTTAAGTAGGGTTTTGGATAAAATCAAAATTGATATCCTCAGAGTAATCAGTCTCAGGATTTGAAAACAAATTTTCGCATCAGGTAGTAAAAGAGGGTTGGAAACCAGCGTTTCAGATATACGGATACTACTTCCACTCCCCCGATATAAACATGTTCTTTGCCTGACTTTATAACGTGAATCAGCCTGGATGCAAATTTTTCGGTGGACATGCCCTTCTCTTGTGCTGGGCTATTTTTTCTGAGCTTACTCCCGTCGCCGGTGAGTGAATTGTATGTGACTTCCGTATTGATAAAGCCCGGACTTACTATTTGAACCTTAATTCCATAGCGACGTACCTCCTCTCTGAACCCCTCATAATATCCATACAGAGCGTGCTTGGATGCTGCATAGGTCGCCAGTCGTGGTTGGCTAAGCTGTCCGAGAATACTCGATATGACCACAATCTGACCTCCGCCACCGGATATCATATGGCGTGCGACGGCTTTGGCCAGCGCCACATTGCCAAAATAATTGATCTTCATGATTTTTTCTTCGACCTCGTCTTTTGTATCCAGGGAGTTCCCGAGCTGACCAATGCCCGCATTGTTGATCAGGATATCAATTTTGCCGACCTGGCCGATGACTTCGTCTGCCCATTTTCCGGCCATTTGGTAGTTTTCAAGGTCTATGGGCATTGAGATGACCTTTGAACGTATGCACGTCCCGGCCAGCTGATCTAGCAATTCACCTCGTCGTGCGCTGATCACCAGCGTACAGTCGCACATCCTGTCCAGCGCCAGGACAAGGCCTCTTCCGATACCCGAAGATGCTCCGGTGATCCAGATGACCTTGCCACTAAAGTAGTTTGACATCAGGTTTTCTGTTTTTGGCGTTGTGCTGCCGGCAGCAGTATATTATTGAGTATTAGTCTGTATCCCGGCGAATTAGGATGCTCATCCAAGTCAGTAGGCTTATCCCCTACCCTGTGCTGATAGTCTTCGGGGTCATGCCCCCCGTAAAAGGTAAAAAAACCCTTACCATGTACACCGTAGAGGTACCGGACTTCATTGAGCTGCTTATTCTCTCCAAGTATCACGATTCCCGGTTTTATTAATTTTCGGTTGAAGGAGGTCGTCTGTCCCATAAACCCCTTTATGACCCGGGTATGATTTTGGGTAAGAATCGTCGGAATCACATCCCATTTGGCCGAAAACTCAAACAGTCCAAAGTAATCTTCCTCCATACTGACACGCCGATGATTTGTCATATCAATATCTGAATATTCATATTCATAAGGATTGGTACTTAGCGTAAAATTGCGAAATGCTAGTGTATTGCCGAAGTTCAGCTTGGAATTGAAATTTGGCTCAGCAGGATCGCCGTCGAACATGCTTTCGGCAATGTCAATTCCCGCAGCCGCAAGAGCGATGTCATATGTATCCGTGGCCGAACACATGGCAAAGAGATATCCCCCCTTTTCTATAAATTCCTTGAGCTTAAGTACAACGGCAAGCTTCAGCTGAGATACTTTGGCAAATCCGAGACTGCGCGCCAATGATTCCAGTTCATTTTTTTGACGAATGTACCAGGGCGCATTTCTGTAAGCCGAAAAAAACTTCCCGTATTGCCCGGTGAAGTCTTCGTGGTGCAGGTGAATCCAATTGTAGTCTTTGAGCTTCCCATCAAGAATTTCCTTGTCATAAATTTTGTCATAAGGTATCTCGGCGTATTCCATTGCCAGGGTCACGGCATCATCCCACGGCTGACTGCCGGGAGGAGTATAGACGGCTATCCGGGGCACAACCTCCAGCTTGACTACATTCATGTTCACGGCCGGACTGGAGATTTCAGCACGGATTTGCTCAGCCTGGGCTGCGCTGATTATTTCATAGGAGACTCCTCTGATTCGACACTCTCTGACCACCGCATCGCGATCCGGTATGAGAAATGATCCTCCACGGTAGTTCAGAAGCCACTCAATGGGTGTGTGATTTTTGATCGTCCAGTAAGCAATTCCGTAACTTTTCAGATGATTTCTCTGACTTGTTTCATCCATTGGGATCAAAAGGTATTGCCCCTTTGCCGGCATCTGGAGCACCAGTACCAGCCCAAGAATTGCACAGCATCTAAAAAGGCGTATCATCATCGTCCGAATCGGTGGCAAAATCATCTACAAAAGTACTGCCACTGCCTATATTTCCGCGAATCCCACCGGGCAATCCCCCAAAGGGATTAAATCTCGGTACTTCCGACGAAGCCGAAGAGGGCGGATTTGCCATTCCTTCTCCCCTGTTAATTTTCGACTCAAAGGTCAATTCGTTTGGATCAAAAGATTCCATCTCACCCGCTATTCCCATTTCCACAAAGGAGGTTGTTTCATTGTCAAATCTGAAACGAACATTTTTCAGTGCACCGTTTCGATGTTTGGAGATAATGAGCTCTGCCTGATTTTTACACGGAGTACCATCCTCCCAGGTCTCCATTTTGTAGTATTCCGGTCTGTAGAGAAAGCTCACAATATCGGCATCCTGTTCGATGGCGCCGGATTCACGCAAGTCGCTCAGCATAGGACGCTTGTCGCTGCCGCCCCTGGATTCCACGGCACGATTGACCTGCGCCAGAGCGATCACAGGGATATTCAGCTCCTTTGCGATCACCTTCAACGCACGGGAGATACTGGATATTTCCTGTTCGCGTGTACCCCCTTTTGAAGATCCTCCTGTCATCAGCTGAAGATAATCGATTATAACGCATTGAATATCGTGTATTGCTTTGAGCCTTCGGCACTTTGCCCGAAGGTCGAAGATAGAAATCGAGGGCGTATCATCTATAAAGAGCGGTGCCTTTTCAAGTTTATTGGATTTGGAGTAGAGCAGATTCCACTGCTCCGGACTGAGTTTTCCATTTCTCAAGGCTTGGTTAGGAATACTTGTTTCAGACGAAATCAGACGCATGATCAGCTGCACGGCCGACATTTCCAGCGAAAAAAATGCCACGGGAATATTGTTCTCGATTGCCATATTGCGCGCCAGCGAAAGCACAAAGGCCGTCTTACCCATCGATGGCCGCGCAGCCAGAATGATCAAATCCGACCGCTGCCAACCCCCGGTGATGCTGTCCAGCGCCTTAAAACCGCTGGTCACACCACTGAGTCCTTCTTTCTTACTGATCTCTTCCATCTGCTTAAGAGCATCCTTGACAAGGTCACCCGCCGTTGTAAAATTCCGCTTCAGGTTGCCAGCCGTAAGCTCAAAGAGCCGCTGCTCCGTCTCATCGAGCAACTCGATCGGATCCGTTTCGTCCATAAAAGCCTTCTTCTCCAGCTGACCCGATATATGAATGATTTCTCTCAGCAGATATTTTTCCAGAATGATTCTGGAGTGATACTCCACATGCGCCGACGAAAAAACCCTTTGACTCAAATATACCAGGTATGCATCACCTCCGATATCTTTGATATTCCCGGTTTTTTTCAGCTCGGCACTCACCGTGAGTATATCCACAGGCTCACTTCTGCTGAAAAGTTCTTTTATACACGAGAAGATTATCCCATGCTTAGGCACATAGAAGTGCTCCGGCTGCAGGATTTCGAGCACCTCGCCGATCGCACGGCTATCAATCAGCAGCGCACCCAATATAGCCTCTTCCAGACCTGCATCGTGAGGCGGCACCGTCCCTGTGCGCAGCTCATATTCCCTGGATTTGTCCTTCTTCTTAGCCGGTGCTATCTGACTGATTTGCTCCATATAAAAGTTATTTTCTTGAAAATCGAACTTACCTATAAGATTCTCTGTAAAATTCTATAAAAAATCCCTGACTATTCCCTTTGTTGAAAACTATTCTGCCCTTTGACTCAGACAGACCTCTGTCTCCTTTCAATTCTTGCCGCAATCAGGATGCTCACCTCGTATAGAATCATCACCGGAATCGACACCAGAATCTGACTTGCCACATCAGGCGGAGTGATCACCGCAGCCAAGACCAGCACCACCACAAACGCGTGTTTTCTGTACCTACGCATCCAGGCCGGCGTCAGCAGACCCACTTTCGAACCCACATACACCACCACCGGCAGCTGAAACATTACCCCGCAAGCCAGCACCACACTGGTAATTGTCGAAATATACGACGACAAGTCAATCTGATTAGCCACATCCTCACTTACCTGATATGTACCTAGAAACTGCACCGTGAGCGGCACGATCACAAAATATCCAAAAAGCACTCCTAAAAAAAACAATACACTACTCGACCCGATCAACACACCCGAGTACCGCTTCTCCTCCGGCTTTAAGCCCGGAGCCACAAAGAGCCAGATCTGATATATCAGATACGGAAACGACAGAATCACCCCACCTATCAGCGACACCCACAGATGCATCGCAAACTGCCCCGCCATCCTTAGATTCACAATCCGAAATGGAAACGTCTCAAAACAAAACACATCACCCCCCCACAGATTACTCAGCCTGCAAAAAAATATGTACGTACTAAACCCCGGCTGAGCCGGCGACAGCAGAATCTTCTCAAAAAAAAAGCCCTTGAAATAAAACACCAGTCCCGCTGCCAGAACAGCCGCCACCACCGACCGGATGATGTGCGTGCGCAGCTGGTCGAGATGCTCCAGAAAGCTCATCTCCGCATCCCCCGAAAGTTTTTTCTTTTTAAAAATCATACCTCACCTCCCCCGGGAATACCCGCTTTTTCATTTTTCATTTTTGGGCGTGACCCCTGACAAGTCTTCGCCCTCGTCAGGGGTCGGGCTACTTCGGGGTACGCTTCGCTTCCGTGCTTCGGCCGGTGCTGCGCACGGCCGGCGCACCGCACTTTCGCGCGCCCTACGTATCCCTCACGCATATCCGCACACACCTACTTAGCCCCGCTGGCAAAAAAAAAGCAGGTCAAAACCTGCTCAACATCTAAAGTCTCTTTGTCGGGATGACTGGACTCGAACCAGCGACCACACGCCCCCCAGACGTGTACTCTACCACCTGAGCTACATCCCGAATAGTAATTGGAAAGAGGCACCAGAGCATATCCGGTGCCTCCCCTAGACCTAAAGTCGGGATACCAGGACTCGAACCTGGGACCCCCTGGTCCCAAACCAGGTGCGCTACCAACTGCGCTACATCCCGATATATCCATTTAAAACAGGAATTCAACTCCATGTACACCCACCGGCACAACTCACAGACGCAGGTGGTCGGGATGACTGGACTCGAACCAGCGACCCCTACGTCCCGAACGTAGTGCGCTACCAACTGCGCTACATCCCGCTTATTCAAAGAACTCCTCTCCAAAATTGGGCTGCAAAGCTATGAAAGAACCATCCATATAAAAAGCAATTTTTCTAAAAAGATTCTAATTTTCATAAACCTTAAAGACCCAATAAAATCACACACATATGTGCGAAATTCATACTCAAGAATGTACATCTGTCCAAAAATAATTCAGGAATTACCTCCTCTGCACGTCCAAATCAATTCTGAAAATCAGTTTTTAGAAAAATCTCAAATTACCCACTCGCATTCACAAAACCTAAACCACACAGCAATCAACTTTTACCATTGCTTTCAATAGCCTTACGTCATAGAAATTAAAAAATTCCAATCCACAGGCACCTCTGTGTTAAAAAGAAAAAACTTCTCTTCGTTAAGTTTTTCTCAAATTACAACAAATGTAGTATAAGCCTTTCACTGTTTATAAAGTTACATTTGATAAAAAATTTAAGAAATGAAAAAATATTTTATTCTTTTAATGGCAGTCTATTCTCATCAGTCTTTTTGTCAGACTTTTGACAATCAGAGAATTGCAAACGAGTTCAAGACCAACTTCAACAGCTATCTCGGTGCCTACCTGCTTCCTTTTACAGATGGTTTTGGTGCTGCAAACGGTATGCTTTGGCAGGTACCTCATAAATCAGGAGCAAAATTCAACATCAATTTGTCCACTTTTGTAGCTGGTAGTTTGCTGCCTGCCAGTTACAATTCATTTGATTTCAACGACCTGACTAAAGTTAATTTTGAACTCAAGAATCCAAGTGACAATATTCTTCCCACTCTACTCGGTGGAGAATCTACCAATGTCATGCGATACTTCATAACCGATGACGACGGAAACCGAATATATGACCCTGTTGTAAATGACTTCGTATCCGTGGATGTAGAAGCTCTGCCCGGTTTAAACATCCCTACAGCCGTTGTACCAACAGCCGGTGTTCAATTGGGATTATGGTTGCCCTTCAGTACGGGCGTCGCCTTTAGATACCTGCCAACTACCAGATTTGGCTCCGGCGAACTCGGACAATTTGGTATCGGCATAATGCACGACGTAGCCAGATGGTTTAATTTACCTCTTGAAATTAAATTAGGATTCAATCATCAGTCTTTAAAATTAACGGTAGATAACCCGATCGAGGACAATCCCAATCCAAACCAATTTTCCTTTAAATCAACCTCAAATGCATTTGATCTAACCATTGGAAAATATTTTTATATCATCAAGCCTTACTTTCAAATTTCACGAATCAGCTACAGCAATGAATTGCTTCTCTCCGGAAAATTTAATTATGAATTTGATGAATTTCCCGGCATACCTCCATCCACTGCTAATCAAATAAAGTTTGAAATAGAAGACCCCATCGATATAAAATCCAGCAACTCGATGATCAACTACGGATTCGGACTCTTTATCAACCTGGGTATATTCTACATTCAAGGCCAGTATATGTTTGGTTCTTTTACCAATGCTGGTGTGGCTGCCGGTGTTAAAATCGGTTTTTAAGTAAATAGTATTTTAAAGACGCATCCATACAATTGTCCTCGCAGATCATTCACCTGCGGGGATTTTTTTTACATATTAACACATAAACCCGCAATGACTAACCTCAACCCATAATGCCATGGACCCATTGACATGAGTCATAATTCAAACATGTAAAATTTCATTACAGCCCATTGAATATCAAGGATTTTATACTTTACACAATAATTTTTTGCTCATTCTACTTTAATCCGGGCCTGTTTGATACATAAAAGTCGTAGCTAATCCGGGCATAGGCATAGCCATCCTGATAGTTATTTACAGGCATATTCCGATCTTCGAAAGGCTGCCAGCCCCCCTCAAGGTCAAGGTTGAGGCCTTTGACTATCATGTATCGCATCCTCACAATGAACGAATTTCGAATTTGTGACATGACCCACACGGATGACATGGCTCGGTTATTACCAACTAAAGCACTTACCTGAAATTTATTTTCAAAGACATCATAGGTTACACTGGCATTGTATGCATTCACATCGCTTAACTTTTCGTCCAGATGATTGTAAAGCAATGTTTTGCCGAAATCAACTGAGAGATACGTCCGGCTGCCTACGCGCTCTCCGATACCAAACATTCCGTTGTAAAACGTATTGCTCGAATTCGGACGCACGCGATCTGTTCTGTCGTTTACAAATCCTGAGATTCTCAGTGTTGTATTCCACCTGCCACGTTGAACGTTATACGAAACGATCCCGTTGATCATCGTCAGAAAATCGTCAACTTCCGATCCGGGCAGTGTGCTTCGGGTGCTTACCCGCCCCTGCCGGTTGTATTGAAATACCACAGTCGGATACCTGTTTGAAATATTGAGCATCAATCCCGCGCCATACATATCGGTGCGCAAGGTGGAGAGTAAGACATTGTTCAGGTTGTTGGTATATCCCTGATACGTGCCTGTGAGTGTGAGCTTTCTTTTGAAGAAGAAAAATCGCTCCTGTATGAGAAGATTATCCGAATTGTTGCGCAGAAAAGGATTGCTGAGAGAAAAATACTGAGGACCTATACGGCTGTAATCAGCAGTCAACTGGTGCCAGGACGTATTCCAGTTGACACTTACGAAATAGCTTAGAAAATCTGTGGAAAGTTTAGTGGGTTTCGTGGATGAATTGATGATTAAAATTCTTTGAAAATTCGCCGGGTCAAAGGGAAATTTTATGTTGAATGCCGTATCCAGTTCAATTTTGGATATCGCACCTAATGATATATCATTGGTAACAGCACTGATCGACATGCCCGACTGAATAAAGATCCTCCGCCGAAATAAACGCGCCTGAAATTCTACCCCTGCCACAATATTGTCTTTTGGCGCCAGACCGTACCGAATGGAATTGGTATCGTCTTTTGCTTTCAGTCCATTGAGTGCCATAATCCATGTTTTCTTCTTGTTGCCCATATACATTCGCACTGCTGTAATATCTCGTCGGTACATTCCGGGGATTACATATTGTGAATCATTGACCATATGTATAGGTATGCTTCCAAACTTGTCGTCTATAGCTTCCAACTGGCCTTCTATGGCCCTGTTAAGCCGGCCATGGACGATCTGTACTCCTGTCCCGCCTGCTTTAATCTGTGCGCTGGCCCCGGTAATCCGCACCCCGGATAAGACCAGACGATCAAAAGCAGGATTTATATCTCCCACCAATGCCTCAAGCCAGGGTGTCTGAATACCGGTTTGAAAGAAATTTCTGCTTTGAATAAAATTGCGATTATCACTCGTCGCAAACATTTGAAACGGTATGGTCACCTTATCGAGTACCAATCGTGTATTGGCAGTAGCAGTGCGCGTAAAAGGCGGCTCCTGCCTGAGTGCAGCGCCCGGACCGGTAAGGTATTGTTCGCGATTGTCTATTGAAATCGTTCCTCCAAATGAATATTCTTTGTTTCTCCTGCCCTCGTCTCCTTTCTCACTGCTTCGCTCATTGACATAAAACACCCATTCAATTTCCTGCCAGGACGATATACCTTGTATTTTGAAAAATATCCGCAAGTGATTCCTCCCGTTGCGAAGCAATTCGTAATGGATAAATGACATTGTATTTTGCACTGTTTTTACGTCCGGATAAATGGGCTTTTTGTTGAGAAATACCTTTACCTTACCAGGCACAAAAGTTCTCTGATCTTCAAGTGCTATCGACACAAAGAGGTTTTCGGCCGGGATCACACTTTCAGGTTCAGGCGCCATAATCTGATAGCGTAGTTCCTGAGCAGATGTGCGTTCTGCAAGACATATAGTTAAAATTGTAACCAAAAGGATAGTGCGACTACAGGCAGCAGACATGGTATCTGGTAATTTTTTTAGTTAGAAGTAACTTGCTTTTTTTTGACCTGGGTGATGATCTCAATTGGCACTGATCGGTTACTTGCCAAACCATCCTGGCTTATAGCCTCAATTTCAAATTTGTATTGAGTAAAATGCCGCATTGGTCCTGTGTTAAATGAGCGTCTGTCTGCCGGAAGGTCATTTTCGGTAATGATGAGCATACCATCCCTGTAGAGGCGAAATCCTTTCAGATCAGCGATGTTTGGGTAATCCCAGTAAATAGTAGCCGCACTGGAGTCCACTTCCCAGTTTTTTACGATGGGTATGGGCATTACTTTACTGGACACCTTCACCGAGATGGTGTCGCTCGGATCGCTTTCGTACATATACTTACCCAACGACGATACACAGAATTGGTAGGTTGCCCCTTGATCCATGTGAATTTCATATACAAAGCGGGTGTCTTTGATAGATTCTTCGAAATTCACCCATCTGATTTCATTCGTTAGAGGATGTGAGGCATACACATAAAATTCTTGAGTAATGGTGTCGTTAGAACTGCCCTTATCCCATTCCAGAGTCACAAAAGTCCGGCGGTTTTGAGTTCGTACGGTAGCTCGCAGATTTTTCGGGCGCGGAGGGATTATTTTCGGCAAGTAGTAAAACATAACGTCATCGCTGAGGATCTCTGTACTGTCATTGTACACAGCTTTGATGCGATAGGCATAGTATTCCTTAGGAATTAGACGGCTTTTGTCATTGTACCGGGAAGCATTGTGATCTACTAGGGTAGCTACCTTCTCAAAATCTCCCGGAGGATAGGCTCTGTATATTTCAAACCTGTTGATATGCCTGCGAATATCGTTGGTGATGGAAAAGTGGACGATGATCCCCTGGTCATAGTCCAAATTGCCTTCTACATTTTTAATTTCAGGTTTATGGTATGAATCTATGATTTCATTGGGATCATAGCGGAAGATATTTTCACTGTCTTCGAAGTTAAAGATGGATACCAGGCGAATGGAATACACATTGACCTCTGTAACCGATGCATTGGAGTCGAATATGGAATAAAATCCGTCTGAATTTCGCTGAATCACAAATGTCTGGTTGAGCTTCACCCAATTGTCTCCTTGCTTACGATATACGTTGAATCCTCTGTGCGCGATCAGATTGAGTGTCTGCTGATCGGCTTTCCAAAGGATCTGGACGGAGGATTTACTCTGAAAAATTTTCACTGTAAAATCCGATATGCGATTAAAGTAAAACTTCTCTCCGCCCATTATGCGGATGGTGGCCGCCGGCCGGTTTTGCTCCCGCTGATTAATGATGAGAAAAAGACCGTATTCGTACGATACTCCGTTTTCTACTTCGGGATCATCGCATCCCAGTCCTGCAGCCCTGGCTACATTGTAATTAATTCCTACAACAAATTGAAATTCTCTCAGCTTGTCAGGGTCGGAAAGAGAAGCCACAAGTGATTGATTATCTAATTGTTTGAGTTTATTCGATGTAAAGAGCTCATTAATTTCTGACTGCATAGCACTCAGTTGTTCGTCGGTAAGATTGAGATTGGAATAAGTCTTAGAAGCCGACAACTCAAAGGCAATGGGCTCTGTCACAGAGACCCATCGACGCTCATTGACCCGACGACGCTTGAGTACAAAAGCATTCAGATTGGCCGGTACAGTCCGAGGGCTCCACAAGAAGGACCACCGCACTCCATCGGCACTACCTGCAGTCAGTACAAACGACTCATTTTGAGCAGCCAGAAGCAGGCAGTTTAGGCTTATTAATACACTGAAAAATGTTTTCATGGCATGAATGCTGTTACAAAGTGATTGATATTTCCGGGCTTTCGATCACATTTCCGTAGAGAGGAATTGAATAAGGCAGCGTTAACCGGCCGCTACCGGTAAGGGTCAGTTGACTGTTATGGTAGCTCGCATTGCCATTAACCACAACTTCTACACCGCAATTCATTGTAAAGAAATATGTCTCAACGGTAGCGGTTGCGTTTCCTTGTGCAGATAATCCAAATGAGCCGGAGATGCCATTGGCATTAATATTGACAGCAAAGTTAGAGTTGACATTCAATTGAGCGTCGAATCTGACTTTTCCACTTAGCCATGAATCATTGTATCCAAACTGTGCTGTGAGTCGTCCGCCCATTCTTCCGGTAAAGTCTTCAACACTGCTTAAACTGCCATTCATATTAAAGTATCCCTCATGGAGCCGTGCGATTCCATTAAAGAGATCTCCGCCCATATTATTACCGTTGGCTCTGAATTGATTATCGCCAAAGAAATATGAGATTCGCACATTGTTGGATTTCAAAACTGACCCATCCATAGGGAATCGAAGGTCAGCTCCTAACGAACCACTAATGGTATTAGCTGGAATGGCATAAGTGGCGTCTGCCTGACCTCTGAAGTAAGGTGTGCGCCGTAGTACGTTTACATTGCCGGCAAGTGTAATATTAGCGCTCTCGGTGGATAATTCGAGTCGAATTTCACCCACTACTTCACATAAATCAGCTGCATCGCTGATCCCGGCATTCATGCCTACGAGGTAGGTACCCTGGCGAGGCTCACCATTTGCACCTGTACCGACAAAAGAATAGTTGTAACCCACCTTACCTCCGACTTGAGTCAGTTTCAATCCCGTATTGCCAATAGGAATGCCGACTCCGGATTTGGCAGTGATACTAAAGTAAACGTAATGATAATCAGGGTCTTCTTTGGCTCCGTAATTCAATGTGCCATCAATTCCCATCGCAGCCACATCTCCCGTGAAGGTTCCTTGAAAACCATTGTCTTTAAAAGACATATCTATCGATATGTTTGCTATGCCTTTTCGTAAATTTCCTCGAATTCCTCCTATTCCGATATTGCCGTCGAGATCTATAGTAAATTGGTTGATTTGTGCCGATGCGGCTACACCGGTCGCATTTAATTCCACCCGGGCAGTGACATTGAGTTTATCATCCCCATATTGGGCATTGGCAAGCAAAAATCTGAACTTTGAATATTTTACGTCTCCATTGCAACGGAAATCTTTAAGGCTCCCTTGCTCCACCAAAAATGTTTGGACATCCACTTTGGCACTAAAACTTTGATGCTTGGCTTTAAGAGAACCTTGGATTTTAATCAAATCAAAATCTCTATTGAATTCCGCATTGACATTTAGCTCGCTCAGTTCCATTTCAAAAGCTTTAACCTTATCTGCCTGAACTGTAGCATTACAACCCCCGGCTTCCGGAAAATTAAGACTAAGTACGAATTTACCCTTCAATGCTTTGATATCAGAGACTGTTGCCTTACCCGAACCACTGGTCAGCCGAAAGATACCATCATTGATGCTAGCTAAAAGACCAAGTCGAAGTTCATCGAGCGTTACTTTAAACATGTTGGTCGTGTAACTGGCATCAGGACGCACTGTAAGGTTACCGGACAAATCACCCGAACCATTGAAATTTCCATTAAAGTTTGCGAGAATCTTATCTTGATCACCATCTTTTTTCACCAGATCAATAACGATATTTTGTATCCCACTCCAGTTCCAGCTGCCCGTAAAGTTCATTTGATTGGAAAAGGTGAATGTTACTGTAGAGTTCGTGCCTTTTCGAAGTATTACAATGCCTTTATTCCATGTAAGGTCACGATCTACAGGATTTGTAACCTTCACTTTAGTGGATCCGCTCAATTTTCCGTTCACATCTACTGCGAGGTTTATTTCCTTAAGTGCCAGGTCAAAGGTTTTGACCTTTTCACCGGTGGGCAGTTGAAACTCCAGCCCGAGCATTTCGATATTTCCTTCCCACCTGAATGTACCTCCTACAATCGCCCTCGAATCGCAATCGCGGGTAAGTCCGAGCGTGACTCCCTGAACTTCTGTCATTCGTACTACTCCGCCTAATTCGTCCATTTTAAGGTTAATATTGGCATTGTTGGATTGATATATGCAGTGACCGTTAGCGTCGGGCATTGGAGCGACAGGATTCACATTGACACCTACTTCAATCGGACCCACCAATACATTTCCGGCAATGGGCTGACATTGACATTCGCAATTATTGACAATGGCAGAGGAGGTATATGTAATGTTGCCAATGGAATAAATCAATTGCACCTGTGCATTTTTTATGGATGTATCGAGCAGGGCTATTGTGGGAGTAAGGGTATTTTGTCCATTGGTAATACGCACCTTGGGGTGCAAAGAATTCCACTGATAAGCGGATCCGGGAAAATTTTGGGGGTAGACTGCCTGAGCCATGTTTACCATGCGATTGCCCAAAGCCCCGAGACAAATGATTTGTGGCAAATCCACTTTCATGCTCACTACGGTTAGATTCATTACATCCTCACCAGACTGGCGTACGAGACCATGCAGCCTTTCATAGCCGTTTTCGTCGTAGGTCGTCCAGGTAGAATCAGCAAACTCGCCGGGCTGCAGTGTTTTTGCATATTCAATTTCATATTTGCCAGAAATCTTCGCCGGAGTAGAAAAACCCGGTTCAGGAGCATCTGCAATATTGACGCTCAGAGTTCCTTGCCAGTTGATATTCTGATTGGTACCGATGCTCATTTTGATTGCTCCGGGCTCGTCTTCCGAAGGTGTGGAAGGATTTACGTTGATGGTGATAGGGCCTTCTGTACGCAATGTGACCCTCCCGTTTTCAAAAGGATCGGTTTGTTTTTGAAACTGACCTCTCAACTGTGTAGCCTGATTGGTTTGCTTACTCACAATGAGAATATTGCTTCGGGGCACGCCAAACGGCTCGATGACATTGGGGTTATTCCCGAGTCCCAGATGAGGGTTCTGCTGAGCAAGGCAGCCATATCCAAAGAGTCCAACCAGGATGGGTACAGCTTTTTTAAGATTATAAAAATTTTTCATACACTTGAGGTTTAAAATGTGTGAGGCTTATCTGCTTTGAATACCGAAGAGTTGTTTCATAAGTAATTCGACTTTCCAATCGGGTATTCGGCCGCCACCACTCGATACGGCTCCCCCGGTGATGGTCACAGTAGAGAAATCCTGAAGTCCGCTGTCCATAGCTATGACCGCAGCTGTTCCGTTGTTAATACCGGCTGTAAAGATTCCGTTCAGATTGATTGTACCCATGTTGGCCGGTATGACTCTCCACTGAGGCTGACGATTTGCGATGGGTATATTGTCCTGGTCATACATATTGACCATAAACTGAAATTGACCGCCTGCCGGCACTTGAACTTGCGGGGGAATTACTTCGATCCGTGCCACACGGCGACCACTTCCCGCCTGATCGGCTGGCTTTTGATAAATAAACCGAAACACCTGGCTTGGGAGGCGGGTTATTCCACGTGATGTAATCACCTTGCCTGTGATCTGCCATGCATACACCTGTCCGTCAATGAGTTGCTCAGCAAAGGGCGGATATTGAAAGCTATTGCCAGTGATATCTTCCTGTTTGAAAACATGGATGTTTCGCACGACCTCTTCGGCTGTCTGACCCGGCAAAACCTTGTATAGATAGAAGTCATATTTTTCATTTTGACCAAACCACTGAAATAAAGGGAACTCTGTAAGCACAATTGCCGGATTCATCCAAAACTCGTTTCCCGGTGTAATCAGTTCAGGATTGAAAAATGGATTCGTCACTACAGAAGTTCCCCGGTCTTCCGCCAGTATATTTCCATTTTTGTCTTTGACCACGAGTTCGACCTCATAATTATCAGGGGGAAATTGTCCCAGCCTGCGAACCTCATCCGCAAAAGCATATCCACCACTTCCCTGATTTCCGTAAATGGTGATTTTATCAAATTCCCGGTTGTTGATTCTCAATTGTTGATTAGCCGAAAGATTTTTCTTTAGAGACAGAGAGGCAACCCGTCCGTATTTTTGGGTAGAAAGTGAAACCTCGATATCCAGCTCTCTCGATACGTTATCATTAAGCAGATTAACAAAATACAGAATCGGAAGGGAGCGAATATTGGTCACATCAAAATCGGCTGCGCCATATGTTTCATAAGGCACAATTTCAAGAATGGCCCTGAAATTGCCTGCTACGGAGAATACTTCAAAACCGTTAATTCTTGACACTACCTCAGGACCGGTTTCGACATTTACAGTTCTGAAGCCTGGCGTGGCAGTGGGTAGCACAGTAATGACAGCAGCAGCCATAGTGGGGGTCTGCACATTGATTGGATTCTGAACCAAAATTCCCTCACCAAAATCTGCTGTGGTCAGTCCATTTTTGAAGTTGGTATTGATTCCTCGTATCAAAACGGTGGTCGTAGTACCTGCTGATGCAGCACCAGGTGATAGGTCTACAATTGTCTGAGCCCACAAGCTGTGGCCGACAAGAAGCATTAATAAAAAATTTAAAATTTTCATAAGTTGTGGGTTGTATGGTTTGCTTTGTTGAGTGATATAAATGTTTTATAAAAATGCTATGAGCGAATAATAATTTTTTTGTATTATTTTATAAAAACATTAAAAAAACTTAAAAAACCTATAAAGATTTCAAAAGTGCCAAAACGTTAATCTTTAGACTCTGAAAAAACCTTTTGATTATGTCACAAGAAAAATTGGTGATTTTACAAGATTCTCAGAGCTTGGATACTAATTTTCATTTCTTGGCCTGAGAATTGAAACACGGTTTTTTTGTAAGTGAGTAAACAGGTTAGTTTATAAGTAATTTCTTACTGCTCAATGGGTTTAACAAAACTATCACAGCCATCGATTGACCAGACTGATTACATACACAAATCAATGAAATGAAAGAATCTGATATGTGTTCTTTAGATGCTTAAAAACCCAAAATTGCAGGTGAGTTACCTTTGCCGTTCCATTTATTACATCAATGCCATCCAAAAAGGCCACCAAACCCAAAAATAAAAATTCAAAGACAGATGCCGGCACCCGACAGAATTTGAGAAATCCGGTGTACAGGTTGGTGCTGGGATTTTTGTTTCTCTTTATTGCGCTGTTCATCACAGGGTCGCTGATTTCCTATTTTATATATTGGAAACAGGATATGAGTGCATTTGATCAAAGTTTTTGGGAGTTGCTCGGCAATAAAGAATTTAAGGTTCAAAATCTATGGGGCAAAATTGGAGCAGCACTCTCTCATTCGATGGTGTACCGATCTACCGGGGTGGCGGCATTTGCCTGGGTTTATCTCTTTTTTCACGTGGGAGTGCGACTGGCGCTTAATCAGTCTTTCAGAAGCTTTTACGGAGTCCTGGTCAACTTTCTTTTTACAATCGTGTGGGTTCCGTGCTTCTTAGGATTGATCTTACCGGACTCTCTTGCGCTACTGGCCGGGGCCAACGGGTATTTTCTCAGTGAATGGCTTACCAGTGTTACCGGACCTGTGGGTGCATTCACGGTCATGTTTTTTACTCTGCTCATTTTCACGGCATCGAAAAAACAGTGGACACCCGAAAAATTCACCGGCTGGTTGCACTGGTTGAATCGAAAGAGCAGTTCAAATACAGTAGATCCTGCCTCGCCGACGGATTCCGTACTCGAGAGTTTTGATTACTCATCTGAAGTATCCCACTTCAAAGATCTGCAGAAAAATTCTTCTGCTCGCGACAGCACCCTCGTCATTGAGCATCCTGATAAGGATACCACCGAGGCACAGGATGACTTCACGATCGAAATCCTACGTGAGGAACCGGCACAACCCGCTACTTCAAATGCAGATAGCGTGGTCTCTGAAATCGAGATCAGAGAAGATCCATCGGTAGATGAAGACATTGCCAATCGTCTGCTTAAGGAATACGGCGAGTATGACCCCACGCTCGATTTAGCATCATTCAAAAGCCCCACTCTGGATCTGCTGGTGGACTACGGAAACCGACAGATTAATGTGGAGCGTGCCGAACTTGAAGCAAACAAAGACAAAATCGTTGAAACTCTTCAGCAATACAGCATCGAAATATCCAAAATCAAGGCGACCGTCGGGCCTACAGTCACCCTCTATGAGATCATCCCTGCACCTGGCATACGCATATCAAAGATCAAAAATCTGGAAGACGACATTGCCCTGAGCCTTGCCGCAATGGGAATCAGAATCATAGCTCCCATTCCGGGAAGAGGTACCATTGGCATTGAGGTTCCAAACGCCAACCCGCAAATCGTACCCATGCGCACACTGCTGGCCAGCGAAAAATTTCAAAATACAGAGATGGAGCTGCCACTGGTGCTCGGTAAGACTATCAGCAATGAGACCTTTGTAGCTGACCTGACCAAAATGCCACACCTACTCATGGCCGGGGCTACAGGTCAGGGTAAGTCCGTGGGCATCAATACCATCATCACATCATTACTCTATAAAAAACATCCTTCGCAGATCAAATTTGTCCTGGTAGATCCAAAGAAGGTAGAACTAAACTTGTACAATAAAATCGAGCGACACTACCTGGCAAAACTTCCCAACAGCGAGGAGAGCATCATCACCGACACCAAAAAGGTGGTATACACCCTAAACTCTCTGACCATCGAGATGGACAATCGGTATGAACTGCTGAAAGCTGCCAACGTGCGAAATCTGAAGGAATACAATGCAAAGTTCATCCAGAGAAAACTCAATCCTGAAGATGGGCACCGATATCTGCCTTATATCGTACTGGTTATTGACGAATTTGCTGACCTCATCATGACGGCCGGCAAAGAAATTGAAACACCCATAGCTCGTCTGGCACAACTGGCACGCGCCATAGGCATACACTTGATCATTGCCACCCAAAGACCCTCTGTAAATGTGATCACTGGCGTCATCAAAGCAAATTTCCCTGCGCGGATTGCTTTCCGCGTCTCCAGCAAAATCGACAGCCGCACTATACTGGACACCGGCGGGGCTGAGCAGCTGATAGGTCGCGGAGATATGCTTCTCTCCACCGGAAATGATCTTATCCGTCTCCAATGTGCATTCATCGATACTCCCGAAGTGGAAAACGTGGTAGAATTTATCGGAAGTCAAAGAGGCTATCCTTCAGCTTATCTACTGCCGGAATATGTAGGAGATGATGAGGAGCCCGGAATCCTCGACGTAGATTTAAGCAAGCGCGACAGCAAATTTGATGATGCCGCGCGCCTTGTAGTCGCTACCCGCCAGGGCAGTGCCAGCCTCATCCAGCGCAAACTCGGACTCGGCTTCGCACGTGCAGGTCGAATTATTGACCAGCTCGAGGCTGCCGGCATTATTGGCCCCTTCGAAGGCAGTAAAGCACGGCAAGTGCTGGTTACCGATGAAGCAGAATTGGAACAGATTTTGAAAAATTTGAAAGAAAAATACGCGAAATAATGTCTCGACTCATGGTCGCGCTATTGATATTCAGCGCATTACACCTCCAACTTTTGGCTCAAACAACACACAAAGAGGCAAAAGATCTGCTAAACAAAGCCGCCGATAAACTTCAAAATGGAAAATCATATATCATCGATTTTGAATATCTCTTTGAAAATACGAAAGTAGATCCCCCCGTCCGCCAAATAGAAAGAGGTCAAATCCAACTGATGGGAAATAAGTACCACATCACCTTCCTGGGTATGGAGCAAATATTTGACGGAAAAAAACTTTACAACATTCTCCCAGACGACAAAGAAATACAAGTGATCCAACCGGAAGACAACGATCTGATCAGTCCCTCTGGAATCCTGAATCAATTTCGGGAAGGCCATACCTACTATCTGGGAGGTAAGCTAAAGATCAACAACGTAGCCCACGAAGTCGTCATCATCAAGCCTCGCGCAAGTGCAGAAGTGGATTACATTGAAGTGACCATCAACCCAAAAAATTACCTGATTCACAGCCTTATGCAGCGCGGTCGGGACGGATCCGCCACAACGTTTAAAATCCTCAAGACTACCGAAAATCCAACCACTTCCAACATCAGTTTTAATAAAGACCGCTACAAAGGATTTAAAATCATTCAATAATCACCTTTGAAAATAGTCGACCGATACATTCTCAAGCTTTTTTTGAGACCCTTCTCCATCGTCTTTGTGGTTATGGTGCTCTTTCTACTGATGCAATGGGTGTGGAAGTACATCGATGATCTGGTCGGAAAGGGTGTGGAATGGTACTACATTGCCGAACTGCTTGTGTACTTTGCTGCGCAAATGGTGCCTCAGGCCATTCCGCTCAGCGTACTCCTCGCCTCGCTCATGGTCTTTGGGGACATGGGCGAACACATGGAGCTGGCTGCTATGAAGTCGGCAGGAGTGTCACTCTTTCGCATGATGAGGCCCCTGTTGGTCACTGTACTGATCATTGGCGGTATATCCTTTCTGTTTAATAATTATGTCATTCCTCTGACCAATCTGAAGGGAGAAACCCTGCTTCGCAACATCGCGAGTAAAAAACCCGCATTGAATATAAAGCCCGGTGTGTTCTATTCCGGAATTGAGGGCTTCAATATTAAAGTTGGCGAAAAATACGGAGAAGACAAAAACAAGCTGCGAAATATCATCATTTATGACCATACAGACCGTCTTGGAAACATCAAAGTAACCATAGCTCAGGAAGGCGAAATGCGTGTCACCCCCGACAAGCAATACCTGGAAATCACCCTGTATAATGGAAGTTCTTATGAGGAAATACAAGCCAAAAAAAGAAGCGATTTGGAAAAACGCCCTTTTGCACACACATCCTTCGAAAAATCTGTCATGAGACTTGATTTGTCGTCTTTTGAATCGGGTGATCTACGCAAGCAATCAGGCAAGGACTTTACAATGCTCAACGTAGCACAACTCAATGTCGCTGCTGACTCCATCCGTAGGGTGTTTGACAAGCGTATTTCTGAATTAGACGCATCTATGTCGGAGCGTTTCGAAGTCCGAAGGGACTCTGCCTTGCCCTCCCCTCCCGTCGAATACGATCCCGGATCACTGGACGATATGACCGATCCAGCCGTGAGACTGCAGGATTCCTTGCCGGCAGATATCCTTGCCGGGCTCAATCCCGAGCAGCGAAACGTCGTCCTCGAAAATGCCCTTCGACTAGCGCGCAGCCACAAGTCCTACTTTGACCAGGCGAAACTGGAATTTTATTGGTGGCGTAAGGTGATTGCCCGATACTACATCGAAAAACACAAAAAATTTGCCCTCGCATACCTTGCTATTATTATGTTTTTTACCGGTTCAGCATTAGGGGCAATTATCCGAAAGGGGGGATTAGGTACTCCGGTTGTCATCAGCGTTCTCATATTTATAGTTTATCACGTTACAAGTTTTACCATCGAAAAACTCGGACGTGAGACCGTATTTCAACCCTGGTTTTCCATTTGGCTTCCATCACTGATTTTTACCCCGATTGCATTATTTTTGGTCTATAAATCGGCTACCGACTCAGCCCTGATGCAGTGGGAAGTATGGCAAAGGGCATTAAGCTCCATTAAAATATTGACCTTTAAATTTTTAAAAACCCAAAATGAGACTTCTGCTCCTCACAAATAAATATCCCTATCCCGGAAGAGACGGCAGCAGTATCGCCATACTCAATATGATTCAGGGACTGCTATCCCAGGATATTGAAGTCCATCTGTTTGCGCTCAATGCAACCAGGGTATACGTTCACCCGACCCAATTTAGTTTCGACGAACCGGGGCAACTATACATCAAGTCCATGCGTGTAAATACAGAATTTACCATCTTGGGAATTTTGAAAAGTTTGTTAAGTAAACAGTCTTACCATGTAACCCGCTTTTACAATAAAAAATTTGAAGAAAAACTGATTCAGATTCTCAGTGACCGCCGGTATGATGTCGTGCAGCTGGAAGGGGTCTTTATGGCTGTATACCTTCCTGTGATCCGAAAATATGCTCCTGACAGCATCATCAGTTTGCGCGCCCACAACATCGAACACAAAATCTGGGAAAGATGGCTCGCCCATAACAGAGGCATCACAAGTGCTTATGTGAGACTCCAAACCCGCAAATTGAAAAAATTTGAAGAACTGGTCTCAAATCAAGTGGATTGCATACTGCCTATATCAGATGTAGACAGCCGCGAATTTCAGCGAATGACTAAAAATCCGGCAAAAGTCCACACCATCCACTTTGGCTTGAAAATCTCAAACATGCGTCGGTTTTCGAATTTTCGGTACGGAAAGAAAAAAATTGTGTATCTCGCCTCCTTCGACTGGCTGCCCAACAGGCAAGGTCTGGAATGGTTTTTAGCAGATGTATGGCCTCACGTTTTGAAAATCAATAAAGAGGTTGAATTTCATGTAGCTGGAAGGGGAATGCCCTCCAAATGGCTGAAAAATCCACCGGTGAATGTTTATTTTCAAGGTGAAATCAGTTCTCCGGTAGAATTTTTACTAAGCGGGAAAATAACGGTTATTCCTCTTCTCAGTGGTAGCGGAGTACGCATCAAACTTCTGGAAGCGTTGGGATTAGGCCTTCCGGTAGTATCCACACAGGTGGGCGCGGAAGGCATAGACGTAGTGAATGGTGACCATCTGCTGCTGGTCGATGACCCCGTTGAATTTGCTCATGCTGTATGTCTTCTGCTAGACGATGTAAACTTGCGCATGACCTTAAGCTACAATGCGCGCAAATTGGTTGAAGAGCAATATGACCTCCAAAATATAGCCTGCATACTGTATCAGTATTACAAACAATTTGCTGACAACAGAATCTCCCATTGACTTGAGAAACTTATTTGGTAATGTACCCACACGGAAAGTGTGGATTTTTTTTGGCTTACTCGCAACAAACATTTCCCTTACCTCTCAAAACCTTACCTCACCTGAACCTCTCAACGTTTCATTTCAGTTCAAAACGCTTTTTCATCCGTATAAGGCCGTTGATACTGCTTTTACACCTGAACTCTATGGAGGCTACAGCATGGATGAAAGTCGAACCAGATTACGCTTGGAACTCGGTAATTTAGGTGCACCCATCTATGATATTTTATACAACCCTTTATATAATAATTATTTAATCTGGGGAAATTTGCCATTTTACCATCAGAGGCTCAGGCATGAGAATATTCGTTTTTACCTGGTCAACGCCCCGCTGACCGAAGCCCGATACACACAAGGCTACAATCGGGGACAGGTTTTCAGGATTTTTCACACCCAAAACATTCATCGTCGCTGGAATTACAATATTCACTGGCAACGGCTAAATTCGGAAGGCTTCTATCCACAAATGAATACCGAACGGTCAAATTTTACCATATCAACTCACTATTATTCCCCTGATGACAGATACAAATTTCAAGGATATTACACCTGGCAAAAACAATTATCCAATGAAAACGGCGGCTTGAGATTTGATTCTGTATTCACTGAAAATACCCGACGCGAACGAGCCCTGGTACCAGTAAAATTCCGCGAAGGCAAGAGCACCTCTTCTCAGCAGGCAGCTTATTTTCAGCATACGTATGATCTTTTGACCGTCCATTCAAATAAAAAAGAGTCTGACTCTGCCAAAAGTTTTTTTTATCTTGGAATAGGTCATCGATTTCACTACGCACGCGAACGTTATCAGTATTTTAAACCTCATAGGCCAGAAGACACTTTGTATTTTAAAGAATTTAATTACTCCTTTTCAGAAACTCAGGACAGCACTACACTTACCTTTCTTCGCAATGAGGTGTTTGCCACCGTCGGAATCCATCGGTCAATTCAGATCCGTGGAGGACTGGGATTTCAGCACAGCCTGCACTCCAGTCATTATCATTCGCACTATTTCTCACAATACCGGACGTTTGCAGAAGGAGATTGGTCGCTGAACAGGATCTTTATCCAGGCGGGTCTGAGCTACCATCCGGCAGGAGAGGCCACCGGTGCATCGGGCCTGTATGCAAAGTCCTTCTTCCGCTGGTACAAGAATTACGAAATTTCAGCTTGGCTTCAGAACTCTGTGGAGGCTCCTCATGCATTCTACTCCAGGCATTTTTCGAATCTGACAGGCTGGAATACATCCTTTCGGTACACTCGCTATCGCGAATTCGGCGGAGAAGTAGAACTCCCCTATGCAGGCAAACTCACTCTTCGCAGCTGGCTCAATGAAGGCCTGCTTTTCATTGACTCCTCACTCAGGCCCTTTCAGGTCGAGGAGCCAATCGGCCTGATCCAAACCCGATGGATCCTTGAGCAAAAGGTCAGCAATTGGTTTACCTACCGTCATACTTTGGCTGCCCAACAGACCAGCCGACCAGACCTGCTGCGGTTGCCTGAATGGATGGTCGATGCAGAAATCTTTACTCGTTTTTATTTGTTTAATAGAAATCTTGGCATACTGCTCGGTATGGGTGCTGTATGGTTCAGTAAGTTCGATGCTATGGGATACTCTCCCGTGTTAGGTACTTTTTATCTCGCTCCGCCCAACTCCATCGGAAATACAGTGCTCGCCGATGCGTTTGTACATTTTCAGATCAAGAGTGCAGTGATCACCCTCCACTTTGAAAATGCTACTGCCGGGTGGCTCACCCCATACACATATTTCGCTGCCGATGGATATCCTATGGCAGATCCCGTGCTGAGGGTAGGAATCTTGTGGCGCTTTTTTAACTGATTCGATTTTTGGATGAATATCAGACCCCATATCTTAGAATCCAGACACAAAAGAGGTTCATCGACCGGAATCCATGGTGGGATTACAGCCTACTATCCATGGGTAAGAGACAGCAGTCAGGCAGAGTCAATAATCGGAATGCATGACTCTTAGCCCAATTTTACATTGGAGTCACCAATTGATCCCTTATGTTCTCACACACTCGACTTAAAGCCATCTATCTATCGTCTGCCAAATCGACCAATGGCTCATTGATTCTCAATATGTTTACTGACGAGATGGGTAAAGAAGGATTTATTACCAAAAACATTCGCGGGAAAAACTCTGTGGTAAAAGCCTCTTACCTCATGCCCCTCAATGTTTTGGACATAGTGGCAGACGCTCGACAGAATCGCACTCTCCACTTTATTGCAGAAGCAAAGCCGGCATATATACCTACTTCTCTCATGGCGAATCCGATCAAGCGCGCTGTCTCCTTTTTTGTGGCAGAAATATTACACCGGTGCATGCACCATCATCAACCTGTAAAGCCGGTATTCCAACTAATGACACAGTGGATAGAGCTATACGACAAGGCCGAAGAATCCACCGGAATATATGTGCACTGGCTGCTGGCACACCTCATCAGACAGCTTGGTATAGAACCACTGATGATGCCCGGACCACTCTGGCTCGATCTTCGCGAAGGAAAGACAACGCCTGATGAACCCTGTCATGAAGACAAACTCCGTCCGGAGATCACCTCACAGGTGTACCAGCTGTTTCATCAGGCCGGACTGTACAAACCGGAAGTCTGTGGTAGGATGGCCAAACCTGAAGTGCTCGATGCCTTATTGCAGTATCTTCGCCTGCACATTCCGGGATTTGGAGTCCCAAAAACCCTATCTGTGATCAAAGAAATATTTGACTGAGCATGAATAAGGAAGAGTACAGTAATCTCCCGACTGCCCGACCGCTCTGGCTTGATTTGATTTCGCTTACGGCATCCGTCTTTATGGGGATCATAGCGGGCTCACTGATTGCATCGATGACCATTCCAATGGTATTTAAAATTTCTGTCGAGCAAATCGCAGACCTGCTTTTAAATATGGAACCGGACCCAAAAACAGGCTCTGTGCTTCGCTACATTCAGCTTTGGACGTCAGGTTTGGGCTTTGTAGGCGGAGGTGTCTTTTTCCTTGCGCGGGTTGTGAAATCCATGGACCAGATTGGTCTGGACATCCATTCGCTTCCAAAACCTTCACGGCTGCTGATGGCATTGGGAGCCATGGCGTTCCTGCTCCCACTTACGGAGTGGCTCCAGTGGTTAAACAATCAGATCATCTTTCCTGAGTCGCTGGCTGCTGTAGAGTCAAACCTAAGAATACTTCAAAAAGCAAATCTGGATCAGATCCGTCTGATGATTGAACCTGATAATCCAGGCTTATGGCCATATACATTGATTGTGATTGCGATACTTCCGGCCATAGGTGAAGAGTTGGTCTTTAGAGGTGCTCTTCAAAATCTGCTCATCCGAAAATTTGGCTCCACCCGAGGCATTGTATTGACGGCATTGCTATTTACATTGATACACAGACAGTTTTACAATATTCTGCCCATGTTTTTGCTGGCATTGCTGCTCGGGTATGTGTACTACCTCACTGGGTCACTACTGACTACGATCGCCATGCACCTGCTCAACAATGCACTGTCGCTGTTTCTGGTTTATTACTTCGGTTGGACAGATGAAATTACCAGGCCGGAGTTTTCGCCTGCGCTGACCGTGGTCCTGGCGTCAGCAGGTGTATATCTGATTTTCAGATTACAAAAATTGGTGGATTCTGAACTAACACAATGAAAATAATCCTGATAATCGGAGCTGGCCGCTCTACATTAAGCCTCATTAATTACATGCTCCAAATGGCTGACTCGCGCGACTGGATGATCGTGGTGGCCGACAAAGACCTTCGATTAGTCACGGAGAAGATCGCAGGCAATCCCCGCGCAAGAGCATTAAAACTTGATATAACCGACGAAATCAGCCGTGTGAGGGCCATTGCAGAAGCCGATGTGGTCATCAGCATGCTGCCCGCTGATATGCATGTGCCAGTAGCCGTGGATTGTGTTGCGCTGCGAAAGCACTTGGTGACAGCCTCCTACGTATCCGAAGGAATGCAACAACTGCACGATAGAGCCCTTGAGGCAGACGTGATACTGATGAACGAGGTGGGCGTAGATCCTGGGATCGACCACATCAGCGCCAAAAAAATAATCGATGAAATACAGCATAAAGGAGGTAAGATGCTCCTGTTTGAAAGTTTTACCGGTGGCCTGCCAGCTCCGGAGAGCGACGACAACCCCTGGCACTACAAGTTTTCGTGGAATCCGCGAAATGTGGTATTGGCCGGGTCAGGAGGAGCGGTAAAATTTATACAAGAAGGCCAATACAAATACATACCCTATCACATGGTTTTTCGTCGTACCGAGTTTATCGACATCGAAGGGTACGGGCGCTTCGAAGGCTATGCCAATCGAGACAGTCTGCGATATCGGACGGTCTATGGGCTGCACAATATACCCACGATTTACCGGGGTACGTTGAGACGACCGGGATTCTGCCGTGCATGGGATATCTTCGTAAAACTTGGCATGACCGATGATACTTACCAGATGGAGGACGTGCACACTCTCACCAAAAGGCAATTTCTCAATTCCTTTCTTGCCTACCACCCCACCGATTCGGTAGAGCTTAAGCTGATGCATTATATGAACATTCCTCAGGACCAAAGTGACCTCCTCGAGAAGTTTGCCTATCTGGGACTATTAAAGGATGAGCCCCTTCCGCTTCAGTCCGTGACAAAACCAACACCGGCACGCATTCTCCAGGCCATATTGGAAGAAAAATGGCAGATGCAACCAGGCGATCGGGATATGATTGTCATGTGGCATAAATTCGGCTACGAGATCAACGGGGAGAAGAAGATGATTACTTCACACATGGTCTTCAAAGGCATCGATCACCGCAATACAGCCATGGCTCATACCGTGGGAATACCGGTAGCTATAGCCGCCCGGCTAATATTGGAGGGAAAGTTTACGAGCCGGGGAGTTCAGATTCCCACCACAAAAGATATTTATATACCCATGCTCGACGAACTTAAACAGTATGGGGTGCATTTTGTAGAAAAAGAAATTCCGTATCAAAACTATTGATCCATGTCAGATGATAAGGTGGCTTCAGGAGTAAAAAGATTGTTTTACAGCCATCTTGCCCAGACAACCCGCTTTCCCCTTGCCCTGCACATCGCCAGGGCCGAGGGCCATTATTTGATTGGACAGAATCAGGAAAAATACCTCGACCTGATCAGCGGAATCTCCGTCAGCAATATAGGACACTGCCATCCGCGAGTGGTGGAAGCAGTAAAGCGCCAGGCCGAAACATACATGCACACAATGGTCTATGGCGAATTTGTACAAAACCCGCAGGTAGAGTTGGCCCTTGAGCTACACAGACACACGCATCCAAGTCTGGAAATGACGTATCTTGTGAATTCAGGTGCCGAAGCAATAGAAGGCGCCATCAAACTCGCCAAGCGATACACCGGCCGTCCGGACGTCGTGTATTGCCGTCATTCGTATCACGGCAGCACTCAGGGAGCGCTGAGTGTCATGGGTAGCGAAGAATTCAGACAGGCGTACAGACCTCTTATTCCCGGCGGTAGGATGATCGAATTTAACAATCCTGATGACCTGCAATACATATCTCGGCGCACGGCAGCCATTATCACCGAAGTGGTGCAAAGCGAATCGGGATATATTCCTGCTCAGACCGATTGGTTGAAAGAAGTACGGCGTCGATGCACGCAGACCGGTACCCTCTTTATCCTTGATGAAATTCAGACCGGTTTTGGCAGGACCGGGCATTTATTTGGATTTCAAAGAGCTGGTGTAGTTCCGGATATTCTCGTTCTGGCCAAAGGCATGGGAGGTGGTATGCCCATCGGTGCCTTCATGGCTCCCCGTAAAATCATGTTGTCACTTACTGAAAATCCCATCCTCGGTCATATCACCACATTTGGCGGGCATCCTGTATCAGCGGCTGCTGCTTTGGCCAATCTTCAGGTCATCATCGAATCCCGCCTGTGGGAGCGAGCTTCACTCATCGAAACAGAATTTCGCAAACAACTGAAACATCCTATGATACACAAGATTTCAGGTCTTGGAGCAATGCTTTCGGTGGAGCTAGAATCATTTTCTGCCGTTCAGTCTGTAATAACGTCGTGTTTGCAAAACGGCATCCTGACAGACTGGTTTTTGTTTAACAACAGAAGTCTTAGGCTCTCACCACCTCTCACACTATCCATCGAAGAGGTAAAACGCGCCTCGGAGATACTGCTCTCTGCGCTGGGTACCCTACAACCTGCTGATTAAGACAGCTAACTATATGACTTGATAAAAAAACAAAGGAAAAATACGTTGCAAATCAAAATTTTGTTCAATCCAAGCATTCTTCATTTATTTGCACCCGCAATCTTTAAATCACTCATACAATGTCAGACATCGCTTCACGAGTAAAAGCCATTATAGTGGATAAACTGGGCGTAGATGAAAACGAAGTAACAATGGAAGCCAGCTTTACCAATGATCTTGGGGCAGATTCATTGGACACGGTAGAACTCATCATGGAATTTGAAAAAGAATTCGACATTCAGATTCCTGATGATCAGGCCGAAAATATTTCTACCGTAGGTCAGGCCATCGCTTACATTGAGAAGGCCGTAAAATCCTGATCCAACTCCAAAAAAACCCCAAAAACATTTATGACACAAGCAAGGCGTGTAGTAATTACCGGTGTAGGTGCCATTACCCCAATTGGGAATACTGCTCAGGAATACCTCAATGGTCTAAAAAATGGCCTGAGTGGTGCAGCTATGATTACAGCATTTGATACCGAGAAATTCAAAACACGCTTTGCCTGTGAAGTAAAAAACTTCGATGTCAATCAATTTATCGACCGCAAGGAGGCCAGAAGGATGGACCGGTTTACCCACTTCGCCCTTGTGTGTGTAGATGAAGCTATCAAAGATGCAGGGCTTGACATTCCGGGAAGCATGAATCCAGACAAAACCGGTGTGATATGGGGTTCTGGAATTGGCGGATTAGACACCTTTCTAAAAGAGTCCGTAGATTATGCCAAAGGCGACGGTACCCCGCGGTTCAATCCTTTTTTCATCCCAAAAATGATTGCGGACATAGCTCCGGGTCATATTTCCATCAAATACGGAATCCGGGGGCCTAATTTCTCCACCGTATCCGCTTGTGCCTCCTCTACCAATGCGCTGATCGATGCCTACATCATGATCAAACTCGGAAAGGCAGATATCATCCTCAGCGGTGGGTCCGAAGCCGCCATCACGGAGGCAGGCATCGGAGGTTTCAATGCCATGCAAGCCCTGTCTACCAGAAACGATTCCCCTGAAACCGCTTCTCGCCCCTTTGATAAGGACAGAGACGGGTTTGTAATGGGAGAAGGGGGCGCATGTCTCATACTCGAAGACCTGAATCACGCTTTGGCCCGTGGAGCAAAAATTTATGCAGAAGTGGCCGGTTTTGGGCTGTCTGCAGATGCTTACCACATTACAGCACCACATCCCGATGGATTAGGGGCGGCCAATGTCATGAAGTATGCCCTCGAAGAAGCCGGAATGAAACCAGAAGATGTAGACTACATCAACGTGCACGGCACCTCAACCCCGCTAGGTGATATAGCCGAGGTCAAAGCGATTCAAAAGGTATTTGGCGACCATGTGTACAAGCTCAACATCAGCTCTACCAAATCCATGACAGGTCACCTGCTAGGCGGTGCAGGTGCCGTCGAGGCGCTGGCGACTGTTTTTGCCATTGCTCACGACTTTATCCCACCTACGATCAATCACTTTACCGACGATCCCGAATTCGAACCTGAAATCAATTTTACATTCAACAAGGCCCAGTTCCGCACGGTCAATGCCGCTCTCAGCAATACCTTCGGATTCGGCGGACACAACGCCAGCATACTTCTGAAAAAATACAGGTAATGACTTTAAAAAACTGGATTTCTCAGTTTTCCAGTTTTATCCCCTCGACAGACGACAAGCGGCTGAGAAAAGCCTTAAAAAAAATCCTTGGCTTCAGACCAAAAACCATTCATCACTACCGCAAAGCCCTGCGGCACCGCAGTTTTATTAAACTGGGTAACTGCCAGGAGGACTATGAGCGGCTGGAGTTTCTTGGAGATGCCGTGCTGGGTGCTGTAGTAGCAGGATATTTATTCGAAAAATTTCCACATCAAAAAGAGGGGTTTCTCTCAGAAGTGCGCTCCAAAATCGTAAACCGAAACAACCTGCACTCCATCTCCCGGAAACTTGATATTCCAAAACTAATCAGCGAAAAAAGCGACAGCGCAAGTCTTCCCAAATCATTCTACGGCGACGTGCTTGAGGCCCTGATTGGAGCTGTATACTTAGACCGCGGATATGCCGGGGCCAGGTCTTTTATTTTGAAAAAAATCATTCGGCCTAACGTTCAACTTGATGAAATTGTCCATCGAATCAACAGTCATAAAGCATATCTTCACGAATGGGCTCAAAAAAACAGGAAAAACCTCCAGTTTAAAATCATCGACTCATGGGGGAGCCGCCACAACCTTACATTTGAAATGGGCTGTTACATCGACGGTCAATTGATAAGCTCAGGTACAGGCTACACCAAGAAATCTGCCGAAGAAGAGGCTTCAAAACTGGCGATCGAAATCCTGAAGCTGGCATGAAAAAGCACATCCTTCGCCTTGATGACTCTGAGATACTCCCCGTATGCTTAGCCATCCGAAGCTCTTCTCCGGATTTTGAAGTCGCTTTTAAAATCAATTCTGCCATCGGCATCTGTCTTGAGCGGATTCCGGACCATACACTCACACACGGCGGCAAGCATACTTATAGCTTCAGTACATTTTCCTTCGACGACGAAGAGCGCATGATGAACTGGTATCTCCTTGGTAATCGCTCCCATCCATTGCACATAAATGAGCGCTCTGCTCATGGCTCGTCGCTCTTCGAACACATGGAAACCGAGACATATATTTCTTTGATACCAGACAAGAAGCAAGTAGATTATTGGCTTTTGATGGATTGTGAATCCAGCGATATAAAGGACATCATCAATCAATTGAAATCCGATTCCACCGTTTCGTCGGTTCAGCGCTTTGACCTCAAAAAATCAAAGTTCCGATCAAATTTATTGTTGTTTTAATTCAAACCGGTACCCTGCGGTTACCTTTGCGTACACAATACACGAAGTATTCAAACGTATGCACTACAACAGAACGAAGATCGTAGCCACCCTAGGCCCCTCCTCTGCCAGCCTGAAGACCATGCATGAAATGGTAAGATCAGGTGTCAGTGTTTTTAGAATCAACTGCTCACATGGCAAACCAGAGGAAACCCGGTGCTACATCCGGTTAGTAAAGGAATTAAATAAAAAATACAACCTCTGTGTGGCCTCATTGGCTGACCTCCAGGGGCCGAAATTGCGCATCGGCGAAGTAGAAGAGGGCATAGAAATCAAACCTGGAGACGAGCTCACCTTTACCAATCACTACTGTGTCGGTAACGCTCAGAAGGTGTACATGACCTACAAACAGTTTCCTCAGGATGTAAAAGTCGGTGAAAAAGTTTTGCTCGATGATGGCAAACTAATGCTTGAAGTCACTTCTACCAATAGCATCGATGAGGTAAAAGCAAGAGTAATACAAGGAGGGCCTCTCAAGTCAAAAAAAGGAGTGAACCTGCCCAGCACCAAAATTTCGCTCCCCTGCCTTACGGACAAAGACCTCGAGGACCTGAAAGTAGCGCTCGAAGAAGGCGTGGATTGGATCGGATTGTCATTTGTCCGAAATGCAAACGATGTGGCCGAACTACGTCGGATCATAAACCACAACAAAAGCCACGCCCGTATAGTCTCTAAAATTGAAAAGCCCGAGGCCGTGGTGGATATCGACAATATCATAGACCAAACCGACGCCATCATGGTGGCACGTGGCGATTTGGGTGTCGAAATCCCCATGCAAGGGGTTCCTCTGATCCAGAAGCTGATTGTCAAAAAGTCCCTTTCAAAGGCCAAACCGGTAATCATCGCCACACAAATGATGGAATCTATGATGACCAGCTTGTCCCCAACCCGTGCCGAAGTAAATGATGTGGCCAACTCTGTGCTGGACGGGGCAGACGCCGTTATGCTTAGCGGGGAGACTTCTGTCGGAAAATACCCCGTAGAGGTCGTGCAGGCCATGTCTAAAATCATAAAGCACGTGGAAGACTCCAATCTGCGACCCCAGCTCGACGAAAACATGCCCGTATATCACAGTGAGCGATTCATCACGGACTCCATTTGCTACAATGCTTCTAAAATCTGCAATCAAATTGGAGCCATGGGAGTGCTCACCATGACACATTCAGGATACACAGCCTACAAAATCTCTTCTCACCGCCCTGATGCCTACATCTTGGTATTTACCGCCAATAAGACCATACTGACCCAACTGAGTCTTGTGTGGGGGGTTAAGGCTTTTTATTACGACAAGATGACCACTACGGACGAATCATTGGCCGATATTGCACAGATATGCATGGATAACGGGTTGATCAACCGAGGGGATTTTATCATACAGATTGCAAGCATGCCCATTTTTGAAAAGGGAATGACCAATACACTTAAAATCACTCAGGTATAAGTGCTCTGCACCTTGTTTCGGGACAAAAGTTCTTGTAAGTACTTCAGACCCGAAAAAAGATAAATAATTCGCGTTGGTAAAAAACTTAGGGATGCTGGGCTAATCTGCTTAGCATCTCTTTCACTATGGCGTCACTATCGCCATTGGCATCTATAATGTGATGCGCCTGCTCATAGTACGGAGCACGTTCGAAGAGATGCTTTGAAATATACTCGTGCAATGATTCGTCTTCAACATCTGCGAGCAGAGGCCGATTTTGTTTCTCAGGAAGAAGCCTTTGTGCCAAAACGGAAGGCGAGCACTGCAGATAGAAACTCACAGCCTGCGAATTGATGGTGTCCACATTATCGTAGTAGCATGGGGTGCCTCCTCCGGAAGCGAGAATGTAAGAATTGTTTCGCAAAACGACGTTCAGAGCTTTATGCTCACACTCTCTGAAGAAAATTTCGCCTTTTTTCACAAGCATATATGATACTGACATTCCATACATCTGGCCAATTACCTCATCGAGGTCCCAAAACGGAACTTTCAATTCGTTGGCAAGTTTTAAGCCTAATGTAGTCTTGCCGGAGCCCATATATCCCAGCAGAACTATTTTTCTCTGCATTACCGGAGAATTTTATGCAAATTTCTGATATATAGACCTTCATACCAAATCAAAAGTAGGATTTAAGGAACTGTTGGATTTTCCCAAAATACGTAAAATGCACTAGTGCGCGTACTCAAAGGATTTAAAAATTTTGAGATTCAAAAAAGTGTGTTTCATGACTGCTGTGCCTGAAAAAATTTCTTTGCATGAAGGTGACTTAATGGACTCATATGTAATAGAGAAATTTTTGGGCGAAGGTACTTTTGGGCTGGTTTACAAGGGACGGCATCAATCTGATGTAAATCCCATTGCGATCAAAATAATGAAATTTTGGGAATTGATGCCAGAAGATCGCAAGACATTTAGTCAACGATTTGATCGAGAGTATGTATGTGGGCAAATCGACAGCCAATATCTGGTTCGGTCAATTGATAAAAGTGAATACCTGGGAAATCCATTTATGGTAATGGAATTCTGCGAAGGTGGCTCATTAGATAAATATGTGGACAACTATGAGTCTTTCGATCAGATAGATCGCCTTGCCGTGCAATGCCTCCTTGGACTCAAAGCACTTCATGAAAATGGGGTGATCCACAGAGACCTGAAACCAGTAAACATCCTTTTAGATTCATCTGAAAATGTAAAACTTACCGATTTTGGAATTGCAGGATTTCAAAACGCGCGGATGACCAGACGAAATTTTCTGGGATATGCAGAGGCTGTATTCGGTACATATGCCTACATGCCGCCAGAGCAGCTCAATCAAAAGATTTCTTTCAAAACCATGAGCCCATCTACAGACATCTTCTCGTTTGGTGTCACATTTTATGAAATTTTGACGGGGAAACTTCCTTTCGGGCCTCTTGAAAGCGAAGATGATTTAGGCACATATGTACTGCGTGCAAATAAAGGACAATGGGATGACCCCCGTAAATACACGCCAGAATTACCAGATCATTGGATGCAAATATTTAAAAATTCGCTGAACCACAACTATACAAAACGAGCACAAAGCACCACAGAAATACTCGGTTTACTCAATGTCGATCAAGCACAATTGGCAAACATCATTCAATTTGACAAGCATTTGGTGGGTCTGGAAGTGATGCATGGAGACGAGCCCGGAAGGATCTACAATCTGAGTCGGCAGGCAGAACTTACAGGAGATCACATTTATGTGGGCTGGTATAATCCTGACTTTCCACAGTCCAATCATATCGGTATTGTGGAGTCTCACACCAATTACATCAGCAGGTTTCACGCTACTATTATTCGCGATAAAGTTCGAAAAAAGTGGTTGATCACAGATGGGCAAACCCGTAATGATGTGACCAACGGACTTTACCGACCAAGTACCAACGGCACCTTAGTAAATGGAGTAGAGGCAGGAAAGGAGGGATTAGAACTCCATATTGGAGATATCATAACGCTTGGCGATACGACTTTAAAGATTGTAGTAAAAAATTGAAAAATGGCTAAAAGGGAACTTCAGGTTTTCTCCATTTCCTTTCTCGATCTTCTTTCCGGAGCTCTTGCTGCTGTCATCATTCTTTTTGTGATTGTCCCAAAGATGGATGTAAAAAGCAAAGATGCCGCAGATGCTCTGAAGGATCTCGGGCTGGAAGTACAAGATCTGAAGGACAAAATGCAGCAACTCGAAAATTCAGTAGATAAAAAGATCGTGCAGCAAATCATGCAGCAGTTGGATAAAGTTGAAAAGGAATTAAGCCAAGCCGTTCAAAGCACCCAAAAACTTAAAGAACAAGTACAAACGCTCCAATCTCAGGTCGATGATCTCAAAAAATACAAGCAGTGGATGGACAACTGCGGTCTGACACTCCAGAGCAACTGTCCACCCAAAAAGGTTTCAACGAAGGGATTTAGTTTTAAAGGAAAATCCATCGTATTTGTCGTAGATGTATCCGGAAGTATGGTCAGCAATGATTACAAAGAAGACCGAATGAGCCCTGTAAAGGCAGGACTGCGTATGCTCATCTCTACAATGGACGATTCCTACAATGTAGATGTGGTCCGCTTCCCATTTCAGTCTGATTGCGATTATAAATCAAACTTCGGATCGCTTCAACCTATGACAGAAGCCAATAAAGAATCTCTCAGCAAGTTTATCAGAACTTTCAAAGCAGGAGGTGGCACCCCAATTCAGGAAGCACTTACCTACGTGATGAATACTTACACTGGCCTGACCGATATTGTCCTGATGACCGACGGTGAACCAGGCTGCCGCTCAGGCGACGATTCAAAAAGATTATCTGACGAAATACTGGCTTTCATGCGGAGACAAAATCCGGGTAACATCCAGGTAAATGCCATTGGAGTTGGAAGAGATTTTTTTGACGATCCCAACGCTATTAAAGTGAAATTCCTGGAACAACTCACCACCGAAAATGGAAATGGATTTCTAATAAAATTTGATTAAATATGAACAACCGTTACACCCGTATAATCATCTCAGCATCAGCAGCCATGGTGCTCACGATTTTGTTAGCCCTGTTTTATTCGGTTACTGAGGACGGGACAAGTGGTCGTCGACTGGCAGTATTGCTGGGAGGCCAACTACCAGCCGGTATTGTTCAAGGGCTCACGTATCTCCTCTTCTTCTTTGGGATTATGGAACTTTGGGCAATTAACCGCGAAATCAAGGAAGAGGAAAAAGCCTACAACTTCCGTCTCTTACCCGAAAAGGAACAATACGTCCTCTCCCCCGCCGATGTAGCCCAGATCAAACTGGAAGCTATCAGTAAGGAAAAATACCGCAAATACTTTCTCACGGATATGATCAAAAAAGCATGCACAAAGTTTCGGGCCAACAAATCCACTTCCGAGGCACTCGAAATCGTAACCAGTCAAAGCAAGATCAACATGGCTGATGCCGAGTCGCGTCAGAGCTACATACGCTACACGGCATGGGCCATTCCTTCCGTTGGCTTTATAGGCACAATCATCGGCATCGCGCAGTCACTTGGATTTGCAAATGAAACCATGACACCCGAGGGTATTTCCAAAGTGACCTCAGCACTCAATATCGCTTTTGACACAACGCTTGTTGCGCTTTTTCTCAGCCTGATTCTGATGCTGTATATACACAGTATTCAAGAACGCCTGGAGCGCTTTCACATCCGAATGGAAGAATACGTCATCGAAAATCTTATTAACCGCATTTACAAAGAGTAAAAAGTATGAACCGCGAAACACAAAACATCTCCGGAGCATCAAAATTCAGACAATCCATAGGGGCCGGCTTAAACGCTCTTGGAGGTAGTGCCAACTATTACACTCTTGAATTTCTGACATCAGACAACTTTCACAAGGCAGGAAGCCGAGAAGACGTAATTGTCAACTATATAGAGATAGGCAGAGACCCGTCCTGTGGGATACGTATTAGTGATAAACACCTTACGGTCAGCCGAAAACATGCAGCCATTCAAAAAGAAGGATCACACTATGTGTTAATAAACCTATCAAAAAGCAATCCCACACTACTCAACGGCCGCCCCGTACAAAACCGATGGCATCTGCAGAATGGTGATACCATCCAGCTCAGCCTGGAAGGACCAAAAATCAACTTTTTGCTCCCTAAAAACAATAAAGCAAATTCCATAAGTCTCACCCGACGATTATCTCTCTTTGGCAAGCAAGCACTCCGGCCGTACAAAACTGCACTCACAGTATTGTCGATTTTACTCCTTATTTCTCTTGGTGGAGGGGGCTTTTATATCTACCAGGACCATTTGAAGGATAAAACTTTTCAAAACGAACTCGTCAACGCAGTAGAACGGGCAAAAGAACTCGAACAAAAAAGCAAAGCCCAAAGCGACTCTTTACTGGCAGCATTGGGATACTCGCAATCCCAGATCGAAAACCTTCAAAGGCAAATCCGCAACATACCTAAAAATCCGTTACCTGCACCACCGGTTCAATTACCTCCGACACCTGCATTTGATTCGAAGCGCATCAAAACTCTTGTTGAACAGATAAAAAACGATGTTTTTTACATGATAATGGAATATATCTTAACTCTTCCTGATGGAAAGAAAATAGAAAGCGGAGGATCTTGCACCTGTTACCTCACTGATGAAGGCAAGCTGATTACTGCTAAGCATTGCATTGCAGGTTTCTTATTTCGTATTAGAAATATAGAAGATGTTTTATTAAACAGAGGCTATGCTTTCAGAGATGGTGACATAAAAATCAATATCGATATCTTTTCACCCGACGGACGAAAGATGAACTTTGACGGTTTAATGTTTTCAACAGGAAGAGAGAAAGAAACAATTAAAAAAATAAACGTTGGAGATGATCAAAATCCACTAATCATAGAAGTAAAAGATTGTGACCTCGACGACGATGACTGGGCATTTATTCAAACTTCTGAAAAAGGGTCTATTCAAATAGATCGATCTTTAGCTCAAAATCTTGAGATAGGGACAGAGCTTATTGTTTTAGGGTATCCTAGAGGATTTGGAGCAGATTTGAGAAAAGGAAAAATTAACCCTCTATTCAGCATGTCTGTAGTCGCCCAGGACGGACTTGATTCCAAAATAGGAACCATCCTGGCTACTACCACCGGCACAAGTCCCGGCAATTCAGGAGGACCCGTCTTTGCTGTGAAAGATGGTCGCTTAGTCGCAGTTGGCATTTTGTCAGGAAATTATTCCGATCTTGAAACGTATGTACCTGTCTCAAAGATTCCAAACTAAATTATTCAAATCATGAAATACCGCATCACGGCACGTACACATCAGGGACTTGTGAGGGATCATAATGAAGACAATTTCATTTTGAATCCCGACCAGCGATACCAAAACTGGTATTTCGATGCCAATCGCCTGTATGACATTTCGGAGAGCGCAGCCTTGTGGGTCGTGGCCGATGGAATGGGGGGTGCCAATGCAGGTGAAGTAGCATCAGAAATGGCCGTGATGCATCTGAAAGAAGCCTTTACCTCCTTCGACCCTAAACGCACTGACGCAAAAGAATTTCTTCAAAATGCTGTAGTTGAAGCCAACAGAAAAATATATGAGGCTTCAAATATAGATAATACCAAAAGCGGTATGGGCACTACCGTTGTGGCTGCCCTTGCCGTGGGAAGGATGCTCACTGTAGTTTGGGTAGGCGACAGCAGAGCCTATCTGTATCGCAATGGAAAACTACAACCCATTACAAAAGATCACTCCTTCGTACAGCAATTGGTGGATGCCGGCAAAATCTCCCCTGAAGAAGCCTTCTACCATCCCCAGGGAAACATCATCCTTCAGTCATTAGGCGGCGAACCAACCAAGGTAAAACCTGATTCCACAACTATTCAGCTATGTGCTGGTGATCGCGTTCTGCTGTGTACCGATGGACTTCACGGTATGCTGCAAGATCATGTGATTCAAGATATTCTTACACAATATTCAGGATTTGAAGATGCAGCACACTACCTCATTGATGCTACGCTAAATGAAGGTGCTCATGACAATGTAACCCTCATCCTTGCAGAAATTGTTCAGGTGCAGGAAGACAGTTCAACTGATCAGCCGTCAGAAACACTGAGCGCTCCTCATCAAACGGTAAAAGACAAGCAGACATATCAATCGAAAACACAACAAAATAAAACAGAAAAAAAAATGCTGCCGTTGCTCGTGCTTTTCAGTACATTGGTGATACTTTTCGCAATTGGCATATTAGTGCCCTGGAGAAAATTAATCTATAACGGTGATAGAAATTCGGACTCCACCGTAGTGGATACCACAAAGACAGCTCTGGTAGTCGATTCAACCGATAATACAACAGGTTCAACCCCCCCGTCTGAAAAACCAATTACGATAAATCCTCAAAAATCCTCAGAACCTGATTTACTAAGAGAGCCGTCGAAAACAGAATCAACATCCAAGCCTACTCCACTGCCACAACCTCTTCCATCAGATTCCAATTTGGTAAAAGACACAGTTGTTTCAAACCCTAACCCGATCACAGGAGAAAGAGATACCTCAAATAATAAACCAATACCTATACAAAAAAAACCTGAAGATCAGGATAGTTCCAATATTTTTGAATCAAATAAAAAGTCTTTAAAAATATGACAACTGAGCAAGCACCTGACAAAAAGGTCAAGAGATGCCCTAACTGCGGTTACGCCAATGACCTGAAAGCAAAACGATGTAAGCGATGCAACTACCCTTTTGAGGATGATACCACTCCTCCACCTGCTCCAACAGAATAATACATTATTAAATAAAATCCCATGACAGACAAACCTATACGCTGCCCAAATTGCGGCTATGCCAACGAACCTAAAAACCATCGCTGTAAACGCTGTAACTACCCCTTGCGAGAAGAAGATGCCATAGGTACCGAAGAGTCACTAAAGTCTGCACCTGTAAATGCTACAATAGTAGGCTTGGCAGCTCAAATAGACCCCTGGGATATGGACAACAGTAAACCTGTTAGTCAGCAGATACCATTAAATCAGCCGGTTCAATCAAAATCCGAACCTGTCCAGTCAAATTTCCAAGACAGATCTCCATCCGGAAAAAGGGAACATGCGCCCGTCCATTCACCTAAGAAACTCGAAGTAAATAAAACCATTGACCCGACACGGATTTCATTATTTGAAACGCATTCCCTTAAACTCGTAAGACTGCCAAAAGACGGGGAAAAGGAGGTTACTCTCGAGTTTGAAGGAGAGTCAGTAATTCTGAACCGCAGTAACACAGATCCAGGAAACATGACAATTACGTCACGAGAGCAGGCATTATTAGAACATATTGATGGGGAGTGGAAACTATCAGACCGCAGCGAACTTCATACGACTTACGTACGTGTGGATCATCCTGTCACATTAAAAAACGGCGACGTGATCCTTTTAGGCAACAGGGCCTTCAGGGTAGAGCTCTGAGGTGTTAAAAAATTTAGAACCTAATCTGACAAATATGAACATAGGCACCAGGCATAAGGGATTGCTATTTTTTGAGGATATGAACAAATGTATCCACAGGTATGCCTCTGAGTTCACAAAATTTGCGAACCGTTTCCGAGTATGTGACCACTTTATCTCTGTAGTAGTTTACAAAAAAGTTTTTCTCTTCTTCTGTGGCCTCCAATTGGTTGAGAATGTTTAACAAATGCATTTTCATATGACCTTTCTGAATACCTGAAGTCACGAGGGCACGTAAGGCCGCAAAATTTTGTGCAAGTCCCGATGAAGCCACAATGCCCATGAGTTCCGAAGCTGAAGGTTTTCCGAGCAGTGCAAGCGAAAATTTCACCATGGGATGTAGAGAAGTAAGGCCACCTACGACTCCAAGTGCCAGAGGTATTTCTATCCAAAACCGAAACACTCCGTCAGAAATATCACAATGAGTAAGCGATCTGTATTGCCCGCTGCGGGAAGCATAAGTGTGTCCTGCAGCCTCCACTGCCCTGAAATCGTTTCCGGTGGCTATGACCACGGCGTCTATACCATTGAAAATGCCTTTATTGTGTGTAGTGGCACGATATGGTTCTATTTCAGCAATGCGTACAGCGCGATAAAATTTTTCGGCAAATTCTTTTGGGCTGATTTCATCGTCAGCATTTAATTGGTCGATTGGGCAAGATACCTCTGATCGCACAACACACTCCGGTGTGTAATTTGACAAAATCCGCATTACAACCTGTATTTGCTTCTCTTCGTCAGTAAATTCGTCAGACTCCGCCAGAAGGATAGTAAGTGTCTTGGCCATTTGTTCGAGACACGAATTGATAAAATTCGCCCCCATTGAGTCACACGTTTCAAAGCGAGCCTCCAGCTGATAGTAGCCGGTGAGCTGTTCTGTCTTATCTATCAGGCGAATATCCAATATCCCGCCACCGCGCGACTGCATATTGGAGGTGATGTGATTTGTGTCTTCATAAAACTTTTGCTTATTGCGTTCTATGAAGGAGTGCAGCTTGATTCCGTCGCCGAAATACATGAAATGAACATGACCGATTTTGACCGTGGACAGCACCGTGTAGTTAAAGCCTCCCCTTTCCAGCCAAAAATTAGCCGACTTGGCGGCTGCAGCTACTACCGAGCTCTCTTCGATAGCCATCGGGAGGGCATAAATCCGGCCATTGATCAGAAAATTCGGGGCCACACCAAGAGGTAAATAGTAGTTGGTTATAGTATTTTCTATAAATTCATCATGGAGTTTCTGCACTTTTGCATCCGGGTGCAGATAACTGCTTAAAAAATCTATATGCGATTCGTCTCCGTTGAGATATTCATTTACAAGCCACTGAATTTTCGCCTCTTTGCTGAGTTTGGAAAATCCCTTTATCGAGGTTCCTTTGATCATTGTCTGAGGATTAAAAGATTACTTTGAAACGATTTTCAACTTGTATTGTTTTAGACAGCCACATTGTATTCCCTCAAAGCTTCGTTGAGCGATGTTTTTAGATCCGTGCTTGGCTTACGCTGACCAATGATCAGTGCACAAGGCACTTGATAGCTACCTGCGGGAAATTCCTTGGCCAAACTTCCGGGAATGACTACAGACCTCGGAGGCACATACCCTTTGTACTCCACCGGCGATGAGCCTGTGACATCTATGATGCGCGTGCTTGCCGTCAACACCACATTGGCACCCAATACAGCTTCATATCCCACACGTACTCCTTCTACCACAATGCATCTTGAGCCGATAAAGCAATTATCCTCAATAATCACAGGGCTGGCTTGCACCGGCTCGAGCACACCTCCTACACCCACCCCACCTGAGAGATGAACATTCTTTCCAATTTGAGCACAGGATCCCACCGTAGCCCAGGTGTCGACCATGGTACCACGATCGACATAGGCGCCAATGTTGACATATGAAGGCATCATAATCACCCCGGGAGCGATGAAGGCGCCATATCTGGCGACAGCGTGCGGCACAACCCGCACCCCAAGGTCTTTATAGTTGCGCTTCAAAGGAATTTTGTCGTGAAATTCGAGCGGGCCAGCTTCTATGGTTTCCATATTGCGGGTCGGAAAGTATAGGATAACGGCTTTTTTTACCCATTCATGTACAATCCAGCGGTCGCCTTGTGGCTCTGCTACGCGCAAACGTCCCTTGTCCAGGTCCTCAATGACCCGTTCAATGGCCGCAACCGTCTCACCGGTGTTCAGAAGAGAACGATCTTCCCATGCGGATTCAATGATGTGCTGAATATCCTTCATCTTGACGTCGAAAAGACAAAAGTAAACCCCCGCCCTGTTTTCAGCGGACAAAAATTTGCAGCCGGATACATCGCCGGGTTTCAGGAGGTGTGCAGGAGGCTCTAAGGCACACAAGTTCAGATGGTGTCCTGCATGAAGAATTCAAAAGCAGATGTTGGTGAAAGGCTGTCGGAGTCTACAAAGATTCGACCTTTTCGAGGTCGCATTATCATAAGATGACGAAGAGATTACATCTTTATAGAAAATGGGCTATGTTGCTTGCGCCTTTGATTAATCAAAGTAATTAAACATTCTCAGACCACAGCGTGCTTGGTGGTTTTTTGATAATACGCTACAAAAGCTGGTGCCAGACAAAATGCTTAATGAATCGCGTCAGTCACCATAGGGCAAAACACTGCACCTGTTGTATCAGGCACCACACGAGTAGAGAATAAAATTTTAATCAAAGACGAATATCGATTGTATAGAGAAATATTTCATTCCATGTAAGGGCATAAGGGACTACACCTAACGTGCTGCGTCCAGATCAATTTGGACACAATGGTGCCTGAAGATTCGTTTTTCTGCAAATGCGTCTAATCACTTGATTTACAACTTCTCTGCAATGCTACGACCGGGTATTTCTGCACAGCAATCCTTGAAAAAATCTTTCAATGTCTTTTACTATTCAAATCTGATATCTTTAAATTCAAAAATTCACTACTTCTAAAGCCACAGTCGTACAATGAACTTACCATAGCATTGTGCCTGGTATAAATTGTCACATAAAGTATAGCGTTTATGTCCTCCTCGCCTGATACATTAGGTGATTCTGTCCTAACTGGGGCAAGTTTTCAGGCAAACCACCTTCTGACTTCGAAGCCTATAGTAGAGATATTTTAAGTGATTAAAAACAATTATTTTCCTGTTTAGGCTTTTAGATAAAAAATTTATTGAATGGCTTTGTAGGCCCGGGAGTTGGCTGCTTCAATAGCATTGCCAAAAGCCGGCGTGAAATAAATTGAATGTTCATTCTGAAAGAAAAGCCAATTTCTCCAAAGCCTGACGTTCAAAAAAACAGAATTATTTTCTTTGAAAATACAATCAGAACTTTAATTAGCGGGCAGCACCGGTTTGTACTCAAGAAACCCTTTTGGACAAACAGAGGTTAAATGGGTGGGGGATTGAAAATCACGGGTCTGAAAAAGTGTAATCCCCGTACATTTGCCAAAATCTAAATGAAGTCAACGTATACAATATGAGTAATGATTTATTTCAGGCACCTGACTACTATCTTGTAGATGAGCTGCTCAGCGTTGAACACAAACTGGTGCGCAATACCACCCGTGATTGGGTAAAACGGGAAGTAACACCAATCATTGAAGAATATGCCCAAAAGGCAGAATTTCCTTCTCAACTCAGAAAGGGATTAGCTGAAATAGGAGCTTTTGGGCCGTTTATACCACAAGAGTACGGCGGAGCCGGCCTTGACTATATTTCGTACGGATTAATGATGCAAGAAATAGAACGGGGTGACAGCGGAGTACGCTCGACCTGCTCAGTACAGTCTTCACTAGTGATGTTTCCGATATATAAATATGGTTCGGAACAGCAAAAACGCAAATACCTGCCCAAGCTTGCATCCGGCGAATTACTAGGTGCGTTTGGACTTACAGAACCCAACTATGGCTCTAATCCCGGAGGAATGATCACCAACTTCCGAGATATGGGCGACCATTATGTGCTCAACGGTAGCAAAATGTGGATCAGCAATGCTCCCATATGTGACATAGCTGTAGTGTGGGCTAAGGATGAGACCGGCAGAATACACGGATTGATCGTCGAACGTGGAATGGAGGGATTTACCACGCCTGAGACTAAAAACAAATGGAGCCTTCGGGCCAGTGCTACAGGCGAATTGGTGTTTGACAATGTGCGCGTACCCAAAGAAAATCTGCTGCCCGGCCGTTCTGGATTGGGTGCTCCCCTGTCATGCCTGGACAGTGCTCGGTATGGCATCGCATGGGGCGCTATAGGTGTAGCTATGGATTGCTATGATACGGCATTACGTTATGCAAAACAGCGCATTCAATTCGACAAGCCAATTGCTTCCTTCCAGCTCCAGCAGAAAAAACTTGCCGAAATGATTACAGAAATCACCAAGGCTCAACTGCTGACATGGCGCCTCGGAGTGCTTCGTAATGAAGACCGGGCCACAACGGCTCAAATTTCAATGGC
This sequence comes from Thermaurantimonas sp., assembly GCA_046295455.1. Classification (GTDB taxonomy): domain Bacteria; phylum Bacteroidota; class Bacteroidia; order Flavobacteriales; family Schleiferiaceae; genus Thermaurantimonas. Next base: position 54,062 of record JBKBNI010000004.1, on the reverse strand, counting down.
TAAACGCAATAATGTGGAGATAGCTCTCAAGATCGCCCGCGAAGCCCGCCAGATACTTGGCGGTATGGGAATAACCGGCGACTACCCCATCATGCGCCATATGATGAACCTAGAATCAGTCATCACCTACGAAGGCACCCATGACATCCATCTGCTCATTACAGGAGCTGATATCACTGGCATACCGTCATTTAAATAGAATATTTTCAATTTTGATAGATTATCGGATTCCTGCAGTGCAGGAATCCCAAGTTTATTCTCAATTTAATTCATCGGCACTTCGATGGCAAGAAGGGTTGTAAGCGGTTCAATACCTATTTGCAGGGAGTCTACTTCGCTGACTTCCAGGCTGTCTCGTCTTGTCAGGTGAATATCGTTAAATTGTATGCCTCCCTCAATCACCATTAGATACACTCCGTTATTCGGATTTTTCAAATAATAAGTAGCCTCTGAAGGTGTATCGCTGGCTCCATAGATTGAAATAAATGCATCCTGATAAATCCAGAGAGCCCTGTCCGAAAAACCTTTAGGACCTACTATCAAAGTCCATTGCCCCGGCTCGATCGTTTTGTGATAAGACATTTGATCATAGCGAGGATCTACATTCATCACATTTGGAAAGATCCAGATCTGAAACAGTTCGACTGGCTCATTATAGGGATTGATCTCGCTGTGATAAATGCCTTTGCCGGCGCTCATCACTTGCACCTCTCCGCTGTGTACAGTAGCAGAATTGCCCATGCTATCTTGGTGTTTAAGTGCCCCTTTTGTGGGAATCGTTATGATTTCCATATTGTCGTGCGGGTGCATTCCAAAACCCATACCTGCCGCGATCTGATCATCATTTAACACCCGAAGTTTACCAAAATGCATCCGATGAGGATTGTAATAATTAGAAAAGCTGAAACTATACCTTGTCTTTAGCCATCCAATATCAGATTTACCTCTATTTTCTGATTTTATTATATTTATTTTCATACTTTGGTCAATTATTTTATGTATTTACATCAAATGTACATACATTCAAATAAAAAATCCCATAATTTTTTTCTATTTGACTTCTTTGAATCCCTGATCAGCATAATCAGGTAATCACTCAAAAAGGGAGATTGAATCCCGGGCAGACGTGAATTAATTGGTAAGATCTATACCAAAGGTGAGACTTATAAGGTTAAGAGAAGGAAGCTGGGCACGTGAACGGAAATAGGAATTTAACTCATAGGATGCCGTGGCTGTAAAACCCCTTGCGCCAATTAGGACGCGTGCCCCTGCATAAAGTGGATTCACATGAAAGTTAGCATATGTCTTTGTTTCGCGTTTCATGTCATTGTTACCAGTCAGATCAGACACCATTGTGCTATTTGCAAAACGATAGCCCCCAAATAAACCAATCCCAAAATAAAATCCATTTGTAAATCCTTTGCTGTGCGAAAAGGTAAGGAGCAAGGGTGCTTCAAGGGACTGACTTCTTAACCTACTACTTGTGGCCGTAGACTGAGGATCGGTTTGAAATTCAATGCCCATAGGTGTAGCATCCATTCGCACATCATTAGGAAGACCAAAGGCAGTCCATCTGTATGAAAGTCCATAATAAATACCTAACATATTGGATGTTGTAAACTTTCTATTTCCATGAAAACCAATCGCGAAAGTCCAGGATCTATATAAATCTGCATCCATTAAGGCATTGTCGCTCAACTGATTCACTCCCGCAGAAAAATGAAAAATAAAAGCAGACTGACCACTCTTGTAATTAGGGAATTCATATACAGTGCCAGGACTTTTTTTTGATTTAAGTCTTTCAAGTGAATCGATTTTTAGACCCGGACCTGACGGAGATTGATAAGCAATTCCTGCTATTTCTTCAATAGATTTTATTCTTTTATCAAATTTTTCCAGTTCATCATTAAGTCGCTCAAACTGATCATCCAGTTGGTCTTCCCAATCTTCTTTAAAAATTTTTTCAAATTGCAAGTTTTGTTTAAACATCTGAAGTATTTCATCTACAATTTGATCAGCTTCTACTTGCTCCAAAACATTGTTAGATTTCAAATAATCAATTCTTTTTAGCAAAAGTTGGACTTTGTAGGAGGATTTCTGAGCACTTCGTGTTACATTTTTGATGATGTAATCTAATTCTTTTTCACTAATACTTTGAATATCAGGAGTAACAATCGAAATTTGAGTTCCATCTACATCAATGAAAATGGACACTTTAGGGACCGAATCGGTGGAGAGAACCTGTGCAAGTACCGGTTTTGCTTCGTGTATTAATAAATAAATGAGTAAAAACAAAAGAATTTTCTTCATGATTAATTGGGTTTTTGTGATTGATTTTTCTTTGTATTTATGCGACTGCTGAATGAGTTGGTCAATGATTTTCCAACGTCCGCAAGGTTAATTTCTAAAATACCGTTTTTTACTTGATTAAAAGTTTGCTCTACATCTTCAATAATTGGTGAAGGAATTGTAATTTTTTGGTGAGCAATATGCATAGATAGTTCTCTTTTTCTTGAATGATTATCTTGTTGGGCATAGTAAATCATTTGTTCAGCTAATCCTGAGATTCTGATTTCAATTTGAGACTCTGATTGTTGTATATTTTTATCAATTGTTGCTGCCATATAATCAACTTCTTCATCTAAAATTGAATCTGAAGATACCGGAGCAGATACAAGAGATAATTGATTTGTATAATTGATTTTTTTCTCTATAAAACTCGTTGGGTTTGGTTTCTTTTTTTTTGTCCTTTGAAGTTCAGAGTCAAAATTCGATATATTGACTTTCTGCGATTCGGTTTGTTTCGTTGTAATGATACTCAATTCAGAGGCTTGCTCATGTTGTTCTACTCCTGCTACATTGGATCTTTGATAATTGTTTATCAAAAAGAAGAAAAGAAATATTGCAGCAGCAGAAATCAGTAATTTCCAACGAATATGATTTTTATTATTTCGAGGTAAAGAATTCATAAATATCCGTTTGGAATCTGGGTTGGGATCCAATTGTAATTTCCCAAGTTTTTCTCTGAAGATTTTATCTATATTATTATTCATTTGAAATATTTTTTTGATTATAATTTTTTAGTTTTTTTTGAAGAAGTGTACGTGCACGGCATAGCTGGGATTTGGAAGTACTTACACTGATGCCAAGCATCTCAGCTATTTCTGAATGTGCATATCCTTCTACTGCATAAAGATTAAAAACAGCTCTGTATCCGGAAGGAAGGTCAGCAATATATCTGAGCAAATATTCCGCATCTACATCTTCACATATGAAGTCTTCATCATCTTCGGCAATATCATTTAATGAAACTACGTTGAATAGCACGTTTTTCTTTAGTAGCGTAAGACATTCGTTTATTGCAATTCTCTTCACCCAGGCCTCAAGAGAGCCTTCTGCTTTAAAGGTTGAAATTCTTTGCAATGCTTTTAATAAAGATTGGATCATAGCATCTTCCGCTTCTTTCGGATCGGCTAGATACCTGCTGCAGAGAGCCAACAGTTTTGGAGCAAACTGGTCATAAAACCGTTCCTGAGCGGCTTTATCCCCATTTTTAAGCTTTTTTATAACGCTGGCATCTAACCAATGTTTCTCCATGCTACCGCAGATTTTTCCATTCTTTAGACTATGGACGACTGAAAATTCAAAATGGTTGCATGGAGAGAAGTTTCCGTTAAACAAAATGATGCGAAAAGGTGTAGTAATGACATGTTTGATACGTTTGTGAAATTTTTCTAAAATTAAAAATACCAATTTCTACAGACGAATTCGATTATATATTTGCAGCCCGATTTGAAAGACCAAATCCGACTCGGTAGCTCAGCAGGTAGAGCACAACACTTTTAATGTTGGGGTCCTGGGTTCGAGCCCCAGCCGAGTCACCAAAAATGTTCCTGCCCAGGTGTTGAAATTGGTAGCCAAGCCACTTTGAGGGGGTGGTGCCCGTTCGGGCGTGCTGGTTCGAGTCCAGTCCTGGGCACTTCCTGTTTATCTTTCGCTTAGATACTTTCTTAAATTTTGATTCTTTTTCAAATCTCATTTGTGGTTTTGTAGGAAAAAAATATTTTTGCAGTATCTAAAAATCAATCACCATGCAGGAGAAAGAAAACGCTGATAAGGAAGAGATCTACTCCAAAATACTTCGTGCCGGTAGCCGCACCTATTTTTTTGATGTGCGCTCTACAAAGGCCAATGACTACTACCTTACCATCACCGAAAGCAAAAAGCTAAACGAAAGTTCAGGTGAATACTATTACAAAAAGCACAAAATTTACCTTTACAAAGAAGACTTCAATGCTTTTAAAGAAATGCTTGATGACATTACAGATTTTATTATTCATGAAAAAGGTGAAGAAGTAATCTCAGAAAAGCACGATCCAAATTTTAATAAAGAGAAGTTATATCCACCAAAAAATACTAATAAACCTCTGGAGTTCGAAGATCTGTAATCTGGATATCTGTAATACAAAATTGAGCCGGCAGTTGCCGGCTTTTTTGTTGCTTTTCTCAGGGGTATAAAAAATGACTATCATCATTTATTTATGATTGAATTAAGTGTTGATTTACCTTAAAATCGATGCATATGAAAGATTATCACCGTTGGTTTGCTATAGTGGTCATACCCATCGCCCTCATTATCGCATGGACTATATATGAGTATGTGCTTGGATCGGGAGCAAATTTTGTAGGAGGCAACAATTCGGGCGAACCTGTAAAGGGTAACTATTTGGGAGTCATGTACAAAGGTGGCCCGTTGGTCGTTGTGCTTATTTCATTCCAGATTATCCTTCTGGCTTATACAGTTGAGAGGGTGCTTACACTGAGAAGCGCATATGGAAAGATTCAAACTCAAACATTTGTCACTGAAATCAGAAATCTCCTGAAGCAATCAAAATGGGATGAGATGTACAAACTCTGCGATCAACATCGCGGGGCTCTGGCTAACGTAGTAAAATCTGCCTTGCAGGCCTATCAGCAGTGGCATCAGGCAAATCCCCTTGTAACCCAGGCGGAAAAAATTGCATGGATTGAAACCGAGTTGGAGGAAGCCACCCAACTGGAAATCCCGATTTTACAGAAAAACATGGTAGTAATATCTACTTTGGCTCAAATATCGACCTTGATCGGTCTGCTGGGTACGGTTACCGGGATGATTATCGCCTTTGCGTCCATGGCCCGGGTAGGTGCGCCGGACGCCGTGGGGCTCGCCAGCGGTATTTCTCAGGCCCTGGTCACTACTGCACTTGGTATTCCTACTGCTGCATTGGGAATCGTGATATACAACTTTTTAGCTACCCGAATAGAGCAGATAATCTATTCTATTGACGAAATGAATTTTTCTATTGCTCAGTATTTCAAACTTCAAAATGACTGAGAATGGCAATCGGAAAGGCACGCCCAAAATTGGTAAAGCTGGATATGAATCCGATGGTAGATATGGCTTTTCTCCTGGTTACGTTTTTTATGCTGTCTACCTCTTTTCGCACGGATGACCCCACTGAAATATCCCTTCCGTACTCGAGTTCAGATATTCAAATGCCCGAAGTAAGTGTAATGACCATTTATGTGGGTAGTGAAGGAAAGATTTTTTTTGGGATCGATGGTAAGTTTTCAAAAAGGGCACTCATTGAGCATGTAGCCCGTAGATACGACCTGCAACTGTCAGAAAAGCAAATCGAAAATTTCAGCTTGCTCAGCGGGTTCGGAGTACCAATTTCTCAGCTTCCGGCACTGCTGGAGGATGCTGAAGGGATGCATACCTTTCCTATGAATGGAATACCGCTGGACAGCGTGCAAAATGAATTGTCTGACTGGGTTGTAATGGCGAGGGTGGTTAATCCCGCCATTCGCATAGCCATCAAAGCGGATAAATCGACTCACTACAAATACGTCAGATCAGTGATCAACACCCTACTGGCTAATAAAATCTTGCGATTCAATCTATTGACCGAAAAAATACCATCTGAGCCAGTATCATGAAAGAGACTACATCGAAAAAAGCCGATCGCTTGCGAAAAAAAATATTAGGGTCAGAAGTCGATCTGGATATGAATCCAATGGTAGATATGGCCTTTTTGCTTCTGACCTTTTTTATGCTGACTACGACGCTCACCCGGCCATTTGCCATGGAGCTGATTATGCCGGCCGAAGAAGAAGTGAAGGCTCAAGAGCGTCCTTCCGTGAAAGCGTCAAGAGTGGTCGTGCTTATTCCATATAAGACGGATACTGTATTGTATTACTTTGGATTGCCGGAAAGGTCTTTCTCTCCCCTGGTATTGAGCAATCAAGAGGAAACTGAATTATTTTTTCGGTCAGTGGTCGCAGCCATTCAAGATCCAATAATTTTCATAAAACCTACGGATTTCTCTCCGTATGAGACAGTGGTACACATCATTGACAAACTAAACAACTTCCGTCTTAACCGATATGCTCTGGATGAACTAAACGACGACGAACTCAAATTCATCCCCCGATGAAAAAGCCCATCCAAAAAGATATGTGGACAGAGTGGCTGTACTTCAGGCGAAACAAATCCTATGGCAGTTTTGTGGAGCGTAAACGCATCCCAAAGCGGGAATTTCTTGGGCTGCTGATATCTGTGATCACTTTGATCCTCTTGTACGGCAGTCCGTTATTGATATACAAGTACAGATATTCTATAGACAAAGATGCCATTAAGGTTGAACAAATGACCGTGGTATCTTATTCCCAGCTGATGCAGCCCCCGCCAATCGAAATGATTCCGCAGCAACAGCCGATTCTGGAACTCCCACCGGAAGTTTCGACTGTAAAATTCGTAAAACCGGAGGTTAAAAAAGATGAGGAAGTCAAAGAAGAAAGCTATATACCCACTCAGGAGGAGTTTCAAAAAGCAAATCCAGGTACAGAAACATCAAAAAGTATAGACAGTGTGATCATCGACCAACAAAAAGCCACTCCAAAAGTAGAGACCGATGACAATACCGTGTTCACCCTAGTAGAAGTAAAACCGGAATTTCCCGGCGGAAGAGCTGCCCTTATGAAATACCTGGCTGAAAACATACGATACCCAAGACTTGCAAGAGAGCTCAATATCCAAGGAACGGTAATCATCCAATTTACCGTAGATCGCAACGGCATGATCCGCGATGTAGCAGTGGCCAGGGGTATCGGGGGCGGCTGCGACGAAGAAGCCGTCAGGGTGGTTGAAAACATGCCTCCCTGGACTCCCGGCCGACAAAACGACAGACCTGTCAATGTGCGCTATTCGCTTCCAATACGATTTGAACTTCGAGAATATTAACGGATAGGTCTTGCAGGTACACCTACTGCCGTACAGCCAGGCGGCACATCCCTGTTTACCACGGCTCCGGCCCCGATTACTGCTCCGTCGCCAATGGTCACTCCATTTAAAATCATGGCTCCGGTTCCGACCATCACTTCACTGCCAATAGTAACTTGTCCTGAAATATGAACTCCAGGCATCAGACTGCTGAAATCACCTATCCGGGCGTCATGACCGATGGTGCAGTTGAGATTAATGAGTACATGCCTGCCGATGACAATTTCTGTCGTAATGACCGAACCCGGGCAGACCACACTGCCATCGGCAATTTCGACTCCTTCAAAATCTACAATTTTCGCATCAGGATGAATCAGAATGGGATATTCAACCCCTTTCGTTTCATAATTGTCATAAAGTGTTTTCTTTAATTTTGGGTTTCCAAGAGAAAAGAGCATAGCACATTTTTTCGAAAGATCAACCTCTTCTCTTTTGTATATCGGAAAGTTTCTGAAACCGACCCCAACAGCATTGTCATCAATAAATCCTTTAAAAACATATATACTTTCAAAATCAAACGCCTGAAAGATGTAATGAAAGTATTCCTTACCCAGCCCGCCGGCACCAAATAAATAAAATGACCTCAACATTTAAAATCCATATATGGCCTGCAAATAAATGAAATACACCTGATGAAAAGTAGATTTATAATTGTTTTCAAGGCGGGCAAAATCAGGTGCGAATACATCTACCAATCCCTGGTAGTACCGCAAGCCTGCAGTGATCATGGCATCATAATCCAATTGGAAACTATATCCCACACCCGCCAATACACCCGCATCAATGGGGTTGGTATCGTTGAACAGATTAATGGAAGTATTGCCCATCATCTCATCGCGATGAATGGAAACCCTCGAATTTAACATGTATGAGACGTAGCCCCCTGCCTCAAAAAGCCATCTGTCTGGCTGAAATTGTAAGCCCGCGGGAATCTGGATATAGTTCATGGAAAAGTGTCTGAACGAAGGCGCGTTAAAACGCTCTTTTCCATAATTACCCCCCGCCCTGAGCAAATACACCCCCCCAAACAAGCTAATGTCCTTTGTAATGCGGTAATGGAGATTACCACCTGCCGAAAAATTGATCTTCGCTTTTATATCGAGTTCCTCTGAATTAAACGTGTACTGATGGCTTAGAAAACTGACCACTCCGCCCGCCGAAAAAGAATAATACCAGGTACCTGCATCGTAAAATTGTGCCGATACATCCAAACAGAGTATCAATAATACCACTGATGCTATTTTTATCATATTGTTGCCTTTGAGCGATTGAAATGTAAGCGGAATCCAATAAATATTTGCGGTATATTTTGTAATATCTAAAAATTTTTATATCAACTCTTTGCCAACACACATGAACTTTAAACTCTTTAAAGGGTCTTATCAGAGAAATTGTAAAAATGCCGACGCTTAACTTCAAACACGTAATCATCGAAATAGATCCGGAAAAAACGCTTCGAAGCCAACTACTTGAAGCCGGTCTGTCACCACACAACGACCAGAGTGTATGGCTAAATTGCCGGGGGCTTGGCACATGCGGAACCTGCGCCATAAGGATCCTTCACGGCGACTGTACCGAACCTACATCGAGAGAAAAATGGCGGCTGAACTTTCCTCCCTTCAAAAATGGATTATCACATGGCTTTCGCCTGGCCTGTCAAACCAGGCTGCTTACAGACGGTATGGCAGAAAAAGGAACTGGATTTTGGGGAGAGAACATAAAATAAATACATTGAGCCACCAACATTATAATCGCAGATTTATCCCCCGACAACCATGTCATTTTTACCTAATTCAATACAGCGTATATGCTTATAAATAATCAAAGTAATTAACTTTTGGCATCAGAATATGAAGCCATTCAATTATCTGAATTTAAATCTACGGAAGGAAAGTGAGTATAGCCCGGTATACCTAACAATCCAACGCCGGTAGATGGTGGGCTACTCCTCCTTGCCGCTGTAGGAGCAGTTATTGGGCCGGCGCAAAAGAGAAAGTAACTCACCGATCAGTAAATAAAAAGCCGACCCATGGGTCGGCTTTTTTACCTCTTAATCGATACATATCCATTATACCTGAATCACTCCGGGATTGTATCGCTTTATATCGGGGTTGTGATTCGCCATTTCGATGCCCATAGATATCCATTGTCTGGTCTCAGCAGGATCAATGATCGCATCTACCCACAGTCTGGCAGCTGCATAGTATGGATTGGTCTGACTTTCATATCTTGAAATGATGGATTGCAGTAGCTCTTTTTCTTTTTCGGGGGTAATTTCCTCTCCTTTGGCAGCACGGTTGGCCTTTTCAATTTGTAACAACACACTGGCTGCCTGCTGCCCGCCCATCACGGCAATCTGTGCCGTTGGCCACGCCACTATCAACCTTGGATCGTATGCCTTGCCGCACATTGCATAGTTGCCCGCTCCATATGAATTACCCACAACCACAGTGAACTTTGGCACCACGCTATTGGCGACTGCATTGACCATCTTTGCTCCGTCCTTTATGATGCCTCCATGTTCGGATCGGCTGCCGACCATGAAGCCCGTAACGTCCTGAAGAAACACCAAGGGAATTTTCTTTTGGTTGCAATTGGCAATAAAGCGCGTGGCCTTATCGGCAGAGTCGGAGTAAATGACTCCACCAAACTGCATTTCTCCTTTTTTATTCTTAACAATCTCGCGGTTATTGGCCACAATACCTACTGCCCAGCCATCGATTCTCGCATATCCGGTGATAATGGTCTTGCCATAGCCTTCTTTGTATTCGACCCAGCTATCCTCATCGATCAGACATTCAAGGATGTCGCGGGTTTTAAATGGCTTAGAGCGATCTGTCGGAAGGATTTTATATATATCGCGCACATCTCGGACAGGTTTTTTTGCTTCGACGCGGTCAAATCCGGCTTTTTGCTGATGACCCAGCTTGTCAAGGATCTTCCGAATGGTCTGCAGCGCTGTTGGGTCATCAGGCATTTTATAGTCTGTCACTCCTGATATCTCGCAGTGAGTTGTGGCCCCGCCAAGGGTTTCATTGTCTATATCTTCACCTATTGCAGCTTTTACTAGATAGGATCCCGCGAGAAAAATTGAACCGGTTTTATCTACAATCATTGCTTCATCACTCATGATAGGAAGATAGGCACCTCCGGCGACACAACTACCCATAATGGCTGCAATCTGGGTGATGCCCTTCGAAGACATTATTGCATTATTTCGAAATATCCGCCCGAAATTTTCCTTATCCGGGAAAATTTCATCCTGCATTGGCAGATATACTCCTGCGCTGTCTACAAGGTAGATGATAGGTATGCGATTTTCCATGGCTATCTCTTGTGCCCGCAAGTTCTTCTTTCCTGTAATTGGAAACCAGGCTCCTGCTTTTACTGTAGCATCATTGGCTACGACTACACACATTCTGCCGCTTACATACCCGATGACCACCACCACTCCTCCACCCGGACAGCCACCGTGTTCTTTGTACATATCCCAACCTGCGAATGCCCCTATTTCAATCACTGGAGCATTTTTGTCCAAAAGTAGCTCTATGCGCTCACGGGCAGTGAGCTTACCTTGCTGATGCTGTTTTTCGATTTTTGCACGTCCTCCACCGATAGCAATTTTATCTAATCTATGTCTGAGCTCACTGAGAAGAAGTTTCAGCGAATCTTCATTTTTATTTTGATCCAATTCGGCCTGGGTCATCTGTGTTTTAAAATTCCTGTTTTAACAATCGCCCGAAAGTACATTAAAACCGTGTAATTTAGTATGCCAGATAGAGTACTTATGGTTTCTCTGTCCCGAGAGTTGAACAGTTATAAAGTTTAATAAATAATGTATGACAAGCAGCCCTGCCCTTTTCACAAGTAGTAATTGTGGTTCAAAAAAGTTTGCAATTTTGGTACAACCTTCCAAAGCCATACCTTATAACTGAATAGTGACGCTGTAAACAGTTGGTTTCAAACTAAAGAATTGAAAAAACAAAATCCCTCATTAATCGCAATCTTCCACAATCCATTCAGACATCTTTTTGTACTTCAGAGCACTTTCGGGCTGAGACATAAATAATGTAAAAGCTGTATATTCTGGATACTCTCCCACAAGTATTAAATCTGTGTATCCATCCTGGTTCAAATCACCAAACCAGAAAATATCAGGAACTCCACATTTGCCACGGTGGATTAATTGGTCTGTAAGATCAAAAAACTCTTTCTTATCCAGCATCATTTCTACCATCAAGGAATAATTTTCTACAACCGGACAATCGCTTTGATAGGACTTTACCGTCCCGGAAGCCATTAGTTTGATATTTCCATACGAGTCACCAGGCTCATAAGGATACAAGTCCAGACGTATCCCAGGGGTGAGTGTACGATTTAGCTGAGTGAGCAGAAAATCGTTATTCTTGATTTTTTTCCAGTTTTTAACAGGCACTTTTAGTCCAATAATGAATAGAGAACCATCTCCTTCTGCCGGCTTTATATTAAAGTGCAATACGTTTTTGGGACTATTTTTTTTTAGTTCTATGCTCAATTCGGCCGGACGAATTACGTAGTAATCATCTTCTAAATATACTGAATAATAAAACAAACTTCTGTCAATAGCGGTGATATCCCTACAGTAGGGGTAACTCTCTGTGATTAGTCGAACCTCTGAAAAGGGCCAATCAGCTTTTCCTGGGGGTTTGGTGGAGACTATCTCTTCCAATAAATTGTCGGCAGTAGCCGTTTGCGGAGAATGTTCGATTTGACTGACTACACTTATTGATTTGGTAGATTGAGAGGAAACTACTACAGCATATCCATCCCACATGTAGCCACTTTTATTTTTAAATCTCACAAATCTCCATTGCCCATCGATTCCCTCAATCCGCGCGGATCCAAAGGTCTCCTTACATGCTTCTACCGCTGCTTTATATGGTACCCCTGCAATGGGTTTAGAGTTAAGGTCTGGTTGTTCACGAATTCGCATACCGGATTGGGCTTCTATCTGAAGCACCTCTGTGAAATTGCATGATTGGCTTTGAGCTATTGAAATATTAAAAACTATGTATAAAGTGAGTAGAAAAGTCTTCTTGAGCAATACGGATTTAAAAGTCATTTTTTATTTTTTGCGAAAATATCAATACTTTAACAATCAAGCAGATGTGATTTTGAAATATTGCCTTCATTAAATATAAGATCTATACAGGACAAGTGTTCTAAAAAACCATTTTTGTACGAAAATACTTGAGGGTATTTTTTCATTGTCATATCTGTGATAGTTCCATTTTTTAACTCGATATCAACAAATTGTAAATTTTTATATTCCTTAGTTACTTTATTTTCTATTCCTTTTTCTTTTAACCAATATAGGCAGAGGTCAATCGATGCCACGGAAAAATCAATTAATAAAATAGGTTGATTTTTATATAAATCACTAAGATCATTTTGTAAAAATTCGAAAAAAGGGCTATTGTTGTAGGTAGAATAAAGCGTTTTTAAATGCTGTGATTGCCAATCAGTGTGATAAGAAATTTCTATTTCATTAACCTTGGCGCCGACAGATGGGTGTTTTACAGGTATCGTTAGAGCCTGCAAGCCGTTAGGCCCATCTATGTAAAATCTATTGAAAGCAGATTGCTTCTGCCATTTCCAGTCGAGCACAAGACAGCTCGAAGGTATGCACAACCATTTAGAGAACCAGGTAATGGACGGAAAGAGCAATGGAGGAAATCCGACTAATGTCATCTCTGCTGAATATTATTCAACAAATAAATGCGATCGCTGAAAACACTTCAGAAAATTCAGGTGTCAGTGCTTCTACTATTTGCTCATTCCTTGCAGAATCAAATCCATACATCGCACTCGTGTATATTTTTATTTAAACTAATAGTTCGACCCAATGAAAGGCTTTTCTGCCGGTGCCATCGCATATTTGATGTCTGCATGACGTACCTACCGCCACTACATGGTTGTTCATATCTAACTTTCGAATGTAGGGAAATAATACCATTTCTCCTATCTTCATACTCAATTCGTAGTGTTCAGCCTCATATCCAAAGCTTCCTGCCATACCGCAGCATCCCGTAGGAATGATTTTTACTTCAAATCCAAAAAATTCGAGGATCTCCCGGGTGTATCGCACCGTACTCAGTGCTTTCTGATGACAATGCCCATGCACATGAACTGTCTGTCTGCTTTTACTTACCGGGGGTTTTGGAATCTTTCCTGCCTTTATCTCCCTGGCTAAAAATTCGTCGATTAACAGCACATTCTCAGCCAACCTTTTGGCATCTTCTTGCAATGGCCCTCTCAGCAATCTCGGATATTCATCCCTAAATGTTAAGATTGCGGAAGGTTCGACACCCACCAGGAGAATATCCTTTGATAGTAATCCTTTAAAAATATTGACATTCTGCTCGGCTACCTTTCTGGCTTCGGGAAGTAACCCTTTTGAAATCATTGATCTGCCACTTCCAGGATGCTTACAAAACCTAACTTCATATCCGCATGCCTGTAAAAGTTGTACAGCGCTTTCACCCACATGAGGTTCATTATAATTTATAAATTCATCTATGAAAAAATAAACGATCTTTCCAGTGTTTTTGGGATTTAAGCTGATTAAAGAGGAAATTTTTTTTCTTAAAGTTTTTTCTGCAAATTTGGGTAATGCTCTCTTCTGAGCTATTCCAATAAATTTTTTAATAATCGATCCTGATATACCGTGACGCAGTACAAAGTTTGACAATGTTGGAAAAATGGAGGCCAATCGGGCCAACTTTTCAAAATTTCCGAAGAATACAGAGGATACCGGACGTCCGAATTTTTTTTGATATTGATACAGCCACTCGCTTTTCATGGCTGCCATATCTACATTGCTCGGACATTCACGGGTGCACCCTTTACAAGCAAGACACAGATCCATTACCTCTTTTAATTCCGGATGATCAAAGCCGGATTGCCCGTTAATGGATCCTGAAACAAATTCACGCAATGCATTAGCTCTGGCACGAGTTGTATCTTTTTCGTTTAGAGTAGCCTGATAAGATGGACACATGACACCGCCTGACAAAAAAGGCTTTCTGCAATCAGCTGAGCCGTTGCATTTTTCGACTGCAGCCAGAAACCCTCCATCCCTGCTGTAATCAAAATATGTCTCAATGTTTTTTAGTGGCTGGGTTGGATCTTCCCGAAGAGAGACATCCATGGGAGGAGCATGTACTATCTTTCCCGGATTAAGAATATTGAATGGATCAAATGCATTTTTTACCTCCAAAAAAGCTTTGTAGATACCATCACCATAAAAGTCTTTTATAAATTCAGCCCGGACTCTTCCATCTCCGTGCTCGCCGGAGAGGGAGCCGTTGTACTTTCTTACCAGGCGGGCCGAGGCCTCACTTATTTCACGTAAATGTTTGAAGTCATTAGGGTCGCGAAGGTTTAGAATGGGTCGAAGATGAATTTCGCCGGCTCCTGCATGCGCATAGTGTACGGAGCGCTGTCCAAATCGGGCCATTATTTGGTCAAATTCATCGATATAATCAGGTAAATCTTCAATATCTACTGCAGTATCCTCAATACACGCGACTGCCTTGGCCTGTCCCGGTATATTGGAGAGCAATCCTAATCCGGCGGCACGAAGTGACCATAATTTTTGTGCATCGCCATCATAAAGAACCGGGAAAGCATATCCAAGCTGTGCGTTTTTAAGATTGTCTATTGCAATCTGAGCAAGTCTTTTGACCTCTTCAATTGTATCTGCTCGGAATTCAATAGCGAGAATAGCCATGGGATCCCCGTCTATAAAAAACCGGTTTTCCCGATGTTCGAGGTTCTCCTTTGTGCAATCCAAAATGATTTTATCCACCAATTCACAAGCATAAGGCGATAATTTCATTGCTACTATGGCAGCCTCCATACTTTGACGTATGGTAGTGAAATGTGCGCAGACGACAGCAGATTTCGGCGGGGGCAAGCGATCGAGTTGGACCGTAATTTCAGTGATAAACAGTAAGGTTCCTTCGGATCCGGAAATCAATTTGGCAATGTTGAGCTTGCTTCCGTCCCGATTTATCTTCCATTGATCAAGAATTAAGTCAAGTGCATAACCGGTGTTTCGCCGATGAATGGATTTCTTTGGATATCTGTTTTCAATTTCCTTTACCAATTTTGAATTTGAAAATAGATTATTGATAAAGTTTATCAAAAATTCTGGTGCCGCTCCTTCGGATAATTCGATTATTTCTCCCGAAGTCAGAACTCCTCTTAACGAAAGAACCTTGTCGCGAGTAGTTCCATACTTTATCGAGGTCGATCCTGAAGAATTATTTGCAACCATACCACCCAGCATACATCTGTTTGAAGTGGATGTATTAGGTCCGAAAAACCAACCGTGCGGTTTCAAAAATTCATTCAACGAATCCCGTATCACTCCAGGCTGTACTGTAACTACTCCCCTACTGGTATCCAGACTGATTATATCGGTCATATGTCTGGAAACGTCAGCCACTACCCCATTTCCCACACACTGACCAGCCAGAGAGGTACCAGCCGTGCGGGGTATGATTGATGTCTTTAATTTTCTGCAGGTGTTGATCAATATGCAGACATCTTCCTCATTTTTCGGAAACACAACTGCTTTTGGATATTCTCTATATATACTCGCATCCGTCGCATACAAAACTCTGTGGATGTTGTCGGTGTACACTTCTCCTGCAAATCCGCCTTTTTTCAATTCAGAATGTAAATCCGTTCCTGAATGCATTTTAACTAATAAAAAAAACCCCGCTAAAAGCGGGGATGATATGTATTGACGAAATCTTAATGTTGGAAAGTATTCTTTTCTTCTTCACTCAAAGGCACAGTCTGTGGTACAAAATCTTCAGGAGCCCCAGGCTTGCTATAGTCGTATGCCCATCTATGTACAGTGGGCAGTTCTCCTGGCCAGTTGCCATGAATGTGCTCTACAGGTGTAGTCCATTCTAAAGTGTTTGATCGCCAGGGATTTTGCGGGGCTTTTGGTCCTCTGATTGCACTGTAAATAAAGTTATAGAAGAATATGATCTGCGCTATGCCGCCCGCAATCGCAAAAATTGAAATGATAACATTGATATCCGCTAGATTATCAAACATAGGAAACGCCGTATTGGTGTAGTATCGTCTCGGTAGGCCACTCATTCCAAGAAAGTGCATAGGGAAGAATACTCCATACGCAGAAACGAATGTGAGCCAAAAATGCAGATATCCAAGTTTTCTATTCATCATTCTGGTAAATAGCTTAGGAAACCAATGATAAATACCGGCAAACATCCCAAATATCGCTGATAATCCCATCACTATGTGAAAGTGTGCAACCACAAAATATGTATCGTGAACGTTTATGTCCAGCGCAGAATTACCTAGAATGATACCTGTGAGTCCTCCGGTAATGAATGTAGAAACCAGACCGATAGAGAAAAGCATGGCAGGGGTAAACTGCAAATTTCCTTTCCAAAGTGTTGTTAAATAATTAAAAGCCTTCACAGCGGATGGTATAGCGATCAGCAGCGTTGTAAAAGTAAATACTGAGCCCAAGAATGGATTCATTCCGGTTACAAACATGTGGTGACCCCAAACGATGAAAGATAGAAAAGCAATCGCCAGAATAGAACCGACCATAGCTCTATAACCAAAGATTGGCTTACGAGCATTGGTAGAGATAACTTCTGATGTAATACCAAGTGCTGGCAACAAAATTATGTAGACTTCAGGGTGTCCTAAAAACCAAAATAAATGTTCGAATAAGATAGGGCTGCCACCTGTGTTGGACAATACTTCGCCTTGAATCATTATGTCAGACAGATAGAAACTTGTTCCAAAACTTCTATCAAAGATGAGAAGTAATGAGGCAGAAAGGAGAACGGGAAAAGATAATACCCCTAAAATGGCTGTCACGAAAAATGCCCAAATGGTCAATGGAAGCCTGGTCATAGACATGCCTTTGGTGCGCATGTTTAACACTGTAACTATGTAATTAATCCCCCCAAGTAAAGAAGAGACAATAAATAGCGACATGGATACCAACCAGAGCGTCATACCTGTACCAGACCCAGGCATGGCAGCAGGAAGGGCGCTAAGAGGTGGGTAAACTGTCCAGCCTGCAGCCGCGGGTCCATCAGGAACAAAAATTGATATGACCATTACAACACTACTTGCAAAGAAAAACCAGTAGGAGAGCATGTTGAGAAAGCCCGAAGCCATATCTCTTGCACCGATTTGCAAGGGTATTAACAGATTGGAAAATGTACCACTCAAACCCGCTGTAAGTACGAAAAAGACCATGATCGTTCCATGTATAGTCACCAAGGCCAAATACATAGAAGGATCCATAACACCTTCACTTGCCCATTTTCCGAGGAAAAACTTAAGAATTGGGAAGGGTTGTTCGGGCCACGCCAGTTGAAGACGGAATAAAATCGACATCAGCATTCCGATGGTTCCCATCACAATCCCAGTAATCAAAAATTGCTTGGCAATCATCTTGTGATCCATGGAAAAGACATATTTTGTAAAAAATGTCTCCTTGTGATGGTGGCGCTCTTCGTGGTGAGCTACTTCCGGTGTCATTACTTCATAAGCCATAGTTCTAGATTTAAAATTTTATAATTATAAACTTTGTGCAAATGTTTTTTGTTCTTTAAGCCACTTTTGATATTCATCTTCAGTGACTATATCAAATACCATTTGCATATTATAATGAGCTGACCCACAAATTTTATTGCACAGCAAAATATAGTTAAATTCATATAAACTTTCACCTTTTTGCTCTCTCAATTTATTTATTTGATCGATTTGTTTTTTAACTTTAGGATCCTGCCGCATTTCGGCAGTTGTTTTATTTGGCACAAATGAAAATTCCGTAATAGCACCCGGCACACAATTCATCTGTACTCTGAAGTGAGGAAGATAAGCCGAGTGAATAACATCTTGTGACCTCATTTTTAATTTTATTGGCTTGTTTACCGGTAATTTAATGGTATTTTGAACTACAATATCATCCAGACCGTATGGGTCATTTTTATCAATACCCAATATATTCACTCCTTCGATGTATCGAACATTGGCATAACCTAGTTTATTATCATCTCCGGCTATACGAGCTGTCCATCCAAATTGCTTTGCATACAATTCAACTACAATAGGATCTTCTTCAAACTTCGGATTCATGATTTTTACCCAAGTAGACAAGCCATATGAAATCAAAACTACCAGCACAAGTCCGGGGATAATGGTCCAAATAAGTTCTAGTTTGTTGTTGTGCTCTATGTAAGAGGCTTTCTTGCCCTTTAAACCTCTGTATTTGTACGAAAAATAAAATAAAATAGGTTGCGTAATCAAAAAAGCCGCACAAATAATCGCTATGGTCAAATAGAAGAGAAAATCTGTCTTTTCTCCATGGATGCTAGCAGGTGCGGGCAGTACTCTTGGTCCCCACTCAACTACACTGTAAACAAATCCAATTAACATCAAAAACAAAAAGCCAAAAAGCAATTTACCCTGTAGGTCGTTTTCCTTGTGATCGGGGAGGCCTGTATTGTCTTCTTTTTTAATTTCACTGGTTATCTCATTTATTCGAATCAATTGCCATATAACCAACAAAATAAGAAGAGCAATAAAAATATACAGCAGTGTTTCCATTTGAAATAAAATTAAATATGATGATGTTTACTTTCCAACAGCATAGGATGATTCTTCATCAGTAATGGAGCTTTCTCAAGATTTCGACCTACAACTAAAATGAACGATCCCATATAGCCAAGAAACATTCCAATTTCGGCTATACCGAAAGAATAATTTTCACCAACTGTACCAGGCATGATCATATTAAAAGTATCTAACCAATGGCCAATTAAAATAGAAATACCTGCAATCACAATAAAAGCTCCAATCCGTTTTGTTGTTCTCGACATAATAACGAGAATGGGAAATACCAAGTTTAAGGCAACCATCGTGATGAATGGTACTTTGTATATTGTAAAACGAGGCATAAAATAGGTAACCTCCTCAGGTATATTTGAATACCATATAAGCATATACTGGCTGAACCAGAGATAAGTCCAGAATATAGAAAAAGCAAACATAAACTTACCTAGATCGTGTATGTGATTTTCATTAACCCAGTCGAGATAATTTTGAGATTTAAGATATAAAACTGTAAGGGTTACAACGGTGACTGAGGTAACAAACAACCCAGCAAACACATACCATCCAAACAGAGTACTAAACCAGTGAGTATCAATACTCATAATCCAGTCCCAGGCAGAAGTAGAGGATGTAATGGCAAAGAAAACCAAAAAACCAGCAGAGAGTTTCCAATTTTTTCTCCACCAGTTCCAATCATTTGACTGGTCTCCGATGTAAGAATTCTTTTTGAGAAAGTGTAAAAAGATATACCACCCTGCAATGTAGATAACTGTTCTGAGAAGAAAAAAGGGAGTATTCAGGTAAGCGGTTTTTCCTGCAATTATAGCATCATAATTTGGGCTAGTTGGATCTGAGATACCTTCAGCAGTCCAATGCCAGAGGTGATTTTTATGAAGAACAACGCCAGCAATCACAATAATCAGCATTATGATACCCGGAACCGGAAGAAACCCCGCTACAGCCTCTAATACTCTCTTGATTCCCACAGACCATCCAGCCTGAGCTGCATATTGTACAGCTAAAAAGAAAAGTGCCCCAAGTGAGATACCTAAAAAGAAAAAAGTATTAACCATCAATGCCGCCCAGGGTTTATTTTCAGAACTGTGGTGATGATGTTCGGATTGAGCGTGCACTCCTGCTTCATTCATATCATGATGTGCACCATGTCCATAATCGGCAATGAAAAAGGCATAGACAAAAGACAAAATCCCAATTACAAGGAGTATAAAACCAATGTTTCTAAGCTTAGAGTCTAATGTAAAGTTCATCTGACCTTATTTTAATTTTTATTATCAAGTTCATTACGGAGATATAGCACATAGTGTACAACTTTCCAGCGGTCTTCGGGCAAAATCTGAGCCGCATGAGCCCCCATTACCCCTTTTCCATGTGTTATAACATGATAGATTGATACTGGGGTGAGGCCTGGTCTGCTTGCGGATGCATAAGAGGGTACGCCCGCAAACTTCCCCCTCTCTATTAATATACCATTTCCATCACCTTTTTCACCATGACAAACTGCACAATATATGGTATATTGTCTTTTGCCCTCTTCAAAATCTTTTTCTGATATGAGTTTAAATCTCTCAGGAAATTCTTTTATCTGCAAAGAAGCTTCGTAGGCTTCCGGTGTATTTGGGGCGTCATAGGCATAATAACCTCTGGGAATAGTCCCCTCCACAATAGGTCTTGCACCAAGACTGTCTTTGAAGTTTGGATTAGCTTCATATGTTTTATAAGAAGCTACTCTGTACATATTTGGCATGTATTCTCTACCTGGCTTAGACGGATCTCTTTTGCATGAGACGTTTACGATAAGCCCACATAAGAGCAATACTTTTAAATAATAATTCATTTTAGTGCTGATTTCCATTTGCTTCTTCTTCCTTTTTATTGATTTCTACTGCACCTTCATTTTTCAAAAGTTCAACCAATGAATCTGTATCTCCGTTGGCTTCGATTTCTAACATAAATTTATCATCTGTAGTCCTTGGATCAGGATTAATAGCTTTACGGCCTGGATATAGTCCATTGACAAACAAAAAAGTCCATACCATCAGGTGCGCTGCAAAAAAAACAGTAAGCTCAAACATAACAGGAACGAATGCCGGCATATTCATGCCCCAGGTAAAACTCGGTTTACCACCAATATTCATTGGCCAGTCTTTGATCATAGTGTAATATGTAAGCCATATTGCCACCGACAAACCTAACAAACCATAGAAAAAGGCTGCAGTGCCGATATTGGTAGGTTTAAGTCCCATAGCGTGATCAAGACCATGTACTGGGAATGGAGTGTAGGCCTCTCTGATGTAGTAGCCACTTCCTCTAATTTTTTTAACTGCTCTCAGAAGTATATCGTCGTCGTCAAATAAAGCTGAAACTATCGTCTTAGTTTGACTCTGTGTGACTGTGCTCATACTTTAAATGGGATTTTTTATATTTTTCAGATGAAGATTTCAAAATGGTCTTTAACTCAGCTTGAGCAATAACCGGAAAAGTTCTGGCGTATAGCAAAAACAATACAAAAAAGAAACCAATTGTACCAATAAAGATACCAATATCCACGTATGTAGGACTAAACATCGTCCATGATGATGGGAGGTAATCTCTGTGCAATGAGGTAACTATAATTACAAATCTCTCAAACCACATACCAATATTTACTATAATTGAGATAATGAAAGAAGCTATAAGGCTGGTTCTGATTTTTTTAAACCACATAACTTGTGGAGAGATTACATTGCAAGTCATCATACTCCAATATGCCCACCAATAGGGGCCTGTAGCTCTGTTGAGAAAAGCATATTGCTCATACTCCACCCCTGAATACCAAGCTATAAAAAGCTCTGTGATATATGCAATCCCCACTATTGACCCGGTAATCATTATGATAATATTCATTAGCTCAATGTGCTGTATGGTAATGTAATGTTCCATTTTAAACATTTTTCTCATAATGATCAGAAGAGTCTGTACCATGGCAAATCCTGAGAAAATAGCACCAGCCACGAAATATGGAGGGAAAATTGTAGTGTGCCAACCGGGAATGACAGAAGTTGCAAAGTCCATTGATACAATGGTATGTACAGATAGTACCAAAGGGGTCGCCAGACCTGCCAATACCAATGAAACCTCTTCAAAGCGTTGCCAACTTTTTGCAGTACCTCCCCAACCGAAGCTTAAAATACTATAAATGTGCTTTTGAACTGGACGAACAGCACGATCGCGGAGCATTGCAAAATCAGGAATTAAACCGGTGTACCAGAAAACCAATGAAACGGTGAAATAGGTCGATATAGCGAATACATCCCAAAGCAAGGGAGAATTAAAATTAACCCAAAGGGGTCCAAACTGATTAGGAATCGGAAAAACGAAATAGGCTAACCAAATCCTACCCATGTGAATACCCGGAAACAATGCTGCTTGTATAACGGAGAAGATGGTCATCGCTTCAGCAGAGCGGTTGATGGACATTCTCCACTTCTGGCGAAACAAGAGAAGAACAGCTGAAATAAGTGTACCCGCATGACCAATTCCTACCCACCAAACGAAATTGGTAATATCCCAGGCCCAACCAACTGTCTTATTGAGACCCCATACCCCTATACCGGTTCCGATGGTATACAGGATACAGCCCACTCCCCAAAGGAAAGCAAAAAGCGATATAGAGAAAACTATCCACCATGATTTGGGGGCTTTAGTTTCTACCGGCCTTGCTACCTCTACCGTTATATCATGGTACGACTTATCGCCTATGATTAAAGGTTCTCTAATTGATGATTCGTAATGCATATTTCCTCTTCGTTAATTGTTTTATACCAGATTTCTTACTTTGGTTTGATAAAAGACAGAAGGATTTGTACCAACTTCTTCCAGCAAGTGATACATGCGTTTGTCTTTTTTCAGTGCTGCCACTTTGCTTTCAGCGTCATTCACATCACCGAAAATTATCGCTCCGGTGCTACAAGCACTCATGCAGGCTGTCTCGACTTCTCCGTCCTTTACTTTCCTGCCTTCTTTTTTCGCCTGCAACTTTCCAAGTTGTATTCTTTGAATGCAGAATGAACATTTCTCCATTACACCACGTGAACGCAGGGTAACATCAGGATTAAGGACCATCTTACCCAAATCATCGTTCATTGCGTAGTTGATTTCAAATTGTTTTGGATTTTCGTTGTATAAAAACCAGTTGAAGCGTCTGACTTTATATGGACAGTTATTGGCACAGTAGCGTGTACCTATACATCTGTTGTAAGTCATGTGATTTAAACCTTCGGCACTGTGCGTGGTGGCTGCCACAGGACAAACTGTTTCACACGGAGCGTGATTGCAGTGCTGACACATCACCGGCTGAAATACAACCTGAGGATTGTCAGAGGGGACTTCCATCAATGCAAACTTTTTGACTCCGGAGATTCCCTGCTCTTCAGCCAGCTCGTCATTCATATCGCTGGAATAGTATCTGTCTATTCTCAACCAATGCATATCTCTGGAAACACGAACTTCTTTTTTTCCTACTACCGGAACATTATTCTCAGCATGACATGCAATCACACAAGCCCCACAACCTGTACACAGATTCAGATCTATTGACATGTTCCAGAAGTGTCCCGTCTCATGATCAAATTCCTTCCAAAGACTTGTTTCTTTAGAATCCAATGGACCCCTGTACGTTTCAAAAAGTGTTTTTTCGTTCCAGCCATTTCCATTATCCTGAGCTGGCCTGTTGATAAAGTCATCAAGCGAAACTTCTTTCACTATCGTCCGCCCCATCATTGTGTGGTGCAACTGAACGCAAGCAAACTCGTGCTCTCCGGGCATTTTTTCTACGGTAACATCTGAAATTACCTGGTCGGCCTCAAGAAGAGAGTGCACATTTACTCCCACACCATCAGCCACCATACCCAGGCCATTTCTACCATAACCGACAGCAAGACCAATAGTACCTTCGGCTTGCCCCGGCTGAATTAGGACAGGGACATTTTCAATTGACTTATCTCCGACAGAAATCCTGACATAACTGCCATTCAAAGCTCCGTTGGTAACGTTGCGATTGATAAGACCCAGATTTTCTGCATCCGCTCTGCTTATGGTAGCGTAATTGTCCCAAGATGCGCGAGTGATTGGGTCCGGCATTTCTTGTAACCAAGGATTGTTTGCCAGTTCGCCAGTACCAATTGATATTTTTTGATATGCTACAAGGTCAAATCCCTGGCTTTTAGGTTTAAGCGTTACTGACTTTGCTAAAGTAGCCGGCGCAAAATCAATTGAAAGAGTTATCGCATCTTCAAATACTTTATAACCATCATGAAGAAGATCATTAAATGAGTGAGATTGATACTGAGACTTTAAAAATGAGTAGTATCCTGAGTCTACGCCTATCCACCTCAGCAGTTCATGCTGCCACTGCCGAGTATCATACAGATTTTTTATTGTAGGCTGCATAAAATGAACGACGCCTGTGCATGGTGACCCATCACCCCATGATTCGCACGCATGATGAGCAGCGCCAACATACTGCGTTAGTTGGGCTGTTTCATGCATTTTGTCTGAGAAACAAACAGTTGTCGGAACTTTTGAAATCGCTGAGCTCAGTCTTTGGCCATTGATTTTGTTGTAGGCAGGATTTACTCCGGCGAAGATTACCACACCAACCAAACCTTTCTCCATGTTGGAGACAAGTTGAAAAAACTTTTTATCATCGCCGGTGCGGAGATTATTATGTTTTGTGGTAGATATTGTTGACCCAAAATTGTTAAGCAGAAGATTGATTGCGATTGCTAATGTCTCAGCATCTTTGTCATTATATCCATTCAATACCAACGACTTACCTTTATTAGAAACAAGCAATTCGGCAATTTTAGAAAGTTCTCCATCGATGGATACAGGTGATGTTCCTATGGTTTCTGCGCCCATTTTTTTGGCGATGGCATTGTAAAGTGATGCCAGAGCAAGTGTGTTTTCAGAGGCCTTCAGTTTAATTCTTTTATCTGCATTTGCCCCTGTGAGAGACATGTTGGCCTCAATCTGTATGTGTTTTGACATTGTGGGCGAAGGAATTCGGCGGGTGGCATAATCCGATTCCACTGATTGGCCGTGTATACCATTGATAAAGTCACAACCGAAAGAAACGATTACATCAGCCTCATTGAGGTGATAAACTGGAAACTTGCGCACTCCGGTTGCCTGTTCCCATGCATCTAATGATTTGGAGACTGAAAAAGAATCGATTTCAATATGGGTAAATGTATTATATGTGCTTCTGTAGCGATCAATGATTGCCTTTGTGGAAGGACTGTTGATAGTAGGAGTGACCAGAGCGAAAATTTTGCCGCTGCTGACAGCCTTTTGTATTCCTTCCATTATTTCATCATCAAACTGCTGCCAGGTTATATCATTTCCGTCTTTTTTCGCATTTTTAAGTCGTGTACTGTCATATAAATTGAGTACTGCAGCCTGAACTCTGGCATTTGTGCAATTATTTACTCTGGCTTCTTTATTGGGTTCAAACTTGATAGGGCGACCTTCTCTGGTCTTTACCAATATAGCTGCATAGTCATTTCCGTCATCATACAGAGATGCGAAGTAACTGGCAATACCTGGAACTAGCTTATCCGGTGCAGTTACGTAGGGTATGGATTCAATTACCGGTGCTTCACAAGCTGCAAGAGTTGCCGCAGCTGTGCTAAAGCCTAAGTATTTTAGAAAATCCCTTCTACTTGTGGCTGTAGAATTTAAGAGCTTTTCGGATTGTGTAAGGAGAGATTCTGTAGTATTAGGGAATTCATTTGCAGCGAGTGCTTCGACCAAGTCGGGGTTATGCAGTTCTTCTGCTGATTTCCAATATTTTTTATTAGATGCCATGATGTAGCCTTAGATTTTTTAGTAATGACACTTACCACATTCGAGACCGCCAATCATTTCAGCGGTAACCTTTTGAGATTTGTATTTTTCCTTAAGCTTGTCGTGCAAATCTTTGTAATATCCATTGTCAACATTAACTTCTGTCTCTCTGTGGCAATTGATACACCAACCCATAGTAAGTTCTGAATATTGATACAGCACCTCCATTTCCTCAACAGGTCCATGACAAGTTTGACACTCAAGGCCTGCTACATTTACATGCTGAGCATGATTAAAATAAGCAAGGTCAGGAAGATTGTGAATGCGAACCCACTTTACCGGGCGCTGCTCGTACCCTGGGATATAAGTGTTGGTCTCACGGTCAAAACCTACAGCGGCATAAATTTTATCTATCTCCTGAGTGCCATATTTCGGACCCTCCTGTATGTAGGTATGACAATTCATACATAGTGCTGCCGAAGGTATATTTGAGTGCTTGCCTTTTTCGGCACCGTAGTGGCAGTATTTACAATCAATACCATTCTCTCCGGCATGTATTTTATGGGAGAATGCGATGGGTTGTTCTGGCATATATCCTTGTTCGACACCGATGGACATGAGGCCCCAGTAAAGTTCTTTAAGCAGGAAAACAGATAATATTATAGTCGAGACCATTATGACTTTGCGATTTTTGACTGCAACTTGTACACCTTTGGAAAGATCTTCAAATGCAGAAGTTGGCTCCTCGCCTTTTAAAATTCGGAGTGTATTCTTGATTTTAATAAGAATCAACAAATGAATCAACAAAAAGGCAGACAACAGCGCAAGAATCCAGATATTCACTCCACTTCCCTGGTCACTCGGAGCCGTGCCGGTAGCTACGACGCCTGCGTCTCCGGCTGGAGCTGCAGGCTTATCTCCTACAATGGTGTAGGCTAAAATATCTAAAATGTCCTGGTCTGACAGCAGAGGAAATGCTGGCATGGCTGAACGGTTATATTCTTCATACACAGCAATTGCATCCTTGTCTCCGCTGGCTCGAAGCTCGGCATTGTTTCTTATCCACTTGATCAACCACTCTGTAGAGCGCCTCTCTGTAATCCCTGCCATAGCAGGACCGACAAGGCGCTTATCAAGCTTGTGACAGGCAGCACACTGAGCATTGAAAAGCTTTTTACCTGCTTCAGGATCTCCCGGTAAATCACCATTCCCTCCTTGCGCAACCAAAGACAGGCCGCTCATCACCATACAAACGATCAACAGCATCACATTGAGCCTGTTAAAACATGTTTTCATACTTCTCATAATATCGTTTCGGTACATATATACTCTGATTGCAAAGTTATATTCCTAACTATTTTTTTTCATTGGAGGTTTAAATCCGTGTTTCCAATTTAAAATGTTTCTAAACAAATTGAATCTTCTTTTTTAAATCAGGGCTTTAGCTCATTATTGCTGTCATAATTCGCCAGTGATCATGATAAAAAATTTGTTAAATATTTCTTCAGGTTTATTAGGTTTTATTCTTGTCTTAGTGTTTTTAAACGACCGTATTTCACACCGGCAGGCCGTAGTAATTTCATTGTTTGTTTGGATGTTGATATGGTGGACTAATCAGGCTGTCCACTATGCAGTAACAGCCCTTCTTCCGCTAATTATCTTGCCAATATTTGACATCGTACCTTTAAAAGAAGCCTCTGCTCAATATTCTAATCCAGTGATTTATCTGTTTTTCGGAGGTTTTTTGCTGGCTCTTTCCGTTGAAAAATGGGGCGTTCACAAGCGATTGGCTCTGTGGTTACTCACCTTGTTTAACCGAAATCTATCCTCTGTTTTTTTGGCAGTCATGTTGGCGACATATTTTCTGAGTATGTGGATGAGCAATACAGCCACTGCAATAATGATGATTCCTATTGGCACTGCCCTCCTCTCCATTTTGGTAAACAGTGCATCTATCGAGCCCCCCCTTCATGAGCGAATGTATCTCTCGATCGCGTTTTCAGCCAATATAGGGGGGATTGCTACGCTTGTAGGTACTCCTCCAAATCTGGTATTTTCAGGATTTTATACAGAAAAATTTCAAACACCAGTCACATTTTTCGAATGGTTTACAGTGGGTTTTCCACTTAGTTTAATTTTTTTGATCATCGTTTACTTACTGATGAAGCCGAAGGAAAGCATGGCGTTTTCTCCGGAAGTTCGAAAACTGATCAAAGAAGAGTACGAGCGTCTTCCTGCGATGAACTCTGCCCAGAGGAGAGTTTTGATCATCTTTGGAACTGTGGTGGCACTTTGGTTTGCCGCTCCTTTTCTAAAGCTAACCTACATCAATGACACATCGGTTGCGCTCTCAGGCGGGCTGGTTCTCTTTTTGGTCGGTACGGGATGGAGAGATCGGCAGAAATTGCTCGAGTGGAATGATACAAGGGAGTTGTCTTGGGGAATTTTACTGCTTTTTGGAGCGGGTCTTACCATGGCCTCTATGTTTGATAAGACGGGGATATCGGACGAAATGAGTCGCTTTTTTAGTCAGTCGTTCCACTCAGATTTAGTCCTAGTCGTGTTTCTGGTCGCTTTTACGATTTTTGCGACGGAATGTATGTCTAATGTAGCCTTGACGGGATTGATGATGCCTGTGGCAGCAAGCCTTGCACAGGGAGATCAGCGGGTCTTTTTTTTCACCGGTATGGCGGTGGCAATGGCTTCGAGTTGTGCGTTTATGCTTCCTATCGCTACACCTCCGAATGCAGTGGTCTTTGGTACCGGACAGATCCGAATGAATGAAATGATTAAGAAAGGATTCATTCTCAATATAGTGAGTATATTATTATTCTCTTTGGTGCTGGGATATGCCTTGAAACAAAATCCGTAGCCCATTGAGAGCTTCTCACACTGACTTATCCTCCAGAAGGGGTACAAATCGGAAATCTCCAAGTGCTTTAGCGGTGAAGATTTTGTCAGATTTTTTTTGAATCAATGTCATTTTCTGCGTGCCTTCACCGATGGGTATGACCAGCTTCCCTCCTGCTTTGAGTTGATGAAGCAATTTTGGTGGAACCTTGGACGCACCTGCTGTCACAATAATTTTATCGAAGGGAGCGTAAGCGGGCATTCCTTCATGACCATCGCCATATTTTCCAACATAACGGATTCCGAGCTGTGTGAGGATGAATTTTGAAAATTGAAACAACTCCAGCTGCCGTTCGATAGTGAAGACCTTGGCACCCATGTGGAAGAGTACAGCTGCCTGATAGCCTGAGCCTGTACCGATTTCCAGGACTTTCTCATTGGGTTGTATATCCAGATACATAGTCTGAAATCCGACAGTGAAGGGCTGGCTGATCGTCTGGCCTGCTGCAATCGGCAGAGCCTGATCGCTGTATGCCAGATCTTCAAGACTTGAATCGAGAAAGACGTGCCGAGGAACCTTCATCATAGCCTCCAAAGTGCGATGGCAGGTAATTCCTTTTTCTCTGAGTTGGTCAATCAACAATCTTCGTTTTCCTTTATGTCGTTCAGAGTCAATCATCAGAGGTAATTTTTCAACTCAAAGAAAACCAAATATTGGTGGAATATTGCAACAATATTTTAAACAATTGAATTTTTGCTTCACAGTGCATCTGTTAGGATGATCTACGGTTTTTAAACACTTGAAGGAAAATAAACTTCTCTAACTCCACTACCAGAAACAGCAGTACACCTCCGATCAGCACAAGGCCAAAATGATACATCTGCATCGGAACAGTTTTAAATATATCCTGAAAAACAGGCAAGTAGGTAAAAGCAATCTGAAGTAAGGCAAGCGTCCCAATGGCGCGAAAGACATGCTTGTTGTTAAAAAAATCTTTTGCAAACACATTATGGCGAATGTGTTTGCAATTTAACAGATAAAATGCCTCTCCTGCGACCAGGGCGTTGACTGCAATGGTTCGGGCAAGTTCAAGGGATTGATATGTACTGATTGCATAATCAAACAATACATATATAATCGCTGCCAGTACGACACCCACGAAGAGTATCCTCCATATGAGGTATGTGTCGAGAATGGGCTTTGTGGGTTTGCGGGGCGGGCGATTCATCACATGTTCTTCTGTAGGTTCAAAGGCAAGGGAAATCGCCAGGGTAAGGGCTGTAACCATATTGATCCAAAGGATTTGAGGAGCAGAAATCGGAAGAGTACCTCCGGCGAGCAGTGCCACCAGAATGGACAGAGCCTCAGCAGCATTTGTAGGTAGAATGAAGATGATGGCTTTTCGGATGTTGTCAAATATGCCTCTGCCAAGCCTGACGGCGTGTGCTATGGTCACAAAGTTGTCATCCGTCAGCACGATATCTGACACATCTTTGGTGACTTGTGTGCCTTTGATTCCCATTGCGATACCAATGTCGGCTTTTTTCAGAGCAGGAGCATCATTGACACCGTCGCCGGTCATGGCCACGATTCTGTTTTGAGATTGAAGTGCTTCTACCAGGCGGAGCTTATGTTTGGGTGTAGTACGTGCAAAGACGTTGTAATTACGGGCGATCTCCTGCCATTTTGCATCGGTGAGATTTTCGAGTTCACGGCCTTCGATTTTGCGATCGGGATGTTTTATGCCAAGTATTTTAGCTATGGCACCGGCTGTTTCTACATGGTCACCGGTAATCATCTTTACTGTAATTCCCGCCTTATGGCAACGTGCAATGGCTTCGGTTGCTTCCGGTCTTGGGGGATCGATGATGCATGCAATCCCGGCAAAGTGGAGGTCTTTTACATCCTTTGGTTCCAAAGCGTTAGCCAGAGAATCAGACTCTTTCCAGCCTGCGGCAATGATTCGATATCCATTGGCCGCTTTGCGATTAAAAAAGTCCGTGTACTTCTGTTTTTGATCTTCATCCAAATTAGATAGCTGGAGGATCTTCTCAGGTGCTCCTTTCACAAGTATTTTGGTATGTAAACCCTCTTTTATTTTTACAGCCATAAACTTGTATGAAGAGTCAAATGGTATGGTAGCCAGACGCTCGGGGGCCGGGGCAGAAAGACCTGCTTTTTTAACCATTACTTTGAGCGCCAACTCGGTGGGGTCTCCTGTCAGCAGGGTTTTATCGTTTTCAATGCGAATCTGAGCATCATTGCACTGGTCAAAAATCTTGAAAAGCATCTGTATCGATTGGGTGGAGGTATCTCCATGTACCGACCCCGTAAGTTCATACCCCGAGCCTTCAAAAGTGATCCGTTGATCGCTGGTAAGTAATTCCACGACGGTCATTTCGTTTTTAGTGAGCGTGCCTGTCTTGTCAGAGCATATATCGGTCACCGAGCCCAGCGTTTCCACTGCAGGCAGTTTGCGCACGATCGCCTTGTTTTTGGCCATGTTCTGAACACCAAGGGCAAGTGTAATGGTTATGATGGCAGGCAAACCCTCTGGAATGGCTGCCACGATGATTCCGATGGTATTGACAAGAATTTCCTCTGTACTGAATCGATGCAGGTACCACGTGACCACGGCCACAAGTCCCGAAATTCCAAGAATGGCAAAGGAGAGTTTTTTCGAAAAATCTTCCATTTTTTGAAGAAGTGGAGTCGTGCTCTTGGAAATATCGGTGAGCAAAGCGCTGATCTGCCCAAGTTGTGTGTTTTTTCCGGTAGCTACGACCACCCCTTTGGCCCTGCCATATGTAGCATAGGTACCTGAAAATACCATGTTTTTTTGGTCGCCTGGCATTAAATCTCCTTTTAGCACCTCGGTATGTTTTTCGACCGGAATGGATTCACCGGTGAGAATGGCTTCTTCCATTTTTAAAGAATCGGACTCAAAAAGCCTGATATCAGCAGTGGCGCGTTGTCCGGATTTTAAAATGACCACATCACCAGGAACCAGTTCACTGCTGTCCACATTTTTAACAATCCCACCTCGCACAACCACTGCGTCATATTTTACCATTTTGCGAATAGATTCCAATGCTTTTTCGGCCTTTCCTTCTTGTACGAATCCTACAATGGCATTGATAAGGACTACACCGAGTATGATGCCAGTGTCAAGCCAGTCTTGTAGCAAGGCCGTCAGTACGGAGGAAGCCAGAAGAACGTAGATCAAAGGATTGTGAAATTGTTCCAAAAATTTTTTCCAGGAAGGTGTTTTGGGTCTTTCCGGCAACACATTCCGTCCATATTTTTCCTGACGTTTTAAAATTTCGTCCTGAGAAAGTCCGCTTTTGCTTGTTCCTAAGGTTTCAAAAATTGTAGCTATATCCAGTTGATATGCTTTCATCTTCAATTATTTTGTTCAAGGTCTGAAGAAACATTGTCATTTTTGACAAAAAGATGACAATGGTCTGTTTTACGAAAAATAATATGACCCAAAGCCCATGTCAAAACTAAGAATTATTTCAGCAGAGCATCTCTTTCGAAATTTGATTCCGGGTCAGTTCGGAATTGCTTTTGTCATTACGATGGTCGTGATGGTGGCTGCCCTGTGGAGGAATGGTCTGGATGGTCATGGTTTTTTTTTAACATTGGATCAATGGCAGAAGGGCTTCTGGGATGGTTCTCTAATGATTTTCACACTGCAGATGCTGCTGATTTTGGTATTTGGATATTCGATTGCTATCAGTCCAAAGGTTCACAGTGTGCTTAAGTCAATGGCCGAATTGCCTCGAAGCGGTAGCCAGGCCGTTGTGTTCGCAACGCTTATCTCCTCCATGGCGGCATGGCTCAATTGGGGCCTCGGGCTAGTGGCGGGTGCTATCTACGTAAGACTTACCGGCTATTCGCTGCAAAGAAGGAAAATTCCGTTTGACTATCCGCTCCTGGGGGCATCGGGATACACAGGTATGATGATCTGGCACGGAGGCTTGTCAGGATCGGCTCCTCTCAAAGCTGCTGAGTCTGGCCACTTAAGAAGCATGGTCTCCTCTGATATAGAAGTGTCCGATTCTATCGCTATCACCTCCACCCTGCTCAGCACCAGTACACTGATTATTACCCTTGTCGCATGCCTCTCGGTAGTGGTCACGCTACTACTCCTGAGCTCACGAAGAAAAGCGGGCACATATGTACCTGAAATACCACCTCTTGAGCCTGAGGCTACACCCAATGCACTTACTGCGACGGGTGCTGAAACATTGGAATTTAAAAAGTGGCCTGCCCGCCTTGTAAGCTTATTGATATTTGGGTTTTTGGTACACACGGCCATTCAGGACAGAAGTCTTGGCTTTTTTTCACCCAACGTAGTTATTTCAATCCTTCTGGCTTCAGGCCTGTGGCTGCATGCAAGTCTGAGAGCATACATGCTATCTATCGACAGAGCGATTACAAGTGCTTCGGGAGTCGTTTTATTATTTCCATTCTATTTTGGCATTATTGGTCTTTTACGCTATAGCGGAATTATTACAGATATCACGGGTTGGTTTGTATCTCATGCCGGAGCAGCATCCTTTCTACAGTTGGTCTTTGTGAGTTCATCTCTGCTTAACATATTGATACCCAGTGGTGGTGGTCAGTGGGCAATTCAAGGGCCGGTCATTCTCGAAGCCGGGGCACAATTGGGAATTCCCCTTGAAAATGTAATCATGTGCTTCGCCTTCGGAGATCAACTCACCAACATGCTACAGCCCTTTTGGGCGATACCGCTATTGTATATTACGCGCATCAGGGCTTCAGAGCTGCTTGGATATACGTTTTTTATCTTTCTGACAGGACTGTTGGTATTTGGTCTTGGCATACTTTTGTTTTACTGAATTGTTAAGAAGCCGTAGAATCTATGCAAGACATCAATCTGGAGGTAGCCAGGTTACAAAAAGAAATTGAGAGCTATCTCAATCTTGGAAATACCAGCATTATTTTTGAGTACAAGGAGCGTAACGGCCATATCAAGTTGTACGTCATCACCATTAATCCAAGGCATAATCAGAGCTTTCTCTTCCACAGCACCGAAGGCATTGACAAAAAAGACTGCCTGGTAAAAATGCTTGATTACGTAAAAAACTTCAGGTCAAAGGAGAATTCCTATACAATCCAGTGGACTGTGACCGGTGAAAATGAATTGCATACATCCTACTTCCGGGCAAAAGACATATTGGAAGCCATTGAAAAACTCTATTACGGCCGTGATCCAAATTCGATCACCATATACAGCGCTGTGCTAAACCCAATTTCCTAAGCATATGAAATTGAATCTGACAACCCTGCTTCTCAGCCTTTCAATGGGATTGGCGGCCCAGTCGGGTAATTTTAAATACATCCCATCGGTCGAAATCAAGAATCTCAACGGGCGGACCGTAAATGCATCTGAAGTCATCACAAACGGAGACGCCCCAATCGTTCTCAGCTTTTGGGCGACGTGGTGCAAGCCCTGTGTTACAGAACTCAATGCCATCAGAGAAGTCTATGAAGAGTGGCAGTCCGAAACCGGGGTAAAGATTATCGCTGTTTCGATAGACGATCCCAGAAATGCCTCAAGGGTTAAACCTTTTTCAAAAGGCCAAATGTGGGAGTATGAAATCTATATCGATGAAAATTCCGACCTGAGAAGGGCTATGAATGTCAACAACATTCCCCACACATTTCTGCTCAATGGCAAAGGGGAGGTCCTTTGGCAGCATACAGGATATATCCCCGGAGATGAAGACAAACTTTACAACCTCATAAAAAAGGTGGCTAAAGGTGAAAACCTGTGAGCTTTGTAGAACGAGGCATTTTTGGGATGCCTTTTAAATCAAATTAGTAACTATTAGCGCTTAATAACCAATCGCCTGGTAGATTCCGGCTTACCGTCGACGGTAAGCGTGTACAGATAGATGCCGGGGTTTAAATCGCTGATGACAATTCTGTGTTTCTGATCCCCCGACGAGAGTGGCACAACCTTTACAATGCGGCCGGTGATGTCGGTAAAAGATACTCTGGCTCTTTCCGAAAGGTTTAATTCCACATTGAAATCAATAAATTCGGATGCCGGATTGGGATATACGCTGACAATGCGATTTAACCCTTCCAGCTTCGAAACGCTAAACGTCTGGGTGACTTCGAAGGTGACTATGATAGAAACCGAATCACTCGGACTTTCATCCACAAAAAATGTATACATGATCTGACCCGAGCGGGCTACTCCATCTTTATCCGGATATACGTGCCCTGAAAAATCAACGCTATTGGTTGCTCCGGCTGCTATCGTGATCCCCACAGGACTGACATTGACTTCCGGTTCAAAACAAAATCCCCAACAAATGGCATTGCTGTCTACCAAAGCATTCGATGGATTATAGTACCTTTTGACCTTAACAATTTTGGGGGAAGAGGAATTGTTTCGCACACTTGCTTTACAATAGATATCATCACTGGTAAATGCATTGCCCTTTACGAGAGAGTCAAATTGAGTAATTTGCAAGGATTGCGCCTGTAATCTACCCACACATACAACGGCAAAAACCAGATAGAGAAAAATTCGATGCATAAGTCAAAATAATAACAAAGGTATAAAATTTTGAGAAAGGTTTTGAGGATCAAAAATTGATACTCATGATTGGAGATATCATGTATTTTTGCGCATCGCAGAAAGAGCCTGAGTGGCGGAACTGGTAGACGCGCACGACTCAAAATCGTGTACCGAAAGGTGTGCCGGTTCGATTCCGGCCTCAGGTACACCTTACAAGCCACCTCCAATGCGGGTGGCTTTTTTATTAAATTTTTCTTAATAACCTAAAAATAAGGACTCTCTGGTATCACTGGCCATTGGAATTCTATCTTTGCATTCGCACTATTCGGCAACATACGTAAATGACTTATAAAGGATACGAAGCAGTAATCGGCCTCGAAATTCACGTTCAACTCAAGACCAAAAGCAAGGCATTTTCGGCAGATCCCATATCGTTCGGAGCCAAGCCCAACACCCAGGTAAATCCTATCAGCCTGGGACATCCGGGTACCTTGCCTGTACTGAACGCCTCTGCCGTAGAATATGCCATAAGACTGGGATTGGCTTGTCAGTCCAAGATTACTTATTTGAACAAATTTGCCCGAAAAAACTACTTCTATGCCGACTTGCCCAAGGGCTATCAGATCTCTCAATACACCACTCCGATATGCACCGATGGCTTCGTGATGATAAAAGATGACGACGGAAACGATAAGAAAATCGGTTTGATCCGCATACACATTGAAGAGGATTCAGGAAAAAGCATTCATGACATAGATCCATATTACACGTTGATTGATCTGAACCGAGCCGGTACTCCTCTGCTCGAAATTGTGAGCAAGCCTGACTTCCGAAATGGCCAGGAAGCTTACAATTATCTCGCCGAAATGAGAAAACTGGTTCGCTATCTGGATATTTCGGATGGAAATATGGAAGAAGGCTCCCTTCGATGTGATGTCAACATATCTGTTCGGAAAGTAGGTGCTGAGAGTTTTGGTACCAAAGTAGAGATCAAAAACATGAACTCCTTCCGGAATGTGCAAAAAGCCATCGATTACGAAATCATTCGCCAGGTGGATTGCCTCGAAAAAGGAGAATTCATCACTCAAGAAACCCGAACCTATGATCCGCTGAAAAATACCACCTCTGTAATGCGCACAAAAGAGGATGCACATGATTACAGATACTTTACCGACCCGGATCTGGCCCCGCTGAAAATAACAGAAGAATTCATTCTATCGGTTCAAAAGGCGATGCCTGCCCTACCTTGGGAGATAAAAAACACCCTCATACAAGATCATGGCCTCTCCGAATATGATGCTTCACAGATATGTGAGATAAAGGAAGAAGCTCAGTATTATTTGGAATGTACACGGTACAGCTCAAGTTATAAAAACATTGCCAACTACATACTCGGACCCATCCGCTCGTACTTAAATGAAAATGCTACACAGATCCCATCCTTCCCCTTATCGCCCAAAAAATTGGCCGAGCTGATCCGATTGGTAGATATGGATTTGGTAAGCCACTCCATAGCTCAGGGTAAACTCTTTCAGGCCCTGCTCGATAATCCGGATACACATCCTGAAGAACTCGCCCGCCAACTCAATCTGATACAAGAGCGAGACGAAGATGTATTGACTCGGACCGCTAGAGAAGTACTCGATTCTATGCCTGAGAAAGTAGCACAATATAAGGCCGGAAAAACAGGTTTGCTGGGCCTGTTTATGGGAGAAGTGATGAAAAGAACTCATGGAAAAGCGGATCCAAAACTTGCCAGTTCCATTCTTCAAAATCTTTTAAACCAACACCAATAAACCACTACGAATGAAAATTAAATCTCATCTGATTGCCCATTTAGTCATAATGCTATTGATTGCCTCTTCGTGCAATCTCTTTTCACCAAAGAATCAGGCAGTCCTGAATATGGACATATCCAATACTCGTAAAATTGCAGTGTTGCTTGCCGACACCACGCAGGCAATTACTCTCGACTCTTTGGATGTCCCCAGCTCCGGACGACTTACCTACAAGATTAAACTATCCGAACCAGGCTTCTATGTGCTAGACTTGCTTCAAGGAAAACGGATACCTCTCTACCTCGAACCTGGTGATTACATCACCATAAAAGCCGATGCTACCGCCGACTTCGAAGCAGATAAAATCTCTGGTTCCGAAGGTATTGAAATACTAAACCAAATCAACAGGGAAAATTTTATTTCATTTGAGTTGATCGACAGTCTGGAAAATGAGCTTGCTAACGCAGAAAGCAACGGAACATACAACAGTGAAATACGGGTTAGCCTCGATGGTGCTTACGAAAGACGAGTCAAGGAACATCGGCAGGCTCTGATAGATATTATCGAAAAATATCACAATAAACTGCCCGTCATTTTCGCATTCTACCAAAGCCTTGGTCAGTATCCGCTCATCAATCCTATGGAAAATTTTGAAATATTTGAAAAGGTAGAAAAAGGCTTGAGTAAAAAATATCCAGATAACATGCACTCCGTCTTTTTTTCAAACAGAAATAAAAAAATTAAAGAGATGATTGAGGTAGATCTCAAAAGACGCGAAAATGCCGCTCGTATCAAAGAAGGCAATCCTATGCCGGAAATTTCACTTGCCAATGATGAAGGAGAAGTCATCCCCTTGTCATCGCTCAAAGGCAAAACTGTCCTGGTGGATTTTTGGGCGGCCTGGTGCCGCCCCTGCCGGATGAACAATCCAAAAATCGTATCGCTGTATAATAAATACAAGGATAAAGGCTTTACTGTATACAGTGTCTCGCTCGATGGAATCCCCAACCAGCCCTCCCCCCGTGATGCCTGGCAAACGGCCATTCGGGAAGATAAACTCGACTGGCCTTATCATGTAAGTGAACTAATGGGTTGGAATTCCAGTGTGGTCAATGATTTTGGGATCGAAAACATACCCTTTGTTATTCTGCTGGATAAAAACGGCAATATTGCAGCCGTAAATCCTCCTATCGACATGCTTGAATCTATTATCAAAAGTCTTCTGTAGCGAATTTTCCCAGGTAATCAATTGTGCCAAAGCCCGCAGTCTTTATGCGGGCTTTTTTTATGTTGCGCCGAAAATCGTTTTCGAAATGTAGATGTAGGATAGAAATAAAGCAATCAGATTTAGATAAAGAGCTATATTCCAGCGTTTAATGATTTTTTTTAACCTCAACACTTCATCTCGGTCACTCGGATCGATCTCCACCGGAAACAGCAGAGGATACATCCAAAGAGCTTTTAATCTCAAGCTGCGCTCGTCGGGAGCTCTCCAGTTAAAAAGAATCAGATCCAAGGGCTGTGCTGCTTCGGATTTTTGCCCCTTTTTCTCCTGCACCAAAATAAGCTTGTAATGCCAGTAAACCTTGATAAAATAGAATACAAAAAGTGCAAAGGTGGAGACAATAAAGAAGAAGTATCCCAAAAACTGATTGATCATTTATTTACTGTTTAATCTGTACAACTCCCTGATCTTCAAATATCTTTCGAAAACTCCCCACGCCTGAATGGCACTGATGGCTAAACCTGGAAGGCCATCTCTGAAACCTTGCTGCACGAAGTAGTGCTTCACAAACCGAAAGAGCGGCTTGTGAGCAAAGTGAAACAAACCGGGCCTGACTCCTCTATGATACAATTCAATGCTTTGCAAGGTTGCATAGCGATGAATTTTTTCCATGTACTGATCAAGTCCCCTATATGTATAGTGAAGCAGGGGCTCATCGATAAGGCCGATTTTTCCGGTACATTCCATTTCTTCATGCACAAGCACATCAGGATATCTACACCTGCCATCGTTGGATATTAATCGGATGACCTTGTCACCCTGCCAGCCACTGAACCGAATCCATCTGCCCATAAAATTATTTCTCCTACGAATCCAGTAGGCACAATTTGTTCCCGAGTCATTGGAAACGATTTTATCTATGCACCTCTTCAAGCCGGGAGTCACCTCTTCGTCTGCATCGAGTATCAGTGTCCAGCACCTGTCGAGCAAGTCAAGACCTCTGTTTTTTTGCTTTGCAGGGCTGTCGTAAGGATGGCGTACAATGCTCACCCCCTCAAATTCCGAGGCGATGGCATAAGTCTGATCGCTGCTCTGGCTGTCGAGCATGATCAGCACGGTATCGGCCCAACCTATTATGCTATTGAGTACCCTGCGGATATTGTCCTGCTCGTTTCCAGCTGTAATTAAGATTTGTAATTTACCTGATCTGCTCATATTCGCATGCGGTCCATTTCTCTTTTTTGGTCGCGCTCTTTGATGCTTTCTCGCTTATCGTAGAGTTTTTTTCCGCGCACAAGAGCTATTTCCAGCTTCGCAAATCCCCTGTCGGAAATAAACAGCGAAAGAGGTACGATGGTGAGACCCTGATTTTTGACCGATTCTTTTAATTTTCTTAATTCTCTGTGGGTCAGGAGGAGCTTGCGATCCCGAAGCGGATTATGATTCATGATGTTGCCGTGAGTGTACTCTGCAATGTGCAGATTTTTTACAAAGAGCTCCTCACCCTTAAAATAGCAATAGCTGTCTGTCAGATTGACTTTGCTCTGACGGATGGATTTAATCTCTGTGCCCGTCAGTACCATGCCTGCTATGTACTTATCTAGCACCTCATACTCAAACCGGGCCCGTCGGTTTTGTATCGATACCCTTTTTTCCAATTTTCCCGCTGACATGGTGCAAAGGTATATGCATCCTGCAAGCGCTATGTCTGTGCCGATCTTTTATTTTTGAATACCGCTGAGCGGGGGAAGGCTGAGCACTTCGAATATTTGACAGTCAAACCTTTTGGCAGGCTTTCACAGGTTTCAAATTCTTTTATGGCTACGAGTGGAAAAACGGTATACCATTCAAATCTATTTATCTAATTTTATCCGATTATTGAATTTCAAGCCCTGGATTGTGTTGCCGCTATGTCAAAGGATATTTCTACTGAAATTAAGGCTTTTCAGATTTTTGGTCTTCAACTTTATCACCATCAATCGAGTATAAAAATCGGCACAGATGCTGTCCTGTTGAGTGCAGCCATCCGCAGATTTTGCACCGCTGAACGCATTCTTGACGTGGGATGCGGATGCGGAATCATTGGGCTCGCTTATCTTAAGAAACACCTCCAAACATTCCTTACAGGTCTTGACATACACATGCCTTCTATCTACCAATCTGCCGAAAATGCACGTATCAATAACCTTACAGGCCGTACTAAATTCCTGTGTCTTGATTTCCTGGCGTTTGATACAGATCTCTCCATCGACCTGATTGTCAGCAATCCTCCTTTCTTCCAAAATCAACTTCACTCACCCCAATCGGCGCGAAACAACGCCCGTCATGGTGACAAAAATCTTCCCATACATCGTCTGATCGGGAAAGCCGGTGTGATCAGGCCAAAAGAGTTGGTTTTGATCCTTCCAGCTCAAGACAAATCAATGGTCGTGGCATTGGCTGAATTCAACCGATTTTATGTATTCCGTGAAATACTGGTTTTTTCAAAACCAAATTCAGGTCAACCTATACGAATCATTTTATTTTTCAGTGGCCAAAAATCCGGAAAAACAGTTGAAAAACTCTCATTGGTAATTCGGAATGAAGACAATAGCCAGAGCACACAATACCTGAATTTTGTGTACGACAGCTAAAGCACCGGTCATAAATGTAGACTGCCCGGATGGAGTTGGGTTGCGCCCATTGTGAAATAAAAATAAAAAACTCCAAATCCCGGACTATTTCCAACAATATGATTATGAAATTGTTAAAAATGTTGGACTTTTGCGAGAGGGATTATGAAAGACGTAACGGAAATATTAACCGGTAAAACCAATGGAGCGCATATACCGCTTATCGCAGGACCATGCAGTGCCGAGAGCTATGAGCAGCTGCGCACTACGGTACTCGAACTCATTAAGATACCCAACCTGATCGCTGTTCGCGCGGGAGTGTGGAAACCCAGAACCCGACCGGGCAGCTTTGAGGGGATCGGGGAGCATGCGCTCCATTGGATCGATAGCGTGAAACAAGAGACCAGGGTAAAATTTGCCGTGGAAGTAGCCAATGCATGGCAGACTGAATCTGCTCTCAAGTCAGGCATCGATATTCTTTGGATTGGTGCCCGCACGACGGTCAACCCCTTTTATGTACAGGAGATAGCGGACGCACTGCGGGGCACTAATGTGCCAGTTATGATCAAAAATCCAATTCATGCAGACCTGGGTCTGTGGATCGGTGCCGTCGAGCGCCTCAGAAAGGTAGGTCTGGACCGGCTTGTAGCTGTACACCGGGGATTTTTTACCTCAGGTACCAGTGTCTTTCGAAATGATCCGAAGTGGGAGATACCTGTAGACTTCAGAACTTGTATGCCTGATGTGCCCCTTCTATGCGACCCAAGCCACATTTCGGGCAAGCGCGATTATATATTCGAAATCAGCCAGGCTGCTTTGGATTTGGAAATGGACGGTCTGATGATCGAATCTCACCACCGCCCCGAAGATGCGCTCAGCGATGCTGAACAACAGATAACTCCCGAACACTTAAAGGAAATTATGTCTGCTCTGGTACGCAGAGAAGAAACCCCCACCAATGCAAGTGCACTTGAATCCCTGTCCAAACTCAGACATCAAATCGACGAACTCGACCATGAAATTCTGCAACTGCTCGAAAAGAGAAAACAAATCGTAGAAATCATCGGTGAGTTAAAACGGAATAACAACATCACCATCTTGCAATTCAAGCGCTGGTTTGAGATCGTGAATGATCGCAGTCAGTTGGCCGGCATATTGGGTCTTGAAAAGGATGTCGTCCTTGAGATTTTTCAACTGATACACAGATCTAGCATCAAGATTCAGCAGCAAATCCTTCAAGGAAAAACGTCGGAAGTCTAACTCAATCGTCGGTTCGAATCCGGCTTTATGGCAATAAACCAAAAGGTTTAAGAGCTTCTTAGACTCCATGCCTTTTGATTTTTCATTTTTTTTGGAAATTTGAGGTATGAAAACTCTGCCACTCCGGACTATCTCAAGGTGTTTTGTACTTGTCTTATTCATTGTCTTTTCATGCGGTAAAAACAATGAAACCCACCTATCCCCTTTCCAATTTCTGACACCGGAAGCTGCTATCGTCTTGTATGCGCACCGCCCCGATGTCTTTGTTTCATCGATTCAAAAACACCCGTTTTACTCCTCTGTCAAATCAACCGAAATCGCAAAAAACTTAGAGCGGGATTTAGAACTCTGGAGGTTGCTGACCGGGGACAGCTCAGTTCAATATTCTTATGAAAAGCCCTTGGTAGCGGGTTTGGTCCTCACAGGAGCTCGTCAATACGGATGGATCTTTATCACACAGCTTCCCGGAGAACCCGTCCTGAAAATCGATACATCTCTTTTCGGCATGACCTCAGTCCCCTATGAAGGCGAAACCCTGTATCAGATTACAAGCAAGGCGTCTGATGATTTTTATGTGGCTACATCGGGAAGCATCTGCCTTGTAAGCCGCCACAAGGTTTTGATTGAGGAGGCCCTCCGAACCAGACAAAGTGCCCATTCTCTCGAATACGTTTCAGCTTTTAAAGAGGCATTCAAAACGATCAACAAAAAAGATCCTCTGAATATTCTGATCAATCTTCGGGAATTCTCAGAGCTTACCAAAGTTTTATTAAAGGGTCATAAAAGAGACTGGATAAGCCAGATAGGCCAATGGGTAGCAATGGATGCCGATGTTTCTGAGCCAATAATCCGATTCGACGGATTGATACAGGTACCGGATTCACAGGGATACTTCTTATCAGTGCTGGCGCATAACACTCCAGGCGAAAAAAAACTGCATCATCTGCCCATACCACAGTTTGCGAATGCCTTTGTGCATGTCAATCTCGGAAACTATGCAACCTTCTATCGGAAGTATACACAGTATCTGGAACAAACCAACAAGCTGATAAAACATCAAAAACTTTGGGAAAATGAACTTAAATCCTTTCCTAAAGCTGCCATTCAGGACCAGCTTAGAGGGGAGTTTGGCTGTTTTTATATCCAGCACGACAATGCTTTGAAAAAAGTATTTTACTTCCGCACAGCAAACGCTGAAAAGACGGCCGAACTCATGCAACTGACAAAAAGAAATGCGCAGCCCCTCCAGTATCGAGGATACGTGATATACCCACTGGATAACTTCAAACTTCTGAATGCGCTTTTTGCTCGATTCTCAGATGATATACAAGAGGGATACTACACATGGACCGGAGAATTTGTTGTAATGGCTGAAAATGAATCTGTACTTTTCAGCTGCATCAATGCATGGGAAGAATCAAGTCTTTTGACACGGGATAAAGATTTTGAAAAAATATCAGCCAAATCCGGTCAGACCGGACACTTGATTGCGTATTCCAAAAAAAGCCATTTTCAAAAATATCTAATACAGAATCTGGAGAAGAATTACACCAGACTTTCACAGATTGCAGAGCAGCTCGGCAATCAAAATCAATCCTTGCTTCAGGTGAGTTACTTACATCAAAGTGCATACGTTTCAATAATACACAGCTCCGAAACATCGGATGACCAATCAATACGACAGTTATGGACATTGAGAAGCGCCGACATTGCCTTTGGTCCGGTCAGGGTAGTCAATCACCTGACCCAAAAAGACGAAATTCTGTATCAAGACACCAAGGCAGTGGTTCATCTGCTTTCCTCCGATGGAACTACTTTGTGGAAGAAACAACTGGATGCCCCTATTGTCTATTCCGCGCAATGGGATATGTACAAAAACAACCGCTTGCAGCATGTACTCATTACCCACCGAAGCATCTACGTGCTCGACCGAAACGGAAATGATGTAAAACCCTGGCCGGTACACCTAAAAAACGACATAACCGCAGCGGCTTTGATGGATTATGAAAACACAAAAAATTATCGCTTGCTCGTCGGCGAAGGCACGACGCTTCACAACCTGGATACAGAAGCAAAGTCTGTAAAGGGATGGCAACTCACAAAATTATCTGCTCCCCTTGCCTACAATCCAAAACATTATTCTTCCCGCGGACTTGATTATCTGCTCTTCCAGCTGCAGGACGGAACGATACTCGTCACCGACAGGACAGGTACCTCAAGATTAAAAACCAACGCCTATCCATATAAAACGACACACGCCGTGCAAATCAATTTTCCGAAGGATGATAAATCCTGGTTTGTGACTTTTACCAAAACAAACGGAGAGCAGATCAATGCCTTTCAAAATGGCAAAGTGGATAGCGTAAAAATTC
Source organism: Thermaurantimonas sp. (assembly GCA_046295455.1). Lineage (GTDB taxonomy): Bacteria > Bacteroidota > Bacteroidia > Flavobacteriales > Schleiferiaceae > Thermaurantimonas. The sequence goes on along the minus strand of JBKBNI010000004.1, from coordinate 9,571 downwards.
TGCAAGGAGCGGATTTTGGACATTTAAGACATGAGGGCGACTTCCTGGGTTATGCCTTCGGAAATAAAGTGGTCGTGCGCGACCAGAAAACTTTTTTCGACAGCAAGGTGCCCTTTAAACCCACCACTGCTCCTGACAGATTGGAAGTGGACAGTCGTGTATTATATGCCATAGCGAGTTCATCAGATGAAAAAGTAGCCTTGCTTGGAAGCGATGGCAAAATAATCGAGGGCTTTCCGGTGTATGGTTCTGCACCTCCCATAGTTTTGAGAGCAGATTCAGATGATTACATTATCCTTCTTACACAATCAAATCAAGGTCATCTGCTCGCTTACGGGGTAAGCAAAAAGCTGATTACAATGCCTTAATTTACAAAAGATTGTCAATGGCCTCCGCCAGTTTTCGATCCTTATCCGTGACGATACCGCCAGCGTCGTGGGTATTTAGTCGAATTTCAACCCGATTGTACACATTGTTCCAATTAGGATGGTGGTTCATCTTCTCTGCCAAAAAGGCAACACGGGTCATAAATCCGAATGCTTCGATGAAATCCTTAAATTCAAATTTTTTTACAAGTGTATTGTTTTCTTCCTGCCACATGACCTGGATTTTTTTTTATTCACAACACGCAATGCAAGCGCATGTTCAACGGTGGAGATTTTAAGTAGCTTGCTCATGAATGTTTTGCATGTCAGTTGGGTGGCTTTTGGCAGTGGTTAATTGTTGTAGGATTTTTTAGGAGGAAATGCGGTTTTGGGGTCACTTTGTACACGACATATAAGGTATAAACTTTCTATGGAGTTGTTGAGTGGATTTTTTCAGTATTTAATGTACTGAGAGAAAGGTTTTACATGGCACATTGATTCAATGGCGAGAATGACCGAATGACTTCGTGCAGGGGGACTTTTAATCGATCCGGAATGGGCAATGAAGGCTAAGAGAGGTACAGTTTAATTTCATCTGCAATTCTCAGCGCAGCATCTCCTTTGCCATACAAATCTTTTTCAAAATCGGGAGAAGACTGTACCCCCTTGTGAAAAGCTGCTGCGATGCGGTCTGACTGCCAGCCGGCCAGAGTATTGTATCCGCCTTGCACAAGCTCGACCCACTCTGTTTCATCCCGCAGGGTGATGCAAGGTTTTCTGAAAAAGAAGGCCTCTTTTTGTAGTCCGCCACTGTCAGTCAGTACTGCCCGACATGCATCCAGTAAAACCAGCATGTCAAAATACCCTACCGGATCGATACATTGAAATTTCGGTACGATGGTGTGGGATTGAAGCATCTTGCGTGTGCGGGGGTGCAGGGGTACAATTACAGGTATTTCGGCGTGTATGAGGTTCAGCCCATTGACTATGCCGGCGAGTCGCTCGGGGTTATCCGTGTTTTCCTGGCGGTGTATCGTGGCCAGGACAAAAGTTTTGCCCGACAGATTCAGATCTTTTAGGATGCTGGTCGAAGTCTTGGCCTTCTGCACATAATACAATGCCGTATCGTACATCACATCTCCGGACCTTACAATTTTTGAGGAGAAATGAGAGTAGCCCTCATTCATCAGATTTTGAATGGCAGTCTCCGTAGGGCAAAAGAGAAGGGAAGAAATTCTGTCGGTTACGATCCGGTTGATTTCTTCAGGCATCTTCATGTTGAATGACCTCAGCCCGGCCTCGACGTGTATGACCGGAATATGTAGTTTCACAGCTGCCAAAGCCCCTGCCAGGGTGGAGTTTGTGTCGCCAAACACCATTACGGCAGAGGGCTTTTCCTGTAGGATGATGCGCTCTATTCCTTCTATCATGCGACCTGTCATGGCACCATGTGAAAGAGAGTGTATCTCGAGCCGGTGTGTAGGCTGAGGGATTTCCATTTCCCTGAAAAAGACATCTGACATTTTTTCATCAAAGTGCTGACCTGTATGTACTATAATTTCCTGCAAGCCAATGCTTTCGAAAGCACGGCTTACAGCAGCTGCCTTGATGAATTGGGGTCTTGCTCCCAAAACGGTTAGAATTTTATGATCTGACATGTAGATGGTGAATTATATCGGAAATTTTTTTTGCAATATTTTTTCTCGAAAATGCTTGTATGGAGTCGGATTGAATGGTTAATGTATTTGATTTAAACCTTTCATACAAATCCGTAAGAACGGATACAGCCTTCTCAAAATTTTCGAACCCGATGGTGTCGCCGGCTTTTGTTTCCCTTAATATCTGGCTCATATCTCCATCCTCAGGACCAATGCCCAGGATGTACCGGCCGGCGGCCAAGTATTCGAAAAGTTTTCCGGTGATGATGCCGGCAGCATTCGGAGTATTGTTGACGACAAGCAGATTAATCCGTGAAGATTTTTGATATTTCAAAGCTTCGCTTCTGGGGACAAACGGGATATGGTCCAGGTGATTTCTGAGTCCATGCTCGTCTATGCTTTTGAGAATGCTTGCATCTACTTTTCCAACCAGACGAATGAGGAGATCCCTGCTGAAGTCCTCTTTTATCTCACACAGATTTTTCAGACTTTTCCACAAAACATCCGGATTGCGTGTTGGCGGCATGGTACCAACGTGTGTAATAACAAATCTGCTGTCAGGAGCTGCCTCTGCGGTATCAAAATCATCCATATCAAAGCCATTGGATATAAGGTAAACTGGTGTGCGGGTCTTGGACTCAAATTCTTTTTTCATGTCATTTGATACAACAAGTACTGCATCCGCAGTATCGAGGACCTTTTTTTCCAGGCGATAATGCCGGTCATCTGCCCATTTTGTCAATTTTAAATCTGCGTAATAATCAATATTCGTCCACGGATCTCTGAAATCCGCTATCCATTTAATGTCAAATTTTTTTTTCAGACCTAGTCCGATCAAATGCATCGAATGGGGAGGTCCGGTAGTGATCAGGGTATCAACAGGATTCTTTTTTAAATAACCGGACAAAAAGTTTACAGATGGTCTTATCCAGAAAACACGTGCATCAGGAATAAACACATTGCCTCGGATCCAAACGCCAAGTTCACCAATCCATGACTTTTTTCTATTCTCCTTTGCAAATCCAAAACCTGATTCCTTCTTTTTGATTCCTGTCAGAAATTGATAAAGAGAGTAGGGTTCAAAAATTCGGGTTTTGACAATTTCAATACCAGGTGGAACCTCATCCAAGGTTGTTGGGTCTTCATAAAAAAGTTCAGGATTTTCGGGCGTGTAAATAATGGGATGCCAATTCAGGTCTAAAAGGTGTTTGGAAAACTTAAGCCATCTCTGCACGGCTATCCCTCCCGAAGGCGGCCAGTAGTAGGTGACGATGAGGACCTTGTTGTTCAATGCAGGGTAATAAATGCCTAATCAGCGGGCAAAAGTACATCGTCTGTTTAAAGGTGCTTCCAAAGAATTGTCCGCAGTCAATAGTTCCGGGGATTGTATGGCACAACCAATCAGACACCGTAATTAGTTTTTTAATGTTATTTTCAAATCTAAAGGCATTGATATGTTTGCCTTTCGAAAATTATTCATATAAAATGTGCGGAATCTCCGGGTTTGTGGACAGGCGATTGGCCGACGAAGAGGCCAGACATGTTCTGAGTCAAATGGTAAAGAGTCAGACACATCGCGGCCCGGACGATTTCGGGATTGAAAGTCCTTCGGCTGGTGTATGGTTTGGTCACAACCGTCTTTCTATCATCGATCTGTCACCGGATGGACACCAGCCAATGATCCGCAACCACCTGACCATCACCTACAACGGAGAGATCTACAACTACCCCGAAATCCGGGCAGATTTAGAATCTCTCGGATATCAATTTTCAAGCAAGTCGGATACTGAGGTGATTCTCTATGCCTATACGCACTGGGGTGCCAGCTGCATACAGCGCTTCAGGGGAATGTGGGCATTTGCCATCTGGGATGAAAGCGAAAAAACACTCTTCTGCAGCCGTGACCGTTTTGGAATAAAACCCTTTCACTATGTCTGCGATGATGAGTCTGTCTACTTTTCAAGCGAAATAAAAGCGCTGAAATACTCCAGATTGTATTCAAGTGAGCTGAATCCATTTCAACTGATGCGCGATATTCAGCTCGGATGGTCTGTGTATTCAGATGAAACACATTATTTGAAAATCAAACAACTAAAACCCGGAGAAAATCTTATATTCAAAGCCGGAAAACTTTCCTTGATTCCATATTACCGCCTCATCGCCCGTCCTATGGACAGAGGAGAAACAAATCTTTCAATGGAATTTAGAAACCGGTTTTTTGACAGCATCCGTCTGCATATGCGCGCCGATGTAGAGGTGGGAAGCACTTTCAGTGGCGGGATTGATAGTTCTGCTGTGGTCTGTGCGGTACAGCATATCTACCATCCCGATAGATTTCAAACCTTCACTGTATGGTATGAGCAAGCCGATGAGAGGCCGTTTGCCAGTCAGGTATGGAAGATGTATCCGTCAATAGTGCATCACACGCTTCAGCCTGATACATCTGAGCTGTCTGAGGCATATATCCGCGCAACCCGCCAGTATGACATTCCGGTATCAGGCAGTTCGTATCTGTCGCAGTATTTTGTGATGAAATATGCCCATAAGTGCGGAATAAAGGTGCTGCTCGACGGTCAAGGCAGTGACGAATATCTGATGGGATACCTCCATTCACTCTACCGGCTCTTTGCCACCTATCTCAGAAGGGGAAGCGTAGCCACATTTGTCAGGGAGCTTTTCACTTTTAGCAAAATGCAGCATTGGAAAGCACCGAAGGTTGCAGACCTGGTGTTTAAGTCGCTGCTCAGCACATTTTTGTCTGAGCACAATCTGTATAAACTGGAATATCATCATTTTTATCCCAATGCTTTCCGGGGGGGAGAGGATACACCTTTCTTTCTGCCAATTGCGGATCCGGAGCCCCTCCGAAACTTTTCCTGGCATCTGATTTACAGCACGATCTTGCAGACTTTGCTAATGCATGAAGACCGCAACTCCATGGCTTTCAGCATAGAGGCACGTGTGCCCTTCCTGGATCATCTGCTGGTAGAATTTGGTTACCGCTTACCCCCGGAAGAAAAAATTTCAAATGGATATACCAAATTCATTCTGAGAAAAGCCCTCGCCGACATTATGCCAAATGGCATTACATGGAGGATTGATAAAAAGGGATTTGTAACGCCTGGAGAGATTTTATGGCTGAGAAATCAGCTACGCTGGCTGCTCGACGAATCCATGGAACTGCCGGGAATAGATGCAAGGGTCTGGAAACAAGAGAAGAAGAAATTCTTGACAGGGAATGACAAAAATGCCCGATGGATTTGGCGGGTAGCCTCTGCCAATTACTGGTATAAAACATTGAATGTATCGTAAATCCTCGGCACATGACACGATTGCATTCAAATTCCTGAAACACGGTCTTCGCTAATTCGAACTTTTCCCCGTGGAAAAATACCTTTGTGCCATGAAACCGGATCTTCGATCCCTTAGTCGCGATAAGTTAGAACAGTACATCCTGGCCCTGGGCGAAAAACCATTCAGAGCCCGTCAGATTGAGACGTGGCTGTGGCAAAAAAACTGTACTGACTTTGACCAAATGAGCGACCTGCCTAAATCGCTGAGGCAAAAGATCGCTGAGGACTATTCCATTCACATCATTCAAGTAGACCAAATACAGCGAAGTGCGGATGGTACAATTAAAAATGCGGTGAGGCTTCGGGACGGTCTCGTGGTCGAAAGTGTGCTGATACCCACAGATAGGCGGATCACTGCCTGTATCTCAAGTCAGGTAGGATGTAGCCTTGATTGCAGGTTTTGTGCCACCGCCCGACTGAAGCGAATGAGAAACCTCGATGCACAAGAGATCTTTGACCAGGTCGTAGCCATTCGAGAGCAGGCCAGACTCTACTTTGATCGCCAGCTGACCAACATTGTATATATGGGTATGGGCGAACCACTGCTCAATTATTCCAACGTAATTCGCTCCATTGAAAAAATCACTTCCTCAGACGGCCTTGGCATGTCTGCCCGGCGAATTACCCTTAGCACTGTGGGCATAGCCAAAATGATCAAGACCCTGGCCGACGACAACCCCGGTGTCCGACTGGCAGTCTCTCTGCATTCCGCGATCGATGAAGTGCGGTCGCGCATCATGCCCATTAATCAGAGCAATGACCTCTGTACACTCACAGAAGCACTCGAATATTGGTATGCCCGGACCAAAAGCAGAATTACATTCGAATACGTAGTATGGAAAAATATAAACGATCGCGATGAAGACATTCGGGCTTTGGTCAAGCTCTGCAAGCGTTTACCCGCCAAGGTAAATCTGATTGAGTACAATGCCATCGGTGATCCTAATTTTGAACAAGCCGAGCCACACCGCATCGAAGCGTATAAAAATGCCCTCGAAGACATTGGGGTCATTGCAAAAATCCGCAGAAGCCGAGGCAAAGACATTGACGCAGCCTGCGGACAATTAGCCAACAAAAACGACGTTGCATTCGAAACACTACAAAAAAGCAAAACAGATTCTTTCTAGCAATTAGCAGTACTCATAATTTTACAAAATCCTCTATTACAAACTAAATTTGTAGAAGACAAATTACTTAAACTACCTTTTGATGCGTTATTGAGTTAAAATCCAATCAGTAGACAACCACCGTCAACAAAGAAAATTTGTAATAGAGTATACAAAATTTGTTCATTGGTTCATCTTCAAATAATATTTCAAATAAATCAAGGCATTAATGCTTTTGAATAAAATTATACATATTTTTGAGGACTAGAGACTTTAATTGAACTGTCTTTGAAAATTAAGAACAATTATTTTACTGAAGAACAAGAGCAAACAGCAAGATTTGCCAAAGCCTTGGGACACCCTGTCCGCATAGCCATTTTGGAACTGCTTAATTCTCAGACGTGCTGCTACCACGGCGATATGGCCGAAGAACTTCCCATTGCCAAATCAACCCTCTCACAACATTTGAAAGAGCTGAAAGACGCAGGTTTGATTCAAGGCGATATTACACCCCCATCCACACGATACTGCATCAACCGAGAGAATTTTGAGCTTGCCAAAGCTTTGTTTAACAAGCTTTTGAGATAATTTTTTTTGAAACGGCGTTCGTAATTCTACGAATTTCGAATTTATGTTCGTATATTTGCGAACAAATTTATTTAACCGCAAAAAATATGACAGAGATTAAAGTCCTGGGCCCCGGTTGCCCAAAGTGCAAAACCACCTACAATAATGTGCTTGAAGCACTCAAACAAACAGGCATTGAAGCCAATGTGGTAAAAGTAGAAGACATTGAAGAAATGATGAAGTACAATGTGCTCACCACGCCCGTTTTGATGATTGATGAAGAAATCAAAATAAAAGGCAGAGTGGCTCAGGTAAATGAAATTATTGAACTTTTGAGATGATTTGAAGATGAATTGATGATATGATTTGAAGATGAATTGATGAAATGATGAAATGATGAATCAAATCAAACAATCTTCAAATCAACTAATCTTCAAATCAACTAATCTTCAAATCAAACAATCTTCAAATCAAACAATCTTCAAATCAAACAATCTTCAAATCAAACAATCTTCAAATCAAACAATCTTCAAATCA